>NZ_JBHURZ010000007.1:334332-502152 GCF_042673825.1 Streptomyces sp. NPDC057002
TCGCGGCCCCTGTGGTGGTGGGTCTCGGGGAGGGGTGTCGTCGCGGGGGGGGGGTGGGGGTGGGGGGGGGGGGGGGGGGCCCCCCCGCCCCCCCCCCCTCCCCGGCTCCGTTCGGCCGCACTAGCCGAACTGCTTCTCCAGGTCCTTGAGCTTGCGCTCCAGGGAGTCGAGTCGCGGCAGTGCCATGGTGTCGTCCTCGGCGGTGAGGTCGACGGTCACCGGCTCAACTCCTTTGCGAGCGGGCTGCAGGGAGGGACGCGAGCGGACGGGCAGCGGCTCCGGCGCGGATATGGCAGGCTCCGCGGAGACCTGCGAGGAGCCGCGCTCCACCTGCACCTCCAGCTGCCGGCCGCCGCCCCGGCCGAAGTGGCCGCGGTGACCGCGGCTGATCGCCTTCAGCTGGGCCCGCTCCACACGCTGCTGGTCGCGGCGCCGCTGCCGGGCCTCGTCCTTCTTGCGCTTGTCGTCGCGCACCTCGTCGACCGCCTCGTCGAGGCTGCGCACGCCCTCCAGGAGCATCAGCGACCAGGCGCTGTACGTCTCCCGGGGGGCCCGCAGCCAGCGCACGATACGGATCTGCGGCAGCGGGCGCGGCACCAGGCCCTGCTCCCGCAGGGCGGCGCGGCGGGTCTGCTTCAGAGCGCGGTCGAAGAGCACCGCCGCCGAAAGGGACATGCCCGCGAAGAAGTGGGGAGCCCCCGCGTGGCCGATGCCCCGGGGCGCGTGCACCCAGTTGAACCAGGCCGCGGCGAAGGCGAACGTCCAGACCAGTATCCGGGAGCCGAGGGCGGCGTCACCGTGGCTGGCCTCGCGCACCGCGAGCACGGAGCAGAACATCGCGGCGCCGTCCAGGCCGAACGGGACGAGGTACTGCCAGCCGCCGCTGAGGCCGAGGTTCTGCTCGCCGAAGCCGACCAGGCCGTGGAAGGAGAGCGCGGCGGCGACGGCCGCGCAGCAGAAGAGGAGGACGTAGGAGACGGTGCCGTAGAGGGCCTCCTTGCGTCTGCGGCGTTCCTCGCTGCGCTCCCAGGAATCGTCCGCGCTCGTGTCCTTGACCGAGGAGCGCTTGCCGCGCGCGAGAACCGCTATCGCCGCCAGCATGCCCAGGAGAAGCACGGCGCCCGGAAGCAGCCAGTTCAGCGATATGTCGGTCAGTTTCATCTGGGGGTCCCTTGCATTGGGATAGGGCGTAACGCCCGCCATAGTGGCCCAATCCCAACGGCCCTCAGGGGGTTTCGGGGCAAGAGGCCGCCAAGGAAGTGCAAGGGAATGTTCAGGGCGGCGTTCTGCTCGAACTGCCGCGTGAGGGGCGGGAGTTGAGTTCGAACAAGACTACCCGTACGGGTGGTTCTCCGGGAACTTGCTGCGAGTTTCCGCGATGATCCTACGGGAGGAGCCGGCTATTCCTGAGTGTGTCTCAACTGGCCGTGGCCAGCAGCTTGGTGACCCGGTCGGCGTCGCAGGTGCGCGGGCAGGTGGCGCAGGTGTCCTGCGGGCGCAGCGTGTAGAACATGCAGCAGCTCGCGCGGTCCCGGGTGCGCAGCGGCTCGCCGCCGGGGCCGGTCAGCTCCCGGAAGGCCGCCGTGCCCACGTACGGCTTCGTCGCGCCCGGCAGGAGCAGCTCCAGCTCGCGCATCGCGCGCCGTTCCTCCATCTCGCCGAACAGCTGGGCGATGTACCAGAGCCCCTCGACGATCTCGTCGGTCGCCATGCCCCACAAGGCCCGGCCGCGACGCCGCATCCGGGGTCCGAAACCGGTCAGGACCGGCTCCAGGTGCTCGGCGACCGCCGACCGTACCTCGGCGCGCAGTGCCTCCTCGTCCGGGACGACCCGGGCACCGGGCAGCGTGGCGGCCTCGTCGTCGGGCAGACAGGCGAAGCCGGCCGGGCGGACCGCCATGCGGCCGATGGGGTGGCCGGGGGCGGTGCGGTCGTACGAGACGTGCGTCACGGGGTAGCGGGGCACGCGGCGGTTCAGGAACCAGGGGACGGTGATCAGCAGGCAGGCGGGCCAGGCGTACCGGTGCAGGCCGAAGCTGGCGACCACGTCGGGCCGGGCCCGCTGGTCGTAGTCCCGTCGTATCTGGTCCTCGTCCCAGGACAGGAAGGCGTCGAGGGCGGGGCCGGCGGCCGCGAGGTCGGTGGCCGCGGCCCAGCCGCCGCCCTGCGGGGTCGCGTCCTCGGGGTCCAGTTCGGTGACGGCGAGCCCCGGGAGGACCTCGGCCAGGCGGGCGTAGGCGCCGGAGACGGCCGAACGAGGCACGGGCATGCGATCACCGATCCATTCAGAGGTAAGCCTAACCTAACCCAAGATCGCTGGGATTTGAACTGGCGCTCGAGGCGCTTAAGGTGCTTGACGGACGAGTAACAACCCGCCGTAATGACCCCAAGTACCGACACGTCCGGAGGAGGACCCGTGAAGCAGGGCGCGCAGGGCTCCGCCGGGACGGAGGAGCCCTGGTCGGCTGTGCCGGACGGGCAGGCGCGGGTGCCGCGGCAGGCCGGGGCGGTGAGCGCCGAGGGGGCGGTGCGGGGTGAGGGGGCGGTGCGGGGTGAGCACACGCACGGTGAGCCGCCTCTCCCGCGGCCCAGGCCCGTCGTCCAGCGGTCCTCCGTGCGCGGGCAGATCGTGGACGCGCTGCGGGCCGCGCTGGTGGCGGGGGATCTGCGGCCCGGTGAGGTGTACTCGGCGCCGGTGCTGGGCGAGCGGTTCGGGGTGTCGGCGACGCCGGTGCGGGAGGCGATGCAGCAGCTGGCCATCGAGGGTGCCGTCGAGGTCGTGCCGAACCGTGGGTTCCGGGTGGTCGAGCGGGGGGCGCGGGAGCTGGCGGAACTGGCCGAGGTCCGGTCGCTGATCGAGGTCCCGGTGATGCTGCGGCTGGCCCGTACGGTTCCCGCCGAACGCTGGGCCGAGCTGCGGCCTCTCGCCGAGGCGACGGTCCGCGCGGCGTCCTCCGGCTGCCGCGCGACCTATGCGGAGTCCGACCGGGTGTTCCACCGGGCGGTGCTGGACCTCTCCGGCAACGGGCAGCTGGTCCAGATCGCGGAGGACCTGCACCGGCGGGCGCAGTGGCCGCTGGTCGGGGGCCGGCCGGGCGGTCGGGGGCGGGCCGACCTGGTGGCGGACGCGCATGAACACACGGCGCTGCTGGACGCGTTGATCGCCCGGGATCTGGATGTGGTGCGGGTGCTGGTGGGGGAGCACTTCACGGGTGCGGGCTGAGGGTGTGTGTCGCGCCTACGCGGTGGTGGTGGGTCGGGGCCGCGCCGGGGGGTGTCCGTCCTCGGAACGGCGCGATGGGGTTGCGTACCGACTAACCGTCCGTTGACGCGCCAACCGCTGCGGGCGGACACCCCCCGACACGTCCCCTTCTCGCCGTACGCGGGTGCGGGCGCGTCCCGGCTGAGCTGCGGGTATGCGTGCCGCTGGGGGCGGCACCCCGCTACGCCGGGCCGCGGACCCACCCGGCTTTCGCGTCACGCCGTCGCCGCTCCCGCCGCCGGGGGCAACGGGGCCAACTGCCGGGCCAGCCAGGTCGGTACGCCCCCGAGGAGCCGGAACAGCCGCCGGGCCTCCTCCCGTAGCCGGGACGCCTCCGGCTCGGTCTCCGTGTCGGCCAGGGACACCAGCGCGGGGGCCGTACCGACGAGATACCCCAGCTCCTCCCGGATCCGCAGGGACTCGGTGAAACCGTGGCGGGCCTCCGCCAACTCCCCTTCCCGCAGGGCGAGTCCGGCCAGATGGCGCCATGTGAACGACAGCAACAGCGGGTTGGCATGCGCCGTCGCCCCCGCGTGCGCACGGCGATACGCGGCCCGGGCCGCCTGCGGGGAGCTCGTCAGGTTCTCCGCCGCAAGACCGCGACGGAAGTCCAGCAGGGCCCGCTGCGGAGCCCCCGGAGGGATGAGCGCCGCCGCCCGCCCCAGCGCGGCCCGCGCCTCGTCGGCCCGGTCCCGCACCGCGAGCAGCGTCGAGGCGTAGGCCAAGTAACCGCGTTCACAAGCGGCCGCGCCCCGCTCGTCGTCGCTGTGGGCCAGCGCCTCGGCCGTGCGCAGCGCGTCCTCGGCCTCCTCCCAGCCCTGCTCGGTGTACAGACACCGTTCCACCAGCAACGACGCCCGCTGGAGCGCAGCCGGGGGCGTATCCGGCAGCAGCAGGGCGGCCGCGTCGGACCAGCACCCGCGTGAGCGCAGCCGCCATACCGCGGTCTGGAGGGGATCGTCACCAGCGGTCGTTCCGTTACCAGACATGGCGGTATGCGCCACGTTGCCCTCCCCGAGCACGCCATCGAGCTGTTGAGTGGTGGCGGCATCTCAGCACGAATCGCGGGGTCGGGCCAAGGGGGTGGGTGAAGGATTTCACAAAGTCGTGGGACTCAGGGGCGTCCCGTGTTTGCGACGGGACACCCCGTGTCTCAGCTCATGCGCAGGGCCAGGAAGAAATCCAGCTTGTCCTCGAGCCGCGACAGATCACGGCCCGTCAACTGCTCGATCCGTCCGACCCGGTAGCGCAGCGTGTTGACGTGCAGGTGGAGGCGGCCGGCGCAGCGGGTCCAGGAGCCGTCGCAGTCCAGGAACGCCTCCAGGGTGGGGATCAGCTCGGCCCGGTGGCGGCGGTCGTAGTCCCGGAGGGGGTCCAGGAGGCGGGCCGTGAAGGCGCGGCGGACGTCGTCCGGGACGAACGGCAGCAGGAGGACGTGCGACGCCAGTTCCTGGTGGCCCGCCGCGCAGACCCGGCCCGGGCGGGCCGCCGCCACCCGGCGGGCGTGGCGGGCCTCCTCCAGGGCGCCCCGCAGCCCCTCCGCCGAGTGCACGGCCGCGCTGACGCCGAGGGTGAGGTGCCCGTCGCCGTCGAGACCCGCCGTGAGGGGGTCCCGTACGGACTCCAGGAGCGCGTCCGCGAGGACGCCGGTCTCGGAGCCGTCGTGCTCCGCCGTGACGGCGGGGAGGGGGACCAGGGCGATGGCCTCGTCGCCGGTGTGGGCGACGGCGATGCGGTCGGAGTGCTCCGGGCCCGCCGACAGGGGGTCGACGAGGATCTCCTCCAGCAGGGCCTGGGCCACCGGGCCGCCCTCGATCTCGTCCCCGTCCCAGTCGACGCGGGCCACGACCACCTGCCAGTGCGGCGCGGCTCCGAGGCCCGGCAGCAGCACCGGCGCGGCCACCCGCAGGCGGGCGGCGATCTCGGCCGGGGCCGCGCCGGTCTGGACCAGTTCCAGCACCTCCTGGGCGAGACGGCGGCGGACCGTGCGGGCCGCGTCGCGGCGGTCCCGCTCGACCGCGATCAGCTGGGTGACGCCGTGCAGCAGGTCGAGACGCTCCTCGGCCCAGTCCCCGGCGTCCGCCTCGACGGCCAGCAGCCAGTCGGACAGCAGGCTCTCGCGGACGTCCCGGGCGGTCCCCGGGGAGCGGCCCGCCGAACGGATCGGGAACAGGGAGTAGGTGGTGCCGCCCAGCAGGACGCGGTGCGGGGCACGGCGGCCCGTACGGGTGGCGGTCAGGTGTTCCGCCGCCAGGCGCCCGCAGGTCTCGGCGGGCAGGGCGGCGGGGCCCGCCGCCTTCGAGCCCGCGATCAGCCGGCCGGTGGGGGCGAGGACCCAGGCCCGCAGGTCCAGATCCGAGCCGAGCAGGTCCAGGACCACGTCCGGGCCGCCGCCCGCCGGGCCCGAGGTCATCATCCGGCGGTGGCGGTCGACCACCGCCGCGAGGTCGCCGGCGCGCTCGCCGGAGACCTGCCGTACGACGTGCTCGGTGATCGTCGCGAACGCCACCGACTCGTGCACCGCGAAGAGGGGGAGCCGGTGCCGGGCACAGGCCGTGACCAGGTCGTCCGGGACGTCTCCGAGCTCGGCCTCGCCCGCGGCGAGGGCCGTCACGCCCTGCTGCGCCAGGATCCGGACGAACGGCTCCGAGTCCTCGGCGTCCCGGCGCCAGGCCAGGCCCGTGAGCACCAGCTCGCCGCCCGAGAGATAGCGGCTGGGGTCGCGGAGGTCGGTGGTCATCACGCCGCGCACCGTGCGGTCCAGTTCCTCCTCGCCGCCGAGCAGCTTGAGGCCCAGCGCGTCGGTGTCCAGCAGTGCGCGCAGCCGCATTCTCGTCGCCGCCGTTCTTTGTCTCGAAATCAATGGTGGATCTTGGTGGGGTGCAGGGTGAACGCCTGTTCGTCGGCCTGGTGAGCGATACTCCCCGGCCCCGAACCGTGTCCCGGCTGTGTCCCAGGTCACGCGGCTGTGTCGCGCGTTTCCACAGGAGAACGAGGAGGTTTCTGATGGCCTCCGTTCATACGAATCTACAAGATGCCCGTCCTGGCCAGCCAACTCCTTCATGGTTTCCGTGACTGACCCCGTCGGAGTACCGGGCTGTGTACTGAGGCCACTACGCGTTAACAGCACATGAACGAGCCGGGACCGCCGCACACGTATTGGCTCAATCTGAACGCCCCACGAGAAGACGGAGAAGAGAGCCGGTCATGGACTTCCTTCGCCCCGCCAGCTGGGAGGAGGCGCTCGCCGCGAAAGCCGAGCACCCCACAGCTGTGCCGATTGCGGGTGGCACCGACGTGATGGTCGAGATCAACTTCGACCACCGCCGGCCCGAGTACCTCATGGACCTGAACCGCGTCGGCGATCTCTCCGAGTGGGAGGTCGGCGAGGAGAGCGTACGTCTGGGTGCCTCCGTGCCGTACACGAGGATCATGGAGAATCTGCGCGCCGAACTGCCGGGTCTTGCCCTCGCCTCGCACACGGTCGCCTCCCCGCAGATCCGCAACCGCGGCGGTGTCGGCGGCAACCTCGGCACCGCCTCCCCGGCCGGCGACGCCCACCCCGCCCTGCTCGCCGCGGGCGCCGAGGTGGAGGTCGAGTCGGTGCGCGGGTCGCGCCGGATCCCGATCGACGAGTTCTACAAGGGCGTGAAGCGCAACGCGCTGGCGGCCGATGAGCTGATCCGGGCCGTGCACGTGAAGAAGGCCGACGGGCCGCAGCAGTTCTCCAAGGTGGGGACCAGGAACGCCATGGTCATCGCCGTGTGCGCGTTCGGGCTCGCGCTGCATCCCGGGACGCGGACCGTGCGGACCGGGATCGGCTCGGCCGCCCCGACCCCCATTCGGGCCAAGGCCGCCGAGGAATTTCTGAACGCGGCTCTGGAAGAGGGCGGTTTCTGGGACAACGGGAAGATCGTCACCCCGTCGGTCGCCAAGCAGTTCGCCGACCTGTGCTCTGCCGCCTGCAACCCGATCGACGACGTCCGGGGCACCGCGAGCTACCGCCGCCACGCCGTCGGCGTCATGGCACGCCGCACGCTGACCTGGACCTGGGAGTCCTACCGCGGCACCCGCCGCCTCACCGAGGGAGCTGCGTGATGCGCGTCAACTTCACGGTCAACGGCCGTCCGCAGGAAGCCGACGACGTGTGGGAGGGCGAGTCCCTGCTGTACGTGCTGCGGGAGCGCATGGGCCTTCCCGGGTCCAAGAACGCCTGTGAGCAGGGCGAATGCGGGTCCTGCACGGTCCGGCTCGACGGGGTGCCGGTGTGCTCGTGCCTGGTGGCCGCCGGGCAGGCGGAGGGCCGCGAGGTCGTCACCGTCGAGGGGCTCGCGGACTTCGCCAAGCAGCGTGCCGAGCACGGCGGCTGCGCCACCGGCGCCTGCGGTACGTCGCTGCAGAACGCTCAGGAGTGGCAGGCCAAGGGCACCGACTCGCAGACCGGCGAGGGCACCGAACTCTCCCCGATCCAGCAGGCGTTCATCGACGCCGGCGCCGTCCAGTGCGGCTTCTGCACGCCCGGTCTGCTGGTCGCCGCCGACGAGATGCTGGAGCGGAACCCCAACCCGAGCGACGCGGACATCCGCGAGGCGCTGTCGGGCAACCTCTGCCGCTGCACCGGCTACGAGAAGATCATGGACGCGGTCCGCCTGGCGGCCGCCCGGCAGGGAGAGGCGGTCTGAGCATGCCCACCAATGGCGCACCCACGAAGATCACCCAGGGCTCCCGGACCAAGGGCGGCATCGGCGAGTCCACGCTCCGCCCGGACGGCACCCTCAAGGTCACCGGCGAGTTCGCGTACTCGTCCGACATGTGGCACGAGGACATGCTGTGGGGGCAGATCCTCCGGTCGACCGTCGCGCACGCCGAGATCGTGTCCATCGACACGAGCGAGGCGCTGGCCATGGCGGGTGTCTACGCCGTCATGACGTACGACGACCTGCCCACCGAAGTGAAGAACTACGGGCTGGAGATCCAGGACACCCCGGTCCTCGCCCACGGCAAGGTCCGCCATCACGGCGAGCCGGTCGCGATCGTCGCCGCCGATCATCCGGAGACGGCCCGGCGCGCCGCCGCGAAGATCAAGGTCGACTACCGCGAACTGCCCGTCATCACCGACGAGGCCTCCGCGACCGCGCCGGACGCGATCCTCGTCCACGAGGGCCGCGACGACCACCACGCCGGGCACGTCCCGCACCCGAACATCGTCCACCGCCAGCCGATCATCCGCGGTGACGTCGAAGCCGCACGGCAGCGGGCCGATGTCATCGTCGAGGGCGAGTACACCTTCGGCATGCAGGACCAGGCCTTCCTCGGCCCCGAGTCCGGCCTCGCCGTCCCCGAGGAGGACGGCGGCGTCCACCTCTACATCGCCACCCAGTGGCTGCACAGCGACCTGCGCCAGATCGCGCCCGTGCTCGGCCTGCCCGAGGACAAGGTGCGGATGACGCTGTCCGGCGTCGGCGGCGCGTTCGGCGGCCGCGAGGACCTGTCGATGCAGATCCACGCCTGCCTGCTGGCGCTGCGCACAGGCAAGCCCGTCAAGATCGTCTACAACCGGTTCGAGTCCTTCTTCGGGCACGTCCACCGCCACCCGGCGAAGCTCTATTACGAGCACGGGGCCACGCGCGACGGCAAGCTGACCCACATGAAGTGCCGGATCGTCCTGGACGGCGGCGCCTACGCCTCCGCCTCCCCGGCGGTCGTCGGCAACGCCTCCTCCCTTTCCGTCGGCCCGTACGTGATCGAGGACGTGGACATCGAGGCCATCGCCCTCTACACCAACAACCCGCCCTGCGGCGCCATGCGCGGCTTCGGCGCGGTCCAGGCGTGCTTCGCCTACGAGGCGCAGATGGACAAGGTGGCGCACAGGCTCGGCATGGACCCGGTGGAGTTCCGGCAGCTCAACGCCATGGAACAGGGCACGCTCCTGCCGACCGGCCAGCCGGTCGACTCCCCGGCTCCCGTCGCCGAACTCCTGCGCCGCGTCAAGGCCATGCCGATGCCGCCGGAGCGCCAGTGGGAGTCCAGCGAGGGCGCCGACGTACGGCAGCTGCCGGGCGGCCTGTCCAACACCACGCACGGCGAAGGCGTCGTACGAGGCGTCGGCTACGCGGTCGGCATCAAGAACGTGGGCTTCTCCGAGGGGTTCGACGACTACTCGACCGCGAAGGTGCGGATGGAGGTCGTGGCCGGCGAGCCCGTCGTCACCGTCCACACGGCCATGGCCGAGGTGGGCCAGGGCGGTGTCACCGTCCACGCGCAGATCGCCCGGACCGAGCTGGGCGTCGCGCAGGTGACCATCAACCCGGCCGACACCCGGGTGGGCAGCGCCGGTTCGACCTCCGCCTCCCGGCAGACCTACGTCACCGGCGGCGCCGTGAAGAACGCCTGCGAGATCGTCCGCGAGAAGGTCCTGGAGATCGGGCGCCGCAAGTTCGGCTCCTACCACCCGGCCTGGGCCACGGCCGAGCTGCTGCTGGAGGGCGGCAAGGTCGTCACGGACGGCGGTGAGGTCCTCGGCGCCCTGGCCGATGTCCTGGAGGGCGAGACCGTCGAGGTCGAGGAGGAGTGGCGGCACCGGCCGACCGAGGCCTTCGACCTGCGCACCGGGCAGGGCAACGGACACGTCCAGTACTCCTTCGCCGCGCACCGCGCCGTCGTCGAGGTCGACACCGAGCTCGGGCTGGTGAAGGTCATCGAGCTGGGCTGCGCCCAGGACGTCGGCAAGGCGCTCAACCCGCTGTCCGTGCTCGGCCAGATCCAGGGCGGCACGACACAGGGCCTGGGCGTGGCGGTCATGGAGGAGATCGTCGTCGACCCGAAGACGGCGAAGGTGCGGAACCCCTCCTTCACCGACTACCTGATCCCGACCATCCTCGACACGCCGACCATCCCGGTCGACGTCCTCGAACTCGCCGACGAGCACGCCCCGTACGGGCTGCGCGGCATCGGCGAAGCACCCACCCTGTCGTCGACGCCGGCGGTCCTCGCGGCCATCCGGAACGCGACCGGGCTCGAGCTGAATCGGACTCCGGTACGGCCCGAGCACCTCACGGGTACGTCACTCTCCGAGGCCTGAACAGGAGAGTCCCGTCCGGGGGACCGTGTTCCCGTGTCCCCCGGACCCCTTTCGTTCGTCTCGGGCCGTCCCCCGGGTCGTGCATCCCAACCCCCTTTGAAACTTGGGAGTAGGCCCACATGACCCAGCAGTCAGTAGAGCCGAGGACCACAGCCGAGGACGCGGGCGAAGGCACCCGCGTCCCGGCCGGACGGTCCTGGCTCGACCGGTACTTCCACATATCCGGCAGAGGATCGACGGTCGCGCGTGAGGTGCGCGGAGGCGTCACCACCTTCATGGCGATGGCGTACATCCTCCTGCTCAACCCCCTGATCCTGTCCGGCAAGGACGTGGCGGGGGACACCCTCGCGCAGAAGGGCGTGATCACTGCGACCGCGTTCGCGGCGGCCCTCACCACGCTGCTGATGGGGTTCGTCGGCAAGGTGCCGCTCGCCCTCGCCGCGGGCCTGTCCGTCTCCGGAGTCCTCGCCTCCCAGGTCGCGCCCGAGATGACCTGGCCGCAGGCGATGGGCATGTGCGTGATGTACGGCGTGATCATCATGCTGCTGGTCGTCACCGGCCTGCGTGAGATGATCATGAACGCGATCCCGCTCGCGCTCAAGCACGGCATCACCATGGGCATCGGCCTGTTCATCGCCCTCATCGGCTTCTACAAGTCCGGCTTCGTGCACCAGGGCAAGGCGACCCCCGTCACGCTCGGCCCGGCGGGCGACCTGGCCGGCTGGCCGGTCCTGCTCTTCGCGGGCACCCTGCTGCTGATCTTCATGCTCCAGGCCCGGAACATCCCGGGCGCCATCCTCATCGGCATCACCGGCGGCACGATCGTCGCCGCGATCCTGAACGCCGCCGGCGTCGTCGACCCCAAGCAGTGGGCGGCCGGGGCACCCGAACTGCACGGCAGCGCGGTGTCCATGCCCGACTTCTCGCTCTTCGGGAACGTGGAGTTCGGCGGCTGGGGCGAGGTCGGCGCGATGACCGTCGGCATGATCGTCTTCACGCTGGTGCTGGCCGGGTTCTTCGACGCGATGGCGACCATCATCGGCGTCGGCACCGAGGCCAAGCTCGCCGACGACAAGGGCCGGATGCCGGGCCTGTCCAAGGCGCTGTTCATCGACGGGGCCGGCGGCGCGATCGGAGGCGTGTCCGGCGGCTCGGGCCAGACGGTGTTCATCGAGTCGGCGACGGGTGTCGGGGAGGGCGCGCGCACGGGCCTCGCCTCGGTCGTCACCGGTGCGTTCTTCGCCGCCTGTCTGTTCTTCACGCCGCTCACGGCGATCGTGCCGCAGGAGGTCGCGTCCGCCGCCCTCGTCGTCATCGGCGCGATGATGCTGATGAACGCCCGGCACGTGGACTGGGCCGACCGGGCCACCGCCATCCCGGTGTTCCTGACGGTCGTCCTGATGCCGTTCACGTACACCATCACCACCGGTGTCGCCGCGGGCGTCATCTCCTACGTCGCCATCAAGACCGCCCAGGGCAAGGTGCGCGAGATCGGCGCCTTCATGTGGATCCTGACGGCGGTGTTCCTCGTGTACTTCGCCCTCAACCCGATCGAGAGCTGGCTCGGCGTCCACTGACGCCCGGCGTGCCGGCCCCGCAGCCTTAAGGAGACCGAGACAGATGCTGGACATCGCCGAGGAGCTGAACCGGTGGGTCGGGCAGGGCCGTGACTTCGCCGTGGCCACCGTGGTGGCCGTCGGCGGCAGCGCGCCCCGGCAGCCCGGCGCCGCGCTCGCGGTGGACGCCGAGGGCACGGCGATCGGCTCGGTCTCCGGCGGCTGTGTGGAGGGCGCGGTCTACGAGCTGTGCCAACAGGCGCTGCGGGACGGCGAGTCCGTCCTGGAACGCTTCGGCTACAGCGACGACGACGCCTTCGCCGTGGGTCTGACCTGCGGCGGCGTCATCGACATCCTGGTCACCCCGGTACGGGCCGCCGATCCGGTCCGGCCGGTGGTCGCGGCCGCGCTCACCGCCGCCGCTCAAGGGGAGGCCGCGGCGGTGGCGCGGATCGTGTCGGGCCCGCCCGAACTGACGGGCCGGGCCCTGCTGGTCCGCCCCGACGGGTCCCGCGACGGCGGCTTCGGCGCCCATCCGGAACTGGACCGCACGATCGCCGCCGAGGCGGGCGCCTTCCTGGACGCCGGCCGTACCGGCACCCTGGAGATCGGAGAGCAGGGCTCACGCTGCGGAGCACCGCTCACGGTCCTGGTCGAGTCCTCGGTCCCGGCGCCCCGCATGATCGTCTTCGGCGCGATCGACTTCGCGTCGGCCCTGGTCCGCATGGGCAAGTTCCTCGGCTACCACGTCACGGTGTGCGACGCACGGCCCGTCTTCGCGACGAGGACGCGTTTCCCCGACGCCGACGAGATCGTCGTCGAGTGGCCCCACCGCTACCTGGAGGGCACGGACGTCGACGCCCGTACGGTCCTGTGCGTGCTGACCCACGACGCCAAGTTCGACGTGCCCCTGCTGCGACTGGCGCTGCGGCTGCCGGTGGCGTACGTCGGTGCCATGGGCTCCCGGCGCACCCACCTGGACCGCAACGCCCGCCTGCGGGAAGTCGGCGTCACCGAGCTGGAGTTGAGCCGCCTGCACTCGCCGATCGGCCTGGACCTCGGGGCCCGTACGCCCGAGGAGACGGCCCTGTCCATCGCCTCGGAGATCGTCGCCGGCCGGCGCGGAGGCAGCGGGGTGTCGCTGACCGGGGCCCACACCCCGATCCACCACGAGCCGGAGCCCGGTGCGGTGGGGCGGATCGGGACGGTGGCCTGAGGCCCCGGAACTAGCCTGCCGCGGCCTCCAGGAGCGAGAACGGTTCGGCCTCCGGCAGTGGGGTGACCGCGACCAGGGACAGCCCGGCGGCGTGGCACAGCTCCTCGAAGTCCTCGCGGGTGCGTTCCCTGCCGCCCACGTTCACCAGCATGTTGAGGTCGCTGAGATATGTGCCCCCGTCACCGTCGGTCCCGACGGCCTCGGGCAGCACGGGTTCCAGGATCAGCACGCGTCCGCCGGGCGGCAGCGCCGCGCGGCAGTGGCGCAGGACGGTGACCGCCTGCTCGTCCGGCCAGTCATGCAGGATGCTCTTCATCAGACAGAGGTCCGAGCCCTCGGGAACCGAGCGGAAGAAATCCCCGGCGGCCAGGGAGCAGCGGTCCGTGAGCCCGTGGCGGCGCAGGGTCTCCGGCGCCTGCGCCAGCCCCTCGGCCGTGTCGTACACGACACCGTCGAGGCCCGGGAACGCCGTGAGCACGGCGGCCAGGAGCGTGCCGTCCCCGCCGCCGACGTCCGTGACCGAACCGAACCGGCCGAAGTCGAAGGCGCCCGGCAGCGCGGCGGCGGTCTCCGCGGTGGCCTGGCTCATCGCCGCGTTGAACATCGAGGACAGCTCTGGCCGCTGGGCGAGGTGGCTGAAGAAGTCCGTGCCGAAGACCGTGTCGAACGCGACATCGCCGGTGCGGACGCTGTCGTCCAGGTGCTCCCAGGCGCGGATGATCTCCGGCTCGGTGAACATCTGTACGAAGGAGGTCAGCGAGCCGGGGCGGTTCGAGTCGAGGAGGGCACCCGCGGGGGTCACCGCGAAGGTGCCGGGGGCGTGTTCCGCCAGCAGTCCGAGGCCGGCCAGGGCGCGCAGCAGCCGGGTCATGGGCTGGGGCGCGGTTCCGGCGTCGGCGGCCACATCGGCGGCCGGGCGCGGGGTGCCGCCGATCAGCTCGACGATCCTCAGCCGGACGGCCGCGCGGACGGTCTGGGCCGCCATGCTGCCGAAGACGAGCCGTACGAGCCGGTCGCGGTCGTTCATGTCGGGCGCGAGAACGTGCGTGTTCGCCACGGGTCTTTCCTCCTGCGTGAGTTGAGGTCCGGTCAGCCGGCGGATGTCGCGCGGCCGGCCAGGGCGGTGGGCGTGCAGCCGGCGAAGGCCAGTACGTCGCGGTGGAGATGGGGCTGGTCGGCATAGCCGCACGCCAGGGCGACGTCGGCGGTGTCGGCACCGGCGCCGAGTGCCCGGGCGGCGTGGTCGAAGCGGACCAGCATGGCGGCGCGCTTCGGGGTGAGGCCGATCTGGTCGCCGAACCGGGACCACAGCCGCTTGCGGCTCCAGCCGCAGGAGGCCGCGAGGTCACCGACCCGCACCCGGCCCCGCCGGGCGACGATGGTCTCCCAGGCGGCGGCGACCTCGGGCGCCATCGCCGGTGCCCGCGCGGCCCGCCCGGCGAGGAACTCGTCCACGAGCGCGAGACGGTGTTCCCAGTCGGGGGTGCCGGCCGTCCGCTCCCGCAGCCGGCGTCCGTCCCGCCCCCAGAGGTCTTCGAGCCCGGTGACGGATCCGTCCAGCTCACGCGGCGAGACGCCCAGCAGCGCATAGGCGGTCCGCGGTGACAGGCGCATCTCGACGCACTCGACACCCGCACCGCGGATCCGGGCCGGGCCCGGCGACAGGCCGGCGACGAGGCTCCGCAAGGGCCGGTGCCCGGTGGCACCCTCGACGGCGAACGGCTCGTCCCCGAGGCCGATGACGACGATCACCGCCGGCTGGGGCAGCACCCGCAAGTCCAGCCCACCGGCGGTCCGCTCACGGAACCCGGCCATCCGGACACCACCGAGCGAGAGATCACCGCGGGGGAGGACGACGTCCCAGCCGGGCTCGGCCTCCGCTTCGTAGCTGCGCATGCCTCCACGGTCGCCGGCTTCCCGGCGTCTGTCTTGGACGAAAGTTCCGTGCGGAAGTCTTCCCGGCCCCCGTCACGCCTGTCTCAGCAGGCGGTTCAACGCCCGGCCGAACACATACCGTGCCGAGCGGTGCACCAGCCCGTCGAAGAGCGAGGGCAGCAGCCGGATCCGGATCTCCTCCCGCCACAGCACGCGGGTGCGGCCGCCGGGTCCCGGCCGCACCTCCAGTTCCGCCCAGCCCAGGATCACCCGGCCCCGCTTCTCCAGACGGCACATCCCCGGGACCCCCTCCTCCGGCGGCTCCCACACCGTGACCTCCATCGGGTCGTCGAAGGACAGCGGCCCGACACCCGTGCGGGCCACGACGAGAGTGCCGACGCGGGTCGGCCCGGGCGGGACCGGACCGACCCGCGTCAAGGGCACCCCCTCACCGTGCCGCTGCCACAGCGTGATCCGCCGCCACGCCTCGTCGAGGGGGAGCGGGACGGTCCGTTCGAGCAGGATGTTCGCCACGTCCCGATCGTAGGGAACCCACGCTGCTCGGCGGCCCGCTCGGGTACGGCTCACCCACTCGGCCCAGAGCCGTCCGAGGGTTTGTGCGCTACCGGTACACCTTCCCGGGCTCAGCCTTCCCCGGTGCCAGCAGCTGTGGCACGGTCACGAACACGTACCCCCGTTCCTTTTCGCGGCAGATCTCGTGCACGGTGTCGTCGGTGCGGCCCTGGGGAGGGCGCATCAGGGTCGGGCGCCGTCCGGTGAGGCGTTCTATCTCCCGGTTGGGGCGTTCCAGCTCCTCGCGTATCTCCTCGGGTCTCAGCCGGGTCAGGATCTTGTGGTTCCAGGTGTGGCTGGCCACCTCATGGCCCTCGTCGGCCATGCGCCGCACCAGCTCCGGGTACTTCTCGATGTGCCGTTCACCGAGGAGGAAGAACGTCGCCGGGACCTGTCTCTCCTTCAGGATGTCCAGCAGGCGCGTGGAGTGCTCGCTGGGCCCCGCGTCGAAGGTGAGGGCGATGCACTTCGCCTCACGGCAGTCGACGGTGCCGTAGCGGGCCGCCTGGATGTCCGTCGCCGCCCGGGCGCGGTGTCAGAGAAGGCATGCGGGGACTATGCATAGCATGTATACGCACCATGTATAGTCCCTGGGGCGTTTGAGGCGGCCGTACCGCGGCACTCGCCAGCACCGAAGGCGGGCGATCGTCGCAGGGAGGACCGCCGCATGACCTCGTACGCCGTCGTGATCCCGACCGTCGTCCGGGACACCCTCGCCGACTGTCTCGCGGCGCTCGCCGCCGCGACCGGGCCCCGCCCCGGCGAGATCGTCCTCGTCGACGACCGGACGGACCCCGGCCCCGGGCAGCTGGAACACCCGCTGAGCGTCCTCGGCGATCTGCGGGGGCGCACCACAGTGCTGGGCGGCGGCGGTCGTGGGCCCGCCGCCGCCCGCAACACCGGGCTGCGCGCCGTGACGGCGCCGTGGACCGTGTTCCTCGACGACGACGTCCAGGTCGGGCCTCACTGGTGCGATCAGCTGGCCGAGGACCTCGCCGAGGCGTCACCCGACATCGCCGGCGTCCAGGGCGTCATCGCCGTCCCGCTGCCCGGCGAACGCCGCCCCACCGACTGGGAACGCGGCACGGCGGGACTCGCCCGCGCCCACTGGATCACCTCCGACATGGCGTACCGCACGGAGGCGCTCAAGCAGGTCGGCGGCTTCGACGAACGCTTCGAGCGTGCCTTCCGCGAGGACGCCGATCTCGCGCTGCGCGTGCTCGACTCGGGCTGGCGCATCCGGCAGGGCCGCCGCACCACACGGCACCCAGTGCACCCCGCCTCCCGCTGGGTGTCGGTGCGCCAGCAGCGCGGCAACGCCGACGACGCCCTCATGCGGCATCTGCACGGGTCCGACTGGTGGGACAAGGCGGTCGCGCCGCGCGGCCGGATCCGCTCCCACGCGGCGATCACGACCGCGGGCGTCGCGGCGTGCGCCCTCGCCGCCGCCGGGCACGGACGGGCAGCGACGGCCTGTGCGCTCGGCTGGGCGGCCGGCACGGCGGAGTTCGCCCGGGCCCGGATCGCGCTCGGCCCGCGCACCCGCCACGAAGTGACGACCATGGTGGCGACCAGCGTGCTCATCCCGCCGGCCGCGACCTGGCACCGCCTGACCGGCGCCTGGCGCCACCGCCACGCCCCCGCCTGGCAGGACGAGGTGACCTCGTGAGGCGTCCGGTGACCGCCGTGCTGCTGGACCGCGACGGAGCGCTCGTCGAGGACGTCCCCGGGAACGCCGATCCCGACCGCGTACGCCCCGTCGAAGGCGCCCGGGAGGCGCTCGTCCTGCTGCGCGAGCGCGGCATCCGCACCGGTGTCCTCACCCACCAGCCCGGCGTCGCGCGCGGGCAGCTCACCGACGCCGACGTGCGCCGGGTCAACCACCGCGTGGACGAACTCCTCGGCCCCTTCGACGTGTTCGCCGTCTGCCCGCACGGCCCCGACGACGGCTGCCACTGCCGTACCCCCCGGCCCGGCCTGGTGCTCTGGGCGGCCGGGCGGATCTGCGCCCGGCCCGCCGACCTCGTCGTCATCGGCGACACCTGCGCCGACGCGGAGGCCGCACACCGGGCGGGGTGTCACGGCATCCTCGTCCCGACCGGGCGGACCCGCCCCGAGGAGACCGCGCGCGCTGACCACGTCGCCCCGGACCTGCTGACCGCCGCCCGCGCGCTCCTCGACGGGCCGCCCAAGGGTCGTGTCCTCGCCGACGAACGCCCCATCCGTCAGGCCTTCACGGCCGATCCCGGTTAGGGGCGGCGGACGCTCAGGTCCCGCACCACCGGCACATCAACCGGAACGTCGCGTACAGCGTCAGCGGGCATATCGCGGCGAACGCCCAGATCACCCCGGGCTCGGAGGTGACGATCCCGGCCGCCAGCAGCCCGGCCGACACCGCGAACAGGACCACCACGGTCCAGACACGGGGACGGTAGGCGGCCAGGCGGGCCAGGACACGGGCGGGGTCGGGGCGACGGCGCACCCGCAGGGTGCGCAGCCGGCGGTCGAGGCGGCGGTCGCGGCGCAGGACGCGTTCCATCTCGTCGAGGATGCGCTGCTCGTGATCGGGAAGTCGGCCGATGGACACGCTCTCTCCTTCGGGTCGGCCGGACCGTCTCTCCTGCCGGGGGGACGTGCGGCGGGGGAAGCGGGGAAATACAGCGGGGAACGTAGATGCGGATGCCCCGTGAGGTCATGGAGCTAACCGGCGACCGGCCGTGCCAGCGCCTCGACGAGCCGGTCCGCGCTGTCCGGCACGGTGCCCTCGCGGAATCCGTCGCGGATCTGCCGTGCGGTCACCCGGCCGCCGGTCAGGCACCAGTCCCACCAGCGGTCCAACTGCCGCACGTCCAGCCGCTCGGCGGCCACCAGCGCGGGCCAGCCGCAGGCGCGGGCCTGCGCGGTCAGCTTGGAGCCGCCCGCGACCGGGTCGACGGCCAGCACCGGCGTGCCGACCCGCAGCGCGATCACCAGCCCGTGCAGCCGGTCGGTGACGACGAGGTCCATCCGGGCCAGCACGGACTGGAGCTGCGCCGGTGTCGCACTCAGATGCCAGTCGTGCGCGTCGAGCCGCGTCTCCAGTTCCAGCCTGCCGCAGTCCTTCCCGGCCAGCCACCGCGTCACCTCCTCGGCGACCTGCCCGTGCCGCCGCAGCCGCCCGTACTCGTGCTGCCCGTGCGCGAGGATCACGCCGACGACGGGCCGGGCGGGCACGTCCGGGGCGCGGGCCGCCAGATCCTCCACCGGCTCGCGGTCAGGAGCGTCCCGCGGCAGCACCCGGTGGAAGCCGGTCACGGCCGTGCTGGCGGGGTCGATCACCGAGGTGCCCACGGCGATCCGCACACAGTGCGCGAACCGCCGGTGCAGCTCCTCGACCTGCGGCCCGTGCAAGGGGCCGCACACGAACACCAGGTGGGTGTAGTCCTCGGGCCACAGCCGCTCCAGATGCAGGGCCTCCGGACGGAAGCCCGGACTCCAGGCGACGTCGTAGGGGATGCCCGTCCCCCGCAGCACGTCCTCGACCCGGCGCAGGGCCAGGACGTCCCCGGCGGTCGCCTCCCTGTCCCGGAAGCTGAACCAGCCAGTCAGCAGAACCCTGCGCGGTCGCTTGCCGTCTTGTGTGTGCACATGCCCTGAGTGCCCAGCCCACCGGGAACACAATCAGGGCATTACACGCATTTAACCTGCCGTCACTGCGCGTAGAAGGTGGCGTCCGCCCGGTCGGTCGCCGTGCTCACCGTCTGCACGTTCAGCAGGTACTCCCAGTGGCGGACGTATCGCCCCGGGTAGTTGTACGACTCGTACGACACCCCCGCCGAGTCGGCGAGCCCGGCACGCCGGTGGAAGGTGGCGTCGGACGCGAACCGCGCGGTGCCGTCGTTCTTCTCCAGCCACACCTCGAAGTTCCTGTGCCGCAGGTAGTGGCCGGGGAAGTTGGCCGACTCCAGCGAGATGGTGCCGCTGCCGGCCAGGCCGCTCACCGCGCGGAACTGCGAGTCCGCGAGCGGGGAGACGCCGGCCTCGATGCGGGCGCGGTACTCCCAGTGCCGGACGAAGCGGTCCGCGAAGTTGTACGACGACAAGCGCTGCGGAGTGACCCCGTCGGCCACCGGGATGCCGAAGTCCGGCGTGCCGTCGGCCTTCCAGTACACCTTCTGCACGCGGGTGCGGCGGTTGGGGTCGTTCAGCGGGTCGCCGCTGATGTCCTTGTAGCCGCGGTCGTGGTAGACGAGGACGTCGCTCTTCCCGTCCTCGGAGACGGTGAACGAGTTGTGGCCCGGGCCGTACTGGCTGGTCGCGGCGCTGCTCGCGAACACCGGGGCGGGGCTCTTGCTCCAGGACGCCTGGCTGAGCAGGTTCGCGCCCGCGGAGGCGGTGAGCATGCCCAGGCAGTAGTTGCTGTCGGTGGCGCTGGCGGAGTACGTCATGAAGACCCTGCCGCCGCGCTGGATGACCGCCGGGCCCTCGTTGACCTTGTAGCCGACGGTCTCCCAGGAGTAGGTGGGCCGCGACAGCATCACCGGAGTGCCGGTGATCGTCCAGGGGTTGGCCATCCTCGCCAGGTAGATGTCGGTGTTGTTGTTCACTGACGGGTCGCGCTGCGCCCAGGCCAGGTAGCGCACGCCGTTCACGACGAAGGTGGTGGCGTCCAGGGAGAAGCTCTCCCACTGGGTCCTGATCTGCCCCTTCTCCGTCCAGGTGGCGGTGAGCGGGTTGGCGCCCGTGCCCTCCAGGACGTACATCCGGATCGCCCACACGTCATGGGTGGCGCCCGCCGCGAAGTACACGTACCACTTGCCGTCGATGAAGTGGATCTCCGGCGCCCAGATGTGGGCCCCCATCACACCGCCGGCGTGCTTGGTCCAGATGGTGGTCTCGGGGGCCGTCCTCAGCCCCTGGACGGTGGTCGCCCGGCGCAGCACGATGCGGTCGTACTCGGGGACGGTCGCGGTGAAGTAGTAGTAGCCGTCGGTGTGTCTGAAGATGTGCGGGTCGGCCCGCTTCTCCGCGATCGGGTTGGTGTACGTGACGGCGGGGGAGTCGGGGACGGCGGCGTGGGCGGGCGCGCCCGCGAGGCAGGTCGCGAGGGCGACGAGGACGGCCATGAGCAGCCTTGCGGCCATGCGTCTCAAGGGAGTTCTCCGGATCAGAGGGGGAGTGATCAGGTCGTGGGGACGAGGCGCCACTGCTGGCAGTTGTTGTTCAGCCACGTCCACTGCCGTACGTCGGCGCCGTCCGCGGTACCGCAGTTCGCCACGTCGGCGACCTTGCCGGTGGCCTCGTTGACGATCCGGACGTGGTCGCCGCTCGCGGTGAAGACCAGGCGGTAGCGCTGGCACTTGTTGTTCAGCCAGGACCACTGCCGCAGATCGGCGCCGTCGGCGGCGGAGCAGTCGGCGGTGTCCAGCACCTTGCCGGTGGCCACATTGACCAGCCGGCTGGTGTCGTCACCCAGGTCCTCGATCCGCCACTTCTGGTTGGCGCCGCCGGTGCAGCTCCACTGGAGGGCATCGGTGCCGTCGGCGGTGTTCCCGCCGTTCACGTCCAGGCACTTGCCGCTGTTGCGGTTGACGAGGGCGTACGACGTCGGGGTCGCCGCCGTTTCGCCCGACGGGCCGGGGCGCGTGCCGCCGAGGGCGAGCGGTGTGCCGAAGTTCGGTGTGCCGTCGGCGTTCCAGGTGAACTTCTGGGCGCGGGTGGTCCGTCCGTTGCCGCAGCCGCCGTTGGACGCGGAGTTGGCGTGGTAGACGATCCAGTTCTCGGTGCCGTCGGGCGAGGTGAAGAAGCCGTTGTGTCCGGGGCCGTACACGCTGTTCGCGTCGCTGCGCTGGAAGACGGGGGTCTGCTTCTTCGTCCAGGACGCCGGGTTGAGCGGGTCGGTGCCGGTCAGCTCCAGTTGGCCGAGCTTGTAGTCGGCGGTCTGGCAGGAGCTCGCGGAGTAGGTCAGGAAGGTGCGGCCGTCGCGGTAGAGCGGCTCGGGGCCCTCGTTGACCGGACTGCCGGAGCGCTCCCAGTCCAGAGTCGGGCTGGAGATGATCGAGAAGGTGTTGCCGGCGAGGGTGTACGGGTTGCTCAGCGGCGCGATGACCAGGCTCTGTGTACTGCCGTTGATGAACCCGCTGCCCACCAGATACAGCCTGTTGTTCGCCTGGAGCACGCTCGCGTCGATCAGCCAGCCGCCCGGGGTGAGGTTGGACCCGGTGAGCGAACCCTTGTAGGTGTACGGCCCCATCGGGTCGGTGCCGGCGCTCTCCAGTACATGGGTGCGCTGGGAGTCGCAGCAGGCGACGCCGCTCTGCCCGGCCGAGTAGTACACGTACCAGTGGCCGTTGAAGAGGTGCATCTCCGGCGCCCAGAAGTTGGTGTTGCGTGTGGACGTGGTGTCCGAGTACACCTGCACGTTGGGCGCGGTGGCGAGGCCCGCGAGGGTCGGCGACTTGCGGATGCCGAGGATGCCGGTGAACGTCGTGGTGATCAGGTAGTAGTTGCCGTCGTGGTACTGGAGCCAGGGGTCGGCGCCCTTGAACGACTTCAGCGGGTTGGTGTACGGCCGCCCCTCCACCGCGGACGCCGGCTGAGCCGCCGTCACGAGGGCGAGGAGCAGGGCGAGCACGCAGACGAGCAGGGGACTGCGGCGCCTGGCCGCAGGGGGAGTCCGAAGCATACGAGCCGCCTCTGTCGATCCAATGTCCGTGGTTTCGAACGTGGTTCGTGAATTCGGCCATGAATTCCGTCAGAAGATAAGCGGGGCCCTTACCTCCGTCAACGGTTCGGACAGCCGTGACGCGCGGGGCGGGGGCGACGGCCGGGTACTCGGCAAATCGGGTACTCGGCAAAGGGGCCATGCCGCCCGTTTCATTGCAGATCGCTGACTTCGCCTTTGCTCAACCACCGAGGGGCCGCCCCTACGCTCACATCCGCCCCCCGCTCTCCCCCGCGGCGCACACGTGTGCCCGCAGGCACCAGTACGGACGGTCATGAACAACAGACGCAGACAGCAGGTCCTCGCAGCGGTCACCCCTCTGCTCGCCCAGGGGGAGCAGGTCGAGCTCATCTCGCTCGCCAAGGTCGGATCCGTCTCGGTCAAGCGGCGGGTCCTCACCTCCGCACTGGTCGGGGCGCTGACCGCCGGGACCGTCATCGCCACGGTTCAGCCGCGCCCCCTGTACTGGGCGCTCACCGACCGGCGTCTGCTCTTCTTCGAACCCGGCTCCGTCACCGGCCGGCCGGGCAAGCCCGTCATGGTCCTGCCCCGTGAGCTGGTCGCCGCCTCCCCGGCCCGCAAGGCGCTGCTCGGACTCGGCGCCCAGACCGTGCTGACCGTCCAGGGCGAGGAGAAGGGCCTGAAGCTGACCTTCCCACCGGCCTTCAAGGCCGCGGGCCGCGACCTGGCCGCACGCCTCACGGCCACGGCCACGGCCTGACCCGGCCCGGGGCCGACTCCGCCGGAGGGCCCGGTGTCGTACCCCGGCCGTAGTCTGGACGCATGGCTCGTACGGCCGAGGAAACGGCCGCGGAAACGTTCGAGGAAACGGCCGCGGAAACAGCTCTCTCGCTCACCGTCCGGCCGTCGGCGGCCGCGCTCGGGCCGCTGATCGGCGCGCTGGGGTATGTCGAGGGGCGGTTCGCGCACGGCGCCGAGCTGGCCCTGCCGACGGGCGGGGCGCAGCTGCTGGTGAACCTCGACGGGGACGCCTTCTCCTCGTCACCGCTGAGGGGCGCCGACCGCCGTACCCGGGGCGCGGCCCTGCAGGGGCCGTACACGGAGCCGGCCCTGATCGACCCGGCGCAGCAGCGCGCCGTCGTGTGGGTGGCGTTCCGTCCGGCGGGGGCGTACCCGTTCCTCCCCGCCCCGGTCTCCGCGGTCCGTGACGAGCTGGTCGGACTGGACGAGCTGTGGGGCACCGACGGCGCGGTACTGCGTGAGCGGCTGCTTCAGGCCGTGGCCGCCGGTGGCCCTCAGGCGGGGCTGCGGGAGCTGGAGACGGCCCTGCTGGGGCGGGCGGAGCGTCCGCTGGAGCCCGACCCGGCGGTCCGCCTCGCCGCCGTACTGCTCGATCGCGGCACACCCGTCGGCGAGGTCGCCGACCGGCTCGGCTGGACCTCCCGGCGGCTGGCCCGCAGCTGCGCCGAACAGCTGGGACTCGCGCCCAAGCGGTATGCGCGGGTACGGCGCTTCCAGCGGCTGCTGCGGCGCGTGAACTCCGGGGCCGGGGCGCCGGACTGGGCGGTCCTCGCCGCTGACTGCGGCTACCACGACCAGGCGCATCTGATCCATGAGTTCCGCGCGCTCGCGGGCATCACACCGACCGCGTACGCACCGCGCTCGCCGCTGGAGCGCAACCACGTACCGCTCGGCGGGTGACACACCCCGCCCGGCCGGCCGTTTTCTACAATCCACGGCCCCCGGGACCCGCGATCGTGAAGGCATGACGAACACACCCGACACCCCACCCGGCACCTCACCCGACGCCCCCGCCGTCACCCGGCTCTACGCCCGGCTCGTGGTCTCCGACGGACCCCGGGCGATCGACTTCTACCGGTCCGCGCTCGGCGCCGAGGAGATCGAGCGGTACACCGACCCCGAGGGCAGGATCGTGCACGCCATGCTGCGTCTCGGCGGCGCGGTGATCGCGGTCAAGGACGCAGACGACGGCGACCCGGCACCGTCCTCCCTCGGCGGCTCCCCGGTGATCATGGCGCTCGACGTGTCCGACGCCGACGCCGTCGCCGAGGCCATGCTGCGGGGCGGCGCGACGGTGGTGTACCCCGTCGCCGACCAGCACTACGGGCAGCGCGGCGGCCGTCTCGCCGACCCGTTCGGCCACCTCTGGATGATCTCCCAGCCGATCGAGGAGCTGACGCCGGAGGAGATCCAGGCGCGTACGACCGACCTGTTCACCTGACGAGCCCGCCGCCGTACGGTCGTGAGGCACCGTCACCGCTTCTGCGCGACCTGCTCCTCCACCGCCGCGTTCGTGGCCGGCCGCCCGCCCGGGTGGCGCAGGGCGCAGAGGTAGCCGACGCCCAGGGCGATGGCCATGCCGTAGAACACCCACTGGTTGGCCTCGGCGAAGTCCATGCGGATGGCGCCCATCGCGTCCCGGGTGGCCTCGGCGGCGGGGCTCGTGCCGGAGGGTGGCTGGGAGTCGCCGCTGCCCGTGATCGACTCGGTGATGTCACGGGCCACGGTGTTCGCGTCGTCCGTGGACATGCCCCGGGACTCCAGGGTCCGCACCACCTTGTCGGTCGTGACGTGCGTCAGGATCGTGCCGTAGACGGCCAGGCCCACGCTCGCCGCGTAGTTGCGCACCGTCTGGGTGATGCCGGTGACCTCGCCGTACGAGGCACCGATGGCCCGGTTGACGGCGTCCGTCGAGGCCGGCGCGAGGATGAAGCCGATGCCGGCCCCGGCGAGGGCCGCGTACGGCCACTGGTCGTGCATGGACAGGTCGGTGAGCTTGTTCGCCCACAGGGCGAACCCGACACAGCCCACCGCCGAGCCCAGCTTCAGGGCCGGGCGTGCCCCTTGCTTGTCGAGGATCCGGCCGCCCCACTGCGAGGCGATCGCGAAGCCCACGAAGAAGTACAGCAGGAACAGGGCAGCCTGGTTCGGCGAGGCGCTCAGGGACACCTGGGCGTAGACCGAGGTGAAGAAGAACAGCGGGACGAAGGCGAGCATCGAGAAGAACAGCACCGCCGCGTCCACGGTGAACGCCCTGTCGCGGAAGACCCGCAGGTCGATCAGCGGATGCTGCACGTCGCGCTCGAACCGGACGAACGCGTAGAGCACCGCGAGGCCGCCCGCGATGCACACCCAGGTCGCCCAGCTGTCCCAGCCCCAGGACCAGGCCTGCTGGAAGCCGAGGACGCTCAGGCCCATGCCGATCGCGATCAGCGCGGCGCCACGGACGTCCAGGGTGCCGGACCGTCGCCGGTCGGCGATGTGCGCCAGCGCGGTGAGGGCCAGCGCCACGATCGCCACGGGGACGTTGACCCAGAAGACGGCGCGCCAGGTCCAGTTCGTCAGCCAGCCGCCCAGCAGCGGGCCCAGGGCGGTCAGCGCGCCGGAGACGCCGAAGAACAGGGCGAGGGCGCGACCGCGTCTCTCCACCGGGAACACCGCGACCACCACGGCCAGAGCCGCCGGGAAGAGCAGTGCCGCCCCGAACCCCTGGGTGGCGCGGAACACGATAAGCCAGGTCTGCGCCGCGCTGCCCTCGGGGACACAGCCGCACAGCACCGACGACACGACGAACACCAGCGTGCCGATCACGACGACACGGCGTGGTCCGTAGAGGTCCGCGAGGCGCCCGCCGAGGGCGAAGAACGCCGCGAGGGCCAGCAGATAGGCGTTCACCACCCACTGCATGCCGGAGGACGACAGGTTCAGCTCACGAACGATGTCCGGAGCCGCGATCGACACGATGGTCTGGTCGATGAAGGTCATGGCGACGGCGAACATCATCGCCGCCAGTGCCACAGTCTGCTGCTGCGGCGCCGGTCGGGAGGGGGGCGATCCCTCGCCGCGCCCCGGGCGCGTGCTGCTCACGCACTCAGTCTGCGCCCGGCCGTTTCATGTCGCATCACAAGACCACTCCGGCCCCGTGCGCCACACTGATACCCCCAAACGCGTCCCGCGGCAACCCCTGGGCGGTGTGAGGACGACCTCCTCGGCCATGTGACCACGGTCCGCCACAGTTGCCGCGTCGAAGGTGCAGGATGCGGGCACCAAGGAGGACAGGCAGACAGGCAGTAGAACGACGAGAGAGGCAGACGATGGCCCCAGCGGAACCGGAACCCCAGCGGATCGGCGTACCCGCCGAGTCCACTGCGGGCGAGACCAGGGTGGCGGCGACGCCGGCCACCGTGGGGAGACTTGTCGCGCTCGGATACGACGTGGTGGTCGAACCGGGAGCGGGAGCCTCGTCCCGCTTCTTCGACACGGCCTACGAGGAGGCGGGAGCCCGCCTCGGCGACCCGTGGTCGGCGGAGATCGTACTGAAGGTCAACGGCCCCTCGAGCGAGGAGATCGGCCGGCTGCGCGACGGGGCGACCCTGATCGCGCTCATCAGTCCCGCGCTCAACCCCGACCTGGTCGAGGAGCTGACGCGGCGGCCGATCACGGTGCTCGCCATGGACGCCGTGCCGCGGATCTCGCGCGCCCAGTCCCTGGACGTGCTCAGCTCGATGGCGAACATCGCCGGATACCGGGCCGTGGTCGAGGCCGCGCACGCCTTCGGACGCTTCTTCACCGGCCAGGTGACCGCCGCCGGCAAGGTACCGCCCGCCAAGGTGCTGGTGGCCGGCGCCGGTGTGGCCGGACTCGCGGCGGTCGGCGCCGCCCGCAGCCTCGGCGCCGTGGTCCGCGCCACCGACCCCCGGCCCGAGGTCGCCGAGCAGGTCCACTCGCTGGGCGGCGAGTTCCTGACGGTGAGTGCCGAGCAGGAGGTGAGCACCGACGGCTACGCCAAGGCCACCTCCGACGACTACAACCGGCTCGCCGCGCAGCTCTACGCCGAGCAGGCCGCCGACGTCGACATCATCATCACCACCGCGCTCATCCCGGGCCGCCCGGCGCCCCGGCTGGTCACGGCCGAGGACGTCGCGCGCATGAAGCCCGGCAGCGTCATCGTCGACATGGCCGCGGCCCAGGGCGGCAACGTCGAGGGCACGGTCGCCGGGAAGGCCGTCGTCACCGACAACGACGTGACGATCATCGGCTACACCGACCTGCCCGGCCGGCTCCCCGCCCAGGCCTCGCAGCTGTACGGCACCAACATCGTCAACCTGATGAAGCTGCTCACGCCCGGCAAGGACGGTCAACTCGTCCTCGACTTCGACGACGTGGTGCAGCGCGCCATGACCGTGGTCCGCGAGGGCGAGAAGACCTGGCCCCCGCCTCCGGTCCAGGTGTCCGCCGCGCCCGCCCCGGCCGGGGCCCCGGAACCCGTGGCCGTGCCCTCGGAGACCCCGGCGAAGCCCGCCCGGCCGGCTTGGGCGCCGTACGCCCTCGTCGGTGCCGGGGCGCTCGCGCTGTTCCTGGTGACCGCCTTCTCGCCGAGCGAACTCATCGGCCACTTCACGGTGTTCGTCCTGGCGATCGTCATCGGCTTCTACGTCATCGGCCATGTGCACCACGCGCTGCACACTCCGCTGATGTCGGTCACCAACGCCATCTCCGGGATCGTCGTGGTCGGCGCGCTGCTGCAGATCGGGCAGGGGAACACCGCCGTCACCGTGCTGTCGTTCGCCGCGATCCTGCTGGCGAGCATCAACATCTTCGGCGGATTCGCCGTCACCCGCCGCATGCTCGGCATGTTCTCGAAGGGCTGATCCCGGATGACCACAGTCACGGCCGCAGAGGCCGCCTACGTCGTCGCCGCGCTGCTGTTCATCCTCAGCCTGGCCGGCCTCTCGCAGCACCGGACCTCCCGCTCGGGAGTCGTCTGGGGCATCGCGGGCATGGTCATCGCCCTGGCCGCCACCGTCGGTCTCGCCTCCCGGAGCATCACCGCCACCGGTCTCGTGCTGATCGCCGTCGCCACGGCCGTCGGCGCCGGCATCGGACTGTGGCGCGCCCGGGTCGTCGAGATGACCGGCATGCCCGAGCTGATCGCCATCATGCACAGCCTCGTCGGCCTCGCCGCCACCTTCGTCGGCTGGAACGGCTACCTCGATGTCGATCCCGGGCTCAGCGGTTCGCTGCTGGGCATCCATCACGCCGAGGTGTTCATCGGGGTGTTCATCGGCGCCGTCACCTTCACCGGCTCGGTCGTCGCGTATCTGAAGCTGTCCGCGCGCATCAAGTCGAACCCGCTGACGCTGCCCGGCAAGCACATCCTCAACGTGGGCGCCCTGGTCGCCTTCGTCGCGCTCACCGTCGCGTTCGTGGCCCGGCCGAACATCGGCCTGCTCATCGCCGTCACCGTGGTCGCGCTCGCCCTCGGCGCGCACCTGGTCGCCTCCATCGGCGGCGGTGACATGCCGGTGGTCGTCTCCATGCTCAACAGCTACTCCGGCTGGGCGGCGGCTGCCTCGGGCTTCCTGCTCGCCAACAACCTGCTGATCGTCACCGGCGCACTGGTCGGCTCCTCCGGTGCCTACCTGTCGTACATCATGTGCAAGGCGATGAACCGCTCCTTCATCTCGGTGATCGCGGGCGGCTTCGGAACCCCGGCGGCGGCCGCCGACGACGGCGAGCAGGGGGAGCACCGGGAGATCAACGCCGAGGAGACCGCGGAACTCCTGCGCGACGCCTCCTCGGTGATCATCACCCCGGGTTACGGCATGGCGGTCGCCCAGGCCCAGTACCCGGTCGCCGAGCTGGCGCGCAAGCTGCGCGAGCGGGGCGTCGAGGTGCGCTTCGGCATCCACCCCGTCGCCGGCCGGCTGCCCGGGCACATGAACGTGCTGCTCGCCGAGGCGAATGTGCCGTACGACGTCGTCCTCGAAATGGACGAGATCAACGACGACTTCGCCGCCACCTCGGTCGTCCTGGTCATCGGCGCCAACGACACCGTCAACCCGGCCGCCACCGACAACCCGGCCAGCCCCATCGCAGGCATGCCGGTGCTGCACGTGTGGGAGGCGGCCAACGTGGTCGTCTTCAAGCGGTCGATGGCCGCCGGGTACGCCGGTGTGCAGAATCCGCTGTTCTTCCGGGAGAACACGCAGATGCTCTTCGGCGACGCCAAGCAGCGGGTGGAGGACATCCTGCGCGGACTGGACGCCCTCGACGCGCCGGTCCCGGAGATGGCCGGCACGTCGCGCTGAGCCGTGCTCAGTCCTCGGGGACACCGTTGCCGCCGATGGCGGGGACGGTGTCCTCGACGCGTGCCAGGGAGCGGGCGGCGAGCCGGAACTGCCCGAGCTTGTCGACGATCGTCCGGCCCATCGGGGTGTGCCCCCAGATACTGATGCCCTGGTGGGTGCTCGGCTCCCAGGTGGACTCGTCGACGACGACCGGGTTCCAGCCGACCTCCCACTCGAAGCCCGAGGGCGTGCGGGCGTAGTAGGACAGCTCCTTGTCGTTGGTGTGCTGACCGACGGACAGGGCCATGTCGAAGCCGAGTTCGTGCACGCGCTGATAGCTCCGGGCCAGGTCGTCCAGGGTGGCCGTCTGGATGTTGAGGTGCTGGACACGGGTGCGCACCGGGTCGATCGGCAGGCCCCGGACGGCGGCCACGGCGATGGAGTGATGGCGTTCGTTGACGCGCAGGAAGCGGATCTTCAGCTTGACTCCGCTGATCGTCTCGTCGATGCGGTCGGTCAGCCGGGCGTCGAAGACGGTGTCGAAGTAGCCGCGCAGCCGCGCCGGTCTGGTGGACGTGATCGCGACATGCCCCATGCCCGCCTCGCCGGTGACGAAGCCCGAGGAGAGCATCCGCAACGGCTCGGCCGACCGCACCGGGGTCGTGTAGATCTCCTGCGTGATGCCCTTGGGCCCGGGGAAGCGCAGCAGGCGTTCGACACCGCGCAGCGCCGCCTCTTCGGCCGTGCCCTCCTGCAACGGCACACCATGGGCGCGGATCCGGGCCTCGATCCGCTCGAACGCGGTGTGGCCGTCGATGTGCCAGCCGGTCGCGACGACGTCCTCGGCGGGACCACGCCGCAGCAGGAACCGGCACTCCTGGTCGTCGAGCCGGAACCGCGTCACATCGCGGGAGAGATCGTCGCGGTGCATGCCGATGGCGTCGCCGCCGAAACGGCGCCAGTCGGCGAAGCGCTCGGTCTCGACGACGAGGTAGCCGAGGTGGACCGAGCCGAAGACCGACGTACTGGCGGAGGTGTTCCCGGGCCGGTTCATCGGCGGCCCGCCAGGAAGCCGGCGCACAGCCGGTTGAAGAGGTCCGCGCGCTCGAACTGCACCCAGTGGCCGGTGTTGGCGACCAGGTACAGATCGCAGTCGGGCATGCGCTCGGCAAGCATCGCCCCGCCGGACGGCCGGTTGACCCGGTCGGCGGCGCCCCACAGCACCAGCGTGGGCACGGGCAGACGGGCGAGCCGCCGGTCGCGGGTGAAGTCCATCCTCCACAGGGTGCGCAGGGCGTTCGGCCCCGAGGGGCGGCGCAGCGGCGGGGCGGCCACCACCTCGGGGTCGATGCTCGCCTCGTAGCGCGCGTCGATCACCGCGTCAGTGACGTCGGCGGCGTTGAAGACGAGGTACTGGCGGATGAACTTCTCCAGCTTCGCCCGTGACGGCCCGTCCCCGTTGTAGTAGTTCAGCAGGCTGGTGAGGCCCGGTGTGGGCAGGCCGCGAGTGGTGCCGATGCCGCCGGGGCCCATCAGCACCATGCGGTCGACCCGGTCGGGGGTGTCCAGGGCCAGCCGCAGCGCACAGGCACCGCCGTAGGAGTTGCCGACCAAGTGGGCTTTCTCCAAGCCGAGTTCGTCCAGCAGGCCCCGGATGCCGTCGGCGAGGTGTCCGAAGGGGTCGGCGGTGTCGACGCCCTTGGTGCTGCGGCCGTAGCCGGGCAGGTCGGGGACGATGACCCGGTACTCCTTCGCCAGCGCTGCGATGTTGCGCGTGTAGTTGGAGACGCCGGAGGCGCCGGGGCCGCCGCCGTGCAGCAGCAGGACGGGCGGGCCCTCGCCGGTCTCCGCGACGAAGATCTTCTTTCCGGCCACGTCGAGCAGACGCTCTCGCATCGACGGGGGCGACGGCAGTTCGGTCGGTGCGCTCATGGTGGTCCTCACAGGGTCGTCGAGGCGGACTCGTGCGGAAGCGGGGCGAACCCCGCCGGGGGAGCGGGGAGCCGGGCTCCCGCGCGGGCGGCGGCGTAGACGTAGGCGTCCGGACGCAGGGCGACGGTGGCCGCGCGGTGCCGGTCCAGCCAGGGCAGCAGCACCCCGTCGCTGTCGACGAGGGTGCCCTCGCCCGGCGGGGAACCGGCGGGGGTGACGACAAGCGAGGGGACCCGCCAGGCCGGCTGGGCGGTCTCGGTGCGGGCGTGCAGCAGCAGCCAGCGGCCGCCGAGCGCCTCGTCGAGCCGCACTCGTGTGCCGTCGGGCCCGGTCACCCGGGGCTGGGGGAGCTGGCTGCCGGAGGCCTTGGCGCGTGGGCGGGCCTGGAACCCCTCGGCGTAGCGGGCGACGGGTATCCACTGGGAGTCCTGCAACCAGGAGCTGAAGCCCGGTACCCGGTTCAGGACGGGCAGCACGGCGTCGCGGACCCGGGTGACCGGACGGCGCCGTTCGGTGATGATCCGCCCGACGAACACCGCCCGCTTCGTCACCTCCCTGACGTGCGGCATACGTTCGGCCTCGTAGCTGTCGAGCAGTGCCTCGGGCAGCTCGCCCCGCAGCACGGCCGCCAGCTTCCAGCACAGGTTGGCCGCGTCGCGCACACCGGCGGCCATGCCCTGGCCGATCCACGGCGGCATGGCGTGCGCCGCGTCCCCGGCCAGGAAGACCCGGCCCACCCGGAAGCGGGTCGCGAAGCGGACGTGGTGGCTGTAGACGGTGGCGCGCAGGACCTTGACGCTGTCCCTGCCGATGCCGTACCGGGCCACCAGCTCGTGCACCGCGTCGTCCGTGGTCAGATACGTCTCGTCGTCGCCCGGCAGGATCGGGAACTCCCAGCGGTGGTGCCCGAGCGGGGTCGGGCAGTCCACGGCGGGCCGGTCCGGGTCGCAGCGGAAGCGCAGCCGGTCGTGGTCCGGCCAGGGCTTGAGCATCTCGGTGTCGATGACCACCCAGCGGTCCTCGTAGGTCCGGCCCTCGTAGCCGATGTTCAGCTGGGCCCGGGTGAGGCTGGACCCGCCGTCGGCGGCGATCACGTACGCGGCGCGCAGCCGCCGTACGGAGTCGTCGGCGGTGCCCGCCACCGTCAGCTCCACGCCGTCGGCGTCCTGCCGCAGCCGCAGGCACTCGTGCCGCAGCAGCACCTCGACGTTCGGGTAGCGGCCGGCCCCGTCGCGCAGCACCCGTTCCACCGCAGGCTGGTAGAGGAACAGCTGCGGCGGATGGCCGTGGCCGTGCGGGGCCGGGCGTGCGCTGAGGAAGGTCCGGCCTCGCGCGTCGACGAAGTCGCAGGGCCGCTCGGCCAGCATGTCCCGCTTGAGCCGCTCGTCCAGACCGGCGCGCTGCCAGATCCGCATGACCTCCTCGTCCGTGGAGATCGCCCGGGCACGGGAGAAGATCTCGGCGTCGCGTTCCAGCACGACGACCCGCAGGCCCATCGCCCCGAGCAGGTTCGCCGCCGTGACCCCCGTGGGCCCGTAGCCGATCACCGCCACGTCGTAGGCCGTCTCTCCCGGTCTGATCCCGCCCACCGGGCCACCTCGCTCTCGTCCTTGTCGGGGGTGTCGCAGATTCGTTGCTGTAGTGTTTACTCCAATTGGAATGACCGCTACGGTAAGCAGGGTGAGGGAGAGGGTCAAGTGCCACGCAGGAAGCGTGCGAACGGGGTGGAGTCGCGTCAGCGGATCCTCGACGCGGCGGTGGAGATCGCCGGCGAACGGGGCTACGAGGGCACCTCCATCGCCGCCGTCAGCGCCAAATGCGGACTGCCCGCCAGCTCCATCTACTGGCACTTCAAGGACAAGGACGACCTCATCGCCGCCGTCATCGAGCGCAGCTTCGAGACCTGGCTGACGGCCGTAGAACTGCCCGGCGAGGACACCGGCACACCCCTGGAACGCGTCACCACCATGGCCGCGAACATCGCCACATCCCTCGTCGACGCACCCGACTTCCTGCGCCTGGGCCTGATGCTCGCCCTGGAACGACGCCCCGTCGAACCCCGCGGCCGCACGGCGTTCCTCCAGGTCCGTGAGATCGCCGCCCGACGCATCGCGGAGACCGTCAGAGGGCTGTATCCCGAGCTGGACGAGGACGCGGCCCGCACCCTCACCACCTACGCCGTCGCGGGCGCCGACGGCCTGTTCGTGCACCGGGAGATCCATGGCGATGCCGTCGACCTGGTGGCGATGTTCGAGATCCACGCCCGGCTGGTCCACGACGCGGCGAGCCGCCTGGCAGCGAGGAGCAAGGCATGACCCTGACCGCCCCCCAGCGCGCACGAGCCCGCCGGCTGCTGCGCGAGGCCGAGCGCCGCGCGACGCCGATCGACCCGCTGACGGAGCTGCTGCCGGGCCTGGACACGGCCGACGCGTACGCCGTCCAGCAGGGCAACATCGCCGAACGGCTGGCCGCCGGTGCCACGATCGTCGGGCACAAGGTCGGACTGACCTCGGCCGCGATGCAGCGGCTTCTCGGCGTCGCCGAGCCGGACTTCGGGCATCTGCTGGACGACATGGTCCACCGCGACGGTGGCGCCGTACGCGCGGGGCGGTACTGCGCCCCGCGCATCGAGCCGGAGATCTGCTTCCGTCTTGCCGCGCCCCTGCGCGGCCCCGGCGTCACCGTCGCGGACGTCCTCGCGGCGACCGAGGCGGTCGCGCCCGCGCTGGAGATCGTCGACAGCCGGATCCGCGACTGGAAGATCACCCTGGCCGACACGGTCGCGGACAACGCCAGCTCGGCCGGCCTGGTCGTCGGCGCGTGGACGCCCCTCGCCGAGGTGCCCGACCTCCCCGCCGTCCTGGTCGACCTGCTCGTCGACGGCGAGCACGTCGCCTCGGGCAGCGGCCGGGAGGTGCTCGGGCATCCGGCCGCCGCGGTCGCCTGGCTGGCCGACACGCTGTCCGCCTTCGACATCACGCTGGAACCGGGCCATGTGGTGTTGCCCGGCGCCATGACCACCGCCCCGTTCGTCACCGCAGGCCAGAAGGTGGAGGCCCGGTTCAGCGGCCTCGGGCCGGTGTCGGTGAGCTTCGTCTGATCAGCTGCCCCAGGAGACCTCCATGCCCCCTGCCCCCTGGCCGGTCGCCGTCATCGGCTCCGGCAACATCGGCACCGACCTGATGATCAAGATCATGCGCGGCTCCGGCGCGCTCACGATGAGCGCGATGGCCGGGATCGACCCCGCCTCCGACGGTCTCGCCCGGGCCCGACGGCTGGGTGTCGTCACCACCGCCGACGGTGTCGACGGACTGCTGGCGCTGCCCGGGTTCCGGGACATCAGGCTGGTCTTCGACGCCACCTCGGCCACCGCGCACCAGGCCAACTGGGCCAAGCTGGAGCCCACCGGTGTCCGGGTCCTCGACCTCACGCCCGCCGCGATCGGCCCGTACTGCGTGCCCGTGGTCAATCTCGACGCCCATCTCGACGCCTCGAACCTGAACATGGTCACCTGCGGTGGCCAGGCCACCGTGCCCATCGCGGCCGCCGTCGCGCAGGTCGCCCCCGTCGCCTACGCCGAGATCGTCTCCTCCATCGCCGCGAGGTCCGCCGGCCCCGGCACCCGCGCCAACATCGACGAGTTCACCGAGACCACCACCCGCGCCCTGCGCGAGGTCGCCGGCGCCCGCCGCGGCAAGGCCGTCATGATCCTCAACCCGGCCGACCCGCCCCTGCTGATGCGCAACACCGTGTACTGCCTGGTCGAGGGCGACTGCGACCACGCCGCCCTCGAGAACAGCATCCTGGCGACGGCCGAGAAGGTCCGGGCGTACGTGCCCGGCTACCGCCTCAAGCAGAGCGTCCAGTTCGACCGGCTCGACTCCCCGCACATCCCCGGCGTCGGCCCGTTCACCGGCACCAAGGTCACCGTCATGCTCGAAGTCACCGGCGCCGCCGACCACCTCCCGGCCTACGCCGGCAACCTGGACATCATGACCTCCGCGGCCGTCGCCGCCGCCGAACGCATCGCCCTGCGCACACCCGTGGCGGTGGCCCGATGAACCGCCTGTACATCAGCGACGTCACCCTCCGGGACGGCATGCACGCCGTCCGGCACCAGTACACGACCGCCCAGGCGGCCGCCATCGCCGCCGCCCTGGACGCCGCCGGAGCCGACTCCATCGAGGTCGCCCACGGCGACGGACTCGCGGGCTCCTCCTGCGTGTACGGCTTCGGAGCCCACACCGACCTGGAGTGGATCGAGGCCGTCGCCTCGGTGGTCACCCGGGCCCGGGTCGCCACCCTCCTGCTCCCCGGCATCGGCACGGTCCACGACCTGCGCGACGCCCACGCCGCCGGCGCGTCCGTCGTCCGCGTGGCCACCCACTGCACCGAGGCCGACATCTCGGCCCAGCACATCGCCGCGGCACGCGAACTCGGCATGGACACCGCCGGCTTCCTGATGATGAGCCATATGACGGACCCCGCGACACTGGCCCGCCAGGCGCGACTGATGGAGAGCTACGGCGCCACCTGCGTCTACGTCGTCGACTCCGGCGGCGCGCTGACGACCCGGGGCGTCGCCGCACGCGTCGACGCCCTCCGGCAGGCACTCGACCCGGCCACCGAGATCGGCATCCACGCCCACCACAACCTCTCCCTCGGTGTGGCCAACTCGCTCACCGCCGTCGAGCACGGCGCCCACCGCGTCGACGCCTCGCTGGCCGGTATGGGCGCCGGAGCAGGGAACGCGCCCCTGGAGGTGTTCATCGCCGCCGCCGACAAGCTCCGGCTCCCGCACGGCTGCGACCTGTTCGCGCTCCAGGACGCCGCCGACGACCTCGTACGGCCGTTGCAGGACCGCCCCGTCCAGGTCGACCGCGAGACCCTCACCCTCGGCTACGCCGGCGTCTACTCCAGCTTCCTGCGCCATGCCGAGGCCGCCGCGGCCCGCTACGGCGTCGACGCCCGCAGCCTGCTCGTCGAGGTCGGCCGGCGCGGGATGGTCGGCGGCCAGGAGGACATGATCACCGACGTGGCGCTCGACCTGCTCGGCGGAGAGGACAGCACGTCATGACGGGCCGTATCGACGTCCACCAGCACAGCGTGCCGCCCTTCTACCGCGACCTGCTCGCCAAGGCCGGAATCGCCGAGGCGGGCGGTCGCGCCCTGCCCGACTGGAGCCCCGGGGCCGCGCTGGAGCTTATGGACCTGCTGGGCATCACCACGGCCCTCCTGTCGGTCTCCACCCCCGGCACCGGATTCCTCACCGACCCGGCCGAGGCGGCGGCCCTGGCCCGCCGGCTCAACGACCACGGCGCGACCCTCACCGCCGAACACCCGGGCCGCTTCGGCCACTTCGCCACCCTGCCGATGCCCGGCCTCACGGCATCCGCCGATGAGGCCCGGCGGGCCCTGGACGAGCTGGGGGCCGACGGCGTCACCCTGCTCGCCAACAACCAGGGCACCTACCTGGGCGCGGACGGCCAGGACCCGCTGTGGCGGACCCTGGACGAGCGCGGCGCTGTCGTCCTCGTCCATCCGGCCGAGCTGCCCGCACCGGCCGTCGAGCACATCCCGCCGTTCGCCGCCGACTTCCTCCTCGACACCACGCGGGCCGCCTACCTCCTCGTCCGCAACGGTGTCGTCCGTACGTACCCGAACATCCGGTTCATCCTCAGCCACGCGGGAGGGTTCGTCCCCTACGCCTCCCACCGCATGGCCGTCGCCCTCGCCGCCGAGACCGGGCGCAGTCCCCTGGACGTCCTGGACGACTTCCGGAGCTTCTACTTCGACACCGCCCTTTCCTCCAGCCCGGCGGCCCTGCCCACCCTGCTCGCCTTCGCCCGCCCCGAACGCGTCCTGTTCGGCAGCGACTGGCCCTTCGCGCCCGCCGTGGCCGGGCAGTACTTCGCGACCGGCCTGGACACCGGCCTCGACCCGTCGACCGTCACGGCCGTCAACCGCGCCAACGCCGCGGCGCTCTTTCCCCGCCTGGCCGCCGCACCCACCCCGGCACCGGCCCGCCCGCTCCCGTACCGCCTGCGCCGCTCCGCCCGACGGACAGCCGCCCGGCTGCTGTTCCGGCTCGTGCAGCCCGGCGACGGCTGATGCCCTGCCTCAGAGCTCGGCCGCCATGCGGCTCGCCGCCTCGTACACCACCTTGGCGTGCAGTTCGAGCATCGCCACCAGGTCGACGGCCTCGCCGTGGATCTCTCGGTGCACGAAGAGACCGTCGGCACCGGCGACGGCGTAGGTGGTGAGGGTGCGGACGGCTTCCTCCTCCAGGTCGGGGAAGAGGGTCTCGACGGTCTCCGCGATGCGTCGGGCGGCGGTTTCGCGGACCTGGAGGAAGACGGTGCGGCCGCGGGGTTCGACGGGGCGTCGTTCCAGGGCGAGCATCAGGCCCAGGCGCAGGAAGTCGGGTGCGTCGACGAGGGATGTGGCGATGTTGGCGGCCATGGTGGTGACGCGTTCCAGGGGGGTGCCGGTGTCCTCGCCGGGTAGTTCGACGGCCGTCAGCCAGGTCTCGAAGCTGCGCTCGATGACGGCGGCGATGAGGTCGTCCTTGTCCTTGAAGTGCCAGTAGATGGAGCTGGCGGGCAGTCCGCATTTGGCGCTGACGGCGGCGATGGAGGTGCCCTCGTAGCCCCGTTCGCCGGCGATCTCCACCGCCGCGTCGAGGATCCGCTGACGCGACTCCACCCCGTTCGCACGCTTCCTGCGTACCGTCTGCGGCCTGGTCATGTGCCCGCCTCTCCCGCTCGTGCCGGGCCCGTGATCTCGAAGGCCCCCTTGCGCGGCTCCACTCTAAAGTCACCTGTACGTCATGTTTCTTCAGGAAGTACGGGTGACGAACTGCACCAGGCCGAACCCGGCGACGAGCCCCCAGGGCACCGCGGAAGGGCTGGTCAGCCGGGCAACCGGTGTCAGTTCTCCCTGATGAAGCAGTCGGAGACGTAACCCTCGACTCCGGTCCGGTTGTTGTGGACGTACGTCCAGTGGTCCTTCACCGAGCCGTCCGGGCAGGGCACGCTCTCCGCGTTGGCCTGCCCGCCCAGCTGCGTGTAGCCGTCGCCGGGATTGCCGTGCCCTCGCACGGAGGACGTCGTGCTGTAGCCGCTGTGAATCTTCACGCCTCTGGCCGTGAAGTCCCCCTGGGGCGGCGCCGCGGCGATCGCCGTCGCGGAGAACAGAGTCCCCAGCAGCGTGAGTAGCGCCGTGGTCGTCACGGTGGTGTGCCTGATGCTCATGAGGCTGTCTCCTGTCGCTGTGTAATCGATCGGTCACAGCCTGGCACGAGGGTGTGACAGTCGAGGCCGCTGCCGCGGTGGCGCGGGGGGCACAGGCGGGGCGCGTGGAAGTCATGCCGCGGGGCGGCCGCGGCTTCTCGCCTCGTCAGTCCGCCGTCTGAGCCGGGTTCGCCGTCACCCTGCGCAGCAGCGGCCTGCTGCCCCCGATCGCGGCGAGCATCGCCAGCGCGCCGACGCTCACGCAGACGGCGAGCCGGAGCGCGCCGGAGCTGTCGACGGTGGCTCCGGCCGCCTGGTTGAGCTGGTAGCCGCCGAAGACGCCCATCGCGGTGGTGCCTCCGGCCAGGACGAGCAGGGGCAGGACCGTCTCACGGACCCGGGCCCGGTCCAGCACCCGCAGCGGAGCGCCGGACAGCCGCAGCAGACCGTAGACGCGGCGCCGGTCCAGGACGCTCGCGGCGGCGGTCAGTCCCGCGGAGGCCGTCGCCACGAGGAAGCTCAGGAGCAGCGTGGCGGTGCTGACCGTGGCGACACGGTCGGTGATGGTCTCGTCCGGGGCGGACACATAGTCCTGAGAGACCGGGAAGCGGCCCCGCCCGACGGGTGTCAGGGCGGTGACCGCCGCGTCGATCCGCTCGGGCCCGCCGGGGACCCGGGCGACCACACCGGTGTTGCCGAGCAGCACGGTGTCGAAGCCGCCGTCGTCCACCGTGCCGACGGTCGCCTCGACGCCCGCCCGGTCCAGCAGCGCACGGGCCTCGGCCGCCGTGTGCCGGGCGTCGGCGCCGCCGTCGGTCAGTACCGCGACCTGGTCGGGATGCTCGGGGAAGCCGATGTCCAGCTGGCTCACGGAGAAGAACCCGGCGACGAAGCCCGCCAGGACCAGGCCGCTGACGGTGCGCCAGGCGCCGCGCGGGTCGTCGCTGAGCCTGCGGGCGGCCAGCAGGGTGGCGGGGCGGCGGGCGAAACGGCCCGCGACCCGTCCCAGCCGGTCCACGACCCACGGGCCGAACAGCCAGAACGCCCCGTAGAAGAGGGCCAGCAGCACGATCATCTGCCGGCTCGTCAGCCGGCCGCCGGTGCTCTGCAGGATGTAGACGAGAGCCGCGGCGAACAGCACGAGCCGGATCACGCGGGTGCGGCGCGGGTCGGCCTGCTGGGCCACGCCCAGGGGCGAGGTGGCCACCTGGCGCAGCATCGTCACCGCGCTGACCGTGAGGAGGACGGTGACCCCCAGCACCACCGCCATGAGCCACGGCAGACCGACCCACAACTCGCCCGTGTACCAGGTGCCGACGCCGTAGGGGATCCCGGCGAGGGCGGGCAGCAGCGCCACGTAGGCGAGGGCGCCCGCGAGGGCACCGGCGGCGCCCACGGCCGCCGCCTCGGCGGCGGTCATCGCGAGGATCTGGCGCGGGGTGGCCCCGGCCAGCCGCAGCGCGGCGAGCCGCTGTTCGCGCCGGGCCGCCCCGAGCCGTCCGGCCGCTGCGGCCAGCACCACGACGGGCACCACCAGCAGCACCGCGCCCAGCAGAGCCGTCTGCCGGTCGGCGCCGGTGAACAGGGTCGGCTCGGCGCCGGTGAACCCGGTGATCCGGGCCCGGGCCGTCTGCCCGTCGTCGTACCAGCCGCCTCCCTCCGCCGACTTGGAGACCGCCGGGTCGCCGGGTGCGCGTCCGACGACGGCGACCAGTTCGTCCGGGGAGGCGAGTCCGGCGGCGCCGATCGCACCGTAGGACCGCGGCTTCGGGAAGCGGTCGGCGAGCTGCCGCGCGGGCAGTTCGCGGATCAGCTCGGCCAGGGCGGGGGAGACGTACACCTCGCCCTTCTCCGGGAACGCGCGCAGACCGGGCGGCGCCGGGGTGGGGCCCCGGTCCGGTAGCCGGGCGAGGCTGACGACGGTGACGGGCCGGTGGCGTACGTAGGTCGTGGTCATGGCCTGGACGGCGGTCGCCGACCGGGCGGGAGCCGCGTCGGGCAGGCGCCAGGCGGTGCGGTCGGCTCGGGTGCCGGAGCCGAGGCAGGCGGCGATCATCACCAGCAGCACGAAGGCGCCGACGGCGGCGGCCGCGGCGGCGAGTACCTGGCTCTGCAGGCCGCGGCGGCCGGAGGACCGGGCGAGGTGCCAGGTCAGGGGCAGGACGGGGGAAGGCATCGGGGTCTCCGGTGGCGTGCGCTGGGGGTCAGGCGACCGTGTACTGGTGGTGGCCGCTGATCCGGCCGTCGCGGACCTGGAGGATCCGGGCGCAGTGGGCGGCGACGTCGGAGTCATGGGTGACCATGACGAGGGCGGCGCCCTGCTCGCGGGTGACGGAGGTGAGGAGCCGTACGACTTCCTCGCTGGTGTTCTGGTCCAGCGCGCCGGTGGGTTCGTCGGCGAAGACGACGTCCGGTTCGCCCACCAGGGCACGGGCGATCGCGACCCGCTGGGCCTGTCCGCCCGAGAGCTGTCCGGGGCGGCGCTTCTCCAGGCCGTCCAGGCCGAGCGGAGCGAACCAGCGGCGGGCGCGGGCGACGGCCTGCCGGCGTGGGACGCCCTCCAGCATCAGCGGCAGGGCGACGTTCTCCTCGGCGGGCAGCTCCGGCAGCAGCTGGCCGGACTGGAAGACGAACCCGAACCGCTTCCGGCGCAGCGCGCTCAGCCTGTTCTCGCCGAGGTTGTCGAAGCGCTCGCCCCGCAGCAGGACCTGGCCGTCGTCGGGCCTGATGATCCCGGCCAGCGTGTGCAGAAGGGTGGACTTGCCCGAGCCGGACGGGCCCATGATGGCCAGCGAGTCGCGCTCGGCGACCTCGACGTCCACGCCGGCCAGTGCGGTGGTGGGGCCGTACTTCTTGATGAGGCCGTGACCGGCCAGGACGATGCTCATGACGCGGTGTGCTCCCGGGTGGGTGTCAGCGCTCGAACCGCCAGGTGACCCGCGGGGTCGCGGGGTCTCCCTCCACCTTGATCACACGCACGGGAATCGAGACCCGCCCGCCGTCGGACCGGGCCGTGCACGTCTCGGTCGCACCGGCCACCGCCTTCAGATGGTCCGGGCAGGACACGTCGTGGATGTCCTCCCCGACCCACGGCAGCGGGTGGTACCAGCCGTCGATACGCGCCTCGAGGATGGTCCTCTCCACCGCGAGGTGGCCGTCCACCTTCACGTAGAAGGCACGGGGGATGGTGTCGATCGTGGTGTGCTGGACGTCCTTCGAGGCCAGCAGCCAGGTGACGAGACCGCCCACGGCGGCCACGGCGGTCACACCGCCGACGGCACCGACGAGGAAACCGCGCTGCATCTCGTACTCCTGAGGGGGTGGTTCGAGCAGATGAAGTGGCTCCACTCTCACCCGGGAACACGGCCGCGCGCCTCGGCCGTTCGGCCGGACCCCCGGGAGCGCCGCCGCGCCGGCCCTCGGCCGTTCGGCCGACCCCGCGCGGCTACCCCTCCCGCCGCTCGTCCATCTCCGCCATGAGCGCCTGGTGGCTGCGGCGGACGTGCTCGCGCATCACGCGCTCCGCGCCGTCGCCGTCCTTGGCGAGGATCAGGTCGAGCACGCGGTGGTGTTCGGTGTCGGACTGGGTGAGACGGCCCGGCCGGGTCAGGGAGGTGCGGACCAGACGCCCGTAGGCCAGCTGGTTCATGAGCGAGCGGTAGTACGCGTCGAGCTTGGTGTTGTCCGCGCCGATGACGATCAGGTCGTGGAACTCGTGGACCAGCTCCGCGTAGCGCTCCGCGTCGCCCGCGCGGACGGCCTCGTCGGCCTCGCGCATATTGGTCCGCAGCCGCTCCACCTCGGGCACGTTCCCGCGGAACGCCAGCAGCCGGGCCGCTGCGCCCTCCAGCAGCTCCTTCATCTGGAACAGCTCGGTGATCTCCCGCCGCGAGGGCACCGCGACGAACGTGCCGACCCGTGGCCGCACCTCCACCAGGCCCTCGGTCTGTAGTTGCTTGAGGGCTTCGCGAATGGGGGTGCGGCTGACGCCGAACGTCTCCGAGAGGGCCATCTCGGACAGGCCGGAGCGAGGCGGCAGCTCACCGCTGATGATCATCTGCCGCAGCTCTTCGGCGACCCTGGCCTGCATGCTGGTCTGCTGCAACGGCTTCCTCGCTCGACCCGTGGGTTCTTGCATGGCACGTGAACCTACGGTGAGGCCCCGGGGGAGTCAACGCCGTGCTCGAGCCCGAACCGCTGATCACGGCCCCGGGAAACGCGAAGGCCGGCTCGACGGTGTCGAGCCGGCCTTCGCGTTGCTGTCGGGGGCCGGTCAGTCCGTGCCGGACTCCATCGCCGCGCGGTCCAGCCAAGCGTCCTCTTCGGAGACCTCGCCGCGGGAGGCGATGACCTCGGCGCCGCCCTCGGGCAGCTCCGGCATGGTGCCGATGAGGCCGGTCGCGGCCGCCTGCGAGGCGCCGATCGTGGGGCTGCCGGTGCCGATCAGGCCGATGCCGGCGTACTGCTCCAGCTTGGCGCGCGAGTCGGCGATGTCGAGGTTGCGCATGGTGAGCTGGCCGATCCGGTCCACCGGGCCGAACGCCGAGTCCTCGGTGCGCTCCATGGACAGCTTGTCCGGGTGGTAGCTGAACGCCGGGCCGGTCGTGTCGAGGATCGAGTAGTCCTCACCGCGCCGCAGCCGCAGCGTCACCTCGCCGGTGACGGCCGCGCCCACCCAGCGCTGCAGCGACTCGCGGATCATCAGCGCCTGCGGGTCCAGCCAGCGGCCCTCGTACATCAGCCGGCCGAGCCGCCGCCCCTCGGCGTGGTACTGGGCGAGGGTGTCCTCGTTGTGGATCGCGTTGACCAGCCGCTCGTAGGCCGTGTACAGCAGCGCCATGCCGGGCGCCTCGTAGATGCCGCGGCTCTTGGCCTCGATGATCCGGTTCTCGATCTGGTCCGACATGCCCAGGCCGTGCCGGCCGCCGATGGCGTTGGCCTCCATGACCAGGTCGACGGGGGAGGCGAACTCCTTGCCGTTGATCGTCACCGGGCGGCCCTGGTCGAAGCCGATCGTCACGTCCTCGGCGGCGATCTCGACCTCGGGGTCCCAGAACCGGACGCCCATGATGGGCTCGACGGTCTCGACGCCGGTGTCCAGGTGCTCCAGGGTCTTGGCCTCGTGGGTGGCGCCCCAGATGTTGGCGTCGGTGGAGTACGCCTTCTCCGTCGAGTCCCGGTAGGGCAGCCCGTGGGCGAGCAGCCACTCCGACATCTCCTTGCGGCCGCCCAGCTCGGTCACGAAGGCCGCGTCCAGCCAGGGCTTGTAGATCCTGAGGTGCGGGTTGGCGAGCAGGCCGTAGCGGTAGAACCGCTCGATGTCGTTGCCCTTGAAGGTCGAGCCGTCGCCCCAGATCTGGACGTTGTCCTCGAGCATCGCCCGGACCAGGAGCGTGCCGGTGACGGCACGGCCGAGCGGCGTGGTGTTGAAGTACGCCCGCCCGCCCGAGCGGATGTGGAACGCGCCGCAGGTCAGCGCGGCCAGGCCCTCCTCGACCAGCGCCGCACGGCAGTCGACCAGACGCGCGATCTCGGCACCGTAGGTCTTGGCACGGCCGGGCACCGAGGCGATGTCGGGCTCGTCGTACTGGCCGATGTCGGCGGTGTAGGTGCACGGGACGGCACCCTTGTCGCGCATCCACGCGACCGCGACGGAGGTGTCGAGACCGCCCGAGAAGGCGATGCCGACGCGCTCGCCGGCGGGCAGGGAGGTGAGGACCTTGGACATAGGAAGAGTATGTATCATCACGCATAATCATGCAAGTGGGGTGCATGGATTCCGGCTGGGGGGCCAAGACTCGCCCCGCTCCGGCCGGAATCAGCCAGGAATCAGCTCAGAGAATGTCCTGCTCGGAGCCCCCGAGCGCCCCGAGGATCCGCTCGGCGGCCAGGGTCGGTGTCAACTCGCCGTCCCTGACCCGCTGCTCGAGGCCGGGCGCCAGTGCCCGTACCGCCGGGTCGGCCTTCAGACGGCCGAGGAGTTCGTCGCGGACCATGGTCCAGGTCCAGTCGACCTGCTGGTCACGGCGCTTGGCGGTGAGGCGGCCGGTCGAGTCCAGCAGGGTGCGGTGCTGCTCCAGGCGTTCCCACACGGTGTCCAGACCGGCCGACTCGCGGGCGCTGCAGCTGAGCACGGGCGGGGTCCAGGCCGCGTCCTTGCCGTGCATCAGGCGCAGGGCGCCCGCCAGCTCGCGTGCGGCGGCGCGGGCGTCGCGCTCGTGCGGACCGTCCGCCTTGTTGACGGCGATCACATCGGCCAGTTCCAGGACGCCTTTCTTGATGCCCTGGAGCTGATCGCCGGTGCGGGCGAGGGTGAGGAGCAGGAAGGAGTCGACCATGTTCGCGACCGCGGTCTCGGACTGGCCGACGCCGACCGTCTCCACCAGGATCACGTCGTAGCCGGCCGCCTCCATCACCACGATCGACTCACGGGTCGCCTTCGCCACTCCGCCCAGCGTGCCCGCCGTGGGGGAGGGGCGGACGAACGCGGCCGGATCCACGGCCAGGCGCTCCATGCGGGTCTTGTCGCCGAGGATCGAGCCGCCGGTGCGGCTGGAGGAGGGGTCGACGGCGAGGACGGCCACCCGGTGCCCGAGCGAGGTCAGCAGCGTGCCGAACGCGTCGATGAACGTCGACTTGCCCACGCCCGGCACCCCGCTGACGCCGATCCGCCGGGCCCGCCCGCTGTGCGGCAGCAGCTCTGTCAGCAACTCCTGGGCCAGCGCCCGGTGCTGGGGCCGGGTCGACTCGACGAGCGTGATGGCGCGGGCGATGATCGCCCGCTTCCCGTCGAGTACGCCCTTCGCATACGCGTCGACATCGATCACAGCTCGTGCCCGAGGTCGGTCGCCAGCCCCTTCACCAGGTCGTACGCCGCGTCCGGGATCACCGTCCCGGGCGGGAAGACGGCCGCCGCGCCCATCTCCAGCAGCGTGGGCACGTCCTGCGGCGGGATCACCCCGCCGACCACGATCATGATGTCCTCGCGCCCCTCCTCGGCCAGCGCCTCGCGGAGCGCCGGTACGAGGGTGAGGTGACCGGCCGCCAGCGACGAGACCCCGACGATGTGCACATCGGCCTCGACGGCCTGCCGGGCCACCTCGGCGGGGGTCTGGAACAGCGGGCCGACGTCCACGTCGAAGCCGAGGTCGGCGAAGGCGGTGGCGATCACCTTCTGGCCGCGGTCGTGGCCGTCCTGGCCCATCTTGGCGACCAGGATGCGCGGACGGCGGCCCTCGGCCTCCTCGAAGTCGGACACGAGAGTGCGGGTGCGGTCCACGGACGGGGACTCTCCGGCTTCGTTGCGGTACACGCCGGTGATGGTACGGATCTGGCTCGCGTGCCGCCCGTACACCTTCTCCAGGGCGTCGGAGATCTCCCCGACGGTGGCCTTGGCGCGGGCGGCGTTCACCGCCAGCTCCAGCAGGTTGCCCTCGCCGCCGGCGGCCCGGGTCAGCGCGTCCAGTGCGTCCCGGCAGGCGGTCTCGTCCCGCTCCTCGCGCAGCCGCCGCAGCTTCTCGACCTGCTGGGCCCGCACCGAGGAGTTGTCGACCTTGAGCACGTCGATCTGCTCGTCGCTGTCGACCCGGTACTTGTTGACGCCGATGACCGGCTGCCGCCCGGAGTCGATCCGGGCCTGGGTGCGGGCCGCGGCCTCCTCGATGCGCAGCTTGGGAATGCCCGCGTCGATGGCCTTGGCCATGCCGCCGGCGGCCTCGACCTCCTGGATGTGCTGCCAGGCGCGCCGCGCCAGGTCGTACGTCAGCTTCTCCACGTACGCGCTGCCGCCCCACGGGTCGATCACGCGGGTGGTGCCGGACTCCTGCTGGAGCAGCAGCTGCGTGTTGCGGGCGATGCGCGCCGAGAAGTCGGTGGGCAGGGCCAGCGCCTCGTCGAGGGCGTTGGTGTGCAGCGACTGCGTGTGTCCCTGGGTCGCCGCCATGGCCTCGACGCAGGTGCGCGTCACGTTGTTGAACACGTCCTGCGCGGTCAGCGACCAGCCCGAGGTCTGCGAATGGGTGCGCAGGGAGAGGGACTTGGAGTTCTGCGGATCGAACTGCTTCACCAGCTTCGCCCACAGCAGGCGCGCCGCCCGCAGCTTGGCGACCTCCATGAAGAAGTTCATGCCGATCGCCCAGAAGAACGACAGCCGGGGCGCGAACGCGTCCACGTCCAGGCCGGCTTCACGGCCCGCGCGGATGTACTCCACGCCGTCCGCGAGTGTGTACGCCAGCTCCAGGTCGGCCGTCGCACCGGCCTCCTGGATGTGGTAGCCGGAGATGGAGATGGAGTTGTAGCGCGGCATCCGCTGCGAGGTGTACGCGAAGATGTCGGAGATGATCCGCATCGACGGCGACGGCGGATAGATGTAGGTGTTGCGGACCATGAACTCCTTGAGGATGTCGTTCTGGATGGTCCCGGCCAGCTTCTCGGGCGGTACGCCCTGTTCCTCCGCCGCCACGATGTACAGCGCCAGCACCGGCAGCACGGCGCCGTTCATCGTCATCGACACGGTCATCTTGTCCAGCGGGATGCCGTCGAACAACTGGCGCATGTCGTAGATGGAGTCGATGGCCACGCCCGCCATGCCGACGTCACCGGTCACCCGCGGGTGGTCGCTGTCGTAGCCGCGGTGCGTGGGCAGGTCGAAGGCGATCGACAGGCCCTTCTGCCCGGCCGCGAGGTTGCGCCGGTAGAAGGCGTTCGACTCCTGGGCCGTGGAGAAACCGGCGTACTGGCGGATCGTCCAGGGCTGGTTGACGTACATCGTCGGGTACGGGCCGCGCAGATACGGCGCCTGGCCCGGGCGCGTGTCCAGGAAGTCCAGGCCCTCCAGGTCACGGCCGGTGTACAGCGGCTTGACGGCGATGCCCTCCGGGGTCTCCCAGAGCAGGTCGTCCCCGCCGGACGCGTTCTTGACCGCCGTACGCCACTCGTCGGGCCCGCCGTCGGCGGCCGGGGTGCCCAGTTCGATCCCGGAGAAGTCGGGGATTCCCATCAGGACACTCCCATGCGGTCGAGGGTGGCGGACAGCACGGCGACGGCGTCACAGCCCGCGAAGACGTACGAGTCGACACCGGGGTGGTTCCCCGGCCGCCCGGCGAGGAACACCTGCGCGGCGCCGGCGGCCTTGAGCCGCCCTGCCACCGCCTCGGCCCGCTCCTCGTACAGGGCGTCACTGGAGCACAGCACGGCCTCGCTCGCGCCGCTCTCCTCGAAGGTGCCCTCCGTGACGGGCTCGATGCCGCCCGCCTGGAAGAGGTTCGAGGCGAAGGTCAGGCGTGCGGTGTGGGCCGCGGCCGGGCCGATCGCGGCCAGGAAGATCCGGGGCCGGGAGCCGGTCGCCACGAGGTGGGCGTCGGAGCGGGCGCGCAGCGCCTCGTACGCCTCGTCGCGACGCACCCGCGGCAGCCCGCCGGACCGCGGCTCGGGAGCGGGCTTCCGGACGACCGGCTTCTCGGCGATGTGGGGGAACTCGCTGACGCCGGTGATGGGTTCGCGCCGCTTGGCGAGCTTGCCGCTGCGGGCCGCCCAGGTGTCGGCGAGGTCCTGGCCTAGGTCGCCCGACCGCAGGGCGGCCGCCTGGCCGCCGAGCCGTTCGATCCGCCGGAAGAACTCCCAGCCCGCGTGGGCGAGTTCGTCGGTGAGGCGCTCCACGTACCAGGAGCCGCCCGCCGGGTCGATCACCCGGGACAGATGCGACTCCTCGATGAGGATCGTGGAGGTGTTGCGGGCGATACGGCGGGCGAACGCGTCCGGCAGGCCGAGCGCGTGGTCGAAGGGCAGCACGGTGACCGAGTCGGCCCCGCCCGCCCCCGCGGCCAGCGTCGCGATGGTCGTGCGCAGCATGTTCACCCACGGGTCGCGGCGCGTCATCATCACCGGTGAGGTGACGACGTGCTGGAGCTGGGCGCCGGCGCGCGGGGCCCCGCAGGCCTCGGCGACCCTCGCCCAGAGCCGGCGCGCGGCCCGCAGCTTGGCGATCGTCAGGAACTGGTCGGCGGTCGCCGCGTACCGGAACTCCATCTGCGCACACGCCTGCTCGACGCTCAGCCCGGCCTCGGTCAGCTCCCGCAGATACGCCACCGCCGTGGCCAGCGAGCAGCCCAGCTCCTGGGCGGCCGAACCGCCGGCCTCGTGGTACGGCAGCGCGTCCACGGTCAGCGCCCGCAGCCCCGGGTACTCCCCGGCGCACAGCCGCGCGAGATCCGCCACCGGCGCGACGTCGTACCCCTGTCCGGTACGGGCCTCGTGACCGAGCGGGTCCGCGCCCAGGTTGCCGCGCGCCGCGTCCCGGGCGACGCCCCGCTCCCCGTACAGCCGCAGCAACTCCCGTGCGGCGGGCTCGGTCTCGCGTCCCGCGTCGAGGACGACGGGTGCCAGGTCGAGATAGACGCCGTCGAGGACCTTGCCGAGGGACGGCACCGGAATGCCGTCCTCGCCCGCGGTCAGCCACAGGGAGGTGACGCCGTTCTCCAGGTCCGCGAGCACCGTTGCGTTGTCGGCCACCGCGTGCCGCTGCCGTACGTCCCAGCCGCCGACCGTGTTCCCCTCGGCACGGCCGCCGCGCACAAAGGGCGCGAACCCGGGGAGACCAGGCTCGGGCGCGGCGTCACGGGCGGTGTATAGGGGCCGGGTGCGCAACCCGTCCTCGAGGGCGGTGGACAGGGCTTCCTCGGCCTCGGCTCCCTCGACGTCCTTGCCCGACTTGCGCAGCACGCCCGCCACAAGGCGCTGCCACTGCTCATGGGGCACATCAGGGAACTCGCCGGCCAGCTCAAGCCCGTCGTCAGGCAGGACCGTCATGCTCGGATGTTAGGCCACGTTAACGAAAGAGCAGCAGTGGGCACGGCTGTGACCTTGCCCTCTCCCTGACTGTGGCCCCGGTCTCCCCTGCCCCGGACAGCGTTCACGCCGGTGTCGTGACCTGGTCCCCGGACCCGCGCAACGCCTGGTACACGGACCACACCACGGCCACCAGCGGTACCGCCACCACGGCACCGATCACGCCCGCCGCCACCGCTCCGCCGACGACCGCCAGGGCCACCACCACCGGGTGCAGCCGGACGGCCCAGCTCATCACGATGGGGTGCAGGAGGTGGCCCTCGATCTGCCCGATGATCACGATCAGGGCCACCACCACCAGGGCGATGAGCGGCCCCTTCGTCGCCAGCGCGACGACGGCCGCGACCGCCAGGGCGATCGGCGAGCCGATCAAGGGGATGAAGGCGGCCAGGAACTCCAGCAGCGCCAGCGGCACGGCGAGCGGCACCCCGAGGGCGAACAGGGCGATGCCCACGAGGACCGCGTTGGTCGCCGCCACCAGCAGGATGCCGTGCGTGTAGCCGGTGAAGGTCCGCCAGGCGGCCCGGCCCGCGACCGTGACCTGCCGCCGCGCCCCGTCGGGGAGCTGGTCGCACACCCACCGCCACTGCCGCTCGCCCGAGTGTGTGAAGAAGACCGCGCAGAACAGGGCCAGGGCCAGCACGGTCAGCACCTCCAGCAGCCGGCTCGCGCCGCTGAGCGCCGTACTGATGAGGGTGGAGCGATGGCTCGACAGGAGCTTGCCGATCCGGGACTGGAGATCGGCGAAGGCGTCCGCGGGCAGCCGGAACGGCGGCTCCTCCAGCTGCCGCTCGATCCGGTCGATCCCCGCCACGAACTCCCGCTCCAGTCCGCGGCGCTGATCCGCCACGGTCTCGCCCACCAGGGCCAGCGCCCCGAGGACGAGGACGATGCCGCCGACGATCGCGATGCCGACCGCGAGCGGCCTGGGCATGAACCGGGCCAGCAGAGCGGCCGCGGGGCGCAGCACGGCGGCGATGACGAGACCGAGGAAGACGGCGACGGCGATCCGGTGGAACTGCCCGAGCACGGAGAAGGCGACCCGGACGACGATGCCGACGGCGATGATCCGCCAGGCGTACGCGGCAGCGGTCCGCAGCAGGGCCGGGACGCGCGGCTCCTCGCCGCCCGGTCGTCCGGGCGGCGAGGCGGGCGGTTCGGCAGACGCGGCCATCTCATGCCCGTACCACCCACCGCCCGCCGGACCGCGGTGAGTCCACGGAATTCCCCCGAAGGCCGGTACGTGGGTGCGGCGTCGGGGGAAAAGGACGGGGAAACCGGACAAGGACCAGCCGTCCGACAAGGAGCGTCCACGCCATGGGTACCGCCGTCCACGTCCCCCAGACCCGGGACATGATCGGAGACGAGCTCTCCGGAGACGAGGCGTTCACCGCCCTGCGCCACTACGGGGGACTGCGGCTGCTGACCGACTCCTTCGCACGGTTCCGCTACGCGGACGGCTTCAGCAACGCGCGGGCCCTCGCCTTCCAGGTGGTGCTCGGACTGGTTCCGTGCACCGTGGCGCTCGTCGGGCTGGCCACCTCGGTGCACACCGAGGGCGTGGGCCGGATCATCGAGCTCACGCTCGGCCGGATCGTGCCGGGTGCCAGCGCCCAGATCGTCGAGGACGCCTTCGAGGGGACGCGGCGCACCGCCCACGGCGACGTCTGGAGCACGCTCGCCCTGTGGCTCGGCCTGGGATTCGCGCTGTTGAACCTCGCCTCCGCCATGGGCCAGATCGAGCGCGGCGCCAACCGTATCTACGGCATCGAGCGCGACCGTCCCTTCCCGCGTAAGTACGCGCGGGGGATCGTTCTCGCGCTCGCCGCCGGTCTGCCCCTGGTGCTGGGGTTCGTCGCCCTGGTCGCCGGCGAGGCCGTGGGCGACGCGGTGGCGAAGTCCGCGGGATGGGAGGGCAGCGGGCCGCAGTGGTGGAGTGTGCTCGACATCCCCGTGGGGCTCGCGCTGGCCTGGATGGCCTCCGCCGTGATCTTCCGCTGGTCGCCCCGCCGCGTCCAGCCCGGCTACACCTGGCTGGCCTTCGGCTCGGCCGTGCACCTCCTGCTGTGGGTGTCGGCCACCTGGCTGCTCGCGCTGTACGTCGAGGAGAGCGGTGCCTTCGGCGCCGTGTACGGGCCGCTCACCGCCTTCATCGCCCTGCTGCTGTGGGCCAACCTCACCGCCGTCGCGCTCTTCCTCGGCATCGCGTTCGCCGCCCAGCTGGAGGCGGCCCGCGCCGGCATCACATCACCGGTCCGCCCGGACCCCGGACCCGGCGCGTGACGACACCGGGGCGGCCGCCGCGACGTCAGCGGCTCGCCGCCGCGGTCACCGTCGCGGGGTCCACCCCGGTCAGTTCGACGACGCGGTGCGGTGCCACACCGGCGGCCAGCGCGCGGGCGATCAGGCCGTCCCGGCCGTCCGCGCAGTCGCGGAAGGCGAGCAGTTCCTCCTCGATCCGGGCGAGCGACTGCGGTGCGTTCAGGTGGCGGACCCGGTTCAACTCCTCGTCGCCCAGGGGGACCGGCAGCCGTTCCGCTCCCTCGGGGATCGCCGCCGTCTCCTCCGGCGGCAGCAGACGCAGCCGCGGCGAGGCCGGTGTGCTTCCCTGCGCGTCCAGCCACGCGCGTACCGCGGGAGTCTCCATGCACGCGAGATCCCCGACCGCGGCGGGGGTGACGCCGAGGGGCGCGGACGGGTCGTCCAGCAGGAACAGGTAGGCGTCGTCGGTCATCCTCGGCTCCTTCTCGACGGGGGCTGATCGACTCCCTTTACCCCGCCGCGCCCGGATTACCACCGGCTCCGGGACTCACGGCCGTCGCGGACAGAACCTGTCCGCAAGCCCGGCTACGGTGCCCCCATGGCGAACACCCAGCGGAGCGTCCTCGGTACCCGTGCCCTCAACCGCGCCACCCTCGACCGGCAACTGCTGCTGCGCCCCGCCCGGATGTCCGCCGTCGCGGCCGTCGAACATCTGGTCGGTCTCCAGGCGCAGAACGTCAAGCCGCCGTACTACGCGCTCGCCGCCCGCCTCGACGGGTTCGACCCCGAGGCGCTGGCGAAGCCGATGGCCGACCGCGAGGTCGTGCGTATCGTCACGATGCGCTCCACCATCCACACCCACACCGCGGACGACTGCCTCACCCTGAGACCGCTGGTGCAGCCCGCCCGGGACCGGGAGCTGGTCCAGTTCCGCAAGGGACTCGCCGGTGTCGACCTGGACCGGCTCGCGGCTCTCGCCCGGGACCTCGTCGAGGCCGGGCCCCGCACGATGAAACAGTTGCGCGAGGCCCTGCTCCAGGAGTGGCCCGACGCCGATCCGCAGGCCCTGGCCGTCGCCGCCCGGTGCCGGCTGCCGCTCGTGCAGGTGACCCCGCGCGGTCTGTGGGGCCGCAGCGGGCAGGTCAGTCTCACCACCGCCGAGCACTGGCTCGGCCGCCCCGCCCAACCCGCCCCCGCCCCCGACGCGGTCGTCCTGCGCTACCTCGCCGCCTTCGGCCCGGCCTCGGTGAAGGACATGCAGACCTGGGCCGGACTGACCCGTCTGCGGGACGCCTTCGAACGACTCCGCCCGCGACTCGTCACCTTCCAGGACGAGGGCGGCGCCGAGCTCTTCGACCTCCCGGACGCCCCCCGCCCCGACCCGGACACCCCGGCCCCGCCGCGCTTCCTGCCCGAGTTCGACAACCTGCTCCTGTCCCACGCCGACCGGACCCGCGTCGTCCCCCAGGAGCACCGGGGCCGCTCCTGGCAGGGCAACATCGCCTACCCCACGCTCCTCGTCGACGGCTTCCTCGCGGGCCTGTGGCGACTGGAGGACGACGCCCTCGTGATCGAGCCCTTCGACCGGCTCACCAGGGACCGGCGGGACGAGGTCACCGCCGAGGGCGAGCGGATGCTGCGCGTGATGCACCCGGGGACGTCGTACGACATCGGCTTCGGCACCGTACGGAGATGACGCACCGCACATGGAGAGGGGGCGTTGCGGGCCGCTCGTGGAGGCCCGCAACGCCCCCTGGTCTTTCACCTGAGGGGTACTCAGGAGCTCTGATCGGTTACGAGTTGACCTGCGTCGTGACCAGGTTGGAGAAGGTGGTCAGCCGGGTGTAGACACCCGGGTAACCGGCCTGGGCGCAGCCTTCGCCCCAGGAAGTGATGCCTGCCAGGACGCCCCCGATGAGCAGGGGACCGCCGCTGTCGCCCTGGCAGGTGTCCACGCCGCCGGTGGTCTTGCCGGCGCACACCATGTCGCTCTGCACGAAGTCGGAGCCGTAGGAGCTCGCGCAACTGGAGTCGGACACGGTCGGTACGGTCGCGGTGCGCAGCTGGTTGGAGGAGCTGCCGCCCGCGGAGGTGGTGCCCCAGCCGAGGATGCGGGCGGTGGCGCCGGCCGCGTACACCGAGGTCTGGGACGAGGAGACGTACTTCGCCGTCGTGTACGGCATCGACGTCGACAGCGTCAGCACGGCCACGTCGTCGCCGTTGGTGGCGTCGGTGTAACTCGGGTGGATCCATATCTTGCTGACTCTGCTGACCGTGCCGTTGGTGCCGTTGAGGTAGGTGCGGCCACCGACCACCCGCACGCTACTGGTGGACTCACCGACCATGCAGTGCGCGGCGGTGACGACCTTGGTGGGCGAGACCAGCGTGCCGCCGCAGAACTGGTTCTGCGAGGCGTCCGTGATCTGCATGACGAACGGGTACGCGGTCGTGGTGGTCGTGGTACCGCCGACGATGGGCTGGGGCGCGGCGACGGCGGCGGGAGCGGTGAGCAGCGCGGTCGCGGCGGCGGCAGCGGCAGCCGCGGTGACGGCGGCGGCCTTCTTGGCACGGTTGAACCCGAACATGGGTCTCCTTGGGGGGAGTTGCCGGTGGGGGGTCGCGCGGGTGGGTGTGAAGCACGGGGACCCTGACGCCGTTGTTCGGATCTCCGTGTGCCCGGCGAGCGGCACGCCCCCAAGCTAGAGCCCGGCACAGGGGGCTCCCAATGAGGGAACCCCCTAAGGGAGTTGGACAGGGAAAACCCTCGGTCGCGCCCCGTAAACCCAGGTGGGGGTCAGGTCGTGCGGCGGCCGGCGGCGAGGCGGACGATGTCCACCCTCGAACGGATCCCCAGCTTCCGGTAGACCCGGGTCAGCGTCGCCTCGACGGTCTTGACACTGATGAACAGACGGGCCGCGATCTCCCGGTTGGTCGCGCCCTCCATCACGAGCGAGGCGACCTGACGCTCCATCGATGCCAGGCCCTCCAGCGCGTCCAGCGCCACGGGCGACGCGACGGAGGCCGGCTGTCCCACTGCCGTGGAACCGGCCGCGACGGCCGCGTCGACCTGCCGCAGCCAGGGCAGCGCTCGGCAGCGCCGGAACAGCCGGGCGGCCTCGTCGTACGACGCCGAACCGGGCAGGGGAGTGCTCCCGGTGCGGGGCAGGGCGGCGGCCTGGGCGCGCAGCCGGGCCAGCGCGAACGCGGCCCGCGCCTCCTCCAGGCCGTAGCCCAGCCTGCCGAGCCGGTCCCGCACGGACGCCAACCGGACCAGCGCTGCCTCGTGTTCGCCGCGTGCCGCCCGCACCAGCGCCTCGGCCCGGTCCAGCACGGCCAGCACACTCTCCCGGCCCAGCCGCAGCGCGTGCGCGCGCGTGGTGTCGATGACGTCCTGGGCCTCGCCCGGCTCGCCGATGCGGACCAGCGCCTCGGCGAGGTCGCCGTGCCAGCGGCCGCGCGCCGGGTCGTTGATGCCGAGGCCGTGCTCCAGCTCCCGCACCCGGCGCAGCGACCGGACCGTCGCCGCCGGGTCCCCGGCCACCAACTGGGCGTAGCCCAGGGCCGCCAGAGCCCGGGACAGATACATCTGGTCGCCGTCGACCTCGGCGTGGTCGGCCGCCTCACGCGCGAGCGCCAGCGCCCGGTCCACGTCCCCGGCGGAGGCCTCGGCGAGGGAGGCGAGCATCGCCGAGGCGCCCTCGCCGATCCCGGCGTCCCGGGCCAGCCGCAGACTCTCCCGGGCCAGGTCCAGGGCCCGGCCGCAGTGCCCGGTGCGCAGCTCGGTGTCGGCGAGGAAGCGCAGGAAGTGCACCTCGCTCTCGACCATGCCGCGCCGCCGCACCTCGCGCAGCAGCGCGGTGATCGTCGACCGCGCCTCGGGCAGCTGGTCGCTCATGATCAGCCAGCGGAACCGGGCCGACCCGGCGCCGTTGTGGTGGCACGCCACATACGGGTCCTGGGGTTCCCGCAGCGCCCGCTTCACGGTCGCGGGCGCGCCCGGATGGCCCATCAGGGTCTCGGTGGAGGCCTGGAAGGACAGCGCCATCAGCTCGGTGCGCCGGTCCCCGCCCCGGGCGGCCAGCTCCGCCGCGTGCTCGGCCTCCTGCCGGGCCTCGGCGAAGTCGCCCTCCACGACCAGGCCGCGCCAGGCCAGCTGGTAGTGGACCAGGGCGAGCAGCCGAGGGTCGTCGCCCGCGTCGGCCAGGACCTGCGGGAAGACGGCGTCGACCTCGCCGAGCGCCTGGCCGGCCGCCTCGATGACCACCATCCAGGCCCGCACCCGCTCGGCGGGCACGGTGGCACGCGTCAGTACGTCACGGGCGATGTCCCGGGCGAGATCGGCCTCGCCGGCGGTGATCGCGTCCTCCGCCGCCTGCAGCCGCCGCTCGTCCGGGCCCGGGGCGCTGTCCGCCGGGGTGTGCCGGGCCGCGAGCAGCCCGAGCGAGGCGGCCATGGACGGCGCCCCGCGGTCCCGGGCCAGCGCGGCGGCCTCGGCGAGCCGGGCCGCCACCTCCGGGTCGGTGCCGGTGGTCGCCAGGGCCAGGTGCCGGGCCCGCTCGATCGGGTCGGAGGCCGCCGTGGACAGCGCCGCGTGCACGGCCCGCCGCTCCAGGGCCGGGGCCTCCGCGTACAGCGCGGCCGAGATCAGCGGATGCGCGAACCGTACGGCGGGCCCCTCCGCCTCGGTCGCCAGCAGCCCGAGCGCCGCCGCCTGGGCCGTCTCGGCCTCGGCATGCTCCCGGCCTGCCGCGTGCAGCAGCGCCAGTGTGGGCCGGGCACCGGCGCTGGCCACCAGGAGGGTGCGGCGCGCCTCGTCCGACAGCATCTCCAGCCGGCTCAGCACCAGGGCCCGCAGCGAGGTGGGCACGGGCAGCGGCTCGCCGGGCCGGGGCCGGGCGGGACTCTCGGCCAGGGCGCGGCCCAGTTCCAGCGCGAACAGGGGGTTGCCGCCGCTGGTGCGGTGGATGTCGCGGATCGTGGAGCGGGACAGCGGGGTGTAGCCGCGGTGGTCGAGCAGCGCTGAGACCTGAGTACGGGACAGCGGGCCCAGCCGGACGGCGAGCGTGTCGGGCGGGGACGCGCGTAGATGGCGGTCGTACTCCTGGCCCTCGGTCCGCACCGCGCACAGCATCTGCACGGGCGTGTCGCCCAGCCGGCGGGCGGCGAAGCCGAGCAGTTCGGCGCTGGCGGCGTCCAGCCACTGGAGATCGTCGGCGACGACCAGCACCGGGCCCCCGGCGGCGAGGGCGCGCAGCGCCGACAGCACGGCCAGACGCAGCGCGAGCCCGTCGCTCTGGAGGGTGGACTCGCCGCGGCCGGTGAGCGCCGACTCCAGGGCGGTGCGCTGGGCGGCGGGCAGCTGTCCCGAGACCTCGTCCAGGACCAGGCCGAACAGGTCGGCCAGCGCCAGGAAGGGCAGATGGGATTCGGACTCGGTGGCCGAGCAGCGCAACACGGTCCGGGCCGAGCCGCCGTAATCCGCGGCCAGCGCCCGCAGGACGGTCGACTTTCCTATTCCCGCGGGGCCGTGGAGCAGCACACTTCCGCCTCGGCCCAGCTGTTCACGCGCCGACGTGAACAGGTCCTCCCGGCCGATGACCAGGTCGGGGCGGCTCCTGGGAGGCTCCTGGAAGTCCCGTGGCACGGTCACCGCTCCCCTCCGTGTGTCGTGTCCTGGCCAATATTAGGCAACAGCTCTTTGAATTTCGGACGGACGGCGAGGTGAGGGAAATAACAACCGACGCCGACGGGTGAATTCATTGGGCTCCCGAATGCGACCGAAGACGCTGGCGACGCCCCGTCGGGAACCCTTCGGCATATCGAACGGACCGGCACGACAGAAACCATCACAAACCTACGGCAACCATCCCGCCCGCCGCGCGGCCACCACGGCCTCGCCCCGCGTCCGGGCCCGCAGCTTCCGCATGGCCGACCGCAGATACCCCTTGACGGTCTCGGGCGTCACCCCCAGCCGCCCGGCGGCGACCGCGTTGGTGGCCCCGGCGGCGACACACGCCAGCACGTCCACCTCGCGCGGCGCCAGCCGGACCCGGGCCGGCGAGGCGGTCCCGGCCGTCAGCAGCGCACACGCCCCCAGCAGCTCGTCCCGCAGCTCCGGGTCCGCGATCCTCGGAGCCATCGCCCGCAGCGCCGCGTGCGCCTCCCGCACCTGCTCCCACCCCGCGCCCGTCCCGCCCCCGGCGGCGAGCGTCCGCGCCTCGTCCCGCACGACCAGGGCCCGCTCCACGTCCCGCGCCGCCTCGACGGCCGCGTCCAGCATGCGCCCGCCCAGCGGCAGGGCCGTCCGCAGCGCCCCGTACAGCACCCCGCGCACCCCGTGCCGTACGACCACCGGCACGGCCAGCACCGAGCACAGCCCCTCCACTGCCACCGGGGCGTCGTACTCGTGACTGATCTGCCGCGACGCCGAGTAGTCCGTCACCACGCACGGCCGGGCGAGGACCACCGTCTTGCCGCCCAGCCCGTTCCCGGACGTCACCGCGAGGGAACGCAGGGCGTCCGTCGCCGTGCCGCTCAGCTCGCTGATGCGCATCTGCCGCCCGGCCTCCATCAGGCCGCCGAAGGCGATCGGGAGGCCGGTGGCGCGCCGCAGACGCAGCAGCGCGTTCCGTATCTCGACGGCGTCGGACGCGTCTGCTGTCACCTGTTCGCCCCTTCACTACGGCTCCTGTGCGGGCGCACCCCCCGTTCGGGGGTAGTGAGACCTGCATCACGGATTACACGATGGTTCGGAGCCGCCCGGCAATGGTCCGGTACTCAGGAGGACAGATGACATCGGCGACGGAGATGTTCCGCGGGGCGCGGGACTTCCTGCTGGAACACCGCGAGGACTACGCCACGGCCTACGACGGCTTTCGCTGGCCCCGTCCCGAGTACTTCAACTGGGCGCTCGACTGGTTCGACGAGATCGCTCATGGCAACGCCCGCACCGCCCTGCACATCGTCGAGGAGGACGGCCGCGAGACCCGGCTGTCCTTCGGGGAGATGTCCGTACGCTCGGCACAGTTCGCCAACTGGCTGCGCGCCCGGGGCGTGCGCGCCGAGGACCGGATCCTCGTCATGCTCGGCAACCAGGCCGAACTGTGGATCACCGCGCTCGCCGCGATGAAGCTGCGCGCGGTCGTCATCCCGGCCACCCCGCTGCTCGGCCCCGCCGACCTGCGCGACCGTGTCGACCGCGGCCGGGTCCGGCATGTCATCGCGCGCCCGGAGGACACCGGCAAGTTCGCCGAGGTCCCCGGCGCCTACACGCGCATCGCCGCCGGTGCCGCCCCCGAGGGCTGGCTGTCGCTGGAGGACGCCCACGAGGCTCCCGCCGACTTCACGCCCGACGCCCCGACCCGGTCCGACGACCCGCTGATGCTCTACTTCACCTCGGGCACCACCGCCCGGCCCAAACTCGTCGAGCACACCCACACGTCGTACCCGATCGGGCATCTGTCGACCATGTACTGGATCGGCCTGAAGCCGGGCGACGTGCATCTGAACATCTCGTCCCCGGGCTGGGCCAAGCACGCCTGGTCCAACCTCTTCGCCCCCTGGAACGCCGAGGCGACCGTCTTCCTGTACAACTACACGCGCTTCGACGCGGCCCGCCTCATGGCGGAGATGGACCGGGCCGGTGTCACCACCTTCTGCGCCCCGCCGACCGTCTGGCGCATGCTCATCCAGGCCGACCTGACCCAGCTGCGCACCCGCCCGCGCGAGGTCGTCGCCGCCGGGGAGCCGCTCAACCCGGAGGTCATCGAGCAGGTCCGCCGGTCCTGGGGCGTCACCATCCGGGACGGCTTCGGCCAGACCGAGACCGCCGTACAGGTCGCCAACAGCCCCGGCCAGCCGCTCAAGACGGGCTCGATGGGCCGGCCGAGCCCCGGCTACCGCGTCGAACTGCTGGACCCCGTCTCGGGCGCCCCGGGCGCGAGCGAGGGGGAGATCGCCCTCGACCTGTCGGGCCGCCCCGTCGGCCTGATGACCGGCTACCACGGCGACGCGGACCGGACGGCGGAGTCGATGGCCGGCGGCTACTACCGCACCGGCGACATCGGCGCGAGGGACGAGGACGGCTACATCACCTACGTCGGCCGCGCGGACGACGTCTTCAAGGCCAGTGACTACAAGATCTCGCCCTTCGAGCTGGAGAGCGCGCTGCTGGAGCACGAGGCGGTGGCGGAGGCGGCGGTCGTCCCCGCCCCGGACGAGCTGCGCCTCGCCGTGCCGAAGGCGTACATCGTCCTCGCCGACGGCTGGGAGCCCGGCCCCGACACCGCGAAGGTGCTGTTCGAGCACTCCAGGGAGGTCCTGGCCCCCTACAAGCGCATCCGGCGTCTGGAGTTCGGCGACCTGCCCAAGACGGTCTCCGGCAAGATCCGCCGCATCGAGCTGCGCGAGGCCACGGCGGCCGGCTCGGACGCCGAGTACCGCGAGGAGGACTTCCGATGAGCTCGTACAGCCATGGAACCGGCGGGACGGCTCTGCTGGGCGACACGATCGGGGCCAACCTGGACCGTGCGGTGGCCGCCTGGCCGGAGCGCGAGGCGCTGGTCGACGTCCCGTCCGGGCGGCGCTGGACGTACGCGCGGTTCGGCGCCGCGGTGGACGAGCTGGCGTCGGCCCTGATGGCGTCCGGTGTCGCCAAGGGCGACCGGGTGGGCATCTGGGCGGTCAACTGCCCCGAGTGGGTGCTCGTCCAGTACGCCACCGCCCGTATCGGCGCGATCATGGTCAACATCAACCCGGCCTACCGCACCCATGAGGTCGAGTACGTCCTCAACCAGGCCGGGGTGTCCCTGCTGTTCGCCTCCGTCGGCCACAAGGCGAGCGACTACCGGGCGATGGTCGAGCAAGTGCGGGGCAGCTGCGCCGAGTTGCGCGAGGTCGTGTACATCGGCGACCCGAGCTGGGAGGCGCTGCTGGGCCGGGCCACCCCCGACGCCCGGTCCCGGTACCCGGAGCTGTCCTGCGACGACCCGATCAACATCCAGTACACGTCGGGCACGACGGGCTTCCCCAAGGGCGCGACCCTCTCGCACCACAACATCCTCAACAACGGGTACTTCGTGGGCGAGTCGATCGCCTACAGCGAGCAGGACCGGGTGTGCGTCCCCGTGCCCTTCTACCACTGCTTCGGCATGGTGATGGGCAACCTGGCCGCCACCTCGCACGGCGCGTGCGTCGTCATCCCCGCCCCGTCCTTCGACCCGAAGGCCACCCTGGACGCGGTCCAGCAGGAGCGCTGCACCTCGCTCTACGGCGTCCCGACCATGTTCATCGCGGAGCTCAACCTCCCCGGCTTCGCGGCGTACGACCTCTCCTCCCTGCGCACCGGCATCATGGCGGGCTCGCCCTGCCCGGTCGAGGTGATGAAGCGGGTGGTCGCCGAGATGCACATGGCGGAGGTCTCCATCTGCTACGGCATGACCGAGACCTCCCCGGTGTCCCTCCAGACCCGCCGGGACGACGACCTGGAGCACCGCACCGGCACGGTCGGCCGGGTCCTGCCGCACATCGAGGTCAAGATCGTCGATCCGGCGACGGGCGTCACGCAACCGCGGGGCACGGCAGGCGAGTTGTGCACCCGCGGCTACAGCGTGATGCTCGGCTACTGGAACGAGCCGGAGAAGACCGCCGAGGCCATCGACGCCGGCCGCTGGATGCACACCGGCGACCTCGCCGTGATGCGCGAGGACGGCTATGTCGAGATCGTCGGCCGCATCAAGGACATGATCATCCGGGGCGGCGAGAACATCTACCCCCGCGAGATCGAGGAGTTCCTCTACGCCCACCCCGGCATCCAGGACGTCCAGGTCGTGGGCGTCCCGCACGACCACTACGGCGAGGAGGTCCTGGCCTGCGTCATCCCCCGCGACCCGGCCACCCCGCCGACCCTGGAGGACCTACGGGCCTTCTGCGACGGGCAGTTGGCGCACTACAAGATCCCGAGCAGGATTCAGGTCCTCGACTCCTTCCCGATGACGGTGTCCGGGAAGGTCCGCAAGGTGGAGCTGAGGGAGAGGTTCTCGCAGGGGCAGGGGTAGGTCACAGCGGTGCGCGCATGCACACCCGTGGCCAGCGGTCCAGGCCGTGTTCGGCCTCCGTCGCGCGGATGGCGCGCAGGCCGGGGGTGAGGTCCGGCTCGGGCAGGGTGCGGAAGCCGAGGCGGGCGTAGTAGGGGGCGTTCCACGGGACCTCCCCGAAGGTGGTCAGGGTCAGGGCGGTCAGGCCCTCCTCGCGGGCGTGGCCGGCGGCGTGTGCCAGGAGGTCTTGGCCCACGCCGCGGCGCGCGGCACGCGGGTGGACCGAGACCTGCTCGATGTGCAGCGCCCCGTCCACGGGCTCGGCCAGCAGATACGCCACCGGACGGTCCCGCTCGTCCACCGCGACCCAGCAGCGGCCGGCCCGGCGGTAGCGCTCCAGTACGTCGAGCCCCGGCGGCTCGTCGTCGGCGATCTCCGGCATGCCGAGGTCGCGGAAGGGGGCGCCGGCGGCACGTTCGATGTCCTGGAGGGCGGGGAGTTCGGCGGCGGTCGCGGGGCGGATGCGGGTGCGCATGCCGTGAGTATGGGGCGCGCCGGTGTGGTCAGGGTGCCGATTTTCTGGTGCCGCCGGTGTCCAGCGCCTCGGCCGGGGCGTTCACCGGGCGCGGTGTGCCCGTGAGATCGAGGACGAACAGGGGGACGGCCAGGGCGTCGGCGCGGGCCCGGGCGTCGTCCGCGTAGCCGGTGAGGGAGAAGTAGAGGCAGTCGGCGGACTCCGTCATGGCCGTCAGCCACAGGCACTCCACGTCCCGCAGCGTCGCGGGGCGCACGGCCGGGTCGACCTGTGCGAGGACGCCGCGGGCGGCGAGGCCGATGCCGGACGGGGGGCGCTGGTCCGCCCTGCGTACGTCCGGGTAGCCGAGCCAGCGCAGATACAGCGCGGCGGCCGTGACGGCGTCGCGCGCGGTTTGGATGGTGACGGACCGGAAGGGAGGCCTAGCGGCAGGGGCAGCGGCGGCGGCGCCCGCGATGGCGGTGGCGGCCGCGGCGTCGCGTGTGTCCGGCGTGGACCGCTGCCGGGCGGCATCCGCATCCTGGTCCGTCCCGTCGTCCGGGCCGGCCGGCCCCCGCCCCTCCGCCACCGGCACCCGCAGTACCGTCCCGCACGCGCACCCCAGCTCCGGGCGCGGCCACTCCCCGCTCCGGCCGCAGGACGCGCAGCGCACCGTCACCCAGTCGTCCTGCCAGACGCGATGCGAGACGGGCGTCGCCGCGCTGTGCCGGTCCAGGGGCGGGCCGACCGGCGCGCCGCACACGCAGGGGTACACCGGCGCCGTGTAGCGGTGCTCGCGGTGGCAGGCCGGGCAGCGCACCGGGACGGTCTCGGCCATGTCCACTCCAGAACCGCGTCGCGTCGGGACAGCGGATCCATCGTGCTCCTCCGGGCCCTTGCCTGTCCGCCCCTTGCCATCTCTTGACGGCCTTCGTCCACCCCACTTACATTAATTCCAGATCGTAGAAGAAGTTTTCCATGATACGGAAGAGCTCACCGCGGGGCGCGACGGGAGTGCGAATCCGACAGCCGAAGCAGGAGTACTCGATGGCTCGAATGACCGCTGCCCGAGCGGCAGTTGAGATCCTCAAGCGCGAGGGCGTGACCGACGCGTTCGGTGTCCCGGGCGCGGCGATCAACCCCTTCTACGCGGCGCTCAAGGCCTCCGGCGGCATCGCCCACACCCTCGCCCGGCACGTCGAGGGCGCCTCGCACATGGCCGAGGGCTACACCCGCACCCAGCCGGGCAACATCGGCGTCTGTATCGGCACCTCCGGCCCGGCCGGCACCGACATGATCACGGGCCTGTACTCCGCGACCGGCGACTCCATCCCGATCCTGTGCATCACCGGCCAGGCCCCGACCGCCGTGATCCACAAGGAGGACTTCCAGGCCGTCGACATCGCCTCGATCGCCAAGCCGGTCACGAAAATGGCCGTGACCGTCCTGGAGGCGGCCCAGGTCCCCGGCGTCTTCCAGCAGGCCTTCCATCTGATGCGCTCCAGCCGCCCGGGCCCGGTCCTCATCGACCTGCCGATCGACGTCCAGCTCACGGAGATCGAGTTCGACCCGGAGACGTACGAGCCGCTCCCGGTCTACAAGCCGGCCGCGACCCGGGCCCAGATCGAGAAGGCGATCACGCTCCTCAACGAGTCCGAGCGGCCGCTGATCGTGGCCGGCGGCGGTGTCATCAACGCCGATGCCGCGGAACTGCTCGTGGAATTCGCCGAGTTGACCGGCACCCCGGTCGTGCCGACCCTGATGGGCTGGGGCCTCCTCCCCGACGACCACGAGCTGAACGCCGGCATGGTCGGCCTCCAGACCTCGCACCGCTACGGCAACGCGACCTTCCTGGAGTCCGACTTCGTCCTCGGCATCGGCAACCGCTGGGCCAACCGCCACACCGGCAAGCTCGACGTCTACACGGCCGGGCGGAAGTTCGTCCACGTCGACATCGAGCCCACCCAGATCGGCAAGATCTTCGCCCCGGACTACGGCATCGCCTCCGACGCCAAGGCCGCGCTGGAGCTGTTCGTCGAGGTGGCTCGGGAGCTGAAGACGGCGGGCAGGCTGCCCGACCGCACGGAGTGGGCCGCCGCCGCGCAGGAGCGGAAGGCCACGCTCCAGCGCCGTACGCACTTCGACGACATCCCGATCAAGCCCCAGCGCGTCTACGAGGAGATGAACAAGGCCTTCGGCCCGGAGACCCGCTATGTCTCCACCATCGGCCTCTCGCAGATCGCGGGCGCCCAGATGCTGCACGTCTACCGGCCCCGCCACTGGATCAACTGCGGCCAGGCAGGCCCGCTCGGCTGGACCGTCCCGGCCGCGCTCGGCGTCGCCAAGGCCGACCCGGAGGCGTCCGTCGTGGCGCTCTCCGGCGACTACGACTTCCAGTTCATGCTCGAGGAACTGGCCGTCGGCGCGCAGCACAAGATCCCGTACGTCCATGTCCTCGTCAACAACTCCTACCTGGGCCTGATCCGCCAGGCGCAGCGGGCGTTCGACATCGACTTCCAGGTCAACCTGGAGTTTGAGAACATCAACGCCCCGGAGCTCGGCGTCTACGGCGTCGACCACGTCAGGGTCGCCGAGGGCCTCGGCTGCAAGGCGATCCGCGTCACCGACCCCGCCGAGCTGGGCGCCGCCTTCGAGCAGGCCAAGAAGCTCGCCGCGGAGCACCGGGTCCCGGTCGTCGTCGAGGCGATCCTGGAGCGGGTCACCAACATCTCCATGTCGACCACCAACGACATCGGCAACGTCGTGGAGTTCGAGGAGCTCGCCACCGAGCCCGGGCACGCGCCGACGTCGATCAAGACGCTGAAGGTCTGACGCGCGGGAGAACGTACGAGCAGAGGGGCGGCCCGTCCATTCGGACGGGCCGCCCCTTGTACGTTCCGGTCAGCTTCCACCGCCTCCACATCCGCCCCCGCCGCCACCCCCACCGCAGTAGTGGTAGCCCCCGCCACCGCCGCCCCTGCCGCGCGGTGAGTTCTTGAGGAGGCTCTTGCCGCCCACCTCGGCCCGGCGGACCAGCCCCGCCCGCAGGGCGAAGCGCGGCACCAGCAGGTGGAGGGCCGGCTCGCCGTGCAGCGCGACGGCCAGCAGCCTCTCGTCGTCGGTGAGGCCGCGCCTGCTCGCGGGCAGCGGGTGGCTCTGCCGCAGCTCCCGCACCTGGCGGCGGGCGGCGCGCGTCGGGCCGAGCAGCGGGTAGCGCAGCAGGCCCGCACCCGCGAGGGGGATGCGCATCAGCGCCACCGCGATCCGGATGTCCGGGTCCTTCACCAGTGTCCGGAGCCCGGCGGGCTCGCGCAGGGACGTGTGCACCGCCTGCGCCAGGGGGGACGGCGGCCGCTCCACGGGCACGACGTCCGCGATGCCCTTCCGTATCGTCCCGGGCCGGTCGGCCTCCACCAGCCCTCGCAGGTACAGGTCCACCACGGCGACGGTGACGGCGGCCCGCGGGCCTTCCCCCAGCAGTGCGATCTCGTGCGGCTCCAGCCGGACCGCCGTACCGTCGCTCATGGCTTCACCCCCGTGACGGGGTCCGCCGCCCCCGTGCCGACGGGCCCCCGTGTGACGAGAATGTGCCCGGCCCCGGGGGCTGTTGAAGCCCCCGGGGCCGGGTTCAGAGGTTCCTTTGAGGGTTCCGTACGGAGCCTACGACCGGTGCCGTAGGCGTGTTCAGGCGTCGTGGTGCTCCGAGAGCCCCGGCCAGTCGTCCGGGCCGCCGCCCTGCCATTCGACGAGGTCGTTCTCCGCGACATCGGTGACGTACAGGTCGGCCAGCCGCAGGATCTCGGCGACGTCGTCGGCGTGGGTGGCGACGCCCAGGGGTTCCTCGCCCAGGGTGACCCGGCGGGATCCGTCCAGGGCGGGGGAGTGGACCACGACATGCGGATGCTCGGTGGGATGTGCCATGCCTTCAGGCTCCTGCGGACGCAGCTGTTCCGCACCCTGAAGGGGCTGGCCGCCCGACGGCGCGAGGCTGGGCGCGACAGGACATTCGCGCCGCCGGACGGGGTCTGTGAGGGGAGGGAGGAGAGAGGTGCACAGAGAGGTGCTGGGACCGCGGCGGTGCGACGGGGCCCGGAACGGTCTTCCCTCGGGTCGAGAAGCCCGCTCCCGGTCCTTCACCACCGCACTGGCTCGCAGCCGCCGCGGTCCACACCCTGCCCGCGTCCGTGCCCGGGGCGACCACCCCTCATCCGGGTCGCCCCGCGCGGTCGGACGCGGTCAGGGAGTTCAGTCCTCGCGCAGAGCGCGGACCGCCTCCTCCACGCGCCGCCCGTACTCGGGGTCGGCGGCGTGGAAGTGCGCGAGGTTCTTCTCGATCACGTCGTCGCGGGAGACCTGGGAGAGGCCGCCGGCGATGTTCGCGATCAGCCGGGACTTCTCCTCGGCGGACATCAGCCGGTACAGCTCGCCGGCCTGGAAGAAGTCGTCGTCCTTGGTGTGCTGGGGCGCCGCGTGGGTGCCCGTGTGGCCGCCGACCGCCAGCGGGGCCGACAGCGGGCGGCCGGTCTCGGCCGGGCCGTCGTAAGAGTTCGGCTCGTAGTTCTTCGCTCCGCGGCCCTGGGCGTTGGCCGCCATGAGGCCGTCACGGCCGTAGTTCCGCGCGGTCGTCGCCTTCGGGGCGTTCACGGCCAGCAGGGTGTGGTTGACGCCCAGGCGGTAGCGGTGGGCGTCCGCGTAGGCGAACAGGCGGCCCTGGAGCATCTTGTCGGGGGAGGGGCCGATGCCCGGCACGAAGTTGTTCGGGGAGAACGCGGCCTGCTCGACCTCGGCGAAGACGTTGTCCGGGTTGCGGTCCAGCACCAGCCGGCCCACCCGCCGCAGCGGGTAGTCCTGGTGCGGCCAGACCTTGGTCACGTCGAACGGGTTGAAGCGGTAGCCGTCCGCCTCGGCCGCCGGCATGAGCTGGACGTAGAGGGTCCAGGACGGGCGCACGCCCCGCTCGATGGCCTGGAGCAGGTCCGTCTGGTGGGAGTTCGCGTCCCTGCCGACGGTCTCCGCGGCCTGCTCGGCGCTGAGGGAGCGGATGCCCTGGTTGGTCTTGAAGTGGTACTTGACGAAGAAGGCCTCGCCCGCGCTGTTCGTCCACTGGTAGGTGTGCGAGCCGTAGCCGTTCATGTGCCGGTACGAGGCCGGGATGCCGCGGTCGCCCATCAGCCAGGTCACCTGGTGCGTCGCCTCGGGGGAGTGCGCCCAGAAGTCCCAGACGTTGTCCGGCTCCTGACGGCCCGTGAACGGGTCGCGCTTCTGCGAGTGGATGAAGTCCGGGAACTTGATCGGGTCCTTGATGAAGAACACCGGGGTGTTGTTCCCGACGAGGTCGTAATTGCCTTCCTCCGTATAGAACTTGACCGCAAAGCCCCGCGGGTCGCGCACCGCGTCCGCGCCGCCGAGCGAGTCGGCCACGGTGGAGAAGCGCACGAACACCTCGGTGCGCCGGCCGACGGTGCTCAGGAAGTCGGCGTACGTGAACTCCGTGACGTCGTCGGTCACTTCGAAGTGGCCGTAGGCGCCCGAGCCGCGGGCGTGCACCACGCGCTCCGGGATGCGCTCGCGGTTGAAGCGCGCCAGCTTCTCCAGCAGGTGCTGGTCCTGGAGCAGGAGAGGGCCGCCGGTGCCGGCGGTGGCGGAGTTCTGGTTGTCGGCGACGGGGGCGCCGGACTCGGTGGTGAGCACGCGCTGCGACATCGTGACCTTCCGATACGAGAGGGCAGCGGAAAAGTGTTTCCGCTTCGTGGAGCCTAGGGTCGGGGCGAAGTGGGCGTCAACAGTTTGTTGAAGTGGTGGGTAAGGCTGAGCCGGGCGGCGCCGCCCCTTTGGGCGCGACAGGACAGATGTCAGCGGCGGCACCGCCCGGGGTCTGGGGACCCCCGGGGCTACGAGGGCCGGGAGGGGGTCAGAGCTGTGCGCCGGACAGGCGCTCCACGGCCCGCAGCAGCGCCGAGTGGTCCAGGCCGCCGTCGCCCTGCGCGCGCAGGCTCGCGACCAGCTGGGCGACCACGGCGCCGACGGGCAGGGCCGCGCCGACGGTGCGGGCGGCGTCCGTGACGATGCCCATGTCCTTGTGGTGCAGGTCGATACGGAAGCCCGGCTTGAAGTCCCGGCCGAGGAAGTTGTCCTTCTTGCGGGTCAGCACGGTCGAGCCGGCGAGCCCGCCGTTCAGGACGTCCAGGGCCGCCTTGAGGTCCACGCCGGACTTCTCCAGGAAGACCACGGCCTCGGCGCACGCCTGGATGTTCACGGCGACGATCAGCTGGTTGGCGGCCTTCACGGTCTGGCCGGAGCCGTGCGGGCCGCACAGCACGATGGTCTTGCCGAGCGCCTCGAGGATCGGCTTCGCGGTGTCGAAGTCGGTCTGGTCGCCGCCGACCATGATGGACAGCACGGCCTCGATGGCGCCGGCCTCGCCGCCGGACACCGGGGCGTCCAGGACGCGGATGCCCTTGTCCTTCGCTGCCTTCGCCAGGTCGATCGAGGTCTGCGGCGTGATCGAGGACATGTCGATCAGCAGGGCGCCGGACTTCGCGTTCTCCAGGATGCCGTCGGGGCCGTAGGAGATGGCCTCGACCTGCGGGGAGGCCGGGACCATCGTGATGACGACGTCGGCATCCTTCACGGCCTCGGCGATGGAGGGGGCGGCGGTGCCGCCCGCCGCCGCGAGACGGTCCAGCTTGTCCTGCTCCAGGGTGAAGCCGGTGACCTGGTAACCCGCCTTGATCAGGTTCTCGGACATCGGGGAGCCCATGATGCCGAGCCCGATCCAGGCGATCTTGGGGAGATTGGTGCTCATGATGGGGTGCCTTTCGGTGCGGGGGTCAGCGGGGCAGCCAGCCGAAGGCCTCGGCGCTCGGGCGGTCGCCCGGCTTGTACTCGAGGCCGACCCAGCCGTCGTAGCCCGCCTTCCGCAGCTGGTCGAGGAGGTCTTCGAGGGGCAGTGAGCCCGTCCCGGGGGCGCCGCGGCCGGGGTTGTCGGCGATCTGGACGTGACCGGTCTTCGCGGCGTACCGCTCGATCACCGACGGGAGGTCCTCGCCGTTCATGGACAGGTGGTAGAGGTCCATGAGGAACCGCGCGTTGCCCAGGCCGGTCGCCTCGTTGACCTTGTCGACCACGTCCACGGCCGCCGGGGCGGAGACCAGCGGGCAGAGCGGTGACTCGGGCTGGTTCAGCGCCTCGATCAGCAGGATCGCGCCGATCCGGTCCGCGGCGCGGGCCGCCAGGGTCAGGTTCTCCAGCGCGAGCGCGTCCTGCTCGGCCGGGTCCACGCCCTCGACGCGGTTGCCGTACAGGGCGTTGAGGGCCGTGCAGCCCAGGGAGGCGGCGAAGTCGGCGGCCACGTCGATGTTGGCGCGGAACCGCTCCGACTCCTCGCCCGGGATCGACAGGGCGCCGCGGTCCGGGCCCGGGAGCTGCCCGGCGTAGAAGTTCAGGCCGGTGAGCCGGACGCCCGCGTCCTCGATCGCCCGCTTCAGGGCGTCGAGCTCGGACCGCTCCGGGACGGGCGAATCGACCCAGGGCCACCACAGCTCGATGGCGGTGAAGCCGGCCGCGGCGGCGGCAGCGGGGCGCTCCAGGAGGGGGAGCTCCGTGAAGAGGATCGACAGGTTGACGTTGAAGCGCTGGTCTGCGAATCCCATGGGGCTCGGCGCTCCCTTCCCTAGTGGCTGGATATTCCGTATTGTGGAAGTCGAATTCTGCTTAATGGAAGATTGCCTGGGGCGGGGAGAGCTGTCAAGAGTGGACGCGCAAAAGTGCCCCCGCGCGGATGCGCGGGGGCAGGCTGCGGGGGCTGATCAGAGTGCGTCGACGGCGCTCACCTTCCAGCCGTCCGCGGTGTGGTTCATCGTCATACGCACCCGGTTCAGATCCAGGCGCGAGCCCGACACCTGGGTGCTCGCCGTGACCTGGTTCACGAAGAGCAGCACCCTGACCTTGTCGGGCGAGGCCGACACGACGGAGGCCGTGGCGACGGTCGCCCTGACCACCGCGTGGTACTTCTTCGCGGCCGGTCCGACCACGCCGGCCGTGGTCTTCCGGTACTGGCCACTGAACTTTCCGGTCAGCAGGCCGCGGGCCCGGCCGAAGTCGCGGTCCAGACTCCGGTAGTCGTACGACAGCACGACCGGGGCCGCCTTCCGCGCGGCCGCGAGCGCTTCGCCCCTGGCCTCCTGGGCCTGCCGGCCCTCCTGGTACTGCCATCCCAGTACGCCGAGCGCGACCAGCCCCGCCACCAGCAGGACACCCAGCAGCGCCACGAGCGGCCGGGGTGGCCGTCGTACGGCCGGGCTCTGCTCCTCGTCGTCCAGGTCCGGTTCGACCGAAGGCTCGGGCGGGTCCTCCCAACCGTCCTTGGGGGCCTCGACGAGCACCGTGCGCCCGGAGGGCCGTTCCTCGGTGCGCTCGGCGGCCGCGTCGACGGAGCCGGTGGCGCGCTCCGCGCGCTTGGCCGCCGCGCGGGCGGCCGCGGTCAGGGCCCGGCGGCCGGTGGGGCCGGCGGTGCGGGTCCGGGTGGTCGGGTTCGTCATGGTCGTACTCCTCACTGGCGGTGCGTGTCAGCCGACGAACTCGACGTCCGAGGTCAGCCAGCGGCCGCCGCGGTGCACCAGGTCGAGCTGCAGCCGGTAGGTGCGCGCCTCGCCCTTGGGCACGGCGGTGTTGGTCACCTCGCTGTCGGCGACCACCAGGACGCGGGCCGAGCGCTCGTCGGAACGGACGATGCCCGCCTCCAGGACCTGCCCCTCGGAGACCGACTTGTTCCGGCCGACCAGTTCGGTCAGCTGCTCGGTCTGCGCGGCGAACTGCTTCTTGAAGTCGCCGGTGGCACCTTCGAGCACGTTGGCGCTGTCCCGGCCGTAGTGCCGGTAGTCGAGCGAGGTGAAGTTGAGCGCCGACCGGCGGGCGGCGGCGAGGATTTCCTGGCGCCGCTGCTCCGCCTCGCGCTGCCCGGCGAGCGCGAAACCCAGCCAGATCGCCGACGCGGTGGTGAGGACGGTCGCCACGACGAGTGCCGCCGCCACCGCCCGGGAGTGCCTCATGCCAGAGGTCCGACGAGCAGCCATTGCCACGACTCCTTTCCGAACACGGCCTGCTGGCCGCCCGTCGAGCCGATCTCGACGTTCCTTCCGTCCGGGCCGGTGGTCGTGCCGGTCTCCGGGTCGTACGGCGTGACGTACGCCGACTGGTTCGCGCCACCGGACGTGGCTGGTGCCCCCGGGGCGTTCTGCGCTCCCCGCACCGACGACTGACTGCCGCGCGGGAGCGTGCAGCGTGCGTCGGTGTCGGCCGCGCGCCTGCTGGTGTCGGCGGGGTCGCGGCGTGCGGTGCCGTACCCCTGGGTGCAGGCGGGCGGGTCGTCGGCGTTCACCACCAGGCCGAAGTGGGTGGTGCCGTCGCCGGGGACGACCGTGTGGCTGCCCGCGACCATCACCGGGAACGTGACCAGGGTCTGCTCCACGCCGGGCAGCCGGGCCAGAGTGACCTGGCCGCCGCTGATCAGGTTGGCGAGCAGGACCGACAGCCGCGGCGAGAGGCCCTTCAGCAGCGAGTTGACCTCCTGGGCGGCCGGAGTGGCGTTGCCGATCACCTTGCGGAGGTCACCGTCGCTCGCCTTCAGCTGTGCGGTGAGTGCCGCCAGATCGTGCGCGAACGACTTGATGGACGAGCCATGGTCGGCCTGCGTCTTGAGGACCTTGCGGGAGTCCTCGATCAGGCCGATCGTCTCGGGCAGTGCGCCGGACGCCGACTCCACGAGCGCGTTGCCCGAGTCCACCAGACGGCTCAGATGCGGGCCGGTACCGGCGAAGGCCTCGCCCAACTCGTCGACGGTGACCCGCAGATCGCCCTTGTCGACGGAGTTCACCAGCCGGTCCAGGCTGAGGACGAGATCCGTCGTGGGCAGGGGCACGCGCGTGTGCTCGCGCGGGATGGCGCCGCCGTCCAGGAGGTACGGGCCGCGGGTGGTGCGGGGCTGCAGGTCGACGTACTGCTCGCCGATCGCGGAACGGTTCCCCACCACCGCGAGGGTGTCGGTGGGGATGCGCGGCGCCCCGTCGTCGATGTCGAGGGCGACCGAGACGCCCCCGGAGCCGGTGAGCCGCAGGGTGCCGACCCGGCCCACCGGCACCCCGCGGTAGGTGACCTCGGCGCCGGGGAAGATGCCCCCGGAGCCTGCGAAGTCGGCCCGCACGGTGTAGCCGCGGTCCAGGACCTCGTCCACCAGGCCGGTGTACTCGGCGCCGACGTACGACACCCCGACGGCGGTGACGGTGGCGAACGCGATCAGCTGGGCCTTGACCGTACGGGTGATCACGGCTGCACCCCCTTCAGCATCAGCTCGGCGAGACCGAGGTCGATACCGTGCGGCCGGTCATCCTCGGTGGTGTGGCCGGCGGTGCACACCGGCGGGCACAGCAGGTCACCGCCGTCGGAGGGGGCCGAGGGCGCGCCGCTCGGGGTGCCCGGCAGCGCGGTGGGCGTGGGGATGTCCGGGACGTCCGGCACCTCGGGCACATCCGGCAGGTCGGGGGTATCGGGGATGCCCGGCTTCCCGGGCTTCCCGCCGCCGGAGTCGCCGGGCCGGTCCGTCAGGTTGCCGTAGAGGCCCGCGAAGTCGAGATCGGCGGTCAGATGGAGGTTGACGTAGTCCCCCTTGATGGCGTCCACGGCGTTGCGCGGGAACGGATAAGTGGTCAGCAGCTCAAGGGAGTCGGGCAGGTCGCTGCCCGCCTTGTTGAGCTGCCGGAGGATCGGCCGTAGTTGTTCGAGGTTCGCGACCGTGTCGTCGTGCGAGGCGTTGACCACCTTCGTGCCCGTCCTGCCCAGCCTGGACAGGGCGGTGAGCATCCGCGTCAGATCGCGGCGCTGGTCGGCCAGGACCTTCAGGGCGGGCGGCGTCTCGTCGACGGCCTCGGCGATGGTCTTCTTCTCCTTGCCGAGCCGCTCGGCGAGCCGGTCGACGGCCTTGAGGGCGCGGACGATGTCCGCGCGCTGGTCGTCCAGGCCGCCGAGGAAGGTGTTCAGCTCCTTCAGCAGGGACCTGACCCGGTTCTCCCGGCCCTTCAGAGCCTTGTTCAGCTCCACGGTGATCGTCTTGAGATGGGCCACTCCGCCGCCGTTGAGGAGTGCGGACAGCGCGGACAGCACCTCCTCGATCTCCGGGTTGCGGCCGCTGCGGGACAGCGGGACGAGACCGCCGTCGCCGAGCCGGCCCACGGGGGCGATGCCGGGCGGGGCGGACAGGGAGACGTACTTCTCGCCGAGCATGCTGGTCTGCCGCAGTTCCGCGACGGCGTTGGCGGGCAGTTTCACCGAGTCGGCGACGCGCAGCCGCACGCGCGCGTGCCAGCCGTCCAGCTCGACCTTCTCGACCGCGCCGACGGTGACGTCGTTGACCTTCACGGCCGACTGCGGCACCAGATCGAGGACGTCACGGAACTCGACGGTGACGTGATAGGCGTGGCCGTCCGCGGCGGCTCCGCCGGGCAGCCGGACGTCGTACCAGCCGTTGAACTCGCAGCCGGACAGCAGCAGCGAGCCGACGGCGGCCCAGGCGAGCGCCCCGCCCTTGCGTGTCCGGCTCATGCGCTCGCCTCCAGGATGCCGCCGAGGGTCCGGTCGACCGTGCCGGTCACCGCGGTGCCCCGCGGCACTTCGGGCAGGGAGGCGAAGAGCTTCCTCAGCTCCGCGCAGTCGGGGCTCTTGCCGCCCTCGTCGCCCGTCGTCCGCAGCAGTGAGCACAGCATCGACGCCGGGTCCTGGGCCTGGTCGGCGTTGTTGCGGGTGTCGAGGGTGCCGGAGCCCGGGTTGTAGGCGTTGTTCAGGTTCGACATGCCCGTGGGCGCGACCTCCAGCAGCTCCTCCAGAGCGGCCCGTTGGGTGACGAGCACCTTGGTGACCTTGCTCAGGCCCTCAACGTTCGAGGTCAGGGACTTCTTGTTCCGCTGCACGAAGGCGGACACGTCGCCGAGCGCCGTCCCGAGACTCTTCAGCGCCGCCGCGAGGTCCTTCCGCTCACCCGCGAGCTGCTCGGCGACCTTGGCGAGGCTGGTGTTGAACGACCGCACGCTCTTGTCGTCGGCGGCCAGCGCCGCCGTGAACACCTGGAGGTTGCGCACCGTGCCGAACAGGTCCGTACGGCCGTCGGACAGGGTGGTCACCGCCTCCGACAGGTCCTCGACGGTCTGGTTGAGGTTCTTGCCCTGGCCATGGAGATTGTCCGCGCTCACCCCGAGCAGCCGGGACAGGGCGCCGTCCTTGCCGGCGCCGTCGGGGCCGAGCGCCTCGGCGGTGGTGTGCAGGCTGTCGAAGATCCGGTCCAGTTCGACCGGTACGGCCGTGCGCGACTCGGGGATGACGTCCCCGTCCCGCAGCGCCGGGCCTTCGCGGTACACCGGCAGCAGTTGCACATAACGGTCGCTGACCACCGAGGAGTTGATGATCGCGGCCTGTGCGTACGCCGGAACCCTGCGTCCGGAGTCGTACTCCAGCTCCACCCGCACCCGCTTCCCCTCCGGCGTGATCTTCTTGACCTCGCCGATGCGCACGCCGAGGACGCGGACGTCCGAGCCGGGGTAGACGCCGATCGTGCGCGGGAAGTACGCGGTGACGCGCACGGGTTCGGGTCGCGGCCACAGCGCACAGGTGAGGGCGGCGACGGCGGCCAGGGCGGTGAGCAGGGCCGCCCCCTTCTTCCACCGGTTGTTCACTGCGCACCTCCCGTCCGCGGCACCACCGGAGCGGCGACGAGGTTCTGCACGTAGGAGTCGAACCAGCGGCCGTTGCCGAGGGTGTTGGTGAAGAGCCGGACGTACGGAGCGAGCAGCTTCACGCTGCGGTCCAGGCTGGACTGGTTGCGTTCGAGCATCTCCACCACACGGTTCAGGCCCTTGAGGGCGGGCCCGATCTCCTTCTCGTTGTCCTCGACCAGGCCGGAGAGTTCGACGCCGAGCGCGGCCGAACTCTTCAGCAGGTTGTGAATGGCCGTACGGCGCTTGCTGATCTCCTTGAACAGCTTGTCGCCGTCCTTCACCAGGGCGGTGAAGTCCTCGGAGCGCTCGGCCAGGACACCGGTGACGCCGTTCGCGTGGTCCAGCAGCTCTTTGAGCGCCTTGTCGCGCGAGGCCACCGTCCGGGAGATCTTCGACAGGCCCTTGATGGACGCCCGGACCTCGGAGGGCGAGTCCTCGAAGGTGCCGGAGATGGTGTCCAGCGCCTTCGCCAGCCGGTCGGTGTCGACCTTCTCGGTGGTGGTGGTGAGGTCGCTGAACGCCTGCACGACGTCGTACGCCGGCACCGTGCGCTTCAGCGGGATCTCGCTGCCCGCCTGCAACTGGCCCGGCCCCTTGGGGTGCAGCGCGAGGTACTTCGCGCCGAGGATCGTCTTGACCCGGATCGACGCGCCGGTCTCGGAGCCGAACCGCGGCTCGCCCTTGATCTTGAAGGTGGCCTTGACGTGGTCGCCGTCCAGGTCGACCTCCTCGACCTTGCCGACCTTCACGCCGGCGATCCGCACCTCGTCGCCGGGCTTGAGACCGCCGGCCTCCGAGAAGGCGGCGCTGTACGTCTCGCCGTCGCCGATCACCGGCAGGCGGTCGGCGTTGAACGCGGCCACCGCCAGCAGCGCGAGCACGGTGAGGCCGATCGCGCCGATGACGACGGCGTTGCGCTCACGGAACGGGATCATTCGCGGGCGACGGAGCCGGAGGCGGGGGAGCCGGATCCGGGGCGGCTCGATACGCACCTTGATCAGCGGCTGCGGGCGGCGCGGGCGGGGCTTCCGGCGTGGCAGGGGCCCGATCCTCGGCAGCCTCGGCGGTTCGATACGCACCTTGATCAGCGGCTGCGGGCGGTGCTTACGGCTCATGACCCGCACCTCGCCCTCGCCACATGCAGCTCGGGGGAGAGCACCTGCTTCGTCTTCGGCAGCACGATCCGGCCGTCGAAGTCGCACAGGTAGAAGTTGAACCAGGAGCCGTAGGACGCCGTCCCGGTCAGCTCGTCGAGCTTGTTCGGCAGCCGCTTCAGGACGCCCTCCACGGTCTTCTCGTTGTCGTTCAGCGTTCCGGTGAGATCGGTCAGCTCGGCGATGTCGTCCTTCAGCGGCGGCCGGGCGTCCTTCAGCAGCCCCGATGTGGCCTTCGTCAGGCCGCCGATGTTCACCAGCGACTGCCCGATCGGCTTGCGGTCGGCGGACAGCCCCGAGATCACCCGGCGCAGCTGCTTGAGCAGCCCGGAGAAACGGCCACCGCGCTTGTCCAGCTGGGCCAGCACGGTGTTGAGGTTGTCGATCACCGAGCCGATCAGCTTGTCCCGCCCGGCCAGCGTCGTGGTGAGTGAAGCGGTGTGCACGAGGAGGCTGTTGACGGTGCCGCCCTCGCCCTGGAGCGTCTTGATGATCTCGGTGGCGAGCTGGTTGACGTCCTGCGGGCTCAGCGCGGCGAACAGCGGCTTGAAGCCGTTCAGCAGCGCGTTGAGGTCCAGCGCCGGCTGGGTGCGGGACAGCGGGATCGTCGCGCCGGGCCGCAGCGGGGTGCCGTCGCCCGTGCCCTCGGTCAGCGCGACGTACCGCTGCCCGACCAGGTTGCGGTAGCGGATGACCGCGCCCGTGCCGGACAGCAGCGGCCGGGCCCTGCTCACCGTGAAGGTGACCTCGGCCAGCGTCCGGTCCTTGATCCGGACCCCCTCGACCTCGCCGACCCGCACCCCGGCCACGCGGATGTCGTCGCCCTCCTCCAGGCCGGTGACATCGCTGAACACCGCGCGGTAGGTGTCCTTCGGGGTGAAGGAGATGTTCACGATGGTGGCGGCGAGCAGGGCCGTCGCCAGGATCGTGACCAGCGCGAAGAGGCTGAACTTGAGGAGGGGAGCGGCGGTCTGGCGGGCGCCCTGGGCCTTCGTACGGCTCATGCGACGCTCACCGCCGTCCCGCGCGCCATCGGCCCGAACAGCAGCGTCGCGACCGGTGGCACCTCGTCGGCGGGCACGCCGAGCACGGGCGCCACGAGCGAGCCGACGGCCCGCTGCTCGGCCCGCGTGGCGGAGACACCGAGCGGACCCGTGGACGAACCCGCCGAACCCGCTTTCCTGGAGCCGTCGTCCAGATGGGCGCCGGGCGCAGGCACCGGAGGATGCGGCAGATCACGGCAGTGGGGCCCCGACCGCTCGCCGTAGTGGGGCTCCTCGCCGGGCTCGTACGCCCCTCGCGGCCGTACGACCTCCAGCGTGATGTGCATCTTGCCGCCCCGGAACGCCTGCTCGGAGGCTTCCTCCTGGCGGACCAGGCCGGCCAGCAGGCACGGATACTCGGGGGAGTAGCGGGCGAACAGCTCCAGCGTCGGGCGGGAGACCCGGCCGAGGGTGATCAGCCGGTCCCCGTTGGTGTCGAGGAAGTCCTCCGTGGTGCCCGCGACGGTGGCCGTGGACTTCAGCGCCGCCGCCAACCGGTCCTCCTGTTCGACGATCGTGCGGCTGGTGGTGACGGAGTTGCGCAGGATGTCCATCAGGTCGGGCGCCGCGTCACCGTAGATCTCGGCGACCTCGGCGAAGCGGGCGATGTCCTCCGTGAGGGACGGCAGATGAGGGTTGAGGCGGCGCAGGTAGTCCTCCAGGCGCGTGAGGTTGTCGCCTATCCGGTCGCCGCGGCCTTCGAGGGCGGTGGCGAAGGCGGAGAGGGTGGCGTTGAGCTCGGCGGGCTGCACGGTGCGCAGCAGGGGCAGCAGATCGTTCATCAGCTGCTGGAGCTCGATGCCGACGCGGGTGCGGTCCTGGGAGATCACGTCCCCGGCGCGGATCGGGCGAGCCGAGGAGCGCGCCGGTGCGACCAGGTCGACGTACTTCTCGCCGAACAGCGTCTTCGGCAACAGCAGCGCGTGCACGTCGGAGGGGATGGATTCCACGTACTCCGGCTTGAGCGCGATGTCGAGCCGAGCCTTCCCGCCGTCCGCGTGCACGTCGCGCACCTCGCCGACCAGCAGCCCGCGCAGCTTGACGTCGGCCCGCGGATCGAGCTGGTTGCCCAGGCTGTCGGCCTCCAGCGTGATCCGCACGACCGGCGTGAACGCCTGCCGGTAGACGGCGACGGACAGCGCCAGCAGAGTTGTGAGCACGGCGAGGAACACCACGCCGTACAACCGGAGTCTCAGCACCCTCATACGGTTCACCCCGCGATCCGAACGGTCGTGTTGGCGCCCCAGATCGCGAGCGACAGGAAGAAGTCCAGGACGTTGATCGCCACGATCGAGGTGCGTACCGCACGCCCCACCGCGACGCCGACGCCCGCCGGGCCGCCGCTCGCGTAGTAGCCGTAGAAGCAGTGCACCAGGATGATCAGGACGGCGAAGACGAGCACCTTGCCGAAGGACCACAGCACGTCGACCGGAGGCAGGTACTGCTGGAAGTAGTGGTCGTAGGTGCCCGCCGACTGGCCGTAATAGCCGGTGGTGATGGTGCGGGCGGCCAGGTAGGAGGAGAGCAGGCCGACCACGTACAGCGGGATCACGGCCACGAACCCGGCGATCATCCGGGTGGTCACCAGGAAGGGCAGCGAGGGCACGCCCATGACCTCGAGGGCGTCGGTCTCCTCGCTGATCCGCATCGCGCCGAGCTGGGCCGTGAACCCGGCGCCGACGGTCGCGGACAGCGCGAGGCCGGCCACCAGTGGGGCGATCTCCCGGGTGTTGAAGTAGGCCGAGAGGAACGCCACGAAGTTGGAGGTGCCCAGCTGGTTGAGCGCGGCGTAGCCCTGGAGGCCCACCTCCGTGCCGGTGAAGAACGACAGGAAGGCGATGATGCCGACCGTGCCGCCCAGGACGGCGAGGGCGCCGCGGCCGAAGCTCACCTCGGCGAGCAGCCGCAGGATCTCCTTCTTGTAGCGGCGCACGGTGCGGCCGGTCCACGCGAGCGAGCGGCCGTAGAAGGAGAGCTGGGTGCCCAGCGCCTCCAGGGAGCGCAGGGGTCTGTCGAGAAGTCTCATCGGCTAACCCCTCTGCGGGACGACCTGGAAGTACACCGCGGTCATCACGAAGTTCGTCACGAACAGCAACATGAAGGTGATCACCACCGACTGGTTCACGGCGTCGCCCACCCCCTTCGGGCCGCCCTTCGCGGTGAGTCCCTTGTAGGAGGCGACGATCGCGGCGATCGCCCCGAAGACGAGCGCCTTGATCTCGGCCGCCCACAGGTCGGAGAGCTGGGCGAGCGTGGTGAAGGAGGCGAGGTAGGCACCCGGAGTGCCGTTCTGCAGCACGACGTTGAAGAAGTAGCCGCCCGCCACGCCGACCACCGACACCAGACCGTTGAGCAGCACCGCGACCAGCATCGACGCGAGCACACGGGGGACGACCAGCCGGTGGATCGGGTCGATGCCGAGCACCTGCATCGCGTCGATCTCCTCGCGGATCTTCCGCGCCCCGAGATCCGCGCAGATCGCCGTGCCGCCGGCGCCCGCGATCAGCAGCGCGGTGACGATCGGCGAGGCCTCCCGCAGCACGGCGAGCACGGACGCGGCCCCGGAGAAGGACTGCGCGCCGAGCTGCCGGGTCAGGCTGCCGATCTGCAGGGCGATGACCGCGCCGAAGGGGATGGACACCAGGGCGGTCGGCATGATGGTGACGCTCGCGACGAACCATGCCTGCTGGATGAACTCCCGTGCCTGGAACGGCCGTCGGGGGATCGTCCGCACCACGTCCAGCGTCATCGCGAACAGCGCCCCGGAGTGCCGCAGCGCCCCGGTCGGTGACAGGCTCATACGTCCGCCACCGCCTTCCGGCGCCGCAGCTCCGCCTCCCGGCCCGCGATCGCGTCCCAGCGGGGTGGCCGCAGGATGCCCGGACCCGGCAGCAGGCGGGGAGTCAGAGCCTGACCGCCGGGAGTCCGTGCGCGCCCGCCGTCGTCGAGGGCGGCGAGCTCCTGCTCGACCTGCGCCGCGTCCTTCTCCTCCGCCATGCCGATCGGGCCCTGCATACGGCCGTTCAGGAATTGCCGTACGACGGGCTCGTCGCTGGTCAGCAGCTCCTCTCGGGGCCCGAACATCACCAGCTCGCGGCGGAACAGCAGCCCGATGTTGTCCGGCACCTGGCGGGCCGAGGCGATGTCGTGGGTGACGATCAGGAAGGTCGCGTCGATCTGCGCGTTGAGGTCGACGATGAGCTGGTTGAGGTAGGCCACGCGGACCGGGTCGAGACCGGAGTCCGGCTCGTCGAAGAGGATGACCTCCGGGTCGAGGACCAGGGCGCGGGCGAGACCGGCCCGTTTGCGCATGCCGCCCGAGATCTCGCCGGGCAGCTTCTCCTCGGCGCCGAGCAGCCCGACCATCTCCATCTTCTCCCGCACGACGCGCCGGATCTCGCTCTCGGACTTACGGGTGTGCTCGCGCAGCGGGAAGGCGATGTTGTCGTAGAGGTTCATGGAGCCGAACAGGGCGCCGTCCTGGAACAGCACGCCGAAGAGCTTGCGCACCTCGTACAGCTCGTGCTCCCGGAGCTTCGTGATGTCCCGGCCCTGGATCGTGATCGAGCCGCGCTCCGGTTTCAGCAGGCCCACGAGCGTCTTGAGGAAGACCGACTTGCCCGTGCCCGAGGGACCGAGCATGACCGACACCTCGCCGGCGGGCAGCGTCAGCGAGACGTCCCGCCAGATGACCTGGTGACCGAAGGACTTGGTCAGCCCTTCCACACAGATCTCGACACCCATCCGGTCCACCCTTCAGCCCGCGGAGCTGCTTCGACATCTGCTCTACGGGGAGGGGCGGGGCGTCCGTCGCCGCTGTGGCAAATTTTTTTCGGACGGGTTTCCGGGGTGTTCGGGAGGGAGGTCGCGGTCGCCTACGGGAGGGCGGTGGGGGTGGCGACCGGAAGGGAGGCGGACGGTACGACGGTGACGTCCGGCGGCGTCGGAGCGGCGGACTCGACGGGCGGGTCAGGGGTCTCCGGGGTCTCCGGCAGTTCGGGGACGCCGGTCACCCGCGGCACCTCGGGGGCCGACAGCGGGGGCACCGCCGACACCGGGATCTTCGGGACTTCCGGGACCTTCGGGACTTCAGGGAGCTTCGTGGCTTCCGGGAGTGACGGGACGGACAGCGGCAGGACCGATTCGCCCGCCGGGGACTCTCCTGTCCTCCGGCCGGCCGTGTCATCCGTGGGCCGGACGCCCTGAGCCGCGGCGCCCCCGCCGCTCCCGTCGGGCCGCAGCGTCTCAGCGCCCGCGCCGGGCGAGGCGACTGCGGGCCGCGGGGCCGTACCGTCCTCGCTCCCGCCCCCGTCGAGGGCGTACGGCAGCACGAATCCGGCCGCCATCAGGGTCGCCGCCGTCGACGCCGCCGCCATGGCGTGGGCCTTGCCGAGCGGCCGGGGGCGGCCCCACCCGATCAGGAACAGGGCGAAGCCGAGGGTCGCGGCCAGCGTGTGGCGCATGGTCCGCCGGGCCCGGGCCAGCAGCGACTCCACGGTCCGGTAGCTCAGCCCCATCCGCACGGCGACCTGGCCGACGTCGAGGTCCTCCGACTTCAGCCGGAGCGCCTCGGCCTGGCGTGCGGGAAGCTCGCCGCTGCGCACGGCCAGCCACTTCGCCTCGGCCCGGTCGCACACCGCCTCCTCGACGGGGACCGGGCCGGGGGCGATCAGCGTCGGGCTGGTGCGGACCTCGGCCTCCCGGTTCACCTGCCGGTAGCGGTCGACACACAGCCGCATCGTCACGGTCGTCAGCCATGCCGCGAGCCGCTCGTCGTCCAGACCGGGACGTTCGGCGGCCCGCAGCATCGCCTCGTGCACCGCGTCCTCGGCGTCCTCCGCGCTCATCGACCTGCGCCGGGCCACCTTGAGCAGCTGCTCCCGGTGACTCCACATGCGCTGCCAACGCTCGTCGGCCGTGTCCGCCTCCGCGGGCATCTCTGTCGCCATTGAGGGCCCCTTCGCACTCATCCCACCGGGTGTCGCCGTCCGGCGGGGGGCGACATTACCGCCGAGTATCGGAGGTTGTGGAGGGGGCGGAGGTCATCGAGTCCGCGCCGTTATTGACCGGGCGGAGGCGTGCCGTGGCGGGTCGGGAGCGCCCCCAAGGGGCGCGGGGAACTGCGCGACGAGCCACAACGACGCCGCAGGCGCACGACGGCAGAAACTGCACCTCCATCGCGAGTCTCCGAGCGGAGCGCCTGGGTTAGGTTGACCCCGTGCGATTGAGAGTGGAGTTCACGACCGAGCCCTTCGACCTGGACGAGGCACCCGCGCACGCGCTGGTGGCCCGCGAGGTCGTGGAGGCCGCCGAGCTGGACGCGGTGGACGTCGGTCCGTTCGGCAACACCGCCGAGGGCGGTGCCGACGCGGTGCTCACGGCCGTGGACGCCCTGCTCCGCAAGGCCCTGGAGGCCGGCGCCACCCGGATCTCGCTCCAGGTCAACGTGGCCGAGGAGGGCGAGGCATGAGCGGCGCGGGGGACGAGCCGTTCATCGCGGCCGTGAAGCCCTTGGTGGACGCCATGGGCGGCGAGATGATCCCGCCCGACGAGGCGGGCCCCGACGATGTCGTCCTGACCTGGGAGGGCAGCGACGCCGTGGCGGTACGGCTGCCGCAGCTCGCCGACTCCCTCGATCACATCCTCGCCGCGATGGAGCGCCGCAAAGGCCCGCTGGCCGATCTGGACCGCAAGGCGAAGCAGGAGGTCGTACGGATACTCGAGGCGCGCGGCGCCTTCTCCGTACGGCACGGCGTGGAGACCGTGGCGAGCGCCCTCGGCGTCAGCCGCTTCACCGTCTACAACTACCTCAACCGCGAGAAGGGGGCCTGACCGGCCTCCCTGTCCGCGTCCGCATCCGCCTCCGTATCCGCGTAGCGAATTTTCAACAAACTGTTGACGTGTCGTCGCGGGAGGGCGTTAGCTATCGGCACGCCCGTTCAGCACGAAGGCCGTATCCGGCCACGGAGGCTCCCGTGACTTCCACTTCCACGCCGCCGGGCCTGGCCCGGTTCAACACCCTCGAGGAGCACGCGGCCCTCACCGCGCTCCACGAGGCGTGCGCCTCCACGGCGTGGGCGAAGCGGCTGCTCGCCGCCCGCCCCTACGCCACCCCCGAGGACCTGTACGCCGGCAGCGACGCCGCGATGGCGGAGCTGACGGTCGCGGACCTGGAGGAGGCGATGGCCGGCCACCCGCCCATCGGGCGCCCCAAGGCCGGCGACCCCACCTCGGCCCGGGAGCAGCGCGGCATGTCCGGCGCCTCCGACGCACTCAAGGCGGAGATGCTCGAACTGAACCTCGCCTACCAGGAGAGGTTCGGCCATGTCTTCCTGATCTGCGCCACCGGCCGGACCGGCGAGCAGATGCGCGACGCGGTCAGGGAACGGATCGGCAACCCGCCGGAGCGGGAGCGGGAGATCGTCCGCACCGAACTGGGGAAGATCAACCGCATCCGTCTGGCCCGACTCGTCGAAGAGGACTGACAGCACCATGAGCACCTCCGCCACCGCGTCCGTGTCCACCCACATCCTGGACACCAGCGTCGGCCGCCCCGCCGAGGGCGTCGCCGTCCACCTGTCCGCCCGCTCGGGGCGTGAGGCCGACTGGCAGGCGCTCGGTGGCTCCGCGACGGACGCGGACGGCCGCTGCAAGGACCTCCCGGCCCTGCCGGAGGGCACCACCCACGTACGGCTCGACTTCGCGGTGGAGCCGTACTTCGAAGAATCTGCGAAGAAGCAAGCCGATGCGCAGCAGGACGCCCCCGCGAATCGGGACAGCGGCGCCGGTGTGTTCTTCCCGGAGGTGGCGATCACTTTCGCCGTCGTACCGGGCGAGCACTACCACGTACCGCTGCTGCTCAACCCGTTCGGCTACTCCGTATACCGAGGGAGCTAGCTAGATGCCCACCATCCTGGGACAGAACCAGTACGGCAAGGCCGAGAACCGAGTCGTCAAGATCACGCGGGACGGCGCCACGCACCACATCAAGGACCTGAACGTGTCCGTGTCGCTGAGCGGCGACATGGAGGAGGTCCACTACTCCGGCTCCAACGCCAACGTCCTCCCCACCGACACCACCAAGAACACGGTGTACGCGTTCGCCAAGGAGCACGGCATAGAGTCGGCCGAGCAGTTCGGCATCCACCTCGCCCGGCACTTCGTCACCTCGCAGGAGCCGATCAAGACGGCCCGTATCCGCATCGAGGAGTACGCCTGGGAGCGGATCGAGGCCGCCGACGCCAACTCGCGGTTCATCGGCGCCGACGAGGTCAAGCACTCCTTCGTCCGCCAGGGCCAGGAGACACGGCTCACCCAGATCACCTACGACGGTGAGACGTGGGAGGTCGTCTCCGGCCTCAAGGACCTCGTCGTGATGAACTCGACCAACTCCGAGTTCTGGGGCTACGTCAAGGACAAGTACACGACGCTGAAGGAGGCCTACGACCGCATCCTGGCCACCCAGGTCTCCGCCCGCTGGCGCTTCAACTGGACCGACGACGACCAGCGCATGCCCAACTGGGAGAAGTCCTACGAGCAGACCAGGAAGCACATGCTCCAGGCCTTCGCCGAGACGTACTCGCTGTCGCTCCAGCAGACCCTGTACCAGATGGGTTCGCGGATCATCGAGAACCGCGGCGAGATCGACGAGGTCCGCTTCTCCCTGCCGAACAAGCACCACTTCCTGGTCGACCTGGAGCCGTTCGGGCTGAAGAACGACAACGAGGTGTACTTCGCCGCCGACCGCCCCTACGGCCTGATCGAGGCGACGATCCTGCGGGACGGCTGCGAGCCGCGCATCCCCGTGGACCTCACCAATCTCTGACGCTCCCTCTTTCGGCACCCGTGGCCGGGGAACCCGTCTCTCCGGCCACGGCACTCAAACATCCGGGGTCCTGCCGTGCCCACTCCACATCAGCGCAAAGGACGAACCATGGCAGCAGACCGGCGCATCGTCATCGAGAACTGCGCGATCGCGACCGTCGACGCGAACGACACCGAGTACGCCTCCGGGTACGTCGTCCTCGCCGGCAACCGCATCGAGTCGCTCGGCGCGGGCACGGCCCCCGAGGGCCTGGAGAACGTCGTACGCCGTATCGACGCCTCCGGTCACCTAGTGACCCCGGGCCTGATCAACACCCACCACCACTTCTACCAGTGGATCACCCGGGGTCTGGCGACGGACCACAACCTCTTCGACTGGCTGGTCGCGCTGTACCCGGTCTGGGCGCGCATCGACGAGCCGATGGTGCGCGCGGCGGCCCAGGGCTCGCTCGCGGTGATGGCCCGCGGCGGTGTCACCACCGCCATGGACCACCACTACGTCTTCCCGCGGGGCTCCGGCGATCTGTCCGGCGCGATCATCGGCGCCGCCCGCGACATGGGCGTCCGCTTCACCCTCGCGCGCGGCTCCATGGACCGCAGCGAGAAGGACGGCGGCCTGCCCCCGGACTTCGCCGTCGAGACCCTGGACGGCGCGCTGGCCGCGACCGAGGAGACCGTCCGGCGGCACCACGACTCCTCCTTCGACGCCATGACCCAGGTCGCCGTCGCGCCCTGCTCGCCCTTCTCCGTCTCCACCGAACTGCTGCGGGACGGCGCCCAGCTCGCCCGCCGCCTCGGCGTACGGCTCCACACCCACGGTTCGGAGACCGTGGAGGAGGAGAAGTTCTGCCACGAACTGTTCGGCATGGGCCCGACCGACTACTTCGAGTCCACCGGCTGGCTCGGCGAGGACGTGTGGATGGCGCACTGCGTCCACATGAACGACTCCGACATCGCCGCCTTCGCCCGGACGAAGACGGGCGTCGCGCACTGCCCGTCGTCCAACGCCCGCCTCGCGGCCGGTATCGCCCGCGTCCCGGACATGCTCGCCGCCGGCGTCCCGGTCGGCCTCGGCGTGGACGGCACCGCCTCTAACGAGTCGGGTGAGCTGCACACCGAGCTGCGCAACGCCCTCCTCATCAACCGCCTCGGCCCGCGCAAGGAGGCCGCCCTGAACGCCCGCCAGGCCCTGCGCCTCGGCACCCATGGCGGCGCCCAGGTCCTGGGCCGGGCGGCGGAGACCGGCTCCCTGGAGCCGGGCAAGCTCGCCGACCTGGTCCTGTGGAAGCTGGACACGGTCGCCCACGCCTCCATCGCCGACCCCGTGACCGCCCTGGTCTTCGGCGCTGCGGCCCCGGTCACCGCCTCCTTCGTCGACGGCCGGCAGATCGTCGAGGACGGGCGGCTGCTCACGGCCGACGAGGACGCCATCGCCCGCTCCACGCGGGACGAGGCCCAGCGGCTGGCGAGGATCGCCGCGCAGGGCTGAACACCCCGATGACTCCGGCCGGGAGGGACGGCTCCCGGCCGGTGGCCGTGGACCCGAGCGGGGACCACGGCGCCGTCTCCGGGGCGCGCGGATGCGTGCGCCCCGGAACGGTCCCCCGTCACCCGCATGTCCGGTCCCGCACGACCACCCGCACCACCTCCTTGACACCCACGGCAGCCATCGACGCGGCCGTGTACCCGACCGGAGGGACGCCGCCGTGGCCGACCACCCCGTTGACGAAAAACTCCCCGCGCTCAAGATGGCGACGACCGGCCTCCAGCATGTGGCCGCCATGTACGCCGGAGTCGTCGCCCCACCCCTGATCGTCGGCGCGGCCATCGGCCTGACCGCCAACGACCTGACCTTCCTCACCGGTGCATGCCTGTTCACCGCGGGCCTTGCCACGTTCCTGCAGACCCTGGGCATCTGGAAGATCGGCGCCCGGCTGCCCTTCGTCAACGGCGTCACCTTCGCCGGTGTCGCCCCCATGACCGCGATCGTCGCCTCCACCGAGGACAAGTCCGACGCCCTGCCGATCATCTTCGGCGCGGTCATCGTCGCCGGACTCCTGGGCTTCATAGCCGCCCCCTTCTTCAGCAAGGCGGTGCGCTTCTTCCCGCCGGTGGTCACGGGGACGGTCATCACCCTCATCGGCATCTCCCTCCTCCCGGTCGCCTTCGGCTGGGCGCAGGGACCCGACCCGGCGGCGAAGGGCTACGGCTCGGCGACCAACCTGGGACTGGCCGCCGTCACCCTGCTGATCGTGCTGCTCCTGCGCCGCTTCACCACCGGCTTCGTCAAGCAGATCGCGGTGCTGCTCGGCCTGGTCGCCGGCACGCTGATCGCGATCCCGTTCGGCGCCACGGACTTCGCTCCGGTCGCGGACGCGGCCGTCATCGGCTTCCCGACCCCGTTCCACTTCGGTGCCCCGCAGTTCCAGCTGGCCGCGATCATCTCGCTGTGCGTGGTGATGGTGGTCTCGATGACCGAATCGACCGCCGACATGCTGGCGTTGGGCGAGATCGTCGACCGCCCGGCCGACGAGAAGACCATCGCGGCCGGCCTGCGCGCCGACACCCTCGGCTCGGCGATCAGCCCGCTCTTCAACGGCTTCATGTGCAGCGCCTTCGCGCAGAACATCGGCCTGGTCGCGATGACGAGGATCCGCAGCCGCTACGTCGTCGCCACCGGCGGCGGTTTCCTGGTGCTGATGGGCCTGTGTCCCATGGCCGCCTCGCTGATCGCCGTCGTACCGCGCCCGGTGCTGGGCGGCGCGGGCGTGGTCCTGTTCGGCTCGGTCGCCGCCAGCGGCATCCAGACCCTGGTCAGGGCCGGCCTGGACAAGGACAACAACGTCCTGATCGTGGCCGTCTCCCTGGCCGTCGGCATCATCCCCATCACGGCGCCGGAGTTCTACCACGCCTTCCCGGAGACGGCGCGGATCGTCCTGGACTCGGGCATCTCCACGGGGTGTGTGGCGGCGGTCCTGCTGAACCTGGTCTTCAACCACCTGGGCAACAAGGACGCCCAGGACGTCACCCACCCCATGGAGGCGGGCGAGGAGATCACCGGCGCGAGCCGGTCCCCGGTCACGCCATGAGATCGGCGAGCACAGCCCCGCGCTCCGCTTAGGCTTCTGCCTCGGTCAACTCCACGTTGACCAAGGGGATCAGGGGGTCAGGGGATGAGGGGGAGTGGGCCGATGGACCACGCGACCGAGGTGTTCCAGCCACTCCAGGCGGACGATCCGCCCGTCGTGGCCGGTTACCGTCTGGCCGCCCGGCTCGGAGCGGGTGGCATGGGCCGGGTCTACCTGTCACACACGCAGGGCGGCCGCCCGGTCGCGATCAAGGTGGTGCGCCCGGAACTGGCCGACGACCCGGCCTTCCGGCGGCGTTTCCGCCGGGAGGTGGAGGCGGCCCGGCGGGTCCGGGGCGCCTACACCGCCGAGCTGATCGACGCCGACGCGGGCGGCGTACCGCCCTGGGCGGCCACGCTGTACGTGCCCGGCCCTTCCCTCACGGAGGCCGTCGCCCGGCGCGGACCGCTGCCGGTGCCCGCGGTGCTGTGGCTGATCGCGGGGGTGGCCGAGGCGCTCCAGGCCATCCACGCCGCGGGGATCGTGCACCGGGACCTCAAGCCGTCGAACGTGCTGCTGGCCGCCGACGGGCCGCGCGTGATCGACTTCGGCATCTCGCTGGCGGCGGACTTCACCTCGCACACCGCCACGGGTGCCACCGTCGGCACGCCCCACTTCATGGCGCCCGAGCAGGCCTCAGCGGGTGCGGTCACGACGGCGACCGACATCTTCGCCCTCGGCCAGACGGCGGCGTTCGCGGCGCTGGGCCGGCCGCTGTACGGGGAGGGCTCCGCGGTCGGCGTGCTGTACCGGATCGTGCACGACGAACCGGATCTGTCCCTGCTGCCCGAGCAACTCCATCCGCTGTTCGCCCGCTGCCTGGCCGCCGACCCGGAGGAACGGGCCACCCCCGGCGGAGATCGTCGCGTGGTGCCGGCAGCGACTGGGCACGGACGCCGACGCGGGCGCGGGCCCGGCCGTCTGGCGGGACGTCATGGGGCCGGAGGTGACGGTCCCGTCCCCCGTCCCCGGCTCCACCCGCGTTCTGCACACGCAGCCGCTCGTCGTCACCCAGCCCCAACCGCAGCCGATGAGTCCGAAGGAGCGCCGGGCGCGAAGACGCCGGAGCGCACTGATCACGACCGCGGCCGTCACGGCGGGGATCCTGGGGCTCGGGGGCCTGCTGTGGACCGTCCAGGACGCGGGGAACAGGTTCCACGACTGGGTGGCGGGCGCGCCGTCGACACCCGGCGCCGAGGAGTCCGGCCGGTCGTCCCGGTCGGAGTCACCCTCGCCATCCGGTCCCGCGGCCGAGGCCGGTGGCGGGACACCGCAAGCGTCAAAGCCCTCCCCGACCGCGTCCGAGCCGCCGCGCCCCATCCCGAACCCCCTCCAGTGGCTGGACGCGAAGAGTTCGCTGAGCTTCCGGAAGCCCTACCAGCGCGACGACCGCAAGGGCGATATCCGCTTGGACTGCGAGGAGACCTGTGCGCTGGAGAGCGACACCAGCGTGTTCCTCCAGATGTTCACCGACCAGGGGGTCTCCCTCGACGAGTGCCGGCTCATGCTCGCCGGCGCCGAGCGGCAGCGCTGGCCGCTGGCCTCGGCCGCGGCCGGCTCCCAGATCTGCGTCAAGCACTCCAACGGCGACATCGCCCTGCTCGTGCTGCAGACGAAGTCGACCGCGCTGCCGGAACTCGCCTTCCTCCAGACGGACATGACCATCTGGCGGGACGCCGCCTGATGGTGGAGTCGACGTTGATGTTCCAGTCGATGCCGCCTTCGGTGTCGGCGGCGGACTGAACGTGCCGCAAGAGCCTCTCCCAGGCCCCACGGTCCGCCTGCTCGCAGTGATACGGCTATTCGATGACCGCGGTGGCCTCGACCTCGACCAGGAGGTCGGGTTCCCCCAGCGCCGCAACGCCCAGCAGGGTGATCGGCTTGACCGGATCGATGCCCAGCTTCGCTGCCGCCCGGCCCACGCCCTCACCCAGCAGCGGCATCTTCTCGGGACTCCAGTCGACGACATAGACGGTCAGCTTCGCCACGTCATCGAAGGAGCCGCCGATCCCGGCCAGAGCGGTGCCGATATTGAGATAGCACTGCTCGACCTGGGCAGCGAAGTCTCCCTCGCCCACGGGGCGGCCGTCGGCATCACGGGCGACCTGACCCGCAAGGAACACCAGCTTCGATCCGGTGGCGACCGACAACTGCCGGTAGACCTCGGGCTTCGGCAGCCCCTCGGGATTGACCAGCGTCACGGACATGAACGGCCTCTTCCTCTTGGCGTCAGGAGCAGCAAGATCAGCACTCCATGAAAGCATAGCGACGCTATGTATTGTGAGGCCATGGCGAGGACGAAAGATCCAGCGGTCCGCTCTCTGCTGCTCGACCGGGCCGCACAGATGCTGCGGACGAGGCAACCGGTCACACTCCGCACCCTGGTCGCCGGAACCGGCGTGTCAACGATGGCCGTCTACACCTACTTCGGCGGCATGGACGGCCTGTGGAAAGCGTTGCGACAGGAAGGCTTCACACGCCTGGCCGCCCGACTCGCGGCCGTCAAGATGTCCTCGGACCCGGTACGAGACCTCTCCGCACTGGGGGCCGCCTACCTGGCCAATGCCATGGAGAACCCCGATCTCTACCGCGTTATGTTCGACGCGGGCTTCGACCTCGAAGACACCGGCGCCGCGGACGAAACACTGCACCGCCTCGTCCGCGCCATCGACCGGGCCAAGACCAACAGCCGCTTCCGCGACGAGGTCGACCCGCTGGAGCTGGCGACACAGAGCTGGCTCATCGGCCACGGCCTTGCCTCACTCGTCGCCACAGGCCCCCTGCCGCACCAGGCACTCGCCCACGGAGCGCCCATGCTGACCGCACTGTTCACCAGCGCAGGAGACGAACCTGACCGATGCCGCCAGTCGGTCGAACGCGGCTGGGGCCGGCCGGATGCCCCCGGCCGGGCTCGGCTCTCGTGACCGGGAGACAGGCCCTAGAGCCCGAACAGCCCCGGGTCCGTGGCCAGTTCCTTGAAGACCTTCGCGGGGTCGGCGACCAGCCTGCGTTCCTTGAGATCCAGGATGCCGCCGACCGCCGTGATCTCGGCCGCCACCGTGCCGTCGGTCTTGCGGACGGTCTGCTCGATACGGAACGTCTTGCCGCTGCCCCAGTCGAAGGCGCACGTCACCTCGACCTCGTCGCCCGCGAGCAGCTCCCGTTTGTAGCGGATGGTCGTCTCCAGGGCCACCGGGCCCACGCCGGTGCCCGTGAGCGCGGACTGGCTGATCCCCGCGGCGTGCAGCAACGACCAGCGGGCGTGCTCCGCGTAGTTCAGGTACACGCTCTGGTTGAGGTGGCCCTGCACATCGGTCTCGTAACCACGGACGGTCACAGGGACGGAAAACGGCTCGCTCACGGCATTCCCCTCTCGCACCGGACTCTCTCGCACCGGACTCTGATGCATCGCACATCGATCCACTGATCTTGGCATGTTCATCACGCTCTGCGCGGCGAAGCCAGGAGATACCGGGTTCCGGTTCGCGGTTCGCGGTGGTCGCTCACCTGCCAGCCTGCCCCCTCCAGGGTCGCCGCGCAGGCGCGCAGTGCCTCGCCGTCCGGCTCGTGCACGGCCACGGCCTCCGGCTGCGGAGTCGTCCGCACCCGGTACCCCGAGGCGCCCGGCCCCGGCCCGGCCGGAGGGTGCCCGGCCGCCTCCAGGGCGAGCGCGGCGGCCTCCGCCAGATGCGCACGCTCCCAGCCGCACGGCCGGTCCGTGGCCCCGTCCGGGTTGGTCATCCGGCGCAGCTCCAGCAGGCCCTGCCAGGCGCTGTGCACCTCACGGCGCCGGACCGGCCGCCCGGTTTCCGGCGCCGCCTCCTCACCCCCGAGGCGCGCAGCGAAGACGCCCGCCGACGCGGGGGCCTCACCGGCCGGCTCGGGCGTCCCCGTCACGCCCTGCCGTACCCGATGCCCCTCCGGCGTCAGAAAGTGATCGTGCGGCGGCCGGGGGTGCCGGAAGGCCAGCCCCCGCTTCACCAGCGCCGCGAGCTGCGCCTCCGTACCCCGGAGCCGCCCGGTCACCGGGTCGGCGGCGTCGATGACACGCCGCTGCGCGGCGGTCGGCGGTCGGGTCACGGCGCGCTCCTCTCCGGCGCAGGCCTCGGGGCACTCGCCCCATCTGCTCGAAGGCTACGACCCGCCACTGACATTCCCCGCCGGGACAGCTCCCCGCCCAGGGCGTCCGTGTCAGACGAGGTCCCGGCGGCGGCCCACGGGCACCGCGAGCAGATACAGCGGCGGCAGGAGCGCGGCCGCGCACACCATCCACAGGGTCGCGTGCGTCCCCGCGTACGTGGCGAGCAGGCCGGCGCTGAGGGCGCCGAGGGGCTGGGCGCCCCAGGAGACGAAGCGGACGGTGGCCATGACGCGGGAGAGAAGCTCGGGCGGCGACTCGGTCTGGCGGTGGGTGCGGGTGGTGATCGACCCGATGGCGACGCCGCAGGCGAAGCCGGCGTTGCCCAGGGCGAACCAGTACGCGTCGGCGGCGGATGTGGTCAGCGGGACCAGCAGGGCGGCACCGCCCCCGGCCAGCGCCGCACCGACGAGGCCCCGGGCCGTGCCGAACCGCCGGGTGAGCCGAACCGCCACGGCGGCTCCCGCGAGCGCGCCGACTCCGTCCAGGGCGAGCACCAAGCCGAGTTCTCCGGGCGTCAGTCCGGCCTCCCTGACCAGATACAAGGGAGTGAGGGCGACCAGGGCGGCGCAGACGAAGTTCGTCGCGGTGGCCCAGAGCATGCAGGGCAGCATCACCGGGTGCCGCGTCACATACGTCCAGCCCTCGCGGATCAGCCGGAGGGCGCCGTCGCCGGAGCGGGGAGCGGGACGGCGCTCGGGGAGCGTACGCAGCAGCACGGCGGAGAGCAGATAGCTGGCCGAGTCCACGAGCAGTGCCCCGACCGGGCCCGCGGCCTGCACGAGGAGGCCGCCCCCGGAAGGCCCTCCGGTCTCGGTGACGGCGTGTGTGCCGGACATCAGGCTGTTGCGGGCGGCGAGCTGCCGGTCCGGGACGATGGCGGGCAGAAAGGTCGAGTTGCCGATGTCGAAGAGCACGGTCGCGGCGCCGGTGACCAGAGCGGCGAGCAACAGGTGCGGGTAGGTGAGCCGGTCGAGCCACCAGGCGAGCGGGAGGGATCCGACGGCGGCGAACCGTACGAGATCGAGGGTGACCTGGAGGCGGCGGAGCGGGACGCGCTGGGCGATCACTCCGGCCGGGAGGCTGAGCAGCAGCCAGGAGATCTGTCCGGCGGCGGCGAGCAGGGCAGCCTGGAGCGCGGTGGCGTCGAGGACTGTGAGGGCGACCAGGGGGAGGGCGAGGGCGGTCACGGCCGTGCCCGCGTTGCTGACGGTGGCAGCGGCCCAATAGCGCCAGAAGACGGCCGGAGGCGTGGTCGCGTGGTGAGTGCGGTGGAGATCGCGCTCCGGGACCGTCGGCGTCTCGCTCATGCGATGCCCTTCAGTGAGTCTCTTTTGGGAACTTACCTGACTTCGAATCAGTTCCTATCCGGAACTGACCCCATGGCGCAAGATGGTTTCGAAGCCCGGATGTTGGATCCGCGAGACAGGAGGCTCATGGTCAGGTCAGTGCCCCAGCGGGACGCCGCCTGTGCGATCGCGCAGGCGGCGGCGGTGGTCGGGGACTGGTGGAGCCTGCTGCTGGTCAGGGAGACCGCACGCGGGCACCACCGGTTCGACGTGCTTCAGGGGGAGTTGGGGATCTCCCGGAAGGTGCTGACCGAGCGCCTTGCGCACCTGGTGGAGGCGGAGGTCCTGGAGAGGGTTCCGTACCAGACCGGCCCGGTGCGGTACGAGTACCGGCTCACCGAGAGCGGGCGGGGGCTGCTGCCCGTGCTGCTCTCGATGCAGGACTGGGCGGACCGCTGGCTGCTCGGCGACGGCTCACTGAGCGGCACGGCCGACGCGGACAGTGCGGAGGCCCTGCGGGTGGCGGGCCTGGTGGGCGAGCGGCTGCCGATCCTCGAACTGCCGGGGCACCGGGACGGTGAGCCGCTGGACCCGGTGGCGGAGGCCGCTGCCACCGTGCTGTTCTGCTACCCCGCGACCGGTCGCCCGGCTCCGTTGCCGGACGGGTGGGCCGACATTCCGGGTGCCATCGGCTGCACGCTGGAGAACCGGTTGTTCCGGGACGCGTACGACGACTTCCGCGCGGCGGGCGCCGAAGTGCGCGGTGTGAGTACGCAACGCCCGGACGAGCAGCGGCTGTTCGCGGCCGAGGAGGGCATCCCCTTCACCTTGCTCTCGGACGTCGATCTGCGCCTCGCCGCCGCTCTGCGGCTTCCGGTGTTCCGTGCCGGGCAGGCCCTGCGGGTGAAGCGGGCGGTGCTGGTGGTGGACCGCCAACGCGTGGTGCGCCAGGCGCACTTCCCGGTGACGGACATCCCGGGGGCGGTGCGCGAGGCGCTGGCGGTGGTACGGGCGGTGGCGGCGGGGAGCTGAACGTGTCGACGCCCCGGGCCGGTACGGAACCGGACGCGGGGCGTCGGTGGGCGTACTTCAGCCTGTTCTTGCGAGGAACCCCAGGGCTTCAGCCCTGGGAGGAATCGCATCCTCGTGCTCGCGGCGCGCAGCGCCGCGGTATCGCTGCCTGTACCCGGCCGCGGAGCGGGCGGGTGTCGTCTGTCGCGGAGCCGGAGGGTGTGCGGTGACGCATTCACCCTGTCGGGTGATCAAGCGGGAACGTGCGGTTGGTGGTCGTACGTGTGTGTACGTTGGGTGATCGTGAAGCTGACCATGCAGGTGAGACTGCTGCCGACGCCCCAGCAGGCGGCGGCACTTGAGGCGACTCTGCGCGCCTGCAACGAGGCAGCCACCTGGGCCAGCGGTGTGGCCTTCGAGAAGGACGTGAAGCGGAACTTCGCGCTGCGTGAGCACACCTACGGCGAGATCAAGACGCGGTGGGGGCTGGGGGCGCAGGCCGCCCAGCACGTGATCAAGAAGACGTGCGACGCGTACGCCACGCTGAAGGCGAACCTGACGGCGGGGAACCTGGGCAGGCCCGGCTCGAAGCGGTACCAAAAGGCCACCGAGAAGCCGATCGTCTTCCGGCCGGAAGGGGCGCAGCCGTATGACGACCGGATGTTGTCCTGGCAGATGGCAGGGCGGCGGGTCTCGGTCTGGACCGTGGCCGGGCGCATCAAGGACGTGGCCTTCACCGCCTCTGCGGAGCAGCTGGCCACGCTGGCCCTGTACCGCAAGGGCGAGTCGGACTTGCTGTGCCGGGACGGCAAGTGGTTTCTGCTGGCGACCTGCGAGGTCCCCGAGCCCGAGCCGAACACCGATCCGCACGACTTCCTCGGCGTCGACCTGGGCATCGTCAACATCGCCACCACCTCCGACGGCGAGATCATGGCCGGACGCGAGATCAACCGCGCCCGCACCCGGGAACGGACACTGCGCACCAAACTCCAGAAGAAGAACACTCCCTCCGCCAAGCGCCGCCTGAAGAAGCGCAGGCGCAAGGAGGCGCGGCGGGCGAAGGACATCAACCACAAGATCGCGAAACACGTGGTGGCCGAGGCAGAACGCACCGGTCGCGGGATCGCCCTGGAAGAGCTGACGGGCATCCGCGAACGGGTACGGCTCCGCAAGCCCCAACGGGCCACCCACTCCAGCTGGTCCTTTGCCCAGCTGGGGCAGTTCATCGCGTACAAGGCCCGCCGGGCGGGAGTGCCGGTGGTGTACGTCGACCCGGCGTACACCTCCCGCACCTGCGCCGAATGCGGCCACATCGACAGGGCGAACCGGGTCTCCCAGGACCGGTTCGCGTGCCGGTCCTGCGGATTCGTTGATCACGCAGACCGCAATGGCTCCCGCAACATTCGCGCTCGTGCGTGGGAGTTGTGGCGACGCGGGGCCTCGTCAACGGCCCCCGCCCCACCACCGCGTCAGCGGGAGGGGGCTGGACGCGAACGCAGCATCACCGCCAGTGGTGCCCGTTGCGCAAGCCCGGCGCTTTAGCGCCGGTAGTTGACTGATCTGCGGCGTACGAGACGAAGGCGGCCCACTGCTGAGCCCCGAAAGCGAGTTGCGCGCCCTGTACGCGCTTCGAGTCCCGTATGTGAATGCTCTGGGGCGCGAAGGCGACCTCCACGCACTCCGGGCCGTCAGCGGTGCTGTAGCTGCTCTTGAACCACTCCAGCGCGGAACCGTTGCCCGACGTGGGGTTGGTCATCATGTCTCTCCCAATACTTTCTCAATGAAGGCCAGCGACTCGCGGGGCGTGAGAGCTTGGGCCCGGATGATGCCATAGCGGACCTCGAAGACCTTCTGAAGGCGCAGCAACTGAAGCGATCCGTCCAGACCGGCGTGGTCCTCACGATTCGTGGGCATCACCTGGATCTCCACGTTTCGCCGCCGGCCGACCTCCAACAGGCGTTCGAGCTGCCTCCGCATCACCATTCTGCCCCCGAGCGGGCGGCGCAGCGTCACCTCTTCCAGGACGAAACTGAAGACGGGACTGGGCTGCCGGTCGAAGATCTCCTGCCGCGCCAGGCGTGCAGCGACGAGCCGTTCGACCTCGTCCTCAGCGAAGGGCGGACGCCGCATCCCGTACAACGCTCCCGCGTACTCCGGCGTCTGGAGCAGGCCATGGACGACGGAGTTGGCGTAGGCGCACAGTTCGACCGCCTCCGCCTCCAGCTTCGCCAGATCCCGTACCTTCTTCGGATACCGGGCCTCCTCCACGTCCCTCCGCAGCCCGACGATCAGGCCTCCGGCGTCCAGCACCTGATCGGCCGCCTCCAGAAACGTCGGGCTCGGTGCCCGCCGCCCCCGCTCCACCGAGGACACCTGCTCCTCGCTGTACCCGATGGCCGTCCCCAACTCGGCCTGCCGGAGCCCTTTCCGTTCGCGGCAGGTTTTGATGACCCTGCCGACCGTCCGCAGTACTCCTGCCGACTCCTCGTCGTCGGCACCGTACGGCTCCATCCCGTCCCCGTTCTGCGACCCCTGCACCGTCACGCCCACACCCGGACACCTCCACCTGCCGCCCGAACCCAACTCCGCACCACCGCACCGCGTAACGCCGCGCCGCCCGGACAGAGCCGGACAGCGACCGGACAGTGACGCTGCGTACCGTCGTCGTTGCTGGTCAGCGTAGAGACATCCGACCACGCTGAGTGACATGAACGCCGATACTGCCCACTCGACGGCCCTCGGCCTTGAGCCCGCCCGACCCGGCGGTCCCACCGGCCACTTCGCGATCCGTCTCTCGGCCACCCCCAGAGGCGCCCGCCTTGCCCGTCGCCTCGCGGCAGAGCAACTCCACAGCTGGGGCCGGTCGTACGACAGTGAGCCCAACCGCACGACCTCACTCCTCGTGGCCGAACTCGCCACGAACGCCATCCGGCACGGTCGCGTGCGAGGGCGTGACTTCCGACTGCGACTGACCCTCTACTCGGCGGACCCCGCCCTCCGTATCGAAGTCACGGACCCGCGTCCCGACCGCCGCCCACCCGCACCCGGCACCCTTCCCGTGTCCGACCTGATCTCCGGACGGGGCCTCCTCCTAGTCGAAGCCCTGTCCACCCACTGGGGAACGACCTGTGGCGACCCCTACACCAAGACCGTCTGGTGCGAAGTCGCCCTGGGGTGACCGTCGGCCGGCCGCTACTGTCGATACCCGCCGAGGAATCGCCCGATCCGCCCGATCGCCGCTTCCAGGTCGTCCGCGTGCGGCAGGGTCAGGATCCGGAAGTGATCCGGGGTGGGCCAGTTGAAGCCGGTGCCCTGGACGACCTGGATCTTCTCGCGCAGCAGGAGGTCGAGGACGAACTTCTCGTCGTCGTGGATCTTGTGCACCTGTGGGTCGATGCGCGGGAAGGCGTACAGCGCGCCCTTCGGCTTCACGCAGGTCACGCCCGGGATCTCGTTGAGTTTCTGCCAGGCCACGTCCCGCTGCTCCAGCAGTCGCCCGCCCGGCCTGGTGAGGTCACCGATGGACTGCCGCCCGCCGAGCGCGGCCTGGATGGCGTACTGGGCGGGCGCGTTGGCGCACAGCCGCATGGAGGCCAGCATGGTGAGGCCCTCCAGATAGTCCTTGGCGTGCTGCCTCGGGCCCGTGACCACCAGCCAGCCGGAGCGGAAGCCCGCCACGCGGTAGGTCTTCGACAGCCCGCAGAAGGTGAGGACGACCAGGTCGGGGGCGAGAGCGGCGGCCGAGTGGTGCACGGCGTCGTCGTAGAGGATCTGGTCGTAGATCTCGTCGGCGAACACCATCAGGCCGTGCCGCCGGGCGAGGTCGAGGATGCCCTCGACGATCTCCTTCGGGTAGACCGCGCCGGTGGGGTTGTTCGGGTTGATGATCACGACCGCCTTGGTCCGGTCCGTGATCTTCGAGGCCATGTCGTCCAGGTCGGGGTACCAGTCGGCCTGCTCGTCGCACAGGTAGTGGACCGCCTTGCCGCCCGCGAGGGTCGTCACCGCCGTCCAGAGAGGGAAGTCCGGGGCGGGGATCAGGACCTCGTCGCCGTCCTCGAGCAGCGCCTGTACGGCCATGGAGACCAGCTCGGACACGCCGTTGCCGAGGAAGACGTCGTCGACGCCGACCTCCAGGCCCAGCGTCTGGTAGCGCTGGGCCACCGCCCGGCGGGCGGAGAGCACACCGCGCGAGTCGGTGTAGCCGTGCGCCTGCGGCAGCATCCGGATCATGTCCTGGAGGATCTCCTCCGGCGCCTCGAACCCGAAGAGCGCGGGGTTGCCGGTGTTCAGGCGCAGCACACTGTGGCCCGCCTCCTCCAGCGCGTTGGCGTGTTCTATCACCGGGCCGCGGATCTCGTAACAGACCTCGCTGAGCTTGCTCGACTGCCGGAACTCCATGCGCGCGCTTCCCCTCGGCTATCTGGTGTTGCTTGGTTTTACCAAGTAGCCGCTTGGAAAGTCCAACAACTTGTCTAGACTGCGTCGCATGCCACCTCGCCGAAGCTACGACCAGTACTGTTCCGCCGCCCGCGCGCTCGACCTGGTCGGCGACCGCTGGACCCTGCTGATCGTCCGGGAGCTCCTCGCCGGTCCCCGCCGCTACACCGACCTGCACGCGGACCTGCCCGGCGTCAGCACGGACGTACTCGCCTCCCGGCTCAGGGACATGGAGCGCGACGGCCTCGCGACCCGGCGCCGGCTGCCACCGCCCGGTGCGGCCTCGGTGTACGAACTCACCGGCCGAGGGCGGGAGTTGCTGCCGGTACTCCAGGCGCTGGGGGAGTGGGGGCAGGCGGAACTGGGGGAGCGGCGGCCGACTGACGCGGTACGGGCGCACTGGTTCGCCCTGCCCCTGCTGCGTCGGCTGGACGGGGAGGGGCTCGTCGAAGTCCGCCTGGAAGAAGGGCACTTCCATCTCCACGCCGGTGCCGAGGACGGACCCGTGTACGGCGACGGGCCCGCCCCCGGGGAGCCGGACGCCCGGCTGGTGCTGGACACCGGCACCTGTACGGCCATCGGCCGGGGCGAGCTGAGCCTGGTCCAGGCAGTCAGGGAGGGCCGCGTCGAGGTGAGCGGCGAGGGCACGCTCGCCAAGGCACTGCGCGACACATGACAGAAGGCCCGCACGAAGCGGGCCTTCCGAGTCCGAGTCCGAGTCCGGTTCAGGTCAGGCAGCGGGCGGCACACCCGACGGCCGCCCCGAGCCGCGCGTCAGCGCGTATCCGGCGACCCCCGCCAGCGCGGCCAGCACGCCGCCCACCGCGGTCCACACCCACCGGTCCGACCACCAGCCGGATGCCCAGCCGTCCTCGGGTTCAAGCCCGGCCAGCACCGCCGAGGACTCCTCCTCGTCCCCGGACCCGGACCCGGACCGCGTCGCGATCCCCGGCACCAGCGGCTCGGCCAGCGAGCCGTCCACCGCCGCGGATCCGCCGATGTCCTTGGAGTCGACCCGCACTTCGGAGTCGACCGGGAGGCCCAGGTCGGAGGCGGCGACGCCGGTGACCGTCAGCCGGACGTAGTACGTGCCCGGCAGCGGGTCGTTCGCCCACGGCTCCGACCAGGCGCGGACCGTGCGCAGTGCGCAGGCCAGTTCGACGGAGGCGGCGTCCGCGGCGGCGGTGCGTGTCTGCGCCTCGTACTGGCATGCCTGGCGGCGGCGCAGACCGTCGTACACGTCGATCTGCCAGGTCTGCGGCGCGTGGGTGTCCGGCAGCTTCACCTTCGCCGTGACCGTGGGGCGCTGCCCGGTGTCGGCGGGGAACGACCAGTACAGGTAGTCGCCGGTGGAGCCGCTCGCGGTGGCGCGCTGCCCCTGCTCGAACTCCGTCGCGGTACGGAAGGAGGTGCCCGCCCGGGTGGGTGCCGCCGAGGTGTCCTGCGACGGGCTCGGCGAGGCGTCGGCCGCGGCAGGAGCGGCCCCGAGCCCCAGGGTCAGCAACGCGGCGCTCAACGCACGTATCACTCGCATCAGTTGGTCCTCCAGACCGCGACCCGCCAGCGCGACAGCCAGCCCCAGACGAGACCGGCGAGGAAGCCGGTGAGGATCAGCGCGCCGAGCAGCCACCAGCCGCGGCCTAGGCCGAAGGAGGCCACGTCGCCCGCCTGGCTCGGCCCGTCCACGACGTCGACGGTCAGCTCCAGCGGCAGCCCGGGCGTGGTCTTCACGCCGGAAGCCGCCGAGAAGGAGTGGGTGACCGCCAGGCACACGGCCTCCGCGGCCGGCTTGTCACCGTCGGCGTCGGCGTCGTCGCGCTCGGGCTCGGGGTATCTGAGCCCCGTCGAGATCACGTCCGTACGGCCGTTGCCCGCCGCCTCGCCGCGCACGATCTCCCGGCCCTTGAGCGTCACGGCCCGCAGCAGCACGCCGTAGGCCGGGTTCACTGCCCGGTCCGCCGCCACGCTCACCGAGGCGCGCAGCTCCTGCCCCGGCAGGACGTCCACCCGGTACCAGCGCTGCTGCCCGAACTCCTCCCGGTCGCTGTACAGGCCCGACTTCAGCGTCGGTGCCTCCGAGCACCGGGACGCGCCCTCGGCCGCCACCGGCGTCACCACCGGATCGGCCGCCCGGTCCACCAACTGGTTGACCTTGTCGGTGAGTTCGTCCTGGTGCTCCACCGAGGTGTAGGTACCGCCGGTGGCCTCGGCGATGCAGCTCAGCTGCCTGCTCAGCTTGGCGGTCGGCACCAGGCCCAGTGTGTCGATGGTCAGGCCGATGCCCTCCGCCGCGATCTCGCGGGCCACCTCGCACGGGTCGAGCGGGGCACAGGTGTCCTCGCCGTCGCTGATCAGCACGATGCGCTTGGACCCGTCGCCGCCGTCCAGGTCGTCGGCCGCCTTCAGCAGGGCCGGGCCGATCGGCGTCCAGCCCGTCGGGGTGAGCGTGGCGACGGCCGTCTTGGCCTCGGTGCGGTCCAGCGGGCCGACCGGGTAGAGCTGCGCGGTGTCCTTGCAGCCCGTCTTCCGGTCGTCCCCGGGGTAGTCGGCGCCGAGGGTGCGGATGCCGAGTTCGACCTCCTCGGGCGTCGCGTCGAGCACCTCGTTGAACGCCTGCTTCGCGGCGGCCATCCGCGACTGTCCGTCGATGTCCCGCGCCCGCATCGAGCCGCTCACATCGAGGACGAGGTCGACCTTGGGGGCGGCCTGGCCCGTGGGTTCGCCGGCGGCCGCTCCGGCCGGGAAGGCGATCCCGGCCGTCAGCGCGACGAGCAGGGCGCAGACGCCCGCCGCCAGCCGTTTTCTTGTGATCATCGGCGGATCTTATTGATCTCCGGGGTCGTGCTCCAAAAGCCGGGCTCCAAGGCGGGTTTCACGCAAGGGGATTGGGCAGTTCCGCCCATTGGTCCCCGGGCATCTGCGGCGAGAGCCGCATCAGTGTCAGCGCCTTGGTGGGCAGGGGTTCCGTGCGGAGTGCCGCGAGGTCCGGGGTGCGCGGAAGGTCGTCCACGGCCGTCTCCAGTGCCGCCGTCAGCGCCGCTCCCGACCCCGCCGTACCGGCCAGCGCGCCCGCCACCAGCGAGCCGAACAGCTTGCGGCGCAGCGTGCGTTCGTCGTCCGTGACCATCCGGGCGGGCAGGTCGGGCACCGTGATGCCGTGCCGGGCCAGGCGGGCCGGGCTGACGCGGATGTCGGCCAGGTCGCGGTAGACAAGCCGCAGCGGGTCGCCCTCCGGCGAGAGGACCACCAGGAGGTTCTGGCCGTGCGCCTCCAGGGCCACGCCCAGCTCCAGCAGCCGCAGCCCGACGGTGAGGGCGAGGCGCGCGAAGCCGGCCAGCCAGGCGGGGGAGCGGGGGAGGGCGCTGGTCGCGAGCGCCGCCACCGGCAGGACCCGTTCACCGCTCCCGGCGTATGTCTGCGGCGACTCCCGCAGCACGGCCGCGAAGTCGGGGGAACCGGCCGCCGCGGCGCCCAGGGTGCGGGTCACGTGCAGCAGGCCGTCCGTGCGGGCGGCGGGAGTCTCGGCGAAGTCCGACAGCGCCGCGGACGCGGCGACCGAGGGCAGCGAGATGTCCCGCACCGACGACGTCAGCCGGGCGCTGAGCGAGGTCTTGACATGCGGCCCGCCGGGCAGGGCGAGCGTCCGCAGGGACATCAGCGGATGCCCGGCGCGCCGCTCCTCGCACGCCCGCTTCAGCACATGCGCCGCCTGCCAGGGGTGCACCGGCAGCACCACGCGCCGCCCGTCCCGCAGGTCCCGCGGCCAGGCCCCCGTCACCAGGCACTCCTCCGACCGCACCGGCACCAGTCCCAGCTCCACGACCGGCCGGTGCTCGGGCCCGTAGGCGAGTTGCTCGGCGACCGAGAAACCCGGCCGGGACCGGCAGGTGGGGTGGAACGGATGCCCGTCGACGATCCGCTGCTCCCACTCCCAGTCGTTCCCCGGCCACTCGTCCGCCGAGTGCCCCTCCTGCCCCGCTCTCGACAGCGCCAACGAGGCGACACTGTGCCCGAGTTCGGCGGCGAAGGAGGCGGAGTGCGGGACGGCGAGGTCCGTCACCAGCCGCGCCGGATCGTCGTACTCCGCCCCGTCGAGCCCGACGACGGTGACGTGGTCGCCGGTGGCGTACGGATCCGGCGGCGGGCCGTGCAGCCGGCGGCCGTCGGACAGCAACAGGGTCAGCCCGTCCCGGCCCGGCTCCCTGCGGGCCACCCAGGGCAGCGGATCATGGGCGAGCCCGCGCCACAGACGGGACAGCACGGCCGCCCGGGCGCCGGGCAGTTCGGCCTCGTACCGCGGCAACAGGCCGGGCCGTACGACGGCCAGTTCGTCGGCGACCTCGGCCTCGGCGGTGGGGAAACGGTGCACGGGCGGGCTCCTCGGGTACGAATAGGGCGTCACGGCGCGATGACGGCGACCGGCATACTGATCATCTCCGCCTGGAAGTCCGGAAGTCCCGGAAGGGCCGCTGGGAACGTGGAGAACACAAGGAACGCAGGGAAACGAGTGGATCGCGTGGACCTCATGCCCCCGCCCGCCGACGCGTACGCCGCCGTACCGCTGCTGAACTGCCTGCTGCGGGAAGTGGCCCGGCCGGTGCGCCGGACCGGCGAGCACCGGATCTACCGCCTGCCCGGCGGAGACCGTCTGCTGCGGGTGCGCGGGACGCGGCGGCCCGCCGAGCCCGAGGTCGAGGGGCCGGACGGCTGGCAGCGCGTCGGCCACACCGAACTGGTCAAACTCGTCGCCGAGGAACTGCGCCGGCACACCGGCCTGTCCAACCACGAACTGCCCGCCGAGATGATCGACAGCAGGGACGCCGTGGCCGCCCTGCTGGAGGCCCGCGACCGCGCGACCCCGCCCGACGATCCCTATCTGCGCTCCGAGCAGTGCCTCCTCACCGGCCACACCCACCACCCGGCCCCCAAGGCGCGCGGCGGCGGTCCGGCCGCGGGCTGGCTGCCGTACGCGCCCGAGGCGTACGCCCGTTTCCCGCTGAACCTGCTCGGGCTGCGCGAGGACAGCGTCGTCGAGGAGGGCGACACCTCCCCCCTCGACGCCCTCGGCACCGCCCCGCCCGGCTACCGGCTGCTCCCGGCCCACCCCTGGCAGCTCGACCTGGCGAGCGCGGAGCTCGCCGACGCCTTCGCGGACGGCAGACTGGTCCGGCTCGGCACGACCGCCTTCGACACCTGGCCCACGGCGGCGATCCGCACGCTCTACGCACCCGGGCACGACCTCTTCCTGAAGTTCAGCCTCGACGTGCGCATCACCAACGACATCCGCCGGCTGTGGCGCCACGACCTGCTCGCCCTGCGCCGCACCGACGCGGCCGTGTGCGCGGCCTTCGACGACTTCGGAACGCTCGACGGCCCCCCGGCCTGGCTCGGCGACCGCGGGTACCGCACCGCGGACTTCGCCTTCGAGGCCCTGGCCGTCCTCGTCCGCGACGGCTTCGCCGGCCGGCTCCTGCCCGGCGCGACCCCGCTGCTCGCCGCCGGACTCGTCGAGGGCTTCGACGGCAGCCCGCTCGACCGCGCTGCCGACCCCGGGGCGTGGTGGGCGGCGTACCTGGCGCAGGTGGTGCCCCCGGCCCTGGAGGCCTTCGCCCGGCACGGCGTCGTCATCGAGGCGCATCTGCAGAACACCCTGGTCGCCGTGGACGCCGACGGCATGCCCGTGCAGGCGCTGTACCGGGACGCCGAGGGCGTGAAACTGCTCCCGGACGTCTCCCGGGAGGCCGGCTGGGAGCGGCTCGTGTACTGCCTGGTCGTCAACCACCTCACCGAGATCGCCGGCGCCCTCGCCGAACGCCGGCCCGGCTTCGACCCCTGGCCCGCCGCCCGCCGCGAACTCGCCCGCCACGACCTGCCCGAGATCTCCGGCCTGCTCACCTCACCCACCCTCCCCGCCAAGACGAACCTCCTGCTGCGCTGGACGGGCGCGAACGGTGCCGACGCCCGCTACCTGCCGCTGCCCAACCCGCTCAGGGAAGGAACGTGACGTCGCGGTCACCAGGGCGTGCCCGCCCGCCCCGCACGCCCCACGAGACGGACTGAACCGGTGCTCCGGCCGCATGGAATGATGGCCGGCGACATGGCGACGGCGGAACGAGGAAGCCGGTGTGAATCCGGCGCGGTCCCGCCACTGTGACCGGCCTCGGCCGGGAGCCAGGAGACTCACGCGGTCGCCTCCTCGACGAACCACCGGGGCGGATCTCCCCGGAGAGAGGAAGGGTGCGGCATGTCCGCAACCCCGGCCGGAGGGGTTCCGTGCCGCGTCGTCGTGTGCCGGGACTGCTGCTGCGGCAGTCGCAAGGTGACCGGCGTCGACCACGCGGCCCAGACCGAGCGGCTGCGCGAGGCGGCGCCCGTGCGGGTCTCCGAGTGCCTCGACGTCTGCGACCAGGCCAACGTCATCGTCGTACAGCCGTCGGCGGCCGGCCGGGCCGCCGGGGCCCGGCCGGTGTGGTTCGGTCTGGTCAACGACCCGGCCGCGACCGAGGACATCGTCACCTGGGTCCGCGAGGGCGGCCCCGGTGTCGCGCCCCTGCCCGACATCCTCGACCTGTACGCCTTCAGCCCGCTCGCGAAACGACGCGCGGGCAGTTCCTGACCACGGCCGGGGGCCTCAGGACTCCTCGGCCGGTACGCACAGGACGGGGATGTTCGAGAGGTGCAGCAGTTTGTGGGGGGTCGAGCCCAGCAGGGCGCCGCGCACCGGGCTCTCGCCCCAGGTGCCCACCACGATCACCCTGCCGTCATGGCGTGCCGCGGCGTCGATGAGCGCCTGCGCGGGCCGCTGGTCGATGAGTTCGACGGTGCTCGGCACGCCGGCTTCGTCGGCGACCCGGACGGCGTGACCGAGCACGGTGGTCCCGGCCTCGCGGACGGCATCGTAGTGAGCGCCGTACTCCTCGCCCGTGACGCCCGGGGCCGCGGCGCCGTAGACGATCACCAGCGGTTCGCCGTACGCGGCCGCCACCTCGATCGCGACCCGCAGCGCGCTCCGGGCGCCCGGGGACTCGTCGTAGCCGAGGACCACCGACATCTCAGGACTCCTTGCCGTGCTTGCCGGGGACGAGGCCGGGGTCGACCACGCTGGGGTGTTCCGACCAGAACACGGGGGTGATCAGCCGCCACACGACCATGAGGATCACGCCCGTGACGATGATGCCGATACCGATGACCAGCGGGGGACCGAGGCCGAACCACGAGACACCGCTGTAGGAGTTGGCGGGGTCGGACATGTCCGCCACGGACTCCACCAGCAGCCAGGCCAGCAGCCCGGCACCGACCAGGGGGCCGAGCCCGATCAGGAGGAAGTCGCGGGCACTGCGGGTCAGCTGGCGCCGGTAGTAGACCGCACAGGCGACACCCGTGAGCGCGTAGTAGAACGCGATCAGCAGGGACAGCGCGGTCAGCGAGTCGAACAGGGCGTTCTCGCTGATGTGGTAGAGGACGAGGTACCAGACGATGGCGATGCCGGCGACCCACCAGGTGCTCACGTCGGGGGTGCGGAACCGCGGGTTGATACGGCCGAAGTGCGCGGGCAGCGCATGCCGGCGGGCCATCGACAGACCGGTGCGCGACGCCGGGATGATCGTCGTCTGCGTCGACGCGAGCGCGGACGTCGAGACCGCCAGCAGCACCACCCAGTCCCAGCCGCCCATCGCCTCTTCGGCGAGCAGCGCGAAGATGAACTCCTCCTCCGCCGCGTTCTCGGCCAGATAGGCCGTTCCCGCGTACCCCACGACCGCGAACGCGACCGCGAGGTAGGTCACCAGGAGCAGCACCGTCGACCACACGGCCGCCTTGCCGGGGGCGGTGGCGGAGTCCTCGGTCTCCTCGGTGAGGTTGACCGCCGACTCCCACCCCCAGTAGATGAACACGCCCAGCAGCAGGGCGGCGGTCAGGGACGCCCCGCCCGCTCCGAAGGGATCGAGCCAGCTGAACTCCGGTTCGATGGCGTCGAGGGTGCCGGTGCCGGCGTAGACGCGGTAGAGCGCCACCACGGCGAAGACCAGCAGACAGGCGACCTGCGCCAGGATGAGGACGTTCTGCACCTTGGCCGACACGTCGATGCCGATCACGCAGACGGCCGTCATCACCAGGACGAGCAGCACGGTCAGCACCTGGCGGACGACGTCGTTGTCCGCCCAGCTGTCCAGACCGACCGCGAGCAGGAAGAAGGTCACGGCGACGTCCGCCAGCGACCCGACGACCAGAACACCCGTCATGGCGATGGCCCAGCCGCCGAGCCAGCCCGCCCACGGCCCCATGGCCCGGGTGACCCACGAGAAGGTCGTGCCGCAGTCCTGGTCGACCTTGTTGAGGTAGTAGAAGGCCGACGCGATCAGCAGCATCGGCACGAACGACGCGATCATCACCCCGGGGGCGTAGATGCCCACCAGCGCCACGACCGGGCCGATGACCGCCGCCACCGAGTACGCCGGTGAGGTCGCGTTGAGCCCGATGACCAGAGCGTCGAGGAACCCGATCGCATTGGGCTTCAGGCTCGCGGACGGTGGCGGGCCCGCGTCCGTGATGTCCTCGGCCATGCTCCCTCACTCCCGTTGTGCGTGGATCCATACAACAGGCAGGTGTGGGGCATTTTGGTCATTGATGGCCCTTCGGGGGGCTTATGTCGCCTTTCGGCTGCGTACCAGCAGACGCAGGAAGTACGGCGTGCCGATCACCGCCGTCATCAGTCCGGCGCCCAGCTGGGCGGGGGCGATGACGGTCCGGCCGAGCAGATCGGCCGTGCAGACGAGCGCCGCGCCGAGCAGCACGGCGACCGGCACCACCCGCACATGCCGCCGGCCCACGAGGGCACGTGCCGCGTGCGGCGCCACGAGACCCACGAAGCCGATGGTGCCGGCCGAGGCGACCGCGGTCGCGGCGAGCAGGACACCCACCACCAGGAACCCGAGCCTGGCCCGGGGCAGTCCGAGGCCGAGCAGCCGTGGGGTGTCCTCGTCCAGGGAGACGAGATCCAGCTCGGTGCGCCGCGCGACCGCGACGGCCAGGCCCAGCACCAGCACGAGCGCGACGGGTACGACGTCCGGCATGGTCCGCCCGTACGTCGAACCGGACAGCCAGGTCAGCGCCTTCGTGGCGTTGAACGGGTCGGTGAGCACGATGAGCAGACTGATCAGGGCCGTGGAGCCGGCGGCCATGCCGATCCCGACGAGGACCAGCCGGTTCTGCCGGTAGCCGCCCCGGGCCGCGAGCCCGAAGACGATGGCGGAGGCCAGTGCGGCGCCCCCGAACGCGGCACCCGCGATCCCCCAGGATCCGGCGGCGGGCACGGTCGTCACCAGGAGCACGGCACCCAGCGCGGCGCCGCCGGAGACGCCCAGAACGCCCGGCTCCGCGAGCGGGTTGCGGGTCACGGCCTGCACGAGCGTGCCGGCCAGGGCGAGCGACGCGCCCGCGCACAGGGCCGCGAGCACCCGCGGCACCCGCGTGTCCAGCACGAAGGAGACGGCCTGACCGGCCCGCCCCTGCGCCCAGTTCGCGACATCGCCGAGCAGGAGTTTGCTGTCGCCGAGCAGGACGCCGGCCAGCGTGACACCGACGACCACGGCGGCCAGGACGCCCACCGTGACCAGGAACGCCGTCCGGCTCGGGATGCGCAGCCGGTCCGGTGCGTCGGCGCCGGCCGTGTCCCGCAGCCGCAGGGCCGTCACCACCAGGAACACGGCACCGACCAGGCTGGTGACGATGCCGGTGGGCACGGCGACCGCCGTGTCCGCGGGGACGAGGGCCCGCAGCAGCACGTCCGACCCGAGCACCAGCGCGGCACCGGCGAGCCCGGCCACGGGCAGGGCCGCCCGGGCGCGGACGAAGCCCCGGAACCTGCGGGCGAGCGGACGCACCAGTGCGGGGGCGCAGAGCCCGACGTAGCCGATGGGCCCGGCGAGCGTGACGGCCGCCGCCGACAGCAGCGCCGCCAGCACGACCACCGTGACGCGGGTGGCGTGGACCGGGACGCCCAGCCCGCGTGCGGCGTCGTCCCCGAGGGCGAGCGCGTCGACCCGCCGGGCGACGAGCAGCAGCCCGGCGAGCCCCGCCAGGGCGACGGGCAGCATCTGCAGGACGCCGTCGAAGCCGTTCTGGCCGATGCTCCCCTGGTTCCACTGGTAGAGGCCCTCCGTCTGCTGCGGGAACAGCAGGAGCAGCCCCTCCGTCACGGAGTTCAGGCCGAGCGCGAGCGCCGTGCCGGCCAGGACCAGCCGTACGGTGCCCGTGCCGAGTCCGGACAGGGCGAGCACGACGGCCGCCGCCACCAGCCCGCCCGCGAAGGCGACGCCCGAGGAGGCCAGCAGGGGCAGGGAGAGGCCGGTCGCGCCGACCAGCCCGAGTGCCAGGTACGAACCGGCGTTCACCGCGAGGGTGTCGGGCGAGGCGAGCACATTGCGGCTGACGGCCTGGAGGACGGCGCCCGCGATGCCGAGCACGACGCCGACCAGGAGGCCGGCGGCCATCCGCGGCAGCCGGGAGGCGATGACCACGGACGCGTCGCCCGGATCGGCCTGCCCGGTCAGGGCCTTGAACACCTGCGCCGGACCGACGGCGGCGGTGCCCTGGGTGATGTCGACGACCGCGAGAGCGGCGACGAGGAGGACGAGCCCGGCCGTCACCGCGGCCGCGCCCGTACGGGACGCGGCCGCCTGCGGGCGGGTGGTGCTGGGGGGTGCTTCGGTGACGGCCATGGCTCCGGTGCTTCTGCTTCGTCCGCGCTACTGCTTCGTCAGCTCGCCTGCTGCGTCGGCTGGTCTACTTCGTCAGAGCGTCGACGAGGGCGTCGATGTACGCCTCCATCGACTGGGGACCGCCGAACATCCAGATGCCGTCGGGCAGCCGGTGCACCTTGTCCGCCTTGACGAACGGCAGGGACGTCCACACGGCGTTCTTCTTGAGCTGGCCGGAGAACGGGTTGCTGGACTTGTCGTCGTCGTTGCCTATGTAGGCGAACCGCACGTCCTTCGGCAGGGCGGTGAGGCCCTCGACGTCGGTGGTGCCGAGGCCGTAGGCCGGGTCGCCCTTGACCTTCCAGGCGTTCTTCAGGCCGAGCTGCTTGTTGACCGACCCGATGAGGGAGCCGTCGGTGTACGGGCGCAGGGAGACCTGGTTGGCGGTGACGTAGCCGTCGGCGAAGGCGATGTCCGAGCCGTCGAGCTTGGCGTCGGTGAGGGCCTTCTTGCCCTCGGCGACCTTGGCCTCGAAGTCCGTCCGGGCGGCCTTCGCCTTGTCGGTGGTGCCGGTCGCCTTGGCGATGAGGTCCAGGTTGGTGAACATCTGCCCGATCTGGTCGGACGCGTCGGCGGACTTGATCTCCAGCACCGGGGCGATCTTCCGCAGCTGCTTCACGGCCGCGTCGGGCAGGTCGGAGCTGGCCACGATGAGGTCGGGGGAGAGCGAGGCGACGGTGTCCATGCTGGGCTCGCCGCGGGTGCCGATGTCCTTCGGCTCGTTCTTCAGCGGGACGGCGGTGTCCCAGGTCTTGTAGCCCTTGACGTCGGCGACGCCGACGGGGTCGACACCGAGGGTGATGAGACTCTCGACCTCGTTCCACTCGGTGGCGACGACCTTCTTGGCGGGGCCGTCGAGCTCCACCTTCGCGCCGGTGGAGTCGGTGAGGGTGATGGCCTCGGAGGTCTTCTTCGACTTGTCCGCGGCGGGCTCGGTGGTGCCGCAGGCGGCGAGGGTGAGCGCCGCGGCCGTGGTGGTGGCGGCGGTGAGCAGGAGACGTCTCATGAGGTGGTGCCGAGCCTTTCGCTTCGGGTGGTACGGGTGTGGTGCCGGCCGATCGGACGGGTCCGCGGTCGGCCGGTGTGGGGGTCTGTGTCGACGTCGATCCGGATGCCGTAGACGGCGGTCAGCCGTTCCGGGGTCAGGACCTCCTCGGGCCGGCCCTCGGCGACGATCCGGCCCGCTTCGAGCAGCGTGATCCGGTCGGCGATGGCCGCCGCCTGGTCGAGGTCGTGCAGCACGACCCCGACGGCGATCCCGTGGTCGTCCGCCAGATCGCGGACGAGGTCGAGGAGTTCGATCTGGTAGCGCAGGTCGAGATAGGTCGTCGGCTCGTCCAGCAGCAGCACACCGGTCTCCTGGGCGAGGCAGCTCGCGAGCCAGACCCGCTGCAACTGCCCGCCGGAGAGGTGGTCGGCGCCGCGCTCGGCGAGGTCCGTGACCCCGGTCAGCGCCAGCGCCCGCTCGACCGCGGCCGAGGCGTCCGGGTCCGGGCGGCCGAAGCGGCCCCGGTAGGGGTAGCGGCCGAACTCGACGAGGTCCCGCACGGTCAGCCCGCTGGGCGTGGGCCGGCCCTGGGTCAGCAGGGCCACGTACCGTGCGAACTCCCGGGCGGTCAGGGCGAGGCCGTCGGTGCCGGCGTCGATCCTGAGCGCGGCCTCACGGGCCCGCTGCAGCCGGGCGATCGTCCGCAGCAGCGTCGACTTCCCGCTGCCGTTGGGGCCGACCAGGACGGTCACCTCACCGGGCCGGAGCGTGATCGCCGCGTCGTGCACGACATCCACGCCGTCGTACGACACGGTCACACCCGTGGCCGAAAGTTGATGCCCGCGCAGACGCTGTCCGCCGGCCGCTTCTTCACCAGATCTCACGCGGCGAAGGTTAGCCTAACCTTAGTAAATGCCGGGAGGGGGGTGTCGGAACCGTGATCTCAGCCCGTCTGCCACGAGGCCGGATTCCATACCCCCGAGCGGCGCAGCGACTGCGGGCAGTGCAGATAGATCTCGTCGATGTCGAGCACGAGGGCGAGGGTGGGGCGCTTGCCGTCCTGTGTCGTCATGGCGTCGAAGAACGGGGCGTCGGTGAGGATCCGGGCCCGGCCGTTGACCCGCAGGACCTCCTTGCCGCCGGGTATCAGATACAGCAGTCCGGCGTGCGGGTTGTCGAGGATGTTGTGGAAGCTGTCGCCGCGCCGGTTCCCCGGCCGGTCGGGCAGGGCGAGGGTGCCGGAGTCCACGACGTGGGTGAACCCTGCGGCGTCCCCGCGCGGGGAGACGTCGCAGTTGCCCTGCGCGTCGGAGGTGGCCAGCAGACAGAAGGGGGAGCGGGCGAGGATGTCCCGGTCCTGCTCGGTGAGCCGGTCGTGGACCTTCTCGATCACCACGGGCCAGGGCTCGCCCAGCAGTTCGCGCAACTCGGCGCCCGATCCCAGCTGGACCCAGCCCTCCTCGCGCGCGGCGACGGTGTCGGTCGTGTGCGGCAAGGCGGGCTCCCGGGGTGTGCGCGTCCGTTGATCTGCCCGCACAGCCTAGCGAAAGTGAGGCAAGGCTAGCCTTACCGGGGATTCCGGGGCGGGCAGAACTCGGCCGAGACGACGTTCTTGCCGCCGCCGACCCAGTCCCCGTTGAAGTTCAGGGTGATCATGTGGCGGCCGTCCCTGGAGCCGAAGGACTGGGTCGAGGAGCCGTGGATCCCGCCCGAGTGGCCCCAGACCGGGACCCCGCAGCTCGTCTCGTACTCGATGAGGCCCAGGCCGTAGCGCTGGCCCGGCAGATTGCCCTCCGTCGACACCGTCCTCGTCATCTGCCGGAGCTGGGCGGGACGCAGCAGCCTGCCGCCGAACAGCGCGCTGAAGAAGCGGTTGAGGTCGGCGGAGTTGCTGATCATCTCGCCCGCCGCCCAGGCCCAGGACGGGTTGAGCTCGGTCACGTCGTAGGTCTTGCCCGGGTCCTCGGTGAAGGTGGAGTAGTGCCGGGTGGGCGCGGGCACGTGCGGGTCGGTTCCGGGGAAGCGTGTGGCGCGCATCCCCAGCGGGCCGGTGACGCGCCGTTCGATCTCCTCGGCGTAGGGCCGGCCGGTCAGCTTCTCGACGATCAGCCCGAGCAGCAGGTAGTTGGTGTTGGAGTACTTCCACGAGGTGCCGGGCTCGAACTGGGGCGGGTTCTCCAGGGCGAGGGCGATGACCTGCTGCGGAGTCCAGTCGTCGTAGCGGGACTCCAGGAAGTCGATGCCGAGCACCTTCTTCGCGAACGTGGCGTCGTCGGTGAAGTTGAAGATGCCGCTGGTGTGGTTCATCAGCTGACGCACCGTGATCTTCGTGCCGTCGTGGCCGTTCCCCCGCACCAGTCCGGGCAGGTAGTGGTCGACCGTGGCATCGAGGTCGACCCTGCCCTCCGCCTGGAGCTGGAGCATGACGGTGGCCACCAGTGTCTTGGTGACGCTTCCCGCGCGGAACCGGTCGCCGTGGCCGCGCGGCTGCTCCGTGGTGAGGTCGGCGACGCCCGAGGTGCCCTTCCACACCCCACGGGTGTCGCGCACCTCCGCCACGACACCGGGCACACCCGCGGCGACGGCGGCGTCCATGGCGGCCTGGGTGGCGCCGTGCCCGGGCCCTCGTGTCTCCGCCGCGGCCGCGGGCGCGGACAGCAGGGCCGTACTCGTCGCCGCGATCGCCGTCACGCAGACCAGCGTCGTCCGTATCGGGCGTGTCGACATGTGCACCGACCTCTCTCGGCTCGTGGGAAGGGCATCGTCCCGGCCGGTCCTAACAGGCCCTCCACGCGCCGCTAACAGCGATGTGTGACGCTCTTCGAGCAGGGGCCGATGCCGAACACGGGGGAGTGCTGGTGAAGTTCGCGGTACTGGGAGCACTGACGACGGCCGACGACGACGGCGTGGCCTTCGTCGTCCGGGGAGCGAAGCCCCGTGCGCTGCTCGCCGTCCTGCTGCTGGAACCGAACCGCACCGTGCCGCCGGACACGGTGACGGCGGCGCTGTGGGGCGAGGACCCGCCGCCGACCGCCACCGCCTCGCTGCACAACCACGTCGCCCGGCTGCGCCGCGACCTCCGCGACACCGGCGGCACCCGGCTGCGCACCATGCCCCACGGGCTCGAACTGCGGGTCGGCGCGGACGAGTTGGACCGCGAGGCGTTCGAGGGGCGGGTGCGCCGGGCGGTGGAGGCCCGCAGCCGGGAGGACTGGGAGGCGGCGGAGCGCGCGGCGGGCGAGGCGCTCGCCCTGTGGCGCGGCACCCCCTTCGCGGACGTGCCCGCCCTCGCCGGGCACCCCGTCGTCACGTTCCTCCGGGAACAGCGGCTCCAGGCGCTGGAATGCCGCTTCGAGGCCCTGCTGCGACTCGGCCGTCCGGAAGGGCTCGCAGCCGACCTGGGCCTCCTCGTCGAGGAGCATCCGTTCCGGGAGGCGCTGCACCGCCAGCTGATCCTCGCCCTCGGCCGCACCGGCCGCCGAGCCGAGGCACTGGCCCGCTTCCGGTCCCTGCGCCGGACCCTGGTCGAGGAACTCGGCGTCGAGCCCGGCCCGGCCCTCCAGGACGCCCACCAGGAGGTGCTCCGCAGCGCCACCCACCGGCAGGCCTCTGAACCGCCCGCCCCCGCCGCCCCGTTAACCGCCCCTGAGTCCGATCCCCCGGCCGTGCCCGGGCCGACGCCCCCGCGGCCGGAGCAACTCCCCGCGCCGCCCGGCGGGTTCGTCGGCCGTGCCGAGCACATCGCCGAGATCCGTGCCGCGCTGGAGTCGGACCGCGCCGGCACCGCGTGCGCGGTGATCAGCGGCATGCCGGGCGTCGGCAAGACCGGCCTCGCCCTGCACATCGCGGAACAGCTCAGGCCCGCTTTCCCGGACGGCCGTCTCTACCTCAACCTGCACGGCGCCACACCCGGCATCACCCCCCTCACACCCGCCGACGCCCTCGCCGCCCTTCTGCACGGCCTGGGGGTGGACACCCGGCGGATCCCCGGCGACGAGGCGGCCGGCTCCGCCCTGCTGCGTTCCGCGCTGGCCGCCACCCGCACCCTCCTCGTCCTCGACGACGCGGCATCGGTGAGCCAGGTGCGTCCCCTGCTCCCGGCAGGCGCCGGCTGCGCCGTACTGCTGACCAGCAGACAGCCGCTGGCCACCCTCGGAGCCGCCACGCACGTCCGGCTCGAACCGCTCCCGCCGCGGGACGGCGCCCTTCTGCTGGAGCGGGCCGCGGGCCGCACCTGGGCCGCGGCCGACGCCCGGGCGGTCGCCCGGCTGGCGGACCTGTGCGGCCACCTGCCCCTGGCGCTGCGCATCTGCGCGGCCCGCCTCAGGAGCCGGACGGCGCTGTCGGTGGAGAAACTGGCGGAACGCCTGGCCCGGCTGGAGGACCGCCTGGACCACCTCGAACTGGAGGACCTCAGCGTCCGCCGCTCCCTGACGGCGGCCCACGAGGCACTCACCGGCTCGGGCGACCCCCGCGACCGGGACGCCGCCACGGCCCTCGCCCTCGTCGGCGCACTGGACCTGCCCGAGTACGGCGCACCGCTGATGGCCGTCGCGACGGGCTACTCCGAACGCCGCGCCGAACAGGCCCTGGACCGCCTGGCGGAGGTGGCGCTGCTCCAGGAGACGCGCTGGGGCCGCTACGTCCCGCACGACCTGGTCCGCGACTTCGCCCGGGAACTGGCCGGCCGGCCGGACGCCCGGGCCGGGAACACCGACGCCGTCGAACGGGCCCTGCGCTGGTACCGGCAGCGGCTCGCCCGATGCGCCGCCGCCCTCCGGCCGGGGCCCGGCCGAGCGCCCGAACAGCCCGGGGACGCCCCGGCCTTCGCCGACGCGGCGGCGGCACTCGCCTGGGGCGACACGGAGGCGGCGAACCTGCTCTCCCTGGCCGACTCCGGCGCTGACGGACGCCTGGGACCCGGCCGCACCCTGGAACTGATCAACTCCCTGTTCCCCTATCTGCACGACCGCGGCCGGGCGCGGGACCTCGAACGCCTGACGCGGCACGCCATCGCCCTCGCCAGATCGGGCGGCGACGCCGCGGCCGAGGCACGGGCCCTCGGCCAGCTCGCCTCCGCGCACTACTCGGCCGGACGCGTCCGCCAGGCACTGCTCCTGCTGGACGAAGCCGTGGAGCTCAGCGGGCACCTCGCCGACGACGCGGCCCGGATGCGGCACCTCGGCAACCGCGCCGCGCTGCTGCGGGAACTCGGCCGCGGCGCCGAGGCCCGGGCGACGCTCGCACGGTGTCTCGCCCTGCGTCCCGACACCCTCGCGCCGGGCGAGGAGGCGACGCTCGTCGGCCACCAGGGGAACGTCGCCGAACTCGGCGACCCGCGAACGGCCCTCTCGTTTCACCTGCGCAGCCGGGACCTCGCCCGGCAGGGCGGCAATGCCGTGCTCGAACAGGTCGCCCTGTGCAACGCGGGCCGCGCCCACCTGGCCCTCGGCGATCCCGCCCAGGCCCTGCGGAGCTTCGACGAGGCGCTGAGCGTCACGTCCGCCGGCGCCGGCCACTGGAACGCCGAGCGGGAGACCCGCCTGGGCCGCTCACAGGCCCTGCGGGCGCTCGGCCGCCCCGGACCCGCCCGGGAGGAGTGCGAGGAACTGATCCGGGAAGTCGCCGCACGCGGCGACTCCTACGGGCGGGGCCTCGCCGAGTACGAGCTGGGCCACGTCCTGAGGGAGCTCGGGGACGAGCGGGCGGCCCTGACCCGATGGCGCGGCGCGCTGACCGCCCTGGACGGCACGGACGCCCCGGTACTCGCCGACCTGCGCACCCGCACGGGGGCGATCACTTCCTACAATGCTCAGGTCATCCCAGAGGCCGGAAGCGAGGGGCGCACATGCTGAGAGAGGTCACCGCCACGCGCTACGTCGCACCCCTGCACTCCGGCGGCTCCGTACCCGGCGTCGTCGAGGCGGACGACCTGGGCACCTACGTCGTCAAGTTCACCGGCTCCGCGCAGGGCCGCAAGGCGCTGGTCGCCGAGGTGATCGTGGGCGAACTGGCCCGCGCCCTCGGGCTGCGGTTCCCCGAGCTGGTGCTGGTGCACTTCGACCCGGCGGTAGCGGACGACGAGCCCCACCAGGAGGTGCGGGAGCTGCACGCGGCCAGCGCGGGCGTCAATCTCGGCATGGACTATCTTCCGGGCGCCCGGGACTTCACCCCGGAGATCGCCCGGGTCTTCCCCGTCGATCCCCTGGAGGCGGGCAGGATCGTCTGGCTCGACGCACTGACCGTGAACGTCGACCGCACGGTCCACAGCTCCAACCTGATGGTCTGGCCCACCCTGGGCGTCGCACCCCCGCGCCTGTGGCTGATCGACCATGGTGCCGCCCTCGTCTTCCACCACCGCTGGGACGGCGCCGACCCGGCCAAGGCCTACGACTTCAGGCACCACGCCCTCGGCCACTACGGGCCCGATGTGCGGGCCGCCGACGCCGAGTTGGCCCCCCGGGTGACCGAGGAGCTGCTGCGCCGCATCCTCGCGGAGGTTCCCGACGCCTGGCTCGCGGACGAGCCCGGCTTCGCCGGCCCGGACGAGGCACGTGAGGCGTATGTGACGTACCTCCACGCGCGCGTGCGGTCCTCCGGGGCCTGGCTGCCCACCGGCTTCCCCACCCGGGAGGAACTCGCCGCCGAGGAGGCCGCCCGGGCGGCCAGAACCCAGCAAGGACGACCCGCGTGGCTCAAGCAGGTCCCGGACCTGCACGGCAAACCCGCGGCCCAACAGGATTGGTCGGTGCACCTCGGATGAGTGGCCGTGTGGAGATCGAGTACTGCACCCAGTGCCGCTGGCTGCCCCGGGCGGCATGGCTGGCGCAGGAACTGCTCACGACCTTCGAGGCGGAGCTGACGGAACTGGCGCTGAAGCCGGGCAAGGGCGGCGTGTTCGTCGTCCGCGTCGGCGACGAGGTCGTCTGGGACCGGCGCGAGCAGGGCTTCCCCGAACCGACCGCCGTGAAGAAGGCCGTACGCGACCGAGTGGCCCCGGGAAAGACCCTGGGCCACTCGGAGCGGTGACTGTTCAGCCCTTGAGCTGCTCGTACGCCGGCAGCGTGAGGAAGTCGGCGTAGTCCTCGTCGAGGGAGACCGTCAGCAGCAGGTCGTGCGCCCGCTGCCAGTTGCCGGCCGCGAAGGCCTCGTCGCCGATCTCGGCGCGGATGTTCGCGAGTTCCTCGGCGGCGACCTTGCGGGCCAGCTCGGCGGTGACCTGCTCGCCGTTGTCGAGGACGACCTCCGCGTTGATCCACTGCCAGATCTGCGAGCGGGAGATCTCGGCGGTGGCCGCGTCCTCCATCAGGTTGAAGATCGCGACCGCGCCGAGCCCGCGCAGCCAGGCCTCGATGTACCGGATGCCGACCTGCACGGCGTTCACCAGGCCCGCGTAGGAGGGCTTGGCGTCGAGGGAGTCGACGGCGATCAGGTCGGCCGCCTTGACGTCGACGTCCTCGCGCAGCCGGTCCTTCTGGTTGGGCTTCTCGCCGAGGACCTTGTCGAAGGACTCCATGGCGATCGGCACCAGGTCGGGGTGGGCGACCCAGGAGCCGTCGAAACCGTCGTTCGCCTCGCGGTCCTTGTCGGCGCGGACCTTCTCGAAGGCGACCTTGTTGACCTCCGCGTCCCGGCGGGACGGGATGAAGGCCGCCATGCCGCCGATCGCGTGCGCGCCGCGCTTGTGGCAGGTGCGGACGAGGAGTTCGGTGTAGGCGCGCATGAACGGGGCCGTCATCGTCACCGCGTTGCGGTCCGGCAGGACGAACTTGGCGCCGCCGTCCCGGAAGTTCTTGACGATGGAGAAGAGGTAGTCCCAGCGGCCGGCGTTCAGCCCGGAGGCGTGGTCGCGCAGCTCGTAGAGGATCTCCTCCATCTCGTACGCCGCCGTGATCGTCTCGATCAGGACGGTCGCGCGGACGGTGCCCTGCGGGATGCCGACGTACTCCTGCGCGAAGACGAAGACCTCGTTCCAGAGGCGGGCCTCCAGGTGCGACTCCGTCTTGGGGAGGTAGAAGTACGGGCCCTTGCCGAGGCCCAGCAGGCGCTTGGCGTTGTGGAAGAAGTACAGGCCGAAGTCGACCAGCGCGCCGGGCACCGGGGTGCCGTCGGCGTCGACGAGGTGACGCTCGTTCAGGTGCCAGCCGCGCGGGCGCATGACGACCGTGGCGAGTTCTTCGTTCGCCTTCAGGGCGTACGACTTGCCGGACTTGGCGTCCGTGAAGTCGATGTTCCGGGTGTAGGCGTCGCTCAGGTTGAGCTGGCCGAGGACCACGTTCTCCCAGGTGGGCGCGGAGGCGTCCTCGAAGTCCGCGAGCCACACCTTGGCGCCCGAGTTGAGGGCGTTGATGGTCATCTTGCGGTCGGTGGGGCCGGTGATCTCGACCCGGCGGTCGTTCAGCGCGTCCGGGGCCGGGGCGACCTTCCAGGAGTCGTCGGCGCGGATCGCGGCGGTCTCCGGGAGGAAGTCGAGGGTGGAGGTGCGGGCGATCTCGGCGCGGCGCTCGGCGCGGCGGGCGAGGAGTTCGTCACGCCGGGGCGTGAACCGCCGGTGCAGCTCGGCCACGAAGGCCAGTGCCGCTTCGGTGAGGACCTCCTCCTGCCGGGGCAGGGGCTCGGCGTCGACGATGGCCAGCGGTGACGGCGCTGGTGCGGACATGAACGGTCACTTCCTTCAGCGAGCTACGAAGACGAGGCGGCGGTTCGGCACCGGGTGCCAGTCTTCCCGGATACGGCGTTCGGCACCCGCGGAGCCCTCGGGCGCTTCTGAACTGTGGATACTAGTTTCCTCATAGTGGAAGTTCAATCGTGTGTTGACGTCGAGACTCTTCGGATCGAGGAAAGGTGGCGCTCCGTGCCACCCCGTTCACTCAAGGTGCGCCAGATCGGCCTCGGTGTCGATGTCGAAGGGCCGGGCCACGTCCCCGCACTCGACGAGCTCGATCGCCGGCTCGTGTTCCTTCAGATAGGCGCGTGCCCCGCGGTCCCCGGTGGCGGTCGCGGCGATGCCCGCCCAGTGGGCGGCACCGAACAGGACCGGATGGCCCCGCACCCCGGCGTACGCGGCCGACACCAGCGATTCCTCGCCCTTGTACGCCCCGAGGACCCGGGCCACGGCCTCCGCGCCGATGCCGGGCTGGTCGACCAGCGAGACCAGGGCGGCCCGGGCGCCCGTGCCGGCGAGCGAGTCGAGCCCGGCCCGCAGGGACGTGCCCATGCCCTGCTCCCAGTCGGGGTTGTCGACGAGGACGCAGTCCGGCAGGGCGGTCCGTTCGCGCACCTCTTCGGACCGGGCGCCCAGTACCACATGGACCCGTGAGCAGCCGCCCTCCCGCAGCACCCGCACCGCGTGTTCCACGAGCGGCCGCCCCCGATGGAGAAGCAGTGCTTTGGGTCGCCCTCCGAGTCGTCGCCCGCCCCCGCCGGCGAGCAGTAGCCCGGCAACCTCCTGGGCCTCTTCCGGCGTCTTCCGTGTCGTCATGGATCCTGCATACCGCACGATCCGGGCCGAGAAGTCACGCAGCGGAGCAAGTCGATGACGCAATGGACTGGCGCCTGGTGGGCCCTGTCGTTTAATCTCGCCCGCACCGACCGTCCGGGCGTCCGATCGCTGCCCGGTGTGGGGGACTTCGCGTCGGAATGGCACGCGCACGACGAGGTGCGAGGGGGAGGACTGTGTTGCGGAGCGTGGAGCAGAAGCGGCAGGGGCCTGTGACCAGCGGCGACGAGGACCCGCGCGTGACGGAGCTACGCTCCGCTGTGTCCGGGCTGCGTCGCCGGCTCGCCGCCCATCCCGGCGATTTCGCCGACCGGACCATCGCCGAGGAGGAACTGGCCGCGCTGGACGCGATGGCCGTCGCCGGCATGCCCGAGATCCCGCGGCTGCGCCGCTCCCTGCTGCTGATCGCCGGCGCGATCGGCTCGGTGAGCGCGCTGTCGCCCGGCCTGTCGGAGGTCCGCCGGGCCGTGGACCTCTTCGGAGGGCCGGTGCGCGGGGAGGGCTGAGAGTGCTGTCGGGGCCCGAGCCGGTCAGTGTGCCGTCATGATGCGGGGCTCTGGCTGGCGAGGGCCTCCGACAGTTCCGCGGCGACCTGCTGGAGCACCGGCACGATCTTGTCCGTCGCCGCCTCCGTGACCCGGCCCGCCGGGCCGGAGATGGAGATGGCCGCGGCGGTGGGGGAGTCGGGCACCGAGACCGCCAGGCAGCGGACCCCGATCTCCTGCTCGTTGTCGTCGATCGCGTAGCCCTGCCGGCGTACGTCCTCCAGTGCGGCGATGAACCCGTCCGGCGTCGTGATCGTCTTCTCCGTCGCGGCGGGCATGCCCGTGCGGTGGAGCAGGGCGCGCACCTCCTCCGCCGGGAAGCTCGCGAGCAGGGCCTTGCCCACGCCCGTGGAATGCGGCAGGACGCGCCGGCCGACCTCCGTGAACATGCGCATCGAGTGCTTCGACGGCACCTGCGCCACGTACACGATCTCGTCCCCGTCCAGCAGCGCCATGTTCGCCGTCTCGCCGGTCTCCTCGACCAGCCGGGCGAGGTAGGGCCGGGCCCAGGTGCCCAGCAGCCGGGAGGCCGACTCGCCGAGTCGGATCAGGCGGGGGCCGAGCGCGTACCGCCGGTTCGGCTGCTGACGGACGTATCCACAGGCCACCAGTGTGCGCATCAGACGGTGGATGGTCGGCAGGGGCAGCCCGCTGCTCGCGGACAGCTCGCTCAGGCCGACCTCGCCACCCGCGTCCGCCATCCGTTCGAGCAGGTCGAAGGCGCGCTCCAGGGACTGTACGCCGCCGTTGGCGGAGGACCGGGCGGAGTCGGTGGTGCTGGCGCTGGACGTCGGCACGGCGCGTTCCTTTCGGGGCTGGCGGCGGAAGGGCAGAAGCCTACCCGGCAGTCGGTTGACTCCCCGCTCGTACGTAGCTACGTTCTGCGTGCTGGAAGTTTAATTCCGCTTTGTGGAAACGTCCAGGAGTAGCCATGTGAAAGGCGCCGAGGTCCAGTGTGCCCTTGACTGGCACGGGAGAGGGAGTGAGACTCCTTCAACAGAAAGTTGAATTCCGGTAGGTGGAAGTAAGGGGTTCGGGTGTCCGACGCTGAACTGGTGCTCCGCTCGACGCGTGTCATCACTCCCGAGGGGACGCGCGCCGCCTCGGTCGCCGTCGCCGACGGCACGATCACGGCCGTCCTCCCGTACGACGCGCCCGTACCCGAGGGCGCCCGCCTGGAGGACCTGGGCGACCACGTTCTGCTGCCCGGCCTGGTCGACACCCATGTGCATGTGAACGACCCCGGCCGCACCGAGTGGGAGGGCTTCTGGACCGCCACCCGCGCCGCGGCGGCCGGCGGCATCACGACCCTCGTCGACATGCCCCTCAACTCCCTCCCGCCGACCACGACCGTCGCGCACCTCCGTACGAAGCAGCGGGTCGCCGCCGACAAGGCGCACATCGACGTCGGCTTCTGGGGCGGCGCCCTGCCCGACAACATCAAGGACCTGCGCCCGCTGCACGAGGCCGGCGTCTTCGGCTTCAAGGCGTTCCTGTCGCCGTCCGGCGTGGACGAGTTCCCGCACCTCGACCGCGACCCGCTCGCCCGCTCCATGGCCGAGATCGCCGCCCTGGACGGACTGCTCATCGTGCACGCCGAGGACCCCCACCTCCTCGCCTCCGCCCCGCAGCGGCCCGGCCCCCGCTACGCCGACTTCCTCGCCTCACGCCCCCGGGACGCCGAGGACACCGCCATCGCCCAGCTCATCCGCGAGGCCAAGGCCCTCCACGCACGCGTGCACATCCTGCACCTGTCCTCCAGCGACGCCCTGCCGATGATCGCCGAGGCGAAGGCGGAGGGCGTCCGCATCACCGTGGAGACCTGCCCCCACTACCTGACCCTCACCGCCGAGGAAGTCCCCGACGGCGCCAGCGAGTTCAAGTGCTGCCCGCCCATCCGCGAGTCCGCCAACCAGGACCTGCTCTGGCAGGCGCTGGCCGACGGCACCGTCGACTGCGTCGTCACCGACCACTCCCCGTCCACCGCCGACCTGAAGACGGACGACTTCGCGACCGCGTGGGGCGGCATCTCCGGACTCCAGCTGAGCCTGGCGGCGGTGTGGACAGCGGCCCGCGAGCGCGGGCACGGCCTGGAGGACGTGGTCCGCTGGATGTCCGCGCGGACCTCCGAACTGGTCGGGCTCGACACCCGCAAGGGCGCCATCGCGGCCGGCCGTGACGCCGACTTCGCCGTCCTCGCACCCGACGAGACCTTCACCGTCGACCCGGTGGCCCTCCAGCACCGCAACCGCGTCACGGCGTACTCGGGCAAGACCCTGTACGGCGTCGTGAAGTCCACCTGGCTGCGCGGGCAGCGCATCGTCGCGGACGGCGAGTTCACCGAACCGAAGGGGCGACTCCTCACCCGGCAGCCGTAGACCTCCCCGCACCCGTATCCCACCGGCCGACTCCCGAAAGGCACCCATCCCGTGACGGCGATTCCCAGCTTCACCGGCGACGCGAACCCCTACGGAGGAGGCGACCCGTACGCGGACTACCGCACCGCCGACTTCCCCTTCACCCAGTACGCCGACCTCGCCGACCGGCGCCTCGGGGCCGGTGTCCTCGCCGCCAACGACGAGTTCTTCGCCCAGCGCGAGAACCTGCTGGTGCCCGGGCCCGCCGAGTTCGACCCCGAGCACTTCGGGCACAAGGGCAAGATCATGGACGGCTGGGAGACGCGGCGGCGGCGCGGCGCCTCCGCCGGGCACCCGTGGCCGACGGCCGAGGACCACGACTGGGCACTGGTGCGTCTCGGCGCCCCCGGCGTGATCCGCGGGATCGTCGTCGACACGGCCCACTTCCGCGGCAACTACCCCCAGGCGGTGTCCGTCGAGGGCGCCTCCGTACCGGGCTCCCCGTCGCCGGAGGAACTCCTCGGGGACGACGTGAAGTGGACGACCCTGGTCCCGCGCACCCCGGTCGGCGGCCACGCGGCGAACGGTTTCTCCGTCGCGGCCGAGCAGCGCTTCACCCACCTGCGGGTGAACCAGCACCCCGACGGCGGCATCGCCCGCCTGCGCGTGTACGGCGAGGTCGTCCCGGACCCCGAGTGGCTTCGGGCGCTGGGCACCTTCGACGTCGTCGCCCTGGAGAACGGCGGGCAGGCGGAGGACGCCTCCAACCTCTTCTACTCGCCCGCCTCCAACACCATCCAGCCGGGCCGCTCCCGCAAGATGGACGACGGCTGGGAGACCCGGCGCCGCCGCGACCAGGGCCACGACTGGATCCGCTACCGGCTGGCCGCCCAGGCGCGGATCCGCGCCCTGGAGATCGACACCGCCTACCTCAAGGGCAACAGCGCCGGCTGGGCGTCCGTGTCGGTCCAGGACGGCGAGGACGGCGAGTGGCGCGAGATCCTGCCCCGCACCCGCCTCCAGCCCGACACCAACCACCGCTTCGTCCTCCCGGAGCCGGCCGTCGGCACGCACGCGCGCGTGGACATCTTCCCGGACGGCGGCATCTCCCGGCTGCGCCTGTTCGGCTCCCTGACCGAGGACGGCGCGAGGCGTCTCGCGGCGCGTCACCAGGAGCTGGGCGGCTGAGCCGACCCCGACCCATGGGGCGCACCGGCCTGACAGCACCGGTGCGCCCCATGTACGTCACGTGCGCCCCATGTGCATCACGTGCACCCTACTTACGTCACGTGCGCCCTATGGGCCTCACGCCGCGTGACCGCCGTCCACCGAGAACTCCGCACCGGTCACATACGTCGCTCCCGCGAGATAGGCGACCATCGACGCCACCTCGTCCGCCGTCCCGTACCGCCCCAGCGCGGTCATCGCCGCCTGGCCTTCCGCGTGCGGACCGTCCGCCGGATTCATGTCCGTGTCGATCGGGCCGGGGAGGACCAGGTTCGCCGTGATCCCGCGCCCGCCCAGCTCCCTGGCCAGGGCCTTCGTCAGACCGGCCAGGGCGGCCTTGCTCATCGCGTAAAGCGTCCCGCCGGGCCCCGGCACGCGTTGTGCCATGCAACTGCCGATCGTGATGATCCGCCCGCCCTCGGGCAGCCACGCGGCGGCTGCCCGGGACGTCAGGAAGACACCTCGTACATTGATGTCGAGGACCCGGTCGACGTCCTCGAGGGACAGCGTCTCCAGCGGCCCGAGAACCCCCACGCCCGCGTTGTTCACCAGGACGTCGAGCCTCCCCAGCGCCTCGGCCGCCGCGTCCACCACTTCGGCCGCGTCGGTGGCGTCCCCGGCGTCCGCCCGCAGCGCCACCGACCGGCGCCCCAGCGCCTCCACGGCCCGTACGACCTCCTCGGCCGCCTCCTTGCCGTTCACATAGCCGACGGCCACGTCCGCGCCCTCCTGGGCCAGCCGCAGGGCCGTCGCCGCGCCGATGCCCCGGCTCCCGCCGGTCACGAGAGCCACCTTGCCGTGCAGGGTTTCCTGAGAAGCCGTCTGAGAAGCCGTCTGAGGAGTCGCTGGAGAAGTTCCTTGTGAAGTCATGCCTCCATCTCAGCGGCCGCCCGACGACGACGCTGGCGGCCAACGGACATCGACGTCCCGGCGAGACGCGCGCGTGGCGTACGGCCCAGCGATGAGTTGCGGGTGCCGGCGGGGTCTGAACCCATGACAACGGACCCTCTTCGTTCCGGAAAGGCAGGCACCCGCCATGGGCAAGCTCGTCTCCACCCTCTTCGTCACCCTCGACGGCGTCTACCAGGCCCCCGGCGGGCCCAAGGAGGACACCCGCGGGGGCTTCACCCACGGCGGCTGGAGCTTCTGGTACGCCGACGAGGACTTCGGCCGGTTCGTCAACGACGTCTTCGCGCGCCCGGCCGCCTTCCTGCTCGGGCGCCGTACGTACGACATCTTCTCCTCGTACTGGCCGAAGGTGACCGACCCGGCCGATCCGGTCGCCTCGAAGCTCAACTCACTGCCGAAGTACGTCCCTTCCTCGACCCTGAAGGACCCCGGCTGGGCGGGCACCACCGTGCTCTCCGATGACCTCGGCAAGGAGGTCAGCGCCCTGAAGGAGCGCACCGACGGCGAGCTCCAGGTGCACGGCAGCGGCGCCCTCGTCCGCTCCCTGCTGTCGCTCGACCTCGTCGACACGCTCCACCTGCTGACCTTCCCGGTCGTGCTCGGCACCGGGTTCCGGTTGTTCCCGGAGGGCGCCGTACCGACCGCGTTCCGGCACACGGGAGGGAGCGTCAGCGGCGCGGGCGTCTCGATGCAGACGTACGACCTGGCGGGCCGCCCGGAGTACGGCGAGTACAAACTGCCGGAGGACGCGTAGCCGCCCGGGTTAACTTCCCGCAAACTCATCGGACTTGACGGGAAAATCTCTGCGCTTGACATTGACATGCCACTGTCTACGCGCGTCATCATGAGCGCATGAATTTCCCCCCACGCGCCTCGCGGCTCGGCGCAGCAGCCGCCCTTGTGTCCGCTCTCCTCATCGGCGGGACCGTCTCCGCCACCACGGCCGACGCGGCCCCCACCGCCGTCGGTGACATCTGCTACAGCAAACTGCCGTCCCAGGCCCATGACACGCTCGACCTGATCGAGCAGGGCGGCCCCTACCCGTTCGAGCAGGACGGCACCGTCTTCCAGAACCGGGAGCGCATCCTGCCCCAGCAGTCGACCGGCTACTACCACGAGTACACGGTCATCACCCCCGGCTCCTCCAACCGCGGTGCGCGGCGCATCGTCACCGGTGAGGAGAACCAGGAGGACTACTACACGGCCGACCACTACGAGTCGTTCGACCTGGTCGACTACGGCTGCTGAGCCGGGCCCGCAAGGGTGGTGCCGGAGGTCCGTCCGCTGCTCAGACGGACTTCCGGCTCCCGGCCGCCGCGAACAGGGCGACGCCCAGCACGAGCAGGGTGACGCTCGCGTAGATCTCGTAGCCGTCGAGGAACCCCAGTCGTTGCACGAGCCCCCAGTTCCAGTCGGTGAACTCGTGCACCAGGCCCGCCACGCCCTGGACCAGGGCGAGGAAGCCGAGAATCTCCAGTACCTGCTTCATGCCATGAGCCTCGCCCCGCGGACCCCGCGAGCACATCTGCCGCGGGGCGGGCATCCGGAGACGGAAGTCCCCGTTCGGGCTCGGCCGGCCGCGTCGAAAGTCTCCGGTGTGACGACTTTGGTCGACGATCCCGCCCGGGAGGCGGTGGAGCGGGCCCGGGCTGCGTAGATTTGTCGACCGTGAGTGGTGAGAACGCGGGGCAGGCCGCCCTGGTGCCGGCGGGGGAGACGCCCTCGTTGTTCACCGGGCGCAGATGGTTCATCCCGTCCGCCCTGCTGCAGGAACTCGACCCCGACGCCGAACGGGACGGGCGTCGGCCCCGGCGCACCGCGCGCGACTGGGCCGTCGACTTCTGCTGCTTCCTGCTGGCCGTGCTGGTGGGGGCGGTCGCCCTGGAGGCCCTCGTCAAGAACCCTCATGTCCCGGAAGGGCTGGCCGTCGTCGACCAGGTCATCGGCGCGCTGGCCTGCGCGACGGTCTGGCTGCGCCGCCGCTGGCCCCTGGGGCTTGCCGTGGCGCTGACTCCCGTCACCCTCGTCTCGGACACCGCGGGCGGTACGGCCGTGATCGCCCTGTTCACCCTCGCGGTGCACCGCCCCTTCCGGTACGTGGCCTGGGTGGGCGGCGTCAACGTCGCCCTGATCCCGCTGTTCTACTGGCTGCGCCCTGACGGGGACATCGCCTACCTGGTGAGTGTGCTCTTCGCCGTGCTGCTCACGGTGGCGATCGTCGGCTGGGGCATGTTCGTACGGGCCAATCGGCAGTTGCTGGTGAGCCTCAGGGACCGTGCCCGGCGGGCCGAGACGGAGGCGCGGCTGCGGGCCGAGCAGGCGCAGCGGCTCGCCCGCGAGGCCATCGCGCGGGAGATGCACGACGTACTCGCCCACCGGCTGACGCTGCTGAGCGTGCACGCGGGGGGTTTGGAGTTCCGGCCCGACGCGCCCCCGGCCCAGACCGCGAGGGCGGCGGGTGTGATCCGGGAGAGCGCGCACGAGGCCCTCCAGGACCTGCGGGAGATCATCGGCGTGCTGCGGGCGGGCGAGCCGGACGACACGGGCAGGCCGGTGCCGACCCTCGGGGCACTGGACACGCTGGTCGCCGAGTCCCGCCAGGCCGGCATGAAGGTCTCCCTGGACCAGCGTGTCGGCGACCCCGCCGCCGTCCCGTCCTCCGTCGGCCGCACCGCCTACCGCATCGCCCAGGAGGGCCTCACCAACGCCCGCAAGCACGCGCCCGGCACGGAGGTCACGGTGTCCGTCACCGGCGCACCGGGCGACGGCCTCACCGTCTCCGTGCACAACCCGGCCCCCGAGGGCGAGGTGCCCCCCGTACCCGGCTCCGGCCAGGGCCTGATCGGTCTGACGGAACGGGCGACCCTGGCGGGCGGCCGCCTGGAGCACGGGCACACGCCGGAGGGCGGGTTCGAGGTGCGGGCGTGGCTGCCGTGGACGTGAAGGACCGCCCCGGCTGACCGGGACGGCCCTCGCGGCTCCTCGGTCTTACGGCCTTATGGCTCCACGGCCTTACGGCCTTATGGCTCCACGGCCTTACGGCCTTATGGCTCCACGGCCTTACGGCCTCACGGCTCCACGGCTCCACGGCTCCACGGCCTTACGGCCTTACGGCTCCACAAATCCACGGCCCACGGCCCCCACTGACCCACGGCCCTTGTGGCCGGTGAGGCGCGCGGCGGATCATGGGCATATGTCGTCTGGTGCACCGCAGTTCGAGGTCGCGTCCGTGTTGAGGGAGGTGAAGACGGTCCGGGTCGAGGGCCTGGTCCGGATCCGGGAGCTCGATGTGCCGCTGCTCCGCCGGGCCGCCGCCGCGCACTCCGCCGCCGTGACCGACGCCTGGCCCGTCGAGGTGGAGAACCTGCTGCGCACGGCCGTGTCCCGGCTCGGCGGCGGTGACCTGGAGCAGGCGGCCGGCTACTCGCTCGGCCTGGCGCCCGGCCTGCGCGACCGCCCGGCGGCGGACCGGCGACGGCTCGCCGCCCAGGTGTACAGCGTCAGCGTCGAGCGCTTCCGCAAGAGCCAGGAGGAAATGGTCCTGGCCCAGATCGCCGAACAGGTGTGCTGGCTGGCGGGCATCGCCCCGCGGCGTGCGGCCACACCCCAACCGCCTCTCCTCGCACCGCACTTGCAGCACCGCTCCCTCCGCGTCGGATCCCGCGACGTACTGCTGCACGTCCACCCCGTCGAACTCCTCCGGAACGTCGACGTGATCGTCTCCCCGACCAACACGCACCTCTCCCTGCCCGCGATGTTCAAGGCCTCCGTGTCCGCGTCCCTGCGCCGCGCGGGCGCCGTGCGCGGCACGGCCGGGGACGTCACCGCCGACCCGGTGCACGACGCGCTGCTCGCCTGGCGCACGGCACACGGGCTGCTGGGCCGCCCCGCACTGCCCGGCACCGTCGCCCCCACCGAGCCGGGCGCCCTCGCGGCCCGGGGCGTCCGCCGTCTCTACCACGCCGCCGTCGCCGTCCCGAGGCCCGGCACCAACGACTACGACGTCGCCGCCCAGGACGTCGTCACGGCCGCGGCCCGCGCCCTGGCCCTGCTGTCCGAGGAACGCGCCGCCTTCACACCGCCGTTGCGGTCGATCTGCTTCCCCCTGCTCGGCGCGGGCCGCGGCGGACTGCCCCCGCAGACCGGCGTCAGTGCCCTGTGGGCCGCGCTGGACGCCGGCACCGACACGGACACGGACCTCCACCTCGTCGTCCGCCGCCCCCTGGTCGCCGACCTGCTGGCCGAGACGCTGGGCGCGCGCGAACGGCCCCCGGCCGCACACGCGTCAGCCGACACCGAGGAGAAAGGGCACAGGTGCGGGTGAACCCCTCAATGGTGCTCGCGGCCGCCGCGGCCGACTGGCAGAGACTGTCCGGCCTGCTCGAACCGGGCACACGCCGGACGCTGAGCGAGCGGCTGTCCCGACTGCGAGCCGGGGCGGACGCCTCGGACCCGGCCGCCGTCCTGGCCGCCGCCCAGACCCTCCTCGACACCCTCCCCGCCGACGAGTCCGCCCGGCTCCGACAGCACGGCGACACCGGGCGGTTCACGGCGCAGCCCCCGGCCCAGCAGCTGTACGAGGGATACGCGGCGGCCGACCTGTGCATGCTCGTCCTCGACGGCAACCCCATGGTCGGACCCGTCCTGGGCCCCGTCCGCGAACGCCTGCTGAGCGAGCCGTCCACGCCCTGGACCGAGAGCGCCGACCCACGGCTGATCGTCCTCTCCGGCCCGGACGGCCGCAGACGGCTGCCCCTCTTCCAGTTCGAGGCCGGGGCCATGCCCTGGCGGATCGTCCTGGACGTCAACTCCGTCCTGCGCGCCGCCACCGACCCCTGGGGCGCCGCCGACTGGTGGCTGTCCCGTACGACATGGTGGGACGGCACCCCCGCGGCCCTGCTGGGCCGTGGCCGCGACGCCGAACTGCTCGGCGCGGCCCGGGAACTGGCCGGTCCCGAGGGGGAGGAGTAGCCCATGGGCAAGTACCCGCCGCCCGAGGCCCTGCCGGGCGAACCGACCCGCGCCGTCCTGCGCGCCGGCACACCGGTGTACCGCGTGCACTCCACCCACCGCCCGCCGATCGCGTACAACGCCCGCCCCTCGCACGCGTTCTACTACGGCGGCCGTTTCGACAGCACCCCCTACGACCGCTACGGCTACCTCTATGTCGGCTTCGGCGTCGGTGCCGCCGTCTGCGAGGTGCTGCTGCGTTCACTGCCGTTCGACTCCGACGCGGGCCACCGGCTGCTGCCCCGTGTGGCGTTCGAACGCCGCAGCCTGTCCTTCCTGCGACTGGCCGCCGATATCGAGGTCGTCTCGCTGATGTCCGGCGCGGATCTCGCGGCGGTGGCGCAGGACGCCTGGCTGGTGCACACCGAGGGCGCGGACTACCCGCAGACCCGCGACTGGGGCCACTGGATCCGCCGGCACACCGAGCCCTGGGCACAGGGCTTCGTCTGGCCGTCCAAGCGCGAGCCCGCCGACCGGGTCGCGATCCTCTTCGACGACCGGGGCGGGCCGCCGGTGCTGGAACCCACGGGCGCGCCCGGCGTCGACTTCGGGACCGAGGAGGGGGAACGCTGGCTCAACGGGGTGCTGGCGCCGTACCGGACACGGACCGCGCCGCGGCCCGTGGGAGCGGGGGATGTGAGATGACGACTCCGTACGACCTCCAGGCGCTGCGCTGGGAGATCGAGCAGCGGATCGAGGGCGTCGTGAACGGCCGGGAGCTGGCCGGCATGACCCAACTGGTACTGGACCGGCTGGGCTGTGCGACGGCGCGGCAGGCGTACGACCGGTTGATCGAGGACTGGGCCGCGCTGCCCCGGGGCACCGTCATGTCCGGCCTGCGCGCGGGACATGTGCTGAGCGTGCTGCCGATCCTGCGGCTCGAACAACCGCTCTTCGACCCCGCGCGCGAGGAGGAACTCTGGCAGGAGGTGCGCGACCACGGGCCGGCGGACGAGATCTGGCAGGCCGACGTCGTGGTCAAGAACAGCGCGTTCGGCCTGCGGCACCTCACCGACCCCGCCGACATCGAGCGTGCCATCGCCCGGATCGAACGGGCCCGGGCCGCGGTTCCGTCCGGCACCCGGACCCGCGAGAACCTCGACTTCGCCCATGCCATCCTGCGGACCTATCTGGCCCAACTGGGCGGCGGAGAGGATGACTTCGACACCGCCGTGGACGACATGGCGCGCATCGTCGGGACCGCGGCACTGCGACCGGACGAGCGTCTGGCCCTGAACGCGCAGATCGCCCTCTTCCGTGTGCACCAGGCGGCCCGCAGCGCCGACGAGAAGGCCCTGGCCGAGCAGATCCGCGTGCTCGAACGGGCCTTGGAGGAACTGCCGGCCGAACACATCGACATGCTCGCGTTCGAATCGAACCTGGAAAGCGCCCGGAGCCACCTGGGCCTCCTGCGGGCGCAGCGCACCGGACGCTTCGAACCCGCTGCCGAAGGGGCGGGCGCCGCCACACCCGCACACGAGATCCGCCGCCGGATCGCGGGGCTGCCGCGCAACGCCCAGGCCGACAAACTGGCCGAGGCCGCCTTCGCCATCGGGGCACGCGCCCTGCCGGCGATGGACCACCAGGGAATGCTGGAGGCCATGGAGCTGCAGGAAGCCACACTGGAGCTGCTCGAACCGGACGACGAGCGATGGATCCGGACCACGGGCTCGCTGGGAGTCGCTCACTGCACCATGGCCGGCCTCCCCATGGGACCTCCGGCCGACCGCCTCGACCACCTGGACCAGGGCATCGCCTGGCTGCGGCACACCCTCAAGCTCGCCGGTGGCCCGCACCACCCCCTGTGGGGCGGCACCGGCATGTCGCTGGCCAGGGCCTACCGCCTGCGCGGCGACGAGTACACGCACGACGCACGCACGAGACGCCTGAACTACGACGCCTCCCGCCGCGTCGGCCTCGACTGCCTGCGCGCGGCGGCCTGGAGTTCCCTGCTCCAGTCCGGTACGGCCCATGCCGCGCAGACCGCCCGGCTGGCGGGCGCCCAGGCCCTCGACGTGGCGCGCTGGTGTCTGGCCGACGGCGCCCACGGCGACGCCGTACAGGCCCTGGACGCGGGGCGCGGCCTCGTCCTGCACGCGGCGACCGTGGTCACCACCGTGCCCGAGCTGCTGAGGGAGCTGGGCCGGACGGAACTCGCGCGGGAATGGCAGGCGGCGGGCAGTGTGCCCGCGCTGGGTGAGGAGATGCTGATGGCCGCTCAGGCCGCGGTCGCGGGGCCCTCCAGCCGACTGCGCCGACGGGTCCTGGAGGCCCTGGCCGACTCCCCCCGGCGACACGGCCTGCTGGATGTGCCCTCACCCGGGGACATCGGCTCGGCGCTGGGCGCGATGGGCGCGACCGCGCTGGTCTACCTGGTGCCCGGCGAGGAGGAGGTGCCCGGACTCCTCGGCCCCCGGCACGGCTCCGGCGCCGCCGTCATCGTCAAGGCCGACGGCACCACGGACGCCCTCGACCTGCCCCGCCTCACCCTCGACGCACCCCCGCTCACCGCCTACCGGGCCACCGGCACCCCCGGCCGCGACGCCGGCGGCCCGCCCGAGGACGACACCCCGCCCGGGCCGGTCCCGAGCCCCGCCACGAGCCGCGCCGCCCTTGAACAGGTGTGCGCCTGGGCCGGTACGGCGGTCATGGAACCGCTGCTGAACCGGCTTCCGCGCGGCTACGGCCGGGTGCCCACCCTCGTGCTCGTCCCCATGGGCGCCCTGGGCGTCGTGCCCTGGCACGCCGCACGCGTGCCTGGCCGGCGCCGGTCGCACGGGTACGCCTGCGAGGAGGTGGACATCTCCTACCTGCCCTCCGCCCGGCTGCTGTGCGACCTGGCCGCCCGGCCCGCCGCCGGCACCCGCCGGACCCTGGTCGTCGGCAACCCGACCCGCGATCTGCACCACGCCGGCGAAGAGGCCGACGCCGTCCACAGCGTCTTCCACCCGGACGGCGACCTGCTCGGCCCCGGTGCCGCCACGCCCGCCGCCGTCACCGACTGGCTGCGCCGGCAGCAGGGCGGACTGCTGCACCTCGCCTGCCACGGAGTGGTGCGCCAGGGCGAGCGGCACAGCGCCTATCTCGCCCTGTCCGGAGGGCGGTTGGCCGCCGAGGAACTGACCGAGGGCGCGACCCGTTACCGGCCTGGACCTGGTCGTGCTCGCGGCCTGCCGTACCAACGTCTCCGGGCACGGCTACGACGAGGCGTACAGCCTGTCCACCGCGTTCCTCGTCGCGGGCGCCCGCTCGGTCATCGGCTCCCTGTGGCCCGTGCCCGACGAGGCGACGTCCCTGCTGATGTACATGACCCACCACTTCATGAGCCAGGAAGGCATGCCGCCCGGAGCGGCGCTGCGCAGCGCCCAGTCGTGGATGCTGAACGAACGCCGCGAGGCGCCGCCCGGCATGCCGGACCGGCTGCGGGCACGGGTACGGCACATCGACGGCGCCGATCTGACCGCGTGGGCGGGCTTCACCCACCTCGGCTGGTGACGGCTCCTCACACCTGGGTGCGTACGACCACCTGTGCCGTCCCCCAGCGGGCCGCCCCGAGGGCCGGACCGCCCGCGTCCCGGCCGTCCTTGACGCCCGCCCCGATCACCCGCAGCAGGCCGCCTCCACCCGCCGGGGCCGGGCTGAGGCGTGCACCCGAGGGGGCGGCGGAGGACCAGGCGGGCAGCCGGAAGGGCGCGAGGTTCAGCTCCTCCTCCGCGACGATCACCTTCAGCCAGTCCAGGGTGGAGGCACCCCGCGCCTTCGAACGCCCCGGCGGCAGCCGCATCCACACGGGCTGCCCGCGCCGGGCCCACCCGGCCCGGCCGTCCCCGATGAACTCACCCTCGAACAGGTGCGGGGACGAGCCGTAGCCGTCCGTCAGATCGAGGAGCACCGCCCACAGGTCACGTCCGGAGAAGTTGTGGATCCCGACCCGCACCTGCGGTTCACGGCCGTCGGGTGTGTAGGCGCAGACGATCTCGCCGTCCGCCGAGTGACACAGACTGCCCACCGGCGTCTCCTCGACGGTGATCCGCACCAGCGACGACAGGAGCGGATCGGGATTGGCCAGGTCCCGGATGTGGTGCCAGCGGGCGATGTGGGCGAGGCAGTCGGTGACGCCGGCCGCGTCCGCGGGGGACTCCAGCGGCAGTTCGGGCACGGGATACCCGGCGCCGCCCGACACCCGGGCCCTGCCGTCCCCGGCCGCCACGTGCAGGCGCAGCACCCCTTCCGCCGCGGGCGGCCCGTCCGGCTCCAGGGCCAGCGCGGGGACCGCCGCGACGGCCTCCGCGACCAGACGTACGGCGACCGGCTCACCGGACAGCGTCACGACCGCCGGGGGGAACGCCATGGCCGACGGGGTGACGGCGTGCGCCACCTGCTCGTCCTCGGGAGCCGGCTGCCAGTCGACCGGGTCCACCAGGGCCGACTCGGCCCGCACCTCCCGGACCACGACCGTGCGCTCCACGGCGCCCCCGGCCAGGGTGAACTCGGCGCCCGCCGACCGCAGCCCGTGCGCCGCGCCGCAGTTGACCTCCCAGCCCCACGCCGTGTGCCGCAACAGGAACGGCGAGGCCGGTACCGGGTCGCCCGACAGGAAGCCACCGTCCTCCGGACCGCGCAGCTCGGGATGCTGGAGGTGGCCCCGGACCCGCACGCGCGCGTGGGCGAGCGCGTGCAGCTCCCCGTACGTGGTCGCGGGACCGAGACCGGCGAGCGCGCTCAGCAGCGCATGACTGAACAGGCCCCGGGTCCGCCCGTCGATGACCTGCTCGTGCGCGAGCTCCTGCGGACGGCACGCGGCCAGCAGGACATGCCGACCCCGCTCGGGTCCCGGCCCGCCGCCCTCGCGCGACCCCATGTGCCACCACGACTGCCAGGGCACGCCCCGGACCGCCGCACCGGCCGGACCCCCTGCGTCCTCCCGTGTCGCCCCGCCCGAGTGGCAGCAGTCCAGCACCGCGACGACATGGGTGCCGCGGGCGGCGACGCGGTCCAGGAGCGCCCCCAGCTCGGTGTCCCGCAGCACCGGCTGCCCGCCCGGGACGAGGCTGTCGTGGCACACCAGCGCCTGGGACCAGCCGGTGGCCTCGCCCGGGTCGGTGGTCGGGCTCTGGCTGCCGTGCCCGCTGAACCACAGCAGCGCGGTGTCGCCGGGGCCGCTGCGCCCCAGGTGCTCCTCCAGGCCCGCGAGCACGGCCGCCCGGGTCGCCCGGGCGTCGTACAGCGTCTGGACGCGGGGTTCCGGACCGGTTCTGCCGCGCAGCCAGTTCTCCGCCGCCCGTACGTCGTTGACGCAGCCGCGCAGCGGCGCGCCGGGGTAGTCGTCGATGCCCACGAACAGGGCGTACACGGTGCGCATACGGTGATCCTTCCAGGTCCGCCGGGCGCGGGCAGGGCGTTTCCGGGGCGCATGCCGGGCGCCCGCGCGCAACCCCATGCCCCCGCGCGCCGAAGCCAGTTGACTTGACTGCGGAGATGGCTGATGTTTGTGCCGCCTTCAGCACCGCGAGTAACGGAAGGAACACCACGTGAGTTTCGGGGGACCCGCCAATCCGTACCAGCCGCCCGGTCCGCCGGCCGGGGGACCGTACCCGCCGCCTCCGGCCACGGGCCCCTATGTACCCCCGCAGCCGGGCCCGGCCCCGTACGGCTACCCGCCGCAGCCACAGCCGTATCCGTATCCCCATCCCTATCCGCCGCAGCCTCACCCAGGGCCGGGGCAGGGCGGTCCGCGCATCGGCGAATGGCCTTCGCTGCGCCAGCTGCTGCGGCAGGGGCGGTCGAACACCTCCGGCTGTGTGTGGCTGTTGCTGCTCGCCCCGTGCACCTGGTTCACGTTCCTGCCGCTCGTGGTCGGCTACTCGTTCGCACGCTCGGCCCGCAACCGGGCCCACCGGCTCTTCCCGCGGCACGGGCACCGGGCCGTCGACGACCGGCACGTCACGCGCGTGCAGAAGGTGCGGGCCTGGACCGCGGCGGCCATGTCCCTGCTGCTGCTCGCCGTCTACGGCAAACCGGAGGACGTCGCCGAGGCCCAGGAGCAGTACATGATGCGGCTGGCGGTCACCCCGCCGCTGCTGCTGCTCAGCGCGCCCGTCGTGATCGCGGTGCTCTTCCGCTGGGCGTCGGCGGAGCGGCGGTCGGACATGCGCGCCAGCGTGCGGGCCGCCCTGCGGTCGGCCGGGTGGTACGTCGGTGCCGTGACGGCCCTTCCGCTGCTCGGCGGGGCGATCGTCCTGCTCGGCCGGAACACGTCGTCCTCCGCTGCGGCGACGGACCCCGCCCCCTGGCTGATCACCGCGGCGGCCCTGCCCCTGGTCTGGCTCCTGTTCTTCATCGGGTTCGCCACCGGCCCTGCCATCCGCACCGGATTCAACACCTCGGCCGTGCACGCGGCGCTCCCCGCCCTGCTGACCGGCACCCTGGTGTGGGAATTCGCGGTCATCAGCATGGTCGCGGGCGGTCTGCCGCCCGGCCCGCCGGTGATCCAGGGCCTCGCCGTCGTCGGCGGCCCCGCCTCGGTGACGGCGGTGGTCTGGTGGGAGATCCGCCGCCTGCGCACCCTGTACGGAGTGACGCTGCGCGCGTGACCGCGGCCGTGATTACGTAACTCCCATGACTGCGATCAGACTTCTCCTCGTCGACGACGATCCGCTGGTGCGGGCCGGACTGTCCTTCATGATGGGCGGCGCCGACGACATCGAGATCGTCGGGGAGGCCGCCGACGGCGGCGAGGTGGAGGCGCTCGTCGACCGCACCCGCCCGGACATCGTGCTCATGGACATCCGGATGCCGACGGTGGACGGCCTCACGGCCACGGAGCGGCTGCGCGCACGCACGGACGCCCCGCAGGTGGTGGTGCTCACCACCTTCCACGCCGACGAACAGGTGCTGCGGGCGCTGCGCGTGGGCGCCGCCGGCTTCGTCCTCAAGGACACCCCGCCCGCCGAGATCCTCGCGGCGGTGCGCCGGGTCGCGGCCGGCGACCCGGTCCTGTCGCCCACCGTCACCCGTCAGCTGATGCGGCACGCGGTCGGCACCGCCGCCGACACGCGCCGCGCACGCGCGCGTGCCCGCATGGCCGTCCTCAACGACCGCGAGCGCGAGGTCGCCGTGGCGGTCGGCCGGGGCCTCGCCAACGCCGAGATCGCCACCGGCCTCTTCATGAGCGTCGCCACCGTCAAGACACACGTCTCACGCATCCTGGCCAAGCTGGACCTCAACAACCGGGTGCAGATCGCGCTGCTGGCCTACGACGCGGGACTCCTGGACGAGGAGCACACGGAGCAGGAGGAACCGGAGGGGCACTGACCCGGAGCCGGCCGCCGTCACGCGAACGTCTGGGCGGCCCCGCCGGGGATCTCCGCCAGCCGCACCGCCCTGCGCTCCCGGCGCGACAGCTCGCACGCCTCGGCGATGCGCAGCGCCTGCAGCGCCTCGCGCCCGTCACAGGGGTTGGCCCGCTCGCCCCGGACGACCTCGACGAACGCGTTCAGCTCCGCCTCGTAGGCCGGGCCGAAGCGCTCCAGGAAGCCCGTCCAGGGCTTGTCCGCGGCCGGCGGCCCGGTCGGTTCGGTGGACGCGATCGGCGTACGGTCGTCCAGACCGACCACGATCTGGTCGCGCTCCCCGGCCAGCTCCATGCGTACGTCGTAGCCGGCCCCGTTCATCCGGGAGCCGGTGATCGTGGCGAGCATGCCGTCGTCGAGGGTGAGGAGCACGGCGGCGGTGTCGACGTCGCCGGCCTCGCGGAACATCGCGGGCCCCGCGTCGGAACCGGCCGCGTACACATCGGCCACCTCCCGGCCCGTCACCCAGCGCAGTACGTCGAAGTCGTGGATCAGCGTGTCCCGGTACAGCCCGCCGGACAGCGGCAGCCACGCGGGGGACGGCGGCGACTGGTCGCTGGTCAGCGCCCGGACGGTGTGCAGCCGCCCCAGCCTGCCCGACCGCACGGCCTCGCGGGCGCCCGTGTAGCCGGTGTCGAAGCGGCGCTGGAAGCCCATCTGGAGGACCGTCCCGACCGTCTCGACCTCGGCGATCGCGCTCAGGGTCCCCGGCAGATCCAGCGCGATGGGCTTCTCGCAGAACACCGGCAGACCCGAGCGTGCTGCCCGACCGATCAGTTCGGCGTGGGCGGAGGTGTTCGTCGTGATCACCACGGCGTCGACTCCCCAGCGGAAGATCTCCTCCACGCCGGGCGCCGCCGTCTCACCCAGCCGGTGCGCCAGATCCTGGGCCCGCGTGGGGTCCGCGTCCGTGAGGATCAAGGACCCGACGTCGCGGTGCCGGCTGAGCGTGTTCGCGTGGATCGTGCCGATGCGGCCCGTACCGATGACCCCGATGCGCATGAGAACAAAGTGCGTGCACAGCTCGCCCCTGTCAATCTGTTTGTCCGGACAATCTGACTACACAACTTCCCGTCAACACGGCACGGAGCTACGCTCGGCCCGTGCCGAAACCAGAAGTGGACCCGACCGTGCAGCTCGAGCTGAGCGTGGACCGCAGCTCTCCCGTGCCGTTGTACTTCCAGCTGTCCCAGCAGCTGGAGGCCGCGATCGAGCACGGCACGCTGACCCCCGGCAGCCTGCTGGGCAACGAGATCGAGCTCGCGGCCCGGCTCGGCCTGTCCCGGCCGACCGTCCGCCAGGCCATCCAGTCACTCGTCGACAAGGGCCTCCTCGTACGCCGCCGCGGCGTGGGCACCCAGGTCGTGCACAGCCAGGTCAAGCGCCCCCTGGAGCTCAGCAGCCTCTACGACGACCTGGAGGCGGCGGGCCAGCGCCCGGCCACGAAGGTCCTGGTCAACACGGTCGAGCCCGCCTCCGCCGAGGTCGCCGCAGCGCTCGGCATCGCCGAGGGCAGCGACGTGCACCGCGTGGAACGCCTCCGCCTCGCCCACGGCGAGCCCATGGCCTACCTCTGCAACTTCCTGCCCCCCGGCCTCATCGACCTCGACACCGACCAGCTGGAGACCACCGGCCTCTACCGCCTGATGCGAGCGGCCGGCATCACCCTCCACAGCGCCCGCCAGTCCATCGGCGCCCGAGCGGCGACACCACCGGAGGCGGAGCGACTGGCCGAGGCGGCAGGGGCCCCGCTCCTGACCATGCAACGCGTCACGTTCGACGACACGGGCCGGGCAGTGGAATACGGCACACACACGTACCGCCCGACGCGCTATTCGTTCGAGTTCCAGCTTCTTGTGAGGACTTGAGGGGGGCGCGTTTCTTGGGGGCGCGGGGAACCGCGCGAGCAACCAACCACTCACCCGCACCCGGCAATGATCCGCACCACCCCGCCCCTGCCCCGCTCCGCACACACCCCCACGGTGAGGCAGAATCGGGCCCGATGAGCACCTACCGCGACTTCACCGCCCCCATCGGCTCCCGCCGTGCCACCGTGCTCCGCACCGTCGGCACCCGGGAGCGCCGCTCACACCTGACGGCACCCCGCGTGCCGACGGTCGGCATCGACATCGGCGGTACGAAGGTGATGGCGGGCGTCGTGGACGCCGACGGCAACATCCTGGAGAAGCTCCGCACGGAGACCCCGGACAAGTCCAAGAGCCCCAAGGTCGTCGAGGACACCATCGCCGAACTGGTCCTGGACCTCTCCGACCGGCACGACGTGCACGCCGTCGGCATCGGCGCGGCCGGCTGGGTCGACGCCGACCGCAACCGCGTGCTGTTCGCCCCCCACCTGTCCTGGCGCAACGAACCGCTCCGCGACCGCCTGGCCGAGCGGCTCGCCGTGCCCGTCCTGGTCGACAACGACGCCAACAGCGCCGCGTGGGCCGAGTGGCGCTTCGGCGCAGGCCGCGGCGAGGACCACCTCGTCATGATCACGCTGGGCACCGGCATCGGCGGCGCGATCCTGGAGGACGGCCAGGTCAAGCGCGGCAAGTACGGCGTCGCCGGCGAGTTCGGCCATATGCAGGTCGTGCCCGGCGGTCACCGCTGCCCCTGCGGCAACCGCGGCTGCTGGGAGCAGTACAGCTCCGGGAACGCCCTGGTCCGCGAGGCACGCGAGCTGGCCGCCGCCGATTCGCCGGTGGCGTACGGGATCATCGAGCACGTCAAGGGCAACATCTCCGAGATCAGCGGCCCGATGATCACCGAGCTGGCCCGCGACGGCGACGCCATGTGCATCGAGCTGCTCCAGGACATCGGCCAGTGGCTCGGCGTCGGCATCGCCAACCTCGCGGCCGCCCTCGACCCCTCCTGCTTCGTGATCGGCGGCGGTGTCTCGGCCGCCGACGACCTGCTGATCGGCCCCGCGCGGGACGCCTTCCGCCGGCATCTGACGGGCCGCGGCTACCGCCCCGAGGCCCGCATCACCCGGGCCCAGCTCGGCCCCGAGGCCGGCATGGTCGGCGCCGCCGATCTGGCCCGGCTGGTCGCCCGCCGCTTCCGCCGCGCCAAGCGCCGCCGGGTGGAGCGGTACGAGCGCTACGAGCGGTACGCACAGTCCCGCCGCAGTACCCAGGAGACGCTGTGACCGCTTCGCTGCCCCACCAGGGCCCCTGGCCCGACGAGCCGGAGCGCCCGGTCGAGAACCGCGGCCACATGATCCGCCGCAGGGCCCTCACCCTGCTGATCATCGTGCTGCTCATCGGCATCCCGGCCGGCTACCTGGTGATCTCCGCGAACCAGAGCCGGGACAGCGGCAAGGACAAGGAGGCGAAGTACTCGGCGACCGGCCTCACCGAGGGCTGGCCCTCCAAGCTCCAGCGCCGGATCTACCAGGTGCCCGTCCCGCACCCGGCCTGGCACGTGGCGTACTACGAGACCAACAACTGGAAGACCAGCCGCCTGTACGCCCAGTTCGAGACCAACGCGGCAGGTCTGGACGCGTATCTGACGGGCCTCGGCCTGACCCGGGACGACCTGAAGAAGGGCAAGGTCACCGTCGGCGCCCGCGACCGGAAGGTGACCGGCTGGAAGTTCGCCGACAACGGCCTGTGGTCGGGTGTCGTGCACCGGCAGAAGAATCCGGCCCCCACGCACGACGTGGTCGTGGATCTGTCCAACCCGGCGTACCCCTGGGTGTTCGTGGTATCCCGGACCGTGCCCTGACCCGAAGCCCGGCGGGCCGGTGCGGCCGCCGGGGCCGATTGTCAGACCCCGCCCGTAGAGTCGGAGACAACTGATCCGACACGCGGGACGGGAGGTGGCAGGACGTATGGGCGACACGGCCGTGGTGGCCGCGCGGGTGGGGGAGCCGGCGGTCCCGGTCCGGCTCCCGGCCGTCTTCCTGCCCGCGCCCCTCCCGCGCGAGGGGCGGATCGCCTTCTGGGACCCCGAGGGCGAGCCCCTGCGCACCGAGGGCACGGAGGAGTCCGAGGAGGCCCCGGCCACCGAGCTGACCGTCGTACGACGGCACGGCGCCGGTGTGCGGCGGCGGACCACCCCGGCGCTTTCGCTCCCGCTGGACGCGGCCCTGCCGCTCCTGGTGCGCGCCCGGCACGACCCCGCCGCGCACCCCGCCACCGCGTGCTGGGGCGCCGCCGCCCTGCACGCCCTGCGGCTCACCGCGCGCGGCCGGCTGCTGCCCGGCCTCACCGCCACGGGGCACGACGCGTGGCGCGCCGGCCCCCTCGACCCGGACGACATCGCGCACCTGCGCGCGGTGGCCGCCGCCCTGCCGTACGAGGGGCACGCCGTCCCGCTGCCCGGCCCGGGCCCGATCCGTCTGCCGGAACCGGAAGCGCTGGTGCGTGCCTTCCTGGACGCGGTCGCCGACACCCTGCCCCGCACCCCTGCCGCGCCCCACACCTCCGGCAGGCCCTTCGCGGCCCGGGAGGCCCAGCGCCTGCCCGACGCCCACGACTGGGCCGCCGAGGTCGCCGCCGGGATGGACGCCGGGGTGCGGATCTCGCTCCGCCTTGACCTGTCGGCGTACGACCTGTTCGACGACGTCTCCGACGGCGGTGTACGCCGTGCCGGCGCGGCGATCGTCCAGGTGCACAGCCTCGCCGACCCGACCCTCGTGGCCGACGCGGCGGCCCTCTGGGCGGGCGGGGCCGACGACGCCTTCGGTCCCCGCGCACGCGTGGACGCGGCCCTCGCGGTCCGCCGCGCGGCCCGGGTCTGGCCCCCGCTCGACCGGCTCTCCGACCAGGACGTGCCCGACGTGCTGGCGCTGACCGAGGAGGAGCTGAACGACCTGCTCGGAGTCGCGGCCACCCGGCTCGCCGCGGCCGGGGTCGCCGTGCACTGGCCCAGGGACCTGGCCCAGGACCTGTCCGCCACGGCGGTGGTCCGCCCGGCCCCCGGCTCGGCGAAGGACGGCACCGGCTTCTTCGAGAGCGAGGACCTGCTCCGCTTCAGCTGGCAGCTGGCGATCGGCGGCGACCCGCTCACCGACACCGAGATGGACGCCCTCGCCGAGGCCCATCGCCCGGTCGTCCGGCTGCGCGACCAGTGGGTGCTGGTCGACCCGGCCCTCGTCCGCAAGGCCCGCAAGCGGGACCTGGGCCTGCTCGACCCGGTGGACGCGCTGTCCGTCGCCCTCACGGGCACGGCCGACGTGGACGGCGAGACGGTCGAGGCCGTCCCGGTCGGCGCGCTGGCCGGCCTGCGCGACCGCCTGACCGCGGGTATCCGCCCGGCCGAGCCGCCGCCGGACCTGCACGCCACCCTGCGCGACTACCAGCTCCGGGGCCTGGCCTGGCTCGAGCTGATGACCTCCCTCGGTCTCGGCGGCTGCCTCGCCGACGACATGGGCCTCGGCAAGACCGTCACCCTCATCGCCCTGCACCTGAAGCGGGCCCGCTCCGAGCCGACCCTGGTGGTCTGCCCGGCCTCGCTGCTGGGCAACTGGCAGCGGGAGATCACCCGCTTCGCGCCCGGCGTCCCCGTCCGCCGCTTCCACGGCCCGGACCGCAGCCTGGCCGGCCTGGACGGCGGTTTCGTCCTCACCACCTACGGCACGATGCGCTCGGCGGCCCCCACCCTGGCCGAGCGGACCTGGGGCATGGTCGTCGCCGACGAGGCGCAGCACGTCAAGAACCCCTACTCGGCGACGGCCAAGGCGCTGCGCACGATCCCGTCCCCCGCGCGGGTCGCCCTGACCGGCACACCCGTCGAGAACAACCTGTCGGAGCTGTGGGCGCTGCTCGACTGGACGACACCGGGCCTCCTCGGCCCGCTGAAGTCCTTCCGCGCCCGGCACGCCCGGGCCGTCGAGACCGGTGAGGACGAGCAGGCGGTGGAGCGCCTGGCCCGCCTGGTCCGCCCCTTCCTGCTGCGCCGGAAGAAGTCCGACCCGGGCATCGTCCCCGAGCTGCCGCCCAAGACGGAGACCGACCACCCGGTCCCGCTCACCCGCGAACAGGCCGCGCTGTACGAGGCGGTGGTCCGCGAGTCGATGCTCGCCATCGAGACCTCCGAGGGCATGGCCCGCCGGGGCCTGGTGCTGAAGCTCCTCACCTCGCTGAAGCAGATCTGCAACCACCCCGCGCTGTATCTGAAGGAGGACGCCGCGCCGGAGCACGCCCGGCCCGGCGGCGACCGGTTCGCCAACCGGTCCGGCAAACTCGCCCTGCTGGACGAGCTGTTGGACACGCTGCTCGCCGAGGACGGCTCCGCACTCGTCTTCACCCAGTACGTGGGGATGGCCCGGCTGATCACCACGCACCTGGCCACCCGGGCCGTCCCGGTCGACCTCCTCCACGGCGGCACACCGGTCCCGGAGCGGGAGCGCATGGTGGACCGTTTCCAGGCCGGCTCGACCCCCGTCCTCGTCCTGTCCCTGAAGGCCGCGGGCACCGGCCTCAACCTCACCCGCGCGGGCCATGTCGTCCACTTCGACCGCTGGTGGAACCCGGCCGTCGAGGAACAGGCCACCGACCGCGCCTACCGCATCGGCCAGACCCAGCCCGTCCAGGTCCACCGCCTCATCACCGAGGGCACGGTCGAGGACCGTATCGCCGAGATGCTCCAGGCCAAGCGCGCCCTGGCCGACGCCATCCTCGGCTCCGGCGAGTCGGCCCTCACCGAACTGACGGACCGCGAGCTGTCCGACCTGGTCTCCCTGCGGAGGACGTCATGACCCACAGCGGGGCCGACGAGGCCCGCCGGGCGTTGCGCGCCGCCCGGGAGCAGGCGACCCGGGACCCGGACCCGGCATCCGCTCCCCGTCCGGCGCTTTCCCCGGCCCCGTCACCCGCCGGCCAGGAGACCGCCCGACCGGGGGACGCGGCCCGCGAGGCACTGCGCCGGGCGGTGTCCGAGCGGCGTGGGGCCGACGGGGGTGAGGCGGACTCGGACTCCCCTGAGGACGCGCCTGCGACCGAGAACGCCCATGACGCGGTGACCGGGGTGCCGGGTGGCTCGTCGAGCCACGGTGGCGGCAGCGGGGCCGTCGGCAGAAGCACCGAGGGCGACGGCGGCGGCAGCAGGCCGGGGGCGGCTCCGGCCGGCGGGCCGTCCGAGGACGAAGGCACGAGCGCGGCCGCCGATGTGCCGGGAGGCGCCCTCGCCGATGCTTCCGGCGGTGTCACCGAGCACCCGGGTCCGCGCGCGGGGGACGTCGCGCGTGAGGCGCTGCGCGCGGCTCGGGACGACGCGCGGCGGGCACGGGAAGAGACCGCACGCGAAGGGGCCGGGCGCAGGCGCCGGGCTGCCCGGCAGTCCGCCGCGCACCAGAGGCCGGGGCTTGAGCGGCGGGCGGGCGAGCACGCCGTCGGCAGGGGAGCGCGTGATGTACGGCAGTTGCTGGGCGACCTCTTCCGGATGCCTCCGGAGGCGGACGAGCCGGACGCGGAGCCCGAGGGCGCCGGCGAAACGGGCCAGGGGCACTCGCCCGACCTCGGGGCCGATGCCCCGCACAGCCCCGCGGCCCCCGGCACACCACCTTCCGCTCCTACGACCTCCAACCCCTGGCCCACCCCGCCCACAGCCCCCCGAGCAGCGGTCCCCCCTCACGCCACTCCCCGGAAGCCCCGCTCCATGGCCGCCCCCGGCAGAGACAGCGAGCTCCGCCGTACCTTCCCGGCCTTTCCGCCCCGGGAGGCCGACGGCAAGGGATTCGCCGAGAGCTGGTGGGGGAACGCGTGGGTCGCCGCGCTGGAACAGGGCGCGCTGGACGCCAAGCGGCTGGAGCGCGGGCGGGGTTACGCGGGGCAGGGGCATGTCGACGCGATCACCGTGACGCCCGGACTGGTGCTGGCCTACGTACAGGGCAGCCGCCCGCGCCCGTACCGCGTGCAGGTGCGGCTGCGCACGCTGGACGACGCCGACTGGGAGCGGTTCCTGGACGCCGCCGTCGACCGGCCCGGGCATATCGCGGCCCTCCTCGACAAGGAGATGCCCCAGTCCCTCGCGGACTGCGGCGTGCCTCTGCTGCCGGGTCCCGGCGACCTGGAACCGCGGTGCAGCTGCCCCGACCGGGGCCACCCCTGCAAGCACGCCGCCGCCCTCTGCTACCAGACCGCCCGGCTGCTCGACGCCGACCCCTTCGTCCTGCTCCTGCTGCGCGGCCGGGGTGAACGGGAGCTGCTCGACGCGCTGTCCCGGCTGAGCGCCACCCGCGCGGCGCGTGCCGCCCAGGACAAGGAACCGGAGCCGCTCCCCGGCGTACGGGCCGGTGACGCCCTCGCCCCGCGCACCCTCCCGCCCCTGCCGACGCCGCTGCCCACGCCCGCCCACCCCGAGCAGCCCCCGGCCTACCCGGCGTCCCCCGGCGGCCCCGACCCCTTCGCGCTGGACCAACTGGCCACGGACGCCGCCGCCCGGGCGCACGCCCTGCTCGCCACCGGCCGTGACCCGGTAGGGCAGTTGACCCTCTGGCAGGACGCGGTCCGCCTGGCCTCGGCCCGCCCCGGATCGGGACTCACCGCGGGCACCCGGGCGCTCTACTCCTCCCTCGCCTCCGCGGCGGGCCGTACGCCGTCCGAGCTGGCCCGCGCGGTCGCCGCCTGGCGCCAGGGCGGACTGGAGGGCCTCGCCGTACTGGAGGAGCCGTGGGACCCGCCGGCCGGCCGGTTCGACCGGGCCCGCCCGCTCCTCCTCGCCGCTGACCTGCCCGCCTTCCGCCCCCGGCGCAACCACCTCACCCACCCCCGGGGGCACGTCCAGCTCCGCCTGGGCCGCGACGGCCTGTGGTACGCCTACGAGTCCGAGCCGGGCCACGACGACTGGTGGCCGAGAGGCACCCCCGACCTGGACCCCGTCGGCGCCCTCACGGGCCTCGGTCTGCCGGAGCATGCCGGCATGGGATTTTCCGCGGAGGCTTAATAACCTGGCGCCTCTGTGGAGAGTTCCTGAAGTATCTTCCTGGGCTCATGCGACTTCAACGGTGGTGAAATCCAAGAGGGCTGCCGGAGAACGTATGGGTGTCCCGGTGCAATGACGCCGGCTGAGCGTCCCGCAGCATCTCAGCGACCAGGAACGCGAGGTCCAGGGACTGGCTGTGGTTCAGACGCGGATCGCAAGCCGACGTGTAGTCGCGCGGCAGGTCCCCGACACCCATGGCCCGGCCGCCGCCCAGGCACTCCGTCACATCGTCCCCGGTGAGCTCCAGATGCAGCCCGCCGGGGCGGCTGCCCAGCGCCCGGTGCACCTCGAAGAAGCCGCGCACCTCGTCCAGTACGTCGTCGAAGCGGCGCGTCTTGCGCCCGCCGGCGGCGAACGTGTTGCCGTGCATCGGGTCCGTCAGCCAGCAGGCCCTGACCTCGTTGCCGGCGGCCTTCTCCATCAGGACGGGCAACAGGTCGCGGACCCGGTCCCGGCCCATCCGCACGACGAACGACAGACGGCCCGCGGTCCGGTCCGGGTCGAGCCGGTCGGCGTACGCCATCAGCTCGTCCGGTGTGGTGGACGGGCCCAGCTTGACCGCGACGGGGTTGGCGATCCGGGAGAAGAACTCCACGTGCGCGCCCGCCGGGTCACGGGTGCGCTCGCCGATCCACAGCAGATGGGCCCCGGCCGAGTACACCCGGCCGGATTCCCGCTCCACCCGGGTCAGCGCCGCCTCGTAGTCCAGCAGCAGCCCCTCGTGACTGGTGAAGAACTCCGTCGTGCGCAGCTGCCGGGGGTCCACCCCACAGGCGCGCATGAAGGCCAGTGTCCGGTCGATCTCGCCGGCCAGCCGCTCGTACCGGGCGGCCGCGGGCGTGTCCGTCAGGAACCCGCGGTTCCAGCTCTGGACCTGGTGCAGGTCCGCCGAGCCGCCCTGGGCGAAGGCACGGACCAGGTTGAGTGTGGCCGCGGACGTCTCGTAGGCGGTGCGCAGCCGTGCCGGGTCGGGACGGCGCGACTCCGGCGCGAACTCGATGCCGTTGACCGCGTCGCCGAAGTACGACGGCAGCGTGACGGCGTCCCGCGTCTCGGTGCGGCTGGACCGGGGCTTGGCGAACTGCCCGGCCATCCGGCCGACCTTGACGACCGGGACCGCAGCCCCGTGGGTGAGGACCAGCGCCATCTGCAGCATCGTCCTCAGCGTGCCCTGCACGGCATCGGCGGTGGACCCGGCGAAGGTCTCCGCGCAGTCGCCGCCCTGGAGCACGAACGCCTCCCCGCGTGCGGCCGCCCCGAGCAGCTCCCGCAGCCGGTCGCACTCCTCGACCAGCACGAGAGGGGAAGCGGCGGCGAGTTCCTCGGTGATCCGGCGGAGCGCTTTCCGGTCGGGCCATTCCGGCTGCTGGGCGGCGGGCAGACCACGCCAGTCGTCCACGACGTGTGAATGCGTCGGATACATGGGGCTCCCATTCCAGTGCGTGGGGGATGGCCGCCATACAAGACTCGCTTTCACAAAAGGGTCAAGCGGCGCAGTGAATGGACCGCACGCATTCCACGGAATTGGTCTGGTCGCCGCCGGTCCAGAACTGCTTGTCTCATGACGCCGATTCAGCAGTTCACGACGGATGGGGCCGGAATGCCAGCGAGGACAGGAACACCGGCGGACGCACTTCTCCCGCAGGAACGACCACGGGCGCGGCGCCTCGACGTCCGGGTCACGACGGCCGAGCTGCCGCCGCACGCCCCGTTCGACCTGTACGCGCTGCTGCGGCAGGAGGCGGGCGAGCAGGACGTGTTCCTCACAGAGAGCCCCGTCGGCCCGGAACAGGACCGCAGACCCGCCGTCGTCGGCTGCGGCCGGCTCGCCGAGGTACGGGTGTACGCGCACCGCATCGAGGTGGACGGGCTCCCCGAGCTCCGCGCGGCCCTCCTCGCCGCCGCCGACACGGCAGGCATGACCGGCGACGGCGTGCCGGGGCGCCGCGCGTTCCACACCTCCGCCCAGGTGTGGGACCTCCTCGAGCGGGCGCGGACGCTGTTCCGGCTGGACACGGACGTGTCCGCGACGACGTACGCCTTCGGTTTCCTCGCCACGTTCTCCTACGAGGCGGCCTGGCACATGGAGGAACTCCCCCCGCGCGCCGAGTCCGCCACACCGGACGTCACGCTCACGCTCTTCCGTGACACCGTCTGGTACGACCGCGACACCGGCGCGGTCCAGCTGCGGCGCGCGCACGGCCCCGGCTTCGACCGGGTACCGGCACACGTCACGCCCGCCCTGGCGCACCGCGCGCAGGCGTCGCCGGCCGTAGGTCACCCCGAGGCGCCGGAACCTCGCTCGGTGCGCGACAGCGTCGACCGGGCGACCTTCCTCGGCTGGGCCGCGACCTGCCTGGAGCACATCCGCGTCGGCGACATCTACCAGATCCAGATCGGCCACCGGATCGACGTCGAGACCGACCTCACGCCCGTCGACGTCTACCGGCGGCTGCGCGGCCGCAACCCGTCGCCGTACATGTACCTCGTACCGCGTGCCGGGAGCGTCCTGATCGGGGCCAGTCCGGAGCTGTACCTGCGGATCGAGGGGGACCGCATCCTCATGCGGCCCATCGCCGGGACGACCCGCCGCGGTCCGGACGCCGCCGCCGACGAGCGGAACATCGCCCGCATGGTGAACAGCCGCAAGGAGCGCGCCGAACACATCATGCTGGTCGACCTGTGCCGCAACGACATCGGCCGGGTCAGCGAACCGGGCACACTGCCCGTCGACCGGCTGATGTCGGTGGAGAGCTTCTCCCATGTGTTCCACCTGGTGTCCACGGTGTCCGGGCGGCTCCGGCCGCAGGCGGGACCCTGGGACGCGATCCGCGCGACCTTCCCGGCGGGCACCATGAGCGGCGCCCCCAAGATCCGCGCCATGGAGATCATCGACGGACTGGAGGAGGAGCCGCGCGGCGCCTACGCCGGCGCGGTCGGTCTCGTCGATGTGCGCGGCTGGAGCGAACTCGCCCTGTGCATCCGGTCCGTCGTGCACGACGGGCGCACCTACGCCACGCAGAGCTCCGCCGGCATGGTCGCCGACTCCGACCCCGCCGCGGAATGGGCGGAGACACTGGCGAAGACGGCCGCCACCTACTGGGCGCTGACCGGCCGCGAACTCCACGACACCCAGGGACGGGAGGACCGGCCGTGAAGGTGCTGCTCGTGGACGCCTACGACAGCTTCGTCCACATCATCGACCGGTATCTGCGCTCCCTGGGAGCCACCACCGAGGTGGTGCGCTCCGGCACCCGCTCCCCGTGGGAGCTGGCGGAGCTCGCCCCGGACGCCGTGGTGCTCGGCCCCGGTCCCGGCCACCCCGTCGACAGCGGCCACGTAGAGCTGGTGCACACCTTCGCGGGACGTGTGCCGCTGCTCGGCGTCTGTCTCGGTCATCAGGCCGTCGCGCTCGCCTTCGGCGGACGCGTGACGGTCGCGGAGCACCTGATGCACGGGCGCACCAGCACCCTCCGCCACGACGGGGCCGGCGTGTTCCGGGGCGCCCCCGACGAACCGGTGGTCACCCGCTACCACTCCCTCGTCGTACCCGAACCCCTCCCGGATGTCCTCGAGGTCACCGCTCGCTCCACGGACGACGGCTACGTCATGGGACTGCGCCACCGGACCCTGCCCGTCGAGGGCGTGCAGTTCCACCCCGAGTCCGTCGAGACCCACGACGGACTCGCCATGCTGGACAACTTCCTGGACCTGGCCACCGACCGTCACGCGATCCGCGCCGGTGCGGGCGCCGCCCGGCCCGCCACCTCCGCGTAGGCCGCGCCGAGCGCCCCGACCGCCTCCGTCAGACCCGACCGGGGCAGCGCCGTGTACCCCAGCACCAGCGCGGGGCCCGTGCCCGGCGGGCGGCCGTGGAAGTCCCGCCCGCCGCGCACCAGCACCGACCGGCGTAGCGCCGCCGCCACCAGAGCGGTCTCGTCGGTGCCGCGCGGCAGCCGCAGATACGTGTGCAGACCGGCGGCCGGACCGCCGAGCCGGGCCTGCGGCAGAAAGCGCCGCACGGCCTCCACCAGGGTGTCCCGGCGCAGCCGGTAGCGCCCCCGCAGCCGGCGCATGTGCCGGTCGTAGGCGCCCGAGCCGAGCAGCTCGGCGAAGGCGAACTGCGTGAGGCTGTCGGAACCCAGGTCGCGGCGGGCCCGCACGCGTTCCAACGGAGTCAGCAGCGGGTCCGGCACCGCCAGCCAGCCCAGCCGCAGCCCCGGCACGAGCGTCTTGGAGGCCGTGCCCGCGTAGACCACCCGGTCCTGGGCATGCCGCTGCAGCGCCAGCGGCCGGCTGCGGCGCTCGAACCAGAAGTCGCCGTCGTAGTCGTCCTCGATGACGTAGCCGTCCACATCCCGGGCCCAGCGCACCAGCGCGGCACGCCGCTCGGCGGAGAGCGCCACCCCGGTGGGGAACTGGTGGAACGGCGTCACCAGCACGGCCCGTGCCCCGGTGCGGGCCAGCGCGTCCACGTCCAGGCCGTCGGCGTCCACCGGCACACCCCGCGGGCGCATCCCCGCCTCCAGCACGAACTCCCGCTGCCGCAGCAGCCCCGGCTCCTCCATGGCCAGCTCGCCGATGCCGAGGCCGGGCAGCGCCGCGCACAGCAACCCCAGCCCGTGCGCGAACCCGGACACCACCATGACCTGGCCCGGTGCCGTCCGCACACCCCGCACCCGGCCCAGGTGGCGGGCCAACTCCTCACGCAGCCGGGGCACTCCGGACAGCGGCGGATAGTCGAGATCACTCTGCCGGGCCGTCTGCAGGACGCGCTGGTATCCCGCCAGCCACTCGCGGTACGGGAAGTGCGACACATTGGCCCGGCCGGAGCGCAGATCCCAGCGCACGGCCGGTACCCGGCCCTCGTCCAGCAGCGTGGGCACGACCGCCGCCGAGGGCGTCGCCAGATGGCGCGCCACCCGCGTCTGCGAACCCTGCACGGCCTCCAGATAGCCCTCGGCGATCAACTGCCCGTAGGCCTCGACGACCACGCTGCGCGACACGTCGAGGTCGTCGGCGAGCCGGCGGCTCGGCGGCAGACGCGTCCCGGGATGCAGCACCCCCTCGGTGATCTCCCGCTTCAGCACCCGCTGGATCTGCGCGGTCAGGGACTCGTCCGCGGCGCGGGACACCTCGATCGACGGCAGCCAGCTCATGTTCCACCCTCCTGTGGTGATTGGACCGCAAGGGACCACTCCGAATGGTCTGGTGGACGGTTCACCGCCCTGCGAAGACTGGGACCGGACGCACCGCCGGCCCCATTCCGCCCGCGCCCGCGCGGCGAACCGACCCCAGGGAGAACCGACGTGACCCGAAGCACGCACGAACCCGGCTGGCCCGCCCTGCTGACCACGCTGCTGGACCGGTGCGACCTGTCCGCCGACGAGACCGCGTGGGCCATGGACGAGACGATGAGCGGCACCGTGACCCCCGCCCGCATGGCGGCGTTCCTGGTCGCCCTGCGGGCCAAGGGCGAGACGGTCGAGGAGATCGGCGGCCTGGTGCGGTCGCTGACCGCGCATGCGCACACCGTGGACGTGCCGGGCCCCACGCTCGACATCGTCGGCACCGGCGGCGACGGCGCGCACACCGTCAACGTGTCCACCATGGCGGCCGTCGTCGCGGCCGGCGCCGGCGCACGCGTCGTCAAGCACGGCAACCGGTCCGCGTCCTCGGCGTGCGGCTCCGCCGACGTACTCGAGGAACTGGGCATTCCGCTCGACCTGCCGGCGCACCACGCCGCGGAGACCGTCGCCCGGGCCGGCATCACGTTCTGTTTCGCCCCGCTCTTCCACCCGTCGATGCGGCACGCCTCCGCCGTCCGGCGCGAACTCGGCGTGCCCACCGTCTTCAACGTCCTCGGGCCGCTGTCCAACCCCGCCGCGCCCACCGCCCAGGCCGTCGGCGTGGCCGACCGCCGCATGGCTCCGCTGATCGCCGGGGTGCTGGCCGCGCGCGGCACACGGGCTCTGGTGTTCCGCGGCGACGACGGACTCGACGAACTGACCGTCACCACCACCTCCACCGTCTGGTCGGTCCAGGACGGCGAGGTCCACGAGAGCCGATTCGACCCGCTGGACATCGGCGTCCCCCGCGCCCCGCTCGATGCGCTGCGCGGCGGCGACCGGGCCCACAACGCCCGCGTCGCCCGCCGGGTGCTGGACGGCGAACCCGGCCCGGTGCGGGACGCCGTGCTGCTGGCGGCCGCTGCCGGCCTGGCCGCACTGGAACCCGGCGGACGGACCGTCACCGAACGGCTCGCCGCGGGATGGGACCGGGCGGCCGAGGCGGTCGACTCCGGTACGGCGGCGCAGGTCCTGGACGACTGGATCACCGTGACCGCCAAACTGGCCGCCGCCGGGTGAACCGGTCCTCCCCGTGTCCCGGTCACGGCCCGCCGAGCCCCGACAGCCGCAGGATCAGCCGCTTGACCTCGGTGGCCCGGAAGCGGGGGCGCTCCGCAGAGGGGTCGGAGCACAGCAGCAGCGGCCCGTCGTCGTCGGTATCGGGCAGCCGGCCGTGACTGCCCCGCACCAGGGACGCGTCGAGCGGCACCACCGTCATCGGGGCTCGCAGGCCTAGCCTCTTGCGCAGCACCGTCAGCCCGGCGCGCAGCCGGACCGCGGGCCGGCCGGGATCGAAGAACAGCTCCGCCGGGTCGTAGCCGGGCTTGCGGTGGATCTCCACGCCCCGCGCGAAGTCCGGCGCGCGTGCGTCGTCGAGCCAGTAGTAGTACGTGAACCACGCGTCCGGTTCCGCGACCGCGACGAGCTCCCCGGACCGCGGGTGGTCCACGGCCAGCCGCGCCTGCCCCGGCCGGTCGAGCACCTGTTCCACGCCCGGCAGCCCCGCCACGACGGCCCGCACACGCGGCACGTCCGCCGGATCCCGCACATAGACGTGCGCGACCTGGTGGTCGGCGACGGCGAACGCCCGCGAGATGTGCGGGTCGAGGTACTCCATGCCGCGCTGGGTGTGCACGGCGAGCAGCCCTTCGCGGCGCAGGGCCCGGTTGATGTCGACGGGGCGGGAGACCGGGCGGATGCCGTACTCGCTCAGGGCCAGAACCGTCGCTCCCCGCTCGTCCAGTTCGGCGAGCAGCGGGGCCAGCGCCGCGTCCGCCCGGCGGGCCGCGCGGATCGCCTCGGGCCCGTCGGGGCCGTACCGCTGGAGGTCGTAGTCGAGGTGCGGGACGTAGACGAACGACAGGTCCGGGGCCGCGGTGCCGAGGATCAGGCGGGCCGCGTCGATCACCCACCGGGTGGAGGTGATGTCGGCCGCCGGGCCCCAGTAGCGGAACAGCGGGAACGGGCCCAGGGTGTGCGTGAGGACGTCGCGCAGCCCGGGCGGGTGGGTGTAGCAGTCGGGTTCCTTGCGGCCGTCGTAGCGGTAGACCGGCCGGGGCGTGACAAGGGTGTCCACGTCGGCGCCCATCGCGAACCACCAGCACAGGTAGGCCGTACGGTGCCGGTCGTCCAGGGCACGGGCGGCCTGCCACACCTTCTCGCCGGCGACCAGACCGGCGTGCTGTCCCCAGAACCGGATCTCCGCGCGGTCGCGGTCGAACCAGCCGTTGGCGACGGCCCCGTGGTCGCGCGGCGCGCGGCCGGTGACCAGGGACGCCTGCACCGTCGAGGTCACGGCGGGGAACACGGTGTCGAGCGGGGCGCTGAAGCCCCGTTCCCCGACGGCCCGCAGGTGTGGCATGTGGGCGAGCAGCCGACGGGTCACGCCCACCGTGCAGAGCACGACCACCTGGCGCCGGCTCATCCGGACACCTCCTTCAGACCGAGGCCGGTGAGGTGGCGGCGGGCCCAGTCGAGCTCCGCGGCGATCCCGTCGACGAGGCCGTCCGGCCCGTCGGGCCGCTGCTCCGGCGGCAGGACCGACCAGGTGTACGTCTCCACCTCGACGTGATCGGTCAGCGCCCGTTCCCCGGCGAACAGCGCTGACAAGGCGGACTCCAGCACCGGGCGGGTGCTGCGCAGCGGCGGGGCGGGGGAGGTGTGCAGGGGCACATGGAAATGGATCCGCCACGGCCCGCGGCCGGGCAGGGCGCCGGGCCGCAGCGCCTCGTCCAGGTCGTCGCAGCCGACGCGCCCGGAGTCCGGTACGGCCTCCCTGGTCTGGTGCAGGAACCGGGGTTCCACGAACGAGGCGAGCGCCGCGGCGGTTGCCGGGTCGGACGGATCGTCGGCGTGCAGGGCGCACGACGCCTGGACCTTCACCACGGGCAGCCCCGCGCCGGCCCAGGTGGCGAGGGTGTCCGCCGGTTCCTCGAAGGCCACCGCGAGATGACAGGTGTCGAAGCAGACGCCGTACGTCTGCGGGTCCAGCCCGGAGAGATGGGTGACCGCCTCGTCGGCGCCCTCCACGACACAGCCCGGCTCCGGCTCGAAACCGACGCGCACCGGGCGGCCGTACGTCCGGGCCAGCGCGGTCAGTTCGCGGCCGAGCTCGTCGAAGTGGGCCAGGGCCCGCTCCCGACGGTCCGGCGACCAGAAGGCACGCCAGCCCAGCGGCAGGGTCGAGACGCTGCCGCGTGCCGCGTCGTCCGGCAGCAGCCGGGAGAGGACGGCCGCGAGATCGCGGGTGTAGCCGAGGCGGGCCGGATGCGACCAGTCGGGCAGGTAGACGTCGCGCTTGACCACGGGGGCGTGGAAGTGCCGGTAGGGGAAGCCGTTGAGCGTGACGACCTCCAAGCCGCGGGCCGTCAGCTCCGCGCGCAGCCGGTCCACGTCCGAGGGGTCCATGGCGAGCGCCGTGGCGGCCGGCTCGGGCAGCCACAGGCCCAGCCCGAGCCGGTCCGCGCCCAGCCGCTCACGTACCGGCGTGGCGTACCGGTCCAGGAGCGCGACGACGTCGTCGAGGTCGTCGGCGTCGTGGACGTTGGTCCCGTACGACAGGTGGACGGTGGTGCCGTCGGCGTGCCGGAATCTCATCGACGCCTCCTCAGCGCGGTCCGCGCAGGATCGAGTTGCCCTCGTGCTCGGCGGGCGCAGTGCCGTCGGGCTCGTCGAGCAGCGGGCGGAGCCGTCCGCTCTGCCCGTAGAACCGCACCGGATTGCGCCACAGGACCTGGTCCACGTCGTCCTCCGTGAATCCCGCGGCGAGCATGGCGTCGCCGGTGGCCCGGGTCAGCAGCGGATCGCTGTGCCCCCAGTCGGCGGCGGAGTTCACCAGCACGCGCTCGGTGCCGTACTCACGCAGGATGCGCACCACGCGGACAGGGTCCATCTTCGTGTCGGGGTAGACGGAGAAACCCATCCAGCAGCCGGTGCCGGCGACCAGCCCGACGGTGACCTCGTTGAGGTGGTCCAGCACGACCGTGCCCGGGTCGATCCCGGACGCCGCGACCAGCTCCAGGGAAGCGGACGTGCCGGCCACCTTGTCGCGGTGCGGGGTGTGCACCAGGGCGGGGAGCCCTTCGGCGACGGCCAGTTCGAGCTGGGCGGTGAACGCCTTCGCCTCGGCCTCCGTCATCGAGTCGAAGCCGATCTCGCCGACGGCGACCACGGAGTCCTTGGCCAGATAGCGGGGCAGGATGTCCAGCACCCCGGCGCACCGTGGGTCGTTGGCCTCTTTCGGGTTGAGCGCCACCGCGCAGTGGTGCGCGATGCCGAACCGCGCGGCCCGGAACGGCTCCCAGCCGACCAGGGACGCGAAGTAGTCGGCGAAGCTGCCGACGGACGTACGGGGCTGGCCGAGCCAGAACGAGGGCTCGACCACGCACCGCACCCCAGCCGCGCGCATGGCGCGGTAGTCGTCCGTGGTGCGGGACGTCATATGGATGTGCGGATCGAGGATGCGCATCGGGCTCATCTCCTGGCGAAGTGTTCCAGCAGGGGCGGAATCTCGGGTGGCACGGGACGCCCGGCGGCCCGCCGCTCCCGCGCCAGGTCGTGCAGCATGCGGACCAGTTCCGCGTCCAGCCGCCGTTCGAGGTCCGCGACGGCGGTCAGCGGCACTCCGGTGAACAGGCACGTGAGCACGGCGTGCCGCCACGGCCCCGGGGACAGCCGGCGGGCGGCGTAGGGTCCGACCGCCGCTGCGACGAGCCGGGTGTCGTGGGACCGCAGGGCGTCCTCGACGAGAGCGAGGCCGCCGTCGCCGGCGTCCAGCAGGGGCAGGGCCCTGAGCACGGCCCTCCGCTCCTCGGCGTCCCCGTCGTGATAGCAGGAAGCGGCCTCGGGCGGCAGGCCCGCGTCGTGGGGCGGCAGCGCGAGCAGCAGAACGGTCCGCGCGGCGTCCTCCGTCAGCCAGTCGGGCAGCGTGGTGAGCACGCCGCGCCCGCAGCGGCGCCCCACGGCGGGGAACAGCCCGGCGAGCGCGGCCGGTTCGGCGGCCACCCGGGCCCGGGACTCCCGCAGCCAGTGGAGGGCCGGCGGGGCGAGGTCCTGGTCGAGCGCCGCGCGCAACCGGGTCGCGTCCGCGAGCCCGGCCGGGAGAGCCACCCTCTCCGGCCCGCCGGGGGCGTTCATGTGACGGACACCCGCCGGCTCAGGCGCCGGGCCAGCGGCAGGAGGGCGGAGACGGAAGCCGCGGCGGCGACCGCTCCGGCGCGGGCCGTCAACGAGGCCTGGAGCGGCACCATCGCGTGGATGCCGCCCCGCACCGCCAGCTGGACCCGGTCGGGGCGCGGATCCCGTACCGCCGCGTACTGGGCGGCGCCGGCGACCACGCCGTACAGCCCGGCCAGCACCGTGGACGCGCAGTGGGCCGGGGTGTCGAAGAGGGGGTGGCGGGCGGCGCGGGGCGGGTGCGCGGCCGGGGTGGCGGCGTTGCGGGCATCGGTGTGCGGCGGTGCGGCTCGGGGGGCGGCGGCCGCGGCGGTGACGGCGGCGGTGACGGCGAGTGCGGCGGCGGGCAGTGCCGGGTGCGCGCCTTCGACCTCGCTCCGGCTGAGCACCGTGACGGCACCGGTGTGCGCGGCCATGAGCGCCGCGGGCCGCAGCGCCCGGCGCAGTGCCGCCTCCGTCCCGGGGCCGCCGGGCGCGGTGGCCCCCAGCAGGACGTCCAGAGCCCGTGCGCCGGCCATGGCGGCGGGCCCGAACGGCGTGGACTTCAGCGACAGGTCGTACGCCCAGACCAGGGCGGCCAGCGGCACGGCGGCGCACAGCGAGCGGCGTCCGCCGGACAGGGCGGCCAGCCCCAGCCCGCCCGCGGTGCCGGCAGCCGCCAGGGCCAGGGCCGTGCCCGGCCGCACCCTCCCGGACGGGACGGGCCGGTGCGACCGCTCGCGGGCGTCGGTCTCCCGGTCGGCATAGTCGTTGAGGGCCATCCCGGCCCAGTACAGGCACGTGGACGCGGCGGCGAGCCCCACGATGTGACGGCCCAGCGGCCGGCGGGCCGACACCGCACCGGCGATCACGTCGCCCGGGACCGTCAACGCGGCCGGGGCACGGACGAGTTCCGCCCAGGCCGCGAGGCCGACGGAGCCGGTCTGGGGGAAGGGTGAGCGGGGCAAGGGCTCCTCCACTTCGGTAGGGCGCTGTCCTCTGCGGGCGATCATGCGTCCTGGAGCTATGCGCGGTGCATCCGGCGGTTATCGGGTGGACAACTCGGCTTGCCGACCTCCGCGTTGACGCCGCCATAGTCGCTCGATAAAGCGCGCATATCCGGGTTCCGCAAACTGAGACGGCGCGGGTGACTCCGCGTGCCTTTTGCCCGCCTGGCTCATATGAGCCGTTCCCTGTCTCCCGGAGGTGTCCGGCATGCTTCGTCAGATGCGTCTTTCGGCCGGTGCGGCTGTGGCCGCGGTGGCCGCCGCACTTCTCACCGCCGCCCCCGCACAGGCCGCTCCGGCCGACAAACCGGAAGTCTTGTCCAGATGGACACAGACCAGTGCCACCAGCTATCAGTCGTGGTATTCCGCACAGCAGAATCAGGCGGCCTGGGCGGCGTACGGATTCGACTGGTCCACCGACCACTGCACCACGTCCCCGGACAATCCCTACGGGTATCCGTTCGCGCTGTCCTGCGCCCGGCACGACTTCGGTTATCGGAACTACAAGGCGGCCGGCCAGTTCGCCGCGAACAAGGACCGTCTGGACAGCGCCTTCTACGCGGATCTGAAGCGGGTGTGCGCCGCCTACAGCGGTGAGCGCCGCACCGAGTGCGACAGCCTCGCGGCGGTGTACTACGAAGCGGTCCGGATCCTCGGGCTGCAGGAGGCGGACACCGTCGAGGCCGCCTGACGGCGACTCGACCGACGCTTCGGCAAAAGCCTGTACCACACCGGTCGCACACAGACCGGACCGTCCCGGGGGAGTAACGGACAGTGCAGAGAATCCACTTCACGGCAGAAGACCTGGCACGGACCCGGCTGAGCCCCACACTCGGCCAGGTCGCGGAGACGGTCTTCGCACTGGGGCTGCTCGGACGCCCGGGCAACGCCGCGCACCTGCGCTGGCGTCACCGGCTGGCCCAGCACCTGCGCCAGCGCACCGCGCTCGCCGCGCTGGTCGCCTCGCCCCAAGGCCGGTTGAGGGCGCCCGGTGATCTGCTCTGCCTGGTCGACGCGGCCCCCGACGAGGGCGACCGTGCGCTGCGGGCCCTCGGCCTGGGCCGTGACGAGGCCCTGGCCGCCGTAGGGGACGTGTGGCGATACGCCCTCGCCCCGTACTGGAACCGGGTGCTGAACCAGCTGGAGCACGAGTGCAACGCCCGCGGCCGCATCACCATGACCGGCGGGATCGACCGGCTCCTCGAGACCCTGCACTCCAGGATCCAATGGCAGAGCCCGGTCCTGGAGCTGCCGGGACCCGACCGGGACGTCCACCTGGACGGACGGGGACTGGTCCTGGTGCCGTCCCTGTTCCTGGTGCACCAGCCCGCCGTGCTGATCCGCTCCCTGCCGGAAAGCGGCGGGGCCGCCCTGGTGTTCGCCGTGTCGCCGGACTTCCCGCAGGCCGCCGGATTGTGGGACGAGCCCGACAACACCGGGCAGGCGCTCGGCGCGCTGGTGGGCCGGACCCGGGCGGCGGCCCTGCGCGCCCTCACCGCCTCGCACACCACCTCCGAACTCGCCGAGGCGCTCGGCATCTCCTCCGCGGGTGCCAGCCAGCACACCGCGGTTCTCCGGGAGTCCGGACTCATCACCACGCACCGCAATCGAAATACCGTCCTGCACACCGTTACCCCCCTCGGAATGGCCCTGCTGGGCATGCGCGCCCGGGAATCCGGACGCGGCTCCGGGAATGGTGAACAGCGCATTACAGGTGAGCTCCGTCAGCCCGCGGCATGAAACCGCTCCGCATCCCGCCCGAACCGGCCGCCACAGTCATTCAGGCGGGAGTGAAACACCCTGCTGGCCGTCGCGGAGACTGCTGAAGTCCAGGCTTAAAAACCCTGCATGAAGCCCTACCGGGAACTCTCGGAAAACAGCGGGTACGACACCCGCCCGAGATCCCTTTCCTTGACGCCTACTTCGCGGGCCGACTAGCGTCGCAGCCCGTCGATGATCGTGCATCAATTCCTGACCGCAGAATCGAGGAATCGACGGTCATGTCGGAAGTCAGTACCGCTGCCAATGCCACAGAACTCCTTCGGTATTGGGCCGCCGAACGCCCCGCACAGGACGCGCTCATATGGGTGCGCGATCCGGAGCGGCGGGATGCCGTGCATCTCACTCACGCAGAACTCGACACGCGCGCCCGGCAGCTCGCCGTGCGGCTCCGGAGCCTTTTTCCTGCCGGGTCCCGCATTCTGCTGCTCTGCGCGCCCGCGGAATTCATCGTCCCGTTCGTCGGCTGTCTGTACGCCGGGATGGTCGCCGTACCGGCCCCCCTGCCCGGCCGCTTCCCGCACGAGCGCAGGCGGGTCAAGGCGATCGCCGCCGACTCGCGGGCGGCCGCCGTCCTCACCGACACCGCAGGCCTGCCCGCCGTCCGGGCCTGGGCGCACCAGGAGGACCTGGGCGAGCTGCCCCTGCTCGTCGCCGACGACGCCGACCTGCCGGCCCCCGACGGCTGGAAGCCGCCGGCCGCCGACCGCGGGACGCTGGCCCTCCTCCAGTACACGTCCGGGTCGACGGGCACCCCCAAGGGGGTGATGATCAGCCACGGCAACCTGCTCACCAACGCGGCCACCCTCTGCTCCACCCTCGAGGTCCCGCAGGGCGCCCGGTTCGGCGGCTGGGCCCCGCAGTTTCACGACATGGGCCTGATGGCGCAGACGCTGCCCGCCCTCTTTCACGGCAGCACCTGCGTCCTGATGGACCCGACGGCCTTCCTCAAGCGCCCCCACCACTGGCTGCGCATGATCGACATGTACGACGTGGTGTGGTCCGCCGCGCCCAACTTCGGCTACGACTACTGCTGCCGCAAGGTGACCGACGAGCAGATCCAAGGCCTGGACCTGTCCCGCTGGCGCTACGCCGTGAACGGCTCCGAACCCGTACAGGCGGGCACGACGACCGAGTTCGCCAAGCGGTTCGCCGCGGCGGGCTTCCGTCCCGAGGCGGCCGCACCCTGCTACGGCCTGGCCGAGTCGACGGTGTTCGTCTCGGGAGCCCCGCCCCGCGAGCCCGTCGTCACCACGGTCGACGGCGACGCACTGGCGCGGCGGGAGTTCCGGCCGGTGCCCACCGCCGCGGGTGGCCGCGATCTGCCGAGCAACGGCACGGCCCACGGGTTCGACGTGGCCGTCGTCGACCCGGAGACCCGTCGGCGCCTGCCCGCCGGCCGGATCGGGGAACTGTGGCTGCGCGGTCCCAACATCGCCCAGGGCTACTGGGGAGACACGGACGCCACCGAGGTCACCTTCCGCGCGACCACCGCCGACGGCGACACCGGCTACCTGCGCACCGGCGACCTCGGCACCGTCCACGACGGAGAGCTCTACGTGACCGGCCGCATCAAGGACGTGATGATCTTCCGCGGCCGCAATCTGTACCCCCAGGACATCGAACACGAACTGCGCACCTCCCATCCGGAACTCGCGAACGTGGGCGCCGTGTTCGCCGCGCCCGTCCACCCGAGCGACCCCCGTGACCCCGAGGAGGCCCTCGTCGTCACGCACGAGGTGCGCGCCGGACTCGACGAGCCCCGCCTCGCGGCGCTCGCCGCCGCCCTCCGGCAGACCGTCGCCCGCGACTTCGGCGTCGTCCCGGCCGCGGTGCTGCTGCTGCGCCGCGGTGCCGTCCGCCGCACCACCAGCGGCAAGATCGAACGGGCCGCGATGCGCGACCTGTTCACCACCGGACGCCTGGACAGCGAGTACGCCGCCGTCATCACCCCGGGGGAGCCGCGATGACCGCGCACGCGCACACCGTGTCCGAGAGCGTCGTACGCCACTGGCTCGCCGAACGCATCGGCATCCTCCTCGACCGGGCCGGCCACGAGATCCAGCCGGACGTCCTGATGGCCGAGTACGGCCTCGACTCCCTCCAGGCGGTCGCCCTGGCGGGGGAGGCCGAGGACCGCTGGGGTCTGCCCGTGGACCCCGACGTCGCCTGGGAGTACCCCACCGTCGCGCTCCTCGCGGCCCACCTCGCCGCACGGATCGCCGACGGCGACTGACCCGTACCACCGCAGCGCCCGCCCGGGGACGACGGCACGTCCCGGGCACCGGCGCGCACGTCCCGAACGAGCCGGAGAAAGGGCGGAAGTGAGCATGTCCAAGGGCGGAGCCCCGCGTTACCGTGCATCATCGGCGCAGCTGGGCATCTGGGTCGCACAGCAGCTGCAGCCCGGCAGCCCGCTGTACAACTGCGGCGTGTTCTTCGACATCGACGCGCCGGTGGACTCCGGACTGCTCGACCGAGCCGTCGTCCGCGCCGTCGAGGACACCGCGGCGCTGCGCGTCCGCTTCGCCGAGGACGACGAGGGCCTGTGGCTGTGGACCGTGCCCGACGCGGCGCGCCCGCGCCACGTCGACCTCAGCGGCGAAGCGGACCCGTACGCCGCCGCCGTCGCCTGGATGCGGGACGATATGGCCACCCCCGTCGACCCGGCCCGGGATGCCCTCTACGGGCACGCACTGCTGAGTCTCGCCCCGGACCGCCACATCCTCGCCTTCCGCTACCACCACATCGCCCTCGACGGCTGGGGGCAGATCCTCCACTGCCGCCGGATCGCCGAGCTGTACACGGCGTTCGCCAAGGACGCCGACCCGCCTGCCACCCCGTTCGGCACCCTGCACGACCTCCTGGCGGACGACGCCGCCTACCTCGGCTCCCCGGCCCACGCCCGGGACGGGGCGTACTGGCGCGACGCTCTCGCCGACCCGCCGGAGCCGCCCCGGCTCGCGGCCGGTTCCGCGCAGCCCGCCCACAGCGAACTGCGCGCCGGGGCGCGGCTGTCCGAGCCGCGGGTCGCCGCACTCCTCGCGGCCGCCGGCACGGGCCGCACCCGCTGGACCGTCGTCCTGGTCGCCGCCGTCGCCGCCTACCTCCACCGCCTCACCTCGGTACGGGACGTCGTCCTCGGCTTCCCCGTCGCCGCCCGCACCAGCCGTGCCGCCCTCACCACCCCGGGCATGCTCGCCAACGAAGTGCCGCTGCGGCTGCACGTGCACCCCGCCGCCACCCTGCGGGACCTCGTCGTCCAGGCCGACCGGCAGGTGCGCGACGCGGTCCGGCACCAGCGCTACCGCGGCGAGGACCTCCACCGGGACTTCGGCCGCACCGCGGCGAACCCGCTCACCGGACCGGTGGTCAACCTCGTCGCCCAGGACCTGTCCATCGACCTCGCGGGCCGCACCGTCACCGCCCGCCAGCTCTCCACCGGACGCGTCAGGGACCTCTCCGTGCACATCAGCGGGGTCCCCGACGGCACCGGCGGCATCCACGTCGACTTCGACGCGCACCCCGACCTGTACGAGGACTCCGCGCCGCTCGCCCACCGCGACCGGTTCCTCGGCTTCCTCACCGGGCTGCTGGAGGGCCCCGACCTGCCCATCGGATGTGCCGATGTCCTGGACGCCGAGGACACGCACCGCGCCCTCGTCGAGTGGAACGACACCGCCCGCGACGTGCCCGGGACCACCCTGCCCGCCCTGTTCGCCGAGCAGGTGCGCCGCACCCCCGCCCGGCCCGCCCTCGATGTCGACGGCACCGTGGTGACCTACGCCGAACTGGACGCCCGCGCGGAGCGTCTCGCCCGACGGCTGCGCCGGGCGGGGGCCCGCCCGGAGACCTTCGTCGCGGTGGTGCTGCCCCGCTCCGCCGACCTGGTGGTCGCTCTGCTCGCCGTGCTGCGGACCGGTGCCGCCTATGTGCCGGTCGACCCCACCTATCCCGCGGACCGCATCCAGTACGTGCTGCGGGACTGCGACCCCGCTCTCGTCGTGACGGACAGCCGACTCACCGACCGGGTCCCGGCGCCCGCCTCGCGGCGCCTCCTCGTCGACGACCCCGACACGGCAGCCGGCCCGCGGGACTCCGCCGACCAGCCCGCACAGGGTCCGCTGCCGCGACACCCGGCCTACGTCATCTACACGTCGGGCTCGACGGGCCGGCCCAAGGGCGTGGTGGTCGAGCACCGTTCGCTCGCCGCCTACCTCCAGCGCGCGCGGCACGAGTACCCGGCCGCCGCCGGGACCTCCCTTCTGCACTCGCCGGTCGCCTTCGACCTGACCGTCACGGCGCTGTACACACCGCTCGTCAGCGGCGGCACCGTCCGCGTCGCCGAACTGGGCGATGACACCGCGCACACCGGCGAACAGCCCACGTTCATGAAGGTCACCCCCAGCCACCTGGAGCTCCTCGACGCCCTGCCCCGCGCCGCGTCGCCGAGCGACACCCTCGTCATCGGCGGCGAGGCCCTGCACGGCGCCGTCCTCGACGGCTGGCGCCGCCGCCACCCCGACGCCGTCGTCTACAACGCGTACGGACCCACCGAGGCCACCGTCAACTGCCTCGACCACCGACTGGAACCGGGCACCCCCGGCGACGACGGCCCTGTGCCCATAGGCCGGCCCTTCGCCAACACGCGCGCCTACGTCCTCGACGGCGCCCTGCGCCCGGTGCCCCCGGGCGTCGCCGGCGAGCTCTACATCGCCGGCACCGGCCTGGCCCGCGGCTACTGGAAACGCCCCGGCCTCACCGCCGAACGCTTCGTCGCCGACCCCCACGCAGGCCTCCACAGAGATGCGGGCGCCCGCATGTACCGCACCGGCGACCTCGTCCGCAGGCGCGACGACGGCACCCTCGTCTTCGTCGGCCGGGCCGACGGCCAGGTCAAGATCCGCGGCCACCGCATCGAACTCGGCGAGGTGCAGAACCGGCTGGCCCGGCTGCCCGAGGTCGCCCAGGCCGCGGTCATCGCCCGCGAGGACCGGCCCGGTGACCCGCGGCTCGTCGGCTACGCCGTCCCGTCCGGCGGTGCCCACCCCGACTCGCTGCTCGAGCAACTGGCCGACACGCTCCCGGAGTACATGGTCCCGGCCGCGATCGTGCTGCTGGACGCCCTGCCGCTCACCCCGAACGGCAAGCTCGACCGGAAGGCGCTGCCCGCCCCCGAATACGCCGACGACACCCCCGCCCGCGCCCCCCGGACTCCGCACGAGGAGCTTCTCTGCGAGCTGTTCGCGCGCGTCCTCGGGCTGCCCCAGGTCGGCCCCGACAGCGACTTCTTCGCCCTCGGCGGGCACTCCCTGCTGGCCACCCGCCTGGCCGCCCGGATCCGCGCCGCCTTCCGGGCGGACGTGTCCGTCCGTCAGCTGTTCGACACCCCCACCCCGGCCGGCCTGGCCCGCCACCTCGCGTCGGCGGACGCCGGCGGCGCCGACGACGCCCGGCCCGTCCCGGTCCGCAACCGCCCCGAACGCGTCCCCGCCTCCTACGGGCAGCGCCGCTGGTGGTTCCTGGACCGCCTGGAGGCCCAGGACTCGGCCACCCACAACATCCCCGCCGCCCTCCGGCTCGCCGGCGACCTCGACCGGGACGCTCTGCACGCCGCCCTCGCCGACGTCGTGGCCCGGCACGAGCCGCTGCGCACCCTCCTCACCGAGGACACCGAGGGCCTGCGCCAGACCGTACTGCCCGCCGACGCGTCACACCCCGTGCTGCCGGTGCTGCCGGTCGCTCCCGACGAGCTCGGCACCGCCCTCGCCCGGGCCGCCCGGGAACGTTTCGACCTGGCCGCCGAACCGCCGCTGCGTGCACGGCTGTTCACGATGTCCGACACCGAACACGTCCTGCTGCTCGTCGTCCACCATGTCGCCGCCGACGGCTGGTCCATGGAACGCCTCGTCCGCGACCTGGCCACCGCGTACGCCGGCCGCCGGCAGGGCCACGCCCCCGACTGGGCATCCCTGCCGCTCCAGTACGCCGACTACGCCCTGTGGCAGCACGCCCTCCTGGGCGAGCCCGGCGACCCCGACAGCCTCGGTGACCGCCAACTCGCCCACTGGAGGCAGGCCCTGGCGGACCTGCCCGACGAACTGCCGATGCCCGGCGACCGCCCTCGCCCCGCCGTGTCCACCGGCGCGGGCGCCCACTACGCTTTCGACGTCCCCGCCGGACTCCACGCACGGGTCGCCGCCGTCGCCAGGGCCCATGACGTGAGCGTCTTCATGGTGATGCAGGCCGCCCTGGCCGCCCTGCTGTCCCGGCTCGGCGCCGGGGACGACATCCCGATCGGCTCCCCGATAGCCGGACGCGTCCACGAGGACTTCGAAGAGCTCGTCGGCGTGTTCGTCAACACGCTGGTGCTGCGCACAGACCTGTCCGGCGACCCCACGTTCGCCGAACTGCTGACCCGCGTCCGGGAGACCGACCTGGCCGCCTACGCGCACCAGGACGTGCCCTTCGAACGGCTCGTCGGCGAACTCAACCCGTCCCGGTCGCTGTCCCGCAGCCCCCTGTTCCAGGTGATGCTGGCCTTCCAGAACACCTACCGGCACGACGGCATCGGCGCCCTGCGCCGCCTGTCCGGACTCGACGCCGAGTTGTTGCCAAGCCACACCGGCACCGCCGAGTTCGACCTGTCCTTCGACTTCGGCGAGCGCTTCACCGCCGACGGTTCACCCGCCGGCATGTACGGCGGCCTCGAGTACAGCACCGACCTCTTCAGCCCCGACACCGCCCACGTGCTCGCCGACCGGCTCCTGCGCGTCATCGACCAGGCGTGCGCCGACCCCGCACGCCCGGTCAGCGCCCTCGCCGTGCTGTCGGTGGGTGAGCGGCGGCGGGTGGTGGAGGAGTGGAATGCGACGGGGCGGGTGGTGCCGTCGGTGTCGTTGGCGGATTTGTTCGTGGAGCGGGTGCGGCGGTCGCCGGGGGCGACGGCGGTGGTGTTCGAGGGTGTGTCGGTCTCGTATGCGGAGCTTGATGCGCGTGCGTGTGCGTTGGCGGGGTGGTTGGCGGGGCGTGGTGTGGGTGTGGGTGACCGGGTGGGTGTGATGGTGCCCCGGTCGGTGGAGCTGGTGGTGGCGTTGCTGGCGGTGCACAAGGCCGGGGCGGCGTATGTGCCGGTGGATGTGGGTTATCCGCTGGAGCGGGTTCGGTATGTGCTGGAGGATGCGGCCCCTTCGGTGGTGCTGACGGTGGCGGAGGGTGTGTCGCGGGTGCCGGTGGGGGTGCCGGTGCTGTGTGTGGATGAACCGCTTCCGGATGGTGGGGATTTCGAACCGCGTGCTGTGCCTGAGGGGCCTGCGTATGTGATGTACACGTCGGGTTCGACGGGGCGTCCGAAGGGTGTGGTCGTCCCGCACCAGGGCATCGTCAACCGCCTCCTGTGGATGCAGCACACCTACGCCCTCACCCCCGACGACCGCGTCCTGCAGAAGACGCCCGCCGGCTTCGACGTCTCCGTCTGGGAGTTCTTCTGGCCGCTGATCACCGGCGCCACACTCGTCGTCGCACGGCCGGACGGCCATCGCGATCCCGCCTACCTGGCGGAACTCATTCAGCACGAGCGCATCACGACCGCGCACTTCGTGCCGTCGATGCTGGGCGTCTTCCTGTCCGAGCCGGCCGCCGCCCGGTGCACCACCCTCACCCGGGTGATCTGCAGCGGCGAGGCCCTGCCCGGTGAGCTGCGCGACCGGTTCACCGACACCCTCGACGCGGAACTGCACAACCTCTACGGCCCCACCGAGGCGTCCGTGGACGTCACCTACCACCCCTGCGCGCCCGCCGAGCGAGGCACCCAGGCCGTCGCCATCGGCCGTCCGGTGTGGAACACGTCGGTGTTCGTGCTGGACGGGGGCTTGCGGCCGGTGGCTGCGGGTGTGGTGGGTGAGTTGTATCTGGCGGGTGTGCAGTTGGCGCACGGCTATTGGGGTCGGGCGGGGTTGTCGGCGGAGCGGTTTGTGGCGTGTCCGTTGGGGGCGTCGGGGTCGCGGATGTATCGCACGGGTGACCTGGTGCG
>NZ_JBHURZ010000008.1:0-486654 GCF_042673825.1 Streptomyces sp. NPDC057002
CCTCTCGGGCTTTCCTCCGGGCGCTTCCCTTCGGTCTTGCGTTTCCGACTCTATCAGATCTTTCCGATCCGATTTCCTCGGTGCTTTCCAGGTTCTCGCTTCCGCGTTTCCCTTTCCGGCGGTTCCGACTTTATCAGAAGTTTCTGAGTCGGATTTCCCCTCCCTCGGCCGGAGCATGATCCCCGGCGCTGAGTTGGCCGGGTGCCCCGTCGGGAGGAGTTGTAAACCTACTGGAGCGGGGCTCCTCGATGCAAATCGAGGAGCCCCGCTCCTAGTTGGCGCCTGTTCGGGCCCGACGGTCCGTCAGACCTCCACGACCACAGGCAGGATCATCGGCCGGCGCCGGTAGTTGTCCGAGACCCACTTGCCCAGCGTGCGGCGAACGAGCTGCTGCAGCTGGTGGGGTTCGACCACACCGTCCTGGGCGGATCGTTCGAGCACCTCCGTGATCCGGGGAGCCACGTCGCCGAAGGCGGAGTCCTCGATGCCGGAACCGCGGGCCTGGATGTGCGGGCCGCCGGTGATCTTTCCGGTGGACGAGTCGATGACCACGAAGACCGAGATGATGCCCTCGTCGCCGAGGATCTTGCGGTCCTTGAGGGCCGGCTCGCCCACATCGCCGACCGAGAGGCCGTCGACGTAGACATAGCCCGCCTGGACCTTGCCGGAGATCTTCGCCTTGCCCTCGATGAGGTCGACGACCACTCCGTCCTCGGCGATGACGATGCGGTCGTGCGGGACACCGGTGAGGGCGCCCAGTTCGGCGTTGGCGCGCAGGTGGCGCCATTCGCCGTGCACCGGCATGAGGTTCTTCGGGCGGCAGATGTTGTAGAAGTACAGCAGCTCGCCCGCGGACGCGTGGCCGGAGACGTGGACCTTGGCGTTGCCCTTGTGGACCACGTTGGCGCCCCAGCGGGTGAGGCCGTTGATCACGCGGTAGACCGCGTTCTCGTTGCCGGGGATCAGGGACGACGCCAGGATCACCGTGTCGCCGTTGACGATGCGGATCTGGTGGTCGCGGTTGGCCATCCGGGACAGGGCCGCCATCGGTTCGCCCTGGGAGCCCGTGCAGACCAGGACCACCTCGCGGTCGGGAAGGTCGTCGAGCGTCTTGACGTCGACCACCAGGCCCGGCGGGACCTTCAGATAGCCCAGGTCCCTCGCGATGCCCATGTTGCGGACCATCGAGCGACCCACGAAGGCGACCCTGCGGCCGTACTCGTTGGCCGCGTCCAGGATCTGCTGGATGCGGTGGATGTGGCTGGCGAAGCTCGCCACGATGACCCGCTTGCGGGCGTTCCCGAAGACCTGGTGCAGGACGTTGGAGATGTCCCGCTCGGGCGGGACGAACCCCGGGACCTCGGCGTTCGTCGAGTCGGAGAGGAGCAGGTCGATCCCCTCCTCGCTCAGACGTGCGAACGCGTGCAAGTCCGTCAGGCGGTTGTCCAGCGGGAGCTGGTCCATCTTGAAATCGCCCGTGTGGACGACCATGCCCGCCGGGGTGCGGATGGCCACGGCCAGCGCGTCCGGGATGGAGTGGTTGACCGCGACGAACTCGCAGTCGAAGGGGCCGATGCGCTCGCGGTGCCCTTCCGCCACCTCGAGGGTGTACGGGCGGATGCGGTGCTCCTGGAGCTTGGCCTCGATGAGAGCGAGGGTCAGCTTGGAGCCGATCAGCGGGATGTCCGGCTTCTCGCGCAGGAGGAAGGGGACGGCGCCGATGTGGTCCTCGTGGCCGTGCGTGAGGACGATGCCCTCGATGTCGTCGAGGCGGTCCCTGATGGACGAGAAGTCCGGCAGGATCAGGTCGATTCCGGGCTGCTCCTCCTCGGGGAAGAGCACGCCGCAGTCGACGATCAGCAGGCGGCCGCCGTACTCGAAGACCGTCATGTTGCGGCCGATCTCACCGAGACCGCCGAGCGGGGTGACTCGCAGGCCGCCTTCGGGGAGCGGCGGGGGCGAGCCGAGTTCAGGATGCGGATGACTCAAAAGACTCTCCTCACCACGCACGCCACGTACCGGTAGGGCACGTGGCGCGCGTGACGTTCGTGCAGAAGCAGTTGTCTGTGTGGGGTGCGCGGGCACCGGTGGCCCGCTTATTCAGTTGTGAAGCACGCGCGCGGGGGTTCCGCGCGAAGTCTGGTGTCAGAGCTGTACCCCGCCGGCGGCAAGATCGATCTTGAGTTGCTCGATCTCTTCGGGCGCGCACTCGACCATGGGGGCGCGCAGCGGCCCGGCGGGCAGGCCCTTCAGGGCGAGCGCCGCCTTGGTCGTCATCACGCCCTGGGTGCGGAACATGCCCGTGTAGACGGGGAGCAGCTTCTGGTGGATCTCGGTGGCCTTCTGGACATCGCCCGAGGTGTACGCCTCGACCAGGGCGCGCAGCTCGGGGGTGACCACATGTCCGACGACGGAGACGAAGCCGACCGCGCCGACGGAGAGCAGGGGGAGGTTCAGCATGTCGTCGCCGGAGTACCAGGCGAGGCCGGAGGTGGCGATGGCCCAGCTCGCGCGGCCGAGGTCGCCCTTGGCGTCCTTGTTGGCGACGATGCGCGGGTGCTCGGCGAGGCGGACGAGCGTCTCGGTGTTGATCGGGACGCCGCTGCGGCCGGGGATGTCGTAGAGCATGACCGGCAGTCCGGCGGCGTCGGCGATGGCCGTGAAGTGCCGGTAGAGGCCCTCTTGCGGGGGCTTGTTGTAGTACGGCGTCACGACGAGCAGGCCGTGTGCGCCGGTGCGCTCCGCCGCGCGGGCGAGTTGCATGCTGTGGTGGGTGTCGTTCGTGCCGACGCCGGCCACGACGTGGGCGCGGTCGCCCACGGCCTCCAGGACCGCCCGTACGAGATCCGTTTTCTCCGCGTCGCTGGTGGTCGGGGACTCGCCGGTGGTCCCGTTGATGATCAGGCCGTCGTTGCCTGCGTCCACCAGGTGGGTGGCGAGCCGCTGCGCGCCGTCGAGGTCGAGTGCGCCGTCCGCCGTGAAGGGCGTGACCATGGCGGTGAGGACCCGCCCGAAGGGGGTCTGCGGAGTGGAGGTCGGAGCCATGGGTTACACGCTACTCGTTGCTCAGGACCGGGTCTGCCCTAGGGGCAGGCGACAAGTCGCGACAAAGGTGGAGCCCGGCACTGCCTGCTCGGGGGTTCAAGCAGTGCCGGACCCGTTCGATCAGGCTAAGTGAACTTCTGGAAATGCCGCAATACGGACACTTCGCACGGCTGAACCGTACATCTGTGCCTCGTCGGGGAAACGAGCCGCGTTACGGCGCCACGCGTCCGTTCGCATTGAAGGCGGCGTAGGTGAGCGGCATGAGCCGGGCCCACTCGGCCTCCATCTTCTCGCCCACCATCTCGATCTCACGCTGCGGGAAGGACGGGACCTTGGCCAGCTCGTGCTGGGTGCGCAGGCCGAGGAAGTGCATCAGCGAGCGGGCGTTGCAGGTGGCGTACATCGAGGAGTACAGGCCGACCGGGAGGACCGCGCGGGCGACCTCGCGGGCGACGCCGGCGGCGAGCATCTCCTGGTAGGACTCGTACGCCTGCCGGTAGGAGTCCTCCATCACACGGCCGACCAGCTCCTGCTGGGCCTGGGTGCCCTCGACGAAGACGTACTTGCCGGGACGGCCCTCCTGGACCAGCTTGCGGGACTCGTCGGGGACGTAGAAGACCGACTGGAGCTCCCGGTACCGGCCCGACTCCTCGTTGTACGACCAGCCGACGCGGTGCCGCATGAACTCGCGGAAGACGAAGATCGGGGCGCTGATGAAGAAGGTCATCGAGTTGTGCTCGAACGGGCTGCCGTGCCGGTCCCGCATCAGGTAGTTGATCAGGCCCTTGGAGCGCTCGGGGTCCTTGTCCAGCTCGTCCAGGGACTGCTCGCCGAGGGTCGAGACGCGGGCGGCGAAGAGGACGTCCGCGTCGGACGCGGTGTGCTTGACCAGCTCGACGGTGACGTCGCTGCGGTAGCTGGGCTTGGGGTCGTCGGCGGGGGTGTCGGTCACGGTTGGCAGGGCCTTCCCATCTCGTCGTGTGGCGACGTCACTCTACGGCCCGCCGAAATCAGAGCGATCGGTGGCGTGCCGCAATGAAGTCGGTGAAACAGGGCACCTCTGAGGGAGTTCTTTCGTCTCTACTGATGAAAGTGATCCGTTCCACCTCCGAAGGAGAAGCACCCCTGATGTTCGGTCGGCGTGAACCCGTACCGTTTGCCTTCGTCGCCGAGGCCGACAGGTTCCGCAGCAATATCAATCCCCCACCGCGTGAGCGGCTCTCGGTCAGCCAGCAGGCCGGGCGCTGGCTGATGGGCCTGACCATCGTGGCGGGGCTCGTGGGTTCCCTGGTCATCGGGACACCCGCGCTGACGGTCGATCGCGCGGACTCGCATCCGCAGCAGTCGCAGGCGTCCCAGAACCGCTGAGCCACCGCGGGCCGGCGCTGACTCCATCCGGCCCCCTGGCGGTGGTGGCAGTCAGAACAGATCGGTAGCCTCACCGGGCACAGCCCACGCATGGATCGAGTGAGGACCCGCCGTGCCCCTGCCCTTCCTGACGGCCGACCGCGTTTTCGACGCGGCGGACGACGTTCCGCTGCCGCACGAAGACCGTGACACCTGGCGGCGGCCGTACCGCCCCGGGCCGTGGCGGGTGGGGGCGGCGGCGCTGGCGCTGCTGCTCGCCTCGTTCGTGCTGTTCGCCGCGGTCATCATCGCGGCGACGGCCGAACCGGCCTCGGCCGGGCTGGTCTTCGCTCTGGCGCTGCTCGTCATCGCCGGGGCGCTGCGGCTGCTGCGCATGGGCGTGTGGGTGAGCGCGCGCGGGCTGCGGTACGTGGGTTTCCTCGCGACGCGTACGGCGCCCTGGGCGCAGGTCGTCTCGGTGCGCACGGTGCAGCAGCCGGTGCGCTGGCTGGGGCTCCCCCGGACCTTGCAGGGCCAGGCGCTGCTGCTCGTCCGGCGGGGACAGGCCGCGGACGGTGTGCCGGCGCTGCTGACGACGCACAACGCGGACTTCCTGGGCCGGACGGAGGCCTTCGAGCGGGCGGCTGACGCGGTCGAGGCGTGGGCCGACGAATACATCCAGCGCTGACGTCCTGGTGACATGCCGGCGGGGCCGGACCGTGCGCGGTCCGGCCCCGCCGGCATGTCAGGGTGCGGCTCAGGCGGCTTCGGGCTGCTTGCCGTCGTGCAGGGCGATCGCGCGTTGCATCGCCTTGCGGGCGCGCGGGGTGTCGCGGGCGTCGTGGTAGGCGACGGCCAGGCGGAACCAGGTGCGCCAGTCGCCCGGTGCGGCCTCCGTCTCGGCCTTGCGCCGGGCGAAGACCTCGTCGGCCGAGTCCCGGTCGATGCGCCCGCTGGGGGTGCGCTTCAGTTCGTCGACGGGCAGACCGCCCTCGGCGTCGAGTTCGGCGGCGAGCTGGTTGGCCCTGCGGACGAACTGCGTGTTCTTCCACAGGAACCACAGGCCGATGACCGGCAGGATCAGCACCGCGACACCGAACGTGACGGTGAGGGGCGTGCCGGTCTCGATGAGCAGCAGGCCGCGGCTGCCGACCAGGACGAAGTAGACGACCAGGACGGCGGCCGTGAGGGCGTAGGTGAGCTTCGCGCGCATGACGGTCAGATGCTCAGCTCAGGTCCAGGAAGTGTTCCAGGCCGAAGGTCAGGCCGGGAACACTCCCCACGCGGCGGGCGCCGAGCAGGATGCCCGGCATGAAGCTGCTGTGGTGGAGCGAGTCGTGCCGGACCGTCAGGGTCTCGCCCTCGGCGCCGAGCAGGACCTCCTGGTGGGCCAGCAGCCCGCGCAGCCGGACGGCGTGCACCGGGACTCCGTCGACGTCGGCACCGCGGGCGCCGTCCAGGGCGGTGGTCGTGGCGTCGGGGGCGGGGGCGGTGCCAGCCTCACGGCGGGCCTCGGCGATGAGCTGGGCGGTGCGCGTGGCGGTGCCGGAGGGGGCGTCCACCTTGTTCGGGTGGTGCAGCTCGACGACCTCGACGGACTCGAAGTACGGGGCGGCGAGCTGCGCGAACTTCATGGTCAGGACGGCCCCGATGGAGAAGTTCGGCGCGATGAGCACACCCGTCTCCGGTGACCGGTCCAGCCAGCCCTTCAGCTGCGCGAGGCGCTCGTCGGTCCAGCCGGTGGTGCCGACGACCGCGTGGATGCCGTGGCGTACGCAGTAGTCGAGGTTGGCCATGACCGAGTCGGGCGTGGTCAGTTCGACCACGACCTGGGCGCCGGTCTCGGCCAGCGTCTCCAGCTTGTCGCCCCGGCCCAGGGCGGCCACCAGTTCCATGTCCTCGGCGGCCTCGACGGCCCGTACGGCTTCCGAGCCGATCCGGCCCTTGGCACCGAGGACCGCCACGCGCAGCTTGCTCATCTCTTGTGCTTCCTTCACCAGGGGGTTCGTCAGGCGACAGCGTCGTGCAGGCGGGCCGCCTGTTTGTCCTTCAGCGGGCCGATGACCGACAGGGAAGGCCGCCGTCCCAGGATCTCGCGGGCGACCGAGCGGACGTCGTCCGGGGTGACCGACGTTATCCGGGCCAGCATGTCGTCGACGGACATCTGCTCGCCCCAGCACAGCTCGCTCTTGCCGATGCGGTTCATCAGCGCGCCGGTGTCCTCGAGGCCGAGGACCGTGGAGCCCTGGAGCTGGCCGATGGCGCGCCCTATCTCGTCGTCGGACAGGCCGTGCTCGGCGACCTGGTCGAGTTCGTCGCGGCAGATCTTCAGCACGTCGTGCACCTGCGAGGGCCTGCACCCGGCGTACACGCCGAACAGGCCGCAGTCGGCGAAGCCGGAGGTGTACGAGTACACGCTGTAGGCCAGGCCGCGCTTCTCGCGCACCTCCTGGAAGAGGCGGGACGACATGCCGCCGCCGAGCGCGGTGTTGAGCACGCCCATGGCCCAGCGCCGCTCGTCCGTGCGGGACAGGCCCGGCATGCCGAGCACGATGTGCGCCTGCTCGGTCTTGCGGTCGATCAGCTCCAGGCGGCCCGCGGTGCGCAGGGCGCGCCGGCCACCGCGCGGGGCGACGGGCTCGGCGCCCGGTTCCTTGAAGGCACCGGCCTTCTCGAAGGCGGCGCGGACCTGCCGTACGACCTTGGCGTGGTCGACGTTGCCCGCGCAGGCGACCACGAGGTGGGTCGGGTCGTAGTGCTTCTTGTAGAAGCGGCGGATGCGGTCGGCGGTGAGGGCGTTGACCGTGTCGACCGTGCCGAGGACCGGGCGGCCGAGGGGGTTGTCGCCGAACATCGTGTGCGCGAACAGGTCGTGCACGCAGTCGCCCGGGTCGTCCTCGGTCATGGCGATCTCTTCGAGGATGGCGCCCCGCTCGACGTCGACGTCCTCCTCGAGGATGCGGGAGCCCGTCAGCATGTCGCAGACGACGTCGATGGCGAGCGGCAGGTCGGTGTCGAGCACGCGCGCGTAGTAGCACGTGTACTCCTTCGCCGTGAACGCGTTCATCTCGCCGCCGACCGCGTCGATCGCGGCGGAGATGTCCAGGGCGGACCTGCGGTCGGTGCCCTTGAAGAGCAGGTGCTCCAGGTAGTGCGTGGCGCCGTTCAGAGCCGGGGTCTCGTCGCGGGAGCCGACGTGTGCCCAGATGCCGAAGGTCGCGGAGCGGACCGAGGGCAGGGTCTCGGTGACGATGCGCAGGCCGCCGGGCAGGGTGGTCTTGCGGACCGTGCCGATGCCGTTGGTGCCCTTGATCAAGGTTTGGGTACGGGCGACGGCCCGCGCCTCCGAGGAGATGCGGGCCGTCGCCGTCGAGCTGCTCGACGTCACTTGTCGGTGTCGTCCTTCGTCTCTGCGTCTTCTTCGCCCTCGATCACGGGGATGAGGGAGAGCTTGCCGCGGGAGTCGATCTCGGCGATCTCGACCTGGACCTTGTGGCCCACACCGAGGACGTCCTCGACGTTCTCCACGCGCTTGCCGCCGGCGAGCTTGCGGATCTGCGAGATGTGCAGCAGACCGTCCTTGCCCGGCAGCAGCGACACGAACGCGCCGAAGGTGGTCGTCTTCACGACCGTACCCAGGTAGCGCTCGCCGACCTCCGGCATGGTCGGGTTGGCGATGCCGTTGATCGTCGTGCGAGCGGCTTCGGCGGACGGTCCGTCGACCGCGCCGATGTAGATCGTGCCGTCGTCCTCGATCGTGATGTCGGCGCCGGTGTCCTCCTGGATCTGGTTGATCATCTTGCCCTTGGGGCCGATGACCTCACCGATCTTGTCCACGGGGATCTTGACGGTGATGATCCGCGGGGCGTTCGGGGACATCTCGTCAGGCGTGTCGATCGCTTCCATCATCACGTCGAGGATGTGGAGGCGGGCGTCACGGGCCTGCTTGAGGGCGGCGGCCAGGACGGAGGCCGGGATGCCGTCCAGCTTGGTGTCCAGCTGGAGGGCGGTCACGAAGTCCTTCGTGCCGGCGACCTTGAAGTCCATGTCGCCGAAGGCGTCCTCCGCACCGAGGATGTCGGTGAGGGTGACGTAGTGCGTCTCGCCCTCGATCTCCTGGGAGATCAGGCCCATGGCGATACCGGCGACCGGGGCCTTCAGGGGCACACCGGCGTTCAGCAGCGACATGGTGGAGGCGCAGACCGAGCCCATGGACGTCGAGCCGTTCGAGCTCAGCGCCTCGGAGACCTGGCGGATCGCGTAGGGGAACTCCTCACGCGTCGGCAGGACCGGCACCAGGGCGCGCTCGGCGAGGGCGCCGTGGCCGATCTCGCGGCGCTTCGGGGAGCCGACGCGGCCCGTCTCGCCGGTGGAGTACGGCGGGAAGTTGTAGTTGTGCATGTAGCGCTTGCGCGTCACCGGCGACAGCGTGTCCAGCTGCTGCTCCATGCGGAGCATGTTCAGCGTCGTGACGCCCAGGATCTGGGTCTCGCCACGCTCGAACACGGCGGAGCCGTGGACGCGCGGGATGGCCTCGACCTCGGCGGCCAGGGTGCGGATATCGGTGACACCGCGGCCGTCGATGCGCTTCTTCTCCTTGATGACACGCTCACGGACCAGGGTCTTGGTCAGCGAGCGGTACGCGGCGGAGATCTCCTTCTCGCGGCCCTCGAACTCCGGCAGGAGCTTCTCGGCGGCGAGCGCCTTGACGCGGTCCAGCTCGGACTCGCGCTCCTGCTTGCCGGCGATGGTCAGCGCGGAGGCGAGCTCCGGCTTGACGGCGGCGGTGAGCGCCTCCAGGACGTCGTCCTGGTAGTCCAGGAAGATCGGGAACTCGCCGGTCGGCTTGGCGGCCTTGGCGGCGAGGTCCGACTGGGCCTTGCAGAGCACCTTGATGAAGGGCTTCGCGGCGTCCAGACCGGCGGCGACGACCTCCTCGGTCGGCGCCTCGGAGCCGCCCTCGACCAGCTTGATGGTCTTCTCGGTGGCCTCGGCCTCGACCATCATGATCGCGACGTCGCCGTCCTCGAGGGTGCGGCCCGCGACGACCATGTCGAAGACGGCGTCCTCGAGCTCGGAGTGCGTCGGGAAGGCCACCCACTGGCCGTTGATCAGCGCGACGCGGACGCCGCCGATCGGGCCGGAGAAGGGCAGACCGGCCAGCTGCGTGGACGCGGAGGCGGCGTTGATCGCCACGACGTCGTACAGGTGGTCGGGGTTGAGCGCCATGATCGTGGCGACGACCTGGATCTCGTTGCGCAGGCCCTTCTTGAAGGAGGGGCGCAGCGGGCGGTCGATCAGGCGGCAGGTGAGGATCGCGTCCTCGGAGGGACGGCCCTCGCGGCGGAAGAAGCTGCCGGGGATCTTGCCGGCGGCGTACATCCGCTCCTCGACGTCCACCGTGAGCGGGAAGAAGTCGAGCTGGTCCTTGGGGTTCTTGGAGGCGGTGGTGGCCGACAGCACCATGGTGTCGTCGTCCAGGTACGCCACGGCGGAACCGGCGGCCTGCTTGGCCAGGCGGCCCGTCTCGAAGCGGATGGTGCGGGTGCCGAAGGCGCCATTGTCGATGACGGCCTCGGCGTAGTGGGTCTCGTTCTCCACTAGCGTTATCTCCTCGTCTTCGTCTCCTGCTGCCCGTGTGGCAGGGAGACGGTTGCGGAGAGCGCGCCGGGCTGTGCGGGCCGGTCTTCGATCGAAGCACCCGGGGCTCGCATTCCCCCGGGGGCCACTACCGAGGACCGGCGGCGGCTAGGTGCGCTTCTCCTCGTTCTGTGTCGTACGTCCTGTGTCGTACGACATGCGTTGTGCTACCACACTACAAAGCGGTGGTGACACTCCGCACGTACAGCAAAGGGAGCGGTCCCCTTTCCCCGGGAACCGCTCCCCTCACGACGTCTTACTTGGCGCCCGCCGCACCACGGCGGATGCCGAGGCGGTCGACCAGCGCACGGAAGCGCTGGATGTCCTTCTTCGCCAGGTACTGGAGAAGGCGGCGACGCTGACCCACCAGGATCAGCAGGCCACGGCGGGAGTGGTGGTCGTGCTTGTGGGTCTTGAGGTGCTCGGTCAGGTCCGAGATGCGGCGCGAGAGCATGGCGACCTGGACCTCGGGGGAGCCGGTGTCGCCCTCCTTCTGGCCGAACTCGGTGATGATCTGCTTCTTCGTAGCGGCGTCGAGCGGCACGCGTACTCCTCGTAGTCTGTGATCGCCACCGAGTGCCCCCGGTCTGTGTCTCGGGGGAGCTTCCGTTACTCGGGAGGCGGGGTCCGCTGGGCGCGGCCTCCAGGGCGGTGAGCTCCGGGGGTGCGTACACAAACGGCCGTCGACCAGGGTACCAGGCGGTCAGGGGCGTCTTTGCCCTGGTCTCCGAACCTCCCGGCCGGGACGCAGGGGGCCACTAGGGTGAGCGGGTTCGGATCGTCCGTATGTCGATGATCCGCGCTTCGGGAACGGGTACGTCGGGAAGGGGTCGCTGCGGCATGGCGGAGACGGCTGAGGAGATCAAGGCACGCAAGGAGCGGGAGCGGGACGAGCTCTACGCCCTCGACATCTCGGGGGTCGAGTGGCACAGCGCGCCGGGCACCGAGGAGCACGAGGAGCGGGTCGAGATCGCGTACCTGCCCGAGGGGGCCGTTGCCATGCGGTCCTCGCTCGATCCGGACACGGTGCTGCGCTACACGGAGGCGGAGTGGCGGGCGTTCGTGCTGGGGGCGCGGGACGGCGAGTTCGATCTGGAGCCGGGGGCGCGCGACGCAGGGCCGCAAGCCGGGCAGTAGGTCCGGCGGGTGTACGAGGGGTGAGCGACTGCCGGCTCACCCCTCGTCGCGTTCCGCGGCCGGGCCTGCGTCCCTCAAGCCGCCTGCGCGGCAAGGTGGTTCGACATTCTTCACAGGTATCGCCCTTTTTGTTCACCAAAGTGATTGCTGCGTATGTCAGTTCTGAGCACCTTCCGGGCGGGTTGTGACGCGACGGACGGGTGCTCGGGGGTGGACGGGCCTGCCGAGGTGGGGCTTGTGGTGATTAGGCTGGGACGGGGCGCGACGTCAGAACCCGTGGAGTGGGCGTCGGTGTCCCAGGGGGAAGCGGGGGAGTTTGTGGATTCGGACGACCTCGGACGACAAGCAAGGGTCGCCCCAGCACGGCATGAGGGTGCTCGACCACACCAGGAGGAACACTGTGAGCAGCGATCGGGACGGGATCCGCGGGGGCTGGGCGACACCCGGCGATGACCAGCCCGACGCGGAGTCCGCAGCAGAGGTGACGGGCGAGTTCACCATCGACTACGCGCCGCCCGCCTGGTACACGCAGAACGCCTCGGCGAGTTCGAGCTCGGGGCAGGGGGCGGGTGCGTCCGAGGACTCCAGTGCTTCCGGGGCGCCCGCGAACTCCGGGGGCTCCGGGGCGCCGAAGGGGCCGGTGCCGCCGCTGCCGGGGCTCACTCCGCCGCCGCACGCGAATGCCTCCGGCGGGACCTCGTCCCTTCCGGGGCAGAACTCCGGTTCGTCTCCGGCACCGGCACCGGCACCGGCGCCGGCACCCGGGGCGCCTTTCACGCCGCCCGCGCCGCCGCCTGCTCCGGGCGCTCCGTTCACGCCTCCCGCGCCCGCGCCGGGTACGCCCTTCACGCCGCCCGCGCCCTCCGGCGAGGGTCCTTCCGCCGTTCCCAGGCTTCCGATGAAGGGCGGCTTCGAGCCGCAGGTGTCGCAGTCTCAGGCGCGGCCCGAGACGCCCGCGGCGGATCCGGCCTCTCCTACGGCGTTGCCGAACATCCCCGTGAGTGGGTACCAGGCGCAGTGGACGCCGTCGGCTCCGCCGGAGGCCCCGGTTGCGCCTGCCACTCCGGAGCAGCCGCCGGTGGCTCCGGCCGCTGCGGAGGTTCCGGCGACTCCGGCCGCTCCGGTTGCCGAAGAGGTCGAAGAAGCCGAGGAAGTCGAGGAAATCGAGGAAATCGAGTCGGGGAACGGTGATCTGGAGAGCGGTGCCACCATGCGCTTCTCCGCCGTCGCCCTGAAGCGGGAGATCGCGGAGCGTGCCGCCGAGGCGGAGGCTGAGACTCAGCTCGAGCCGGTGGACGAGGAGCAGGTCAAGGACGGGGACGGGGACGAGGAGCAGGACTCGGGCGGTGACGTCGAGGGTTCGCCCTCCGCTGACGCCGATGAGGCCAGTGACGATGTCTCCTCCGAGCCTGCGGACGCGGTGGACGTGGCTGACGCCGAGGACGAAGACGAGGACGCGGACTCGGCTTCGGAAGATGCGGCGGCGGAGGCCGAGTCCGACGAGGCCGTGTCGCAGGATGACGAACCTCAGGACTGGGTGCCCGCGCCTCCGGCGCCGCCGACTCCCGAGCCCGACTCCGTGACCGTGGATGAGGACTCCGCCGCTCCCGAGCCCGCCGACGCGGAGCCCTCGGACGCCGTGCCTATGGACTCCGTTTCCGAGGACAGCGTTCCCGAGGACAGCGTTCCGCAGGACGCCGCCGGGCCCGATGCGTCCGACGCCCCGCCCGCCTGGACTCCCCCGGCCCCGCAGGGCGTGCCGCCGCTGCCGCCGTCGTACCAGCCGGCCGCGCCGGCGCCCGCGAACCAGTGGCCCGCACAGCCGCAGGCACAGCCCACGGATCCGAACACGCCGGCTCAGCCGCAGCCGACGGCCGCGCAGGGGCAGCCGCCCGTGCCGCCCCAGCCGTCGGTACCGGCCCAGCAGCCGCCGTTCCAGCCGCAGGCGCCGCAGCCCGCGCCTGCCGCCTGGAACCAGCAGGCCGCACCGACGCCGCCGCACCAGCCGCCCGCCCAGCCCGCACCGCGGCCCGGCGGCTACGGCTTCCCGCAGCAGGGCGGTCCGGCCCCGGCCGCGCCGAACCCGCAGGGTGGCTACGGCTTCCCTCAGCAGGGCGCCCCGGCCCCGGCGGCCCAGCAGCCCGACACCCCACCGACCCCCGCACCCAACGCGCAGGGCGGATACGGCTTCCCGCACCCGGGCGCCCCGGCCCCGGCCGCTCAGCAGCCCCCGGCCCAGCAGCCCGAGGCCCCGCCGACCCCCGCACCGAACCCGCAGGGTGGCTACGGTTTCCCGCACCCGGGCGCACCCACCCCCCAAGGCGGCTACGGCTTCCCCCACCCCGGCGCCCCGGCCCCGGCCGCTCAGCAGCCCCCGGCCCAGCAGCCGGAGGTCCCGCCTGCCCCCGCACCGAACCCCCAGGGCGGATACGGCTTCCCGCAGCAGGGCGCACCCGCCCCGGCGGCCCAGCAGCCCCCGGCCCAGCAGCCCGGCACCCCGCCGGCCCCCGCGCCCCACGCGCAGGGTGGTTATGGCTTCCCGCAGCAGGGCGGGCCGGCTCCTGCGGGGCCCGACCCGCAGGGTGGATACGGCTTCCCGCAGCAGCCCCCGGCCCAGCCTCAGCCGCAGCCCGGTGTGCCCCCGCAGGCGCAGCCGCCGTACCCCGGGCAGGCCGAGCGGCCGATGCATCCGGGGCAGCAGCCCGTGGACCCGCGGACCGGGGCCGCCTGGCCGCAGCCCATGCAGCATGACCAGCGGCAGCCGACCAACCCCGGTGCCGCCCCGCTCGGTTACACCGCCGCGGTGGAGCTGTCGTCCGACCGGCTGCTCAACAGCAAGAGGCAGAAGGCGAAGAGCAGCCGTCCGGCGGCCGGTGGCGGCCGGTTCAAGATCGGTGGCAAGAAGGAGGAGGCCGAGCGGCAGCGGAAGCTGGAGCTGATCCGCACGCCCGTGCTGTCCTGCTACCGGATCGCCGTGATCAGCCTCAAGGGCGGCGTCGGCAAGACGACCACGACCACCGCGCTCGGCTCGACGCTCGCCACCGAGCGGCAGGACAAGATCCTCGCGATCGACGCCAACCCGGACGCCGGCACCCTCGGGCGCCGTGTGCGGCGGGAGACCGGGGCCACCATCCGTGACCTGGTCCAGGCGATCCCGCACCTCAACTCGTACATGGACATCCGGCGCTTCACGTCCCAGGCTCCCTCCGGGCTGGAGATCATCGCCAACGACGTCGACCCGGCCGTGTCCACGACCTTCAACGACGAGGACTACCGGCGCGCGATCGACGTGCTGGGCAAGCAGTACCCGGTGATCCTCACCGACTCGGGTACCGGTCTGCTCTACAGCGCGATGCGCGGTGTGCTGGACCTCGCCGACCAGCTCATCATCATCTCGACCCCGTCCGTGGACGGTGCGAGCAGCGCGAGCACGACGCTGGACTGGCTGTCCGCGCACGGGTACTCCGACCTCGTCTCGCGATCCCTCACCGTCATCTCCGGTGTGCGCGAGACCGGCAAGATGATCAAGGTCGAGGACATCGTGTCGCACTTCGAGACGCGCTGCCGGGGCGTCGTCGTCGTGCCGTTCGACGAGCATCTCTCCGCCGGTGCCGAGGTCAACCTCGACATGATGCGGCCGAAGGTGCGGGAGGCGTACTTCAACCTCGCGGCGCTGATCGCCGAGGACTTCACCCGCCACCAGCAGGCGCACGGCCTGTGGACCTCCGACGGCAACCCGCCGCCGGTGGCCGCCCCGCCGCTGCCCGGCCAGCAGGTCCCCGGCCAGCCCGGCCCGTACCCGCAGCAGCCTCAGCAGCCGCAGCCCGGCCAGCCGTACCCCCAGCCCGGACAGCCGTACCCCCAGCCGGGCCAGCCGCCGGGCCAGCCGTATCCGCAGGCCGCGGGTCAGCCGCCGTACCCGCAGCCGGGTCAGCCGCCGTACCCACAGCAGCCGCAGCCCGGGCAGCCGTACGCGCAGCCCGGGCAGCCCCCGGCCGCTCCCCCGCAGCCGGGCTACGGCTACCCCCAGCAGGGCCGGCCCGGGCAGCCCGGTTACCCGGCTCAGCCCGACGGTCAGACCCCGCCGCCTCCGCCTCCGACGCAGTAGTCGCCTCACCCGATCGGCCCCTTTCGAGGGGCCGTTCGCCTTCCGGGCCCGCGCCGTTCCCACTCGGCGCGGGCTTCGGCGCGTTCAGGGGCGAAATCCGTTGCCAGCCCCTGGCCAGGAGGGCGTCAGTGGTCTCGACCAATGAGTGCGGATAGCTCGCCAATTCGTTATTTCCGCAGGCCACAAGGGGTGAACGCGCCGTTGACGGGTGGAGACGGCCGCTGATACACACACATCAAAACGTCTGACAGCTGATCAACCCGTCCTTCCCGTCCGAGCGATGACGCGAGGTCCGACCATGGGCACGAACGATCAGACACGCAGCCTCCCGCGCGGCCTCCGGCTCGTCGCCGCGGCCGGGGCGGCCGCGCTCACCCTCACCGCCGGGCTCGCGACCCCGCTCGATCCGGCGCCCCGGCAGGCCCGGGCGGCCGGCGACGGCAAGGTGCTGACCGTCGCGGTGGCGCAGAGCGTGGACTCGCTCAGCCCGTTCCTGGCGGTCCGGCTGCTCAGTACGAGCATTCACCGGCTCATGTACGAGTACCTGACCAACTACGACCCCAAGGACAACCACGCCATCCCGGGCCTGGCCACCAAGTGGGAGTCGTCGCCGGACAAGCTGACCTGGACGTACACGATCCGCTCGAACTCCAAGTGGTCGGACGGCAAACAGGCCACCGCCCAGGACGCGGCGTGGACGTTCAACAAGATGATGACCGACGACGGCGCGGCCACGGCGAACGGCAGCTACGTCGGCAACTTCAAGAAGGTGACCGCACCGAGCCCCACCGAGCTGGTCATCGAGCTGAAGAAGCCGCAGGCCACGATGACGTCCCTCGATGTGCCGATCGTGCCGAAGCACGTGTGGGAGAAGGTCTCGGACTTCTCCGAGTTCAACAACGACAAGAGCTTCCCCGTCGTCGGGAACGGGCCGTTCACGCTGACCGACTACAAGGCGGACAGCTACGTACGGCTCGAGGCCAACAAGGGGTTCTGGCGCGGGACGCCGAAGTTCGACGAGGTCGTCTTCCGCTACTACAAGGACCAGGACGCGGCGGTGTCGGCGCTGCGCAAGGGCGAGGTGTCCTTCGTCGCCGGATCGCCGTCCCTGACGCCGGCTCAGGCGGCGTCCCTGGAGGGCGCGGACGACATCCAGGTCAACGACGCCCCCGGCCGCCGCTTCTACGCCCTCGCCACCAACCCGGGCGCGAAGGCCAAGAACGGCAAGAAGTTCGGCGACGGCCACCCCTCCCTGCTGGACCAGCGGGTGCGCAACGCGCTGTTCATGGCCGTCGACCGCGAGGCCATCATCGAAAAGGTGTTCCAGGGGCATGCCGTCGAGGGCGAGGGCTACATCCCGCCGCGCTTCCCGCAGTACCACTGGAAGCCGTCCCCGGACCAGAAGCTGGCGTACGACCCGGCCGAGGCGGCCCGGCTGCTCGACCAGGCGGGTTACAAGAAGAACGGCGACGGCAAGCGCGTCGGCAAGGACGGCAAGCCCATCAGCTACCGCGTGCTGTGCCACGCCACCGACCCGAACGACAAGGCGGTCGGCAAGTACCTCCAGGAGTGGTGGGGCAAGCTCGGCATCGGCGTCCAGCTCAACTGCCTGGACAACGTGACCGACCCCTGGCTCGCCGGGAAGTACGACCTGGCGTTCGACGGCTGGTCGGTCAACCCCGACCCGGACTTCGTGATGTCCATCCACACCTGCGGTGCCCTCCCGGCGACCCCGGAGGACACGGGGGCCACCGACAACTTCATCTGCGACAAGAAGTACGACGAGCTCTACGCCCGGCAGCTCGCCGAGTACGACCCCGCCAAACGGGCGGACATCGTCCAGCAGATGGAGTCGCGACTGTACGACCTCGGGTACATGAACGTCATGGCGTATCCGAACGCGGTCGAGGCCTACCGGACGGACCAGATCAAGTCGATCACCACCATGCCGGCGAAGGCGGGGAACATCTACGGCCAGGACGGCTACTGGAGCTGGTGGTCGGCCGTCCCGGCGGACTCCGGCGGCTCGTCGGACAACGCCTTGTCGACGGGGGTCGTGGTCGCGATCGTCGCCGGTGTCGTCATCCTCGCCGGGCTCGGCGGATTCGCTGCCATGCGGCGGCGGGCCACCGCCGAGGAGCGCGAGTAGCGCGGGCGAGCGGGTACTCATGACCGCTGACGCGACACCCGCGCTGGTCGAGGAGAGGGAGCCGGCGGCAGGGCCCCGGGTACGCAAGGGCTCCGCGTACCCGCGCTACCTGGCGGGCAAGGTGGCCGGGGCGGCCGTATCGCTGCTGGCCGTGCTCGTCACCAGCTTCTTCCTCTTCCGGCTGATCCCCGGCGACCCGGTGAAGACCATGACGGGCGGCCGTCAGGTGTCGGCCGAGCAGCTGGCCGCCTATCGCAGGGAGTTCGGGCTCGACCTGCCGCTCTGGCGGCAGTTCACCGATTACTGCGGCAAGGCGCTCACCGGCGACTTCGGGACGTCGTACCAGTTCCGCTCGCCCGTCGTCGACAAGATCACCGAGGCGCTGCCGAACACCCTGCTGCTCACCGGGACCGCCTTCGTCCTGTACACCGCGCTGGGCATCTTCCTCGGCACGCGCTCGGCCTGGCGGCGCGGCACGGTCGGGGACCGGGTCAACACCGGTCTCGCGCTGACGCTGTACTCCATCCCGTCCTTCTGGCTCGGGCTGCTGCTGATCATCGTGCTGTCGGTGGGCATCGGCCCGCTCCCCGGGATGTTCCCCACCGGCGGCATGGAGTCGGGCGGCAAGGAGGGCTTCGCGTACGTCCTCGACGTGGCGCACCATCTGGTGCTGCCGGTGGTGACGCTGGTGGCGGTGGAGTACGGGCAGACGCTGCTGGTCACGCGGTCGGCGCTGCTGGACGAGATGGGCAGCGACTATCTGACGACCGCGCGGGCCAAGGGGCTGCGCGACGATCTCGTGCGGCGCCGGCACGCCGTGCCGAACGCGCTGCTGCCGACCGTGACGCTGATCTTCATCAACCTCGGCCGGACGGTGGCGGGCGTGATCCTCGTGGAGACGGTGTTCTCCTGGCCCGGGCTCGGCGGGCTGTTCTATCAGGCGCTGAGCGTGCCCGATCTGCCGCTGGTGCAGGGACTGTTCTTCGTGTTCGCCGCCGCGGTGATCGTGATGAACACCCTCGCCGACCTGGTCTATCCGCTGCTGGACCCCCGGGTGGCCCGATGACGACGACGACCGAGACGGCCCTGAGTCCGCGCGCCCTCGCCCGGCAGCGCCGCCGGGCCTCCGTCGCCCGCTTCTGGCGGCAGTACCGCGCGGAGCGGGCGGGGCTGTACGGCCTGACCGCGCTCACGCTGTGCGCGCTGCTGGCGTTGTTCGCGCCGCTGTTCGTCGGCTCGGACGTGAGCAGTGTGACCGCCGCGCCGGGGCGTCCGATGCAGAGCCCGAGTGCCGATTTCCCGCTCGGCACCGACCAGTTCGGCCGTGACCTGCTGGGCCTGGTGATCTGGGGCTCGCGGGTGTCGCTGCTGGTCGGGCTGCTCGCCGCCGTGCTGTCGGTGGCGATCGGCACGCTGATCGGGGTGACGGCCGGGCATTTCAAGGGCTGGTACGCGACGGTGATGATGCGGATCACCGACTGGTTCCTGGTCATGCCGACGCTGGTGCTGGCGATCGCCCTGGCGACCGTGATGTCCCGCTCGCTGACCACGATCGTCATCGCCATCGGCGTCACCACCTGGCCGACCACGGCCCGGCTGGTGCGCGCCCAGACGCTGGCGGTGGAGACCCGGCCGTACATCGAGCGGGCCAAGGCACTCGGTGGCGGGCACTGGCACATCATGTCCCGGCACGTCCTGCCCAACGTGATGCCGCTGGTGCTGGCCCAGACGACGCTGATCATCTCCTCTGCCATCCTCGCCGAGGCGACACTCGCCTTCCTCGGCCTGGGCGACCCCACGGTCGTGTCGTGGGGCGGGCTGCTCCAGGACGCGCGGGAGGCGGGCGCGGTCAGTGCCGGGGACTGGTGGTACCTGGTGCCGCCGGGCATCGCCATCGCCGTGGTGGCGCTGGCGTTCACGCTGTGCGGACGGGCCGTGGAGTCCGTCCTCAACCCCAGGCTGGGGGTGTCGCGTTGAGTCTGCTCGACGTCAGGGACCTGACGGTGACGTACGCGGGCGGGGCGGCCGCCGTGCGCGGCGTCGACCTGCGCCTGGACGCGGGCCAGAAGCTCGGCCTGGCCGGCGAGTCCGGCTGCGGCAAGTCCACACTGGCGCTGGCCCTGCTGCGGCTGCTGCCGACGGGCACCCGGATCACCGGCGAGGTGCTCCTCGACGGCGAGGACGTGCTGACGATGAAGTGGGGCCGGGTACGGGCGGTCCGCTGGGCCGGGGCCTCCGTCGTCTTCCAGGGCGCGATGCACTCCCTCAACGCCGTGCACCGCATCGGCGACCAGATCGCCGAGCCGATCCTGCTGCACAAGAAGGCGACACCGGCCGGGGCGAAGAAGAAGACCGGCGAGCTGCTGGAGCAGGTCGGACTGCCCGCCGCCCGCGCGGACGCCTACCCGCACGAACTGTCCGGCGGCCAGCGACAGCGCGTCATGATCGCCATGGCACTGGCCTGCGACCCCCGGCTGATCATCGCCGACGAGCCGACCACCGCGCTCGACGTGATGATCCAGGCGCAGATCCTGCGGCTCATCGAGCAGCTCGTGGCGGACCAGGACCTCGGTCTGATCATGATCAGTCACGATCTGGCGGTCCTCGCCGACACCTGCGACCGCCTCGCGGTGATGTACGCGGGCCGGGTGGTCGAGGAGGGCCCGGCCGCCGAGGTGTACGAGGACGCCCGGCACCCGTATGCCAGGGCCCTGTCGGCCGCGTTCCCGCGCATCGGCGATCCCGCGTCCCGGTTCGCGCCGCAAGGACTGGCGGGCGACCCGCCCGACCCGGCCGCGCTGCCGTCCGGCTGCACGTTCCATCCCCGGTGCCCGGTCGCGCTGGAGTCGTGCGCCGAGCAGGACCCGGTGCTGCGCGAGGCGGGGCCGGAACGCCGGGCGGCATGCGTCCTGGTCGGCGATCCGGCGAACGAAGCACGCGAGAATCCCGACGCCCTGGAGGAAGCGAGGCCCGGCACGCCATGACCATGTCCCCCACGGCATCCGACGTCACCACGGCACCCCTGCTGAGTGCCCAGGGCCTGTACGTCACCTTCCCCGGCCGGCACGGCGGGCCCCGGGCCCGCGCGGTGGACGGGGTGGACCTCGACATCCGGCCCGGCGAGATCGTCGCGCTGGTCGGCGAGTCCGGCTGCGGCAAGACGACCCTGGCCCGCTCGCTGCTGGGCCTGGTCGAGCCGACCGCGGGCCGGGTCACCTTCGACGGCCGCCCCCTGGACTACTCCGGCCGGTCCCTGAAGGCGTACCGCAAGCGCGTCCAGCTGGTCCTGCAGGACCCGAGCGGCTCGCTCAACCCACGGCACACGGTGTACGACGCGGTCGCCGAGGGGCTGCGCATCCACGGCTACGGCGGCGACGAGCGGACCGCGGTCGCCGAGGCCCTGTCCCGGGCCGGGCTACGGCCCCCGGAGCGTTTCTTCCTGCGCTATCCGCACGAGCTGTCCGGCGGGCAGCGCCAGCGGGTCGTCATCGCGGGCGCGCTCGTCCTGGAACCCGAACTCCTCGTCGCCGACGAGCCGGTGGCGTCCCTGGACGCCTCTGTGCGCGGTGAGATCCTCGCCCTGCTGCTGCGGCTGCGTACCGAGCTCGGCCTGTCCGCGCTGGTCGTCACGCACGACCTGGGCCTGGCGTGGAACATCGCCGACCGGGTCGCCGTGATGTATCTGGGCCGGATCGTGGAGACGGGCGCGGTGGAACAGGTGCTGACCGCACCCCGGCATCCGTACACCCAGGCCCTGCTGTCCGTGCTCCCGGAGGCCCCGGGCGCCCCGGTGATCCTCACCGGCGAGCCCCCTGACCCGTCACGTGTACCGAACGGCTGCCGCTTCCATGTGCGCTGCCAGATCCTCACCACCGGCGAGGCGGCCCGGGCGGGCGTGGCGGACGCATGCAGAAGTCAGGACCTGGAGGTGCTGAACGGGAGCGGAGACTCCCAGGTGGCCTGCCATTGGGCAGTTTCAACAGCGCCCCGAAGGGGCGCGGGGAACTGCGCGACCAGCCCCCACTCACCCGCGGACGGTGATCAAGCGGACTAGGCAGCCCCGTCCGCCGCCACCAACTCCCGGCACTTCTTGACGTCCTGCCCCATCTGCTCCAACAGCGCATCCAACGTCTCGAACTTGGCCTGCCCCCGCACAAAGGCCAAGAAATCAACGGCGACATGCAACCCGTACAGATCCAGTCCGATCCGGTCGATGGCATACGCCTCCACCGTCCGCTCGGTCCCCTCGAACTGCGGATTCGTACCGACGGAGATCGCGGCCGGCATCACTTCGCCCTGAGCGTGCAGCCAGCCGGCGTACACACCGTCGGCCGGGATGGCCGTGTGCGGCAGCGTCTCGACGTTGGCCGTCGGAAACCCCAGCTCGCGCCCGCGCTGGGCACCCCGGACGACGACACCCTCGACCCGGTGCGGACGGCCCAGGATCTCCCCGGCGCCCTCGACATCGCCCTCGGCGACCAACCGCCGCGTCAGCGTGGAGGAGAACGGCTCCCCGCCGCCCGCCTCACCGGTCACGTACAGGTCGACGACCTCGACCTCGAAGTCGTAGGTCTTGCCCTGCGTGGCCAGGAACTCCACGTTGCCGGCGGCCTTGTGCCCGAAGCGGAAGTTGGGGCCCTCGACGACGGCCTTGGCGTGCAGCTTGTCGACGAGCACCTTGACGACGAAGTCGGCCGGGGAGAGCTTCGAGAACTCGGTCGTGAACGGGAGGATGAGCACCGCGTCCACGCCCAGGCCGGCCATGAGCTCGGCGCGGCGGTGGTGCGGGGCGAGCAGCGGAGGGTGGCTGCCGGGCCGGACGACCTCGCTGGGGTGCGGGTCGAAGGTGACGACGACGGCGGGCACCCCCAGCTCCCGGGCGCGGTCCACGGCATGCCGGATGATCAGCTGGTGCCCGCGGTGAACTCCGTCGTAGGAGCCGATGGTGACGACGCTGCGCCCCCAGTCCTGGGGGATGTCCTCCAAGCCACGCCAGCGCTGCACTGTGCCTGCTCCTTGTCGAAAGCTCGTCGAGCCGTGTCCGTGGTTGTCCGTGGTTGCCTCGTGCGCAGGTCTAAGGGTGCCATGCCCCATGCCTCGGGCCCGCATCGGCATGGTCAGGCGGGGACGCCTACGCCCGCCAGGTTCTCGATCGTCCGGTGGGAGCTCGGCCCGACCACCGCCGCCCACTCCTCGGGCGCGTCGGCCAGCCAGCCGGCCGCGCGGGCGGCGAAGCCGGGCACGTGCCGGCCCAGGTCGACCAGGGCGCGGTCGAAGCGGCCGGCGCCCTCCGGGGTGCGCACGAGGAGCAGTCCGACGCGGTGGACGAGGTCGCGCAGGTCGTCGCCGCTGTTCCGGGCGGCGGCCTGGAGCAGCGCGTCCAGCACGTCGGTGTCGTGCTCGCGGGCCAGGAGCGCGTCGCGCAGTTCGCGGCGCAGCGGGCGGGAGGCGGGGATGCCGGGCGGGGTGAGGACGGCGGCGAGAGCGCACCGCAGCCGTACCGCCCCGCCGTCCAGCAGGCCGGTCACCAGGGGCAGCAGCACGGCCCGGGCTTCAGGGCCCCGGTCGAGCCGCTGGTCGACGTACGCGGCCACCCGCCCGGCGAGTTCCGGCCGCTGCTCCGCCGCCTCCCGGAGCAGTGCGGCCACCCGCCGGGCCAGGCCGGGCGGGGTGGCGTCGGCGAGCGCCCGCAGCGCCTCCTCCGCGTCCGGCCGCCGCAGCCGTGCCGCGAAGGCGCCGAGGACCGGCTCGGGGTGGGCCAGGAGGGCGCGGGCCGGTACGTCCTGAGGGAAGCGCGGGTCGCCCGCCGCGAAGCGCTCCAGTGCCCGCGGCAGGTACTTGGCTCGGGTGTGCGGGTCCTGGACGAGGAGGGCGAGTGCGCCGCCGTGCAGGGCGTGGCCGGCGGGGCGGGCGAGCAGGGCGAGGGCGGCGTAGCGCAGGAGGGCGCGGTCGTCTCCTGTGCTCACGTGGGGTGCGACGCGCAGTCCGTGCGCCACCGCGGCCTCCCGGCGCGCCGGCCGCTCGTCGAGCGCCCACCGGTCCACGGCCCGGCACACCGCCGACGGTTCCTCCTCGGCCAGCACGGCGAGCAGTTCGTCGGCGCGCCGGTGAGCGCGGTCGACGAGCACGTCCGTCAGCTCGTCCAGGGCCCGTCGGCGATGGGTGTGCAGCAGCGCCTGCGCGGCCGTGGCCACCGTCGCGTGCGGGGTGGCGGGCAGCGGCCGCTCGTCGTCGAACCAGTCGGCGAGCAGCGGTTGCACCCCCGTGGGGTCGGCGGTGAGCAGCCGCGCCACGGCGTCCAGGAAGCGGGGACCGGCCTCGCACGGCGGGCCGTCGGCGTGGACCAGCCGCCGCAGCAGGCCGAGGCGCACGTCCTGCCGCAGCCGCACGCCGGTCCAGAAGGCGGGCCCGACCTCCTCCGGCACGGGCCGCCGCTCCCGCCGCCAGGCCACGATCCGGTCGGCCAGCAGCCGCAGCACCTCGGCGTACGGCGTCGCGTCGGGCACCGCCGACAGGGTCCCGGCGAGCAGCCGGGCGGCCCACCAGGACCGGGGGTCGGCGTCCAGCGCGTGCACCAGGTCCGCCAGCCGGGAGGCCGGCCGACCGGTGCCCTGCTGGCGGGCGAGGAACAGCAGGGCCTGGACCACGGGTCCGATGCGATGGTGCGGGACGGGGTCGGACTGCGGTTCCCGGCCGCGGTGGACGAGGGCCCGTAGCGCCTCGTCGAGGTCGAGGTGCATGCCCTGGAGCCAGTCGGCGAGTTCCTCGTGGGCGAAGCGGTAGCCGGGTCCGGCGGGCACGAGCAGGCCCTCGGCGAGGACGGCCTGCGCCCAGCCGCTGCCGCCGCCGAGCCGCGCGGGGGCGTGCCCCGACGGGAACACCGCTCCGAACGCCTCCTCGTCCACATCCCCCGCCCCCGGCCCGAGACCACGCCGGGCGGCCTCGTGCACCTGCCCCGAGACCTTGGCGGCCAGTCGGCGTACGGCGGTACCGCGCAGTCCGTTCCCGGCGGCCAGACGCGCGGCGATGCGCAGGGACATCAGGTCCAGGTAGGCCGCGAAGACGTCGTGCCGGTCGACGACGGCGGCGGGCACGTCGGGGGCGGCGTCGAGGGCGGTCCGGATCTCGGCGAGCAGCCGGAGGGCCAGGGGATGCCGGGCGTCCGCGTCGGCGAGGGCGCCGTCCGGGATGCCGTGCCGGAGGCGGGCCTCCCGGGCCTCGTCCTCGGTGAGATCGCCGAGGCGTACACACACGGGCCGCTCCTCCGCGCCTCCCGGCCGGTGCAGTGCCTCGGCCGGGAACGGCACCCCCTCCCAGTACTCCGCCCGGCATGCCACCACCAGCCGCACTCCCGTCTCCCGCAGCCACCGCACCGTCCCGTCCGTCCACGAGGCCAGACGGCGGGCCAGGGCCGGCGGCATCTCCTCGGGGCCGTCGAGGGCGAGCAGCAGGGGGCGGCCGAGGGCACGGGCGAGGCCGGCGAGGCGCTCGGGCGTGGTGTCGCCCAGGTCGGCCGGGAAGGGGGCGCGATCGGCTGCCACCGCCAGGGCGGCCCGGGCCAGCGCCCGGCCCGCCGCGTCGGCCACCGACACGTCGTCGTCCCGCAGTTCGGAGCCGCGCAGCCACAGCGTGGGGAGCCCGCTGCGGCTCCGGCGGGCCGCGAGCGCCGCGAGTTCCGTCGTACGACCGCTGCCGGGCGGCCCGACGAGGCCGAGGACGGCGGCAGGGCCCGCCGTGAAGGCGCTGAACTCGGCCGCCACAGCCGCCCGTTCGACCGGTTCCGGGAGGCGGGCGGGGCCGTCCTGTGGCACCGATGTGCCGGTCAGCTCCAGTACCCCGGCCAGGTTGAGGTCGTCGCCGTACGCGGGGACCGTCGCCGCGTTCTCGGCGAGCAGTTCGGCGAGCGGCCCCGCCGCTCCGGAGACCCGGGGACGCAGCGGCACGGCGAATCCGACGTCGCGGTGGTCGGAGCTGAGCGCCGTACCCAGCACACCCACGACGGCACCGGTCGCGGCGTCGAGCACCGGGCCGCCGGCCGCTCCGCCGGCCGGCCGCAGCGCGTCCCGCCCTGCCGTGCCGACCGCCAGCTCCAGCGCGTCGAGGCGGTGGACACCGTTCGTGGCCGTGTAGGTCGCGGCGGCCGGGCCCAGGACACGTGCCTCGCGCCAGCCGCCGGCGGCGATCCGCACATAAGTGCCCGTCCGGGTCCCGTCCCGCACGGTGACCGGCAGCGGCGGTACCTCGAGGCCGTCGGTCCGCACGAGGGCCAGGTCAAGGGCGGGCAGCGGGGTGATCGCGTCGGCGGTCACGACACGGCGGCGGTCCCCGGCCCCGCACAGGACGAGCCGGGGCAGTCCGTCGACGGCCTCGTGGCTGGTGACGAGCGTGCCGCGGTGGTCGGCCAGGAAGCCGGTGCCACGCGGGCGGCCTGCGAGGTCGTGGATACGGACGAGGGCTTCGTCGAGGGCCCCCGCCTGCTCGGCTGCCGACGTTGCCTGATCGGCCGTTGCCTTGTCCTCTGTTGCGTGATCCGAGGTTGCCAGGTCCGCTGTTGCCTGGTCCGCTGTTCCGGCGCGGTCCTGGGGGTCTCGTGCGCTGCCGTCCGACTCCCGGGACCGGTTCCGCGACGCCATCGTCGAGCCTCCCCGCCGTACACCCGTGCCCTCGCGTTCGACGGTAGGGGCGAGATGATCAGCCGGACAGGCCGCTCGGTGAAAGCGCCCCCTTCCGCTCCCCCCGTTCACTCCGAGCGCCCGCACGGACGGGTGAACCAACGGGGACGGCTGGATACACCCTAGGGGTGGGGGAACCGAGGGGGGACCGTGGAGCGGCGGCAGTGGAGGTACCCCGTGGTCGCCGCTCCACGGGCGGACACCGGTCCCCCGGTCCCCCCGATCGCCCGTCAGCCGAAGACGGCCAGGCTCTTGGCCTTGCCCTTCTGCTCCTCGACGAGGGCGAGGAAGCGGCCCTCCGGGTCGAAGACGGCGACGGGGCCGGAGCCCGCGTACTCCTCGGGCATCTCCAGCCGTACGCCGTTGGTGAGCAGCTTGGCCCGCCGGGCGTCGACGTCCCAGCGCGGGAACGCGGCCGTCGCGGCCTCGGCGATCGGCATCACGGCCAGCTCCTGCTGGTGCTGGTCGAGCGTGCGGGCCGCGTCCAGCTTGTAGGGGCCGACGCGGGTACGGCGCAGGGCGGTGAGATGACCGCCGACGCCGAGGTCGGCGCCCAGGTCGCGGGCCAGGGCCCGGATGTACGTACCGGAGGAGCAGACGACCGACACGACCAGGTCGAGTACGGGCGTGCCGTCCTCGGCGACGGCGTCCCTGACGTCGTACACGCCGAAGGAGGAGACCGTGACGGGCCGGGCCGGGATGTCGAACTCCTCGCCCTCCCTGGCCCGCTTGTAGGACCGCACCCCGTTGATCTTGATGGCGCTGACCTTGGACGGCACCTGCATGATGTCGCCGGTCAGCTTGGCGACTCCCGCGTCGATGGCGTCGCGGGTGACCCCGGAGGCGTCGGCGGAGGAGGTGAGCTCTCCCTCGGCGTCGTCCGTGAGGGTGTTCTGCCCGAGCCGGATGGTGCCCAGGTACTCCTTCTCGGTCAGCGCGAGATGGCCGAGGAGCTTGGTCGCCTTCTCGACGCCGAGGACGAGGACGCCCGTCGCCATCGGGTCGAGGGTGCCGGCGTGCCCGACGCGTCGCGTTCTGGCGATGCCGCGCATCTTGGCGACGACGTCGTGCGAAGTGAAGCCCGACGGCTTGTCGACGATGACGAGGCCGTCGGGCGTGGTGTGCTTCTGGGTCATTCGGCGGTGTCGTCCGTCTCGTCGTCCTCGTCCGGCTTCCGGTACGGGTCGGCTTCACCGGCGTACTTCGCGCCGGCGGACGCCTCGCGCACCTTCTCGTCGGACTGACGCGCCTTGTCGAGGAGGTCCTCGATGTTCCGGGCGGTGTCGGGGAGGGCATCCATGACGAAGGTCAGGGTCGGCGTGAACTTCACACCGGCGGCCCGGCCCACCTCGGAGCGCAGGATGCCCTTGGCGCTCTCCAGGCCGGCGGCGGCCTCGTTGCGCTCCTCGTCGTCCCCGTACACGGTGTAGAAGACGGTCGCCTCCCGCAGGTCACCCGTGACCCGGGTGTCCGTGATGGTGACGTGCGAGCCGAGCCGCGGGTCCTTGATCCCGCGCTGCAGCTTCTGGGCCACCACCTCTCGGATGAGGTCCGCCAGCCTTTTAGCCCGCGCGTTGTCGGCCACTGGTCCGTCTCCCGTTCTTTCCTGTCTGGGTCGTTCTCTGGGTCGTCAGTCGTCTTCGCCGTGGAAACGCCGCCTGACGGACAGCAGTTCCACCTCGGGGCGGGCGGCGACCAGCCGTTCGCACCGGTCGAGTACCTCGCTCAGGTGCCCCGCGTCGCCGGACACCAACGCGAGGCCGACTACGGCCCTGCGATGGAGGTCCATATGGTCCACCTCGGCCGCGCTCACCGCGTACTTGCGCTGGAGCTCGGCGACGATGGGGCGGACGACGGAGCGCTTCTCCTTCAGCGACCGGACGTCGCCGAGGAGCAGGTCGAAGGACAGAGTCCCCACGTACATGTGTATCCGGATGACCCGCCGGTACGGGATCGATGGCCCTGCTGTCGGAAATGGCAGGGACATCAGGAACGGTACCGCGAACCCGCCGGTGGCTCGATCGGGTTTTGCCCACCTGCCTGCCCGACACGGTCGACCAGGAGACCCGGCCCCCGGGGCTCCGCCCCGGTCAGCGTGCCAACGGCCAGCCGGCCGACGGGGCGAACCCCGTCGGCCGGTCTGGGAACCGTGGGTGTTACACCCGCGGCTTCTCGCGCATCTCGTACGTCGCGATGACGTCGTCGACCTTGATGTCGTTGAAGTTGCCGAGGTTGATACCGCCCTCGAACCCTTCGCGGATCTCGGTGACGTCGTCCTTGAAGCGACGCAGGCCCTCGATGTTGAGGCTCTCCGCGATGACCTTGCCATCGCGGAGCAGGCGGGCCTTGGTGTTCCGCTTGACCTCGCCGGAGCGGATGAGAACACCCGCGATGTTGCCCAGCTTGGACGACTTGAAGACCTCGCGGATCTCCGCCGTACCGAGCTCGACCTCTTCGTACTCCGGCTTGAGCATGCCCTTGAGGGCCGCTTCGATCTCCTCGATCGCCTGGTAGATGACCGAGTAGTAGCGGACGTCCACGCCCTCGCGCTCCGCCATCTGCTGGGCACGTCCGGCAGCGCGGACGTTGAAGCCGATGACGATCGCGTCCGAGCCCATGGCCAGGTCGATGTCGGACTCCGTGACCGCACCGACGCCGCGGTGCAGGACCCGGATGTCGACCTCTTCGCCGACGTCCAGCTGGAGCAGGGAGGACTCGAGCGCCTCGACCGAACCAGAAGCGTCACCCTTGATGATCAGGTTCAGCTGCTGGACCTCGCCGGCCTTGAGCACCTTGTCCAGGTCCTCGAGCGAGACACGGCGCGTGCGCTTGGCGAACGCGGCGTTGCGCTCACGGGCGGCGCGCTTCTCGGCGATCTGACGGGCCGTACGGTCCTCGTCCACCACCAGGAAGTTGTCGCCCGCACCCGGGACGTTGGTGAGGCCCAGGACCTGCACCGGCGTCGACGGACCGGCCTCGGCCACGCTGTTGCCGTTGTCGTCGTGCATCGCCCGGACTCGGCCGTACGCGTCGCCGACCACCATGGTGTCGCCGACCCGCAGCGTGCCGCGCTGGACGAGGACCGTCGACACGGCACCACGGCCGCGGTCGAGACGGGACTCGATCGAGATGCCCTGCGCGTCCTGGTTCGGGTTGGCCCGCAGGTCGAGCGAGGCGTCGGCCGTGAGGACCACGGCCTCCAGCAGGGAGTCGATGTGCAGACCCTGCTTGGCGGAGATGTCGACGAACATCGTGTCGCCGCCGTACTCCTCGGCCACCAGGCCGTACTCGGTCAGCTGACCGCGCACCTTGGTCGGGTCCGCGCCCTCGACGTCGATCTTGTTGACCGCGACGACGATCGGGACCTCGGCCGCCTTGGCGTGGTTGAGCGCCTCGACCGTCTGCGGCATGACGCCGTCGTTGGCCGCGACGACCAGGATCGCGATGTCGGTCGACCTCGCACCACGGGCACGCATGGCGGTGAACGCCTCGTGACCCGGGGTGTCGATGAAGGTGATCTTGCGGTCTTCCTCGTTGACCTCGGTCGCGACCTGGTAGGCACCGATGTGCTGGGTGATGCCGCCGGCCTCGCCCGCGATGACGTTCGTCTTGCGGATGGCGTCGAGGAGCCGGGTCTTACCGTGGTCGACGTGACCCATGACGGTGACGACGGGCGGGCGGACCATCAGGTCCTCCTCGTCGCCCTCGTCCTCGCCGAACTCGATGTCGAAGGACTCGAGGAGCTCGCGGTCCTCCTCCTCCGGGCTGACGATCTGAACCGTGTAGTTCATCTCGCCGGCAAGGAGGTGGAGCGTCTCGTCGGAGACGGACTGCGTGGCCGTGACCATCTCGCCGAGGTTCATCATGACCGCGACGAGCGACGCCGGGTTGGCGTTGATCTTCTCCGCGAAGTCAGTGAGGGAGGCACCGCGCGACAGGCGAACGGTCTCGCCGTTGCCGCGAGGCAGCATCACACCGCCGACCGACGGGGCCTGCATGGCCTCGTACTCCTGGCGCCTCTGCCGCTTCGACTTACGGCCACGGCGCGCGGGACCGCCGGGACGACCGAAGGCGCCCTGCGTGCCACCACGACCGCCCGGACCACCGGGACGACCACCGAAGCCGGGACGGCCACCGCCGCCGGGACCACCCGGGCGACCGGCGAAACCGCCGCCACCGCCACCGGGACCACCCGGACGACCGGCGAAACCGCCGCCGCCACCGGGACGACCGGCGAAGCCGCCGCCGCCCGGACGACCGCCGCCGCCACCACCGGGACGACCGCCGCCACCGGGACCGCGGCCGCCGGGGCCACCGCCACCGGGACGCGGGCCGGCAGCGGGACGCTGCGGCATCATGCCGGGGTTCGGACGAGGACCGGCGGAGCCGCCGCCGGGACGCGGGCCGCCGCCCTGCGGACGCGGCATCGAGCCCGGGCTCGGACGGTTGCCGCCCGGAGCCTGCGGACGCGGACCGCCGCCCTGGGCGCCGGGCGCCTGGGGACGAGGACCGCCACCCTGGCCGCCGGGGCCGGGACGGCCACCCTGCGGACGGGGCGCCTGCGGGCGCGCCATGCCGGTGGAGCCACCGGAGGTGAAGGGGTTGTTACCCGGACGCGGACCGGCCGGACGGGAACCGCCCTGACGCGGCGCCGGAGCACCGGGACGCGGGCCACGCTCGCCACCGGGACGGCCCTGGCCGCCCTGGCCCTGGCCGGGACCGCCGGAGGGGCGGCCACCACCGGGCTTGGGGGCGCCGGGGCGCCCGCCGGCGGGCTTCGGCGCGGCCGGGGACGGAGCCGCCGCGGGCGGCGCCGTGAACTCGGGCGCTGCCGGGGCCGGACGCGGCGCGGGCTTGGGGCCCGGCGTCGGACGCGGACCCGGGGTCGGCGCGGGGGCCGACGGGGCAGCGGGGGCCGACGGCTCCTGGGCCGCGGCGGGCTTGGGTGCGGCCGGCGGCTTCGGGGCAGCCGGACGCTCACCCACTGGCTTGACGCCGTGGGAGGGGCCCCCAGCCTGCGCCGGGGAAGGCGCGGCGGGACGGGGGGCGGCCTTCTTGGGGGCTGCGGGCTTCGCGGCGGACTTGCCGTTGCCGCCACCCTGGAAGGCGTCAGTCAGTTTGCGTACGACAGGCGCTTCGATCGTCGAAGACGCCGAACGGACGAATTCACCGAGTTCCTGGAGCTTGGCCATGACGACCTTGCTCTCGACACCGAACTCCTTGGCGAGTTCGTAGACCCGGACCTTAGCCACTTCGCTCCTTTGAGGTCCGGGTTACGTCCGGACCGTCGCTAGTTCATGGGCGTACTCATCGCGTACTCATCGAGTGCTCATCGCAATCTCGACCTGCTTTCGACTCGCGAGGTACCAAGCCGCACGGTGTTCCGTGCGACACGTCTTTACCGTGTTGCCTGGTCGGCAACTGTTGTCTGCTCGACGTATCGGCGCAACGCCTTTGTGTCGAGCGGTCCCGGGGCGCGCAGTGCCCTCGTGAACGCCCGTCGGCGTACCGCCTGGTCGAGACAGATCTGGGCGGGGTGTACGTACGCACCCCGGCCGGGCAGCGTACCGCGTGGATCAGGGGCGCATGCGTCCTTGATCAACACGATCCGCAACAGATCGGCCTTGGCCGCTCGCTCCCGACACCCCACACAAGTGCGTTCAGGGCATGCGCGGACGCGCGTCCGGCCAGACACCGTTAAGTCTACCTCCCCGTACGCCCCTGACCCCTTTGGGGCAGGATTCGAACAGTTGCCGCGCATGAACCTGTCGTGATCTGAACGACCCGCGGCTTGGATCTATTCCCCGGAGCTACTCTCCGGAGCCGTTCGCCGCCGGTTCCGTGTCCGGGCGGATGTCGATCCGCCAGCCGGTCAGCCGGGCGGCGAGCCGGGCGTTCTGCCCTTCCTTGCCGATGGCGAGGGAGAGCTGGTAGTCGGGCACGGTCACCCGGGCCGACCGGGTCGCCATGTCCACGATCTCCACCTTGGAGACCCGGGCCGGGGACAGCGCGTTCGCCACCATCTCGGCCGGGTCCTCCGACCAGTCGACGATGTCGATCTTCTCGCCGTTCAGCTCGCCCATCACATTGCGCACACGGCCGCCCATGGGGCCGATGCAGGCGCCCTTGGCGTTCAGGCCGGACCGGGTGGAGCGGACGGCGATCTTCGTCCGGTGACCGGCCTCGCGGGCGATCGCGGAGATCTCCACGGACCCGTCGGCGATCTCCGGCACCTCCAGGGCGAACAGCTTCTTCACCAGATTGGGGTGCGTACGGGACAGCGTCACGGACGGGCCGCGTACGCCCTTGGCCACCCGGACGACGTACGACCGCAGGCGCATGCCGTGCTGGTAGCTCTCGCCCGGCACCTGCTCCTGCACCGGCAGGATGGCCTCGAGCTTGCCGATGTCGACGAGCACGTTCTTCGGGTCGCGGCCCTGCTGGACGACGCCGGTGACGATGTCGCCCTCGCGGCCGGCGTACTCACCGAGTGTCGCGTCGTCCTCGGCGTCGCGCAGGCGCTGCAGGATGACCTGCTTGGCCGTGGTGGCGGCGATACGGCCGAAGCCCGTGGGGGTGTCGTCGAACTCGCGGGCCTCCTGGCCCTCCTCGAGGTCGTCGGGGTCCTCCTTCGCCCACACGGTCACATGGCCGGTCTGCCGGTTGAGCTCCACGCGCGCGTGACGGCGGCTTCCCTCGGTGCGGTGGTAGGCGATGAGGAGGGCCGATTCGATCGCCTCGACCAGCAGGTCGAAGGAGATCTCCTTCTCCCGAACCAAGCCCCGCAGGGCGCTCATGTCGATGTCCACGGCTACGCCTCCTCTTCCTTCTTGTTGTCCTTGCGGCTGAACTCGACCTGGACACGCGCCCGGACGATGTCCTCGAAGGCGAGTCTGCGCGCCGTGGGCTTGCGGCCCTTGACTCCGGGGATCTCGGTGTCGACACCGTCGTCGTCGACCTTCAGGATCCGGGCGACCAGCTCGCCGTCCTCGGCCAGCTGGAACTTCACCAGGCGGTCCGTGGCGCGCACGTAGTGCCGGTGTTCCGTCAGGAGGCGTTCCGCGCCCGGGGTGCCGACCTCGAGGGTGTACTCCCCCTCGCCCATCGCGTCCGACTCGTCGAGCTTCGCCGAGAGCGCGCGGCTCACATCGGCGATCTGGTCCAGGTCGGCGCCCGTGTCCGAGTCGACGACCACGCGCAGCACCCGCTTGCGTCCGACGGAGTCCACTTCGATCTCTTCGAGGTCCAGGCCCTGAGAGCTGACGAGCGGTTCCAGTAGTTCTCGCAGCCTCTCGCTCTGGGTGGTGCTCATCCGGGTGACTCCTCGGCCGCGTGTGCTGTTGTGGGATGGGGCGCGTGTCTGGTCAAAGGGTATCCGGTCGCAGGGAGTGTTGCCGTCCACCCGGTGACGAACGGTGCCGCTGAGTGGTCCCGGGCGAAGGCCCGGGTACCGTGATCACGGGCGTGCAGCCCTGCCAGTCGCTTCTTTCTCGTACGAGCCCCCCGAGGACGTCTGAAGTGCCGTTTTCCCCATCGCCGCGCGCCCGCTCGGGGCCGCGCAGGAGGAGTCTGCTCGCCGTCGGCCCGACGGCCCTCGCCCTGGCCGGGTGCACCGCCGGCGACGAGGACTCCGGTGACCCGGGCGACGGCCCGTCGGCCGCCGACCGCAGGGCACGCGCGCGTGCGGCGCGGGACAGCGAGGAGCTGGTCGAGCGGTACGACGCGGTGATCGCGGCCCGCCCGGGGCTCGCGGAGTGGCTGCGGCCGTTGCGGGAGGAGCTCGTACGGCACGCGCGGGCGTTCGACGGCAGCCGGAAGGCGTCTCCCTCCCCTTCTGTCTCCTCCGCTCCATCGTCCCCCTCGGCCGCTCCTGTGCCGGGGAACGACCGGGACGCGCTCGCCGTGCTCGCCGCCGCGGAGCGGGAGCTCGCCGACCGGCGGGCCAAGGCACTGGTCGGTGCGCCGGGCGAGCTGGCGCGGCTGCTGGCCTCGGTGGCGGCCGCCGGGGCGGCGCACGTCTTTCTGCTGACGGAGGGTGACGCGTGAGCGACGCGAAGGACCAGGAGCTGCGGGCCCTCCAGGCGGCGCTGGCCGCCGAGCACGCGGCGGTGTACGGGTACGGAGTCGTCGGCGGGCGGATCGGCGACGGGCAGCGCATCGAGGCACGGACGGCGTACGACGCGCACCGAGCGCGCAGGGATGCGCTGGCGCGCGAGGTGAAGGACCTGGGCGGCAGGCCCGCGGCCGCGGCCGCCGGGTACGCGCTGCCGTTCCCGGTACCGGACGCCGCGGCCGCCGTGCGGCTCGCCGCCGAGTTGGAGGACCGGGTGGCCGGGGTCTACTCCGACCTGGTGCGCGCGGCGGCCGGCGGGCGCCGGGTGCTGGCCGCCGATGCGCTGCGGGAGGCCGCGGTGCGTGCGGTGCGCTGGCGCGGCGAGAGCGTAGCCTTCCCTGGGCTCGCCGAGCGGGCGGACACGGCTCCGCCCGCGGCCGCGCCCACGGCGTGACCCTTTGGGGCACGCACTGCGGACAGTACGAAGGGAACGACTCGCGCATGGTTTTCGAACCGCCGAAGCGCCTGGTCAGGGCGCTCGGTGAGACGGCACCGGACGGTGACGACTGGCTGGAGAAGCTGCCCGGGGCGGCGCAGCGGGCCGTCGCTCTACGCGAGTTGACCGTGGAGCGGGTGCAGATGCCCGGCGGGCGCAGCAGCCTGGTCGTGCTGGTGCGGACGGCCGAGGGGACACCCGCCGTGCTGAAGCTGGCGCCGGTCCGGGCCCGCCCGGAGGCGGAGCGGGCCGCGCTGGCGCACTGGGGCGGTCTGGGTGCCGTAGAGCTGGTGGAACCCTTCACGGCCGAGGGGGCGCTGCTGCTGGAGCGGCTGCATCCCGATGTGTCGGTGCGGTCGCTGCCGGAGGCGAAGGCGCTGCTGGAGGCGGCGGGGACGCTGCGGCGGCTGTGGGTGGAGCCGCCCGCCGATTTCCCCTTCGAGACCGTGGCGGAGCGGACCGGGCGGCAGGCCGAGGCGATGCGGGCGCGGGCCCAGGCCGACCCCGAGGTGGCCCCGCTCGTCGACCTGGCGCTGGCGGCGCGCGAGGAGCTGCTGGCCGCGCCGCCCGAACACCGGCTGCTGCACGGCACGTTCCGGCAGAGCAAGGTGCTCGCCGGGGAGCGGATGCCGTGGCTGGCCGTGGGCCCCGACCCGGTGGTCGGTGAGTGCGCCTTCGATCTGGCGCGGCTGGTGCGCGACCGGGTGGAGGACCTGATCGCCCAGCCGTCCGGCGCCGCGACGACCCGGCGCCGGGTGAAGCGGCTGGCCGAGTCCCTGGACGTGGAGCAGGAGCGGCTGCGCGGGTGGACGCTGTTCCGGGCCGTGGAGTCCGGGGTACGGGCGGGGCGGGTCGGGCGGCCGAGGGACGCGGAGCTGCTGCTGGAGTTCGCGAGCTGGCTGTGAGCGCCCGGAAGGAACGGGGCGCTCACAGGGCCCGGTCGTCGCTCAGGCGGTGAGCCGGGCGATGGCCTCCTCGACCGTCAGCTCCTCGCGCTCGCCGGTGCGGCGGTCCTTCAGTTCCACCACTCCGTCGGCTGCGCGCCGGCCGGCCACCAGGATCTGCGGTACGCCGATCAGCTCGGAGTCCGTGAACTTGACGCCCGGGGAGACGCCGGCGCGGTCGTCGACCAGGACGCGGACACCGGCCTTCGCCAGCTTCCCGGAGATGTCGAGGGCCAGTTCGGTCTGGAGGGCCTTGCCGGCGGCGACCACGTGGACGTCGGCCGGGGCGACCTCCTGGGGCCAGCACAGGCCCTTGTCGTCGGCGCTCTGCTCGGCGAGGGCGGCGACCGCGCGGGAGACGCCGACGCCGTAGGAGCCCATGGTGACGCGGACCGGCTTGCCGTTCTGGCCGAGGACGTCGAGCTTGAGGGCGTCGGCGTACTTGCGGCCCAGCTGGAAGATGTGGCCGATCTCGATGGCACGGTCGAGGACGAGGCCGGTGCCGCACTTCGGGCAGGGGTCGCCCTCCTGCACGACCACGACGTCGACGTACTCGCCGACCTCGAAGTCGCGGCCCGCGACGACGTTCTTCGTGTGCGTGCCGGCCTTGTTGGCGCCGGTGATCCAGGCCGTGCCGGGTGCCACGCGCGGGTCGGCGATGTAGGTGACCTTCTCCAGGCCCCGCGGTCCGACGTAGCCGCGGACCAGGTCGGGGCGGGCCGCGAAGTCCGTCTCGGTGACCAGCTCGACGGCGGCCGGGGCGAAGTGCGCCTCGACCTTGTCCATGTCGACCTCGCGGTCTCCGGGGACGCCGACGGCCACGATCTCGCCGTCGACCTTGACCAGGAGGTTCTTCAGCGTGGCGGAGGCCGGGACGCCGAGGGAGGCGGCGAGGGTCTCGATGGTCGGGGTGTCGGGGGTCGGGATGTCCTCGGCGGCCGGGAGGTCCGAGGCGTCGACGGGCTTCAACTCGTATGTGATCGCCTCGGTGTTGGCGGCGAAGTCGCAGTTCGGGCAGTCGGCGAAGGTGTCCTCGCCGGCCTCGGCCGGGGCGAGGAACTCCTCGGACTTGGAGCCGCCCATGGCGCCGGCGGTGGCGGCGCAGATGCGGTAGTCGAGGCCGAGGCGCGTGAAGATCTTCTGGTAGGCCTCGCGGTGCAGGGCGTAGGACCGGGCGAGGCCCTCGTCCTCGGTGTCGAAGGAGTAGGAGTCCTTCATCAGGAACTCGCGGCCGCGCAGGATGCCCGCGCGGGGCCGGGCCTCGTCGCGGTACTTGTTCTGGATCTGGTAGAGGATCACCGGCAGGTCCTTGTAGGAGGACGCCTGGTCCTTCACCAGCAGGGTGAAGATCTCCTCGTGGGTGGGGCCGAGGAGGTAGTCGCCGCCCCTGCGGTCCTGGAGACGGAACAGCTCGGGGCCGTACTCCTCCCAGCGGCCGGTGGCCTCGTACGGCTCACGCGGCAGGATGGCAGGGAGCAGCACCTCCTGGGCGCCGATCGCGTCCATCTCCTCGCGGACGATGCGCTCCACGTTGGACAGGACCCGCTTGCCGAGCGGCAGCCAGCTCCAGATGCCGGCGGCGGTACGGCGCACGTACCCGGCGCGGACGAGGAGCTTGTGGCTGAGGACCTCGGCGTCCGCCGGGTCGTCGCGCAACGTCTTCGCCATCAACTGGGACATGCGCTGGACCGGTACGTTCGCCATGGTTTAGCTCCTGCTGCGTGTGGGTGATGGCAGGAGGTTATCCGGGGGGTACGGGGCGGTGGAAATCGGTTAGCGGCGCAGCAGGGGCAGAGGGGCGCCCATCACGGCGTACGGCTTGGGGGCGCTGGGGAAGAGGACCTGGCGGGCCAGGTCCTGGTAGCCGAGGGAGCGGTAGAGGGCGCGGGCGGGGCTCTCGGTGTCGATCGCGGAGAGGATCGAGCGGGGTTCGGCGGCGCCGTCGGTGATGGTGGTGATCAGGGTGCGTCCGATGCCGCGGCTCTGGTGGGCGGGGTGGACGTGCAGTTCGGTGATCACGAAGGAGTCGTCGAGCCAGTGGTCGTGGTGGTTGGCTCTGAGGTAGGGCTCCACGACGGTGGACCACCAGTGGGTGCGGTCGTTGGGCATGCCGTAGACGAAACCCACTAGGTTGCCGTCGGCCTGGGCGCCGAGGGCCCTGGCCCCCGGGTAGGTCATGTGGCGGAGGACGATCTGGCGGCGGACTGCGACTTCGTCGGGGCCGAGGCCGAAGGCTAGGGCTTGGACGGCCAGGGCCTCGTCGACGTGGGCGGGGAGGTCCAGTGGGCCGATCACGAGGTCCATGGCGGGGAGCCTACAGGGGGGTTTCGGTCGTCAGCCGGGTGCGGGCCGTCTTTGGCCGGTCGCGCAGTTCCCCGCGCCCCTGGGGGCGTTTCAGAACAGCACGCTCATGAAGGCGCCGACCTCTTGGAAGCCGACCCTTTGGTACGTCCTTCTGGCCGCCGTGTTGAAGTCGTTCACGTAGAGGCTGACCACCGGGGCGACGTCGGCCAGGGCGTAGCGCAGCACGGCCGCCATGCCGGGGGCCGCCAGGCCCGTGCCCCGGTACTCGGGGGCGACCCACACGCCCTGGATCTGGCAGGCGCGGTCCGTCGCGGCGCCGATCTCCGCCTTGAAGACGACCTTGCCGTCCGCGTCGAAGCGGGCGAACGCGCGGCCGGAGCCGACGAGTTCGGCGACACGCGCCTGGTAGAGGAGGCCCCCGTCGCCGGCGAGCGGGGAGATCCCGACCTCCTCGGTGAACATCGCCACACACGCCGGCATGAGCGTTTCCATCTCGTCCTTGCGGACGCGGCGGACGTAGGGGTCCGGGGCGATACCGGCCGGCAGGCTGTCGGTGACCATGAGCGGCTGCCGGCGGCGGACGTCGCGGGCCGGGCCCCACTGGGGTTCCAGCAGCCGCCACAGGTCGGCGGTGGACCCGGCGGGCCCGACGATGGAGGAGCAGCGGCGGCCGGCCCGGCGGGCGCGGTCGGCGAAGGCGCGGACGGCGCGGGGGCCGGCGCAGATCGGGACGAGGTTGGCGCCCGCGTAGCACAGGGACGTCAGCATGCCGTCCTCGTACCAGCCCCACATCTCGCCGCCGAGCCGCCACGGGTCGAGGCCGGCGATCTGCACCCTGGACGTCACGAAGGCGTTCGCGACGGGCTCGCGGTCGAGCACGGCGAGCGCGGCGTCCAGGTCGCTCGGTTCGAGGACCCGTGAGGTGGTCTGCGTCAACAAGTGCGGGGCCCTCACACACTGGGGTCGGCTTGGTCTCCGCACTATAGCTGCGCTGCTTGGGCGGGGCGCCTCGGAGCTCGGGGCTTCTCGTCGGCGGGCGGCTGCGGGTTGTCTGTGGCTGATCGCGCAGTTCCCCGCGCCCTCAAAGACAGGGCGCGGGCCCAACCTGCGTCACATGGTCAGCCCGCGACCGCCACCGACGGTTCGCCCGAGGTCACGCCGTCCGCCTCCATCTGTTCGGCCAGCTTCATGGCCTCCTCGATGAGGGTTTCCACGATCTTGGACTCGGGGACGGTCTTGATGACCTCGCCCTTGACGAAGATCTGGCCCTTGCCGTTGCCGGAGGCGACGCCGAGGTCCGCCTCGCGGGCCTCGCCGGGGCCGTTGACGACGCAGCCCATGACGGCGACGCGGAGGGGGACCTCCATGCCGGTCAGGCCTGCCGTGACCTCTTCGGCCAGCTTGTAGACGTCGACCTGGGCGCGGCCGCAGGACGGGCAGGAGACGATCTCCAGGCCGCGCTGCCTGAGGTTCAGGGACTCCAGGATCTGGTTGCCGACCTTGACCTCCTCGACCGGCGGGGCCGACAGGGAGACGCGGATCGTGTCGCCGATGCCCTGGGAGAGCAGCGCGCCGAAGGCGACGGCCGACTTGATGGTGCCCTGGAAGGCCGGGCCGGCCTCCGTCACGCCGAGGTGCAGCGGGTAGTCGCACTGGGCCGCGAGCTGGCGGTACGCCTCGACCATCACGACCGGGTCGTTGTGCTTGACCGAGATCTTGATGTCGCGGAAGTCGTGCTCCTCGAAGAGGGAGGCCTCCCACAGGGCGGACTCGGCCAGCGCCTCAGGGGTCGCCTTGCCGTACTTCTGCAGCAGACGGCGGTCCAGCGAGCCCGCGTTGACGCCGATCCGGATCGGGGTGCCGTGGTCCTTGGCGGCCCGCGCGATCTCCTTGACCTTGTCGTCGAACTGCTTGATGTTGCCCGGGTTGACGCGGACGGCGGCGCAGCCCGCCTCGATCGCTGCGAAGACGTACTTCGGCTGGAAGTGGATGTCGGCGATGACCGGGATCTGCGACTTGCGCGCGATGGTCGCCAGGGCGTCGGCGTCGTCCTGCGTCGGGCAGGCGACGCGGACGATCTGACAGCCGGAGGCGGTCAGCTCGGCGATCTGCTGGAGGGTGGAGCCGATGTCGGACGTACGCGTCGTGGTCATCGACTGCACCGAGACGGGGGCGTCTCCGCCGACCGCCACGGCGCCGACCTGGATCTGGCGGCTCTTCCGGCGCTCGGCGAGCCTGGTCGGTACGGACGGCATGCCGAGAGAAATCGCAGTCATCTGCTGTGCAACCCCAAGTCGTGGATCAAGGTCCGGTCCCGTGAGCAGCGGGCTCCGAGCTTCGAGATTACGGCACATGCCTTGGCGCGAGCACATCCCGCCCGCACAGCCACTCAATGGGAGGCGGCCCGGCACAAACTGTGCCGGGCCGCCTCGAACCGCGTATGACTAGGAGATTCTCACCGGGTTAACGACGTCCGCGATCAGGACGAGGATCGTGAAGCAGATGAAGATCCCCGCGACCACGTAGGCGACCGGCATGAGCTTCGCCACGTCGAAGGGGCCCGGGTCCGGCCGGCGCAGCACCTTGGCGGTGTTGCGGCGCAGCGCCTCCCAGAGCGCGCCCGCGACATGGCCGCCGTCGAGCGGCAGCAGCGGGAGCATGTTGAACAGGAACAGGGAGAGGTTGAAGCCGGCGACCAGCATGAGGGCCATGGCCAGTTGCTGGGTCGGCGGGATGTCCAGGGTGAAGATCTCGCCGCCGACGCGGGCCGCGCCGACCACGCCCATCGGGGAGTCGGCCTCACGGGGCGCGCCGTCGAAGGCCGCGTTCCACAGCGCCGGGATCTTGCCGGGGAGGGCGGCGAGGGAGTCGACGGCGTCGCCGATCCGGTCTCCCATCCAGCTCACGGACTCGCCGAAGTCCTGCTTGACCACGCCGGTGGCCGCGCTGAAGCCGAGGAAGCCGGCCTGGACGTACTGGCCCTCGACGATCTGCCCGCTCGAGTCCTTCTTGGCGACCTGGTTGGTGGCGATCTTCGCCTGCAGGGTGACGTCCTGGCCCTTGCGGTCGACGACGATCGGCACCTCCTGGCCGGGGGTGGCGCGGATGAGGTCGGACAGCTTGTTCCAGTCTTCGGTGCGCACGCCGTTGAAGGAGACGATCTTGTCGCCCGCCTTCAGGCCGGCGGCGGCGGCCGGGCTGGCCGGGTCGCCCTTCTCGCACTTGTCGCGGTTCTCGCTCTGGGCGATGACGCACTGGGAGACGGAGCTGACGGTGTTCGTCTGCTGGGTGATGCCGAAGCCCATCAGGATGGCGAGGAACAGCGCCACCGCGAGGACCAGGTTCATGAAGGGGCCCGCGAACATCACGATCACGCGCTTCCAGGGCTTGCGCGTGTAGAACAGGCGGTTCTCGTCGCCGGGCCTGAGCTCCTCGTAGGCGGCGGTGCGGGCGTCCTCGATCATGCCGCGCCAGGGGGAGGTGGAGCGCGCCGTCAGCCGGCCGTCGGGGCCGGGCGGGAACATGCCGATCATGCGGATGTAGCCGCCGAACGGGATGGCCTTGATCCCGTACTCGGTCTCGCCCTTCTTGCGGGACCAGATGGTCGGGCCGAAGCCGACCATGTACTGCGGCACGCGGATGCCGAACAGCTTGGCGGTCGACAGGTGCCCCAGCTCGTGCCACGCGATCGAGAACAGCAGGCCGACCACGAACAGAACTATGCCGAGGATGAACATCAGGGTCGTCATGCACGGGCCTCCGCCGTCTGTGCCGCCAGTTCCCGGGCCCGGGTCCGCGCCCAGGTCTCCGCTTCGAGGACGTCCGACACGGTGAGCGAGGTTCCCGTACGCGGGGTGCCGTGCTCCTCGACGACCCGGGTGACGGTCTCCATGATGCCGTTGAAGGGCAGCCCGCCCTGGCGGAACGCCTCCACGCACTCCTCGTTGGCCGCATTGAACACCGCGGGGGCGGTGCCCGCGAGCTCGCCGACGTGCCGGGCGAGGTTCACCGAGGGGAAGGCCTCGTTGTCGAGCGGGAAGAACTCCCAGGTCGAGGCCTTGCTCCAGTCGAAGGTGGGGGCGGCGTCGGGGACGCGCTCGGGCCAGCCGATGCCGATGGCGATGGGCCCGCGCATGTCGGGCGGGGTCGCCTGGGCCAGTGTCGATCCATCCGTGAACTCAACCATCGAGTGGACATACGACTGCGGATGCACGACGACCTCAATGCGGTCGAAGGGAATGTCGTAGAGGAGGTGCGCCTCGATGACCTCCAGGCCCTTGTTGACGAGGGTCGCGGAGTTGATCGTGATGACCGGGCCCATCGCCCAGGTGGGGTGTGCGAGGGCGTCCTCGACGGTGACGTTCGCCAGCTGTTCCTTGGTGCGGCCGCGGAAGGGGCCTCCGGAGGCCGTGACGACCAGCTTGCGGACGTCGGCGCGGGTGCCGGCGGCCAGGGCCTGGAAGAGGGCCGCGTGCTCGGAGTCGACCGGGATGATCTGGCCGGGCTTGGCGAGGGCCTTGACCAGCGGGCCGCCCACGATGAGCGACTCCTTGTTGGCCAGCGCGAGGGTGCGGCCCGCCTCCAGGGCGGCCAGGGTCGGGGCGAGGCCGATGGAGCCGGTGATGCCGTTGAGGACGGTGTGGCAGTCGGCTGCCGCCAGGCGGGTGGCCGCGTCCGGGCCGGCGAGGATCTCGGGGAGCGGCTCGCCCGTGCCGTACTGCGCGGAGAGCGCCTCGCGCAGGGCCGGTACGACGTCCTCGCGCGCGACCGCGACCGTGGGCACCCGCAGCCGGTACGCCTGCTCGGCGAGAAGGGCGACCCGGCCGCCGTTGGCGGACAGGCCGGTGACCCGGAAGCGGTCGGGGTTGCGCAGCACGAGGTCGATGGCCTGGGTGCCGATGGACCCGGTGGAGCCGAGGATCACCACGTCCTTCGGGCCGTCGCCCGCGACAGGGTCGTAGACGAGGTGCGGGTCGGCCAGGGCACGGGGCGCAAGCCCCGTCGTCCGCCCGGAGGGCGGGCCCTGCGGCGTCAGGTCCGTGCTCTCGGCGTGCCGGGCGTCGTCCCCTGTACTGGACGTACCGGGGGTGGCGCCCGGCGCGGCGAGAGTGCGTGCATGGCGTCGCGGGGCAGACGGGGCTTGCGGCCCGTGCCCTGAGGGGGCTGGACTGTCGCTCATTCCTCCATTGTTGCCGTAAGGGCGGCGGGTGAGGACAGCGCATCCCCCTCCCAGGGGCGCGCGCCACAACAGCTCGCGCCCCTGGGAGGGCCGGGTTTACCGGATCGGGCGGTGCAGGTTCTCCCGCTGGGAGGCTCCCGGGGTCGCGTCCGCGATCCAGGGGCCGTCGCCCGACGGGTCGACGATGCCCTGCTCCAGCCACTCGTACGTGCCGGACAGCACGCCCTTGGCGACCTTGCGGTCGAGGTCGTCGGTGTTGGTCCACAGGCGGTTGAAGAGCTCCTCGACGCGGATCCTGGCCTGGCGGCAGAAGACGTCGGCGAGCTGGTAGGCCTCACGGCCGTGGTCGCCCTGGCCGCGCAGGAGTTCGGCGCGTACGCAGGCCGCGCTCATGGCGAACAGTTCGGCGCCGATGTCGACGATCCGGCCGAGGAAGCCCTGCTTGGACTCCATCCGGCCCTGCCAGCGGGACATGGCGTAGAAGGTGGAACGGGCGAGTTTGCGGGACGTGCGCTCGACATAGCGCAGATGCCCGGAGAGGTCCACGCCGTGTTTGAAGTCGCCGTAGGACATGGGGAGCTGGCCCGGACCCGCGACGAGCTTGGGGAGCCACTTGGCGTAGAAGGCGCCCGCGTTGGCGCCGGCCTTCGCCTTGTCGCCCAGGGACTTCTCCGGGTCGATGAGGTCGCCGGCGACCGAGAGGTGGGCGTCGACGGCCTCGCGGGCGATCAGCAGGTGCATGATCTCCGTGGAGCCCTCGAAGATGCGGTTGATGCGCAGGTCGCGCAGGAGCTGTTCGGCGGGGACGCCGCGCTCGCCGCGGGCCCGGAGGGACTCGGCCGTCTCGAAGCCGCGTCCGCCGCGGATCTGGACGAGTTCGTCGGCCATCGTCCAGGCCATCTCGGAGGCGTACAGCTTGGCGAGGGCGCCTTCGATGCGGATGTCGTTGCGGTCCTCGTCGGCCATCTGCGAGGCCAGGTCCGTCACGGCCTCCAGGGCGAAGGTGGTGGCCGCGATGAAGGAGATCTTGGAGCCGACCGCCTCGTGGTGCGCGACGGGCTTGCCCCACTGCTCGCGGACCGCCGACCACTCCCGGGCGATCTTCAGGCACCACTTGCCGGCCGCGACACAGGAGGCCGGCAGGGAGAGCCGCCCGGTGTTGAGCGTGGTCAGGGCGATCTTCAGGCCCTGGCCCTCCTCGCCGACGCGGTTGGCGGCGGGGACCCGGACCTGGTGGAAGCGGGTGACGCCGTTCTCGATGCCGCGCAGGCCCATGAAGGCGTTGCGGTTCTCCACGGTGACGCCCGGCGAGTTCGTCTCCACGACGAAGGCGGTGATGCCGCCCTTGTGGCCCTCGCTCCTCGGCACCCGGGCCATGACGACCAGCAGGTCGGCGACGACGCCGTTGGTGGTCCACAGCTTCACGCCGTCGAGGACGTAGTCGTCGCCCTCGGGCACCGCGGTGGTGGCGAGGCGGGCCGGGTCGGAGCCGACGTCGGGTTCGGTGAGCAGGAAGGCGCTGATGTCGGTGCGGGCGCAGCGCGGCAGGAAGCGTTCGCGCTGCTCCTGCGTGCCGAACAGCTTCAGGGGCTGCGGCACGCCGATCGACTGGTGCGCGGAGAGCAGCACGCCGATCGCGGGGCTGGCGGAGCCGGCCAGGGTGAGGGCCTTGTTGTAGTACACCTGCGTGAGGCCGAGCCCGCCGTACTTGGTGTCGATCTTCATGCCGAAGGCGCCGAGCTCCTTCAGGCCGTCGATCACCTCGTCGGGGATCCTGGCGTCGCGCTCGATGACGGCCGGGTCCACCTTCGTCTCGACGAAGTCGCGGAGCTTGGCGAGGAACTCCTCGCCGCGCTGGGCCGCCTCGTCGCCGGGGAGCGGGTGGGGGTGGATGAGGTCGAGCCGGAAGCGGCCGAGGAACAGCTCCTTGGCGAAGCTGGGCTTGCGCCAGTGCTGTTCCCGGGCGGCCTCCGCCACCTCGCGGGCCTCCCGCTCGGTGACGGCGGGACGGGAAGAGGGAGTGGAAGCGGACATGAGGGGCACCTCGCCGCAACTAGGGTAATTGAGGACTGTACGTTACCGACCAGTGCTACTGGATCGTTGGTACCCGAAACCGGACGCTCCCACCAGTCCTCGCGCGTCCGTTCAGCCGAAGGCCCGGCTCTGCCGCACGCCTGAGGGCGGTGGTGCGCCGGAGCGCCTTCCGGGAGACTGCCCCCCTCCCCACACCCGCCCCGGAAATCGGTATCGAAGCGCTTCGACAACCTATGGACACGTACTCCTGCTGGAGCTACTGTCGAACCACCCTCACCCACCCATATCAGCAATGCGCATTGTCGAAGCGCTTCACAAAGCTTGGAGAGCTGGATGGTCACCCTCGCCGAGGTCGCCCAGCACGCCGGAGTCTCGGCGAGCACGGTGAGCTATGTCCTCAGCGGCAAGCGGTCCATCTCCGTCAGCACCCGGCAGCGGGTCGAGCGGAGCATCCGCGAGCTCGGGTACCACCCGAACGCCGGGGCCCGCGCCCTGGCCAGCAGCAAGTCGAACATCATCGCGCTGATGATCCCGCTGCGCACGGACATGTACGTGCCCGTGATGATGGAGATCGCCATCGCGGTGGCGACCTCCGCCCGCACGCACGGGTACGACGTGCTGCTGCTCACCGGTGAGGAGGGCCCCGACGCGGTGCGCCGCGTCGCCGGGAGCGGGCTCGCCGACGGAATGATCCTGATGGACGTCGAGCTCGACGACGAGCGGCTGCCGTTGCTGCGCGCGACGGACCAGCCGTCCGTGCTCATCGGTCTGCCCGCCGACACCTCCGGTCTGACCTGCGTCGATCTGGACTTCCGGGCGACGGGCGCCCTGTGTGTGGAGCACCTGGCGAAGCAGGGGCACCAGGACATCGCCGTCATCGGCGAGGCCCCGGCCGTCTACGAGCGGCACACGGGCTTCGCCGAACGCACCCTCGACGGGCTCAGGTCGCGTTCCCGGGAGCTGGGAGTGCGGCTGCTGCACCGGCCGTGCGAGGGCGGTTACGACGCGATGGCCGTGACCCTCGCCCGGATCCTCGACGAGCGCCCGGACACCTCCGGGATCATCGTGCAGAACGAGTCGGCGGTCGAGCCGCTGCTCGCCCTGCTGCGGCAGCAGGGCCGGGCCGTGCCGGAGGACGTGTCGGTGGTCGCGATCTGCCCCGACCAGGTCGCGACACAGGCATCCGTGCGGCTCACCTCGGTCGCCATCCCCGCGCAGGAGATGGGCCGGCACGCGGTGGAACACCTGGTCGCCAAGCTGGAAGGGCGCGGCAGCGACGAGGTCGTGCTGATCGCGCCCGAGCTGACGGTACGGACGAGCACGGGGCCGGCGCCGGCCCGGCCGTAGTCACTCCCCGCCCTTGAACAGCGCCCCTTCCAGGGCACCCCCATGTCTGCTTCCGCACAGGAGCCCGCCTCGTGAATCAGCCTGCTGAAACCCAGCCCCAGGTGAGCCTGGCGCAGTCCTCCCCCACCGTCGGTACGTTCCGCGAGCGGGACGGCGCGCTGGAGTGGAGCGGCCGCCAGGAGACCGTACGGATCGAGCCGTGGGGTCCGGACGCGGTCCGGGTGCGTGCCCGGCTGGGCGGCCCGGTCCTCGAGGGGCTCCCTGGCGCCCTGCTCGACGAGGCTCCCGCGACGCCGTCCACGGTGAAGATCGAGGACGGCCGGGGACAGCTGACGGTCGGCGCGCTCACCGTCGAGGTGAACGCCGAGGGCCTGGTCCGCTTCCTGCGGACGGAGGACTCCGCCGAGCTGCTCGCCGAGGACCGCGCGCACTTCTGGTGGCCCGGCTCCCGCCTCTACACGGCCGTGGGCAACGGCCACCACCGTCTGGAGCAGCGCTTCGCCGCCTACGACGACGAGAAGCTGTTCGGCCTCGGCCAGCACCAGCACGGGCGGCTCGACCAGAAGGGCCTGGTGCTGGACCTGGTCCAGCGCAACGCCGAGGTCGGTATCCCGGTGCTCACCTCCAGCCGGGGCTACACGCTGCTGTGGAACAACCCGGCGATCGGCCGTGTGGAGCTGGCGCACAACGGCACCCGATGGGTCGCCGACTCGGCACGGCAGATCGACTACTGGATCACGGCGGGCGACCCGTCCGGCGCCCAGAGCCGCTACAGCGCGGTGACCGGCCGGACGCCGATGCTGCCGGAGTGGGCGGCGGGCTTCTGGCAGTGCAAGCTGCGCTACCGCACGCAGGACGAACTCATGGCGGTGGCGAGGGAGTACAAGCGGCGCGGACTGCCCGTCTCCGCGATCGTCTGCGACTTCTTCCACTGGACGCACCTCGGCGACTGGAAGTTCGACCCTAAGGAGTGGCCGGACCCGGGGGCGATGGTGCGCGAGCTGGACGAGCTCGGCATCAAGCTCGTGGTGAGCGTCTGGCCGTCGGTGTCGCCGCTGAGCGAGAACCACGCGGTCATGGAGCAGCGCGGGTACTTCATCGGCACCCAGTACGGCCCGATGGCGCACGCCGACTGGCCCGACAAGGAGGTCGCCTCCACGGTCCAGGTGGCCTTCTACGACGCCACCAACCCGGACGCCCGGGAGTTCGTGTGGTCGAAGGTGAAGGAGAACTACCTCGACCCGTACGGCATCACGGCGTTCTGGCTGGACGCCTGCGAGCCGGAGCTGAAGCCGGGCTTCCAGGAGAACCTGCGCTACTGGGCGGGCCCGGGCCTGGAGGTCGGCAACGCCTACCCGGCCGAGAACGCCCGGACCTTCCACGAGGGCCTGCTCGCGACCGGCGAGGAGGAGATCGTCACCCTCAACCGCTCGGCGTGGGCGGGCAGTCAGCGCTACGGCGCCGCCCTGTGGTCGGGTGACATCGGCACGGACTTCCCGACCCTGCGCCGCCAGATCGCGGCCGGCCTCAACACGGCCCTGTCGGGCATCCCGTGGTGGAACACCGACATCGGCGGCTTCCACGGGGGCGACCCCGACGATCCGGCGTACCGGGAGGTGATGGTGCGCTGGTTCCAGTTCGGCGCGCTGTCCCCGCTGATGCGGCTGCACGGCTTCCGCGACCCGGGCATGCCGCTGGGCCCGGAGATGACGGGCGGCCCGAACGAGGTGTGGTCGTACGGCGAGGAGGCCGGGGCCGTCCTGGAGAAGTACCTGCGGCTGCGTGAGCGTCTGAAGCCGTATGTGCTGGACGTGATGCGCGCGGCCCACGAGGAGGGGCTGCCCGTCATGCGGCCGCTGTTCCTGGAGTTCCCCGACGACCAGGCCGCCTGGTCGGTGGACGACTCCTACCTCTTCGGCCCGGATCTGCTGGTCGCCCCGGTGCTGACCGCCGGCGCCACCGCCCGTACGGCGTATCTGCCGGCGGGGGCCGTCTGGACGGACGCGTGGACGGGCGATACGTACGAGGGCGGCCGGGCCGTGACGGTCGACGCCCCGCTGGACCGCATCCCGCTCTTTCTGCGGGACGGGGCACGGCTGCCGGTAGCGGAGTAGCCGTGTCGCGAGGGGTGGGAGCCGGGGCCGACCGCCCTTGACGGTGGTCGGCCCCGGCCCCCGGTCCGGCGTCAGCTGCTGCTGACGGTCATGCTGTTGGTGCGGAAGTCCAGGCCGCCGGACGACGAGGTGATCTCGTAGCCGAACTGGACGTCACCGATGGTCTCGTTGCCCATCCAGCCCTTGGTGTCCTTGATCCACTTCAGGATCGGCAGGATGTTCACCGTGCCGGAGCTGGAGTTGGAGGTGCGGATGAACGAGAACACCTCGTTGGCGCCGTTGGTGCCCTTGAAGACGTTCCAGGAGTGGCCGCCGAGGCTGACGCTGCCCTGCGAGGTGCCGATCGGGCCGACGGCTCCGGTCTTGTTGACCCAGAGCATGATCTCGTAGTCGTGGTCGGTGTCCCAGATGTCGTACGACGTGTTGTACGCGCCGGACGACGGGACGCTGACGTTGTAGCTGCTGGAGAGCGAACCCAGCGAGGTGATGGACTTGTTGATCGCCTTCGTCTGGTTCGGGTAGGACTTGATGCCACCGGTGTTGGGGTGGTTGGCGTTGACGCCCCAGTTGGTGCCGGAGTTGGCCCAGATGCACTGGGCGCCGGCGCCGCCGCCCCAGATGTTGTTGTAGAGCGTGTAGCCGTTCAGGTTCGTGTTGCCCCACTGGTCGCAGGAGTTCCAGACGGCGGCCGAGGCGGGGGCGGAGGCCAGGGCGACGGTCGCGCCGAGGGCCAGGGCCGGGGCGAGCAGGGCCTTGCTGACCCTGCTCAAGGTGCGTGATGCCATGGTGTCCCTTCCATGGGGTGGGGGGATGAGGGAACTACCACGACCTCAAGGTGAGGACGTGGTCTTCTCCGGCGACCAGGTGGAGGGATTCTGTGCCGGTGGAAGTCCGCAGTTCGAGGACGGGGGCGGAGGCGGTCATGGCCGGAGCACCGCCGCCTCGTAGCGGGCGAGGGTGACCCGGTCGGTGACGGCCGTGCCGGTCAGCAGGTCGTGGTGGGTGCCGGGGACCTCGACGGTCACCGGCTCGCGGCCGTGGTTGAGCACGAACAGCAGCTCGCCCCGGCGCACGGCCTCGACCTGCCCGGGAAGGCCGTCGAGCACGGGCCGGACGCCCGCGCCGTCGGCGATCCGGGCCAGCAGGTCGCGCAGCGACTCCGGCTCCGGGAGGGTGGAGAGGTACCAGGCGCGGTCCTTGCGCAGCACGGCGGGCATGCCGTCCAGTTCGCCGCCCTTGTAGAGGGTGGTGTGGTCGGGCTCGGCGGGCTCGATCTCCTCGGACCACAGCGTGCCCAGGAAGTCCTCGCAGGCGACGGTCTCCCCCTCGTCCAGCGGCCACCACTCGTGCAGCGTGCGGATGCCGAACAGCTCCCGCAGCCGGGCGTCCATGCCGCCGGGGCGCACCCGGTCGTCCTCGTCGGCGACGCCGGTCAGGAAGCCGCAGACGAGGGTGCCGCCGCCGCGGGCGTAGGCGAGGAGGTTGCCGATCGCCGCGTCGGTGAGCGCGTACAGCTGGGGCACGACGACCATCGAGTACGGCGTCAGATCGTGCTCGGGGTGGGCGAAGTCGGTGGTGAGGTGGGCCTGCCAGAGGGCCTTGTGCCAGGCGCGCAGCACGTCCGGGTAGTCCACCCGGGAGGACAGGCGTCCGTCCTGGGCGCCTGCCCACCAGGCGTTCCAGTCGTGCAGGACGGCGACGTTCGCGGTGATGTGCCGGCCGGTCACCTCGGGGGCGATCCTCGCCAGGTCCGCTCCGAGCCGCTTGACCTCCTGGTATGTACGGCCCTCCTCCCCGGCGTGGCTGACCATGCCGGAGTGGAACTTCTCCGCGCCCTGCCGGGACTGCCGCCACTGGAAGTAGCAGACGGCGTCGGCGCCCCGGGCCACGGCCTGGAGTGACCACAGCCGGTTGAGGCCCCGGGGCTTCGGGTGGTTCACACCCCGCCAGTTGACCGGCCCGGCCGCCTGTTCCATGAGCATCCACGGCCCGCGCGCCTGGGAACGGGTCATGTCCTGCACCAGGGCCCCGTTCTGGGCGCCGAGGGGATCGCGCGGGTCGGGATAGAGGTCGACGGAGACGACGTCCTCCTCCCCCGCCCAGCGCCAGGCGTCCTGGCCGAACCACAGCGGCATGAAGTTGCTGGTGACCGGAAGGTGCGGGGTGTGGCGCCGGACGATGTCGCGCTCGGCGACGTAACACTCCAGGAGCATGTCGGAGGTGAAACGCCGGAAGTCCAGGACCTGGCCGGGATTGCGCATGTAGTGGGGCAGACGGGGCGGCAGTATGCCGTCCCAGGTGTCGTAGCCCTGGCTCCAGAAGGCGGTGCCCCAGGCCTCGTTGAGGGCGTCGAGCGTGCCGTACTTCTCGCGCAGCCAGCGCCGGAAGGAGGCGGCGGCCTGGTCGCCGTAGTCGAAGGTGCAGTACTCGTTGTTGATGTGCCACATCGTCAGAGCCGGGTGGCCGCCGTAGCGGGCGGCCAGACCCTCGGTGATCGCGGCGGCGTAGCGCCGGTAGGTGGCGCTGGAGTGCGAGAAGTGCTGGCGGCCGCCCCACCACTCGGTGCGGCCGTCCTCGGTGACGGGCAGGGTGTCGGGGTGCAGCCGGCCCATCCAGGGCGGGGGCGAGGAGGTGGGGGTGGCGAGGACGACCCCGATGCCGTTCTCGTGCATGAGGTCCATCAGCGTGTCCAGCCAGCCGAACTCCCGTGCCCCGGGCGCCGGTTCCAGCTTCGACCAGGAGAACACGCCGAGGGTGACGGAGTTGACGCCGGCGCCCTTCATCAGCCGGACGTCCTCGTGCCAGGTCTCCTGAGGCCACTGCTCCGGGTTGTAGTCGCCGCCGAAGAGGAGCCGGCCCCGGGTGGCGTCGCTCAGGGCAGGCCCTTGTCGCTCGGACATCAGGCGGGCTCCCCGTACTGCACGCCGCGTCCGTTGGTGGCGATGTAGACCCGGCCGTGGATGCGCGGGTCGCCGGCGATGGTCGCGCCGATCCAGCCCCACTGGTGCCAGTCGTCGTTGATCCGGGTCCAGGTCTTCGCCTCGTCGTCGGAGCGGTGGACGGCGGTGATGCTCTCGGTGGAGCCGACCAGGTAGAGGGCCGGGTAGGAGGCGCCCTCGGCGGCCTTGCCGAAGCCGAGGGTGTACGAGGCCCAGCAGGTGGCGACCTTGGTGAAGGTGGCGCCGCCGTCGGTGGAGCGGTACAGCCCGTTCCACTTCAGGCTCAGCCAGAGGTCGCCCGAGCGGCCCGGCGCCACGGCCAGCTGGAACTCGCTGTCGCCCGAGGTCAGGCCGGTGGCCCGCGCGGTGAAGGTCCTGCCGCCGTCGGTGCTGGCGTGGAGCGTCCCGGTCGTGGTGTCGAAGGCGTAGAAGCGCGTCGCGTCGACCGGGTCCGCGACCGGGACGGCGCCCTTCGGGAAGGAGGCGACCTCGAACCAGGTGACGCCGTTGTCCGCCGAGCGGAATCCCGGATGGGCCGTGCCGAAGGACCACAGCAGCACGCTGCCGTCGGCGTTGGTGGCGATCGGCCCCGGCGCCGACTTGGCCATGGGCGGCTGGGCCTTGAAGGGTGCCCAGGTCTTGCCGCCGTCGTTCGACCAGGCGCCGTTGCCGTTGTCTCCCCATCCCGCTCGCACGACGTACGACGACTTGGCCGCGGCCAGCGCGAGTCCCGTCGCCGTGCCGAACACCGGGTTGGACGCCATGCCGCGGGAGGGGGAGGCGGTGAGCCGCTCGTGGTACATCACGCCGATGTCCCCGGACCCGCTGATCAGATGCGCCTCTCCGGCCGGAGGGGAGATCAGCTGGCGTATGGACGCCTCCTCGAGGCCCCGGATCCGCGGGGCCCAGTGCTTGAGGTCGCGGGTGCCGTAGAGGGTCGCGCCGGTGCCGTAGACGATGTGCTCGGAGTCGTACGGGTCGACGGCGAGGGCCTGGATCCACCAGCCGAACTTGGGCTTGCCGGCGCCCCACTCGAGGTACGGCGTCTCGGACACGTCCAGGACGGCCTTGTCCTTCAGGGACTTCCAGGTGCGGCCGCCGTCGGTGGTCCGGTACAGGGTGTCGACCAGCGCCCAGCGGTTGTTGGTGGAGACGACGACGGTGCCGGGCCTGCGGGCGTCGACGGCGGCACCGCCGTACCCGAAGGAGTCGGTCCCCCCGTCCTCCGTCGCCCCGCCGGGCTTCACCGGCGTGACCTCGCTCCACTTCCCGTCCGTCGTCCGCAGCTTGTGCACGCTTCCGTCGGACTGGCCGTTGGGGCCGGGGGCGTTGGCGTACGTCACGTACAGCTCGCGGGTGTGCCGGTCGTACGCCGCCCGGATCGGCACCCTGGCGGCGATGCCGGCCGGCTGCTTCGGGACGGCCTCCCAGGTCGTGCCGTCGGACGTGCGGTACAGGTTGGGCTTTCCGGCCGTGCCGTCGGAATCGCCCCAGCCGGCGTAGACCGTACGGCCCGCCGCGACCAGGAGGGTGACGCCCTGGCCGGTGGCGCTCGGCGTGGCCGGGAAGCTCACGGCCTTCCAGGTGGCGCCCCGGTCGGTCGACTTGAGCAGTCCGTCGTGCCGGGTGCCGAGCCACAGGGTGTCGCTGTCGCGCGGGTCGACGAGCAGCCGCTCCCCGCCCCCACGCCCGTCCTCGTTCGCCCCCAGCTTCACGGTGAGGTCGGTGCGCTGCCAGGTGGCCCCACGGTCCTCCGATCGCAGCACGGCCCCGTTGCCGGCCCAGGACTGCGCGTACGTACCGAGGGCGAGATACAGCCGGTTCGGGTGTGCCGGGTCGACGGCCATGGCCTCCACGCCGAGCAGGTTCCAGTCGTCCCAGCCGATGTGGTCGGTCAGCGGGACCCACCGGTCGGTCCGGTCGTCCCAGCGGTAGGCGCCCCCGATGTCGGTACGGGCGTAGGCGAGTCCCCGGACCGAGGGGTGGAACAGCACACCGGTGACGAACCCGGTGCCGCCCTGGACCGCATTGCGCCAGCGGTACCCGGTCCCCGCCGGAGCGGCGGCCCGCGCGCTGCCCTGGGCGACCGGAAGGGCGGCGACAGCGGCGGTGGCGGCGGTCCCGGCGAGCACAGACCGTCTGCTGAGGTGGAATGTGGGCATGACGTACCTCGGTCCTTACACGACAGGGAGGGGTGGATGCCCCTTCTCGGGGGCGCGGGGAACTGCGCGAACAACCACGACGCAGCCGCAGACAACGAACAACCGACAGCCCTACGGCGAGAATTCACTCAAGGGGCGTCACCCCTTGACGGCCCCCGTGAGCATGCCCTTCTTGAAATGCTTCTGGACGAACGGCGAGATCACAGCGACCGGCAGCAACGCCATCACCATCACGGCCATCTGAATCGCCAGCCCGGAAATCTGCCCGGTCTTGATCGCCTGACTCACCCCCACCGGCGCCTCCTGCTTCTGCACCAGCTGGATCATGACGTTCTGCAACGGCATCATGTCCTGGTCGCTCAGATAGATCGACGCGTTGAACCAGGCACTCCAGTAACCGACCGCGTAGAACAACGTGATCACCGCGATGACGGCCCGGGACAGCGGCATCACGATCTGCCAGAGAATCCGCCAGTCCCCCGCCCCGTCGATCCGCGCGCTGTCGACGAGTTCCGGCGAGATCCCCATGAAGAACCCGCGCAGCACCAGAATGTTGAACACGCTCACCGCACTCGGCAGGATCAGCGCGAGATAGGTGTCGGTCAGCCCGAGCGACTGCACCAGCAGATACGTCGGAATGAGCCCGGCTCCGAAGAACATCGTCGCGAGCAGCGTCATCAGCAGCCAGCGGTGCCCGAGCGAGCCACTGCGGGACAGGCCGTAGGCGGCCAGCACCGACACCGTCATGGAGAACACCGTGCCGACCAGCGTGACGCACACGCTGACGATCGCGGCCCGGGTCACCTGCCCGCCGCTCAGCAACTCCTGGTAGGCGATGAAGGTGATGCCCTTCGGGATCAGCACCAGTCCGCCGGCCTCCGTGATCGTCTGCTTCGAGGAGAGGCTGGTGACGATGACGATCCACAGCGGGAACAGGACGGCGAGACAGGCACCGGCCAGGACGATGCCCTTGCCCGCGATCCCGGCCTTGTTGGGCGCGTCGTCCCAGACGGGCCGCGGCGGAGCCTGCCACCAGCGGGGTTCACGCGCCGCCTCCTCGACGGCGGCCTTGTCCATGACGGCGGTCACTTCTTGTACACCCCCTGCTCGCCCATGAAGTGGGCCACCTTGTTCGCGGCCAGGACGAGCGCCACGCTCACCAGGCCCTTGACGAGGCCCGCGGCTGCCGCGTAGCTGAAGTCCTGGTTGCGGACGCCGTTCCACCACACATAGGTGTCGAGGACCTCCGACGCGCCCGGTCCCACCGCGTCGCGTTGCAGCAGGATCTGCTCGAAGCCGACGGTGAGCGCGTCACCGACCCGCAGCACCAGCAGCAGGGCGATCACGGGCCGCAGCGCGGGCAGCGTGACGTGCCACATACGGCGCCAGCGCCCGGCCCCGTCCATGGCCGCCGCCTCGTAGAGGTCGGGGCTCACGGAGGCGAGCGCGGCGAGGAAGACGATGATGCCCCAGCCCGCGTCCTTCCAGACGCCCTCCGCCGTCACCAGGAACTTGAAGATCCCCGGGTCGGTCATGAGGTCGAAGCCCTCGTAGCCGTGCTCGCGCAGGGTTTGCGCGATGATGCCGGCCCCGCCGAAGATCTGCTGGAAGACGGTGATGACCAGCACCCAGGAGAAGAAGTGCGGCAGGTACAGGATCGCCTGCGACACCGCCCGCACCCGGGGCCTGATCACGCTGTTGATGAGCAGCGCGAGCACGATCGGGATCGGGAAGAACAGCACCAGCTGGAGGACGAACAGCACGAGCGTGTTCTGCACGGCGTCCCAGAACGCCGAGTCCGCGAAGATCCGCTCGAACTGCTCAAGACCCACCCAGGGGCTCTCCAGCATCGCGACGAAACCGTTGTCGCTGACGTAGGGGTCGTACTCCTGGAAGGCGACGACATTGCCCAGGATCGGTATGTAGTTGAAGACCAGGACCAGCGCGATGGCGGGCAGGGTCATCAGGATCAGGGTGCGGTCCCGGCGGAACCGCAGGCGGAGGCTCAGTCTGCCGGAGGGTTTCTTCCCCGGCCGGCCCCCGGCGGGGGCGTCCGCCGCGCGGGGGTCCGCCTCGTTCGTCTTCGCCTCGGCCCTGCTGCGAGGCACCGTGCTGTGGGACACGGCCTACTCCTTGCCTCAGCGCCCGGTCACTGCGCGGAACCGTTGGTGTCGTGCAGCTTCTGGTACCAGTCCCGCAGCTTGTCGCCGCCCTGCTTCTTCCATTCGGCGACGGCCTGCTGCACATCGCTGATCTTCTTGCGGCCGCGGACGACGTCGTCCTCCAGCTGCTCGAAGTCGTTGGAGAGGTTGGTGTAGCGGGCGGGCTCGGTGATCTGCATGCCCCAGAAGGTGGACTTCTTGGTGAAGGCGCCCATCCGCTGCTGCCACTCGACCTGCTCCTTCGCGATGTCCGGGAGATCCGGGTGCGCGATGGTCGGGGCGGGGCTGGCGAGCATCACATAGGCGTTGATGACCTCCTGGTTGCCCTTGTCGTTCTTGGTGGGCACCCCGTCCTTGACGGTGTAGTGCGTGCCCTCCACCCCGTAGTTGGTGAGCATGTACTCCTTGGTGCCGTACGGGGCGGCGGTGACGTTCGCCGCGGCCAGGATGTCCTCGACGACGGCCTTGGACGCCTTCTTGTTGACGAAGGCGAAGATGCCGGCGGGCGAGCCGGCCCAGAGCGTGGGGTCGCCGCCGTCGGCGCCGAAGATGTCCATGCCGGAGATGCGGAAGTCGGTGTTCTGGCCCGCCTGCTCGGCCATCTTGCCCCACCAGTCCGAGATGTTCTGGTTGTAGATCAGGACCTGGCCGGAGGAGAAGCGGTCGCCCGCCGTGCCCTGGTTGGCCGCCTTGGCGTCGGGGTGGACCACGCCGGCCGAGTAGAGCTTGCGTGTCCACTCCAGGGCCTCGAGGTACTCCTCGGTCTCGACGCGGTAGACCAGCTTGCCGTCCGTCAGGTTCCAGCCGAGCGGCTTCTCGCTGCCGGAGAGCACACCGAAGACGTTGAAGGCGGTCCACTTCATGTCGTCGCAGGCCCACACCTTGGCCTTGGGCCGGGTGATCTCCTTGGCGAGGGCGAGGAACTCGTCCGCGGACGTGGGGAGGTCCCAGCCCTCCTTGTCGAAGACGTCCTTGCGGTAGAGGGGCACGATGCCGACGACGGAGGGGGCCGGCTGGGGCAGGCCGCGCAGCTGGCCGCCGAAGATGGAGTACTGCCAGGCGCCGCTCGGGACGGCGGCGAGGTTCGGGTACTTCTTGACCGCGTCCCCGGACAGGTAGGGGCCGAGGTCGGCGAACTTGCTGATGATGGCGCTGGGTATCTTGCCGCCCATGTTCCAGCTGGGGATGACCACGACGTCCGGCAGGTCGCTGGAGGCGAGCACCGCTCCCAGCTTCTCGTCGTAGGTGTTGCCGTCCTGGTTCTGCCAGGAGATGTCGACACCGATCAGATCGTTCATCGCCTTGTAGTAGGGGTTGTCGCCCTTCGGCGGCGTGCCCCAGAACGGCGACATGATCTTGATGGCACTGCCCTTGCCCAGCTTCTTCGGCACCGCCGTCTTGAGGTCGGACAGGGCGAGCTTGCTCGTGAAGCCCATGGCCGAGCCGTTCTTGGACGGGATGTCCGGGCTCACCACGTTGCTGGCGACGTACGCGGGCAGCAGCTTCTTCGCAGACTTCCCCGACGTGGTGCCGTCCCGCGAGCCACTGTCCGAACCGCCGCAGGCGGCGAGCAACGGCATCCCGCCGGCCACGGCCGCGGTCGCGACCGCCGTGGAGGCGAGGAAGGATCTCCGGCTCGGTCCGGAGGAGGCGGCGTTCGGCGTCATTGCGTCAACCCTTCATGGCACACCAGGACACCCGGCGGAGAGCCGTCGGCTGCGGTGTCTCGAGTGGAACTGGCTGAGCCGAAGCGAGCTGTCGACCTGCCCGGGGCTTCTGTAGTCGAAGCGCTTCGATGTTGTGTGAGGTTAAGTGAACACACCAGGGTGCACAAGGGTCGTTCCCAAACTTCCTCCCCGGTATGAAAGGAGACTTTCCGCATGCACTGCTTGAAGGGACAGAGCTGATCCCTTGACACCCGACCCGTCGCCGACCCAGCATCGAAGCGCTTCGAAAGTGCCCCGCCGATCCATCGCAAGGGGATCCCCACGTGACCGCACACACGCCGCCCACGCCGCCGTTCCGCGATCCGCGCCTGCCGTTCGCGAAGCGGATCGACGACCTCCTGTCGCGGCTCACACGGGAGGAGAAGACCGCCTTCCCGCACCAGTTCGCGCCCGCCGTCGAGCGGCTCGGCATCGCCGCCTTCCGCACCGGCCAGGAGGCCCTGCACGGTGTGGCGTGGATGGGCCCGGCGACGGTGTTCCCGCAGGCGGTCGGCCTCGGCGCCACCTGGAACCCGGAGCTGGTGCGGCGGGTCGGCGACGCGGTGTCCAAGGAGGTCCGCGCGATGCGCGCCAAGGACGACCGGGTCGGGCTCAACGTCTGGGCCCCGACGGTCAACCTGCTGCGCCACCCCCTGTGGGGCCGCAACGAGGAGGGCTACTCGGAGGACCCGAAGCTCACCTCGGCGATCGCCACCGCCTACACGCACGGTCTGCGGGGCGACCACCCCACCTACTGGCGCACCGCGCCCGTGCTGAAGCACTGGCTCGCCCACAACAACGAGACGGACCGGTCGACGACATCGAGTTCGGTGCGCCCGCGCGTGCTGCGCGAGTACGACCTGCGGGCCTTCCGCGAGACCGTCGAGGCGGGTGCGGTGGCCGGGGTGATGCCCGCGTACAACCTGGTCAACGGCCGCCCCAACCACGTCTCCCCGTACCTGGCCGAGCACCTGCGGGCCTGGACCGACGAGGAGCTGCTGGTCTGCTCGGACGCGGGCGCGCCGAGCAACCTGGTCGACTCCGAGCACTACTTCGACACCCACGAGGAGGCCACCGCCGCCTCCCTCGTGGCGGGCGTCGACAGCTTCACCGACCACGGCACGGACTCCTCGCAGATGACCGGGCGGCTGCGCGGCGCCCTGGAGCGCGGTCTGCTGACCGAGGCCGACCTCGACACGGCCGTCCGCCGCCAGCTCTCGGTCCGCTTCCGCCTCGGCGAGTTCGACCCGGAGTACGACCCGCACGACGCGACCAGCGAGTTCGACTCCCCGGGGCATCGCGCCCTCGCCCAGGAGGCGGCCGAGCAGGCCGTCGTGCTGCTGAAGAACGACGGGGTGCTCCCGCTCGCCCCGGACAGTCGTATCGTCGTGGTCGGTCTGCTCGCCGACGAGTGCAAGCTCGACTGGTACAGCGGCACGCTCATTCACCGCTCCACCCCGCTGGAGGGCCTGTACGAGAGGTTCGGCGCGGAGCGGGTGGAGTTCGCGGAGGGTGTGGACCGGGTCCGGCTGAAGACCTCCGCGGGCGCGTTCCTGCACGTGCCGGCGGTGGCGGACGCCGCCGACGAGGTGCGCGGCGCCGAGGGAGCGCTCGACCCGGCGCTGCTCGCGGGCCGCACCGACCTGCCCGCGCTGACCACCGACGCGACCGGCACCGAACTGGCGCTGGCCGACTGGGGCGAGGGCGTGCTGACGCTGCGCGCGCCCGACGGCCGCTACCTCTCGGTCGCCGAGGACGGTCATGTCCGCGCCTCCGCCGACCAGCCGGGCGGCTGGGTCGTCCAGGAGACGTTCCGCCTGGAACCGCATGAGAAGGGGCACCTCCTGAAGCACCTGGGGTCGGGTCGCCACGTGTGTGTCTCCGCCGACGGCGTGAAGGTTGCCGCGGAAGATCCCGAGGTGTTCGAGCTGGTCTTCGCCGAGCGCGGCGAGGACGCGGTGGCGCGGGCCGCCGCGGAGGCCGACGTGGTCGTGGTGGTCGCGGGCAACGACCCGCACATCAACGGCCGCGAGACGGAGGACCGTACGACCCTGCGTCTGCCGGAGCACCAGGAACGGCTGCTGCGGGCCGCCCGCGCGGCGAACCCGGCGACCGTGCTGGCGCTGGTCTCCGCCTACCCGTACGCCGTCGACCCCGCCTCCCTCCCGGCCGTGCTGTGGACGGCACACGGCGGCCAGGCGGCCGGCACCGCCCTGGCCCGCGTCCTGGCCGGCGACGTCTCCCCCGCAGGCCGCTTGCCGCAGACCTGGTACGCCGACGACGCCGATCTGCCCGGCCTCCTCGACTACGACGTGATCGGCGCCCGCCAGACGTATCTGTACTTCGAGGGCACGCCCCTGTTCCCGTTCGGACACGGCCTGTCGTACACGTCGTTCGCCTACGACGGCCTGACGACGCGGGTCGAGGAGGGCGCGCTGCACGTCTCGTTCAGGGTCACGAACACCGGTGACGTCACGGCCGACGAGGTCGCCCAGCTCTACACGCGCGCCGTCGACCCGTCCGTGCCGCGTCCGCGCCGCGAGCTGCTGGACCACCGTCGCGTCGCTCTCGCCCCCGGCGCCACGGCGGAGCTGAGCTTCGAGGTTCCGCTGACCGCCTTCGCGTTCTGGGACGTCGCCCAGGACCGGTGGCGCGTGGAGCCGGGCGCGTACGAGCTGCTGGCCGGGGCCTCCAGCGAGGACGTCCGGCTGCGGACGACCGTCACGCTGGACGGCGAGCCCACCCTGCCGCGCACGGTCCTGGCGGGCGGTCTGGCCGCGGCCGGTTTCGACGAGCAGAGCGGCATCGAGATCGTCGACCGTACGAAGGTGTCGGGTGACGCGGTGACGCCGGTGGACGGGGCCACGGGTGAACTGCTCTACCGCGACTGCGACTTCGGCCGCGGCATCACCGAGGTGACGGTGGAGGTGGCAGGCGAGGGCACGGTCGAGGTGTCCCTCGGCGGCGGCCCGGCCCTCGCGGCGCTGTCGACCGCCGGACCGACATCGGGCCCCTACGACTACGTCTCGCTCGGCGCGTCCGTCGCCGCCGCGGGCGTGCACGACGTCCGTCTCAGGCTGCGCGGCCCGTTGCGGCTCGCGCACGTCGGCTTCTCCGGTTGAGGGTCCGGAGCAGGCCGGCACACAGAAGGGGCCCGGCACCGGAAGGCATCGGTGCCGGGCCTCTTCGCCAAGCCTATATGAAAATGGTTCCCATGAGCTAGAGGTCGATTCCGGTCAGGACCAGCACGCGCTCGTAGGTGTAGTCCTCCATGGCGAACCGCACGCCCTCGCGGCCCACGCCGGACTGCTTGACGCCGCCGTACGGCATCTGGTCGGCGCGGTAGGACGGCACGTCGCCGACGACGACACCGCCGACCTCCAGGGCCCGGTGGGCACGGAAGGCCGTCTGGAGGTCGTGTGTGAAGACGCCCGCCTGGAGGCCGTACTTGGAGTCGTTGACGGCGGCGAAGGCCTCGGCCTCGCCGTTCACCTTCTGCACGGTGAGGACCGGCCCGAAGACCTCCTCGCAGGAGATCGTGACATCGGCCGGTACGTCGGCCAGGACGGTCGGCGCGTAGGAGGCCCCGTCCCGCTTGCCGCCGGTGAGCAGCGCGGCACCGGCGTCCACGGCTTCCTGGACCCACGTCTCGACGCGCTGGGCGGCGTCCTCGCTGACCAGCGGGCCGACGTCGGTCGCGTCGTCGCCCGGGTCACCGGTGACCTGGGCCTCGACGGCGGCGACGACGCGCGGCAGCAGCCGGTCGTAGACCGAGGCGTCGGCGATGACCCGCTGGACGGAGATGCAGGACTGGCCGCCCTGGTAGTTGGAGAAGGTGGCGATGCGCTGCGCCGCCCGGTCCAGGTCCTCGTCGCTCGCCCAGTCGGCGAGGACGACGGCCGCGCCGTTGCCGCCCAGCTCCAGGGTGCAGTGCTTGCGCGGCACCGAGTCCATGATCGCGTAGCCGACCTTCTCGGAGCCGGTGAAGGAGATGACGGGCAGGCGCTCGTCCTGCACCAGGGCCGGCATCTTGTCGTTGGCGACGGGCAGGACGCTCCAGGAGCCGGCCGGCAGCTCGGTCTCGGCCAGCAGCTCGCCGATGATCAGGCCGGACAGCGGGGTGGCCGGGGCCGGCTTCAGGATGATCGGCGCGCCGGCGGCGATGGCCGGGGCGATCTTGTGGGCGCAGAGGTTGAGCGGGAAGTTGAAGGGCGCGATGCCGAGCACGACGCCCTTCGGGAAGCGGCGGGTGAGGGCGAGCCGGCCCTGGCCGCCCAGGTCGGTGTCGAGGCGCTGGGCCTCGCCGCCGTTGAAGCGCCGGGCCTCCTCGGCGGCGAACCGGAAGACGGACACGGCCCGTCCGACCTCGCCGCGCGCCCACTTCAGCGGCTTGCCGTTCTCGGCGGAGATCAGCTGCGCGATCTCCTCGGTGCGCTCGACGAGGCGCTTGCTGACGTGGTCGAGGGCGGCGGCCCGCACATGGGCCGGGGTGGCGGCGAACTCGTCCCGCACGGCGTACGCGGCGGCCACGGCCTCTTCGACCTGCGCGTCCGTCGGCACGCTCACCCGGCCGACGAGCCGCCCGTCCCACGGGGAGCTGACGTCGAAGGTGTCCTCGCCGGTGGCCTGGCGGCCGGCGAGCCAGAAGGCGTGGGTGGCTGCCACATTGTTCTTCGGCATAGCGGGGTTCCGGCCCTTCGGCGTCGGGGGTGGTCCAGTGCTGCGGGTTCCCACGGTAGGGGCGGAATGGCCGAGAGGCGTTTGTCCGGGGTGTAGCAGTACCGGACGCGAACACTACGGTTTGGCGGACGGGGCCGGTTCCGTGGTCGTCGCCTTGAGGGCCAGCCAGAGCTCCATCCGCGCGTCCGGGTCGTCCAGGGAGCGGCCGAGGATCTCCTCGACGCGGCGCATGCGGTAGCGCAGGGTGTGCCGGTGGACGCCGAGGTCGGCCGCCGCCGCGTCCCACTGGCCGTGCCGGGAGAGCCAGGCGCGCAGGGAGGCGACGAGGTCGCCGCGGCCCGTGGCGTCGTGCTCGTACAGCGGCCGCAGCATCCCGTCGGCGAAGGCCCGCACCGCGTCGTCCGCCAGCAGCGGCAGCACGGATCCGGCCGCCATCTGCTCGTGCTCCACCAGGACGCGTCCCCGCCGCCGCGCCACCGACAGGGCCTGCTCGGCCTGCTTGTACGCGGAGGAGGCGGCGATGGGCCCGGCCGGTGCCGACAGGCCCACGACCAGCTCGGCCTCCTCGCCGCCCGGCGCCTTCTCGCGTGTGCCGGCCCGGGCCGTCTCCAAGGCGGCCGCGTACTCCCCGCAGGCCGCGGCGGCTGCGCCGCGGTCCGCGGCCAGCACCACCAGCCGCTCCCCCTCGGGCACCACCAGGACGGCCTCGCCGGCCCGGGCCGCGGCGGACTCCATGACGTCGGCCAGGGCCGCGAGGGGGTCGCCGCCGGTGTCGGCGGCGGCGAGCGCGGCGGCGGACGGCCGCTCCACGGCCGGGGCGCCCGCCCGAGCCTCGGCACGGGCCAGCGCGGCCGACGCCGACACCGGCACCCGCTCCGCGACCAGCATCCGGAACGGCGCGTCCAGCAGCCCGCCGTACAGGCTCCCGGCGACCGTTCGCGCATGGTCCGGCTCCCCGGCCAGCAGCATGCGCAGCACCGCCGCGCCGACCCGCTGTTCGGCTGCCTGGAGGGACCGGGAGCGTTCCGTGGTCAGGGTCAGCAGCGCTATGGCCGAGTGGACGGCGTAGCGCTCGGCGGTGCCGAGGGCGGCGGCCGTGCCGACCGCCAGGGCCGCGCGAGGGCGGCGGCCCGTGCCGATGGTGTGGAGCTCGACCCGGTCCTCGTTCTCCGGCCCGCCGACCACCGAGGAGGCGGGCGCCGGCCGCTCCCGCAGCCGCTCGACGTCTCCGGTGAGCCGGGCGGCCCGCCGTCCGGCCCACTCCGGTGCCGTGGCGACGACGGCGCCCGAGGCGTCGTACAGCGCCGCCCACCCGTCGACCTGCGAGGCCAGCGCGGACAGCAGCCCCTCCGGCCCGCCGGTCTGGGCCTGCCGGGTCAGCTCGCGCTGGGCGGCGAACCCGGCCGTGACGGCCCGGTACTGGTCGGCGGCGATCGCGGCGGACACGGCCTTGCTGATGGCGAGGAAGGGGGTGCGGCGCGGCACCTCCAGCAGCGGCAGGCCCTCTTCCCCGGCCGCGTCGACGAGCGCCTTGGGCGTCTCCTCGTAGTTGACCCCTATGGCGAAGCCGAGCCCGACCACTCCGGCCCCGGCCAGCCGCCGCACATAACGGCGCATGGCCTCCGGGTCCTCGGCGTCCAGCTTGAGCGCGGTCATCAGCAGCAGTTCCCCGCCCTCCATGTAGGGCACGGGGTCGGCCAGCTCGCTGACATGTGCCCAGCGCACCGGCACGTCGAGGCGGTCTTCGCCCGCCCGCACGGTCAGTTTCAGCGCGGAGTGATGGACGAGCGAGGCGAGCGTCGGGGGCATGAGGCCTTCAGGTCTGCGTCAGGGCTGTGTGATCTTTGTGCTCTTTTGGCCGTCGCGTATGAACGACCTGTGACGATTCTGCCTCACCGTACGGTCCCCGCGTACCGCACCAGCCCGTAGAGGTCAGCCCCGAAGATCCACCAGCAGCGGCGGCGCGTGCTCGCCCTTCACATCGGTCAGCGACAGCACCGCGTGCCCCGCCGGTACGCCGTGCGCCAGCTCGGACGCGGACCAGCGCTCCCGCTCGACCTGCCGCACGGTCACCGCCCGCGCGGTCGGCGCCTTGCCGGTGATCACCCGGCGCAGCATGTGCACGGCCTTGCCCGCCGGGGTCTCGGCGATGATCTGCCGGTCGGTCACGTCCCGGGCCTCGGTCCACTCCTTGCCCCACACCTCGGCGAAGTCCTGCCCGTCCCAGGGCGTGACCCCCGACAGCGCCATCCGGCAGCCGGTGGCCCCGAGCAGTGGTCCGCGCAGCGGACGGGCCACGTCGTCCAGCGTCCGCAGGGTGAGCACGACTCCGGCGTTGCCGGACCGCAGCCGCTGGATGCCGCGCACGCCCTCCGGCGTCACCACGCCGGTCGCGTCGTCCAGCACCAGACAGGCGAACAGCGACCGGTCCTCGCGCACCGCGACGCTCGCCGAGAACTGTGCGAGCACCAGCCGCGCCAGCATCCGGGACGCGTCGGCGTGCCCGCGCTCGGGCAGATCGATCCGCACCCGCACGGGGTGGTCGAGGGCCTTGAGGGTGAAGGGCCGGGTGGCCCCGGACGTGTCGAAGAACGAGGCGAAGGCGGGACGGTCCAGCAGCGCGACCCGGTCCGCGAGCACCCCGCCGACGTCTCCCGGCTGCCCCATCTGCCGCTCCCGGGCGTCCAGCTCCCGCAGCAGCGACTCCTGCCCGGCGTCCTGCAGCCCCTGCCGCAGCGCGGCGAACGGCCCGGGCGCCCCGTCCAGGAGCTGCCGCAGCTCCGGTACGGAGGGGAAACGCCCGTGTACGGCCCGGAACGGTCCGAGGAGCTGGGCGAGGACGGTCGTGGAGCGCCGGGTGTCACTGCCCGGGTGCGGATCGGCGAGGTCCCCGACGAGCGCCTCGGCGAGCACGGCGGCGGCCTCGTCCGGGTCGGCGGTCCCGCCGTACAGGTCGAGGTCGTACTCGGAGTCCTGGTTCCCGATCCGCACGACGACGTCGTACGCGTCGGCCGGCCCGAGCCCCGCGCCCGCCCCTCCGACCACGACCACGGCGGCCCGTCCGGCCAGCGCGTGCAGACACAGCGACTCGGCGAGCGGCCGGACGACGGTTCCGGTCTTGCCGGACCCGGCGGGGCCGACGGCCACGAGCGAGGTGCCGAGCAGATCGGGCCCCAGACCGAGCCCCGCGCCCCGGTAGGCGTACGGGTTACGGCTGTCGTCGACGGTGGTTCCCAGCCGCACCTGGCCGGTGACGAGGTCGTGCCGGGCGAGGCGCGCCGGCAGGTCGCGCTCTCCGGAGGGGTGGAGGCAGGCGGTGGCGCCGTCCCGCAGGACGGTGGAGGTGAAGGTGGCGAGGCTGTGACGTCCGGTGCGCACGCCCTGCCAGGCACGGAGGATCCGGGCGTGGTCGACGTCCTTCATGAGCCCGGAGCGGGCCTCGGCGGCGAGCCGCTCGGCCGCGTCGACGGCTCCGGCGGCGCGGAGCTCGTTCCACTGGGCCGGGTCGTCCTGGGGGTCCCGATGCGCCGTCTGGGGCTCCGGCCGGCGGAAGCGCGGCACGACGAAGCGGCGCCACACCTCGCCCCAGCGGCCCAGCCGGGCCACCCCGACCATGATCGCCAGGGCGACGAGCAGCTCGTATCCCTGGTACACGATGAACGTGCCGGTCTCGCCGAGATCGCTGTCGCCGCCGCGCCAGGCATCGGGAATGATCAGGTCGAACGGCACCCACCACCAGTTGCCGAGGTACCCGTTCTGCAGCAGCGACCAGATCAGCCATCCCACGAGGAAGGCGATCAGCGCCCCGCTCAGCAACTGCCGGGTGGGGATCTCCTCGGGCTCCTCCGCGGGCCGCGGTCGGTGCCCGAACCGCCAGACGCCGGGCGCCGCGTCGGGCCGGGGCGTGCGCAGCCACGTCACGAAGGACGAGCCGTCGGGCACCGGCGGCGCCCCGGGCGCCCGCGTGGGCCGGGGCGGCACGGCCGGCCCGTCCGGGGGCGCGCTCCGGCCGCCCGGTGGCTCGCCGGGGCCGTTCGGTGGCGCCGAGGGCACCTCCGGCGCCCCCGCCGGACGCGGTACGGGGCTCGCATGTGTACCCCGCGCCTCCTGCGTCCCGTCGCTGTCCATCGCCCTTTCCCCCTGACCAGCCGCTCCGTCCACCATCAGCGAGCCAATCTAACGCCCTCCCCTGGGGAGTTCACCGCTTACACGGCCGGGTCGTGGGCAGCAGCCCACCAGAGCGCCATGTCCACCCCGGACAAGCCGCCCCGCCGACAACGCCCACATGGAGCATGCCCACCCCCCTTTCCCGGCCCTAGCCTGCGAGAAAAGAAGCCAAGCGTCCGCAGAAACCCCTTCGCACCACCCAGGAGCCCCGCATGACCTCACTTCCGCAGGAGCGCCGCGTCGTCACCGCCATCCCCGGACCGAAGTCGCAGGAGCTGCAGGCCCGCCGCACCGCCGCGGTCGCGCAGGGCGTGGGCTCCGTACTGCCCGTGTTCACGGCGCGCGCGGGCGGCGGGATCATCGAGGACGTCGACGGCAACCGGCTCATCGACTTCGGCTCGGGCATCGCCGTGACGTCCGTCGGCGCCTCCGCCGAGGCCGTCGTCCGCCGGGCCTCCGCCCAGCTGGCCGACTTCACCCACACCTGTTTCATGGTCACGCCGTACGAGGGGTACGTCGAGGTCGCCGAGGCGCTCGCCGAGCTGACCCCGGGTGACCACGCCAAGAAGAGCGCTCTGTTCAACTCCGGCGCCGAGGCCGTCGAGAACGCCGTCAAGATCGCGCGTGCGCACACCAAGCGGCAGGCCGTGGTGGTGTTCGACCACGGGTACCACGGCCGGACCAACCTGACGATGGCGCTGACCTCGAAGAACATGCCGTACAAGCACGGCTTCGGGCCGTTCGCGCCCGAGGTCTACCGGGTGCCGGTGGCGTACGGCTACCGCTGGCCCACCGGCGCGGAGAACGCGGGCCCGGAGGCCGCCGCGCAGGCCATCGACCAGATCAGCAAGCAGGTCGGCGCCGAGAACGTGGCCGCCGTCATCATCGAGCCGGTGCTCGGCGAGGGCGGTTTCATCGAGCCGGCCAAGGGCTTCCTGCCGGCGATCCGCCAGTTCGCCTCGGACAACGGCATCGTCTTCGTCGCCGACGAGATCCAGTCCGGCTTCTGCCGCACGGGTCAGTGGTTCGCGTGCGAGGACGAGGGCATCGTCCCCGACCTGATCACGACCGCCAAGGGCATCGCCGGTGGTCTCCCGCTGGCCGCCGTGACCGGTCGCGCCGAGATCATGGACGCCGCGCACGCGGGCGGCCTGGGCGGCACCTACGGCGGCAACCCGGTCGCGTGCGCCGGTGCGCTCGGCTCCATCGAGACGATGAAGGAGCTCGACCTCAACACCCGGGCGAAGCACATCGAGGCGGTCATGAAGGCCCGCCTGACCTCGATGGCCGAGAAGTTCGACATCATCGGCGACATCCGCGGGCGCGGCGCCATGATCGCCATCGAGCTGGTCAAGGACCGCGCCACCAAGGAGCCGAACCCGGAGGCGACCGCCGCGCTCGCCAAGGCCTGCCACGCGGAGGGCCTGCTGGTCCTGACCTGTGGCACCTACGGCAACGTGCTCCGCTTCCTGCCCCCGCTGGTGATCGGCGAGGACCTGCTGAACGAGGGCCTCGACATCATCGAGCAGGCCTTCGCCCGTAGCTGACACGGCAGTTACGCATCTGAGCCGCCGTCGGGGCAGGTGAGCCGTCATGGTTCCGCTCTCGGGGGCTGCGAGCGGCAGAGCGTGTGAAGAAGGTGTGCGAGGTGGATGACAGGCGGCCCTGTGGCCTGTCCTCCGCCCAGCCCCTGTCGTAGGTTCTACCCAGATGAGAGATACACCCCCGCCCACAGGGGACTGTGGGTGACATCAGGCCGGGGCCTCCCCAGCTTCGACCTGGTCGTGCCCTCGCGCACATAACCGGAGCCTGAGGCTCTGGATCTCCTCACCGATCGGACAGTCGCCCGCCCCAAACCCCCCGGGGCGCGCGACGTTCCGGTCCGGACGGCCGCCTCGGAACTCCCCCCCTGTTCCGGGGCGGCCGACCTCCCTCTTCTTCTCTCTCCTTTTCGCCGCGTCTCGCGAGCCGGATCAGCTGTCATCGGCCTCCCGTGCGACCCGCTCCAGCCGGCGTCGGTGGTTCTCCCACCAGTCCTGATCGCCTTCGGTCATGTTGTCGGTGCTCTTCATCAGCCCGACGCTGCCGTCGATGAGTTCGCGCACGATGTCGGCGTGCCCGGCGTGCCGCTGTGTGTCGGCGATCACCCGGACCAGGATGTGGTGCAGCGTCACCTCCCGGCGCTCCTCGGGCCACCACGGGACGTGTCCGGTCGCCTCCAGTGCCAGCGTCTCGATCGTGCGGTTCGAGTGCTCCCAGGCGGTGCGATAGAGCCCGGTGATCTGCTCACGTGACTCGTCCGCGGCGGCCCACATGTCCGCGTTGGGTTCGGCGTCCTGCGTGTACCACCAGGGCGGGGGCGGTTCCTCGACGAAGTACGGCCGCCCGAAGGTGTCGCCGAAATAGCCCAGCTCCACTCCGGCGACGTGCTTGACCAGGCCCAGCAGGTTGGTTCCCGTCGGCGTGAGCGGGCGGCGGACGTCGTACTCGGAGAGCCCTTCGAGCTTCCAGAGCAGGGCTTCGCGGGCGTCCTGGAGGTAGCGGAGCAGGTCGGCTTTCGGGTCGGGTTCGGTCATGCCGGGAGTCTGGCACCCGGCACTGACAATCAGCCGGGCAGAGCGGGCTCCGGGCGGTGGATGCCACGCGGCCGGTAGCCCAGGGCGTCGGCGACCCCGGCGACATCCGCGAGCAGCCAGATGATCGCGAGCCACATCTCCGTGCCCTGGAGGCCGGGGTCGCGGCCCGGGCCGGTGCCGTCGGGGGCCGGGCCGAAGGCGAAGCCCCGGCCGGGATGCCAGCGGCGCAGGGCGGCGGTGAGCTGGGTCGCCGCCCAGGAGCGGGCCTCCTCACAGCGGTGGGTGGTCTGCCGGGCGCAGAGCCACAGGGGGTGGATCACGTCCAGGACGTTGCAGGCGTTCTCGCGGCCGGGGGCGAAGTGGCGGGGGTCGCGGGCGTGGTCGAGGACCGTGTCGATCACGCGCTCGGCGTACGGCACGGGCAGGCCGAACTGGGCGAAGGAGCCGCGGGTGAGCCGGTAGTAGCCGTTGACCATCTGGAGGTGTCCGTCCCGCGGCGTGGGCGAACCCCACATGCCGGTACGGCGGTCGACCCGGGTGTGCAGCCGGCCGAACAGCGCCTCCAGCGCCCCGGGCGCGGCCGCTTCCGCACCGAGGCGCAGATTCCAGTACGCGGCGGTGGCCCAGGAGTCGACCCACGCACCGGCGTGCCAGGCACGGTCGTCCCAGGGCAGTTGGGCCAGGTGGGTGACCAGCCGGTCGGCGGTGGTGCGGCGGACCGCGTGGACGGGGTGGGCGAAGGAACTGCCGAGCAGGTCGAGCGCGTACCCCACGCACAGCACGTGATAGGCCGCAGCCCCGTCGTCCGGCACTCCGGCCGGGCCGGGAACCGGCGGTGGTGCGCCGTACTCGGGTATGAGGCCGGTGGCCGGGTCCTGGAGGTCGCGCAGCAGTGCCACGTGCTCGGCGGCGGACAGCCGGGGCGGCGCCTCCCCGAGGAGGAGGTCGGCGATCTCGACGGCGTCGCAGTGCGCCCGCACGGTGGGCTCGGTGCCGGGCCGGTCGACGTACCGGCCGGTGGCCGGTTGCCGGCAGCGGTCCAGCACATCGACGGCCTGTGCACGGGCGGCCCCGGCGAACGCCGAGAGCGCCTCGACGAGGGCGGGGGTGTCGGCGGGGCGGGGCGCGGTACCGGCCGGTGCCGTACTCGCCCCCGCCCCGCTGCCGGGCCCCGATTCGCGCGGATCGCGGCGATCGCGGATGCGGCGGGCCGGGTTGCCGGCCGCCATCGTCCAGGCGGGCAGGTCCTTGGTGACGACCGCGCCCGCGCCGATGACGCAGTGGTCGCCGATGGTGACGCCGTCCAGGACGACCACGTGCGAGCCGATCCACACGTCGTCGCCGATCGTGATCCCGCGGCTGGTGACCGGCTGCCGGTGGACCGGCAGGCCGGGCTCGGTCCCGTGGTTGAAGCCGAGCAGCGAGCTGTGGGCACCGACGCGGACCCCGTCCCCGAGGGTGACGGTGCCGCGCACCACGGTGAAGGGGTTGACCGTGCAGTCGGCGCCGGTGCGTATGTCGCCGGTGACATACGCGTGGGCCGCGATGTAGGAGCGGTCGCCCAGGTCCAGGTGGTCCGGGTACACGGCGGCCGTCTCCGCGACGAAACAGCCCTCACCCAGCCGCACCGCCCCGGCCCCCGCGAGGAGCCGTTTCCGGCGCTGTTCCTGTGCCGCGCGCTGCGCCTGAGACGCCTGCTCGGGGTAGAGCCACGGGCAGTGGTCGAAGAGGCCTTCGTCGCTCTCCGGCTGGTTCACGTGCTCCTCCACTGGGGTCGCGCGGGCGGACAGGGGACAGCGGTTGGACAGGGGGTATCCGTGCCCGTGCCAAGCTGTGTCCCATGCCGATCTCCGGGAACCAGGTTCGCGACGAGCCCACCGCGACATACTCGCGCTTCGTGGCCCTCCTGCTCAGCCTCCCGGCCCTGCTCTTCGTCCTGATCACCTGGCAGGTCGTCGCCGACGGCCCGCTCATCCGCCTCGACGAGCGCGCCAGCCGCGAACTCGTCCACCCGGACCGCTACTCCGAGCTCCTCGCCGACCTCGGCAACGTCCAGGTCGCCGTCCCGGTCCTCACCGTCGCCCTCGGGTACGTCGCCGTACGGACCCGCCGTACGCGACGCTGGTGGCTGCCGGTCGCCGCCGCGGCCCTCCTGATGGCGCTGGTCCCGGCGCTGATCATCCCGCTCAAGGACCTCACGGACCGCCCGGGCACCCCGGCCGTCCCGCCGGGCACCGGCTACTACCCCTCCGGTCACACGGCCACGGCCGCCATCGCCTACGGCTGCGCCACCCTGCTCCTGCTCCCCCGGCTCCGCACGCCCCTCGCCCGCGGCGCCCTGGTCACCGTCTGCGTCGCCCTCGTACTCGGCGCGAGCTACGGCCTGGTCCGCCGTGGCTACCACTGGCCACTGGACGTGGCGGCCAGCTGGTGTCTGTGCGCGGTGCTGCTCGCTTCGCTGTGGCTGTTCCTGAGGCGGGGGACGGCCGAGCGGCCTCGGTGAGTCCCGGCCACCCGCCCTAGTCGTCCCTCTCCGTGGCCAGCCGCGCCGCCGCCTCGTGCATCGCCAGTTCCAGCAGCGTCGGGTCCGTCAGCATGCCCGAGCCGTCCGGTGGAATCAGCCAGCGGACGCCGCCGGGTGAGGAACGGCCCGGGTACGGCACGACGATCCAGGTGCCGGCGCCCGCCGTCCTGATGCCCGTGCCGAGCCAGCGTGCCGCGGTGCCCGGCGGCACGAAGAACCCGATGCGCTCGTCGCCGAAGTCGACGAGCACGGGCCCCGGCCGGTCGAGCACGCGAGTGAGCACGTCGAGCGTGGCGTAGCCGAGGTCGGCGGGCAGGATCAGCACGTCCCAGACGCCGCCGGCCGGCAGCAGCGCGACCCCGAGCGGGTTGCGCTCCCACTCCCAGCGGCAGGCCTCGGGGTCGGGTGCGGCGGATGCGAGCCACTCGACCGCCGTCTTCGCACCGGTCATGAGGAAGACCCCCTGTTCTCTCGTGAAGCTCGTGATCTCGCGAACGCGGCGCGTCCCGAGGGCGTCACAAGGGAGAAGGGGGTCTCCGTACGGTCATTACGCGGGTTTCGGCTCCTCGTTGGAGTGAACCGGCTCACACCCGCTCGGTCAGCTGTCGAAGCCCAGCCCCAGCCGGTCCATCGTGCGCAGCCACAGGTTGCGGCGGCCGGCGTGGGCGTCCGCGCGGGCCAGGGACCACTTGGTCAGGGCGATGCCCGTCCAGGCGAAGGGCTCCGGGGGGAACGGCAGGGGCTTCTTGCGGACCATTTCCAGTTCCGTGCGTTCCGTCGGCTCACCGGACAGCAGGTCCAGCATCACCTCGGCGCCGAAGCGGGTGGAGCCGACGCCCAGCCCCGTGTAGCCCGCCGCGTAGGCGACCTTCTTCTGGTGGGCGGTGCCGAAGAACGCCGAGAAGCGGGAGCAGGTGTCGATCGCGCCGCCCCAGGCGTGGCTGAAGCGGACGCCCTCCAGCTGCGGGAAGCAGGTGAAGAAGTGCCCGGCGAGCTTGGCGTAGGTCTCCGGGCGGTCGTCGTACTCGGCGCGGACGCGGCCGCCGTAGGGGTAGATCGCGTCGTAGCCGCCCCACAGGATCCGGTTGTCGGCGGAGAGGCGGAAGTAGTGGAACTGGTTGGCGCTGTCGCCGAGTCCCTGGCGGTTCTTCCAGCCGATCGACGCCAGCTGGCCCTCGGTGAGGGGCTCGGTCATCAGGGCGTAGTCGTAGACCGGGACGGTGTACGAGCGGACGCGTCTGACCAGGTTGGGGAAGATGTTCGTGCCGAGGGCGACCTGACGGGCGCGGATCCGGCCGTAGGGGGTGCGTACGGCCATGCCGGGGCCGTAGGGCTTCAGGGTCAGCGCCGGGGTGTGCTCGTGGACGCGGACGCCGAGCCGGAGGCACGCCTGCTTGAGGCCCCAGGCGAGCTTCGCCGGGTGCAGCATGGCCACGCCCCTGCGGTCCCACAGGCCCGCCTGGAAGGTGGGTGAGTCCACCTGCTCCCGTACGGCCTCCGCCTCCAGGAACTCGACGCCCTCGGCGAGGCCCCGGCGGGACGTCTCCTCGTGCCAGTCGCGCAGTTCGGCCGCCTGGTACGGCTCGGTGGCGACGTCGATCTCGCCGGTGCGTTCGAAGTCGCAGTCGATGGAGTGCCGGGAGACGGCCTCCTCGATCGCGTCGAGGTTGCGGATGCCGAGCTCCTGGAGCCTGTGGATCTCGTCGGGCCAGCGGGCGAGGCCGTTGGGCAGGCCGTGGGTGAGGGAGGCGGCGCAGAAGCCGCCGTTGCGGCCGGAGGCGGCCCAGCCCACCTCGCGGCCCTCCACCAGCACCACGTCACGTGCCGGGTCGCGTTCCTTGGCGATCAGCGCCGTCCACAGTCCGCTGTAGCCGCCGCCGACGACCAGCAGGTCGCAGGTCTCGGAGGTGGTGAGAGCGGGTTCCGGACGGGGCCGGCCGGGGTCGTCCAGCCAGTACGGGACCGGCTGGACGTCGGAAAGCGAATGAGTCCACTGATTCATGGCGCTCGGGGCCATGATTTCAACTCCCTACGGTTATACCTTTATGCCTTTTGCCTGTTGCGGCGGTTACCGGCGACCATGGAAGCCAGAACGAACAGTACGGCGACGACGAACATGGCCGTGCCGATGACATTGATCTGAACGGGCGTTCCGCGCTGCGCCGATCCCCAGACGAACATGGGGAAGGTGACGGTCGAGCCGGCGTTGAAATTGGTGATGATGAAGTCGTCGAAGGAGAGGGCGAAGGCGAGCAGGGCGCCCGCCGCGATTCCCGGGGCGGCTATCGGCAGGGTGACCCGCACAAAGGTCTGGATCGGGCCCGCGTACAGGTCCCGTGCCGCCTCCTCCAGCTTCGGGTCCATCGACATCACGCGCGCCTTGACGGCCGTGACCACGAAACTCAGGCAGAACATGATGTGCGCGATGAGGATCGTCCAGAAGCCCAGCTGGGCGCCCATGTTGAGGAACAGGGTGAGCAGCGAGGCGGCCATGACGACCTCGGGCATCGCCATCGGCAGGAAGATCAGCGAGTTCACGGCGGAGCGGGCCCGGAACCGGTAGCGGACCAGCGCGAAGGCGATCAGGGTGCCGAGGAGGGTGGCACCGAGCGTCGCCCAGACGGCGATCTGGAGGCTGAGCGACAGTGAGCCGCACAGGTCGGAGACCCCGCACGGGTCCTTCCAGGCGTCCAGGGAGAACCGCTGCCATTCGTAGTTGAAGCGCCCCTTCGGTTTGTTGAAGGAGAACACCGTCACGATGATGTTCGGCAGCAGGAGATAGCCGAGTGTCAGCAGTCCCGCGATGACGACGAGATTTCTCTTGAGCCAGTTGACGAAGGGCATTTAGACCAGATCCTCCGTCCCGGACCTGCGGATGTAGAGGGTGACCATGAGCAGAATCGCGGCCATGAGAATGAAGGAGAGTGCGGCGGCCGTCGGATAGTCCAGCACTCTCAGGAACTGCGTCTGGATGACGTTCCCGACCATGCGGGTGTCCGTGGAGCCGAGGAGGTCGGCGTTGACGTAGTCGCCGGTCGCCGGGATGAAGGTGAGCAGCGTGCCGGAGACGACTCCCGGCATCGACAGCGGGAACGTGACCTTGCGGAAGGTCGTCAGGGGCCGGGCGTACAGATCGCCCGCGGCCTCGTGCAGCCGGCCGTCGATGCGCTCCAGCGAGGTGTAGAGCGGCAGGATCATGAAGGGCAGGAAGTTGTACGTCAGACCGCAGACCACGGCGAGCGGCGTGGCCAGGACGCGGTCGCCGGCGGTCCAGCCGAGCCAGTTGGTGACGTCCAGGACGTGCAGCGTGTCCAGCGCGCCGACCAGCGGGCCGCCGTCCGCGAGGATCGTCTTCCAGGCCAGGGTGCGGATCAGGAAGCTGGTGAAGAACGGCGCGATCACCAGGATCATGATCAGGTTCCGCCAGCGGCCCGCGCGGAAGGCGATCAGATACGCGAGCGGGTAGCCGAGCAGCAGGCACAGGATCGTGGCGGTGCCCGCGTAGAGCACCGACCGGACGAACTGCGGCCAGTACGCGGACAGCGCGTCCCAGTACGTGGCGAAGTGCCAGGTGACCTTGTAGCCCTCCTCCAGGGAGCCCGTCTGCACGGACGTGGAGGCCTGGTAGATCATCGGCAGCGCGAAGAAGACCAGCAGCCAGAGGATGCCGGGCAGCAGCAGCCAGTACGGCGTCCAGCGGCCTCTGCGCTTCGGGGGCTTCGGCTGGGGTGCTTCCGGTGCGAGGGGCGGTGGCGCCTCGGTGAGTGTGGACATCAGGCCGCCTCTTCCACTCCGGCGTCGGCGTCCTGCTCCGCGTCCAGGCCGAAGGTGTGGGCCGGGTTCCAGTGCAGGACGACCTCGGCGCCGGGCACCAGGCGGGGGTCGCGGTCGATGTTCTGGGCGTAGACCTCGAACTCGGAACAGACCGGGCTGTCGACGACGTACTGCGTCGAGACGCCGATGAAGCTGGAGTCGGCGATCCGGCCCGTGATGCGGTTGCGGCCCTCCGGTATCTCGCCGGCGTCGTCCGCGTGGGTGAGGGATATCTTCTCCGGGCGGACCCCGACCAGGACCTTGCCGCCGGTCGTCGTGGGCGCGCCGCACCGCGACTCGGGCAGGACGAGCTTGCCGCCGCCCGCCTTCAGCACGATCTCCTCACCGCTCCTGGAGTCGACCTCGGCCTCGATGAAGTTCGAGGTGCCGAGGAAGTTGGCGACGAACGTGGTGCGCGGGTTCTCGTAGAGGTCGGTGGGGGCGCCCAGTTGCTCGACGCGGCCCGCGTTCATCACGGCGACCGTGTCGGCCATGGTCATGGCCTCCTCCTGGTCGTGCGTGACGTGGACGAAGGTGATGCCGACCTCGGTCTGGATGCGCTTGAGCTCCAGCTGCATCTGGCGGCGCAGCTTGAGGTCGAGGGCGCCGAGCGGCTCGTCGAGCAGGAGCACCTTGGGGTGGTTGATCAGCGCGCGGGCCACGGCGACGCGCTGCTGCTGGCCGCCGGAGAGCTGGTGCGGCTTCTTGCGGGCCTGCTCGCCGAGCTGCACGAGGTCGAGCATCTCCCCGACCTGCTTCTTCACCGACTTGATGCCGCGCCGGCGCAGACCGAAGGCGACGTTCTCGAAGATGTCGAGGTGCGGGAAGAGGGCGTACGACTGGAAGACCGTGTTCACCGGCCGCTTGTACGGCGGGAGGGCCGTCACGTCCTGGTCGCCCAGCGACACGGTCCCGGAGGAAGGTTCCTCCAGGCCCGCGATCATGCGCAGGGTGGTGGTCTTGCCGCAGCCGGACGCGCCGAGCAGGGCGAAGAAGGAGCCCTGCGGCACGGTCAGGTCGAGCGGGTGCACGGCGGTGAAGGCACCGTAGGTCTTGCCGATGCCCTTGAGGCGGACGTCGCCCGTGGCGTCTGTCTTGTTCGTCATGGTGGTCACGCCCCCGTCAGCTTCGCGAACTTCGCTTCGAACTCGGTCTCTTCCTTCGAGCTCAGCGAGCGGAAGGCGTGGGACTTCGCGGCCATGGCCTTGTCGGGGATGATCAGCGGGTTGTTCGCCGCGTCCTTGTCGATCTTCTCCAGCTCGGCCTTCACCCCGTCTACGGGGCACACATAGTTGATGTACGCGGCGAGTTCGGCGGCCGGCTTCGGCTCGTAGTAGAAGTCGATGAGCCGCTCGGCGTTCGTCTTGTGACGCGCCTTGTTGGGGATCAGCAGGTTGTCGGTCGACGTCATGTACCCGCTGTCCGGGACGAGGAAGTCGATGTCCGGGCTGTCCGCCTTGAGCTGGACGATGTCACCGGCCCAGGCGACGCAGGCCGCGAAGTCGCCGCTGGTCAGGTCCGAGGTGTAGTCGTTGCCGGTGAAGCGGCGGATCTGCCCCTTGTCGACGGCCTTCTGGAGCCGGGCGATGGCCGCGTCGTAGTCGTCGGCGGTGAAGTCCGCCGGGTCCTTGCCCATGTCGAGCAGCGTCATGCCGACGCTGTCGCGCATCTCCGACAAGAAGCCCACACGCCCCTTGAGCTTGGGGTTGTCGAGCAGGTCGGAGAGCGACTTCACCTCGACGCCGTCGAGGGCCTTCTTGTTGTACGCGATGACGGTGGAGATGCCCTGCCAGACGTACGAGTAGGCGCGGCCCGGGTCCCAGTCGGGGCTGCGGAACTGGGGCGACAGGTTGGCGTAGGCGTGCGGCAGGTTGCTCGGGTCGAGCTTCTGCGCCCAGCCCAGGCGGATGAGCCGTCCGGCCAGCCAGTCGGTGAGGACGATCAGGTCGCGGCCGGTGTCCTGGCCCGCGGCGAGCTGCGGCTTGATCTTGCCGAAGAACTCGTTGTTGTCGTTGATGTCCTCGGTGTACTTGACCTTGATGCCGGTGCGCTTGGTGAACTGCTCCAGCGTCGGGTGGCGCTTGCCGCTGTCGTCGACGTCCATGTACTCGGTCCAGTTGGAGAAGGCGACCGTCTTCTCCTTGGCCGAGTGGTCCTCCGCCGATACGCCGCCCTGCGACGTGCCTGCCGCCGGGATGCCGCAGGCGCTCAGCGTCCCGAGTCCGCCGGCCGCGAGCGCCCCGCCCGCGGAGGCGCGCAACAGCGACCGCCGGGTGAGGGCGGCCCTGCCGTTCCTGAAACTGCGCCGTATCGCGGCCACCTGGGCCGGGGAGAGGCGGTCGGGCTCGTACTGCTCCATGCGCGTGGTGCCCTTTCGGAGGGTGGACGGCCGGTGGTCAAGCGGCCCGATTGCGGCTATCGGTCCCCGAAGACGGTGCGGTGCCAGTCCTTCGCGGCGACCGCGGTGTTGTCGAACATGACGTGCTTGATCTGGGTGTACTCCTCGAACGAGTACGCGGACATGTCCTTGCCGTAGCCGGAGGACTTGTGGCCGCCGTGCGGCATCTCGCTGATGATCGGGATGTGGTCGTTGACCCACACACAGCCCGCTTTGATCTCGCGCGTGGCACGGTTCGCCCGGTACACGTCCCGGCTCCAGGCGGAGGCCGCCAGCCCGTACGGCGTGTCGTTGGCGAGCGCGATGCCCTCGTCGTCGGTGTCGAAGGGCAGCACGACCAGCACCGGCCCGAAGATCTCCGACTGGACGACCTCGCTGTCCTGGGCGGCGTCGGCGATGAGGGTGGGCCGGTAGTAGGCGCCCTTGGCCAGCTCGCCCTCAGGTGCCTCTCCGCCGGTCACCACGCGCGCGTAGGCACGCGCCCGGTCGACGAAACCGGCGACCCGGTCCCGCTGGACGTGCGAGATCAGCGGCCCGAGGTCGGTGCCGGCGGCGAAGGGATCGCCGAGCCGGACGCTCTCCATGAGCGCGGCGGTCCGCTCCACGAACGCCTCGTACAGCGGCCGCTGCACATACGCGCGCGTGGCGGCCGTGCAGTCCTGCCCGGTGTTGATGAGCGCACCCGCGACCGCGCCGTGGGCGGCGGCCTCCGGGTCGGCGTCGTCGAAGACCACGAAGGGCGCCTTGCCGCCGAGCTCCAGGTGGAGGCGCTTGACGGTGGCGGTGGCGATCTCCGCGACGCGCTTGCCGACGGCGGTGGAGCCGGTGAAGGAGGTCATGGCCACGTCGGGGTGGCCGACGAGATGCTCACCGGCCTCCCTGCCGGTGCCCGTGACGATGTTGATCACACCGTCCGGGATCCCCGCGTCCGTCGCCGCCTGGGCGAAGAGCAGCGAGGTCAGCGGGGTGAGCTCGGCGGGCTTCAGGACGATGGTGTTGCCCGCCGCGATCGCCGGGAGGACCTTCCAGGCGGCCATCTGCAGGGGGTAGTTCCAGGGCGCGATCGACCCGACCACGCCGATGGGCTCACGCCGGACGTACGACGTGTGGTCGCCGGAGTACTCACCGGCGGACTGCCCCTGGAGATGCCGTGCGGCACCGGCGAAGAAGGCGGTGTTGTCGATGGTCCCCGGGACGTCGAACTCGCGGGACAGCTTCAGCGGCTTGCCGCACTGCAGCGACTCGGCGCGGGCGAAGTCCTCGGCCCGGTCGGCCAGGACGGCGGCGAACCGGTGCAGGGCGTCGGAACGCTCGCCGGGCGTGGCCCCCGCCCAGCCGGGGAAGGCCTCGCGGGCGGCGGCGACGGCCCGGTCGACGTCGGCCGTCCCGGCCAGTTCGTAGCGGAGGACCTCCTCGCCCGACGCCGGGTCGACGACCGCGTGGGTACGGCCGGAGGTTCCCCTGGTCAGGCGGCCCGCGATGAACTGAGCACCCTCCTCGAAGCGCTCTGCGGCCGGAAATCGGTCCGGGGTGGCGTTGCCCGGGTTGTGCATGTGGCTCTCCTCCGTGTCCCCTGGTGGGGCCGGCGTGGCTCAGGCTCGATTTGAGTGCCGATCCTGGCAGAGCAATGACGCACCAACAAGGGATTCCGTTGTTGATTTTTGGTTACGCGACGGAATCTGTCGACCAGGTGTCGAGTCCACCGCGAAAAGGCAGGACGGTGTGTCAGTGGTGCGTGCCAGACTCGGGTGCATGGAGAAGATCACGGGGGCGGCCTTTTCCCGGGAGGCCCTGATCAGGGCGTCCCGGGAAGGGGCGAGGATCAAGTATCTGCACTTCTGGGGGCACCGGCCACGGCCGGACGGCCGGATCGGACCGAGCTGTCTGAGCCAGTGGTGGCCTGCGCCTTTCACGGTGGCCGGCGTGGAGTACGCGACGGCCGAGCACTGGATGATGGCGGGCAAGGCCCGGCTGTTCGAGGACGCGGCCGCGGAGCGTGCCGTGCTGGCCGCCGGGCATCCCGCCGAGGCGAAGAAGGCCGGGCGGCTGGTGCGCGGTTTCGACGAGGCGATATGGGAGCGGGAGCGGTTCCGGATCGTCGTGGACGGCAGCGTCCACAAGTTCGCCGCGCATCCCGGGCTGCGGGAGTTCCTGCTGAACACGGGCGAGAGGGTGCTGGTCGAGGCCAGCCCCGTGGACCGGGTGTGGGGCATCGGGCTGGCCGCGGACGACGAGGCGGCGTCGGATCCGGAGCGGTGGCGGGGGCCGAACCTGCTGGGGTTCGCGCTGATGGCTGCGCGGGAGCGGCTGCGCGGGTCTTGAGCGAGGTCATCGCCGAGGACATCACTGAGGGCATGAGCCAGTGCATGCCCGAGGCTATGACTGAAGGCATGAGTGAGGGGCCGGCCCATGAGACCGGCCCCCTCTGAGCGGCGGCTTCAGCTCGCCGCGCCGAGCCCGCCCATGATGCTGGCGAAGAGCAGGAACCCCAGCAGCGGCAGGATCACGGTCGCGATGATGCCGCAGACCAGGCCGGCGGTCGCCGCGCCCTTGTTGGTGGCCTCACCGCGGGTTGCCCTGCCTCGGCCGATGGCGCCGAAGATGATGCCCAGGATGCCCAGGATCACGCCGAAGAACCACAGGAAGAAGGTCAGGCTGCACACCACGCCGATGATGCCCAGCACCAGTCCGGTGGTTCCCATGCCGTTGCTCGGCTGCGCGGGCATCGCGTAGCCGGGCGCCTGCGGGTAGCCGACGGGCGGCGCGGCCGGGTAGCCGGGGCTGCCCTGGGGGTAGCCGTAGCCCGGGCCGGACTGCTGCGGATAGCCGTAGCCGGGGGCCGGCTGCTGCGGGGGCTGCGGCGGCTGGGACGGCGGACCGAACCCACCGGGGGTGGGGTTGGTGTTGGACATGGACAGTCTCCCCTCGTTGTCAGACCAAGGCATCGTAGTGGCCAAGTCCGCCGAGGAGGACGGGTGTTTCAGTGGTGGGACGGGGCGGTGGCCACGGGGCCGCGGGCGCCGTAGTACGGGTCGTCGTCGGACGAGGTGTCGCTGTTGATCGCGGCCGTGATGCCGACGGCGATCAGGACGATCACCGTGATGCCGAGGATGATCCCGATGATGCCCATGATCAGACCCGCCTGGGCCTGGCCGTGGTTGGTGGCGACTCCCGCCTCGGCGCGCTTGCGGCCCTTGATGCCGAAGACGACGGCGAGGATGCCGGTGACGAGGGAGACCACGCCGTACAGGCAGAACAGCGTGCAGGAGACGATGCCGAGCACCATCGCCGCGATGCCCATGCCGTTCTGGGGGGCCATCGGCATGCCGGGCCAGCCGTAGCCGCCGCTTTGGGGGTAACCGGAGCCCGCCTGGGGGTAGCCGGGGTAGCCGTAGCCGCCGGGCGCCGCCGGCGGGGGCGGGACCGTGGGGCCGGAGCCGGTGCTGTCGTACTGGGGCGTGCCGGTGGGCGGGGTGAAGGCGGCGTTGGGCATGGAGGTGACCGTGGCCTGGTCGTGCACGGAGGGCGGCCCCGCGGTGGGCGGCTGGTCCTTCTCGAGTGACGGCCGGTTCTCCGGGGGCGCCCACGGGTCGTGGCCGCCTCCGCCGGGTTGCGTCGCGTCCGACATGTTGTATCCCCCCTGGGTCGATCGTGCCGTCATGCTACGGGGCCGTCTGCTTCGCGCCACAGTGCGGGTGCGTTGGGGCTGGTCGCGCAGTTCCCCGCGCCCCTAAAGGGCGCGCTGCAGCCACGGCATACGATGAATCCTGAGTCACCGATCAGCCGATCACCCGCGCCCCGCCCGCCCCGCGCCGGCAGGGGCGCCGTTCCGGGGAGGAACTCTTGACCCAGCACCTCGTAGACCCCCACGCCCCGCGCGACCTCGCGGCGTTCATCGCGGAACTGCCCAAGGCCGAACTGCATGTGCATCACGTGGGCTCCGCCTCCCCCCGGATCGTGTCCGAGCTGGCCGCCCGGCATCCCGACTCCAAGGTGCCGGCCGATCCCGCCGCCCTGGTCGACTACTTCACCTTCACCGACTTCGCCCACTTCATCGAGGTGTATCTGTCGGTCGTCGATCTGATCCGCACCCCGGAGGACGTCCGGCTGCTCACCTACGAGGTGGCCCGTGACCTGGCCCGGCAGCAGGTGCGGTACGCCGAGCTGACGATCACGCCGTTCTCCTCGACCCGGCGCGGCATCGACGAGCGTGCGTTCATGGACGCGATCGAGGACGCCCGCAAGGCCGCCGAGGCCGAGTTCGGGACCGTGCTGCGCTGGTGCTTCGACATCCCGGGCGAGGCCGGTCTGGAGGCCGCCGAGGAGACGACCCGGCTCGCCATCGACGACCGGCTGCGCCCGGAGGGCCTGGTCTCCTTCGGCCTGGGCGGGCCCGAAGTCGGCGTGCCGCGTCCGCAGTTCAAGCCGTACTTCGACCGGGCCATCGCGGCCGGGCTGCACTCCGTACCGCACGCGGGCGAGACCACCGGCCCGGAGACGGTGTGGGACGCCCTCACGCATCTGCGGGCCGAGCGCATCGGCCACGGCACCAGCTCCGCGCAGGACCCGAAGCTCCTCGCGCACCTCGCCGAGCACCGGATCGCGCTGGAGGTGTGCCCGACCTCCAACATAGCCACGCGCGCGGTCCGCACCCTGGACGAGCACCCGATAAAGGAGTTCGTCGACGCCGGGGTCGTCGTCACGATCAACTCCGACGACCCCCCAATGTTCGGCACCGACCTCGACAACGAGTACGCGGTGGCCGCCCGGCTGCTCGGCCTCGACGAGCGGGGCCTGGCCGAGCTGGCGAAGAACGCCGTCGAGGTGTCCTTCCTGGACTCGGCCGGCAAGGCCCGGATCAAGGGCGAGATCGACACGTACACCGCGGGGTGGCTCGACCGGTGACGTCCGTTCCCCTCGCCGTCGGCCACCGCGGCGACCCCTACCGGCACCGCGAGAACACCGTCGCCTCGCTGTGTTCCGCGCTGCGACGAGGCGCGGACGCGGTGGAGATCGACGTACGCCTGACCCGGGACGGCGTGCCGGTGCTGCTGCACGACGACACGCTGAAGCGGCTCTGGGAGCACGAGCGGCCGGTGCGCGCGCTGTCCTGGGAGGAGGTGCGCGGGCTGACCGGCGGCGGGGTGCCGTCCCTCGCGGAGGCGCTGGCCGCGACCGACGGGCACCGGGTGATGATCGACCTGCCCGGCTCGCCCGGTGTGCGGTCGGTGCGCCGGGTCATGGACGCCGTACGGGAGGCCGGGGCGGCGGACCGCGTGTACTACTGCGCGGGCGCCGACGCCATGCTCGCCGTGCGCGCGGCGGACCAGGACGCGGAGATCGCCCTCACCTGGACGACCCTGGCCCCGCCCCGGCCGGTCCTGCTGGAGGCGGTCCGACCGCGCTGGCTCAACTACCGTTTCTCCCTGGTGGACCGGCCCCTCGCCGAGCGGGTGCGCCGCGACGGGTATCTGCTGTCCGTGTGGACGCCCGACACCCGCCGCTCCATGCGACGGCTCCTGGACGCCGGGGTGGACTCGATCACGACCAACCGCGTCGACGTACTGTGCGCTACACGCGCGAGCGCTGCGGCACCGCCGCCGGATCGGCCGGGGTCGAGCGGGTGACGTACTGCGGCACCGGCGCGCTGTCCGTGCCGGTGTCGCGGACGAGGCCGTAGCGGATGGCGCCCCGGTCGGGACCCGCGTTGATGTCTTCCTCCACGGCCTGCCGGTTCGACGGGAAGACGGTCAGGCCGTAGTCGCAGCCCCGTTCGTTCTGGGTGAGGGTGACGGTGCCGTCGACGTAGAAGTACTCGTTCTGCCACATCTGCTGGGTGCCTGAGGGCAGTTCGGCGTATCCGATGGCGGGCCCGCCCATGCCGGTGGCGTAGCCGTTCGGGGCGCCGGGCAGCGGATCGTCCATCCGGCGCCAGCCGCCGGACGCCACGTGGAAGAGCTTGCCCTTCAGGCCGGTCCAGGAGGGCATGACCAGCGCGCCGGGCCGGGACTTGGGCGAGATCTGCCAGCGGACCAGGACATAGCCCCGGCCGCTCAGCGTCACGCTGTCGCCCCGGTGCTGCATGACGGCCTTCGGACCACCGGTGCTGGTGATGCCGGGCTCGGGTCGGCGCGGCAGGGCGGCGGGCCGGGCGTTCGGGTCGGGGGCGCGGTCGACGGCGTCGACGACCGTGCCGTAGAGGTCGGCCTTCTTCGTCGGCGAGGGCTTCGGGGCGGGCGGTGCGGAGGACGGCGGCGGCTCGGGTCCGGAGGTGGTGGCCGTCGCCGTGGGGGTGACCGCGGCCGGGGGCGGCGGGGTGTCCGGCGGCTGGGTGACGACGTAGGCGCCGCCCGCGACGATGGTCGCGCCGGCGGTCATCGCGACGGCCGGCTTGGTGAGGGCGCCGAGCAGTTTCGCCGACCAGCCGACCGAGCCGGCGGCCACGGCCGTCTTGCCTCCGAAGGCGAGCGACAGGGTGAACCCGACGGGCAGCGGGACGAGCGCGATGCCGACCAGGAGGCGTTCCGCCGGTACGACGGACTCGCAGGTGTCGCCGCAGTAGCCGCAGCCGCGGATGTGCCGGGCCAGCCGTTTGCGCCACACCGAGTCCGGCCGGCCGTTCCAGCGGCCGGTCAGCTCGCGCAGGTCGGCGCAGGCGCCGTCCAGGGCACGGACGATGCCGCGCGAGGTCTCCAGGCGCTCCTTCATCCGCTGGACGCGCACGGCGGCGTGCTGCCGGGTGATGCCGACGGCTGCGGCCAGTTCGCGCCGGGTCAGTTCGCCCGCGACCTCCAGCCACCACAGCGACAGGAGTTGCCGGTCCTCGTCGTCGAGCCAGCGCGCCGCCTCGGCGACCTCGCGCCGCTGGCCCTCCAACTGGAGCCGCAGCACGGTCAGTTCGGCGAAGTCGGAGGACTCCGTCTCCTCCAGCCGGTCCGGGGTCCTGCGGCGCGCGCGGTCCCGTATCTGCCGCATGGCGATGGCCACCAGCCAGGACCGGAAGCTGTCCGGGTCGCGCAGGGAGCCGAGGTTGCCGACCGCGCGCAGCATGGTCTCCTGGACGACGTCGTCGACGTCGGCGTGGCCGTTCAGGGCCCGGCCCACGATGTTGTAGACCAGCGGCAGCCAGCCGGCGACCAGCTCGTCCAGCGCCCGCCGGTCGCCGTCCTGCGCCGCCGTGACGGTGGCGCGCCAGTGCTGACTGTCCACGGTGGCCTCTCGACGCCTGGGATCGCTGATGTCCGGATCGCTGATGTCCGGATCACTGATGTTCCGCACGCACCCTCTCAGGCGCTCCCGGGGTCCTCGCTATGTCGGGGATCACAAGGTGGAGACGGCGTGAAGCGCCGGCGATAACACTTTTTTCAGTTCCCGTTCAGCGCCCGCCCCAGCTCGCCCCGCCGCCGTATGCCCAACTTCTTGTAGGTGCTGGTCAGATGGGTCTCCACGGTGCGCCGGGCGAGGTGGAGGAGACCGGCGATCTCGGCGTTCGTCCGGCCGCCGGCCGCCAGCCGGGCGATGCGCAGCTCGCTTCCGGTGAGGGCGCCGGAGCCGGTGCGGGCGGTGGCGGCCCGGCGGGCCCCGCCTTCGCGCAGGGCCTTCTCCGCCAGGGTCCGCAGCCGCACCGCGCCCAGACGTTCGGCGCGCTCCGCGGCGCTCCGCAGACAGTCCCGGGCGCGGGCGCGTTCGCCGGCGGCGGTCAGCTGCCGGCCCTGTGTGAGGAGCGCGGCCACCAGCTCCCTCTCCGTGGCGGCCGGCGCGTCCGCGAGGAGGGCCACGGCCTCCTCGGCCAGGCGCAGGCCCCGGCGGCCGCCGGTGACCGTGCCGAGCACCCTGAGGGCGCGGCCGACGATGCGGGGCGTGCCCCACACCCGGGCCAGGCGCAACTCCTCCTCGGCCAGGGCGAGCGCCTCCTGGGGGCTGCCGAGGGCCAGCCGGCATTCGGCGGCGGCGGAGCGCCACGGGGTGACGACCGGGCTGACCACGTCCCGGGCGGTCTGGCGGCGGCCGCACTCCAGGAAGTCGTGCAGGGCCCCGGCCGTGTCGCCCGCGTCGGCGCGCTGCACGCCCCGCGCGTACAGGAAGCGGTTCAGCTCCCAGTTGTCGGGCGCCTCGCGCAGGTCGAAGCCGTCCGCGAGCCGCCGGGCCTCGGCGGTGCGGCCGGTCTCCACGAGTGCGATCAGGGTGGTGGCGTGCACGTTGGAGGGGCCCTGGCCGTGGGTGGGGGGCTCGGCGGGCAGCAGGGTGTACTCGCCGCGCGCGGCGGCGATGTCGGCCCGCGTGTTGAGCAGCGCCGCGTGCATGGGGTGCAGCAGGTCGGGGCGCTGTCCGGCCAGGCCTCGGTCCACCAGGCGGTCGGCCTCGTCGAGTTCGTCGGCCCACTGGGCGACGGCGGCGGACGTGCCCAGCAGGAAGGGCTCGGTGAGCGGGTGGGCCGGCTCGGCGAGCAGCGCGCGCACCTGGCGCATCGCGTCGCCCGCCGAGGCCAGTGCGGCACTGGCGGCGTACCGGACGAGCAGCGCCCGGGTCGCCGGGCCCACGAGTTCCGGTGAGCGCTCGGCGGTCTCGGACAGGCGGCGGTACACATCGCTGCGGACCGTCTGGTCCTGGTCGGACAGCAGGGCGGACGCGGTCTGGAGGGCGCTGCCCAGGTCGGGGTGTCCGGTGAGCTGGCCGTCCACCGTGCGCAGTACCTCCACGGCGGCGCGGGCCCGGCCGCGTCCGGCCAGCGCGGTGCCGAGGGCCACGGCGGCCCGCACCCGGTCCTGCGGTGTGCCGTGCAGCCCCAGTGCCTCGGTGAGCCGGGGGATGCCGGCCGAGGAGTCCCGGCCCGCGCACTCCAGGGAGCCCAGCTCGGTCAGCACCCGCTGCCGGTGGTCGTCGGGCAGCGGCTCCCGCAGGGCTCTGCGCAGGAACGCGACGGCGTCGTCGGAGCGGCCGTCGCGCAGCGCGAGGGAGGCGGCGTCCCGCAGCACGGCCGGGGCCCACGGGGCGTCCACGGGGCCGCACCGCAGCAGGTGCCGTGCCACCGCCTCGGTGGGGGCCCCGCGTTGCAGCAGCGCCTCGGCGGCGGTCCGCTGCACCGCGTGCCGCCGGGCCGCGGGGACGCCGGAGAGTACGGCGTCCCTCAGCAGCGGATGGGCGTAGCGGGGCAGGCCGTCCGGGCCGGGGCGCAGCGGGCCGAGCCCGGTCATCGCGGTGAGCCAGCCCGCCACCCGGGCCGGATCGGCACCGGCCAGCTCCCCGAGCAGACCGGCCGCATCTTCGCCCCCGCCCGCTCCCCCCTCCGCCCGTTCCCATCCCTCCTCGAGCACGGCGAGAGCCCGGGCCACCTCCGCCGTGCCGTTCCCGGCGCTGTCCAGCCACCACTGCACGGCGGCCACGTAGGAGCCCTGGTACAGGGCGGCGGAGGTCTCGGGAAGGGCGGGGTACGGGAGCGGGGCGTCGGCCGTGTACCCGCCGGAGGCGCCGAGGTCGTCCAGGAGGGCCCTCAGCAGCAGGGGGCTGCCCGCACCGGCCCGGACGCAGCTGTCGACCCAGGACGTGGGGGCGTCCGGGTGCTCCGCGCGCACCAGGCCGGTCGCCGAGTCCGGGGTGAGCGGGGACAGGGTGTGGGTGTCGACGAGGGCGGGCGAGAGGGTGTGGGTGAAGCCCGGGGCAGGCGGATCGATGTCGTACTGGCTGCGCTCGGTGACGGCAAGCAGGATCGGCAGAGGTAATCGGTCCACGTGCCGGGCGGCCTCCACCAGCCAGCGGTACGAGGGGCCGTCCGCGAGGTGGACGTCGTCCACGGCGAGCAGCAGCGGGGACTCGCCGGCGTACGAGCGCAGCGCGTGCCGGAGCAGGGCGGCCTGCTCGCGTTCGTCGCCGGCCGGGTCGGTCCGCTCCGAGCCCGGTACGGGTCCGAGGAGCTGGAGCACGGCGGCGAAGGGCGCGGCCGCCCAGTCCGGGGAGCAGCGGGCGCGCAGCACCCGCACGCCCTGTGCGGCGGCGGCCTCGGCGGCCGCCTCCAGGACACTGGTCCGGCCGGTGCCGGTGGCTCCGCGCAGCAGCACGAGGCCGCCCGTCCCGGACCGGGCGCGTGCCAGGCCGGCCGCCAGCAGGGCGGCGGCTTCCCGGTGTTCGGCCGGCTGCGTACGCCGCGACTGCTCGAGCTGAGGATCGGGCATTCCTGCCTCCCTGGTCGGACGTGGCGTCTTCCCCCGTCGAGGACGGCCTGCGCCCGGGGCGGGTGCCGTGACAAGTGCCACGGCGGCGAGTTCCGGCCCCGGCGGAACCGGACGGGCCGTCACCTGACGGCTGCCGTGCGGCCGTCTGCGATCTCCTTCTCGGTGCGGGGGCCGATCTCGTGGTCGGCGCGGGGCCGATCTCGTGGTGCGTCTCGTGGTGATCCACGATTGCGACCGGACCGTCCGCCCCAGAAGGGTGAGGAGTGCACATCCGCCACCGACTCCACAGAGGTGGCGCGTACGTGGACATAGGGGAAACGGTTGCTCAGCTCATCGCGGACCACACGCCCCGGCACGGCCGATTCCGCGTCCCGGATCCCCGTGGCGGTGCACGCCACGGACCCGATCACGCGCGAGGGGGCGCTCAGCCAGCTGCGGCGGTTCCCGGAGATCGACCTGCGGGAGGAGACCGAGTCCGGCCCCGGCACGGTGGCCCTGCTCATCGACGACGTCCTCGACGACACGGGCCTGACCCGGCTGCGCCGGCTGGTGCGCAGCGAGGGCGCGCGGGCGGTGCTCGTGGTGTCCGCGCTGCGGGAGGCGGAGCTGCTCGACGTGATCGAGTGCGGGGTCGGTGCCATCGTGTGGCGCCGGGAGGCCACCGCGACCCGGCTGGTGCAGGCCGTGCTCGCGGCCGCCCGCGGGGACGGCGACCTGCCCGCCGATCTGCTCGGCCGGCTGTTCAACCAGGTGGGCACCCTGCATCGCAGCGCCGCAGGCCGTACCGGCGCTCCGGCCTCGGGGATGACACCCCGTGAGGTGGACGTACTGCGGCTGGTGTCCGAGGGACTCGACACCGGTGAGATCGCCAGCAAGCTGTCCTACTCCGAACGCACCGTCAAGAACGTGATGCACGGGCTGACCACCCGACTGCACCTGCGTAACCGGGCACACGCCGTGGCCCATGCCCTGCGGGAAGGCTACATCTGACCGAACGGGCATCCGAAGTCGCCCCCACGGGCAGCGCTTTCTGCCCCGCCGCCGTCCCCGGCGACCCTGCGGGCCGTGGCGGGGCGGAGGGCAGGATCGGATACGGCGGCGCAGAGCACGGCAGTGTGGGAACGGGAGCACATCGGTGATCCACGAGGTGGACGAGGTTCTCAAGAACCTGCTCAGCGGCGGCGCACTGGCCGGTTCCGGCATCGACGTCGCCCTCGACGCGCCGACCCGTGACTGGGCCGCCCGCCGCAACGCGCCCACGATCAACGCCTATCTGTACGACATCCGGGAGGACGTCGCCCGCCGGCAGCGGGGCCATGTCCCGATCCACGACGACCGGGACTTCGTCGTCAAGCACCGGCAGCCGCCCCGCTGGTTCCGGCTGTCGTACCTGGTGACGGCGTGGACGAAGCAGCCCCAGGACGAACACCGGCTGCTGTCCGCGGTGCTGGCCACGCTGATCCCGCGCGAGCTGATCGCCGCCTCCGAACTTCCGGGTTCCCTCGGCGCGTTGGGCATGACGATCCCGATGTCCGTGGCCGGCACCCAGACCGAGTCGCGTTCCCTCGCGGAGATCTGGTCCGCGCTCGGCGGCGAACTCAAGCCGTCCCTCGACCTCGTGATCACCGCTCCCTTCCCGGCCTACCCCGAGTACGACGCGGGTCCGCCCGTCACCGAGGGCGTGGCGGTCCGGGTCCGCACCGTGGACGACACGCAGCCGCGGTCGGAGGAACGCGCGCACAGCGCACGGCAGGTGGCGGCGGCCGAAGAGGCCCGGGAGGCCCGCAGAACGGCGCGCCGGGGCCGGGGGCCGGACCGCACGCCATGACCACGCGGACGTCCGATACCGACACCCCCGCCACCGCGCTCCGCTCCCGCCTCGCCGAGCTGCGGGACCGGGTCGCCCTGCTGGTGGAGCACCGGTCCGCCGGCGACCCCACGGCAGGTGACCCACTGCGCGGCCTGTACCTGTCGGAGGAGGCCGTACGGCATCTGCTGCGCCCGGCCGAGCCGTCGCCGCTCACCGGCCCCGGCGGGCAGCCCGGACCCGACGCAGGCCTCGACCGTCTGGCCGACCTCTCCGCCCGGCTCCGCCTGACCGAGCTCGACACCGCGCTGCTCCTCATTGCCCTCGCCCCCGACCTGGACCGCGCCTTCGAGCCGCTGTACGGCTACCTCAACGACGACGTCAGCCGCCGGCGGGCCACCGTCGCGCTCGCCCTGGACCTGTGCGGGATCCCCGTCCACCTGGCCGAGGGACGGTCCCGGCTGCATCCCACGGCCCCGCTGTCCGCGCTCGGACTGCTCACCGTGGAGGACCCCGAACGCCCCTTCCTCAGCCGTGCGCTCCGCGTACCGGACCGCCTCGTCTCCCACCTCCTCGGCGACGACACCCCTGACGCGTCACTCGCGGGGCATCTGCAGACACTGCCCGCACCGGAGGACGGTACGTACCTCCCCGCCCCGGACGACGAGGCCGCCCGGATCGCCCACCGGCTGGCCGCCCTGCTGGCCTCCGGCCCTCCGGTCACCGTGTATCTGCGCGAGCGCCGCGAGGGCGACGGGCTTCCCTGTGTCGTCGCCGCCCTGCGCGCCGCGGGCATCGCGGCGGTGCGTTTCACGGGGCCCGAGGACCGTGTCCCGGAGCTGCTGCGGGAGGCCCGGCTGAGTGACCGTGCGGTCGTCGTCACGGGGCTGCCGGAGCAACCGGCGGCGTTGTTCCGGGAGTTGGCCGCGGCGGTCGACGTCCCGGTGCTGGTGACCGGGTCCCGCCCGTACGACCCCCAGTGGTGCGACCAGGATCCCCTCGTCCTGGAGGCACCCGCAGAGCGCGCGGGCGCGGTGGACGCCTGGTCGGCCGCCCTCGGCGGGGAACCCGGCTTCGACCTGGCCGCCACCGTCGCCCCGTATCACCTCGCCGGTGACCACATCACCCGGGCTGCCCGTGCGGCCCGGGGCCTCGCCGAGTTCGACGGGACCCCGCTCTCCCCCGCCCATCTGCGCCTCGCCGCCCGGCAGCAGTCCGCCTCCGGGCTGGAGCGGCATGCCCGCCGGATCCGGCCCGACGTGGACTGGCGGGACCTCGTGCTGCCCGACGGTCCCCTGACCCAGCTGCGGGAACTCGCCCTGCGCGCCCGCCACCGCGACCGGGTGCTCGGCGACTGGCGGCTCAGCGCGGGCGGCGGCCGGGGCCGGGGCGTCCTCGGCCTGTTCGCGGGCGAGTCCGGCACCGGCAAGACACTCTCCGCGGAGGTCGTCGCGGCCGACCTCGGACTCGACCTCTACGTCGTCCAGCTGTCGTCCATCGTCGACAAGTACGTCGGCGAGACCGAGAAGAACCTGGAACGCATCTTCACCGAGGCCGACCGCACGGACGCGGTGCTCCTCTTCGACGAGGCCGACGCCGTCTTCGGCAAGCGGTCCGAGGTGAAGGACGCGCACGACCGGTACGCCAACCTGGAGAGCGCCTACCTGCTCCAGAGGCTGGAGTCCTTCGACGGCATCGCCCTGCTCACCACCAACCTGCGCGCCAACATCGACGAGGCGTTCACCCGGCGCCTGGACCTGATCGTCGACTTCCCGTTCCCGGACGCCGGGCAGCGCGTCGCGCTGTGGCGGCACAGCCTGTCGCACGTGCCCTGCGCGGACGGCATCGCACTCGACGCGGTGGCCTCCGGCTTCGAGCTGGCGGGCGGCTCCATCCGCAGCGCGGTGGTGACCGCCGCGTACCTGGCCGCGGGGCGCGGGGACAACGTCACGGCGGACGACCTCCTGGAGGGCGCCCGCCGTGAGTACCGCAAGGCCGGCCGCCTGGTGCCGGGGGAAGGCACCTGGTAGCGGCCTCGCGCTCAGTCCTCCGACGGCTTGACGATTTCCCATTCCTGGTCGTCGGTGTTGGAGCAGTCGAAGAGGGTCAGGTTGGTGCCGTCGACGCCGGTGCTGTAACCGGCCACGTCCAGGCACTTGTTGTTGCTGGCGAAGTTACGGATCCAGTAGGCGCCGCTCGGCTGCTTGTCGATCCACCACAGCTGGTTGTCGCGGGTCGTGCCGTCACAGGTGTACTTGGTGATCGGGGACCGCACGGCAGCCGCCCCGTAGTAGGGCAGGTCCACGCAGAGCTGCTCCTTGACGTTGCGGATCAGGAAGAGCGCGTGGCCTCCCGGCCCCTTGTCCGGTTCCGTCACCTCGAGGTTCCACCGCTGGGTGCCCTGCGGGGACTCGTTGCACGTGTACTGATGCGGGCGGCCGTCGTCCTTACCGGTGCCCGGAAGGCCGACGCACATCTTGGTGGTGGTGTTGCGCAGCAGGATGTTCTCCGCCGGCACCACGGGCTTGGGGGGCTTCTTGGTCTGCTTGGGCGCGCCTCCGCCTCCTCCGCCGCCCTGGCCGTCGCCGCCCTCCGGCTTCTGCGGGGTGGGCGACGGGGGCGGCGCCGAGGTCAAGGACGGGGTGGGGGTCGGGGACGGCTCGAGGGTGCTGCCGGCGGCGGCCGGCGACGCGTCGGCCTTGGTGATGACCGGGGGCTTGTAGGCGAGCCACAGCATGAGGAAGGTGAACGCGAGGGCGAACAGGATCCCGAAGAGGGTCGCCAGCCAGCCCGGCAGGAATCCGCGCTGCACGAACGTCCCCTCCACGGGCATCGCCGTGGCGCCGGACCGCTGCACGGCCAGGGTGTACGGCCGCTGCTCCTTCGACCCGAACCAGATGATGTTCTTGGGCTTCAGCGTGGTCTTGACGAACGCCGCCCGGCCCGGCTCGATCTGCACATTGGCCGGGTGGATGTCGTACGACAGCTCGTCGCCGTTGTCGCTGCCGCTCAGGGACGCGGTCAGCTTGGTGTTGCCCACGTTGTCGACGGCGAGCCGGGGCCGCCCCCGGAACCGCCCCTTGACCGTGGGCGGCACCAGCTCCGCCCGCACCTCGGTGAACGGCGTGATGGTCAGGTTGCCCTCGGGGACGGTCGTCGCCTCGGGATGCTCGGTCGGCGTGATCCGCACCGCGTACGGGTTCGGGCCCGCCGTGGCGTCGGGCGTACGCGGTGGCGCGAACGTCAGCTCCACCGTGCCGGTCGTGCCCGGGTAGAGGCGCAGGGACGCCGGCTCGACCGTCGTCCAGGGGGCGACGGGGCCGACCGGTTCGAAGCGGTACTCGTCGACGACGTCACCGGTGTTGCGCAGGCGCAGGCGCACGCGCGTGCTGCTGCCCGGGTCGACGGTCGCGGAGGCGGGTTCCAGAGATGTCCACAGGCTCACGTAGCGACGCTAGCCGGGGTGTCCACGGCGCGTCAGGAAGCTAAAGGGCACGATGGGATGGCCGAACGGGCCACGCTGCGGGCCCTCAGGTCCCGGGCACCGGTGCGCCGGCCGCCGTCAGGACGAGCCGGGCGCGGGAGCCGGCGTGGGGCGCCTCCGGAACTGCCCTTGCGGGCAACCGGATTGCCCCCGCTTCGGCACCGGAGGCCGTTCCCGCACGGGTCCGGCGCGCGCGAGGGTGAGGGCTGTTCGTGTCTCGTACCCCGAGGAGAGCAGAGCATGCCGTCCTACCTGTCGCCCGGCGTCTACGTCGAGGAGGTGGCCAGCGGCTCGCGCCCGATCGAGGGGGTGGGGACGTCGGTGGCGGCCTTCGTCGGACTCGCGCCGACCGGACCGCTGAACGAGCCGACACTGGTCACCAACTGGACGCAGTACGTGGCCGCCTTCGGTGAGTTCACCGACGGGTACTACCTCGCGCACTCCGTCTACGGCTTCTTCAACAACGGCGGTTCCGCCGCCTACGTCGTCCGCGTGGGAGGCTCCTCCGAGGGCGCTCCCGCCGAGGCCGGCCAGGGCCCCGCCGCCGTCACCGGCCGTTCCGCCAGCACCCCGGCCGCGCTGCCCGCGGGCGAGCCGAAGCAGCTCGGCACCTTCGCCGTCACCGCCGTGGCGCAGGGCGATCTGAGCGTCGAGGTCGCGGACCCCGAGGGCGAGGGCCCCGCCGAGCGGTTCAAGCTGATCGTCAAGGACGGCGACAAGCCGGTCGAGACGTTCGACGTGACCGCCAAGAAGGGCGGCCGCAACTACGTCGTCACGCAGGTCAAGGAGCGCTCCAAGCTCATCACCGTCACCGAGGCCGCGCCGGCCGCGCAGCTGGCCCGCCCGGACAACCAGACGGTGGCCCTCGCGGCCCCGGCGCCCGCGCCCGCCGCCCCCGCCGCACCCACCGGGAACGCGGACGCCTCGCATCCGGGCCCGGCCCAGTACCTCGGCGACTCCGCCGACCGCACCGGCTTCGGCGGTCTGGAGGCCGTGGACGAGGTCTCCATGGTGGCCGTCCCCGACCTGATGGCCGCCTACCAGCGCGGCGCGATCGACCTGGAGGCCGTCAAGGCGGTCCAGCTCGGGCTGATCGCGCACTGCGAGCTGATGGGCGACCGGGTCGCCGTGATCGACCCGCCGCCGGGCATGAACGCCCGCCAGATCCGGGTCTGGCGCCAGGAGACCGCCGGCTACGACTCCAAGTACGCCGCCCTGTACTACCCCTGGATCAAGACCTTCGACCCGGCCACCGGCCACTCCCGGCTGGTGCCGCCGAGCGGCCATGTCGCCGGCATCTGGGCCCGCAACGACTCCGAGCGCGGCGTCCACAAGGCCCCCGCCAACGAGGTCGTCCGCGGCGCCGTCGACCTGGAACTGCAGATCACCCGCGGCGAGCAGGACCTGCTCAACCCGATCGGCGTCAACTGCATCCGCGCCTTCCCCGGCCGCGGCATCCGCGTCTGGGGCGCCCGCACCCTCTCCTCCGACCCGGCCTGGCGCTACCTCAACATCCGCCGGTACTTCAACTACCTGGAGGAGTCGATCCTGATCGGCACCCAGTGGGTGGTGTTCGAGCCGAACGACCACAATCTGTGGGCGCGGATCCGGCGCAACATCTCGGCGTTCCTGGTCAACGAGTGGCGCGACGGCGCCCTGTTCGGCCAGCGCCCCGAAGAGGCGTACTACGTGAAGTGCGACGAGGAGACCAACCCGCCGGAGTCGGTCGACGTCGGCCGGGTGGTCTGCGAGATCGGCATCGCCCCGGTGAAGCCCGCCGAGTTCGTGATCTTCAGGCTGGCCCAGTTCTCCAGCGGCGGCGGGGAGCTGGAGGAGTAGCCCCGGCCGCACACCCGCCATCCACCAAGACCCCCTAGAAGGACTGCGAACAGCACATGAGCCTTTCGCCGGGTGACTCCCTCACCTCACACAATTTCGGGCTGCAGATCGACGGCGTCATGGTCGAGTACCTCGCCGAGGTCAGCGGCCTGTCCATGGAGCAGGACGTCATCACGTACCAGCAGAACACCCAGAACGGCCAGAACAAGGTCGTGAACCTGCCGGGCGTGAAGAAGAACGGGACCTGCACGGTCGTCCGCGGTATGACCCAGTCGGCCGCGTTCACCGAGTGGATCAACCAGTCGATCACCGGCCAGATGAGCACGGCCCGCAAGAACGCGTCCATCATCATGATGGATTACCAGAGCAACCCGGTGAAGCGCTACAACATGCGCAACGCGTGGTGCAGCAAGATCGACACGAGCACCGTGAAGGCCGGCGAGGCGTCGGCGCTCACCGAGACCGTGACCATCGTGTTCGAAGAACTGGACATCGAGTAATGCGGCGTACGGCCGCCAGGGCCGGCGGCGCGGTCATGCACGCGGGCGCCGACGCGGCGGGGCCGGCGGGGCCGGGGCCGACGCAGGCCCCGCCCGCCGCTCCGGTCCCGGAGCAGGCCGCGCCGCAGCAACAGTACGAACTGCGCACCGAGTTCCCCTTCCAGCTGCCGCGCGGGTACGTCGACGAGTCGGGCACCGTCCACCGCGACGGTGTGATGCGCCTGTCGACGGCCCGGGACGAACTCGTGCCGCTGCGGGACGTACGGGTGCAGGAGAACCCGGCGTTCCTGTCGGTGGTGCTGCTGGGCCGGGTGATCACCCGGCTCGGCACGCTGCCGAATGTGCACGACGGGACCGTGGAGAACATGTTCGCCTCGGACCTCGCCTTCCTCCAGGACTTCTACCGCCAGATCAACGCGGAGGGCCACACCCGCGCGGCCGTGGAGTGCCCGCACTGCGCGGAGCCCTTCGAGGTGGAACTCGGCGGGAGCCGCCTGGGGGAATCGTGACGTACGCGACCGACCGGCTGCACGAGGAGATCGCGTACGTCGCCTACCACTTCCACTGGAGCATGGACGAGATCCTGGACCTGGAACACCGCGACCGCCGCCGCTACACGGCCGAGATCGCGTCCCTGGTCACGCGGGCCGGGGCGGAGGACTGAGGCATGGGGTTCCTGGACCGGTTGCGGGGACGGCGGGGCGGCGGGCTTGAGGGTGGCGACGGGGTCGCTGCCGCTGAGGCGGTACCGGTGGGCGGTGTTGCCGCGAGTACGGGTGCGGGTGCCGGTACGGACACCAGTGGGGCGGCCTCCGGTACGAGTGCGGGTGCCGGTACGGGTGCGGGTGCCGGTACGGGTGCGGGTGCCGGTACGAGTGCGGGTGCCGGTACGAGTGCGGGTGCCGGTACGAGTGCGGGTGCCGGTACGGGTGCCGGTCCCGTGGTGAGCGCCGCCTGGTCGAGGCTGCCGGCGATCCAGCGGGCCCTGGCCTCCGGGCGGGAGGCCGGGGTCGCGGACGCGGGGTTCGGCGGGCGCCTGCCGACGTGGCAGAACCCGTCCTTCGCGGGCACGGCGTCGCCCGCGGTCCTCAACGGGCAGTCGCGCACACTGCTCGGCGACCTCTCGCACCCGACGTCGGGCCGACCGGTATTCGGCCTCGAACGCCCCACGGGAACCCTGCCGTTGACCGGCCCGGAGCCGGTGGTACAGCGGACACCTGCGGTGCCGTTGCGGGAGATTCCGGCGAGGGCGGTTGGGTCGAACGGGGCCCGGGCTGGTGCCGGGGTCAGTGCTGATGCTGGTGCTGGTACCGGTCCCGCCAGGTCAGGGGGTGCTGTTGGAGTTTCGGGGGGCTCGGGGGTGCCTTCGGGGTCGGAGGGCTCCGGGGGTTCGACGGTTTCCGGGGGCTCAAGGATTCTCAGGGCCTCTGGGACTCCCGGGGCTTTGAAGGGCGCCGGGGGTCTGAAGGTTCACCGGACTTCGAAGCCTCCCGAGGCCTCGAAGAGTGCCGGAGACTCGACGGCTCCCGGGGCACTGGAGGGTGCTGCCGGAGGCTCGAAGGTTCCCGGGGCCATGGAGGGTGCCGGAAGCTCGAAGGCTCCCGGAGCCTCGGGTACTCCCGGGGCTTTGAAGGGTGCCCGGGGCTCGGAGGTTCCCGGAGCCTCGGGGATTCCCGGGGCGTCGAAGGCCGGCGAGGCCTCCGAGGCTCCTGGGTCGTCGAAGGGTGCCCGGGGCTCGGAAGCTCCCGGCGCATCGGGAACTCCCGCAGCCTCGAAGAGTGCCGGGAACTCGAAGGCTCCCCGGGCTTGGAGGATTCCCGGGGCATCGAAGGCCGGCGAGGCCTCCGGGGCTCCTGGGACGTCGAAGGGTGCCCGGGGCTCGGAAGCTCCCGGCGCATCGGGAACTCCCGCAGCCTCGAAGAATGCCGGAAACCCGAAGACTCCCCAGACTTCGAGGATTCCCGAGGCATCCAAGGCCGACGAGGCCTCCGGGGCTCCTGGGACATCGAAGAGTGCCGGAGGCTCAGAGGCTCCCGGCGCATCGGGAACTCCCGCAGCCTCAAACCGTGCCGGGGCTTCGAAAGCTGGCGAGGGCTCGAAGACTGCCCGGACCTCGGGACTCCCCGAGGCGTCGCAGGGTGCCGGAGCCTCGAAGGCTCCCCAGACTTCGAGGATTCCCGGGGCATCGAAGGCCGGCGAGGCCTCCGGGGCTCCTGGGACGTCGAAGGGTGCCCGGGGCTCGGAAGCTCCCGGCGCATCGGGAACTCCCGCAGCCTCAAACCGTGCCGGGGCTTCGAAAGCTGCCGAGGGCTCGAAGACTGCCCGGACCTCGGGACTCCCCGAGGCGTCGCAGGGTGCCGGAGCCTCGAAGGCTCCCCAGACTTCGAGGATTCCCGGGGCATCCAAGGCTGGCGAGGCCTCCGGGGCTCCTGGGACATCGAAGAGTGCCGGAGGCTCGGAGGCTCCCGGCGCATCGGGAACTCCCGCAGCCTCAAACCGTGCCGGGGCTTCGAAAGCTGCCGAAGGCTCGAAGACTCCCCCGGCCTCGGGGCTTCCCGAGGCGTCGCAGGGTGCCGGAGCCTCGAAGAGTGTCGGGGCCTCAGACGCCCCTGGGGGCCCGGAGCGTGCCGGCGTCGGGGCGGAAGCCCGCATGACCCCCGGGCCCGCCGCGAGTGCGGAGGCCGGCGGAGTCGCAAGGGCTGCCGGTGGGCACGCACTCGTGGTCCAGCGGCTGGGTAGAGGCAGCGGCTCCGCACCTTCGGGTGGCGGGTCGCGGCCGGCCCCGGCAGTCGCACGTGCTGCGACCGCCCGTTCGACCACTCCCGTCACTTCGGCTGCCCAGGCAGTTCCGGTGGTGTCTCCGATACCGCCGCCCGTCAGGGAGGAGCTCGCCGCACCGCTCCCCGTTCCCGGCCTCCACGTGACACCCGTTCCGGCAAGCCGGCCTTCCCGGCCCGACTCCTTGACGAGGACGCAGGCGGGAGCGGCACCAGTACAGCGACGGACGCTCCCGGCAACGCGGCGAACGCCGGGAGTTGACGCACCCCCGCCCCGCCGAGCAGCCCCGGCCCCTGTGCAGCGCGCGGTCACCGGCCACGGCAACGCCCCGGACACCACCGAACGAGGCCACGCTCTCCCCTCGGGCCCGGCCCCCACGAGCCGTACGACGAACAGCCCGGCTGCGGAGACAGTACTCACGCCGCCGAAGGGGTCCGTGCCCCGGCCGGGTGCGGTGACGCCGCCGTCAGGACCGGCCGGGGCGCAAGGGCCCACCCTGTCCACCCCGTCCACCCAGTCCACCCAGTCCGGCAGTACGGACACTCCGTCGACGCCGGGCAAGTCCCCACACCCACACCCGCACCCACACAGCACGACCGACGCCGCAGCCGCACCGATCCGGTCCGTCCAACGCCAACAGACCACCCCCACCCGGCCGCAGCCGTCATCCACCAGCCCGGGCACCGGACCGGCGCACAACGCCGCCACGACGTCACCCACCGGCAACACCGCACCGGCACCCCTCCGGGACAGCCACCCGAAACCCACCAGCGGCCCCACACCACCGTCAGGCCATCCCTCCCCAACGGTCCAACGCCAGCAGGCCACCACCCCTGCCCGACCGCCCCACCCCCAGCCCGGCAACGGCGCCACACCACCCACCCTCAACTCCGCACCGACACCCGACCAGGCCACCACGCCCACATCGCCATCGCCGGGCACCCCCACCCCAGCCCGCCCACCTGCCGACACGCCTACCCCGGCACCCACCGGCATCGCGCCCGCACCCCGCACTGCCAAAGCACCCGTCGCTCCACCGTCAGTGCGCACCGTTCAGCGAGCGGCACTCCCTCCCACCACCTCCTCGACCGGCCGCCGCACGGCAACCGACCCCGCACAGCCCGCCGCCCCACGTCACACCCACCCCCACATCCCCCACCTCGGCCTCGGCGCACCGATCACCCCACAGCCCACCGCCTCACCCCAGCAGCCGGCCCCGGCCCCACTCCCCACCACGCCCCGCCACTCCCCCCTGGGCGCTCCCATGAGCCCAGCACCGACGCCCCCGACCACCAACACCCCCACCTCCCCCCTCCCCGTAGTCCAACGCTTCTGGAAGAAGCCGAAGACCACCACCAAGAACGCCCCGAAGAACACCACCGGCGCCCTCGCGGCAGCCGCGGCCGCCACCATCGCCGACACCCTCACCGCCCAGACCGCACCACCCCCGTACACACCCCCCTCACCACACCAAAGCCCCAACCCTCCACCCCCGTACTCGGAATCCGCACCCGCACCCGCATCCACATCCGCGTCCGCGAACCAACCACCCCCGCCCGCCTACACAGAGATCCCGAACGGCGGCTTCGACCCCCGTGAGCTCACCGACTTCCAGCTCGACGAACTGGTCCACCGCCTCATCGGCCGCATCACCCGGCTGATCCGCACGGAACTCCGCATGGACCGCGAGCGGATCGGCAGACTCCGCGACCCCCGCCACTGATACAGAAAGGCCCTCGATGTCCCGCCAGGACCCGGGCTCCACCATCTGGTTCACCCTCAGCATCGACGGTGAGAGCCTCGGCTACTTCAACGGATGCGAAGGGCTGTCGTCCCAGGTGGAGGTCGAGCAGCGCCAGGAGGGCGGCAACAACGGGTTCGTCTGGCAGCTGCCCACCCGTGTCACCTTCTCCACCATCCGGCTGACCCGCCCCCTCACCCCGGACACCACGAAAGTGGCCAAGTGGATCTCGTCCGTGCAGACCGGGATCAAGCGGCCCACCGCCCAGATCGCGGCGCTGCGCGCGGACGGTTCGGAGGTGGCCCGCTGGGGGCTGATCGACGTACTGCCGGTGAGCTGGAGCGGTCCCAGCCTGGACCCCGCCAACCCGGCCGTGGCGACCGAGGTCCTGGAGATCGCCCACCACGGGTTCACGGACTGAAGGGGCGGCACAGAGACATGGCACGAGCCAGCAGCAAGGGCGCCGGAAAGAGCCTCGTAAGGGCAACGCTCGCGATCCACGAACCTCCCGTCGGCAAGAGCACCACGCCCGGCGGGATCATCAAGACCTTCGGCTTCGACTTCAATCCATCGCAGCTGTCCCTGACCCGCCGCGCCCAGTGGAAGTCGACGCCCGCGCAGATCGAACGGGACGGCTCCCTGCCGGAGTTCATGGGCGCCGAGGCGCGGGAGATGAGCGTGGAGATCTTCCTCGACTCCTCCGCCAAGCCGACCGGCAACACCGTGCTGAAGAAGGTGGAGTCGCTGCTCGCCTGCTGCGAGGTGACCAACGCCAGCATCGCCGCGAAGCAGCCGTCGCCGCCCTGGGTGGTGTTCCAGTGGGGGTCGTTCTCCACCGCCCGGTTCACGGCGTATGTGAGCTCGGTGGAGGCGACGTACTCCCTCTTCGGCACGACGGGCGTGCCCATCCGCGCCACCTGCCGGCTCCAGCTGCACGAGATCCCCAGCAAGACCAAGAGGCAGAACCCGACGTCGGGCGCGCTCACCGCGCAGCGCGTGCACCGGGTCGTGGCGGGCGACTCGCTGCAGTCGCTGGCCTGGCGGGAGTACGGCAACGCCGCCGCCTGGCGCTCGATCGCCGAGGCCAACGGCATCGACGACCCGTCCCGGCTGCCGGCCGGTGCGGAACTGGTGCTGCCCGCCGCCGAGGAGGTACGTCCGTAATGGTGCAGTCCGCGTTCTCCAACGTCGTCGAGGTGAAGCTCGGGGGCGCCAAGCTGCCGCCCGACTTCGCCCGGGCGCTGGTCGACAGCTACGTCGACCAGGGCGCCGGGGTGCCCGCCGCGTTCCGGCTCACGTTCCGGGACCCGTACCGGATCCTCCTGCGCGATCTGAAGGTCACCTTCGGCACGCCGGTGGTCATCACGCCGGTGTCCGACGGCCAGGGCGCCGCCGACCCGCTGCTGACCGGCGAGGTCACGGGTCTTGAGGCCGACTACGACGGCACCGGCACCTTCACCGTGATCCGCGGCTACGACCTGGGGCACCGTCTGCTGCGGCGCCGCCGGGTGGCCGCCTACCGCAACCAGAGCGCGTCGGACATCGCGCGCAAGCTCGCCGCGCAGGGCGGGGTGCCCATGGGGCGGGTGCAGTCGACGAAGACGGTGTACGAATTCATCAGCCAGTCGAACGTCACCGACTGGGACTTCCTCGCGCGGCTCGCCGACGAGAACGAGATGGTGATGTCCGTCGACGCGGACGGCAAGTTCCAGTTCGTGAAGCCGAAGCCGTCGTCCGGGGCGCCCTCGCCGAAGACCGACGGCGACCGGAGCCCGTTCGTGCTCCAGGCCGGGCACGACATCCTGCGGCTGCGGTCCGCCGTCACCGCCGCCGACCAGATCGGCAAGGTCGAGGCGCGGGGCTGGGACGTCACGACGAAGAAGAAGCTGACGGCGACCGCGCCCGCCACCGACAACCCGGGCATCGGCATCGGCACGACGCCCGGCGCGGCGGCCGGCAAGTTCAAGCCGGCCAAACTGGTCGAGACGGGCACGCCGTACGACCGGCAGAACGAGGTGAAGTTCGCCGCCGACGCCCTCGCCGACGACCTCACCTCCTCGTTCGCCGAGATGGAGGTCGTCGCGCGCGGAAATCCCAAGCTGCGCCCGGGAGTTCCGGTCACGCTCTCGGACGTCGGGCAGCCCTTCGAGGGCAAGTACACGGCCACGTCCGTACGTCATGTCTTCGGCGACGGCAGGCACTACGAGGCGTGGGTGACGGTCAGCGGGCGGCAGTGGCGTTCGCTGTACGGGCTCGCCTCCGGCGGCGCCGAGAGCGCGCCGCGGCTGCCGAGCGTGGCCAACGCCCTGGTCACCGATGTGAACGACCCGCTCAAGCAGGGGCGGGTCCGGTTGCAGTTCCCCTGGCTGGACGACAGCTATGTCAGCGACTGGACGCGAACCGTGCAGTGGGGCGGCCTCGGCGGCGGCGGCATCTTCCCGCTGGACGTCAACGACGAGGTGCTCGTCGGGTTCGACCGGGGAGCCCTCGACCATCCCTTCGTCATCGGCGGGCTCTACAACGGCAAGGACAAGCCGACGCCCGTGAACGACGTGCCGCTGCACGACACCGTGCGCAAGAAGGCGAGCCGGCACACCGTCTCGGACCGGGACGGCAACCGGCTGGACCTGCTCAGCCAGAAGACCGGTCTGCGCAAGCAGGGTGTCCGGCTGGCCTCCGGCGACAAGCAGCTGGTCATCAACCTGGACCGGACGAAGACCGAGATCATCGTGGACAGCAAGGGTTCGGTCACCATCAAGGGCAGCCGGTCCGTGTCGGTGGAGGCCGGCGCCGACCTCCTGCTGAGCGCCCGGCGCAGCCTGACCCTCAAGAGCGGCGGGCCGCTCACCATCCAGGGCGGCGGAGTGGTCAACATGCGGGCCGCCGGAGCGATCAGCGTGAACGCGCTGGGCGCCCTGAACCTGGACGCGAAGGGCGTCGCGAACCTCACCGGCGTCGGCACCGTGCAGATCAACTCGCTCGCCAACACGACGATCAAGTCCCCGACCACCCTCATCGGTTCGAAGGTGTTCGGCGTCACCACCATTCCCGTGCCGATGCCGATCCCATGACCGATTCCGGAAAAGGCCGCCGGAAAAGACGTTCTCCAAAAGACAGGGTGTGGTTCTGATGGCCGAGCAGTTCGTCGGCTCCGGCTGGTCGTTCCCGCTGCGCATCGGGCCGACCGGCGGGATCGCCCTGGTCAGCGGGGAGCGGGAGATCGAGGAGGCGATCCGGCTGGTCCTGTCGACCGCTCCGGGCGAGCGGCCGATGCGGCCGGACTTCGGCTGCGCGATCCACGACCTGGTGTTCGCGCCGGTCAACGAGCAGACGGCGGGCCGTATCCAGCACGAGGTGTACGCCAGCCTGGACCGCTGGGAGCCGCGCATCGAGGTCGACGACGTCGAGGTCTCCGCCGGCACCGACCAGAGCGTCCTCTACATCGACGTCCGGTACTCGATCCGCGGCACCAACAACCCGCGCAGCCTGGTCTTCCCCTTCTACGTCATTCCGTCCCACGACGAGCCCGACGCCCCCGAAAGCGACCGCTGATGGCACTGCCCTCCCCCAACCTCGACGACCGCCGCTTCCAGCAGTTCGTCGACGACGCCAAGCGCTACATCCAGCAGCGCGCCCCGGAGTGGACGGACCACAACGTCTCCGACCCCGGCGTCACCCTCGTCGAGACGGTCGCCCACATGGCCGACCAGATCGTCTACCGGCTCAACCGGGTGCCGGAGAAGAACCACTTGGCGTTCCTGGACCTGGTCGGGATCACCCTGTTCCCGCCGTCCGCGGCCCGCACCGAGGTGAGTTTCTGGCTGTCGGCTCCGCAGGAGGAGGCGGTGTGGGTGCCGGTGGGGACGGAGGTCGCCACGCTGCGCACCGAGAGCGAGGAGGCGGTGGTCTTCGCCACCGAGCGCGAACTGACGGTGGTGCCCTGCGCGTTGCGTCATCTGCTGGTGCAGCACCGGGGTGAGCCGATGGCCGACCGGACCTCCGACCTCGCCGAGGAGGACAAGGACCTGCTGTGCTTCGCCGAGTCGCCCGGCCCCGGAGACGCCGTGCTGTTCGGCCTGACCGCCGCGGTCCCGCACTGCGCGGTCGCCCTGGACCTGGACAGCCGGGTGGACGGCGTCGGCGTGGACCCGCGCCAGCCGCCGCTGGTGTGGGAGGCGTGGACCGCGGACGGCTGGCAGCCCTGTGAGGTCGACCGGGACGGCACGGGCGGCCTGAACCGGCCCGGCGAGGTGGTCCTGCACATCCCCGGCGGGCATGTGCTGTCCCGCAACGCCGGCCAGGAGGCCGGCTGGCTGCGCTGCCGGGTCACCGAACCCCGGCCGAACCAGCCCTTCTACACCACCTCGCCCACCGTGCGGGCCGCCGAGGCCTTCACGATCGGCGGCACGACCGCCGCCGTGCACGCCGAGACGGTGTACGACGAGGCGCTCGGCGAGTCCACCGGGCTGCCGGGGCAGCGGCTGCGCCTGGTGCACGCGCCCGTGGTCGGCGACGACCCGCCGGTGCTGCTGCAGACCGCGGAGCACGACGGCTGGACGGACTGGCGGGTCGTCCCGAACTTCGCGGGCTCCGGGCCGTACGACCGGCACATCACCCTCGACGCCACGACCGGCGAGATCGCCTTCGGCCCGGCCGTGCGCGAACCCGACGGGTCCCTGCGGCAGTACGGGATGGTCGCCCCCAAGGGAGCACCCGTCCGGGCCCGCCGCTACCGCACGGGCGGCGGCCGCGCGGGCAATGTCGCGCGCGGTGCCGTACAGGTCCTGCGCACCTCCATCCCGTACGTCTCCGAGGTCGTCAACCGCGAGGCCGCGCGCGGCGGTGTGGACGGGGAGACGGTGGAGGAGGCGAAAATCCGGGCCCCGATCACCCTGCGCGCCCAGGAGCGTGCCGTGACGCTGCGCGACTACGAGGAGCTGGCCCGCCGCGCCGCCCCGGAGACGGCTCGCATCACCTGCCTGGAGGGCGAGGAGGGCGAGCACGGGGCCTACGCGGTACGGGTGCTGGTCGTGCCGCAGGCCGTGCCCGACCCCGGCGGCCGGCTGCGCTTCGAACAACTCGTGCCCGGTGACGCGCTGCTGGACCGCATCACCCGGCATCTGGACGAACGGCGCCTGATCGGGACCCGGTTGGCGGTGGGCCCGCCGTACTACCAGGGCGTCACCGTGGTGGCCACGGTGCATGCGTTCCGGGGTGTCGACACCGACCGGGTGCGCCGGGAGGCGCACGACGCCCTCTACCGGCACCTCGATCCGCTGACCGGCGGCACGGACGGCACCGGCTGGCCGTTCGGGCGGCCGGTCCAGGCCGGGGAGGTGTTCGCGGTGCTGCAACGCGTACCGGGGGTGGAGCTGGTCGACGAGGTGGTCCTGCACCCCGCGGACCCGCTCACCGGCAAGCGCGGCGAGCCGACGAACCGGATCGATCTGTCCGCGCCGTCGCTGGTGTTCTCGTTCGACCACCGCGTCCGGGTGATCGGAGACGGTTCGTGAAGGGGGATCTGATGGGGGGCGGCGTATGAGGGGCTCGATCGACGGCCTCGGGTCCTCCGCGCCGATCGGCACGATGCTGCCGGCCGTCTTCGCCGACGACGACCTGGCCCAGCGGTTCGTCGCCGGGCTCGACGACGTGATCGCCCCGATCCTGAGCGTGCTGGACTGTCTCGACACCTACTTCCGCCCGTCCCTCACCCCGCTGGACTTCACCCAGTGGCTGGGGAGCTGGGTGGGCGCGGAGACCGCGGGCGACGAACCCGAGGCCCGTCTGCGGGCGGCCGTGGCCGCCGCCGCGTATCTGCACCGCATCCGCGGCACCCGCCGCGGGCTGTCGGAGGCGGTCCGGCTCGCGTTCGGTGTGGAGCCCGAGATCACCGAGAGCGGTGGCGCCGCGTGGAACGCCCGGCCGCTCGGCCCGTTCCCCGGGGCGCCCCGCCCCCGTCTGCACGTCCATCTACGACTTCCCGCCCCGACCCCCGCGGACCGCTACCGCCTGGAGACCCTCGTGTCCGCCGCCCGCCCCGCTCATATGCCGTACACGGTCCAGGTGACCGCCGGTGCCCCCGCCGAAAGGACCCGGGAGACATGACAACCCCCCAGAACTGCGCCGACTGCGGCACCCGCGCGGAGCCGGGCCAGTCCTTCTGCGACGCCTGCGGGGCGGTACTGAGCTGGACGGACCGCCCGGCAGGCAGCACCGGCCCCCGCGCCGGGGCGTCCGGGCCGCCCGCTCCGGGCCGGGCCGCTGAGCGTTCCGGCCCCTCCCGGACCTCGGAGAGTGCCGGCGAGCCCGGGTCCACCGGGCCGGCCAGGGCGTCCGAGCCCGCCGGAGGCTCCGGGACCACCGGACCCGCCGGAGGTTCCAGGGCTTCGGCGCCCGCCGGGCACGCGAGGCCCGACGGTGAGCCGGGCGGTGCCTCCTCCCCCTCGCCCGAGCCCGGCTGGGACGCCTTCGCCCGGCCGGACGGCGGTACGGGCCTGGCCCGCACACCCCGCGAGCGGCTCGGCACCGGCACGGCGACGCACCAGGGCGCCACCCGCACCGCCGCCACGACCCCCCGCGCATCCGACCCTGCCCCCGACGAGGGCGCGGCCTCCTCCCGGCACGGCGACCACCCCGGTACACCCGGCACCACCGTGCCGAGCCCCGGCACCCACGCCCGCCCCGACACCACAGCCACCACCCCGCCCCCGGACGAAACCGCCCCCACCGAACCCATCCCCCCGGCCACCCGGACCCCGCACCACCCCGCCGACGCCGACACCGGCTCCGGCCCCGACACGCACGGCATGACCGACCGCGCCCGCCGCCTCCTCATCCCGGTCGGCGAACCCGAACCCCAGCCCGACCCGCACCCCTACGTCGCCCCGGTCCTGCCCGGCCGCCCCGAACCGCAGCGCCCGCAGGCCGTACGCGCCCCCGGTCAGGAACACGGCATGGACGGCGGCGCCCCCTGCCCGTGGTGTGCCACCCGCAACCGGCCCGAGCGGCACTTCTGCGCCCGGTGCGCGATGCCCATGGCCGGCGACGGCCCGGCCGGCCCGATCCGGCTCCCCTGGTGGCGACGGCTCGGTCCCTTCGGCAGCCAGGAGGCACCGTGGGCGGGCGACCGCCCCCGGCTGCGCCGTGCCTTCGACCGGGTCCTGTCCTGGCTGGGCATCGTGATCGTGCTGTCCCTGCTGGTCGTTCTGGTGATCAACATCCCCCAGGGCATCCAGGCCACCCGCGACCACTTCACCAAGCGCGCCGAGGTGTCCCCGGACCGCTACGCCGCGTCCCGCTACTTCCCGGGCCACAAGCCGGACCTGGCCTTCGACAAGCTCAACGACACCTGGTGGGGCCCGGGCGTCTCCGAGTCGGGCAAGGGCCAGTGGGTGGAGGCCCGTTTCGACCGGCCGACCCGGCTCCTGGACCTGATCATCACGCCGGGCGTCTCCATCCGCCCCGACAAGCTCCGTGAGTCGGCGCTCCCGCATCGTCTGGAGGCCACGATCACGGGGGCCGACGGCAAGAAGACGACACGTCAGATCACCCTCGACCAGGGCGCGGGCCCCCAGCGGCGCGCCTTCCGCGTGGGCGAGGTCACCGCCGTCCGCTTCACCATCGAGTCCGCCCACGGCATATCGGCGAAGAAGCAGGTCGCCATCGCGGAGATCGAGTTCTTCGGCCCGTCGAGCGCGAACAGCGCCTGAGCGCGCGGCGGCCCCGGACGGAAAGCAACCGTCCGGGGCCGTCGAGCCTTACCGGGTGACTACGCGTCCAGCGACGTCATCACGTGCTTGATCCGCGTGTAGTCGTCGAAGCCGTACGACGAGAGGTCCTTGCCGTAGCCGGACTTCTTGAAGCCGCCGTGCGGCATCTCGGCGACCAGCGGGATGTGGGTGTTGATCCACACACAGCCGAAGTCGAGCTTCTTGGACATGCGCATCGCGCGGCCGTGGTCCTTGGTCCACACGGAGGAGGCCAGCGCGTACTCGACGCCGTTGGCCCACGTCACGGCCTGCTCCTCGTCGGAGAAGGACTGGACGGTGATGACCGGGCCGAAGACCTCGTTCTGGATGATCTCGTCGTCCTGCTTCAGGCCCGAGACGACGGTCGGCGCGTAGAAGTAGCCCCTGTCGCCGACCCGCTTGCCGCCGGCCTCCACGCGCGCGTGCGCCGGCAGCCGGTCGATGAAGCCCTCGACCTGCTTGAGCTGGTTGGGGTTGTTGAGCGGGCCGAACAGCACGTCCTCGTCGTCCGGCTGCCCCGTCTTCGTCTCGGACGCGGCCTTCGCCAGCGCGGAGACGAACTCGTCGTGGATGGACTCGTGGACGAGCACGCGCGTGGCGGCCGTACAGTCCTGGCCCGCGTTGAAGTAGCCCGCGACCGAGATGTCCTCGACGGCCTTGGCGATGTCGGTGTCCTCGAAGACCACGACGGGCGCCTTGCCGCCCAGCTCCAGATGGACGCGCTTGACGTCCTTGGAGGCGGACTCGGCGACCTGGATGCCGGCGCGCACCGAGCCGGTGATGGAGGCCATCGCCGGGGTGTCGTGCTCGACCATCATGCGGCCGGTGTCACGGTCGCCGCAGATCACGTTGAAGACGCCCTTGGGGACGACCGAGCCGATGATCTCGGCCATGAGGGCCGTCGAGGCCGGGGTGGTGTCCGACGGCTTCAGGACGACGGTGTTGCCCGCCGCGAGCGCCGGGGCGAACTTCCACACGGCCATCATCATCGGGTAGTTCCACGGCGCGACCTGCGCGCAGACGCCGACCGGCTCACGGCGGACGATGGAGGTCAGGCCCTCCATGTACTCGCCGGCCGAGCGGCCCTCCAGCATCCGCGCCGCACCCGCGAAGAAGCGGATCTGGTCGACCATCGGCGGGATCTCCTCGGAGCGGGTCAGCCCGATGGGCTTGCCCGTGTTCTCCACCTCGGCCGCGATCAGTTCCTCGGCGCGCTCCTCGAAGGCGTCCGCGATCTTCAGCAGTGCCTTCTGACGCTCGGCGGGCGTGGTGTCGCGCCAGCCGGGAAAGGCCTCGGCGGCCGCCGCCATCGCGGCGTCCACGTCCGCCTGCCCGGACAGCGGAGCGGTCGCGTACGCCTCACCCGTCGCGGGATTGACCACCTCGGTGGTCCGTCCGTCGGCGGCGTCCCGGAACTCACCGGCGATGTAATTGCGTAGCTTGCGCAGCCGTCGAAGCTCGGTGCTCACTGCCGACCCTCCAGTTCGGATGTCCAGTACTTGAGACACCCACCCTAGTCGCCAGGTCCACGTTTTCAACACCCCCACTCCCTTGATTCGTGCGGAATCCGCAGGCTTCGGCAATCAAAACAACGGATTTCATCGATCACGCCTTGCGGAAGTGACGAGACCTCGTGCACAGTGAGCTCGTGGCCAGTCGAAGCGCAGACCAGAAGGGGCCGCGGGAACTCCGCGAGTCCTCCCGCGAGTCCAGGAACGGCAGCGCGCCCCAGCTGGACGCCGTCTCCCTCGCCATCATCGAACAGCTCCAGGAGGACGGCCGCCGGCCGTACGCCGCCATCGGCAAGGCCGTCGGCCTCTCCGAGGCGGCCGTGCGCCAGCGCGTCCAGAAGCTGCTCGACCAGGGCGTGATGCAGATCGTCGCCGTCACGGACCCGCTCACCGTGGGCTTCCGCAGACAGGCGATGGTCGGCGTCAACGTCGAGGGCGACGTGGAGTCGGTGGCGGACGCGCTGACGGCCATGCCCGAATGCGAGTACGTGGTGATGACCGCGGGCTCCTTCGACCTGATGGTGGAGATCGTCTGCGAGGACGACGACCACCTCCTCGAGGTCATCAACAAACGCATACGGGCCGTGCCCGGTGTGCGCTCGACGGAGAGCTTCGTCTACCTGAAGCTCAAGAAGCAGACCTACATGTGGGGAACCCGATAATCGTGAGGACCCGATAGCCGTGAGCAAGGACCTCTCCCAGTCCGCGTACGACCACCTGTGGATGCACTTCACGCGCATGTCGTCGTACGAGAAGGCCCCCGTACCCACGATCGTCCGTGGCGAGGGCACCTACATCTACGACGACCAGGGCAAGCGCTACCTGGACGGCCTCGCCGGCCTGTTCGTGGTGCAGGCAGGGCACGGCCGTGTCGAGCTCGCCGAGACCGCCTTCAAGCAGGCGCAGGAGCTGGCGTTCTTCCCGGTGTGGTCCTACGCCCACCCCAAGGCCGTCGAGCTGGCCGAGCGCCTCGCGCACCACGCCCCGGGCGACCTGAACAAGGTCTTCTTCACCACCGGCGGCGGCGAGGCCGTCGAGACCGCCTGGAAGCTGGCCAAGCAGTACTTCAAGCTGACCGGCAAGCCCACCAAGCACAAGGTCATCTCCCGCGCGGTCGCCTACCACGGCACCCCGCAGGGCGCACTGTCCATCACCGGCCTGCCGGCTCTGAAGGCCCCGTTCGAGCCGCTGGTCCCGGGCGCGCACAAGGTCCCGAACACCAACATCTACCGCGCCCCGCTCTTCGGCGACGACCCGGAGGCCTTCGGCCGCTGGGCCGCGGACCAGATCGAGCAGCAGATCCTCTTCGAGGGCCCGGACACGGTCGCCGCGGTCTTCCTGGAGCCGGTGCAGAACGCGGGCGGCTGCTTCCCGCCCCCGCCCGGCTACTTCCAGCGCGTCCGCGAGATCTGCGACCGGCACGACGTACTGCTCGTGTCCGACGAGGTCATCTGCGCCTTCGGCCGGCTGGGCACGATCTTCGCCTGCGACAAGTTCGACTACGTCCCGGACATGATCACCTGCGCCAAGGGCATGACCTCGGGCTACTCCCCGATCGGCGCCTGCATCATCTCGGACCGCCTGGCCGAGCCGTTCTACAAGGGCGACAACACCTTCCTGCACGGGTACACCTTCGGCGGCCACCCGGTCTCCGCGGCCGTGGGCCTCGCCAACCTCGACCTCTTCGAGCGCGAGAACCTCACCCAGCACGTCCTCGACAACGAGGGCGCGTTCCGCTCCACCCTGGAGAAGCTCCACGACCTGCCGATCGTCGGCGACGTCCGCGGCAACGGCTTCTTCTACGGCATCGAGCTGGTCAAGGACAAGAACACCAAGGAGTCCTTCAACGACGAGGAGACGGAGCGCGTCCTGTACGGCTTCCTCTCCAAGGCGCTGTACGACAACGGCCTGTACTGCCGTGCCGACGACCGCGGCGACCCGGTCGTCCAGCTCGCCCCGCCGCTGATCTCCGACCAGTCGACGTTCGACGAGATCGAGCAGATCCTGCGGGCCACCCTCTCGGAGGCCTGGACGAAGCTCTGACCGTCATCGCTCCGATCGTCTGACCGGACGATCAACGCCAGCCCCGGAGCCGCCCGTTCGAGTGAGAAACGGCGGCCCGGGGCCGCGTGCTGTCCGGCGTCCCGCCGCCTTCTGCCTAGCGTGCCCAGTGACTGATCGGCCCCGCCTTCGTTCCCCCGCACGGGGGATGGCACGGGAACTACGGATCTGAACCGAGGTGTACGCCCATGGAGGCCCCGCCGGACAACGACGTGCTCTGGGCACGCGCCCTGCACTTCCAGCACCACGACGGCTCACCCGCGCTCTGCGGCGTCTCCCTCGGCGTCCGGGAGAGCGAGATCCTCGCCGTCAGCGGCCCGCGCGGCAGCGGCAAGACGACCCTGCTGCGGTGCCTGTCCGGCCTGGCGCCCGTGCGGCGCGGCGAGGTCTGGTTCAACAGCGTGCCCGTGCACACCATGGGCGCCCTCACCCGCGAGCGGCTGCGCCGCGACCGCTTCGGCTGGATCGACCCGGTCCCCTCGCTGGTCCCGGAACTCAACGCCTGGGAGAACGCCGCCCTGCCGCTGATGCTGCGCGGCACCAGCCGGCGCCGCGCCAAGCGGGCGGCCCTGGAATGGCTGGAGCGGCTGGACATCGGCGACGGCGCCCGCAAGCGCCCGCACCAGCTGAAGCAGGCCGAGCGCCAGCGGGTGTGCATCGCCCGCGCCCTCGCCCCGGCGCCCTCGGTCCTGTTCGCCGACGAGCCGACGGCGCCCCTGCACCGCGCCGACCGCGCCCACGCGCTGCGCACCCTCACCACGGCGGCCCGCTCGCACGGGATCACGGTCGTCCTGGCCACCCACGACCCGGACACCGCGGCCCTCGCCGACCGCACGGTCTTCCTGCTGGACGGGCGGCGCGTGCAGACGGTGCACCTGCCTCCGGTCGCGGAGACCACCGAGCCGGAAGGCCGGGCGGCGTGCTCGCTCTCCGTCTGACCCGCGCCGCCAACCCCGCCGTCCAGCTGCGCCGCCTGCTGGTCGCGGCGGCCTCGGCGGGCACGGGTTTCCTGCTGCTCTGCGCCCTGGGCTACGCGCTGGGCCACCCCGGCGACCCCGGCACCGCCCTGCTGCGCCTGGCCTGGTGCGCGGCGCCCCTCGCCGCCACGGTGTACTTCGCCCTGGCGGTGGCCCGCACCGATCCCGGCACCAAGCCCCGCCCCGGCCTCTCCGCGATCGGCCTCGGCCCGCTGCGCCTGATGGCCGTCGCGGCGACGACGACCGCCCTGTCCTGCGTCCTGGGCTCGATGCTGGCCCTGCTGTTCTTCCTGCATCTGCGGGGCGACCTTACGGGCCTGCCCTTCGACGGCGCGGCCGCCGAGGCCCTCGCCGCGGACCGGCCGCTGCCGCTGCCGGGGGCCCTGACGCTGCTGGCGCTCGTGCCCGCGGGCGCGTCCCTCGCGGTGGTGCTGGCGCTGCGGCCCAGGGAGCAGCGGGCGGCCGCGGCGGCCAGGGTGGTGTACGGCCGCTTCGGCGCGTACCGGCGCGTGGGCACCCTCGAGACCTTCGGGGCGTACGGCCGTTTCGGCCGGCAGATCACCCGGCCCGGGGACGCTCCCGCCGGGCAGCAGAGCGGGCCCCCGCCGGCGCGGACCGGCGAACCGGCATCGGCGGTGACCGTCACGGACACCGGGAGCGCGGTCGGCACGCTCGAGGACCCCGCTCAGCAGTCCGCCCGGCACACCGCGGCACCGGACACCGCCGACGCCCCCACGGCCTCCGAGGCGGCGCTGCCGGACGCCGTCACGGCCGACGGCGTCCCCACCGCCGCCCCTTCCGGCCTCCCCTGGGGCATCACCGTCCTGGCCGCGGGGCTCGCCGTGGAGACCTACGCGAGCCGTACCGCCCCCAAGGCGCCCGACCTCACCTTCTCCGGCGCCTCCCCCGGCGTCATGGCGGGCTGGATCCTGGCCACCGTCGGACTGGCCCTGGTCGGTCCCGGTCTGACCCACCTGTGCGGCCGGCTGCTCCAGTCGGCCCGCCCCGGCGCCCTGCGGCTGCTGGCCGGCCGCATCCTCATGACCGAGGCCACCCGCATCGGCCGCCCCCTGGGCGTTGTCTGCGCGGTGCTGTCGGCCACCTACGCGATGACGCTGCTGCACGCCCCGGACGGACTGTCGCTCGGTCCGCTCACCCTCCTCGGCGTGCTCCTCGTGACCGGCTGCACCGTGGCGACGCTCCTCACGGCCGCCGTCGAGGCCCGGCAGGCCCGCGCCGACACCACCTCCGCGCTGCTGCGGCTGGGCGCCCCGGCGACCATGCTGCGCAGTGCCGCGGCCCTGCGCGCGGGGGCGCTGCTCGCCCTGTTCGCCCCGCTCACCCTGACGGTCGCGGAGCTGGCGGCGCTGCCGCTGGCGCGCTGAGAGCCCGTCTGAGAACTCGTACGAAGAAAATCTCCGGACCGCGATGAGTTCCGCGCGGACCCCCGGTCTATCCCCGCGTAACGACACGGACTTGATAGCACCCCCCCGATGGGAGAGACCGCACATGTACCAGCAGATGATCTTCGTGAACCTGTGTGTCAGCGACGTCGCCGCCTCGAAGAAGTTCTTCTCGGAGCTCGGCTACACGATCAACGAGCAGTTCAGTGACGACACCACCGCCTCGGTCGTGATCAGCGAGACCATCGTCGTGATGGTGCACAACGGGGAGAAGTACTCCCAGTTCACGAAGAAGAAGATCGCCGACTCGAAGACCACCAGCGAGGTGCTGATCGCGCTGAGCTCGGAGAGCCGCGAGAAGGTCGACGAGCTCGTGGAGAAGGCGGTCGCGGCCGGCGGCTCCGTCTCCGGCGAGACCCAGGACCACGGTTTCATGTACGGCCGCGCCTTCGACGACCCGGACGGCCACACCTTCGAGGTCGTGTGGATGGACCCGGCGGCCGTCCAGGGCTGAGACCCGCTGTGCCAGCATGGGCGGGTGCAGACGATGCCCGCCCATGCGGCCCACCATGACGACCGTGAGATCGAGACGCTCGAGGAGTTCGACGCGACCGTCTCGGCGCGCGGCACACTCGCCGGTCACCGCGTCCAGGCCGTCGACCTGACGGACCGTACGCGCGAACTGCTCACCACGGACACCGCGGGCGCGATATTCCTCGGCTGCGCGATGCGCGAGGACGCTGCCGCGAAGATACGCGGCGACGGCGCCCTGGTCTTCCCGCCCGTCCCGGATCTGCCCTTCGATCCCTACCGCGGCCTGGTCTACTCGCCGGACGAGCTCTTCGCCTCCCTGCCGGACGGCTACGAGGCCACGCCCGACGCCCGTGCCTACGCCTGGTTCCAGCGCACGAAGGCCGACGGCGACATCTACGCGTCCATGCTGCGCGCGGTCCACGACGACTCCGTCTCGGACGCGCTCGACGAACTCCTGTCCGGCGCCCGGGTGGTGGGCGTGATGGGCGGCCACGCGATGGCCCGGGGCACCGACGAGTACGCGGGGGCGGCGCGGCTCGGCCGCGAACTGGCCCGCGCCGGTTTCACGGTCGCCACCGGCGGCGGCCCCGGCGCCATGGAGGCGGCCAACCTCGGCGCGTACGCCGCCCCGTTCGACGACGAGATGCTCACCGAGTCGCTCGAACTGCTCGGCAAGGCACCGCGCTTCACCCCGTCGATCACCCAGTGGGCGGCGGCCGCCTTCGAGATACGCACCCGCTGGCCGCAGGGCGGACGTTCCGTCGGCATCCCGACCTGGTTCTACGGCCATGAGCCGCCGAACGCCTTCGCCTCGCACATCGCCAAGTACTTCGCCAACGCCACCCGCGAGGACGGCCTGCTGGCCCGGTCCACCGCGGGTGTGGTGTTCCTGCCGGGCGCCGCCGGCACCGTACAGGAGATCTTCGACAACGCGACGCCGAACTACTATGAGTCGCGTGGCGAGCCGACGCCCATGGTGCTCGTGAACCGCGCGCACTGGACGGAGAAGCTGCCGACGTGGCCGCTGCTCCAGTCGCTGGCCAGGGGGCGTTCGATGGAGGCGCGGATCGCGCTGGTCGAGCGGATCGAGGAGGCGCCGGAGGCGTTGAAACGTCTCGGCGGTTAATAAGCAGGCAAAGCAAGTGCTTGCAAGCGGCATATGCGTTGACACTACTTATGCGGCGCTTATAAACCTGTGAGTCTCCCGGTAGTGCTGATGTCCCGTCACCACTGCCTCAGCCCCCCGCATTACGCATCCTGTAAAGGACAAACGTGGCAGTTCTGTCCGTATCCCGCCGCGCACGTGCCGTGCGCATCCTCGGTGTCGTCTCGGCTTCGGCCGCGCTCGCGCTCGGTGCCTCCGGCAACGCGCTCGCCTGCAACATCAACGAGTTCTCCGCCGAGGCGAAGTGTGACGGCGACAAGGGCGTCATCACCGTCACCGACGTGGACCCCGCCGGCATCAAGGCGACGGTCACCGTGTACCTGCAGAACAACGGCGCCGACGCCAAGAAGGTCGGCGAGCAGGAGGTCAAGGGCTCGCGCGAAGGCACCACCATCACCTTCGCCGAGAACTGGAAGCCCAACGCGGAGTACCGCATCCACGTGAAGGCCACTCCGTACGTCGACGAGGACATCAAGCCGAACCTCGTCACCCCGGCCACCGCCTGCAAGAAGGAGGAGGAGCCGCCGCCGGCGACTCCCCCGGCCACGCCGACCCCGTCGGCCTCCCCCTCGAAGCCCGCCGAGGAGACCGGCACCCCGGCTCCGACGCCGTCCGAGAGCGAGAGCACCACGCCGGCGGGCAACGCGCCCGGCCCGGCCGGTGACTCCAACCTCGCCGAGACCGGCGCCGACTCCAACACCGGCATCATCGCCGGGATCGCGGCGGCCCTGGTCGTCGTCGGTGGTGGCGCGGTGTTCTTCGGCATGCGCCGTCGTGGGGCGAACAGCGACAGCTGACGCCTGCGCGCACTCTGATGTGGCCCGTCCCGTGACACGGGGCGGGCCACGTCCGTCTCACCCGAACGTCGCCCGTTCCAGCCAGAACTCCAGCAACTCCCGCTCCCCCAGCACCTCCAGTTCCGGAGCGTCCAGCGGCAGCCGCCGGTAGAACGCGAGCAGGACGGAGGTCAGCGGCCCGCGCAGGGCGACCGTGGCCTTCTCATGGCCCCGGCGCCAGGTGACACCGTCCTCGGTGAGCGCGATGAGCCACTCGGCGTTCACCTCGGGCCCGGTGTCGGTGGCGTGCAGGTGGATACTGCGGCCCGGGCCGCGCAGTTCCCTCGCCGCGATGTCGTCCGGGTCCGTCCGCTGCACGTACTCCACGATCTGCAGCCACTCGTCGATCGCGTCGGCGGCGATGTCGGGCGCGACCTCGTAGGGCAGTCCGGCGGCGAGCGTGGCGTCCGCTCGGTGCACGGTGACCTCGTGCGCCATCCGGCGGGCCCAGAACCCGGCGTTGAGGATCCCCGCCCAGCCCCACACCTTCGCGTCCGGCCCGGCCTCCCGCAGCGCGGCGACGACCTGCTGGCCCGCCTCCCCCAGCCACGCGTCCAGCGCGGGGGCGTCACCCCCAGCCTCGGGCCCTTCGACGCCCGGCACCTCCTCCTCGGGCACCTCCTCCCGCGCCCGGGTCCGCACCATGAGCTCCACCCAGCGCAGGGCGCCGCCCGTGTGCCGGACCAGCTCCTCCAGCGACCAGTCGGGGCAGGTCGGCACGGTGGCGGACAGCTCGGCGCCCGAGGTCACGACCGACCTCAACAAGCCGACCTGGTGGGCGATTTCGTCGCAGTAGCGGTCGTGCGCGAGGAGTGTCATGACCCGCACCCTAGGGCGACCAGGATCAGTCGAGCACGACGATTTCGGCCGCGTCGAACTCCACTCCGGCCTCGTCCCCGACCTCCGGCGCCGCCCGCAGCGCGCACGCCGCCTCCAGGTGCGGGGCGTCCTCCGGCTGGAGGCGGACGGCGACATGGGTGCCCTTGAAGGTGCGGGCGGTCACCGTGCAGCGCAAGCCCGCGTGGGCGGGCACCAGGCGCACGCCGGCGGGACGCACCAGGAGGGTCCGGGTGCCCTGCGGGGCGCCCTCCGGCACCGGCACCTTGCCCCACGGTGTGTCCGCGGCCTCCGCACCCACCGTCGCCTCGACGACGTTCTCGAAGCCGAGGAAGCGGGCCACGAACGCGTCGGCCGGCCGCTGCCAGACCTGAAGCGGCGTACCGGACTGGGCGATCCGTCCGTCCCGCATCACCACGACCCGGTCGGCCAGTGCGAAGGCCTCCCCCTGGTCGTGCGTCACGGCGAGGACGGTCGTGCCCAACCGGCCGAACAACTCCCGCAGTTCGACGACCAGGCGTTCCCTCAGCGACCGGTCGAGCTGGCCCAGCGGCTCGTCCAGCATCAGCAGCCGGGGGCTCGGCGCCAGGGCCCGGGCCAGCGCCACTCGCTGCTGTTCCCCACCGGACAGCGCGGCGACGGCCCGGCGAGCCGCGCCGGGCAGCCCGACGAGGTCGAGCAACTCCCGCACCTGATCGGCCTGCTGCCGCTTGGACGCCCCGTGCATGCGCAGCCCGAAGGCGACGTTGCCGCCCACGTCCCGCTGCGGGAACAGCTGGTGGTCCTGGAACATCAGCCCGACCCCGCGCCGGTGCGCGGGCACGCCGGCCTGGTCGCGCCCGTCGAGCGCCACCCGCCCGGAGTCGAGCGGCTGGAGCCCGGCCACGGCCCGCAGCAGGGTCGACTTACCGCTGCCGCTGGGCCCGAGCACGCACACGATCTCATGCTCGGCGACCTCCAGATCGACGGCGTCCAGCACGGCCCGCCCGCCGAAACGGACCGTCGCGCCCTCCAGCGCCAGCAGCATCAGAACTCCCCTGTCCGGTCGGCGGTCCTGAGCCTCTCCAGCACCAGCAGGGCCACCGCGCACACCACCATCAGAATCGTCGAAAGGGCCATCGCCTGGCCGTAGTTGAGCTCCCCGGGCCGCCCCAGCAGCCGCGCCACGGCCACCGGCAGCGTCGGACTGTCGGGCCGCGCGATGAACACCGTCGCCCCGAACTCCCCGAGCGACACCGCGAAGGCGAACCCGGCGGCGATCAGCAGCGCCCGCCGCACCATCGGCAGGTCCACCTCCCGCCACACCCGCCAGGGCGAGGCCCCCAGCACCGAGGCCGCCTCGCGCAGCCGTACGTCCACCGCCCGCAGCACGGGCAGCATGGTCCGCACGACGAACGGCACCCCGACCAGCGCCTGCGCGAGCGGCACCAGGATCCACGAGGACCTCAGATCCAGCGGCGGCTCGTCGAGGGCGATCAGGAACCCGAAACCGACGGTCACCGCGGAGACCCCGAGCGGCAGCATCAGCAGCGCGTCGAAGCCGCGCACGAACCGCCCGGCGTCCCTGCGGGTGAGCGCGACGGCGGCGAGGCCGCCGATCACCACGGCGATGACGGTGGCGGCGACGGCGTACTCCAGGGAGTTGCCGATCGCCTCGATCGGCGGCACCAGGAACACCCCGCCGTCGGCCCTGGTCAGCGCGCGGTAGTAGCCGAAGCCGGGCGCGTCCAGGGACCGCTGGACCAGCACCGCGAGCGGCAGCAGAAGCAGCACGACGATCGTCAGCAGCACCCCGCCCAGCAGCGCCCACTGCCCGGCGCCGCGCGGCCGGCGCGCGGTCACCGACGCGTCCACCAGCCGCAGCGCGGTCTCCCGCCGCCGTACGGTCCAGGCGTGCAGGGCGAGGATGGCGCCCACGGCGACGAACTGGATCAGCGTCAGCACGGCCGCCGTGGACAGGTCGAAGATCTCCGACGTCTGCCGGTAGATCTCCACCTCCAGGGTCGAGAAGGTGGGCCCGCCGAGGATCTGGACGACACCGAAGGAGGTGAAGGTGAACAGGAAGACCATGAGCGCTGCGGCGGCCACCGCGGGCCCCAGCGCCGGCAGCGTGACCTGCCGCCAGGCCCTCCAGGGTGACGCCCCGAGCATCCGCGCGGCCTCCTCCTGCCGCGGGTCCAGCTGCGCCCAGAGCCCGCCGACGGTCCGTACGACGACCGCGTAGTTGAAGAAGACGTGCGCGAGCAGGATCGCCCACACAGTGGTGTCGAGCCGTACGCCCCACAGCTCGTCGAGCAGCCCGCCCCGCCCGACCAGCGCCAGGAACGCCGTACCGACGACGACCGTCGGCAGCACGAACGGGACGGTCACGGCCGCCCGCAGCACCTGCTTGCCCCGGAAGTCGAAGCGCGCGAAGACATACGCGCCGGGGAGTGCGATCAGCAGGGTGAGCGCGGTGGAGACCAGCGCCTGCCAGGTGGTGAACCACAGGACGTGCCGGACGTCGGACTGCGCCAGCACCTCCCCGATCCGCCCGAGCCGCCAGGCCCCGTCGACCTTCAGGCCACGCGCGACGATCGCGGCGACGGGGTAGGCGAAGAACGCGGCGAAGAACGCGACGGGCAGGGCGATGAGCCCGAACCGCGCCGCGCTCCCGCGCCGGTCCTTGCGGACGGCTACTTCAGTACGAGTGAGGTCCACGACTTGACCCACTGGTCACGGTTGTCGGCGATCTTCGCCGGGTCCATGGTCTCGGGATCCTCGGCCTGCGGCCCGAACTTCACGAACTCCGGCGGCACCTGGGCGCCCTCGCGCACCGGGTACACGAACATGTTGAGCGGCATGTCCTCCTGGAACCGCTGGGAGACCAGGAAGTCGAGGAACGCCTTGCCCCCCTCGCTGTTCTTCGCGTTGCTCAGCAGCCCGGCGTACTCGACCTGCCGGAAGCAGGTGCCCTGCGCGACCCCGGTCGGTGCCGTGCTCGGCTTGGGGTCGGCGTAGACGACCTCGACGGGCGGCGAGGAGGCGTACGACACGACGAGCGGCCGGTCGCCCTTGGCCTTCTTGCCGCCGGCCGAGCCGGAGAACTCCTCGTTGTAGGCCTGCTCCCAGCCGTCGACGACCTTCACGCCATTGGCCTTGAGCTTCTTCCAGTAGCCCTCCCAGCCCCCGTCGCCGTACTTCGCGGCGGTACCGAGCAGGAACCCGAGGCCGGGCGAGGAAGCGGAGGCGTTCTCGGTCACGAGCAGGTTCTTGTACTGGGGCTTGACCAGGTCGTCGAAGCTCTTCGGCGGCTCCAGCTCGTGGTCGGCGAAGTACTTCTTGTCGTAGTTGACGCAGATGTCGCCGGTGTCGACGGGCGTGACCCGGTGCTTGCCCTGGTCGGCGCGGTACTCGGCCTTGATCCGGTCGGATCCCTTCGCCTCGTACGGCTGGAACAGCCCATTGTCGAGCGCCCGCGAGAGCAGCGTGTTGTCGACGCCGAAGAAGACGTCGCCCTGCGGGTTGTCCTTGGTCAGGATCGCCTTGTTCACGGCCTGCCCGGCGTCGCCGTCCTCCAGGACGTTGACCTTGTAGCCGGACTGCTTCTCGAAGGCGGCGATGACGCCCTTGGACGCGGCCCACGAATCATGGCTGACGAGGGTCACGGTCTCGGAGTCGCCGGACCCCTGGCCGCCGCCGGAGGACCCGCACGCGGCGAGCGTGCCGGCCATACCGAGCCCGACGACCACAGCCGTCAGCCGCTTTCTCTTGATGCTCACTGGATTCCTCCTGGATGACCAGGAGAAGACGCGGCCCCGCCCGGGAACTCAGGGGTCCCGGGCAGGGCGCAACAGCTCGAGTGATGACCGATCTCCCTACCCAGAATGACCTGGGCCAGGTTCGGAGGGTCTGCGGCCGTGTGCCGCACTCTCAGCGCTGTGGCGCTCCCCTGTCGGAATATGAAGGTGTATGTACGACGGTCAGACTACCGTTCGGTGGCCGCGAGCTGACCACACGCCCCGTCGATCTCCTGTCCACGGGTGTCCCGGACCGTCACCGGCACACCATGGGCGGCGATGGCCTCCACGAACGCCTTCTCGTCCTCGGGCCGCGAGGCGGTCCACTTCGACCCCGGCGTCGGGTTCAGCGGAATGAGATTGACATGCACGGGCTTGCCCTTGAGCAGCCGCCCGAGCCGGTCGCCCCGCCAGGCCTGGTCGTTGATGTCCCGGATCAGCGCGTACTCGATGGACAGCCGCCGCCCGGACTTGGCGCTGTACTCGAACCCGGCGTCCAGGACCTCCCGGACCTTCCACCGCGTGTTCACGGGGACGAGGGTGTCGCGCAGCTCGTCGTCGGGCGCGTGCAGCGAGATGGCGAGCCGGCACTTGAAGCCCTCGTCGGCGAACCGGTGGATCGCCGGCACGAGACCGACCGTCGAGACGGTGATCCCGCGCTGCGAGAGCCCCACCCCGTCGGGCTCGGGGTCGGTGAGCCGCCGGATGGACCCGATGACCCGGTTGTAGTTCGCGAGCGGCTCGCCCATGCCCATGAACACGATGTTGCTGAGCCGCGCGGGACCGCCGGGAACCTCCCCGTCCCGCAGCGCCCGCATGCCGTCGACGATCTGATGCACGATCTCGGCGGTGGACAGATTCCGGTCCAGGCCCGCCTGCCCGGTCGCGCAGAACGGGCAGTTCATCCCGCACCCCGCCTGCGAGCTGATGCACATGGTCACCCGGTCCGGGTAGCGCATCAGCACGGACTCGACGAGCGTCCCGTCGAACAGCCGCCACAGCGTCTTGCGCGTGGTGCCCTGGTCGGTCGACAGATGCCGCACGACGCTCATCAGCTCGGGCAGCAACGCCTCCCGCAGCTTCCCCCGGGCACCGGCCGGAATGTCGGTCCACTGCTCCGGCTCGTGCGCGTACCGCGCGAAGTAGTGCTGCGAGAGCTGCTTGGCACGAAACGGCTTCTCCCCGACAGCCGCAACGGCCTCCTTGCGCTCGGCAGGAGTGAGATCAGCGAGATGCCGCGGCGGCTTCTTGGCTCCGCGGGGGGCGACGAAAGTGAGTTCTCCGGGCTTAGGCATGGCTCAACCAGTGTCGCAGATCGTCAGCGGTGGCCCGTGCCCCGCCCGCGACACCCGGAGAGAGGCGTTCTAGTCGCCCGTGTGCTCCAGCCGGTTCTTGAGGAGTTGCTCGTTGCGCGGGAGTTCCTTGCGGACCTGGGGGCGGACGACGAGCGGTACGAGGACCTTGCCGACGCCGTGGCCCTCGATGTCGATGTCGATCGTCACGTGGGAGCGCTGTCCCTCGTCGAACGACTCGACCTCGCCGTGCACCCGTGGCCGGACGGGTCCGTCGACGCCGCGCATGCCCCAGCTGTGCGGTGGGTCGTACTCCGTGACCTCCATGGTCATCGGCATCACACGGCGGCCGATGTGCCGGGTGACCCGGACCCGGGAGCCGATGCCGAAGGGCCCCTCGTCGAGGCGTTCCGCGGACACGGCGCTCAGCTGCCACTCCGGCATGCGCGGGGTGTCCATGACGTAGTCGTAGACCTCCTCGGGACGTCGGTCCACATCGATGGTCTGTCGAATGATGGCCATGATGACCCCCTTTGCGATGTACACCTGAATCGTCCCACTCGGCGCCCCTCGGTGCCTCCCCGGAACGACAGCGAGCTCCCGCCCACAAGGACGGGAGCTCGCTGGACGAGGTCCGCTCAGCCGGATCCGACGAAGAGCACGAGCAGCAGCCACACCACCGGAGCCGTGGGCAGCAGCGAATCCAGCCGGTCCATGATGCCGCCGTGACCGGGCAGCAGCGTGCCCATGTCCTTGATGCCGAGGTCCCGCTTGATCATGGACTCGCCGAGGTCGCCGAGCGTGGCGGTGACCGCGACCGCGAGGCCGAGCACCAGGCCCTGCCACCAGGCACCGTCGTCGATGAGGAACTCCATGCACAGCGCCCCCGCGACCATGGCGAAGGAGACCGCGCCGAGCAGGCCCTCGCGGGTCTTGCCGGGGCTGATGCGCGGGGCGAGCTTGTTCCGGCCGAAGCGCCAGCCGACGGCGTAGGCACCGGTGTCGCTGACGACCGTGAGCAGCAGGAAGGTGAGCACCCGCTGCGGCCCGTCGTCGGCGGTCAGCATCATCGCGACGAAGGTCGCCAGGAACGGCACGTAGAACGCCGCGAAGACGCCCGCCGTGACGTCCCTGAGGTAGCCCTCGGGCGGTTCCGTCATGCGCCAGACGAGCACGGCCAGCGTCGTGAGCGCCATGGCGACCCAGGCGCCCTCGGCGCCCCGGACGTACCCGGAGACGACCATCGCGGCACCGCCGAGCGCGAGCGGAACGAGCGGCGCCCGGATGCCCTTGCGTTCGTCCAGCCGCTTGGTCAGCTCCCAGAGGCCCACCACGACGGCGACCGCGACGACACCGACGAACACGGCCTTGACGACGAACAGCGACGCGACGATCACCGCGCCGAGCCCGACCCCGACCCCTATCGCGGCACTCAGGTCGCGGCCCGCGCTCTTCTTCGGCGGCTTGGGTGCCGGCTGCGAGGCGTCGGGCATGGGTTCCGGATTCGTCTCGTTTCGGACCGGGGGGCCGCTCAGCCGAGCAGCCCTCCGGCCGTCATCCTGGTTTTCGCCGTGGTCGGCTACGTCAGGCACGATGGGCATGGGGCGAGTCTGAGGCGCTTCATACGCATCGTATGCGGGACCCGCCGGAGCGGCTCCCTGGACGTGCCCATGGCCAGGGCTCTGGACGTGGCCCGGGCTCTGGACGTGCCCATGGCCATGCCCTTGGTCGGTGGGCCCCCAGTACCCGGCCTGTGGCGGCGCCCCCCAGGAAGAGTCGTTCATCAGACCTCGAGCAGCTCCGCTTCCTTGTGCTTCAGGAGCTCGTCCACCTGCGTGACGTACTTCGCGGTGGTGTCGTCGAGCTCCTTCTCCGCACGGCGGCCCTCGTCCTCGCCGACCTCGCCGTCCTTGATCAGCTTGTCGATGGCTTCCTTGGCCTTGCGGCGCACGGAGCGAATGGAGATCTTCGCGTCCTCGCCCTTGCCCTTGGCGACCTTGATGTACTCGCGGCGGCGCTCCTCGGTCAGCTCGGGGAACACCACTCGGATGATGTTGCCGTCGTTGCTCGGGTTGACGCCCAGGTCGGAGTCACGGATCGCCTGCTCGATGTTGCGCAGGGCCGTCTTGTCGAATGGGGTCACTACCGCCATGCGCGGCTCCGGCACGGAGAACGAAGCCAGCTGGTTGATCGGCGTCGGCGCGCCGTAGTAGTCGGCCACGATCTTGTTGAACATCGCCGGGTGCGCACGGCCGGTGCGGATCGCGGCGAAGTCCTCCTTGGCGACCACGACGGCCTTCTCCATCTTCTCCTCGGCCTCGAGGAGGGTCTCTTCGATCACCACTTGCTCCTGCGTGTCTTGAGTAGGCCCGGCTGCGGTTCCATGTGGGGCGGCGGCCGGCTGCGTCGCGTCTTCTTCCTGCACGGTTCCCGACCGGCAGGACATTGTCCATCCCCCGGCCCGGCTCCGTCCCGTCCGTCCCCCGGACGGGGTGGTGCGGGTCGGTCCTCAGTCCCGGCCGGCCGCTTCCCCGACGAGCGTGCCGATCTTCTCACCCTTGACTGCGCGCCCGATGTTGCCCTCCGCCAGCAGCTCGAAGACCACGATCGGGAGCTTGTTGTCGCGGCACAGCGTGACGGCCGTGGCGTCGGCGACCTTCAGGTCGCGCGTGATGACCTCGCCGTAGCCGAGGTGGTCGAACTTGACCGCGTCCGGGTTGGTCTTCGGGTCGGAGTCGTAGACCCCGTCCACGCCGTTCTTGCCCATCAGCAGCGCCTCGGCGTCGATCTCCAGAGCGCGCTGTGCGGCGGTGGTGTCGGTGGAGAAGTACGGCATGCCCATACCGGCGCCGAAGATCACCACACGGCCCTTCTCCAGGTGCCGTACGGCGCGCAGCGGGATGTACGGCTCGGCGACCTGCCCCATGGTGATCGCGGTCTGCACACGGCAGTCCACGCCCACCTTCTCCAGGAAGTCCTGGAGGGCCAGGCAGTTCATGACGGTGCCGAGCATGCCCATGTAGTCGGAGCGGGCCCGGTCCATGCCGCGCTGCTGGAGTTCGGCACCGCGGAAGAAGTTGCCGCCGCCGATGACGACCGCGACCTGCGCGCCGTCACGCACGACGGCCGCGATCTCGCGGGCGATCTTGTGCACCACGTCGGGGTCGACGCCCAGGCCCCCGCCACCGGAGAAGGCCTCTCCGGACAGCTTCAGCAGAAACCGGCCGCGCACTTTGCCGTCGTCGCTCTTCTGGGGCTTGGTGGTCATGGGGGATTCCGCCTCTTTCACGTGTTGCACATACCAAGAAGGCCATTGCCGGTGGGGCGTGTTTCGCATCCCATACGGCAATGGCCTCCTTGTCAGATCTGCTGTCGTCCGCCACCCATGTGACGGCGTACACGGACGACTGCTGCCGACCTTATCGGGGTCGGGCGTCGATCGCGTACGGACTCAGATGCCGACCTTGATGCGCGAGAAGCGCTTCAGGGTGACACCGGCCTCGTCCAGGACCTTCTGGACTGACTTCTTGTTGTCCAGCGCGTAGGGCTGGCCGAGCAGCGTGGCGTCCTTGAAGAAGCCGTTGAGGCGACCCTCGACGATCTTCGGCAGGGCGGCCTCGGGCTTGCCCTCGGCGCGGGTGGTCTCCTCGGCGACGCGGCGCTCGGACTCGACGACCTCGGCCGGCACGTCCTCCTTGGAGAGGTACTTCGGCGCGAAGGCGGCGATGTGCTGGGCGACGCCCTTGGCGATCTCGGCGTTCGGCTTGTCCAGCTCGACGAGAACACCGATCTGCGGGGGCAGGTCGGGCATCGTGCGGTGCATGTACGCCGTCACGTAGCCGTCACCGAACTGCGCGAAGCGGTCCAAGACGATCTTCTCGCCCAGGTTGGCGTTGGCCTCGTCCACGAACGCCTGGACGGTCTTGCCGGCCTCGATCTCGGAGGCGAGCAGGGCCTCGAGGTCGGCCGGGGAGGTCTTGGCGACGTGCTGGGCGATGGTGGTGGCCGCGGCCTGGAACTTGTCACCCTTGGCGACGAAGTCCGTCTCGCACTTCAGCTCGACGATGACACCGGAGGAGTTGTCGTCGGCGATGATCGAGACCACGGCACCGTTCTCGGCGGAACGGCCCTCGCGCTTGGCGACGCCCTTCTGGCCCTTGATGCGGAGCGCCTCGACGGCCTTCTCGACGTTGCCCTCGGCCTCGTCCAGCGCCTTCTTGCAGTCCATCATGCCGGCGCCCGTGAGCTCACGGAGCTTCTTGACGTCGGCGGCGGTGTAGTTCGCCATGAGTCTGTGAATCTTTCTCGAAGTCTGGAAGATCGAAGATCTGCGGATACGCCCCCCATGGAGCCGGAGGGCGCTGTCCTTCCGCTGACCTACGGGTGAACGGCGGGAGCGGACTTCACCGCGCCCGAGGGCGCTTGGGATGGAGTGCCGCTCCCGCCGTCACCTCGGACTGACGGGTCAGGCCTGCTCGGCCTCGGCGGCCTTCTCGCCCTCGGCCGGCTTCTCGGCCTCGGCGGCGGGGGCAGCCTCGGCGGCCGGAGCGGCGTCGGCGGCCGGAGCAGCCTCAGCCTCGGCGGCCGGAGCGGCCTCAGCCTCGGCGGCCGGAGCAGCCTCAGCGGCGGGGGCAGCCTCGTCGGCCTTCTTCTCGCCCTCGAGCAGGTCGCGCTCCCACTCGGCCAGCGGCTCGCCCGCGGCCTTCTCGCCCTTGTCGCCGGTGGCGACGCCGGAGCGGGCGATGAGGCCCTCGGCGACGGCGTCGGCGATGACGCGGGTGAGCAGGGTGACGGAGCGGATCGCGTCGTCGTTGCCCGGGATCTTGTAGTCGACCTCGTCGGGGTCGCAGTTGGTGTCGAGGATCGCGACGACCGGAATGTTCAGCTTCCGGGCCTCACCAACGGCGATGTGCTCCTTCTTGGTGTCCACGATCCAGACGGCGCTGGGCACCTTCTGCATCTCGCGGATACCACCGAGGGTCTTCTCCAGCTTGGCCTTCTCGCGCGAGAGCACGAGAAGCTCCTTCTTGGTCAGACCGGACGCGGCGACGTCCTCGAAGTCGATCTGCTCGAGCTCCTTGAGGCGCTGCAGACGCTTGTAGACGGTCGAGAAGTTGGTGAGCATGCCGCCCAGCCAGCGCTGGTTGACGAAGGGCATGCCGACGCGGGTGGCCTGCTCGGCGATGGCCTCCTGCGCCTGCTTCTTCGTACCGACGAACATGACCGTGCCGCCGTGGGCGACGGTCTCCTTGACGAACTCGAAGGCGCGGTCGATGTACGACAGCGACTGGAGCAGGTCGATGATGTAGATGCCGTTGCGCTCCGTGAAGATGAAGCGCTTCATCTTCGGGTTCCAACGACGGGTCTGGTGACCGAAGTGGACGCCGCTCTCCAGCAGCTCCCGCATCGTGACGACGGCCATGGCCGTATCTCCTTGAATTTCTCGGTTGTGCCGCGGATGCCGGACGGCTTCCGCGCCTGACGCCCACTGCGCGCCGTTCCACGAGGGACCGAGGGGCGCTGATACAGCCCGTTGCCGGGGTGCGTATCGGGGCGTGCGAAGTCGACCCGGTGACCCGGGTCGCCACCAGAAGTGTACGGGACCCGCGGGGTACCGGGTGACGCCGTTGTCCACAACCGAACAACGGTCCACAGCCACGCACGGTGACCGGCGGTGGTACGGGACTCTCTGCGCATGCGAGCGAAGCGATGTGTGCGTGTGTGTACGCGGCTGATCCTGCTGCTGGTTCTGACGACGGCCGTCCTGCTGTCCCCGCCGCCGCGGCTGTTCGCGGCGGCGCCCGCCCCGGACCCCACCGTCCCGGCGGTGGGACGCGCGTGGCCCGTCGGGTTACGCCCGCAGGTCCTCCGCGGCTGGGAACCCCCGGCGACGACGTACGGCCGGGGACACCGGGGCGTGGACCTGGCGGCAGCACCCGGAACGACCGTACGGGCGGTGGCCGGGGGCCGGGTGTCCTTCGCGGGCCGGGTGGCCGGCAAGGGGGTCGTCTCGGTGGAACTCACAGGGACCGGCGAACCACCCTTGCGCACGACACACGAACCGGTGACGGCGACGGTGGAGGAGGGCCAGGAGGTGGAACCGGGCGAGGTGATCGGCACGGTGGAGTCGGCGGGCTCGCACTGCACGGCGACGTGCGTGCACTGGGGCCTGCGCAGAGGCGAGACGTATCTGAACCCGCTGTCGCTCCTGCCCCCATGGCTCCTGCACAGGGGCCCGTCGAGGCTGTTGCCGGTGTACTGAGCCGCTGAGCCTGCGGGCAGTCGTGCCGCTGGGGCGGCACGGGTGGGCGCAGGCGGCACCCCGCTGCGCCGGGCTGCACACCCACCCGACCTCAGCCCTCACGCACCTCAGCCCCGCACACCCCGCAACGCCATGGAGACAGCCGCATCCGTGATCGCCCCGGGCTCCTCCGCGGCCCCCAGCTCGATCCTCCGAACGGCCGCGTCCACAACTCCCTGCAACAGCATCGCCGCCAGCCGAGGCTGCGCATGCCCCATCTCGGCCAGCGCCTCGACGATCATCGCGACCAGCCCACCGTGCGCCGCACGGATCTTCTCCCGGGCCCCCGCATCGAGCTCGCTCGCGGAGATCGCGACCACGGCCCGGTGCCGCCGGTCCCCGACCAGCTCCAGCTGCCGGCGCACATACGCCTCGACCTTGGCCTCGGGCGTCTCCGCCCGCTCCATCGCCGCCGACACGTCCGCCGCCCAGACGGGGAAGTCGACCTCGCACAGCTCCTCGACCACGGCCGCCCGTGACCGGAAGTACTCGTAGACGGACGATCGCGCGAGGCCCGTCCGCTCGGCGAGGGCCGGGAAGGTCAGCGCCTCCGTACCGCCCTCGGACAACAAGGAACGAGCCGCGTCCAGCAGGGCGGCTCGCTGCATCGACCGGTGCTCGGCCACGGAGGCCGCTCGAATCCTTGGCACGTCAACACTCTACGGACGCGTCGCGCCCGACGGGAGTGGCTCACCTCAACCCATCGACATCCGCCCAGGTCAGCGGCCGAAGCTCGCCAGTTTCGCTCTGAGCTGCAGCACGGACTTGGTGTGGATCTGGCTGACCCGGCTCTCGGTCACGCCCAGCACATTCCCGATCTCCGCCAGGGTGAGCCCCTCGTAGTAGTACAGCGTGACCACGGTCTTCTCCCGCTCGGGCAGCGTGTTGATCGCCCGCGCCAGGAACCTCCGCAGCTCCCGGTCCTCGGCGACCTCCACGGGGTTGTCGGCGGCGGTGTCCTCCAGCGTGTCCATCACGCTCAGGCCGTCACCGCCCTCTCCCCCACCGTGCAGCAGCTCCTCCAGGGCCACCACGTTGGCCAGCGACAACTGGCTGAACACCGCGTGGAGTTCCTCCACCGCGATGCCCAGCTCGCCGGCCACCTCGCCCTCCGTCGGAGTCCGCCGCAGCCGCGCCTCCAGGGTGGCGTAGGCCCGCTCCACGTTGCGTGCCTTCTGCCGCACCGAGCGGGGGATCCAGTCGAGCGCCCGCAGCTCGTCGATCATCGCGCCCCGGATCCGGGTGATCGCGTACGTCTCGAACTTGATCTCCCGGTCGATGTCGAACTTCTCGATCGCGTCGATCAGCCCGAACACCCCGGACGAGACGAAGTCCGCCTGCTCCACGTTGGACGGCAGGCCCACGCTGACGCGTCCCGCGACGTACTTCACGAGCGGCGAGTAGTGCAGGATCAGCTGCTCCCGCAGCCGCTCGTCCCCCGTCGCCTTGTACGACCGCCACAGCTCGTCGAGCGTCGAGGGAGCGGGCGGCCGTACGCTGCCACCGTCACGGGCGGCTGGGGGGATCGCCGCCCGGTCGGACCCGGAGGTGTGCTGGGGCATTCGTCGCCTTGTGCCGTTCTGCTGCGGAGTGGTGCTGCCGGGGTGAGCTGTCTGTCTGATGTCGAGTTGCCTGTCCGTGTCGGGATCCTCGTGAGCGTAGCGTGACTGCGGTGTCGCGGTGTGCGAAGAACGGAGGCCAAGGCGGACGCGGATACGTTCCCGAGGTGTCCCGGCGGAGCACCGCGGTCGCTCAGCGTGATCACCGGAGGCGCCCAACTGGGCGCATTTCCAAGGGGTGTCGAGGTTCCCCCGGACGGCCGAACACGTGCGGTCAGCATGGTCCGGGACCGCCGCGGACCGACATCACCGCCTGGCGTGTCAACTTCCAGCCATCGCCGTGTCGTTCGACGTAACCGAGTGCCCGCAGTTCGTACAGTCTCGCGATCGCGTCCTCCTGTGTGGTCTGCGCGCGGCGCGCGATCTCTTCCGGCCGGGCCGCCCGGCCCCCCGGCAGGCCGTCGAGCACCTGCCGGGCGGCGGGTTCGAGCAGATCCCGGGGCAGGACGGGGCCGCGCCGGTCCGGAGCCAGTTGTCCGATGTCGCCGACCAGCTCGACGACGTCCGCGGCGTCGGTGACCAGGGCCGCCTCGCCGCGCAGCAGTTCGTGCACTCCGGCGGAGAGTCCGCTGGTGGCCGGGCCCGGTACTCCCATCGTGTGACGGCCGAGGCGCTGTGCCGCCCGTGCCGTGACCAGGGAGCCGCTGCGGTGGGCGGCTTCCACGACCACGGTGCCGCGGGTCAGCGCCGCGATCACCCGGTTGCGCAGGATGAAGCGGCTCGGTGTCGGGTGATCGCCGGGCGGCAACTCGCCGATGACCAGGCCCTGTTCGGCGATTCGGCCGATGAGCTGGGTGTGTCCGCGCGGATAGGGGCGGTCGACGCCGCAGGCGAGGACGGCGACGGTGGCGCCGCCCGCGCCGAGGGCGCCGCGGTGGGCAGCGCCGTCGACTCCGTAGGCGCCGCCGGACACCACGACCCAGCCCTGCTCGGCGAGGCCGGCGGCGAGGGTGGCCGCCATGTGCGCCCCGTACTCGGTGCAGGCCCGGGCGCCGACGACGGCCACGGACTTCAGCGCCCACATCCGCAGACCGGCCCGCCCCCGCACCCACAGCCCGAGGGGCCGGGCATCCCCGAGATCGTCGAGCTGTCCCGGCCACTCCGGGTGCCCGGGGCACACGAACCGCACCCCGGACTTCCGGGCGACGGCGAGGTCCTCACGGGGCCGTGCCGTGTCGGCTCTGGCCAGCAGCCCCTGCCACCGCTTGCCGCTGACCCCGGGCAGGATCTGCCCGCCCTCCGCCAGCCTCCGAACCACCTCCCCGACCCCGAACTCCCGCACCCACCGCCCACCGACCTCGTCCCCGGGCTCGAGGACCCGGGTGAGGAACACCCGGGCGAGCAGTTCGTCGTCCGGTTCGCCGACGACGCTCACGTCAGCGCTCCGATGGCCATCGGGACGCCACGCGGCACACCGGTGCGCAGCTGGAGCGCGAGGGCGACGTCCGTCGCGTCGGGCCGGTCGTGGCCGACGAGATCGGCGACGGTCCAGGCCACCCGCAGGACGCGGTCCAGTCCGCGGGCGGTCAGGACACCCCGCTCCAGGTTCCGCTCGGCCTCGTCCATCGCGCCTGGCACCGCGTACCAGCGGCTGCGCAGCTCGCGGCCGGGTACCTCGCTGTTGGTGCGCCAGGGGGTACCGGCGAGGCGCTCCGTGGCCCGTTCCCGGGCCGCCCGTACCCGGTCGGCAACCGTCGCCGTGGACTCGCCCCGCGCGCCGATGGCGGTCAGCTCGGTGCGGGTGACGCGGTCCACCTCGACGCGCAGGTCGACCCGGTCGAGCAGCGGTCCGGAGAGCCTCGCCTGGTAGCGGCGGATCGCCGAGGGCGGGCATTCGCACAGGTCGTCACGCTGCGAGAACCGGCCGCACGGGCAGGGGTTGGCCGCGAGCACCATGAGGAACTTCGCCGGGAACCGCACGACTCCCGCGCTGCGCGCGATCACGACATGCCCCGCCTCCAGCGGCTGGCGCAGGGCGTCCAGGGCCTGGCTGTTGAACTCGGGGGTCTCGTCCAGGAAGAGGACCCCCCGATGGGACATCGACACCGCGCCGGGCCGCGCGATGCCCGGGCCACCGCCGACGAGTGCCTGCATCGTGGCCGAGTGATGCGGGGCGCAGTAGGGGGCGACGTCGATCAACGGCTTGCCCGGGGGCAGCAGGCCCGCCACCGAGTGCACCGCTGTGACCTCCAGCGACTCCTGTCGGCCGAGCAGGGGCAGGATGGTCGGCAGCCGCTCCGCGAGCATCGTCTTGCCCGCGCCGGGAGGCCCTTCGAGGAACAGGTGGTGCCCGCCCGCCGCGGCCACCTCCACCGCCGTGCGCGCCGAGGTCTGCCCGACGACGTCCGCGAGGTCGTGGCCGTGGTCGTGCTGGGCCGCTCCGACGCTGTGCATGCCCGTGGCCGCGCCCGTACCGGGCACACGCAGGCCGGCGAGGAGCGGGTCCGGGCGTCCCTGTTCGTCCGGCTCCTCGTCGGGCACGGGTTCGTCGGCCAGGATGGCGATCAGCTGCCGCAGGCTCCGGACGCCCAGCACCGACAGCCCGGGCACCAGGGACGCCTCGGCGGCGGCGCACTCCGGCACCACCACCTGCTCATACCCCGCGTCCGCCGCCGCCAGCACCGCCGGCAGCACCCCGCGGACCGGCCGGACCCGCCCGTCAAGCCCCAGTTCCCCGATCATCACGATGTCGGCGAGGACCCGGGGGTCGATGCGCTCCGCCGCGCCGAGGACCGCCGCGGCGACGGCCAGGTCGAAGCCGCTGCCGGACTTCGGGACGGAGGCCGGGCTCAGGCCCACCGTGAGTTTCTTCTGCGGCCAGGCCACGCCCGAGTTGACGACCGCGGCACGCACCCGGTCCTTGCTCTCCGTCAGGCTCTTGTCCGGCAGCCCCACCAGCGTGAACGCCGCGACACCCGGTTCGAGATCGGCCTGGACCTCGACGACCACACCCTCGACGCCCACCAGCGCCACCGAACACGTACGGGCGAATCCCATCAGGCCACCCCCCGCACATGCTCGACCACGGCCGCGCCGCGGTACGGCAGCAGCACGCCGACCACGTCGATGCGGACCCCGCCCGGCGGTGCGCCCCCGTGGCTCTGGATCCACCGCTCGGCGAGATCCCGCAGCCGCTCCGCCTTCTGCGGGGTCACGGCCGCCATCGGATGCTCGAAGGGACCCTCCCTGCGGGTCTTCACCTCGCAGACGACCAGGACGTCACCGTCCCTGGCCACGATGTCGATCTCACCCGTCCGGCCGGAGCGCCAGTTGCGCTCCACGACCGTCAGACCGGCCTCGGCCAGCCGCCGCGCGGCCAGGCTCTCGCCGTACTTGCCCATGGCGCTGCGCGCTCGATGTGCGTTCATGTCGGCACCACCTCCGGCGCCAACGATCACGCACCCGCCTCCACGAAGTGGATCTTGGTGGACGGCTCAGCGGTTGTGGAAAACTTCCTCACCCACCTGGGTGAACGTCACCGAACGTCACCCACTCGGCAGCTCGAGGTCGCTCTTGTTCAGCTCCTCGATGTTCACGTCCTTGAACGTGAGAACCCGAACCTGCTTCACGAACCGCGCCGGCCGGTACATGTCCCACACCCAGGCATCCGCCATGGACACCTCGAAGAACACCTCACCCTGGACCGAGTGCACCTGCATCTCGTAGTCGTTGGTCAGGTAGAAACGCCGCTCGGTCTCGATCACGTATTTGAACAGACCGACGACATCGCGGTACTCCCGGTAGAGCTTCAGCTCCATCTCGGTCTCGTACTTCTCGAGGTCCTCGGCGCTCATGGCATGTTCCCCTTCAGCCGTGCGATCCCACCATTGTGCGCCAGTCCTGTGAGCCTCTAGACGATTTCCGGGTCAAGGATCACGGGCCTGGCCGGGGGACCTTCGTCGAGCAGCGTACGCAGCAGCCCGGCGAGTCTGGTCGGATACACCGTCTCATGTGCCCGGGTCAGTTCCGGACACGTCCACCAGCGCGCTCCGGCGACACTGCGCCGCTCCAGCTCGGTCAGTCCGGCGGCGGCGATCTCCGTACGGTCCGTACGAGCCAGGTAGTACCACTCGTCCTGGTCCCAGCGGCGGCCCGCGAACGGGAACGAGCACTTCCGCCGCCACAGCACCGGGCCGAGCTCGACCTCGGTGATGCCCGTCTCCTCGGCGAGTTCCCGCAGGGCGGCCTGTTCACGGGTCTCGTCGCCCTCCACTCCGCCGCCGGGGGTGAACCACCAGTCGTCGGCCGGATCGTCCGGCTCGTGCCCGTGCAGCAGCAGGATGCGGTCCTGCGGGTCGAGCAGCACCACCCGGGCGACCTTGCGCAGCCCGCCCTCGTAGGAGTCCTGGCCCGCCCCCACGGCCTCAGCGGACACCCGCGGGCTCCGCACTGCCCCGCCGGGTACGGGCAGCTCCCGCGCGCTTGGCGATCGGGCCGTAGGCGCCCCCGCCCAGGACGAGCACGGCGCCGGCGATCACCGCGGCGGTTAGGGTCCGCAGCGGTCCGGGCGAGGAGAGGCCGCCGAGCGCCTCGAAGCCGGTCGGGCGCTCCAGCATGCCCTTCATGGGGTACACGACGGAGTCGACGCGGGCGTCGACGGCGGAGCGCGCCACCGTGCCACTGGCGGCGTCGGTCAGATGGGCGGTGGAGTCCACGGAGCTGCCGCGCTCGTCGCCGAGCAGGAACAGCCGCCCCTTGGGGACGGTCACGGTCGGGAAGTTGCTGATCTCGGCCGGCGAGCCCTTGGGCAGGTAGGGCTCGTCGATCTCCTTGCCGTTGACCTCGAGCCTGCCGTCCTGACAGCAGGAGACCGTGTCGCCGCCGATGGCGACCACGCGCTTGACCATCGGCGCGTTGGCCCAGGTCGCGTCCTTGAAGACGACGACATCGCCGCGGCGCACCTGATCGCCGTCGACACGCTGCGCGAGGATCCGGTCGCCCGCGTCGATCGTCGGCGTCATCGAACTGGTCGGCACGGTGTACGGCCGGTAGACCACCGCTCCCCAGGCGAACCCCCCGAGGAAAAGCACGAGGCCCAGCGCGACGGCCAGCCCGGACAACCGCTGTCCGGTCCGGCTGCCCACCGGGCCCGTACCTGTGCCACCGCTACGCGGGGCCGTGTGCGTCATGCTCTCGCCACCCATGGGTCCGCACCCTACCCGGGGGTACCAGCCGGGGTCAGCCCGCCGTCGGAATCATCGCTTCCGGCGCCACCACAGCACCACGGGCACCGCACCGGCGAGCGCCAGCCCTTGCGGCGCCACGGTCCAGCCGGCCGCGGCCGGCTGGGCGTTCAGACCGGACTGGTCGAAGGTGTCCGGCACCGGCAGGTTGTCCCAGCGGTTGATCGGCCAGGCGATGACGACGGCCCGTCCGACGACCTCCTTCACCGGGACCATGCCCTTGTGCCGGTCCGCCTGGTTGTAGCGGGAGTCCCGGGAGTTCTGCCGGTGGTCGCCCATGACCCAGATGGAGCCCTCGGGGACCTTCACCTTGAACTGGCCGCCCTGGTCGTCGACGCTGCACGGCGTGTTGCCCGGGTAGACGTAGGACCGCTCGTCCAGTGCCTTGCCGTTGACCGTCAGCGGGCCCGTGCCCTTGCACTCGATCGTGTCGCCGCCGACGCCGACGACCCGCTTGATGAGGTCCTTCTCCTCCGCGGACGGCATGAGGCCGATCCAGCTGAGGAACGTCTGCAGGGCGTTCGGATCCGTGGTCGGCTCGCCCGCCAGCCAGTTGTCGGGGTCGTGGAAGACGACGACCTCGCCGCGCTCGGGCTCGGAGCCGAACCAGGGGGTGAGCTTGTCGACCAGGACGCGGTCGCCCTGCTGGAGCGTGTTCTGCATCGAGTCGGACGGGATGGAGAACGCCTGCACCAGGAAGGTCTTGATCAGCAGCGCCAGCACCAGCGCGATGCCGATCAGGATGGGCAGCTCCTTCCAGAAGGAGCGTGCCTTCTTCGGCGTCCGGTTCGTACCGCCCGGCCCTTGGCCATCCGTTGTGCTGTGCGTGCCTGTCACCCTGTCGTCCTCGGCTGCCCCGGAGTCATTCCCGGAGGTCACGGCGCTGTCCGCGGCCGGGACGGCGGATTCCGCGGGGCGTCCGCGATGCTCCTCGCCGTCGTGTCCGGACCGTGCGCCGACCGCCACATCCCCCACGCCAACTCCTCACTCTGTGCCGCCGCCTGCCCCATACACGGCGCAGGCCCACCACTCCCATAACGAGCGGGAGTTCCGCAGGGGTCGGGAGCTGGATCGTTCCGTTCGAATCGTCGGAGGCAACCCTATGCGACAGCGGGGCGGCAGCGGTCGACCCGGTGGCCGAGTCGGACACGGAGGCGTAGGTATTCGGTTCCTCCAGCATGTTCCAGTGACCGAAGGGCCAGGCGATGACCATGGCGCGGCCCACGACCTCGTCCTCCGAGACCGTGCCCCCGTAGTCGGTGTCCTGGTGGGCGCGGGAGTCCGCGGAGTTGTTCCGGTGGTCGCCCATCACCCAGTACCGCCCCTGGGGGACCGTGATCTCGAACGGCGTGTCGGACGGGGCGTTGCCGGGGTACAGGTAGTCCTCGTTCAGCGGGATGCCGTTGACGGTCACGCGCCCTTGGGTGTCGCAGCACTTGACCTTGTCGCCGCCGACACCGACGACCCGCTTGATGAGGTCCTTCTCGTCCTCGGACGGCAGCAGGCCGATGAAGGTGAGCCCTTCCTTGACCTGCTTGATGACGACGGGGTCTTCCTTCGGCGTGGCGGTCTGGTCGTCCTGGAGCCAGCCGCCGGGGTCCTTGAAGACGACGACGTCCCCGCGCTGCGGCTCGGAGCCGAACCACGGGGTGAGCTTGTCGACCAGGACGCGGTCGCCGATCTGGATCGTCTGCTCCATGGAGCCCGACGGGATGACGAAGGCCTGGACGAGGAACGTCTTCAGCACGAGGGCTATGAGGACGGCGACGCCGACGAGGAGCGGTATCTCCTTGACGGCACCGCGCCTGCGGCGCCGCTTGACCTTGCGCTGGAGCTTGCGCCGCTCGGCGCGGGTACGTCCGCCGGACGGGCTGGCGGCGCGCCGGGCGCCGGTGGGCAGCAGGTTTTCCGCGGCGCTCGTGGCGACACCGCGCGGCTTGCCGCGGTTACCCATGGGCGCCCGCCCTACCGGCGGCGGGAGCGGGCACGCGCGCGTAGGCGTCCGGGCGCTGCAGCCGGGTGGCGTGGCCGAAGGGCCAGACGATCCAGTCGGCGCGGCCGATCACTTCGCCGACCGGGACCATGCCGCCGCCCGGGGAGCCGAGGTGGTCGCGGGAGTCGCTGGAGTCGCCGCGGTGGTCGCCGAGCACGAACAGGGCGCCGTCGGGCACCACGACGTCGAAGGGAACCGCGGAGGGGCTGTCCCCGGGGTACAGGAAGCCCGACTCGTCGACCGGCCGGCCGTTCACCTGGATCCTCCCCTTCTTGTCGCAGCAGACCACGCGGTCCGCCCCCACACCGACAACGCGCTTGATGTAGTCCGCGTGCCCGAAGTACCCCGTCCCGTCGAACACGACGATGTCTCCCCGCTGCGGCTGGGCACCGAAACGGTACGCCAACTTATTTACGAGAACCCGGTCCCCGATCCTCAATCCCCGCTCCATGGATCCGCTGGGGATCTGGAACGGCCGCAGCACGAACGTACTGAGCAGCAGCGAGAAAATCAGGCAGGCCAACAAGGTCAGAGTGATCCGGCCGCCCGGAACCCATGCACTGACACGCGACACCAACGCGAAACGCGACCGTTCCTCCGGCCCTCCTGGATCCGAGGTCTCCTCGGAGTCGGAAGGGCGGGAGGAGCGGTCGCGCTCCGTCTGCTGTGCTTCGGTGTCCATCGGAGCCAGATGTTATCCGGCCCCGACGTGAACCCCGGAGAGCGCTCAGTTCTCGCGCTTCTCCTTGATCTTCGCGGCCTTGCCGCGCAGCTCGCGCAGGTAGTACAGCTTGGCGCGGCGGACGTCACCCTTGGTGACGAGCTCGATCTTCTCGACGATCGGGGTGTGCACCGGGAAGGTGCGCTCGACGCCGACGGAGAAGGAGACCTTGCGGACCGTGAAGGTCTCGCGCACGCCGGAACCCTGGCGGCGGATCACAACGCCCTTGAACTGCTGCACACGGGAGCGGTTGCCCTCGATGACGCGGACGTGAACGTTGACGGTGTCACCCGGGCGGAAGGCGGGGACATCGCTGCGCAGCGACGCGGAGTCGACGGTGTCGAGCAGGTGAGACATTTCGTCTGCTTTCCTCGCTGATGCCACAGGTCATCAACGGAATCTAGGTGTTTCGGATCAGGGCTGTACGCGTCGGAACGGGCGTCATCTCCCCCTGTGGCAGGGGCGCACGCCGGACGGACGCACAACAGCGACCTATTGTTCCATGCCCTCGGTCCTGCGCCAAAATCGGCCGTACGGCTCCCCCGCGGGGTCCGGTGACCAGCCCAGGATGGACAGCATCTCGCGGTCCTTCTTGTCGAAGGCCTTGGGATCGCACCGCTCGATGAGGTCGGGCCGGTGGGCGGTCGTACGCTTCAGCGCCTCGTCCCGGCGCCAGCGCGCGATCTTGCCGTGGTGACCGCTGAGCAGCACCTCGGGGATGTCCCGGCCGCGCCACTCGGGCGGCTTGGTGTAGACGGGCCCCTCCAGCAGGTTCGCCATGGCACCGGGTGCGAAGGAGTCGTCCCGGTGGGACTCGGCGTTGCCCAGGACGCCCGGCAGCAGCCGCGCCACGGCCTCCGTGACGACCAGGACGGCCGCCTCGCCACCGGCGAGGACGTAGTCGCCGATTGACACCTCGTACACCGGCATCCGGGTCGCGTACTCGTCGACGACCCGCCGGTCGATGCCCTCGTAGCGGGCCGGCGTGAAGATCAGCCAGGGGCGCTCGGAGAGCTGGACGGCGAGTTCCTGGGTGAAGGGGCGCCCGCTGGGCGTGGGCACGATGAGGGCGGGCTCGCGGGAGCCGGTCTCGTAGCCGTCGGCCAGCACGGTGTCGAGCGCGTCCCCCCAGGGGTCGGTCTTCATCACCATGCCCGGGCCGCCGCCGTAGGGCGTGTCGTCGACGGTGTTGTGACGGTCGTAGGTCCAGGAACGCAGGTCGTGCACATGGACGTCGAGCCGGCCACGCGCGCGTGCCTTGCCGACGAGGGAGACGTTCAGCGGTTCCAGGTACTCGGGGAAGATCGTGACGACGTCGAGGCGCATTACGACTCGTCCCGGCTGGACGCGATCTCGGCGCGGTCGTCGATCAGGCCCGGCGGCGGGGTGATGACGGCCTTCTGCTCCTCGAGGTCGATCTCGGCGACGATCTCCTCGACGAAGGGGATCAGCACCTCGCTGCCGTCGGGGCGCTCCACGATGAACAGGTCCTGGGAGGGCAGGTGCGAGATCTCCGTGATCCGGCCGACCTCCGTACCGTCCGCGGTGACCACGTCGAGGTCGATGAGCTGGTGGTCGTAGTACTCGTCCTCGCCCTCGGGCAGTTCCTCCGGGTCGATCTCGGCGATCAGGAGGGTGTTGCGCAGGGCCTCGGCGCCGGTGCGGTCGCTGACGCCCTCGAAGCGCAGGAGGAGGCGGCCGCTGTGGACGCGGCCCGTCTCGATGGTGAGCGGTCCCGTGGTGGCGGGATCGGTGGCGAGTACGGCGCCGGGCGCGAGCCTGAGCTCCGGCTCGTCGGTACGGACCTCGACGGTGACCTCGCCCTTGATGCCATGGGCACGGCCGATCCGTGCGACTACCAGCTGCACGTGTCCAACTCTCCTGTCATACGACTGCGGGCCGGGGACGGCCCTCAGGCCCTCCCCGGCCCGAGCCGGTTGCGATAAGCGTCAGCGGACGTGGTCCACGTCGACGAGGTCGACGCGGACACCGCGACCGCCGATGGCGCCCACGACGGTACGCAGGGCGCGTGCGGTGCGGCCGTTGCGGCCGATCACCTTGCCGAGGTCGTCCGGGTGCACCCGGACCTCGAGCACTTGCCCGCGGCGCAGGTTGCGCGAGGCGACCTGCACATCGTCAGGGTTGTCGACGATGCCCTTCACGAGGTGCTCGAGAGCCTCCTCGAGCATGCTCAGGCCTCGGTCGACGCGGACTCGGCGGCCGCCTCGTCCTTCTTCTCAGCCTTCTTCTTCTGGGTGATCGCCTCACCCTTGCCCTCGTCGTCGCCACCGAGGGCCTCGAACGACGGGCGGGCCGACTTCTCGGCGGCCTGCAGCAGCGGAGCCGGGGCGGGCTCGCCCTTGTACTTCTGCCAGTCGCCGGTCTTCTTGAGGATGGCGAGCACGGGCTCGGTCGGCTGCGCGCCGACACCCAGCCAGTACGCCACACGCTCGGCGTCGACCTCGATCACCGACGGGTTGTACGTCGGGTGGTACTTGCCGATCTCCTCGATGGCCCGGCCGTCACGGCGGGTACGGGAGTCGGCGACGACGATGCGGTAGTGAGGCGAACGGATCTTGCCCAGACGCTTCAGCTTGATCTTGACTGCCACGGGAGTGGATTCTCCTGGATTTGACGTGGTTGGGCACGGCGAGAAGGCCGCGTGGGGTTGCGGTACCCGAGTGCCCGATGGACGCGTCAGCCGGAGGAGAGAGGGGTCCTGTGCGACTGTCGAGTACAGCTAGCCATTGTGCCACACCCCGCCGGGCGGCTTTGCCGGGGGTGCGCCGCTGCCCGGGCATGCCGGGCCGGCACCCGGCGCGGAGGTGAGGTACGTCGGGTGCACACCCCGGCAGCGCGTCTGGACCGGCAGCCACGAGATGCCGGTGCCGACGTCAGCCCGCCACCGCTCCCACGACGTCCGGGATACGGAACGGCTTGCCGCAGCCGCCGCAGACGATCGGCGCCTGGGCGAGTACGGACGGCACCACGCGTACGTTGCGACCGCAGTCGCAGACCGCCTTGACGCGTACGCCGCCGCCGGAGGAGCCATGGCGTGCGGCCGGGCCCCGGAAGGTGCGGGAGGTGTCGGAGGAGGTCGCGGCCGTGTGGGCCTTCAGGGCGCGCTGGAGGCGTTCCATCGTCGGGCGGTAGCGGCGCTTCGCCTCGGGGGTGAGCGTGACCAGGGAGAAACCGCTGCTGGGATGCGGTTCCTCGGGGTGGTCCAGGCCCAGCTCCTCGGCGATCGCGAGGAATCTGCGGTTGTGGTAGCGGCCGGCACGGGAGGTGTCGCGGACGCCGCGCGAGGCGGCGATGCCATGGACTGCCTCATGGAGCAGTCGCTCGAAGGAGAGCTCGTGACCGCACGCGGACGACGACTCCCCGATCAGGGACTCTGGCGCGGCAAGGTCGGGCAACTCGGGGTGGTACCGCTGAATATCGGCCCACGCCTGTGCCAGCTCTGCGGCGAGAACAGGTGGTGTCTGTGTCGTGCTCACGTAATGACAACGAGCCGGGGTGCCACAGTGTTCCGATTCCGGGCCATCCCAAATAATTTGCACGTACCCGTCAGTTGCCTCTGATGCGTCCTGACGAGGGCGCGTGCGCTGATCTGTGGAGAAGCCTCGCAGCTCACCACAAGGTGGTGCGTAGTTCCGCGTACGCACCGGCGCGTAGATCAGGTCCACGCGCCGGGGAGGCAGGGGTTCGCGCGTACGCAAGAGGCGTTTCGGCCGCCTTGCGTCCCGCTCAGTAAGCGCGTGCGACGACGGCGACGTTACCGGGTGCGTCGTCGGCGTCCGGCACCGCCCCGTCCTCGGTGACCAGACACCGTACGGTCGCCGCGTGATCGGCGAGCTTGGACTCGCCCTCCTCGCCGAGTACGGCCCAGGGGATGCGCGCCCAGCCGCCGGCGGTCGCCGCCTCTACGGCCTCCTCGAACGTGGAGACCTCGGTCGTACGGGACTCGCGGCGCTCGCGGGACTGCTTCAGCAGCAGGGCCTGGTCCTCCTCCAGGATCTTGGGCAGCAGCGACACCAGGGAGTCCAGGGAGACCGGCTCCTTGCCTCCCGGGATGCGGCGCGCCAGCATCGCCGTGCCGTTCTCCAGGTCACGCGGGCCGACCTCGATGCGCACCGGGACGCCCTTGAGCTCCCAGTCGACGGCGCGGCGGCCGAAGGGGGTGTCGGTGCGGTCGTCGACCTGGACGCGGACACCCGCCGCCTTCAGCCGGTCACCGAGCTCGCGGACCTTGGCCAGAACCGCGTCGTCGCCCTTGATCGCGAGCACCACGGCCTGGATCTGCGCGAGCCGCGGCGGGACGCGCAGGCCGTTGTCGTCGCCGTGCATCATCACCAGGGCACCGATCATGCGGGTGGTGGAACCCCAGGAGGTCTGCCAGACCAGCTCCTGCCGGCCGTCCTTGGACAGGTACCGGGTGTTGAAGGCCTTCGCGAAGTTCTGGCCCAGTTCATGGCTCGTGGCCATCTGGAGGGCCTTGCCGTCGCCCATCATGCCTTCGAGCGTGAGGGTGTTGACGGCGCCGGCGAACCGCTCCTTGACGGTCTTGCGGCCCGGGACGACGTCCATCGCGAGCACGTTCACCATGAAGTCCTCGTAGACCCGCCGGTGAATGTGGGCGGCGAAATCGCGCGCCTCCTCGTACGTGGCGTGCGCGGTGTGGCCCTCCTGCCAGAGGAACTCGGACGTGCGCAGGAACAGGCGGGGCCTGAGCTCCCAGCGCACGACGTTCGCCCACTGGTTGATGAGCAGCGGCAGGTCGCGGTAGCTCTGCACCCACTTCGAGAAGGAGGCGTTGATGATCATCTCGGAGGTGGGCCGGACCACGGCGGGCTCTTCGAGTTCCTTGCCGCCGCCGTGGGTGACCACGGCCAGTTCGGGCGCGAAGCCCTCGACGTGGTCCGCCTCCCTGGTCAGGTACGACTCGGGGATCAGCAGCGGGAAGTACGCGTTCTGGGTGCCCGTCTCCTTGATGCGGGCGTCCATCTCGGACTGCATCCGCTCCCACAACCCGTACCCGTACGGTCGGATGACCATGGTGCCGCGCACCGGACCGTTGTCGGCGAGTTCCGCCTTGGTGATCAAGTCCTGGTACCAGCGCGGGAAATCGTCCGCCTGGGAGGTGAGAACGGGTGCCTTGGCCATGGCGAGATCGTACGGGCCCAAGTTGCCGGAATGTGAAATCTCGCCATAGGCACATGACAACTCACATGCCCGGGCGCATTCCACTGGACGACAGGTCGAGGGGGGAGTTTCCTGGCATACGGGGGTAGTGCGAGCGCACTGTCACGGGGGCCATGGAATCGGGCAAGAGGCAACTCTCGGCGGATTGGGGCGCTTACTTATGACACCTACGCTCGTGCGGCAGCACCTGCCTCACGCGGGGGCCGTACCCCGCGTGGACCTGCGTGCACGCGCGCGTGACTGGTCCGAGATCCAGGAGCGGATGCTCGTTCCGCTCTACGAGGCCGTACACGAGCGACTGGACGTGGGTCCCGCCACGCGGCTGCTCGGCCTCGGCTGCGGTTCCGGGCTCGCCCTGCTGATGGCCGCCGCCCGGGGAGCGGCGGTCACCGGTGTCGACTCCTCCCCCGAAAGAATGACCTTCGCGCGGGAGCGGCTGCGGCCCGAGACGTGGGGCACGCGCGCGCGTGCGGAGGCCCGGCTGGTCGAGGGCTCGCCCCGGGACGCGGCGGTGCCGGGTGCTCCCGCGTACACCCTGGTGACCGCTTTCGAACCGATCGGGTGCCTGGCGGGCGACTCGGAGGGGATGAGCGGGCTGCTCGCCGATGCGACGCCGCTCGCCGAGCGCGGTGCGGCCGTGGTGCTGGCCGGCTGGGGCCCGCCGGAGCGGTGCGCCACGACGTCCGTGCTGCGGGTGGCCACGAAGCTGGCGGAGCCGCTGCGCAACACCGGCAGCTGGCGTCCCGCCCTCCGCGACGACCTGGAGGACGTCGCCCAGCGGGCAGGGCTCAAACCGGACGGGTCCGGGCGGGTGGCGTGCCCCTTCGGCTACGCGGACGTGGACAGCGCGGTACGCGGGCTCAAGTCGACAGGGCTGTTCGACGCGGCGATGACCGCGACCGACCAGGTGCAGGTCGACAAGGAGCTGACCGAGGCACTGCATCCCCACCAGCGACAGGACGGGACCGTGTGGATGCCCAATGTTTTCCGGTATCTGATCGCTCGGGTCCCATAAAGATCGGACTTTGTCCGGTGCAGGTGTGAATGGCGTGAAGAAAGCATGGTGCGGTGCTTCTGCCGCCATCAAGTGGATCATGACCGCTTAATCTGATCCACCACTCGGGGGATCTACACATCTGCATACAGGAGCTGCTTTGCCGCACCACAAGACCGCGCTGCGTCTCGTCGCGCCCGTCGCCGTCCTCGCTCTGACGCTCACCGCCTGCGGTGGCGGCGACGACAACGCCGACGCGAAGAGCCCGGCCACCGAGAAGGCCAAGGTCTACCCTTCGCCGGAGCCGACGTCCGGCGGCGAGATGGAGAGCGGCGAGAGCGCCACGGGCACGGTCGAGGAGGACCCGGGCAAGGTCACCTACGAGATCCTGGCGCAGAAGGTTGACGTGGGCACCGAGGCCGAGGCCGCCAAGGCCGTCTCGGAGCCGGACAAGGTCAAGGGCAAGGTGCTGGCCACCGCGTACCTGAAGTACACGCACAAGAGCGGCCCCGCCCTCACCGACGGTTCCGACGTGCACGACAGCACCACGGTCTCCGCCGACGGGCAGCGCGGCACCGTCCTCATCGGCGCCTCCGAGGACGCCGCCGGCTGCGAGGACCCGTACGACGTCGACAGCTGGAAGCAGGGCGAGAGCCACGTCTTCTGCGAGACCTACGTGATCCCGGCCGATGCCAAGAGCATCGAGGTCAACTGGTCCGAGGAGGACGGCGAGCCCTACGTCTGGAAGTTCCCCAGCGCCTGACCCGCGGCCCGCTGACAGAGCACTGAGGGCGCCCCCTTCGGAAAGAAAGGGGGCGCCCTCGGTGTCGTGCGAAATGGGGTCGTCAGCCCATGAACTTCTTGAACTCGTCGGGGAGTTCGAAGTCCTTGGCGCCCTGCTGCGGCAGTCCGAAGGCGCTGCCGCCCTCGGCGGCGGCCCGGCGGGCGGCCTCCTCCTGCTCCTGCTGCTTGCGCTTCATCGGGTTGCCGGAGCGCTGCTTGCCCTTGGCCTGCTTCTGCTTCTTCTTCGTCCGGCCGGGGCCGCCGCCCATGCCCGGCATGCCGGGCATCCCGGGCATGCCGCCGCCCTGGGCCATGCGGGACATCATCTTGCGGGCCTCGAAGAACCGCTCGACCAGGTTCTTCACCGCGCTGACGTCGACACCGGAACCACGCGCGATACGGGCACGGCGCGAGCCGTTGATGATCGTCGGCTCCTGGCGCTCGGCCGGGGTCATCGACTTGATGATGGCGGCCGTACGGTCGACGTCCCGCTCGTCCAGGTTCTGGATCTGGTCCTTCATCTGGCCCATGCCCGGGAGCATGCCGAGCAGCTTGGAGATGGAGCCCATCTTCCTGACCTGCTCCATCTGGGCCAGGAAGTCGTCCAGGGTGAAGTCCTGGCCCTTCTTGGACGCCAGCTTGGAGGCCATTTTCTCGGCCTCTTCCTGGCTGAACGTCTTCTCCGCCTGCTCGATCAGGGTGAGCAGGTCACCCATGTCGAGGATGCGGGAGGCCATCCGGTCAGGGTGGAAGGCGTCGAAGTCGTCGAGCTTCTCGCCGTTCGACGCGAACATGATCGGCTTGCCGGTGATCTGCCGGATCGACAGGGCCGCACCACCACGGGCGTCACCGTCGAGCTTGGAGAGGACCACACCGTCGAAGCCGACGCCGTCGCGGAAGGCCTCGGCGGTGTTGACCGCGTCCTGGCCGATCATCGCGTCGACGACGAACAGGATCTCGTCGGGGCTGACCGCGTCCCTGATGTCAGCGGCCTGCTGCATCATCTCCTGGTCGATGCCGAGGCGGCCGGCGGTGTCCACGATCACGATGTCGTGGACCTTGGACTTGGCGTGCTCGACGGAGTCCTTGGCGACCTTGACCGGGTCGCCGACGCCGTTGCCCGGCTCCGGCGCGTAGATGCCGACGCCCGCGCGCTCGGCGACGACGCTGAGCTGGTTCACGGCGTTCGGGCGCTGGAGGTCACAGGCGACCAGCAGCGGCGAGTGGCCCTGCTCCTTCAGCCAGCGGCCGAGCTTGCCCGCGAGGGTGGTCTTACCGGCACCCTGCAGACCCGCCAGCATGATCACGGTGGGCGGCTGCTTGGCGAAGCGCAGGCGCCGGGTCTCGCCTCCGAGGATGGTGACGAGTTCCTCGTTGACGATCTTGAGGACCTGCTGGGCGGGGTTCAGCGCCTTGCTGACCTCGGCACCGAGGGCGCGCTCCTTGACGTTCTTGATGAACGTCCGGACGACCGGCAGCGCCACGTCCGCCTCGAGGAGCGCGATCCGGATGTCCCGGGCCGTGGCGTCGATGTCCGCTTCGCTGAGACGCCCCTTGCCGCGCAGGTTCTTGAAGGTCGCTGAGAGGCGATCGGAAAGAGTATCGAACACGGCGCTCGCGGTCCTCAGGGTTGGTGGCTACAGGGAATCGCCCTCCAGGGTATCCCGGCGTGACAAGTCGCCGGGTCGGCCTCACCCACGCAGAGTCTCCTCCAGCTTCCGAGCCACCGACACCGCCTCGTCCCCGGGCAGGGGCGCGCCCTCCGGGCCGGTCACGTAGAAGGCGTCCACGGCGTTGGCGCCGAGCGTCGAGACATGCGCGCTGCGCACCCGTACGCTCGCGTCCTCCAGGGCGCGGCCGATGCGGAACAGCAGGCCCGGGGCGTCCTGGGAGCGTACCTCGATCACCGTGGCCAGCCGGGAGGCGGCCGGGTGGACGGAGACCCGGGGCGGCGGGGCGATCACGCCCCGGCGGCGCGGATAGGCCGCGTCCCGTTCGGCGAGGCGGCCGGCGATGTCCAGGGAGCCGTCCAGGGCACGGACGAGGTCAGCGCGCAGCCGGGCGGCCTGCGGCAGCGAGCCGTACTCGGCGGCGACCCGCCAGTCCAGCAGCAGCACGGAGCCGTCGACGCCGTCCGGGAGGGTCAGGGAGCGCAGTTCCGCCGTGCGCACGGTCAGCCGGTGCATGGCGAGGACACCGGCCACGGCGGGCAGAACGCCCGGCTGGTCGGGGACGGCGATGAGAAGTTCCACACCCAGCGGCTCGGGGTCGCCGGACGGCTCCTGCCCGGCGGGCGGCTCGGTCTGTGCCCGCAGGGCGAGGACCGGACTGCCGGTCGCGGCCGCCTCGAGGGCGAGCCGCTCCTGCTCGGCCGTCGGCGCGCCCTCCTCGGGGTCGTCCGGGGCGTCCCCGGCGAGCACCGCCGAGACCCGCTTGACGAGGTCGGCGACGAGCGAGCCGCGCCAGGACGACCAGGCGGCCGGTCCGGTGGCCAGGGCATCGGCCTCGGTGAGCGCGTGCAGCAGTTCCAGGGTGCCCTGGGAGCCGACGGCCTCGGCGACGGAGCGCACGGTGGCCGGGTCCTCCAGGTCACGCCGGGTGGCCGTCTCGACCAGGAGCAGATGGTGCCGTACGAGGGTGGCGACGACCGTCACGTCGTGGCGGTCGAAGCCGATGCGGGCGGCCACGTCCTTGGCGATGATCTCGCCGGCCACCGAGTGGTCGCCGGGCCAGCCCTTGCCGATGTCGTGCAGCAGCGCGGCGACCAGCAGCAGGTCGGGGCGGCTGACCCGGCGGGTGAACTCGGAGGCCTGTACGGCGGTCTCGATGAGGTGCCGGTCGACGGTCCACAGGTGCACGGCGTTGCGCTGCGGGCGACAGCGCACCCGCTCCCAGTCGGGCAGCAGCCGGGTGATCAGCCCCTCGGCCTCCAGCGCCTCCCAGACCTCGACGGTCGGGCGGCCGGAGCCGAGCAGGGTCACGAGCTGTTCGCGTGCCTCGGCGGGCCAGGGCGTGGGAACCGGGCGCCCGGCGGCGGCCATGCGCCGTACGGCGTGCAGGGAGAGCGGGAGTCCGGCCTGCGCGGCGGCCGCAGCGGCGCGCAGCGGCAGCACCGGGTCGCGCTCGGGGCGTGCGGCACGGGCGAGCACCACCTCGCCGTCCTGCTCCACCACCCCCTCGGCCAGCGGAGACCGCTCCGCCACGGGCTTCCCACCGCCCAGCATGGCGCGCAGCCGGGGCCGCACGGCGCGTGACCGCAGCACGCGCCCCACCTCGCGCCAGGTGACATCACTGGCGTACGAGACGAGCCGTGCCGCCTCGTACACCTGCCGCAGCAGCGTGTCGGCGTCGAGCAGGCCGAGCTCGGCGGCCACCTGATCCTGCTCCTGGAGGGCGAGCCGGTCGGTCGCACGCCCGGTGGCCAGGTGCAGGGCGTCCCGGACATCGAGGAGCCGGCGCCGGGCGTCGGCGAGGCCCTCGCGCGGGGCGTCGGCGAGCCAGGAGGCGGCGACGGCGCGCAGGGCGGTGGCGTCGCGCAGCCCGCCCCGGGCCTCCTTCAGATCGGGTTCCAGCAGGTACTGCAGCTCGCCTTGGCGCTCGGCGCGCTCGGCGCACAGTTCCTGGAGTTCGGGGAGGCGTTTCGGCGCCTGGTTGCGCCAGTCGGCCAGCACGGCCGTGCGCAGTCCGGCGGTGAGGCCCAGGTCGCCGGCGATGTGCCGGGCGTCCAGGAGGCCGAGCTGCACCTTGAGGTCCTCGCCGGCCGTCTTGCGTGCCTCGGCGGGCGTGCGGACGGAGTGGTCGAGGTCAAGGCCCAGGTCCCACACGGGGTACCAGAGCCGGTCGGCGAGGGCGGCGACCGCCTTGGTGTCGCTGCCGTCGTGCAGCAGGAGCAGGTCGAGGTCGCTGCGCGGGGACAGCTCGCCGCGTCCGTAGCCGCCGACGGCGACCAGGGAGGCCCCGCGCAGTCCCTCCGCGCCCGCGGCGAACAGGCCGGTGAGCCAGTCGTCCGTCAGTTCGGCCAGGGCCGCACGGCGCGGCGGCCCGGACCGCGTCTCCTCGGTGAGGAGACGCAGCCGGGCCGCCGCGTAGCCGCTGGGTCCCGAGTCCTCTGCTTCTTTGTGCACGTCCGTACCCGTCACCCAGCGACTCCTGTTCTGTTCGCCTGCCTCAGAGCGCGTCGGGGCCGCGCTCGCCGGTCCGGACCCGTACGGCCGTCTCGACCGGGATGGACCAGACCTTGCCGTCACCGATCTTGCCGGTGCGGGCGGCCTTGACCACGACATCGATCAGCTGCTCGGCGTCGTCGTCCTCGACCAGGACCTCGATGCGGATCTTGGGGACCAGGTCGACGGTGTACTCGGCACCGCGGTAGACCTCGGTGTGGCCCCGCTGACGACCGTAGCCGCTGGCCTCGGTGACCGTCAGACCGTGTACTCCGAAGGCCTGCAGGGCTTCCTTGATCTCGTCGAGCCGGTGCGGCTTCACGACGGCGGTGATGAGCTTCATGCGTCCACCTTCTTGCTCGCGGCTGCGGCGACCGGGGCCGTGACGGCCGTCTTGGCGGAACCGCCACCGGCGCCGCTGAAGTCGTATGCGGTCTCGGCGTGCTCGGCCTGGTCGATGCCGGCGACTTCCTCGTCCTCGGAGACCCGCATACCGATGGTCTTGTGGAGGACGAAGGCGAGGATCGCGGAGACGATCAGGGAGTAGGCGAGCACACCGCCGACACCGGCGAGCTGCTTCCACAGCTGGTCGAACTTGTGGTCGCCGTACAGCACGCCCGTGGCGTCGGACTGGCCCTTACCGCTGGCGAAGAAGCCGATCAGGATGGAGCCGACCACACCACCGACGAGGTGGACACCCACGACGTCGAGCGAGTCGTCGTAGCCGAACTTGTACTTCAGGCCCACCGCCATGGCGCACAGGACACCGGCGATGGCACCGACGGCGATCGCGCCCATCGGAGTGACCGCACCACCGGCGGGGGTGATGGCGACCAGACCCGCGACCGCGCCGGAGGCGGCGCCCAGCGTGGTGAACGCGCCGTGGCGGATCTTCTCGTAGGCGAGCCAGGCCAGCATGGCGGCGGCGGTGGCGACCTGCGTGTTGACGAACATCAGGGAGCCGACGCCGTCGTCGTTGCCGAGCCACGAGCCGGCGTTGAAGCCGAACCAGCCGAACCACAGCAGACCGGCGCCGAGCATGACCAGCGGGAGGCTGTGCGGACGCATCGGGTCCCTCTTGAACCCGGAGCGCTTGCCGATGACGAGGATCACGCCGAGCGCCGCGGCACCCGCGTTGATGTGGACCGCCGTACCACCGGCGAAGTCGATCACGCCCATGTCGAAGGCCCAGCCGCCCTCACCCCAGACCCAGTGGGCGACGGGGAAGTAGACGATCGTGGCCCACAGCGCGATGAACAGCGCCCAGGCGGAGAACTTCACGCGGTCCGCGAGAGCACCGCTGATCAGGGCGGGCGTGATGATCGCGAACATCAGCTGGAAGACCATGAAGGCCAGGAGCGGGATGTTGTACGTGCCCCACAGCTCGCCCTTGTCGACCCCGGTGAGGCCGACCCAGTCCGAGTTCCAGCCGATGAGGCTCCCGGAGTCGGTGCCGAACGCCATGGAGAAGCCGTACAGCACCCACAGGATGGTGACGATCCCGAGGCTGATGAAACTCATCATCAGCATGTTCAGGGTGCTCTTGACGCGGACCATGCCTCCGTAGAAGAAGGCCAGACCCGGGGTCATGAGCATCACCAGGGCGGAACAGATGAGCATGAACCCTGTGTTGGCGGCAGACAGCTTGGGTGCCTCTGCGGCAAGGGTGATGGCTGGTGCCATCGGCGTCTCCTCGTCGTTGGTACGGCCCCGTGCGGGCGAAGCCTCGAGCGGATCGAGGGGTGGGCCGGTTATGCGCCACGACATTGGCGCAGCGCGGTTTCGGTGGAAGCCCCTCGTTGTTTCGCGGCCGTGACGAAGGCGCGTTCTGTGTTACGCGTCGATGAACTGCCGGATTGCGGTCGCGCCGATCGTTATCGTGGCGCAACCTTCGGTCCCCGCTGTCCTCAGGACACAGGCCGGCCGCGGCCGGCCTTCCGATGACCTGGCATGGGGGAGCCGAGTCGGGCAGTTCGGGAGGGCCGGCCGCGGCCGGGGTTCAGGGGTCTCGGAGGGTGGCGGTCAGACCGCCTCCGCGGTCTCGGGCAGCTCGGCGGCGAGCCGCTCGGTGAGGTCGACCACCTCGCCGAGGTCGCCGAAGTCCCGGGCGGCCGTGTCGACCGTCTTTCGGATACGAGTGTTGACCCGCTCGGAGCGGACCTTCTTGGCGACCTGCATGGCCTGGGTGGCGAAGACCGTGCTCTGCTCGGCCTCGCGCTGGAGGAGGTGCACGGTGGCCATGCCGATCAGGTTGAGCGCGTACGACCGCTGGTGCTCGCCGTCCTCGGCGAACAGCTGCACGGCCCGCTCCATCAGGGGCTCGGCCAGCGAGGCGTAGGTCGGGCTGCGGCCGGCGACATAGGCCAGGTCGCGGTACGAGTGGGAGTTCTCGCCGTACAGCTCGGCCTCGGAGAAGAAGCGGATCCAGTCGGGGTCCGGCTCGTCCCACTCGCCGGCGTCGGCGAAGGTGTCCTCGGCCATCCGGACCGCCCGCTTGCACTTGCCGGGCTGTCCCATGTTGGCGTAGGCGCGGGCCTCCATCGCATACAGCATCGACTGGGTGCGCGGGCTCGCGCAGTCGCGGCTGCCGTACTGCGCGAGATGGATCAGCTCCAGCGCGTCGTCGGGCCGTCCGAGGTGGATCATCTGCCGGCTCATGCTGGACAGCACATAGGAGCCGAGGGGCCGGTCACCGGCCTCCTTCGCGGCGTGCAGCGCGAGGACGAAGTACTTCTGCGCGGTCGGCTGCAGCCCGATGTCGTACGACATCCAGCCGGCCAGCTCGGCGAGTTCGGCGGCGACCTTGAACAGCCGCCGGGTGGTGGCCTCGGGCTGGGGCTCCTGGAGCAGGTCCGTCACCTCGTGCAGCTGGCCGACGACCGCCTTACGGCGCAGGCCGCCGCCGCACTGGGCGTCCCACTGCCGGAACATCACGGTCGTGGACTCCAGGAGGTCCAGCTCCGGCTTGGAGAGCCGGCCCCGGGCGCGCCCGGCGGAGCCGGGCTCGGGCTCCGGCCGCTGGGCCGGGGGCGAGGGGACGAGCCAGCGCTGCATGGGCTCGATGAGGGCCGGGCCCGCAGACAGAGCCAGCGAGCTCCCGAGGAAGCCGCGCCGCGCCAGCATCAGGTCGCTGCGCGAGAACTCGCTGAGCAGGGCCACGGTCTGCGGGCCCGTCCAGGGCAGGTCGACGCCGGTCGCGGACGGTGACTGGCGCGCGGTGCGCAGCCCCAGGTCCTCGGCGGAGACGACGACACCGAAACGCTCCGAGAACAGCTCGGACAGGATCCTGGGGATCGGCTCGCGGGGGTTCTCGCCGTCGAGCCAGCGGCGGACGCGCGAGGTGTCCGTGGAGATGTGGTTGGCGCCCAGCTGGCGTGCCCGGCGGTTGACCTGGCGGGCGAGCTCGCCCTTGGACCAGCCGCTGCGCACGAACCAGGAGGTGAGCAGCTCGTTCGGGCGCTTGTCAGCATGCGTCGCGTTCGTTCCGCTTCCGCCGTTGCCGCTCACTGGAACGCCCCCATCCCTGAGACCACTTGTCGCCGAGTGCGCCAAGCCCTATCAGCATGCCGCTTCGTACGGCCGTCCGTCCGGTCCTTGTCACCCATCGAACGGAATACCGACTTGCCTCCGGCATACCCACGAGCGCATGTGCCCCCAGGACTCGTGCACACAAAGTAATCCTACGATCACCCGTCCAGCCACGGCTCACACGGAAACGCCACCATTCGCCACCCCTTCGAATGAACTCACGCACGCCTCCTCGCGATTCACTTGACACAGCACAACCAGGAGCGGGTGCAGCGATGCACTGAGGGGCGCGTGTCGTCGAGCACACCACCCTTGACACTCCCGGGCGCTGAGTGAACGGACCGCCACTCGGGAAGGCGGAAACAGAGAGTCACGCAGAGCGACCGCTGCGTAACCACCGGTGCGTCGGACCCGTTGGAGGGGGCATGGGCTTCACGATCGGCATCAGCCGGGGCATGCGCGACATCCGGTCGGGCTCGCGCCGCCGCGGCCGCACGTCGGACGGCACGGCCGTGGCCGAGTACACCGGACTGTGGGGCTGGGACGTGGTGCCGGGCGCCCGGGCCTCGGCGGGCGCCTGCTCCTGCGGCCGCAGCGACTGCCCGGCGCCGGGCGCGCATCCGCTGGACTTCGCGCCGGTGATCCCCGCCGGGGCGACACTGGGCGACGTGACCGAGTCCTGGGGCGAGTTCCCCGGCGCCTCGGTGATGCTGCCGGTCGGCCGGGCGTTCGACGTCATCGAGGTGGCCGAACCCGCCGGCTGCCGTGCGCTGGCCCGGCTGGAGCGCATGGGGCTGCCCGTCGGCCCGGTCGCGGCGACCCCGGACGGCCGCGCCCACTTCTTCGTCGCCCCCGGCGCCGCCACCGATCTGCCCGGTCTGCTCTACCGCATGGGCTGGGACGACCCGGCCTCCCTCGACCTGCGCGGCCTCGGACCCGGTACGCACATCACGGCGCCGCCCTCCGACCGCGGCGGTCTCGGCCCGGTGCGCTGGCTGCGCTCCCCCGCCCTGGACTCGGCGTCCAGGGCACCGGAGGCCCGCCTGGTGCTGGGCACGCTGGCGTATGTGGCCCATAGGTCACGGGCCTGACCCCGGACACGGCGAAGCGCCCGACCCGACGTGTCTCGGGACGGGCGCTTCGCCGTGTCCATCCGGTTCTCCGGAGGTGCTCCACTCGGCTGGTCCGGAGCTCACTCCCCGATAAGGGCGTCAACGAACGCCTCCGGCTCGAACGGCGCCAGATCGTCCGCGCCCTCGCCGAGCCCGACGAGCTTGACCGGAACGCCCAGCTCGCGCTGGACCGCGACCACGATGCCGCCCTTGGCCGTGCCGTCCAGCTTGGTGAGCACGATGCCGGTGATGTCGACGACCTCGGCGAAGACCCGCGCCTGGACCAGGCCGTTCTGGCCGGTGGTGGCGTCGAGCACGAGCAGCACCTCGTCGACCGGAGCGTGCTTCTCCACGACCCGCTTGACCTTGCCGAGCTCGTCCATGAGGCCGGTCTTGGTGTGCAGGCGGCCGGCGGTGTCGATGAGCACGACGTTCGCGCCCATCTCCTTGCCCTCCTTGACCGCGTCGAAGGCGACGGAGGCCGGGTCGCCCTCCTCCGGTCCGCGCACGGTGTGGGCGCCGACGCGCTCACCCCAGGTCTGGAGCTGGTCGGCGGCGGCGGCCCGGAAGGTGTCGGCGGCGCCCAGGACCACGCTCTGGCCGTCCGCGACCAGGACGCGGGCCAGCTTGCCCGTGGTGGTGGTCTTGCCGGTGCCGTTGACCCCTACGACCAGCACGATGCCCGGCTTGCGGTCCTCCGGCTCGGTCTTGACCACGCGGTCCATGTCGCGGCCGACCAGCGTGAGCAGTTCCTCGCGCAGCAGGGTGCGCAGTTCGACGGGGGTGCGGGTGCCGAGCACCTTGACCCGCTCGCGCAGGCGCTCGACCAGTTCCTGGGTGGGCTGCACGCCGACATCGGCGGTGAGCAGCGTGTCCTCGATCTCCTCCCAGGTGTCCTCGTCGAGGTGCTCGCGCGACAGCAGCGTGAGCAGCCCCTGACCGAGGGCGTTCTGCGAGCGGGAGAGACGGGCCCGTAGCCGGACCAGGCGACCCGCAGTGGGCTCCGGGATCTCGATCTCCGGAGCTTCGACGGGCGGCTCCTCGACGGTGACGGGAGCCGATCCGTCCGGAAGATCCACCTCCTCTATCGTGCGCCGCGGTTCCTCCCGCGGCGTCTCGGCCTCGTCGCCGACATGCGGCTCGGCCGGTGGGGCGGTGATGTCGGGCGCTGCGGGCGGGGGCGGGGGCAGCTTCTTCTTGCGCCGGCTGCCGACGATGAGCCCGCCGAGCGCGCCGAGCACGACCACGGCGATGACTACAGCAAGGATGACGATGTCCATAACGCGTCCAGTATCAGCCATGGGCCCCCGGGTCACCCCGCTCGCGCCGCCCTGCGGGGCCGAGGGCCGCCGGATCTCCACACCCCTGGATGTCTGACGCCCCGTCAGCTAACGTCCCCCCGGACACCCGCCCGGTGAAGGGAGCCGTCCCCATGCCCGTCACGGTCGCACGCTTCAACCTCGTCGCTCCCGGGGCCGGACCCGCGGAGCTCGGCGCCCGCTACCGGGCGGCCCTGGAGATGGCCTCGTACGCCGACGACCGGGGCGTCACGACGGTGCAGACGGAGGAGCACCACGGAGCCGACAACAACTGGCTGCCGTCGCCGTTCGCCTTCGCGGGGGCGGTCTTCGGCGCGACCCGGCGTGTCGCGGTCACCGTCTCGGCGATCATCGGCCCGCTGCACGACCCGCTGCGGCTGGCCGAGGAGATCGCCGTACTGGACCTGCTGAGCGGGGGCCGGCTGGTGACGGTCGCGGGGATCGGGTACCGGCCCGAGGAGTACGACCTGTTCGGCGTGGACTTCGCCCGGCGCGGCCGGCTCCAGGACGAGCTGCTGGAGACGCTGCTGAAGGCGTGGACGGGCGAGCCCTTCGCCTACCGGGGCCGCACGGTCCGCATCACCCCGCGCCCGTACACCGACCCGCACCCGCTGCTCCTGGTCGGCGGCTCCTCCAAGGCCGCCGCCCGCCGGGCCGCCCGGCTCGGCCTGCCCTTCTTCCCCAGCGCGCATCTGCCGGAGCTGGAGGCGTACTACAAGGACCGGCTCGCCGAGTACGGCACCGAGGGCTGGGTCATGATGCCCGCGGCCGAGACACCGCTGCTGCACGTGGCCGACGACCCGGACCGTGCCTGGGCGGAGTACGGAGAGCACTTCCTGCACGAGGCGCGGACCTACGCCTCCTGGCAGTCGGGCGGGGTGCGCTCGGCGGTGAAGTCGACCGCGACGACCGTCGGGGAACTGCGCGCCGAGGGCGTGTACCGCATCCTCACGCCCGAGGCGTGCGCGGAGCTGGGCCTGGACTCCTATGTACTGCATCCGCTGGCGGGCGGAATGCCGGTGGAGGAGGGGTGGCGGAGCCTGCAGCTCTTCTGCGAGCGGGTGCTGCCGGGGCTGACGGCCTGACGCCCCCGCCGGACGGTGTGGGGCTCCGAGATGGTGCGCTCAGTGGCTGCCTTCCGGTCCTGGGCGGGAGCAACCTGCTCGTCGAAGTGGACGAGGTGCCCGGCTTCCTGCGGGGGGGGTGGCGCTGCCGCGGGGGACCTCGATCCGATCGCTGCCACAACCGAACGGCGGCGCGGCATCACGGAGCGCCGGGACCGGCTCGGGTCACGGCTGCGGAACACCGAGGCGACCGCCCTGCGCCCCGGGCAGCTGCGCCGGCGTCCTGATCCAGTGAGACGACAGACCGCCGCCCCGGCTCGGGCAGTGGCCGAACCGGGGCGGCGGCGGGTTACGGGGAGAGGGGCAGCGGGGACTTTGGCCCTTCTCCCCGAGTGCGGGGCGGGCTCAGCCCATCTCCTCCAGGGCCTTGCCCTTCGTCTCGCTGACGAACTTCAGGATGAAGGGGATGGAGAGCGCGGCGAAGGCCGTGTAGATCACGTACGTCATGGAGAGGTTCCACTCGGCCAGCGACGGGAAGCTCGCGGTGATGGCCCAGTTGGCGATCCACTGCGCGGCGGCGGCCACGCCCAGGGCGGCGGCGCGGATCCGGTTGGGGAACATCTCGCCGAGCATGACCCAGACGACCACACCCCAGGACAGGGCGAAGAAGAGGACGAAGACATGCGCGGCGATCAGGGCGATCCAGCCCTGCGCGGCCGGCAGCGTGCCGTCGACCAGGGGGTGCGAGAACGCCCAGGCCTCCAGCGCCAGGCCGACGACCATGCCGACCGAGCCGATGATCGCGAGCGGCTTGCGGCCGATGCGGTCGACGAAGATCATCGCGATCACGGTGCCGACGATGTTGATGATCGACGTGGTGAAGGAGTAGAAGAACGAGTCCGCCGGGTCGACGCCGACCGACTGCCACAGCGTCGAGGAGTAGTAGAACGCGACGTTGATGCCGACGAACTGCTGGAAGACCGACAGGCCGATACCGATCCAGACGATCGGCTTGAAGAAGAAGCTTCCGCCGAGCAGGTCCTTGAAGCTGGACTTGTGCTCGCTGGTCATGGCGTGCTCGATCTCGGCGACGCGGGCGTCCAGGTCGATGTCCTTGCCCTCGACCTGGGTGAGGATCTCCCGGGCGCGCTCGTGCTTGCCGACGGAGATGAGGAAGCGCGGGGACTCGGGGATCCGGAAGGAGAGCAGGCCGTACAGGACGGCCGGGACGACCATGACGCCGAGCATGACCTGCCAGGCCTCCAGGCCCATCAGCTCGCCGCGCTGGTCACCGTCGGCGGCGTTCAGCAGACCCCAGTTGACCAGCTGCGACACGGCGATGCCGATGACGATCGCGGCCTGCTGGAAGGAGCCGAGCCGGCCGCGGTAGGCGGGCGGGGCGACCTCGGCGATGTACGCCGGGCCGATCACGGAGGCCATGCCGATGGCGAAGCCGCCGACGACGCGCCAGAAGGCGAGGTCCCACAGGGCGAAGGGGAGCGCGGAGCCGACGGCGCTGACCGTGAAGAGGACCGCGGCGATCTGCATGCACCGGATACGGCCGATGCGGTCGGCTATCCGGCCGGCGGTCGCGGCGCCGATGGCGCAGCCGATGAGCGCGACGGCGATGACCTGTGCGAGGGCTGCGGAGCCGATGTCGTAGCGGCCGCGGATGGCCTCGACGGCTCCGTTGATCACGGAACTGTCGTAGCCGAAGAGGAAACCGCCCATCGCGGCCGCCGCCGCGATGAAGATGACGTGCCCGAGATGTTCGGGGTGAGCCGTCCTGGCTCCGGACTTGGGTGCCTGCGCTGTGCTGGTCACGTGTACTCCTCAGGCCACCGGCAACGCTGCCGGAGGGGATCAGCCCTTCGAGGTCCACCTGAAGGTACCTGAAGGTAAAAGGAACGTTGCCGAGACTATGCCTTCAAGTTTCGAAGTCAATAGGTCGGGAGACGTGAATCTGCGACAGGAGTGTGGCGAGGATGTGTTCAAGAATTGAAGCCACTGAGCGTCGCAGGTGAGACCGGTGTAGACCGCATCCATCTAGCGAAGGCGCTGGCTGATGACCTTCGACACACCGTCGCCCTGCATGGAGACGCCGTACAGCGCGTCGGCGACCTCCATCGTGCGCTTCTGATGGGTGATCACGATCAGCTGCGAGGCCTCCTGCAGCTCCTGCATGATCCGGATGAGCCGCTGGAGGTTGGTGTCGTCGAGGGCGGCCTCGACCTCGTCCATGACGTAGAACGGGCTGGGCCGCGCCTTGAAGATCGACACGAGCAGCGCCACGGCGGTCAGCGACCGCTCCCCGCCCGAGAGCAGCGACAGCCGCTTGACCTTCTTGCCCGGCGGCCGGGCCTCGACGTCCACGCCCGTGGTGAGCATGTTGTCGGGGTCGGTCAGGATCAGCCGCCCGTCGCCGCCCGGGAACAGGCGCGAGAACACGCCTTCGAACTCCCGGGCCGTGTCCCGGTAGGCCTCGGTGAAGACCTGCTCGACCCGCTCGTCGACCTCCTTCACCACCTGGAGGAGGTCCGCCCGCGTCTTCTTCAGGTCCTCCAGCTGCTCGCTGAGGAACTGGTGGCGTTCCTCCAGTGCCGCGAACTCCTCGAGGGCGAGCGGGTTCACCTTGCCGAGCTGCTGGTAGGCACGCTCGGCCGACTTCAGTCGCTTCTCCTGCTCGGACCGGAGATACGGCTTCGGCCGGTTACGCGGGTGCTCCGGGTCCTCCGGCAGCTCCTCGCCCTCGGCGGGGGGCGAGGGCGGCACGAGCTGGTGCGGTCCGTACTCCGCCACCAGTCCGGCCGGTTCGACACCCAGCTCCTCCAGCGCCTTGGTCTCCAGCTGCTCGATCCGCAGCCGCTTCTCGGCGCCGAGTACCTCGCCTCGGTGGACCGAATCCGTCAACTTGTCGAGTTCGGCCTTGAGATCGCGTCCCTCGGTCCGGGCGCGGGCGAGTTCCTGCTCGCGGCGGGCCTTGGCGGCCTCGGCGGCGGTGCGCTCCTCGTCGGCCCGGGCCAGGGAGACCTCGACGTGCGCGAGCAGCTGCCGTGCGCCCGTGCCGACGGCCTCGGCGACGGCGGCCTCGTGACGCAGCCGGGCCCGCCGCTGCTCCGCACGCGCGCGTGCCTCGCGTTCCGCGCGGGCGGCCCGGTCCAGCGAGTCGGCCCGTCCGGCCAGGCCCTTGACCCGTTCCTCGTGTGTACGGGCCTGGAGGCGGGCCTCCATCTCAGTCTGGCGGGCGTTGGCACCGTCGGCGGCGAGCCGGTCCCGTACGGAGGTGTCGGGCTCCTCCTCGATCGGCATCTCCTCGGCGACGGCGAGTCGCTCGGCGAGCTCCTCGACCTCGGCGAGGGCCTTGTCGAGGGCTTCCTGCGCCCGGGCGGCGGCGGCCGTGGACCGCTCGGCCTCCCCCGCCGCGCCCCGGGCCTGCCCGGCGAGCCGGCCGAGCTGCTGGGCGACGGAGGACTTCTCCCGGTCGGCGGCCCGGCGGCGCTCCCCCACGTCCTCGACGAGCGCGGCGCACTCCTTGCGCCGTTCGACGGCCTCGTGCTGGGCCTCGGTCAGCTCCTCGCAGCGCACCGCCAGCTCTTCCAGCTCTGCGGCGGCCTCGTCGACGGAGGCCTGTACTTCGAGGAGGCTGGGGGCGCCGGCGGACCCGCCGTGGGCGAAGTGCGCGCCGAGGAGGTCGCCTTCGGCGGTGACGGCGGTGAGGTCGGGGTGGGTGTAGACGAGGTCTTCGGCGTCTTCGAGGGTGTCGACTACGACGATTCCTCGCAGGAGGCGGCGTACGGCGGGCATCAGCTCGGCGGGGCCCCGGACCAGGTCGGCAGCGAAGTCCCGTCGTTCGTCCGCGGGCTCGTCGGGGCTGGTCGCGCAGTTCCCCGCGCCCCCGGGGGCGGTAGCTCCTGCCAAGAGCAGAGTGGCCCTGCCTCCGTCCTGTTTGCGGAGGAGTCTGATGGCGTCGGCCGCTGATGCCGGGGTCGTGACCGCGATGGCGTCCGCAGCCGCTCCGAAGGCAGCCGCGAGGGCGACCTCGTGTCCGGGGGTCACCGTCAGGAGTTCCGCTGCCGGACCGAGCAGGCCGGAGAGGCGGTCCTTCGCCGCGAGCAGTATTCCGGTGCCGTCCTTGCGGCGCAGGCCAAGCGCCAGGGCCTCGTGGCGGGCCTGGGTCGCGGCGCGCTTCCGTTCCGCCGCCGTGGCCGCCTCGCGGGCTGCCGTCAGGGCGGCCTCGGCGTCGGCGAGCCGCTGCTTCGCGGCCTCGTGCTGTTCGGCGAGTTCGACGTCGCCCGCGTCGAGGCCGTCGACCTCGGCCTTGAGGGCCTCGTACTCCTCCTGGGCGGCGACCGCCCGCTCCTGGGCCTCGTCGCGGGCGGCGGCCAGGCGTTCGATCTCGGCCTGGGCGGAGGACGCGCGCGAGCGGGCCGCGTTGACCTGGCCGCTGAGCCGGGCCAGTCCCTCGCGGCGGTCGGCGATGGCACGGGCGGCGTCCTTCAGGCGCCGTTCCTCCTGGGTGAGCGCGCGCTCCAGCTCGGCGCGGTGGGAGACCGTGTCCTCCAGGGCGCGTTCGGCCGCCTCCAGGGCCGCCTCCAGCTCTGCCTCCTGCTCGCGGATACGGGCGGCCTCACGCTCCATGTCCTCGGGGTCGCGGCCACGCCGTTCCTCGGGGGGCGCGGAGGTGGCGCTCTTCACGCGGGCGTCGGCCAGCGAGATCGTGCCGCGCACCCGCTCGGCGAGCTGGGAGAGCTCGTACCAGGTCTGCTGGGCGCGCTGGAGGCGCGGTGTGAGCTGCCGTACCTCGTCCTCCAGGAGTGCCTCGCGCTGGAGGGCCTTCTTCAGCTCCTGCTCGGCGCCTTCCTTGCGCTCCTTCAGCGCGGCCTCGTCGGCGACCTCGGCGTTGAGGGCTTCCTTCAGCCGTACGAGGTCGTCGGCCAGCAGCCGCAGGCGGGCGTCGCGCAGGTCGGCCTGGATGACGGCGGCCCTGCGGGCGACGGCGGCCTGGCGGCCGAGGGGCTTGAGCTGACGCCGGAGTTCGTCGGTGAGGTCCTGCACGCGCGCGAGGTTGGCCTGCATGGCGTCCAGCTTGCGCAGCGCCTTTTCCTTGCGCTTGCGGTGCTTGAGGACGCCGGCGGCCTCCTCGATGAAGGCCCGACGGCCCATGGGATCGGCGTGCAGCACGGAGTCGAGCTGGCCCTGTCCGACGATGACGTGCATCTCGCGGCCGATGCCGGAGTCGGAGAGGAGTTCCTGGATGTCGAGGAGGCGGCAGGTGTCGCCGTTGATCTGGTACTCGCTGCCGCCGTTGCGGAACATGATCCGCGTGATGGTGACCTCGGCGTACTCGATGGGCAGGGCCCCGTCGGAGTTGTCGATGGTCAGGGACACCTCGGCGCGGCCCAGCGGGGGGCGGCCGGTGGTGCCGGCGAAGATGACGTCTTCCATCTTGCCGCCGCGCAGCGATTTGGCGCCCTGCTCGCCCATGACCCAGCTGAGCGCGTCCACGACGTTGGACTTGCCCGAGCCGTTCGGTCCTACGACGCACGTGATCCCCGGTTCGAACCGGAGTGTGGTCGCCGAGGCGAACGACTTGAACCCGCGGAGGGTCAGGGCCTTGAGGTGCACGCCGCCGGACTCTACCGCCCGGGTTCGTCTCACTCCATGAACCCACGGTTTCGCCGCTGAACGCGCAGGGCACACCACACGTTAAAGACGGTGAAAGGATGCGGGGGAAAGAAAGAAGGGACGCCGATGGCGTCCCTTGCACTTCTGACAACTTAGCGGTTATGACGGGCGGCCCAACCACTGCTGTGCTGTTGTGGAGCGGTGCAGTGATCAGGTGAGCGCAGGCTCCGCCTGGTGTGCGTCAACGCTCTCCATGATCCTGTCGTGAGAAGCGGCAGCCGTCAGCGCCTCGTTCTCAGCCTGGATCCGTCCGAGCTCGGATTCCAGGTCCTGGACGCGCTGCTGGAGCCGTCGCATCTCGGCGAGGAGTCGAGGGTCGGAGCCGCCGACGTAACCGAGAAGCGCCTTTGCCATGATGGATGGTCCTCCACAATGCGTGACCGACCGATGCGGTGTGGGTCGTGAGGGATTCGCACCCGCGATGCTTGGCAGGGCCTGGAGTTGTACCGCCGTTCAGCCATGCCAAACAGCTAAGGTGCGCGGGGCTTTCAGCGTCTCACCAAAAAGTTTGACGGTCAACACGATCACGCCCCGTATTGGGGGCCGACCGGGCGCGCGCGGCCTGATACGGCGGCACTGCGGCTTCTGCGGGGCCCTCGGGGCGTGGCGATCATCCTTGCGTGCGGAGCCTGCCAAGGCAAGCGATTCTTGGCAATCACCAGCCGGTTTCCGTCCGGGGCGGCCCTCGGCGGCCTGTTCGCGGGCGCCTCTGAGGGCCGCCCGCCGGTGTGGGATCAGCGGATGGCGAAGCCGTCGTAACCGCCGCGAGGTGTGTCCCAGATCTCGGTGACACCGTCGACACGGCCGGGCGTGTCGTCACCCTCGAGCCACTCCAGCAAGCCTTCACAGCCTTCTCGCGCGCCCTCCGCGACCACTTGGACGCGGCCGTCGCCCAAATTGAGAGCAAAACCACTCAGGCCGCCGATCTCCAAGGCCTTGGCCCGCGTGAACCAGCGGAAACCCACACCTTGGACGCGTCCGCGCACCCAGGCGACCAGTCGCACATCCTCGCTCATGACTGCAACCTAACCGCCCAAACTCCCTCGGGCGCACTTCCTTCACTTGCGCCATGCGGTACCGTCCCCACCCAACGAATCTCATATGAAACTCACACCATCGAGTGAGTTTGGTGTTGATCTCGAGGACGAGTCGACCGCCAGGACGAGGAAGGCCAGAACATGGGACGCCACCGTCGCTCCGACGCCGGCCGCGCCGACACGGGCAGCGCCACGGGGATCATGCAGGCCGACGGCACCGCGGAGGGCCACGATCCGCTGTACGGCGGGGAAGACGCCCCGACCATGGGCATCGCGCCCTATCTGAACCCGGAGGCGTACGCCGACACCTACGCGCGGAGCGAGGCCTACCTGTTCGAGACGGAGGCCCCCGCGGCGGGTGACGGGTACACCATTCCCCGCCAGCGGACCGCCGAGACGGCCGTCTTCGCGAGCGACGGCTTCACCCCCGAGAGCGGCCCCCGGCGGGCGGGCTCGCACCGCCGCCGGAAGAAGGCCGCACGGCCGATGCGCACGGGCCTGCTCGGCGTGTCCGCCGCGGTCGCCATAGGCACCGTCGCGGTGGCCACGGGCGCGGTCCCCGGCCTCGAGAACTACAAGCTCGGCGGCGACGGCGGCGCCGACAAGGTGCAGGCCGCGGACACGCCGACCAACACCCCGACCGAGCAGGGCGGCACCTCCGGCAGCGCCGACGACCGGGGCGGCACGCCCACGAGCCGGGACGCCGAGCGCTCCCTGTCGCCGTCGCCGTCCGCCTCGACGTCGTCGGCCGCGCCGACGAAGACGCCCGAGAAGCCGGAGAGGACGCAGGAGAAGACGCCGGAGAAGAAGAAGCCGGCGGCGACCCCCAGCAAGAAGCCGGAGAGCACGCCCTCGCGCACGGCCACGAAGGCGCCCGAGAAGCCCAGCGCCCCCGCCGCCCTCTCCGAGGAGTCCGCCGCCGCGGCCCAGGTGCTCAAGCTGGTGAACGAGGAGCGGGCCAAGGTGGGCTGCAGCGCGCTCGCCGCGAACAGCGCGCTGACCGATCTGGCGCAGAGCTACAGCGAGGACATGCGCGCCCGGGGCTTCTTCGACCACACCGACCCCGACGGCAAGACGCCGTGGGACCGGGCCGAGAAGGCCGGGATATCCAACCTCGGCGGGGAGAACATAGCCCGCGGCCAGGCGGACGCCGCGGCCGTGATGGATGCCTGGATGAACAGCCCCGGCCACCGCGCCAACATCCTGAACTGCGACTTCAAGACGCTGGGCGTCGGTGTCGAGCTCGGGTCGGGCGGCCCCTGGTGGACGCAGAACTTCGGCTACTAGACGCTCCTCGGTGCACTAAGGCGCGCTAACCAGAAGTTAGCGCAACCTGTTGGCGAGCGCTGTGCTGGCGTATTCTTGGGGGATGACCACCACCCAGGAGCTCACGGAGGGGCTGGACGATCTCCCGTACAGCGTGTTCGCCAAGGCCTGCCCTTCTCGTGGCACGCTCGAGCACGCCACGGGCCGCTGGGGCGGCCTCGCGCTGAGCGCTCTGTACGAGGGGTCGCTGCGCTTCAACGAGCTGCGCCGCCGGGTCGACGGTGTGAGCGAGAAGATGCTGTCCCAGACGCTGCACGCGCTGGAGCGCGACGGTCTGGTCCACCGCGAGGCCCAGCCGACCAACCCGCCCCGCGTGGACTACGAACTGACGCCGCTGGGACGCGGAGTGGCCGAGCGGCTGCTCGCCCTGATCCACTTCGTGGAGGGCAGCATGGACGACGTCCTGGCCGCGCGCGAGCGGTACGACTCCGCTAGGGCGTGATCCGAGGCGGCCGCTGGCACTTCGGGCAGTAGTAGCTCGACCGGTTCATCCAGGACCGCCGGCGCATCGGCGTGCCGCAGCGCCGGCAGGGCAGACCCTCGCGGCCGTACGCGTCGAGGGACCGGTCGAAGTAGCCCGACTCGCCGTTGACGTTGACGTAGAGGCTGTCGAAGCTGGTGCCGCCCACCGCGAGGGCGGAGTTCATCACGTCCCGTACATGGCCCAGGAGCAGCAGTGTGCGCGGACGGGTGAAGGTCGCGGTCGGGCGTTCGTAGTGGATACGGGCGCGCCACAGGGCCTCGTCCGCGTAGATGTTGCCGACGCCGCTGATCAGCGACTGGTCGAGCAGGGCCCGTTTGATCGTGGACCGCTTGCGGCGCAGCGCCCGGTGGAAGGCCTCCTCGTCGAAGAGCTCGTCGAGCGGGTCGCGGGCGATGTGCGCGATGACGTCGGGCAGGCCCTCGGGGGTGTTGTCGTGCAGCGACAGACCTCCGAAGGTGCGCTGGTCGACGAAGCGGAGCTCGGTGTCGAGGGCGTCCGTGAAGCGGGCGCGGATGCGCAGGTGCTTCTCGTCGGGAGCCGCGTGCGGCTGCACCAGCAGCTGGCCGCTCATGCCGAGGTGGGCCAGGATCGACTGGTCCGTGTCCTCCAGGGGCAGCCACAGGTACTTGCCCCGGCGGCTGGGCGTGCCGATGCGATGGCCCTTCAGCCGGTCCGCGAAGTCGGCGCCGCCCGCGAGGTGGCGGCGCACCGCGCGCGGGTGCAGCACCTCGACCTCGGCGACGGTCCGGTGGGCGACCCACCGCTCCAGGCCGCGCCGTACGACCTCGACCTCGGGCAACTCGGGCATGGGCTCCCCCGGTGTACGAGCCGAGCGCCCGCCCCCGGGCAGGGGCGGGCGCTCGGGTGCGCTGTTTCTGTTCGGTCAGGCGGATGCCGGCTCGGGGCCGGCGCTCTCGTCGGCGGCCTTCTGGGCGGCCGCCTCCTTGGCGCGCTCGTCCGCCGCGGCCCGGATGGACCTCCAGGCGGACTCGGCGGCCTGCTGCTCCGCCTCCTTCTTGCTGCGGCCGGTGCCGGTGCCGTACGAGACGCCTCCGACGCGGGCGGCAGCAGTGAAGGTCTTCTCGTGGTCGGGGCCGGTCTCCGTGACCAGGTACTCGGGCACACCGAGCCCCTCGGTCGCGGTGAGCTCCTGGAGACTGGTCTTCCAGTCCAGGCCGGCTCCGAGGTTCGAGGACTTCTCGATCAGGGGGTCGAACAGACGGTGCACGAGCTCCGCCGCGGACTCCAGTCCCTGGTCGAGATAGACCGCACCGATCACCGCTTCGAGGGTGTCGGCGAGGATGGACGCCTTGTCCCGGCCGCCCGTGCCCTCTTCACCGCGGCCGAGCCGGATGAAGGAGCCCAGTTCGAGCCCACGGCCCACCTCCGCCAGCGCACGCGAGTTGACCACCGCGGCCCGCAACTTGGCCAGCTGGCCTTCGGGCAGGTCGGGGTGGGTTCGGTACAGCGTGTCCGTGACCACGAGACCCAGGACGGAGTCCCCGAGGAACTCCAGGCGCTCGTTGGTCGGCAGACCGCCGTTCTCGTACGCGTAGGAACGGTGGGTCAGCGCACGCACCAGAAGGGCGGACTCGAGCTTGTACCCGAGCCGCCCTTCCAACAGCGTGTGGGACGAGGCCTGGTTGTCCGCAGAGTTTTTCTTCGGCGTGGACACAGTGCCTCTCACCAGCCGCTCAGACCTCGAGGACCTGGCGCTTGTTGTAGGTGCCGCAAGACGGGCACGCGATGTGCTGCTGCTTGGGCTCGTGGCAGCGCTCGCACGCAACCAGGGTGGGGACCGCAGCCTTCCACTGCGACCGGCGGTGGCGCGTGTTGCTGCGCGACATCTTCCGCTTCGGAACAGCCACGGCTACTTCTCCTGCTTCTCGTCGACGCCAGGTTCGGCGCCGCTCATCTCGTCCTTCTCGCCGTCCTTCATGGTGCCGGCGAGTCCCTGCAAAGCCGCCCAACGGATGTCGACGGCGTCGTGGTGGTGGTCCGGGTCGTCCGCCAGTCGCGCGCCGCACTCGGCACACAGACCAGGGCAGTCTTCCTGGCACACCGGCTGCATCGGCAGTGCGAGCACCACCGCATCACGCAGCACGGACTCGAGGTCGAACAGGCCGTCCTCGAGGAAGAGCCTGTCCTCGTCGTCCTCGGCGTCGTCGCCCGGTTCCGCGATCACGCGGCCCCGGTCGTCGGCGTCAGGGTACGAGAACATCTCCTGGAATTCCGCTTCGACGTCGAGCTGAAGCGGCTCCAGACACCTTACGCACTCCCCCTCGGCCCCGGCACGGGCGGTGCCTGTGACAAGCACCCCTTCCAAGACCGACTCCAGACGGAGTTCGAGCTCCACCGGGGCGCCTTCCGGCACTCCGATGACTCCCTTGATACCGAAATCCTTGGGAGCGTCGACCGTGCGGGTCAGGCGCTGCAGCGCACCGGGCCGCCGGCCCAGCTCGTGCGTGTCGAACACGAGGGGGTTGCGGTGGTCGAGGCGGGCGTTCAGAGCCATTCCTGCTTTCGATCTTGCGAGCTGAGAGGGTTGCCGCCCTTCGGTGTTCCGGGCAGCGTGGATCGCGGACGTACGCGCGACCGAAGAGCCAGGATACTGGACCTTTCGCTGTCGGCCCAATCCGGTGCTCAGCCGTTGCCGCGACCCTGCTCGTAGGCCCTCAATTGCTCGGCGCTGATCATGCCGGTGTCGAAGAGGCTGGTCTCGTCGAGGGCGTATCCCTGCTGGCCCTGGTGCCCCTGCTGGACCTGCTGGACCTGGTTCGGGTCGTAGGCGGCCTGCTGGGCGTCGTAGCCCTGGAAGGGGGCACCTCCCGCCGGAGCGTAGCCGGAGGTGGGGGCATAGGGATCGGCGTGCTGGTAGCCGTACGGGTCCTGCTGGGCGGCGTAGGCCTGCTGCTGGTAGCCGCCGTAGGGGTCGGGCTGCTGCGGGACGGGGGCACCGCCCGCCGGAGCGTAGCCGGAGGCGTAGGCCGGCTGCGGCTGTCCGTAGTCCTGCTGCTGCGCGGGCTGCCCGGCCGGGGGCTTCTGCTCCCCCAGGGCGGCCAGGTCGGCGAGGTAGTCGGCGTCGCTGGAGTGCTGGACCGTGCTGAGATCGTCGGCGAGGGCGCCGAGGTCGTCGCTGGCGATACGGCCGTGCAGCTTCTGCCGGCCTCGGCCGACGGCCTCCAGGGTCTTGGCGAGGACCGCCTCGAAGGAGCCGAGCTTGGCGTGGACGTACTCGTCGGCGGTACGGCGCAGGGTCTCCGGGTCGTGGCTGCGCTCGGGGGCGTCCTCGTCCTCGTAGCCCTGCTCGTCGACGCCGGGGCCGGTACCGAGGAGCTTCTCGCGGCCGCGGCCGACGGAGCCGAGGGTCTTGGTGAGGACGACCTCGAAGTTGGCGAGCTTGGAGTCGACGTAGTCGTCGGCCTCGGCGCGGACCTCCTCGGCCTCCTGGCGGGCCTCGGCGAGGATCCGGTCGGCCTCGGCCTGGGAACGGCGGGCGACCTCGGTGTCGGAGATCAGGGAGCCGCGCTCGGCGTGCGCCTGCCCGATGATGCGCTCGGCCTCCTGGCGGGCGTGCTCGACCATCTGCTCGCGGCCGCCGATCAGCTCCTGGGCCTGGGCGAGCGAGTCGGGCAGCGCCGCGCGCACCTCTTCCAGCAGCGAGAGCAGTTCGGCGCGGTTGACCACGCACGAGGCCGACATGGGCATGGACCGGGCGCCGGAGACCGCGGAGACGATCTCGTCGAGCTTCTTCTGCACGTCCACGGTGTGCTCGCCACTCTCTACGGATGCGTTGGAGACGGACGGGACGACTGTAGTCCCATCAGTCCTTGCGCAGGCGCTCGTTGAGGACCTCGAGGACCTCCGCCGGGACCAGGTGCGAGACGTCCCCGCCCCAGGTCGCGACCTCCTTGACCAGTGAGGACGACAGGAAGCTGTAGGTGGGGTTGGTGGGGATGAAGAGGGTCTCCACACCCGAGAGGCCGTTGTTCATCTGGGCCATCTGGAGCTCGTAGTCGAAGTCGCTGACCGCGCGCAGGCCCTTGACGATGGCGGGGATGTCGCGCTGCTTGCAGAAGTCGACGAGCAGGCCGTGGAAGGCCTCGACGCGGACGTTCCCGTACTCGGCGGTGACCCGGCGGATCAGGTCGATCCGCTCCTCGATCTCGAACAGGCCCTTCTTGGCCTGGTTGATCATCACCGCGACATAGACCTCGTCGTACAGCCTGGAGGCGCGGGAGATGATGTCGAGGTGTCCGTTGGTGATCGGGTCGAACGACCCGGGACAGACGGCGCGGCGCACTTGTGTTCCCTCGCTCTCCGGTCCGGTCATCGTGCGTCTTCGCACGTAGAGGCGGCGCGACCGTACCAAAACGTTCCCTCGCCGTAGCGACGGGCCCGGAGGGCTTCGAAACCCTCGGGCCACCGGAATTCACCGCCTCTGGTGCTGCGCTCCACGGTGACGAGGGCCTCCGGCGCGAGCCAGCCCCCTGAGCGGAGTGTGAGGAGAATCTCGCGAAGATCGTGATCTGTGACTCGGTACGGCGGGTCCAGGAAAACGAGGTCGTACCGCTCGGGCGGCGCCGGGGTCTGGATGATCTGTTCGGCTTTGCCCGACCTCACCTCGGCACCGGGGAGGCCGAGGTTCTTGACGTTCTCGCGGATCGTGCGGGCGGCTCTTGCGTCCGCCTCGACCAGGAGGGTGTGGGCGGCGCCGCGGGAGAGGGCCTCCAGCCCCACGGCACCTGAACCTGCGTACAGGTCCAGGACCCTCTCCCCCTCCAGGGGGCCGCCGAGGAGGGATTGCCAGGTGGAGAAGAGGCCTTCGCGTGCGCGGTCGGAGGTGGGGCGGGTGCCGGTGCCTGGGGGTACGGCCAGGCGACGTCCGCCGGCTGCGCCGGCGATCACGCGGGTCATCTTCGGTCCTTGGTTGTGGGCGGGTTCTGGTTCATTGTGGCTGGTCGCGCAGTTCCCCGCGCCCCTAGAGGGCGACAACCATCAGCCCTTTTCCAGGTACTGCTCCCTTTCCTCGTCCAGGAGGGCGTCCAGAGCCGTCCGTAGTGCGGGCAGGTGGGTCAGGTCCGGGTCGGCCGCCACCACCGCTGTCGCCTCCTGTCTGGCCTCCGCGATGATCTCCTCGTCTTCGATGACGGCGAGCATCCGGAGGCTGGTGCGGGCGCCCGACTGGGCCTGGCCGAGGACGTCGCCCTCGCGGCGTTGTTCCAGGTCGATGCGGGAGAGTTCGAAGCCGTCGAGGGTGGCGGCGACGGCGTTCAGGCGCTGGCGGGCCGCGCTCGCCTCGGGCATCTCGCTGACCAGGAGGCACAGGCCGGGCGCCGAGCCACGGCCGACGCGGCCGCGCAACTGGTGGAGCTGGGAGACGCCGAAGCGGTCGGCGTCCATGATCACCATGACGGTGGCGTTCGGGACGTTGACGCCGACCTCGATGACCGTCGTGGCGACCAGGACGTCGGTCTCCCCCGCGGCGAAGCGGCGCATGACCGCGTCCTTGTCGTCGGGCTGCATACGGCCGTGCAGGACCTCCACCTTGAGGCCGCTCAGCGGGCCCTTGGAGAGCTGGTCGGCCACATCCAGGACGGCGAGGGGCGGGCGCTTCTCGGCGGCGTCCTCCGGGGACTCGGGAGACTTCTTCCTGCCGGACTTCTTGGGGTCGTCCTCCTCGTCGCCGATGCGCGGGCAGACGACGTACGCCTGATGGCCGTTGCCCACTTCCTCGCGGACCCGTTCCCACGCCCGGGCCAGGAAGTGGGGTTTGTCGGCGGCCGGGACGACATGGCTGGCGATCGGCGAGCGGCCGGCCGGGAGCTGGTCGAGGACGGAGGTCTCCAGGTCGCCGAAGACCGTCATGGCCACCGTGCGCGGGATGGGCGTGGCGGTCATGACCAGGAGGTGCGGGGGCTGTTTGCCCTTGCCGCGCAGGGCGTCGCGCTGTTCGACGCCGAAGCGGTGCTGTTCGTCGACCACGACCAGGCCCAGGTCGTGGAAGCGCACCTTGTCCTCGATCAGCGCGTGCGTGCCGATGACGACGCCGGCCTCGCCGGTGGTGAGGTCGAGCAGGGCGTGACGGCGGGCGGCCGCGCCCATGGACCCGGTGAGCAGCACCACCTTGGTGGCCTGCTCGGCCCCGCCCAGCATGCCGCCCTCAGCCAGCTCGCCCATCATCTCGACGACGGACCTGTGGTGCTGCTGGGCGAGCACTTCGGTGGGCGCGAGCATGGCGGCCTGCCCGCCGGCGTCGACCACGGCGAGCATGGCGCGCAGGGCGACCATCGTGTTGTGGGTGACGGTGAAGTTGTCGGTGATGTAGGCATGGCTCGGGTGGGCAACACTGATGCACTGGACGGGCTTCCGTCCCACGTACTCGACCGCCCGGATGCCGCGCCGGAACGTGTGGTACTTCGGCCTTGCGCGCACGCGTTCGGCCTTGCGGGTGAGCCGGAACGGGGCGTACTCGTCCGGCAGGGCCACGGACACGTTGTACGCGGCCTTCTTCGGCAGTACCCGCGCCCGGCCGCCCAGAGACCGCACGAGCCAGGCAACGTCCTCCGCGAGTCGGCGCGAAGCCGAGCAGAAGGAGACGCTCAGGCCGTCGGCCTGGATGGTGCCGTCCGTGTCCAGAAGCCCTTGCAGCAGGGCGAGACGGTTCTTGACAGGCGTGTTCTTGAAGTCGTCCGGGACGAACTTGCCGTGGGATGTGACTCCCCAGAGGCCCCACTCCCGCAAGGCCTGGATCACGGGATTGCGCACGTCTCCCGCACGCCGCGCGAGCTGGATCGTGTAGTCACAGTGCGATCCCTTCACCGGTACCAGCCGGCATTCGGGGGTCATTGCCGTGGCCACCGCTTCGCGGATCTCGTCGTCGGTGGTGGAGAGGCGCAGATTGTGCCGGAACGAGCCGTCTCCCAGCAGCAGACCGAACAGGTACGGGTCGAGGGGCAGCCCGGAGTCGCCGCCGAGATCGACCGGCTTCGCCGCTGGGATGTACCACTTCGACGACCCGTTGGCCTTGAAAGTGTCGAGACGGATCTCCCGGGTCGTCATGACCTTGGGCGCTTGACCGCGGTGCCACCCGCAACTCGTACCGACGATCCAGAGGTGCTCGTCGTCGCACTCGACGGAACTCCCGTCGGACAGAACCAGGCGCCACACATCACGCTCTCCCTGCGGGAAGACGCCGTCGATCAGCGCGATGTCCCCGTCCGGCACCACCACCTCGTCGCCCACCCGTAGGTCTTCCATGGCAGAGAAGCCCGTGGGTGTGAGCACCAGCGCGTCGAGCGGTTGGGCCTTTCCCGAACCGACCTCCCCCTGGAGCAGCCGGTGCATCGGATGGTCGGTGGCCAGGTCGTCGAAGATCTCCCTGGAGACGCGCTGCTGGCCGTCGGTGAGAGTGAAGGGGAGGCGGGCGTCGAAGGAGGCGAGAAGGCCTTCGGGGGTGGGCCTGCGGGGAACCGCCGGGAGTTGGGCGTCCGCGTGGCGGCGGCGGGCCAGGGCGACCTGGAGGACGAAGGCCTCGTCCCACTTGAGGCGGGCGCGGGCGTCCTCGATGTCCGCCTTGGTGTGCGGGCGGTGGATCTTCAGCAGGGCTTCGGGGAGGGGGACCAGGCCGCGGCCCTGGCGCAGGGAGTCCGGCAGCGGGTCGACGGCCTCCTGGGCCGTGGGCAGGACCGTCTGGAGCGCCTTGCCGATCTTCCAGGACTCCAGCTTGGCGGTGGCGGGGTAGATCGGGATCAGTGCGCCGGCCCAGGTCTCGACGGACTCTTCGGGGTCGTCGGGGTTGCCGCGCAGCAATTCGTAGGCCGGGTGGGCGAGTTGGAGGCGGCGGTTGAAGACGGAGACCTTGCCCGCGAACATCGCGCGTGTGCCCGGCAGGAGTTCCTTGTGGGGCTTGTGAACGCCGTTGCCGAAGAAGACCAGTTGGAGGCGGCCGCTGCCGTCCGTGATGGTGACCTCCAGGCGCTGGCCCTTGCCGCGCGGGGCCTTGGCGGAGGCGAAGGTGTGCAGGCGGGCGTCGGCGACCTGGGCGACCACCGTGACGTGCTCGTCCATGGGGAGCTCGGCGAGGTGGGTGAGCTGGCCGCGCTCCTCGTATCTGCGCGGGTAGTGGTGGAGGAGGTCTCCGACGGTGAGCAGGCCGAGGTGCTCGGCCATCACCTTCGCGGTGGCGGGGCCGAGCACCGACTTCAGCGGTTGTTGCAGCGGTTCTTCCAGTGCGGGCACGAGATCCATTGCACACCACACCACTGACATTGCCGTAGAGGCCGCGGCGGACGTTGCCGTATACGTCCCGGAAATCCCTGGTCAGACGGCTGGTTCGGGCCTTAGGATGGCGCGCTCCCGGCCCTTCTTCGCGGTCACCGCCCCACCGGGACCGCCCGACCCCGCGCCGTCGCGAGTCCCCCCATCGGCGCCGTGATGATGGATTCCGAGACCTCACAGGCTTTCCAGGCACCCCGTTCGCCCCAGTCACCTCATACGTTCCAGGTCGACCTGCGTGGTCTGGTGGACCTGCTCTCCCACCATCTCTACTCCAGTCCCAAGGTGTATCTGCGCGAGCTGCTGCAGAACGCGGTGGACGCCATCACCGCCAGACGCGCGGTTGAGCCCGACGCCCCGGCCCGGGTGCGGTTGACCGCGCGGGACGGCACCCTGCGGGTGGAGGACACCGGCGTAGGGCTCACCGAGGCGGACGTGCACAGCCTGCTCGCCACGATCGGGCGCAGTTCCAAGCGGGCCGAGGGTCTTCAGGAGGCCCGCTCCGACTTCCTCGGGCAGTTCGGCATCGGACTGCTGGCCTGTTTCGTCGTGGCCGAGCGGATCCGGGTGGTCAGCCGCAGCGCCCGTACGCCCGGGGCGCCGCCCGTGGAGTGGACGGCCCGGGACGACGGTTCGTACACCGTGCGGACGCTGCCGGACGCCGAGCGGCCCGAACCCGGCACGACCGTGCATCTGGTGGCCCGGGCGGGGGCCGCGGAGTGGCTCACGCCCGAGCGGGTCGCGGCCCTGGCAAAGGACTTCGGATCGCTGCTGCCGTACGACGTCAGGGTGGGCGACGAGGCCGTCACCGACCTGCCGGCGCCCTGGGACCGTTCGTATCCGAGCCCGGCCACCCGCCGTGTCGCCCTCGCCCGGCACTGCCACGACCTGTTCGGCTTCACCCCGTTGGACACGATCGACCTGGCCGTGCCGCTGGCCGGCATCCGCGGGGTGGCGTATGTGCTGCCGTCGGCGGTCAGCCCGGCCCAGCGCGCCGGGCATCGCGTGCATCTCAAGGGCATGCTGCTCACCGAGCGGGCCGAGCAGCTGCTGCCCGACTGGGCGTTCTTCGTGCGCTGCGTGCTCGACACGGACAGCCTGCGGCCGACGGCCTCGCGCGAGTCGCTGTACGAGGACGAGACGCTGGCCGCCGTACGGGAGGCGCTGGGCGAGCGGATCCGCGGGTGGCTGACGGGCCTGGCGGCCGGTGATCCGGAACGGCTGGCCGCGTTCCTTTCGGTGCACCACCTGGGTGTGAAGTCGCTGGCCCGGCACGACCGCGAGATGCTGCGCACGATGCTGCCGTGGCTGCCCTTCGAGACGACCGACGGGCGGCTGTCCCTGGAGGAGTTCGCGCAGCGGCACCCGGTGGTGCACTTCACGCGGACCGTCGAGGAGTACCGGCAGGTCGCGCCGATCGCGTCCGCGCAGGGCATCGGCGTGATCAACGGCGGTTACACGTACGACAGCGAGCTGGTGGAGGCCTTGCCGTCGGTGCGGCCGGGGACCGTGGTCGCCGAGCTGGACGCGGACACGGTGACCGCCCATCTGGACGACGTCGACCCGGCCGAGGAGCTGGCCCTCTCGGACTTCCTGGCGGCGGCGCGGGCCCGGCTCGACCGGCTGGGCTGCGATGTGGTGCTGCGGGCCTTCCACCCGCTCTCGGTGCCCGCGCTGCACCTCGACGACCGGGACGCCCGGCACGAACAGGCCCGGGCCGACGCCGAGGCGCAGGCCGACGACCTGTGGGCGGGCATCCTCGGCTCCCTGCGCGGCAGTGCTCCACGCGCGCGCCTGGTGCTCAACCACCTCAATCCGCTGGTCCGGCGGATCAGCGCGCTGCACGACCCGGAGCTGATCGGCACGGCGACGGAGTCGCTGTACGGTCAGGCGTTGCTGATGGCGCAGCGGCCGCTCAGGCCCGCCGACTCGGCGCTGCTCAACCGCGCGTTCATCGGTCTCCTGGAGTGGGCCACGCACAGCGAGGACGGTCAGGCATGAGTGAGATCACCGACTTCGACGCACTGCGCCGGGCGATGGCGGAGAACTCCGACGAGCCGGAGGGGCCCGCCCGCAACGCGCGCGCGGAGGAGCTGCTGACGGCGGCCGAGAAGCTGAACATCCCGCTCGCCGTGATCGAGGCCCTCGGGCACCAGCTGAAGGTCTACAACTACAGCTCCGAGAAGGGGAAGATGTTCGTCCCCTTCGCTCGTCTGCTGCGCCTGTGGGACGAACACCCCGAGGACTTCGACGAGTACGAGACCCACTCGCTGCACTGGGTCTTCAAGTGGGTGTCGTCCGGCATGCTCGACCAGCCGCACATCCCGCTCGCGTCGATCGAGAAGTGGCTCGGCGAGATGGAACACCGCTACCGGCTCGCCGGGCACTCCGAGCGGGCCGTGCGCAGCGCCGAGCACAGCGTGGCCGCCCATGTCGGGGACATCGCGCGGGCCGAGCGGGCGTACGCCGCGTGGCTGGCGGCCGACCGGGACAGCATGGCCGACTGCCACGCGTGCGAGCTGCACGGGCAGGGCTGGTGGCAGGCGGAACAGGGCCGGGACGCGGAGGCCCTGGAGCTGTGGCGGCCGGTGCTGGAGGGCGAGTACGCCTGCGCCCACGAGCCGCACACGGCCCTCGCCTCCTCCCTGGTGCCGCTGCTGCGGCTGGGCCGCCCGGACGAGGCACGCGCGCACCATCTGCGGGGCTTCCGGCTCGTACGGCCCATGGAGAGCATGCGGGGCGCGTACGCGGAGCACGTGGAGTTCTGCGCGCTGACCGGCAACGAGGCGCGCGGTCTCGAGCTGCTCGCGGAGCGGCCCGCGTACTTCACGGACGACGGGCAGCCGCAGAGCAAGCTGGACTTCATGAGCGTGGTGGCCCTGCTCATGGACCGCCTGACCGGACTGGGACTGGGCGACCGGCAGGTGCCTGGCCCGGCCGGCCGGGAGTGGACCGCCCGGGAACTGGCCACGCACGCGCGTGCGGAGGCCCTCGCCCTGGCGGCGCGCTTCGACGAGCGCAACGGCACGGCCCACGTCAGTGAGCGGGCACGCGCGCGTATGGCGCGGCAACCCCTGGTGGAGCGGCTGCCGCTGGGGGTGCGGTCGGTGCGGACGGTCCCTCCGCCCGCTCCCCCGGCCGTGCCGGCCGCTGTCACCGGGCAGCCCGGTCTGCCCGCCCTGCTGGCCGAGGCACGGCGGCTGTCGGACACCCTGCGGCCGGGCGCCGTGGAGGCGTGGGCGGCGGTCGCCGGGGCCGCGGCGGACGACGAGCTGGACCCGCGCGACCGGGCCGAGATCGCGGACCACGAGGCCATGGGCCTCGGCCCCGGGGGTGCCGCGCTCTTCGAGCGGGCCGCCGGGCTGTACGCGGAGGCGGGCGATCCGGGCGAGGCCCTGGCGGCACGCGCGCGTGCGGCGTACGTACGCGCTCTCGGGGGCGAGGTGGCAGACGCGGTCACAGCCGTGGCCGGCCCGTACGACGAGATCCTCGCGCTGCACGCCGCCGGCGGCACGGGCCTGCGGCAGACGGCGTCCGTCCTGATGGGCCGGGCCCGGATCCTGATGCGCCGGGCGCACGCGGCCGAGGGTCCCGGGACGGAGGCGGTGCTCGCCGAGGCCGAAGCCGCCGTCCGCGAGGTCCTGGCGCTCGTCGACGGGCGGACCGGGGAGGACGTACGGCTGGCCGCGCGGGCCGCCGAGGCGCAGGTGATGCTCGGCGAGCTGGCGGGACTGGCCGGGGATCTGAGGTCGGCCGCGGAGCTGTTCGCGCGGGGCGCGGCGGCGTTCGTCGCGGCGGGGCTGCCCTGGTTCGCGGTGGAGTACGAGGCCCGGCTGGCCTCCCTGGCGCACCACCTCGACGACATGGCGGAGGCGGAACGGGCGCTGCGGGCGGCCCTGGAGCACGGCGGGCCGCAGCTGGAGGCGCCCGGCCGGGCGCAGCTGCACCTCCAGCTCGCCGAGGTGGTCGGCGGCCGGGGCGAGGCCGTGGAGGCCGCGGAGCACGCCCTGCAGGCCGCGCACTGGGCCGATGAGGCGGGCGAGAGCGCGACGCTGGGTGCCTGGGCACGGCAGCAGCTCGGCGGGTTCCTGCTGCGGCAGGAGCGGTGGGCCGAGGCGGCCGAGGTGCTGGAGTCGGCGCTGCCCGATCTGACCGCCGAGACTCACGGCGACGGGGCGGTCGTGCAGACGCAGTGGTGGCTCGGCGACTGCCTGAGCGAACTCGGCGAGCACCGCGCGGCGGCCGAACGGCGCCTGCAAGCGGCCGAGATCGCCCGGCACTGGCCCGAGCAGGGCGACCACGCCACCCTCGCCCATCTGGCCGGTGAGTCGCTCGGGCAGGCCGGGCTGGCCGCCGAGGCGGACCGGGCCTACACGCGCGCGGGTGACCTGTGGCGCGAACTCGGCAACACCCACGGGCTGGTCCGCTCCCTGCGCGCCCGCGCCTGGCTGGCGTTGCACGAGCGGGACGGGCAGGAGGAGGCACGCGGCCTGATGGCGGGCGCTGTGCGGGATTGCGAGGCGGCGCGGGACACGGCCGCCGACGAGGAGTCCCGGCTCCGGCTCACGGCCGAACTCGGACACACCCACCGGCAGTTCGGCGACCTGCTGGCCCGCTCCGTCTCCGAGGAGGTCGAAGACGCCTCGACCCGGGCCGTGCTGGAGGAGGCCCTGTCCCAAGTGGTCCGGTCGGCAGAGGTGTTCGCCTCGCTCGGGGACGGCGCCCTGCACAGCCGCACCGGTGCCGAGCTGGCCGCGGGCTGGCTGGAGGCCGACCTGGGCCGCTCGGCCGAGGCCGGGGCACGCGCGCGTGCGGTGCTGGCGGCGTACGAGGGGCACGGCGGCTCCGACGGCACGGGAGCCGTCGAGGACCAGGAGGTGCGGGCCCGGCGGGCGGAGGCCGGGCACATGCTCCAGGCCGTGGCGGAGCGGCAGGGCTGAGGTCCGGTCCTACTCCACGCCGATGAGGAGCAGGGCCCCTTGCCGTCCGCCCCGGTACACGACCGTGTCGACGGCGAGATACCCCTCGCGGACCCGGCCCTCCAACTGCTCGGCGATCGCCTCGGGGGCGTCGTCGCCGAGCACCAGGGTGACCATCTCGCCCCCGGCCGCGAGCATCCGGTCCAGGACGGTCCCGGCGGTGGCCGCGACGTCCGTGCCGATCACGGCCACGTCGCCGTCGATCAGGCCGAGGACGTCGCCGGCCTGGCAGATGCCGGCCATCGTCCAGGACTGGCGCTCGGCGACGGTGACCTCGGCGTAGCGGGTCGCGCCGGCCGCCGAGGTCATCGACACCACGTCCTCGTCGAAACGGCGCTCCGGCTCGTGCACGGCCAGTGCCGCGATGCCCTGGACCGCCGAGCGGGTCGGGATGAGGGCCACGCGGATGCCCTCAGTACGGGCCTGCTCGGCCGCCGCCGCGGCGGTGTGACGCAGTTCGGCATCGTTGGGCAGCAGCACGACCTCGCGCGCGTGGGCCCGCCGTACGGCCTGCACGAGCTCGCCGCTCGCGGGCGGCTCCCCGGGGCGTGCGAGCACGGTGGTCGCGCCGGCCTCGGTGTACAGCCCGGCCAGGCCCTCGCCGGGCACGACGGCCACGACGGCGCGCTGGGCGCGCTCCCGGGGCGGCCGCTCGGCGCCGGTGGTGTGCACATCGCCGGCGCCGAAGTGCGTGATGCGGATCCGGTAGGGCCGCCCCGCCTCGATGCCGGCCTCGACGGCGGCGCCCGCGTCGTCGACATGGACATGGACGTTCCACAGCCCGTCACCGCCGACCACGACGAGGGAGTCCCCGAGGGCGTCGAGCCGCTCCCGCAATCGCGCCACGGCCGCGTCCTCGGCCTCCAGGAGGTAGATCACCTCGAAGGCGGGCCCGTCCCGGCCCGGAACGGCGGCACTGTCGGCGCACTCGTGGAGATCCTCGTCCGGGCCGGGGTGCGCCCCGACCGGGCCCTCGGCCACCTCTTCCCCGGACGCCCTGGCCCCTGGCACGCTCGCCGCACCAGCCGCACCAGCCGCACCAGCCGCACCACCGGCACCCGAAGCCGCGGCCGCAGCCACATCCTCAGCCGCGCCCTCCACCCCCGCACGCACCCGCACCGCACCCGCCGCCATCGCCCGCGGCGTCTCCCCCGTGAACGTCTCCACCAGCGCCCCGAGCACCGCCACCAGCCCTCGCCCACCGGCGTCGACCACCCCGGCGCGTTCCAGGACGGGCAGCTGGCCGGGGGTCGCGGCGAGGGCCGTGCGCGCTCCCTCGTAGGCCGCCCGGGCCACCTTCCCGCAGTCGCCCTCGGCACCGTCCGCGGCGTCGGCGGCGGCCGAGGCGACCGTGAGGACGGTGCCCTCGACGGGGTGGGCCACGGCCTGGCGGGCGGAGTCGGCCGCGTGCCGCAGGGCGAGCCGCAGGTTCTGGCCGTCGGCGTGGGCGGCCTCGTCGTGGGCCAGCACCTGGGCCATGCCGCGCAGCAGCTGGGCAAGGATGGTCCCGGAGTTCCCGCGGGCACCGATGAGCGCCCCGTGCGCCATCGCCCGGGCGGCATCGGCGAAGGTCGGCCCCTCCGGACCCGCCCCCGCCGCATGGCCCGCGAACACCGCCTCGACTGCCGCGACCGCGGACTCCACGGTCAGATACAGGTTCGTGCCGGTGTCCCCGTCCGCCACGGGGTAGACGTTGATCGCGTCGATCTCCTCACGCGCCCGCCCCAGCGTCTCGAGAGCGAGACCACACCAGGTGCGCACCGCGAGAGCATCGAAGAATGTCTGCGGCACCTGCGCCACTGCGCCTCCCTCAGCTGCTGGACGTGGCACGCAGCGTAGTCTCCGGGGCGGTCCGGACCGGAAGCGGGCCGGAGCCGGACCCCGAGCCACCATGGTAGTTTCGTTGCACTGGGGCAGTCGTTGTATGCTGCTCCGGTTGCCCGATCTCATCGGGCCGTTCCCCTGGCAACGCCACTCAGATCCTCGATCCTGATCCCGGCATGCCGGGATTATCCGTAAGTGCATCTGAAGTCTTTGGAGTGACCCGTGGCTGCCAACTGCGACGTCTGCGGCAAGGGGCCGGGCTTCGGCAACAACATCTCGCACTCGCACCGCCGTACGTCCCGCCGCTGGAACCCGAACATCCAGCGTGTGCGTACCGTGGTGGGCGGGACGCCGAAGCGCGTGAACGCTTGCACCTCGTGCATCAAGGCCGGCAAGGTCTCGCGCTGACGCTCAGCTAGCGCGCAACCACTGCTGGTTCGCTTACAGAGCCGGTCCACCTCAGGTGGACCGGCTCTTCGGCGTGTCCGGATATCCGGGAAAGGCCGGACGAGGAAAGGCCGGACGCTCAGGACCCGGCCCGGAACCGCCAGCCGTGATCGACCGGCCCGATGCCCCCGCCGAGCGCGAAGCCGGCCGCGACGGCCCCCGTGACGTACTCCTTGGCCGCCGTCACCGCCTCCGGCACCGACCGCCCCTTCGCCAGCTGTGAGGCGATCGCGGAGGCCAGGGTGCAGCCCGTGCCGTGCGTGTGCCGGTTGTCATGGCGCGGCGCCCGCAGCCAGTGCTCCTCGGAGCCGTCGGTGAGCAGATCGACGGCGTCCCCGGGCAGATGCCCGCCCTTGATCAGCACCCAGCGCGGCCCGTACCCGAGCACGGCGGCCGCGGCCTCACGCAACTGCTCCTCCGACTCGACCCGCACCCCGGTCAGCTGGGCCACCTCGTCGAGGTTAGGGGTGGCGACCGTCGCCACCGGCAGCAGCTTCGTACGGACGGAGTCCAGCGCCGAGGCGGCGAGCAGGGAGTCGCCGTGCTTCGAGACGCCCACCGGGTCGACGACCGCCGGGGCGTCCGTCCCCGCGAGCAACCCGGCCACCGCCTCCACGAGTTCCGCGGAGGCCAGCATCCCGGTCTTGACCGCCTGGACGCCGATGTCGTCGACGACACTGCGGTACTGGGCCCGCACGGCCTCCACGGGCAGCTCCCAAGCCCCCTGCACGCCGAGGGAGTTCTGCGCCGTCACCGCCGTGACGACGCTCATGCCGTGCACGCCGAGCGCGAGCATCGTCTTCAGGTCGGCCTGGATGCCCGCGCCTCCGCCGGAGTCGGAGCCTGCCACGGTGAGGACGTTGGGGATCATGACTCTATGTCTCCGAAGTGGTCCCAGCCGCCCTTGCTGGTCCACGGCGCCCCGTCGACCGTGACCTGGGGCAGCGCCGAGGGGTTGAGGACCTCGCCGATGACCTTCCAGCGGGCGGGCAGCTTCACGTCCGACGGGAACGTCGCCACGATCGCGTGGTCCTCTCCCCCGGTCAGCACCCACTGCATGGGGTCGACGCCGACGGCCTGCCCGATGTCGTTCATCTGGGTCGGGATGTCGATCGCCCCGGAGCGGATGTCGATCCGCACCTTGCTGGCCTCGGCGATGTGCCCGAGATCGGCGATCAGCCCGTCGCTCACATCGCACATCGCGGTCGCCCCGAGCCCGGCGGCGGCCGGACCCGCGTGATACGGCGGCTCGGGGCGCCGATGGGCCTCCACGAACGCGCGCGGCGAGCGGAACCCCCGCGACAGCACCGCGTACCCGGCCGCCGACCACCCGAGCCAGCCGGTCACCGCGACGAGGTCGCCGGGCTGCGCGCCCGCCCGCGTCACCGGCTCCTGGTTGCGCAGATCGCCGAGCGCCGTGATCGACACCATGATCGAGTCCCCGCGTACGACGTCACCGCCGACCACGGCGGCGCCCGCCACCTGGCACTCGTCGCGCAGGCCGTCCATCAGCTCGCTCGGCCATGTCACCGGCAGGTCGGCCGGGACGACCAGACCGAGCAGCAGCGCGGTCGGTACGGCGCCCATGGCGGCGATGTCGGCGAGGTTCTGCGCGGCCGCCTTGCGGCCCACGTCGTAGGCCGTCGACCAGTCCCGGCGGAAGTGCCGGCCCTCCACCAGGATGTCCGTACTGGCCACGACCCGGCGGTCGGGCGCGGCCACCACGGCGGCGTCGTCGCCGGGGCCGACCCGGACCGCCGGGGTGGTGGTCAGACGGGAGGTGAGCTCCCTGATGAGCCCGAACTCACCGAGCTCACCAACAGTGCCCTTCATTGCCCTTTCTCCCCTTCTGTCCCTGTCCATGCCCGGTAGCGAGGCATCTCGGGCCTCGCTACGGTCGAAGTGACCGTCAAGTTCTGCCGGACCCGGGCCCCGGCGCGCAAGACCCGGTCCCCACGGGTCTCCCCGTGGTGAGCGGCGACGCGATACCGTGGCGTTCCTTTTCCCCACATGATCCTCGTGGCCGCCCTGGAGGTTCCGTGGTACAGGCGTACATCCTGATCCAGACGGAGGTCGGCAAGGCGTCGACCGTCGCCGAGACGATCAGCAAGATCCCTGGGGTCGTCCAGGCCGAGGACGTGACAGGACCGTACGACGTCATCGTGCGGGCCCAGGCCGACACCGTCGACGATCTCGGTCGTCTGGTGGTCGCCAGGGTCCAGCAGGTGGACGGCATCACCCGCACCCTGACCTGCCCGGTCGTCCATATCTAGCCCCCGTCTACCCTGTGCCGGTGAACTCTTTCCGTCACCGGCACCGTTCTGTCTTCCGCATGGTCCGCCTGCCCGCTCTCGCGCTGTTGATCACTGTCGCGGGCTGCTCCTCAGCAGACGACAGCGCGTCGGCGGCGGTTCCCAGTCCGGGCGCCAAGGCCGTGGAACTGTGCCGGAACCTGGACAAGGTACTGCCCGCGAAGGTGGACGGTGAGCGCCGCGAGGATCCCGAGCCCGCGTCGGCGCTGACGGCGGGCTGGGGCAGCCCGGCGATCATACTGCGCTGCGGTGTTCCGCAGCCGCCCAAGATGATCGATCCGAAGGTGGCGGACGGACGTGATCCGGACGCGGTCGCCGGGGGTGTGAACGGGGTGGACTGGCTGATGGAGGAGCGGGACGACGGGGGGCACGTCTTCACCACCGCCAACCGGGAGGCGTACGTGGAAGTGCGCGTGCCCGAGGGGCCGGACAGCTCCGGGGTGCTGATCGATCTGGCTGCCGCTGTGAAAAAGGCGATCCCCGAGGGGATCGCCTCCTGACACCTCCCGCGACGCGCGGTCGATTCAGCGCAGGCCCGTCGAACGGCCAAGTGCCGCCTGCACCAGGCGGTCCACCAGCTCCGGGTAGGACACCCCGCTCGCCTGCCACATCTGCGGGTACATCGAGATGGGCGTGAAGCCGGGCATCGTGTTGATCTCGTTGATCACGAACTCGCCGTCCTCGGTGAGGAAGAAGTCCGCGCGGACCAGGCCCTCACAGGACGCCGCCTCGAAGGCGTCGACCGCCAGGCGCTGGACCTCGGCCGTCTCCTCCGGCGTCAGCGGCGCGGGCACGATCCCCGGCGTCGAGTCGATGTACTTGGCCTCGAAGTCGTAGTACGCGTGGGCCTCGGGAGTGGGGATCTCCGCGGGGGCGGAGGCGCGGGGGCCGTCCTCGAACTCCAGGACGCCGCACTCGATCTCGCGGCCGCGCAGCGCGGCCTCCACGAGGATCTTCGGGTCGTGCCGCTGGGCCTCGGCGATCGCCTCGTCGAGTCCGGAGAGGTCGTCGACCTTGGTGATGCCGATCGACGAACCGGCGCGGGCGGGCTTCACGAACAGCGGCCAGCCGTGCTCGCCGGCGAAGTCCACGATCTTCTTGCGGGCGGCGGTCTCGTCCCTCTCCCACTCGCGCGGGCGGACCACCACGTACGGGCCCACCTTGAGCCCGAAGGAGGTGAACACCCGCTTCATGTACTCCTTGTCCTGGCCGACGGCCGAGGCGAGCACACCCGAACCCACGTACGGGACTCCGGAGAGCTCCAGGAGGCCCTGGAGGGTGCCGTCCTCGCCGTACGGGCCGTGCAGCACCGGGAAGACCACGTCGACCTCGCCGAGCGCCTTGGGAACCGATCCCGGCTCGCTGTAGACGACTTCGCGGTTGGCCGGGTCGACCGGGAGGATCACTCCGCCCTCGTCCGACTCGGCGAGCGCGTCGACACTCGGCGGGCGCCGGTCGACGATCGCCATCCGCTCCGGTTCGTCCGCCGTGAGCGCCCAACGGCCGTCCTGGGTGATGCCGATCGGCAGGACGTCGTACTTGGTCCGGTCGATGGCCTTGAGGACGGCGCCGGCGGTGACCACGGAGATCCCGTGTTCGGAGCTGCGCCCGCCGAACACGACGGCCACACGCGGCTTGCGAGGCGGCTGCTCTGGGCTCTGGGGGAGGTTCTCGGTGCTCATATCGGGTTGAGAGTACCCGTTGGTAGGGCCCGGAGACAGCGCCCCCGACGTCGCGTCGCTCAGCGTCGTTCGGGCTTCGCGCTGCGCGACATCAGCTCCTTGAGGGCCACCACCGGAGGCTTGCCCTCGTGCACGATTTCGACGACCGTCTCGGTGATCGGCATGTCGACTCCGTGCCGGCGGGCCAGATCCAGCACCGACTCGCAGGACTTGACGCCCTCGGCGGTCTGCTTGGTGACCGCGATGGTCTCCTGCAGGGTCATGCCCTTGCCGAGGTTGGTGCCGAAGGTGTGGTTGCGGGACAGCGGCGAGGAACAGGTGGCCACCAGGTCGCCCAGGCCCGCGAGTCCGGAGAAGGTCAGCGGGTCGGCGCCCAGGGCCATGCCGAGCCGGGTCGTCTCGGCGAGACCGCGGGTGATGAGCGAGCCCTTGGCGTTGTCGCCGAGGCCCATGCCGTCCGCGATGCCGACGGCCAGCCCGATGACGTTCTTCACCGCGCCGCCGAGTTCACAGCCGACGACGTCGGTGTTGGTGTACGGGCGGAAGTACGGCGTGTGGCAGGCGGCCTGGAGCCGCTGCGCGACGGCCTCGTCGGTGCAGGCGACCACGGCGGCGGCCGGCATCCGCGCGGCGATCTCCCGGGCCAGGTTGGGTCCGGTGACCACGGCGATGCGGTCCGGGCCGACCTTGGCGACATCGTCGATGACCTCGCTCATCCGCATCGCGGAGCCGAGTTCGACGCCCTTCATCAGCGACACAAGGACCGTGTGCGGGGCGAGCAGCGGGCTCCACTCGGCGAGGTTGCCGCGCAGGGTCTGCGAGGGGACCGAGAGGACCGTGAAGTCGGCGTCCGCGGCGGCTTCCGCAGGATCCGTGGTGGCCCGTACGTTCTCCGGCAGCGCGACGCCCGGGAAGTAGTCGGGATTGGTCCGGGTGGAGTTGATCGCCTCCACGACCTCCGGGCGGCGCCCCCACAGGGTGACCTCGCACCCCGCGTCGGCGAGCACCATGCCGAACGCCGTACCCCACGAACCGGCGCTCAGCACCGCCGCCTTGACCGGCTTGCTCACTTGCCCAGCCCCTCTTCCTGCGCCGACTGCACCGACTGCACCGATTCCTGCCCGCCCCGCTGTGTCTGCGCCTGGGTGCGGCGCCGCTGCTCGATCCGCTCCCGGCGCGGGTCGTAGGGCGTGGCGGGTGCCTTCTCCCCGCGGATCTCCTCCAGCTGACAGGTCACGGCGGCCATGATGACCTCGGTGGCCTCCTTCAGGAGATCCGCGGTCATCTCCTGGTCGTAGAACCGCGCGAGGTCCACGGGCGGCCCGGCCAGCACGCGGTGCGTCTTGCGCGGCAGGAGGTGCGGCTTCTTCGCGTACGGCGGCAGCAGCTCGTTGCAGCCCCACTGGGCGACGGGAATCACCGGGCATTTGGTCTCCAGGGCGACGCGCGCCGCCCCGGTCTTGCCGGTCATGGGCCAGCCTTCCGGGTCGCGGGTGAGCGTGCCCTCGGGATAGAAGGCGACGCATTCACCGCGGTTCACGGCGTCGATCGCGGCCCGGAATGCGCTGAGCGCGTCCGTGCTCTCGCGGTAGACGGGGATCTGCCCGGTGCCCCGCATCGCGGCTCCGACGAATCCGCTCTTGAAAAGGCCGCTCTTCGCGAGGAATCGCGGGACGCGCCCGGTGTTGTACTGAAAGTGCGCGTAAGCGAAGGGATCAATGTGCGAATTGTGGTTCACCGCGGTGATAAATCCACCATCAACCGGAATGTGCTCGATTCCGCGCCAGTCCCGCCTGAGCAGAACCACCAGCGGCGGTTTGCAGATCACCGCAGCGAAGCGGTACCAGAAGCCGATTCTGCGGCGGGGCACGCGGACACCTTCCTCTAGGGCCTGAAGCGGGGGCCACCGGGGGGCCGCACAAGTGTCGCCCCAGGCCGCCGGTCTGTCGAGAACACCGTACGCCCCGACCCGCCCGCCGCCCGATGCCCCGGGTGACAATGACCGCGACAAGAGAGGGACGGAACACCTGTGCAGTGGACGTTGGTCGTACCCCTGAAACCCCTGGCCCAGGCCAAGAGCAGGCTTGCGGACACCGCGGACGACGGGCTGCGGCCGGGCCTGGCGCTCGCCTTCGCCCAGGACACCGTGACGGCCGCGCTGGCCTGTCCCGCGGTACGGGATGTGGCAGTCGTCACGGACGACGCCCGGGCGGGCCGTGAGCTGGCCGTACTCGGCGCCGCGATCATCCCCGACGAGCCGGGAAGCGGCCTCAACGCCGCTCTCGCACACGGGGCGGGGATCATACGGTCCACTCGCCCCGGAAGTCCGGTGGCCGCACTCAACGCCGATCTTCCGGCACTGCGCCCACCGGAATTGACTCGGGTACTCGACGCGGCCTCTGAATTCCCGCGCGCATTTCTCCCGGACGCGGCCGCAATCGGAACGACCTTGCTGGCCGCCGCCCCGGGCCGTGAATTGCTCCCGGCCTTCGGCACCGATTCCCGGGCCCGGCACCGCGCGTCCGGTGCCGTGGAACTGGGCCTCGCCGACGTGGATTCCGTACGCCAGGACGTGGACACCGGCGACGACCTGCGCAACGCGCTGGCCCTGGGGGTGGGTCCTCATACGGCCGCGGCCGCCGCGCGGTTGCTGATCCCCGGGCAGTAGGCTGCGGACATGCAGGCGACCGCTTATACGTACGACCCCGAAAGCCGCAGCGGGCAGGTGCTCCTGGACGACGGCACCCCGGTGCCCTTCGACGCGCCGGCGTTCGACGCGGGGGGTCTCAGGCTGCTGCGCCCGGGACAGCGCGTGCGTATCGAGGTGGAAGGCGCGAAGGACGACCTCAGGATCACTCTGGTGACACTGCAGACCCTCTGACCTCTGCTTGAACACGCCGCGGGCCGGACTCCATGCGGGAGTCCGGCCCGTCGCGTGAGTACCCGGCGCCCTTACTTCTTGCGGGCGGTGGTCTTCTTGGCGGTGGTCTTGCGCGCCGTCGACTTCTTGGCGGGCGCCTTCTTGGCCGTGGCCTTCTTCGCCGGGGCCTTCTTGGCGGTGGTCTTCTTCGCGGCGGTGCTCTTGGCGGTCGCCGTGGTCTTCTTGGCGGGCGCCTTCTTCGCCGTCGTCTTCTTCGCGGCCGCCGTCTTCGTGGTCGCCTTCTTCGCCGTCGTCTTCTTGGCGGCGGTCTTCTTGGCGGCGGCCTTCTTCGCGGTCGCCTTCTTCGCGGCGGCCTTCTTGACCGTCGCGCCGGCACCGCTGGTCAGGCTGCCCTTCGGCGCCTTCTTGACCGAGACCTCGCCACCACGCGGCAGCTTCTTCGAGCCGCTGACCAGGTCCTTGAAGCCCTGACCCGCGCGGAAGCGCGGAACGGAGGTCTTCTTGACCCGAACCCGCTCGCCGGTCTGGGGGTTACGGGCGTACCGAGCCGGACGGTCGACCTTCTCGAACGAACCGAAGCCGGTGACGGAAACCCGCTCACCCGAGACGACCGCGCGGACGATGGCGTCCAGTACGTGGTCGACAGCATCGGCGGCCTGCTGACGGCCGCCCATCTTGTCGGCAATCGCTTCTACGAGCTGCGCCTTGTTCACGTCTTCCCCTTCGGAGACATCGCCAGAACGAAAGTGTTCAAGCTTTTTCGCACGTTAGGCAGATATATACCGCAAATCAAACACGAAACGGGCTTCTCACCCTTGTGCCGCAACGAACTCGACGGTGTCGTCCGGTTTCAGCGTTCCTCGTCGGGGAGTCGCCCCTCGTCGAGGTCCACGGTGAACCGTTCCAGCCGCCTTGCCGCGTCGGCGAGATCGTGCTTGGCCGCGGCCGTAATGACCAGCAGCTTCCGGGTCAGCGCCATCCGTACGCCCTCCGGGACTTGCAGTGCGCGCACTTTTGCGTGCGCTTCCTTGAGTTGGCCCGCGACTGCCGCATAGAGCTCGAGTTGGCCGTCGTGTTCCATGCACAGATTGTGCCATCTGGGGCGAGTTGTCGCCTGCGCAGGGGACAACTGCCGCCGCAAACGGCCTTCCGGGCACGCGCGGAAGTCGCGGCTGTACACCTCGATTACCCCGGCAACCCCCGGCATAACGTGGGAAGTTGAGCGGCGCCCTCCGGACGGACAGGGCCGTTCGGGTGCAGACACGGCTGTACCCCCGATCGGGCTGATCGGGGGTACAGAGGGGGTGTTGCGGTGGCCGAAAGTCGCCTTGTTCAGAGGCGGCGGATCGTGCTCCGGATCAGAGCTGGATCGTCTGCGGCTTGAAGGCGGGACGCTTCGCCTCGTACGCGGCGATGTCCTCCTCGTTCTGGAGGGTGATCGAGATGTCGTCGAGGCCGTTCAGCAGCCGCCAGCGGGAGTTCTCGTCCAGCTCGAAGGAGGCGGTGATGCCCTCGGCGCGCACCTCGCGGGCCACCAGGTCGACGGTGATCTCGGCCTGCGGGTCCTTCTCCGCGAGCTCCCACAGCGCGTCCACGATCTTCTGCTCCAGAACGACCGTGAGCAGGCCGTTCTTGAGCGAGTTGCCACGGAAGATATCGGCGAAGCGGGAGGAGATCACGGCCTTGAAGCCGTAGTTCTGCAGTGCCCAGACGGCGTGCTCACGGGAGGAGCCGGTGCCGAAGTCGGGGCCGGCGACCAGGACGGTCGCGCCCTGCCGCTCGGGCTGGTTGAGCACGAACGACTCGTCCTTGCGCCAGGCCTCGAACAGCCCGTCCTCGAACCCGTCGCGCGTGACCTTCTTGAGCCAGTGGGCGGGGATGATCTGGTCGGTGTCGACGTTGCTGCGGCGCAGCGGGACGGCCCGGCCGGTGTGGGTGGTGAAGGCTTCCATGACTGATCAGACTCCAGCGGGCGTACGGGTGTCGGCGGACAGGTCGGCCGGGGAGGCCAGGTGGCCCAGGACGGCGGTCGCGGCCGCGACCTGCGGCGACACCAGGTGCGTACGGCCGCCCTTGCCCTGCCGGCCCTCGAAGTTGCGGTTGGAGGTGGACGCGGAGCGCTCACCCGGGGCCAGCTGGTCGGGGTTCATGCCCAGACACATCGAGCAGCCCGCGTGCCGCCATTCGGCGCCGGCGTCCTTGAAGACGACGTCCAGACCCTCGGAAACGGCCTGCAGACCGACCCGCGCGGAGCCAGGGACGACCAGCATCCGTACGCCGTCGGCGACTTTGCGGTCCTTCACGATCTCGGCCGCGGCACGCAGGTCCTCGATGCGGCCGTTGGTGCAGGAGCCTACGAAGACGGTGTCCACCTTGATGGAGCGCAGCGGCTGCCCCGCCTCCAACCCCATGTACTCCAGGGCCTTTTCGGCGGCGAAGCGCTCCGATGCGTCTTCGTACGAAGCAGGGTCGGGGACGGACGCCGAAAGGGGTGCGCCCTGGCCGGGGTTGGTGCCCCAGGTGACGAACGGCGCCAGCTCGGTGGCGTCGATGACGACCTCGGCGTCGAACTCGGCGTCCTCGTCCGTCCTGAGCGTCTTCCAGTACTCGACGGCCGCGTCCCAGTCGGCGCCCTCGGGGGCGTGCGGACGGCCCTGGAGGTACGCGAAGGTGGTCTCGTCCGGGGCGATCATGCCCGCGCGGGCACCGGCCTCGATCGACATGTTGCAGATGGTCATGCGGGCCTCCATCGAGAGCTGCTCGATGGCCTCGCCGCGGTACTCCAGCACGTAGCCCTGGCCGCCGCCGGTGCCGATCTGCGCGATGATCGCCAGGATCAGGTCCTTGGCGGTGACACCGTCGGGCAGTTCCCCGTTGACCGTGATCGCCATGGTCTTCGGGCGGGACATCGGCAGCGTCTGGGTGGCCAGCACGTGCTCCACCTGGGAGGTGCCGATGCCGAACGCCAGGGCGCCGAAGGCACCGTGCGTGGAGGTGTGCGAGTCACCGCAGACGACGGTGGTGCCGGGCTGGGTCAGCCCAAGCTGCGGGCCGACGACGTGCACGACGCCCTGCTCGACGTCGCCCAGCGGGTGCAGGCGCACGCCGAAGTCGGCGGCGTTCTTGCGCAGCGTCTCCAGCTGGATCCGGGAGACCGGGTCGGCGATGGGCTTGTCGATGTCGAGGGTGGGGGTGTTGTGGTCCTCGGTGGCGATGGTGAGGTCGAGGCGCCGCACCTTGCGGCCGCTCTTGCGGAGGCCGTCGAAGGCCTGCGGGCTGGTCACCTCGTGCAGCAGGTGCAGATCGATGAAGAGAAGGTCGGGCTCGCCCTCGGCGCGCCGGACGACATGGTCGTCCCAGACTTTCTCCGCGAGTGTCCTACCCATCGCTGTTCCCTCCGGCCGACGACGATCCGCCGGCCCAACTAGAGATCTTGAGGAGGCGGGCCCGCGCCCCTGGATTCCGGGCATCCGCCGCCAGGCCCGTACGTCACGGGCCGTTGTGACTTCGTGTCTTCAAGAGTGGCGGGTTCCACGGAAAATTGAACTTGCGTTTCACAGAGTGAGACGCGAGTATCGTTTCATGGACAACAGTAGCGGCGTCGGCGTTCTGGACAAGGCGGCCCTCGTCCTGAGCGCTCTGGAGTCCGGTCCGGCCACCCTCGCGGGCCTGGTCGGTGCCACCGGACTGGCACGACCCACGGCCCACCGCCTGGCCGTGGCCCTGGAACACCACCGCATGGTGGCGCGCGACATGCAGGGCCGTTTCATTCTCGGCCCCCGCCTGGCAGAACTCGCCGCGGCCGCGGGTGAGGACCGTCTCCTCGCCACCGCCGGCCCGGTGCTCACCCACGTCCGTGACATCACGGGCGAGAGCGCGCAGCTCTACCGCCGCCAAGGCGACATGCGGATCTGCGTCGCGGCGGCGGAGCGTCTGTCCGGTCTCCGGGACACGGTCCCGGTCGGCTCGACGCTCACGATGAAGGCCGGCTCCTCGGCACAGATCCTGCTGGCCTGGGAGGAGCCGGAGCGGCTGCACCGCGGCCTGCAGGGCGCCCGCTTCACGGCGACGGCCCTGTCGGGTGTACGGCGCCGGGGCTGGGCCCAGTCGATCGGCGAGCGCGAGCCGGGTGTCGCGTCCGTCTCCGCGCCGGTGCGGGGGCCGTCGAACCGTGTGGTGGCGGCCGTGTCGGTGTCCGGGCCGATCGAGCGCCTGACGCGTCACCCGGGGCGGATGCATGCGCAGGCTGTGATCGATGCGGCGGGGCGCCTCTCCGAGGCGCTGCGACGCACTGGCTGAACCGACGGGGTGCTCTCGGGGAAGGTCGGCCTCAACGCCGCGGCAGGCTTTCCCCGACTCAGCGCCATGACAGGGGCGGATTCATCGTCGAGTGCGGGCCGTCAGTGGTTGCTCGCGCGGTTCCCCGCGCCCCTGGGACATACACAGAAGGCCCCTCACCGAGGTGAGGGGCCTTCGTAGTGCGTACCCCCGACCGGATTCGAACCGGCGCTACCGCCTTGAGAGGGCGGCGTGCTAGGCCGCTACACAACGGGGGCGTGGAGCCTGCGTTTCCGCAGGTCCGAGCTGGTCTACCTGGACTCGAACCAAGACTAACTGAACCAGAATCAGCCGTGCTGCCAATTACACCATAGACCAATGTGGTTTAGACCAGTCAGTACCCCCGACCGGATTCGAACCGGCGCTACCGCCTTGAGAGGGCGGCGTGCTAGGCCGCTACACAACGGGGGCCCTAGCAGTTCCGAGATGATCGTCGATCCTTCGGAACCCTGTACCCCCGACCGGATTCGAACCGGCGCTACCGCCTTGAGAGGGCGGCGTGCTAGGCCGCTACACAACGGGGGCCTTGCAGATGAGCTCTGCGAGCTGGCCTACCTGGACTCGAACCAAGACTAACTGAACCAGAATCAGTCGTGCTGCCAATTACACCATAGGCCACTGGAACGCAAGCCCCTGAGGGGGTTCTTGTTCTAGTAATGCGCCTGGGGTTCCTGCCTTCCGGCCCGCTCCCCGCGGCGCAGGAAGAACATTACCTGAAGGTGGACGGGGCTCCAAAACGACTATCCGTGCCGAGCAGAGAGGGCAGTTCGGCGAGGGAGGCGATGCGGTGCGGACCGACGGGCGGCTCGATCGTGGCGTACATGCCGCCGCGGTCGATCCACACCGACAGCAGCCCGGCGTCGGCGGCGCCCCGCCCGTCGATCTCCGGGTGGTCACCGACGTAGGCGACCTGGTGGGGCGGCAGATCGAGGGCCGTGCAGGCGGCGAGGAACGCGCCGGCCTCGGGCTTGGAGACGCCGAGCTCGGCGGCGCACAGGATGCTCTCGAAGCGGTCGTGGACGCCGAGGACGCGCAGCTTGTGATCCTGGACGTGGATGCTGGAGTTGGAGAGCACGGCGTGCCGGTGGCTGGCGGCGAGGGCGTCGAGGACGGGCAGGACGTCCGGGAAGAGGGTCCAGACCTCCTCGTAGTGGGCGCGGTAGCGCCGGAACCACGCGTCGGCCTCGGCGTCGGTCAGCTCCCGGCCCAGGAACACCCGTACGCGGTCGCGCCGCTGGGCCTCGAAGGTGGCCTCCCCCGCCGCGAAGCGCGCCCATTGCAGATCGGTGATCTCCCGCCAGCGGGCGAGGGCCTGGTCGACGGTGTCGTAGTCGTCGAGCAGGCCCTCGGTCGTCAGGTGGGCGCTCATGCCGAGGCGGTCGGCGCTGGTGTAGTCGAAGAGGGTGTCGTCGACGTCCCAGACCACGGCTTGGATGCTCATGGTGCGACCGTACCCACCGCGCCCCGCGCTCAGCCCAGGGTCATGGTGCCGGAGAGCGTGAGGTCCGGCCCCTGGCCGTCGCGGGGGCGGGCGCTGAGCTTCCAGGTGTAGCCGCCGGACGGGGCCCCGGCGCCGGTGTCGGTGGTGCCGTCCCAGGCGGGGCGTACGGCTGCTCCGGTAGAGGCGCCGGTCAGGGTGCGGACGACGGTGCCGGCGGCCGTGGTCAGGGTCAGGGTCCAGGTGGACGGCTTGTTCAGCTGCCAGACCGGTGACCAGGGGAACGATCTGCCGATCACGGACGGCGAGTAGACCTGGGCCTCCGTCTGCGCGAGCGGTGAGGTGGGGACGCCGCTGGGGACGATCGACACCTCGCCGTAGGTGCCGTTGAGGTAGGCGATGTGGCCGCCGAAGCGGTCGACGGCCCAGCGGCCGTTGCTGCCGCCGGTGTTCTGGTCGGCGGTCGGCAGCTTCACCAGGGTGCGGGTAGTGGCCGTACCCGTGTGGAAGTCGGTGAGCAGCAGGTCGTGGGTGGTGCGGTTCTCGCGGAGCAGGAAGCCGTCGGCGAGGCGGGCCGGGCCGATGTCGGCCGGGACCGTGATCTTGCGGTTGGTGGCCCGGTCGTAGACGCCCGCCGAGGTGCCGCAGGACCAGTACAGCCAGGTGTTGACGGCCTGGATGTCGGTGGGGGTGCAGGGGGCGCCGGTGGCGATGGTGGTGGTCGTGCCGGTCTTGAGGTTGCGGCCGGTGACCGCGCCCTGGGTGCTGCCCGGGGTCCACAGGGTCTGCCCCCAGACCGCTGCGGCGGTGCGGTCGCGGGTGAGGGTGGTCTCGCCGCCGGTCGCGCCGCGCGGGAAGTCGACCACCCGCTGCTTGCCGGAGGCGCCGTTGTAGAGCACGTAGCGGCCGGTGCTGCCGCCGATCCGGCCGCCGGAGTCGCCGTCCGTGGGCTCGCTGAGCGTGGTGGTGGTGTCGAGGCCGACGTTGAGGACGGATTCCTGGCCCGTCCCGTCGGTCCACAGCTGGCCGACCCGGCCGTCGCCCAGGGCCTCCAGCTGGGGGCAGGCGGCGTCGCCGGAGAGGCAGGTGGGGGCGGCCAGGGCCGGGCTGCGGCGGGTCTGCTCACCGGTGGGACGGCCGTCGGAGGCCAGCTGGAAGCCGCTGTAGCGGAGCGAGGCGCCCGGTGTCGCGCCGTAGAGGAACAACTCGCCACCGGCGACGGCCAGTCCCTGTACTCCGGTCGCGGCGGCGGGGACCCGGGCCACCTTGGTGGTGGTGAGGCCGCCGCTGCCGGTGAGGGTGATCCGGTGGATGTCCCAGTCGAGGCTGGAGGGGCCCGCGGTGGCCAGTGCTCCGCCGTCCAGGGTCGGGCCGATTCCGCCGAAGGACGAGGTGAGCACGGTGCTCGAGGCGCCCGTGACGAGGGAACGGGCGGTCAGCGCGGCCTCGGTGCCGCCCAGGACGAACATCGGGTTGCCGAGCAGGAGTTGGTCGCCGACGACGGCTTCGAGCTGGGCGTCGGTCCTGGTGAGGGCGGTGGGCTCGGTGCCGGGTTCGGCGTCCACCCGGATCGCCTTCCAGTCGGCGACCAGCCAGCGGTCGTTGAAGGCGAGCTGCGGGGTCGCCTCGGCGCTGGTCACGTACGTGCGGAAGGCGCCGTCGGAGAGGTCGGCCAGGCCCACGGACGTCTTGCCGTCCAGCACGTAGACGATCGCGAGACGGCCGACCGAGCCGCCGGTGCGGTAGAGGACGGGCCGGGCGCCGGCCGGGAAGCCGGTGACCGGGGTGTCCGTGGTGGCGCCGCCGGCGGCGGCGCGCAGGACGTGCAGGGCGCCGGTGCCGTCCATGGTCAGCACGCTCCAGCCCGCGGCGGCCCGGTAGGCGTGGCCGGAGGGGATCGTGACGGTGGCGGTGATGCCTGTGGAGCGGTGCCTCTGGGTGACGGCCTGGCCGTCGCGGGTGTTCACGACGTCGGTGCCGCTGGCCAGGTCGTCCGGGCCGGCGTGGGCAGGGGGGACCGCGTCGGGGTAGTCCACCGTGGTGACCGAGGTGGTTCCCGGCCGGTACTGGAAGCCGGACGCGCCGGCCCACGGGTAGTCGACGGTCACGCGCTTCTCGGTGACGAGCCGCACCGTGCCCACCGGCGCGTCGGCGGCGGGTGCCGCCTGCGCGGGTGCGGCCGGCAGCACGGTGCAGGACAGGGCCACCACCCCGCCGACGGCCGCGTGGACAAGTCTTCGTGAACGGCTCATGTTCCCTCCCCCGGTACCAGGGCGCACACGCGCACCGTGTGCACAGGGGGCATCCAACGTCTCCGCAGGGGACGGGAGTTGGCCGGAAGGGTGAACTCCGGGTGACGGCTGGGCGGACACGACGAGGGCGGCGTCCGCAGCGGACGCCGCCCTCGTGGTGGGTGGGTGCGTTACGCGGCCAGCTTCGCCAGCGCCGCGTCGATCCGGGCGAGGGTCCGCTCCTTGCCCAGGACCTCCAGGGACTCGAACAGCGGCAGGCCGACCGTGCGCCCGGTGACGGCGACACGGACGGGGGCCTGGGCCTTGCCGAGCTTGAGGCCGTGTGCCTCACCGGCGGCCAGGACGGCCTCCTTCAGCGACTCGGCGGAGGTCCAGTCGGCGGCCTCCAGCTTCTCGCGGGCGGTGCGCAGGAGGGCGTCCGAGCCTTCCTTCATGGCCTTGGTCCAGCTGGCCTCGTCCTCGACCGGCTCCGCCAGGAACAGGAAGTCGACGTTGTCGGTGATCTCGGAGAGCACCTTGAGGCGGGTCTGCGCGTGCGGAGCGATGGCCTGCCACTTCGCCTCGTCGAAGGCCTCCGGGGCCCAGGGGGCGAACGGGGCCTGGAGCCAGGGGCGGCAGCGCTCGGTGAAGTCCTTCACATCCAGCAGACGGATGTGGTCGCTGTTGATGGCCTCGCACTTCTTCAGGTCGAAGCGGGCCGGGTTGGGGTTCACGTCGGAGATCTCGAACGCCGCGGTCATCTCGTCGATCGAGAAGACGTCCTGGTCGGCCGAGAGGGACCAGCCGAGCAGGGAGAGGTAGTTGAGCAGGCCCTCGGGGAGGAAGCCGCGCTCCCGGTAGAGGTTGAGGGACGACTGGGGGTCGCGCTTGGAGAGCTTCTTGTTGCCCTCGCCCATGACGTAGGGCAGGTGGCCGAAGGAGGGGATCTCCTTGGCGATGCCCAGCTCCGCCAGCGCCTTGTACAGGGCGATCTGGCGCGGGGTGGAGGAGAGCAGGTCCTCGCCGCGCAGGACGTGGGTGATCTCCATCAGGGCGTCGTCGACCGGGTTGACCAGCGTGTAGAGCGGGGCGCCGTTGGCGCGGACGATGCCGTAGTCCGGGACGTTCTCCGGGGTGAAGGTCAGCTCGCCGCGGACCAGGTCGGTGAAGGTGATCGTCTCGTCGGGCATCCGGAAGCGGACGATCGGCTCCCGGCCCTGGGCCTGGTACTCCTCGACCTGGGCGTCGGTCAGCTCGCGGCAGTGGCCGTCGTAGCCGGAGGGCTTGCCGGCGGCGCGGGCGGCCTCGCGGCGGGTGTCCAGCTCGTCCTGAGAGCAGTAGCAGCGGTAGGCGTGGCCGGCGTCGAGCAGCTTCCGCGCGACGTCCTTGTACAGGTCCATGCGCTGCGACTGGCGGTACGGCGCGTGCGGGCCGCCGATCTCGGGGCCCTCGTCCCAGTCGAAGCCCAGCCAGCGCATCGAGTCGAGCAGCTGGGTGTACGACTCCTCGGAGTCGCGGGCCGCGTCGGTGTCCTCGATGCGGAAGACCAGAGTGCCCTGGTGGTGCTTGGCGAACGCCCAGTTGAACAGGGCGGTGCGCACCAGGCCCACGTGGGGGTTACCGGTGGGCGAGGGACAGAAACGGACGCGTACGGGAGTGCCGGGTGCGCTAGCCACGCTTGACAACCTTGTTGGTGAGAGTGCCGATGCCTTCGATGGTGACGGCGACCTCGTCGCCGACGTTCAGGGGGCCGACCCCAGCCGGGGTGCCCGTGAGGATCACGTCGCCGGGGAGCAGCGTCATGGCCTCGGAGATGTTGACGATCAGGTCCTCGATGGGGTGGATCATCTCGCTCGTACGGCCCAGCTGGCGCTGCTGGCCGTTGACCGTGAGCTGGATGGTGAGGTCGGCCGGGTCCAGGTCCGTCTCCACCCAGGGGCCCAGCGGGCAGGAGGAGTCGAAGCCCTTGGCCCGGGCCCACTGCTTCTCGCGCCGCTGGACGTCGCGGGCCGTGATGTCGTTGGCGCAGGTGTAGCCGAAGATCACGTCCCGGACGCGCTCGCGCGGGACCTCGCGGCACATCCGGCCGATGACGACGGCCAGCTCTGCCTCGTGGTGCAGCTCCTCGGAGAAGGAGGGGTACTGGATGTCGTCGCCGGGGCCGATCACCGAGGTGGAGGGCTTGAAGAAGGCGAAGGGGGCGTCGGGGACCTCGTTGCCGAGTTCCCTGGCGTGCTCGGCGTAGTTGCGGCCGAAGGCCACGACCTTGTTGGGGAGCACCGGGGGCAGCAGCCTGACCTTGCTCACCGGCACCTTCGTACCGGAGAGTTCGAAGTCCGCGAACGGGATGCCCTTGATGATGTCCAGGACGAGCTCGTCCTGCTTTTCGCCCTCGATGGCGCCGAAGGCGACGTTCCCGTCGATGGAGAATCTGGCGATGCGCACGGGATGCTTGGCCCCTTGACTGAAGCGGCTGGAGTCTGACGCTCCAGGCTAACGCGGGCGGGTGTCCGCTCCGTGCTCATGATGAAGGGCGCCCCCCGCTGTCGGAGGGCGCCCTCGATGTTCGTGTCCCGCCGCCTTGAGCAGTCGGCGGCCGGTGCGCGTACTACCTGGTGTCACACCGCGGCCGCGGCGGCCGCGACGGGGACCTCGGTGAGGATGGTGCGCTTGGGGTTGGCGGTCTGTGCGGGGAGATCGACGCTGTGCTCCGGCTGCTCCGGCGTCTGCAGTTCGTCGGCGTCGTCCAAGTGCGCCAGCGTCGTGCGTCGCGGGTTGGCGATCTTGTGGAACATCGTCGTCGTCTTCACTGTTTACCTGACCCTGTCCTGTGACGGCGCCGCGCGGGTCCTTGGACCTCGCGCCGGGCGCGGGTTGTCGGTTTTGCCATCTCTGTAAAGCGTCAGGCTAAACATGGGATTCCCGGCCCAATCACGGAGGGGCCATGATCAGCATGTGAGTTTCCTCACGAATCAGAGTCCGAATCGGTCAATCCGGACTCATGCCCCACCCCCACGAAACGGACATTAACCCCCTGAAGCCATCATTCCGCTCCTGATCATGGCGACTGGGACACCCCTCATGGCCCTGCGACTCGCGGGCTTACGTCCGAAATGGACGAACTCACTTTCTACGTCCGGTGATCCGGCCCTCACGTGGTGTCACCTATGTCACGGCCTGGCCTACGGGCCTTGTTGGAGATCCTGTGCTGTGCTGGAATCTCACGGACCGCCGCAGGATCGAGCCGGCGCACAGGGGGCGCACAGACGCGCCGAGTGGCGGCGAGAAGGGGGAGCCAGCGCCGGTCACTCACGACCACCACGGGGGCGTACTCAGGGCGTCCCCAGAACGCCGACACCGTGCCCCGCCGCTGACACGACGGGGTGCCTGGTCCAGAGGTTGCGACGCTAGTGCAGGGACGTTTCAAGAGGGATGGCAGCGCTTCGGCGGAGCCGGAGCCGCACGGCGGGACTGGCGCCATGAAGGGCGGCCCCGCGCCCCAGCACGCCCAGAACCCGGGCTCGGCCGGCGACGGCGGTGAGCACTCCGGGCGATCCGGTCCATCGGCCCCCTCGGGGGCCTCGAATCCGTCCCCGCCGCTGAAGCCGCCGACGGGCCCCACCGGCCCCGGCCCGCGAATAGCCCTGCGCAACTGGCGGATCTCCACCCGACTGGTCTCGCTGCTCGCCCTCCCCGTGGTCGCGGCCACCTCGCTGGGTGCGCTGCGTATCAACCAGTCCATGGACGACATCCAGCAGCTCGACAACATGAAGCTGCTGACGGACATGACCAAGCAGGCCACCGAGCTGTCGGCCGCGCTCCAGGAGGAGCGCGACCAGTCGGCCGGCCCGCTCGCGCACGGCGGCAAGGCGACCGACTTCACGGTCAAGGGTCTTCGCGAGAAGACCGACCGGGCGATGAAGAACTTCCTCGACAGTTCCGAGGAGATCGACAGCGCCAGCAAGGAAGGCAACCTCAAGGGCGTCCGCGAGTACCTCATCCAGCTCGCCGGCGAGCTGGGCGACCTGGCGCAGATCCGCAAGAGCGCCTACGCCTCCGAGGGCAACTCCACGCAGACGATCGAGGCGTACCACCGTCTGATCGAGAACCTGGTCGACCTCTCCCAGGACATGGCCGAGGCGACCAGCAACCCGGACATGATCCAGCGCACCCGGGCACTGGCGGCCTTCTCCTCCGCCAAGGAGTACTCCTCCATCCAGCGCGCGGCCCTCGCCGCGGCACTGCCCGCGAGCAACACCACGACCGGCAAGCTCTCGCCGAACGACCGGCTCTACGCCGAGTCGTCCCTGGAGAGCCAGAAGTCCGAGATCCGAAGCTTCAAGAGCATCTACGGCGAGGACGCCGCCGCCGAGCTGCTGAAGCCGATCGAGGACGGCGGCAACTCCACGATCAAGGCCACCGACACCTACGCGGGCCGTGCCCTGGTCTCCGCGAGCGGTCTCGCCCAGCAGGACAAGCGGTCCTACCGCGACTGGCTGGACGACAGCTCCACCAAGATCCAGCAGATGAAGAACATCGAGCACACCCTGCTCGAGGAGATGGAACAGAAGGCCCGCGAGCTGCGCAGCGCCACGGAGCGCGACGCGATCATCTCCGGTGCGCTGATCCTGATCGTGCTCGGTGTGTCGCTGGTCGGCGCCTTCGTCGTGGCCCGCTCCATGATCCGCTCGCTGCGCCGCCTGGAGGAGACCGCGACCAAGGTCGCCTCCGACCGGCTGCCCGAGCTGGTCAAGCAGCTGTCCGAGTCCGACCCGCAGGACGTCGACACGTCCGTGGAGTCGGTCGGTGTGCACTCCCGGGACGAGATCGGCCGGGTGGCCGCGGCCTTCGACGACGTGCACCGCGAGGCGGTCCGCCTCGCCGCCGAGCAGGCCCTGCTGCGGGGCAACGTCAACGCGATGTTCACCAACCTCTCGCGCCGCTCCCAGGGTCTGATCCAGCGCCAGCTCTCGCTGATCTCCGAGCTGGAGTCCCGCGAGGCCGACCCAGACCAGCTGTCCTCGCTGTTCAAGCTCGACCACCTCGCGACGCGCATGCGCCGTAACGGTGAGAACCTCCTCGTCCTCGCGGGTGAGGAGCCCGGCCGCCGCTGGACCCGCCCGGTCCCGCTGGTCGACGTGCTCCGCGCCGCCGCGTCCGAGGTGGAGCAGTACGAGCGCATCGAGCTGGCCGCCGTGCCGACCACCGAAGTGGCCGGCCGGGTCGTCAACGACCTCGTGCACCTGCTCGCCGAGCTGCTGGAGAACGCGACCTCGTTCTCCTCGCCGCAGACCAAGGTCAAGGTCACCGGTCACGCGCTGCCCGACGGCCGTGTGCTGATCGAGATCCACGACACCGGTATCGGTCTGTCGCCGGAGGACCTGGCCGCGATCAACGAGCGGCTCGCCTCTCCCCCGACGGTGGACGTCTCCGTCTCCCGCCGCATGGGTCTGTTCGTGGTCGGCCGTCTGTCGCAGCGGCACGGCATCCGCATCCAGCTGCGCCCGTCCGACTCCGGTGGTACGACCGCGCTGGTCATGCTGCCCGTCGATGTCGCCCAGGGCGGCAGGAAGCCCCAGCCCAAGCAGCCCGGCCAGCCGCCGCTCGGCGGTGGCGGTCCGGCCGCCGCGCAGGCCGCCGCCGGTGTGGCCGCGGCCCGGCGTGGCGCCGGTGCCGGCCAGGGCGGCGGCGCGCTCGGGGCGGGTCCCTCCGGTGGCGGTGCCTTCGGTGCCGCCGCGTCCGGCGCGGGCCGGCTCGGTCCTGGCCAGAGCCCGCGGGCCGCGCTGCCCGGGCGGGACGCGGACGGCGGCCGTCCGGGAGCGCCGGGCGGAGCGCGCGGGCCCCAGGGTCCCGAGAAGTCCCCGTCGTTGTTCGATCAGGGTGCTCCCTCCGCGCCCCCGCAGGGCCGTCCGGCTCCGGCCGGTGCCGGCTTCGGGCAGGCCCCGGGTGCCCCGCAGGGCATGCAGGCCGCGGGTACGAACGGGCCGCAGGGCCAGGACGCCTTCGGCGGCCGAGGCGCGCAGCGCCCGGGCGGCAACGCCGAGCAGGGCCAGGGCCGTCGGCCGCAGCTGCCGCCGCGCGATGGTCCGCGGGCCGAGCTGCCCGGTGGCGACCCGCAGCCGCGCGTACCGAGCTGGAGCGACGAGAACGCCCAGCCGCCGGTGCCGCGTGCCTCGCTGGACGCCCCGCGCGGTCACGAGGAGCCGGACGTCTCCCGTACGTCCCAGATGCCGCGGATCGACGACCGGCATGGCCCGGGCGCGACGGCGGAAATCCCGGCCGTGCCGCGTGACGGCGACCGGCAGGGCCCCGGCTCGCCCGCCGACTTCGGCATGGGCGGCCCCCAGCACTCGGACCAGTTCGCCACCGGCACGAACGGATCGCACGACCCGGGCCAGTTCGTCCGCCCGGACGTCTTCGGCTCCCCGGCCGGCCGCCGCGACCCGTCGTCCACGACGGGCCAGTACCCGGCACCGCAGGCCCCGCAGTCGTACGACAACGGCTCCACGGGCCAGTTCCCGGCACCCCGCCAGGACAACAGCGGCAGCCAGTACCCCGTGCCGCGCCAGGACAACGGGCCGACCGGCCAGTACCCGGCGCAGCGCCAGGACAACGGCTCCACCGGCCAGTACCCGGCACCCCGCCAGGACGGCGGCTCCGGCCGGCCCACCCTTCCGGGTCCGGCCACACCGGCCGACCCCGGTGGCACGGGCCAGTTCGAGCGGCCGCAGGTCAACGGCGGCCGGGGCGGGTCCGACTTCGGCGCACCGCGGCCGCCCGCCCCGCAGGCCCGGCCCGCCCGGCAGGAGCCCGAGGCCCTGCCGCCGGCGTCCGGTCCGGGCGACGGTCGTACGCCGCTGTACGACACACTCGAGACCAACTGGTTCCACGGCCAACACGGCCAGCAGGAGCAGCAGCCGCAGAACAACGGCTCGGCTCCGTCCCCTCAGCAACCGCAGGGACCCACCGGTCCGCAGCGGTCGTCCGCACCCGCCGGCTGGCGCAGTTCACCCAACGACGATCTCGGCCGCCAGGCCGAGCGCGTCCGCCAGCCCGCCGCGGGCGGTGTCACCACCTCCGGCCTGCCGCGCCGTGTGCCCCGGGCGAACCTCGTCGCGGGCACGGCTCAGCAGCAACCGGCGCAGCAGAGTGGTCCGCAGATCTCCCGGGCGCCCGATGACGTCCGGGGCCGGCTGACCAATCTCCGTCGCGGTATCGCACAGGGTCGTCAGGCCGGGTCCACCCAGACCGGCAGCTTCCCTCGACCCTCTCACCAGCAGGAGCGTTAGTTGAGTCCGATGAGCCAGGCGGCACAGAACCTCAACTGGTTGATCACCAACTTCGTGGACAACACCCCCGGGGTGTCCCACACCGTCGTCGTGTCCGCCGACGGTCTCCTCCTGGCGATGTCGGAGGGCTTCCCGCGTGACCGCGCGGACCAGCTCGCGGCCGTCGCCTCGGGCCTGACGTCCCTGACGGCAGGCGCCTCCCGGATCTTCGAGGGCGGCGACGTCGCGCAGACGGTCGTGGAGATGGAGCGCGGATTCCTGTTCCTGATGTCCGTCTCGGACGGCTCGTCGCTGGCCGTCCTGGCACACCCCGATTGCGACATCGGCCTCGTCGGCTACGAGATGGCGCTCCTGGTCGACCGCGCGGGCGCGGTCCTCACCCCCGACCTGCGAGCTGAGCTCCAAGGCAGTCTGCTCCACTGAACGGCCCGGCACCACCCGTCTCACCACATCACCGTCCGGCCGCCACACACCCCACACAGGCCCCGTCAGACGGCTCGACTGACCGACTTGCTGTCCCGCCCGGAGGACCCATGACCCCGCCCCCCGCCTCTCATGATCCGTACGCGGAGCCGTACGAGGACGAGGGCGACCAGCCGCTGGTACGGCCTTACGCCATGACCGGCGGCCGGACGCGGCCGCGCTACCAGCTGGCCATCGAGGCTCTGATCAGCACGACCGCGGACCCCGCGGCGCTCATGGGGCTGCTGCCGGAGCACCAGCGCATCTGCCACCTGTGCCGTGAGGTGAAGTCGGTCGCCGAGGTCTCGGCGCTGCTCAACATGCCGCTGGGTGTGGCCAGGATCCTCGTCGCGGACCTCGCGGAGGCCGGTCTCGTCGCGATCCACCAGCCGGGCGGCGACGACGCCACCGGTGCACCGGACGTGACACTGCTCGAAAGGGTGCTCAGTGGACTTCGCAAGCTCTGACGCGGGTCGTTCCACCACGTCCGCGAAGATCGTGGTGGCAGGCGGCTTCGGCGTGGGCAAGACCACGTTCGTCGGCGCCGTCTCGGAGATCAACCCGCTGCGCACGGAGGCCGTCATGACCTCCGCCAGCGCGGGGATCGACGACCTGACCCACACCGGGGACAAGACCACCACCACGGTGGCCATGGACTTCGGCCGTATCACCCTGGACCAGGACCTGATCCTGTACCTGTTCGGTACACCGGGCCAGGACCGCTTCTGGTTCATGTGGGACGACCTGGTGCGCGGCGCCATCGGCGCGGTGGTCCTGGTGGACACGCGCCGGCTGGCCGACTGCTTCCCGGCCGTCGACTACTTCGAGAACAGCGGCCTGCCCTTCGTCGTGGCGCTGAACGGCTTCGACGGCCAGCAGCCCTACCAGCCCGAGGAGGTGCGCGAGGCGTTGCAGATCGGGCCGGACACCCCGATCATCACGACGGACGCCCGCCACCGGGCCGATGCGAAGAGTGCCCTGATCACGCTGGTCGAGCACGCTTTGATGGCACGGCTGAGGTAGCACCCAATTCGAGAGCGCCATACGGAAGTTGTCGTAGATACACCGGAGCCGACTGTGTCCTTTGACACGGTCGGCCAAGGTGTTCATAACGTTTCGGCAGAGGAATCGGGTGGTACGGCCACGCGTCGCGCACATCCGGTCTCGCTGCGCGCACAATCGCCCCGCCTTTTGGCGGGGCTCGTTCTTTATGACCGTTTTATCTGGGGCTTACATCACTCGGAATCCCTGCCTCGGACTGTTTGGAAGAGCGCAGGTCGTCGTGCTGGAATGCCTGAACTGCCCAATAGTCAATGACGCACTCGTCCGTCGATGGCGTGTTGGGCGCTGAGACACTGCGGCACAACGTTGGTGCCGACCGCCGAGAGGTTGTTGGTCGAGTGAGGCGAAGCAAGAACAGTCCCGAGCCGTCGGCCCGGGGCAACTTCACCCCGCCGCCGCGCACAGCGGCGCCCGCCCCCGTGCCCGGTTCGGAGCCGACGGCCACGCCTGCCGAGAGCAGCGGCCGTCTCTCCCCGCGCAACTGGCGCGTGGCGACCAGGCTCAACGCGATCCTGCTCATACCCGTGCTGGTCGGCCTCGTCATGGGCGGCTTCCAGGTGAAGAGCTCGATCGACACCTGGCAGGAGGCCGAGGACGCGGAGAACACCGCGCGCCTGGTGCGCGCCTCCCTGCTGTACGCCAACGCCCTCTACAACGAGCGCGACACCTCGGCGGCGCCCCTGCTGAAGGGCAGCGCCCAGACCGCCCAGGACAAGGCGACGGTCACCCAGGTCCGCAAGGCCACGGACGAGGCGGCCGACGCCTTCGACACCGCGGCCCAGAGCATGCCGGCGAAGCCCGGCCTCGAGCGCCGTCTGAAGCTGTTCCGCGAGGCGGAGCCGAAGCTGCAGACCCTGCGCCAGGTCGCGTACACCTCCAAGCTCAAGGGTGTGCAGACCGAGGAGGGCTACGTCGAGGTCGCCCACCCGCTGACGGAGTTCGCCAACGAGCTCGGCCTGGGCACCGGCAACATCACCAGCTACGGCCGGACCGTGTACGCCATCGAGCTCACCAAGGCGGCCCTGTCGCTGCAGCGCTCGATCGGCATGCACATCCTGGTCAAGCCGGGCCCGGACGACGGCAACCTGGCCAGCCAGCGCATCGCCCTGTCCTCGTACGCCTACCTCGAGCGCATCGCCGTCGAGGAGTACATCGGCGGTGGTACCGAGCAGGACGCGGCCAAGCTCAAGACGGCCGAGGCGAAGCTGAAGACCGACGGCGCCGCGATGGCCCGGGAGGCCAAGGCCAAGAACCCGGACTACGTCCCCCCGCCGTCCAACCCGACGACGATGGTCTCGGCCGTCGCGACGCTCCCGAGCACCGACCCGAGCGCCCGCGCCGCCCTCGCCGAGAAGGGCGTCACCGCCGAGAACTGGTGGGCGGTCAACACGCTCAAGTTCAACGCGTACGAGAAGATCGAGGCGGACATGGCCGACAAGGCCGTGAGTGAAGCCTCGGACATCGCCGACGGCGCCCAGCAGGACGCCTACATCACCGGTGCCGCCGTCGTGGTCGCCCTGCTCCTGGCCTTCATCCTGGCCGGCGCGGTGGCCCGCCAGATGAGCCGCTCGATGCGCCAGCTGCGCAACGCCGCCTTCGGCATCGCCGAGCAGCGTCTGCCGATGCTGGTCGACCAGCTCTCGCGCACCGACCCCGGCCGCGTCGACACCCGGGTCCAGGCCATCCCGATCACCACCACCGACGAGATCGGCGAAGTCGCCCGCGCCTTCGACCAGGTCCACCGCGAGGCCGTCCGGCTCGCCGCCGAGCAGGCCCTGCTGCGGGGCAACATCAACGCGATCTTCACCAACCTGTCGCGCCGCAACCAGTCGCTGATCGAGGGCCAGCTGACCCTGATCACCGACCTGGAGAACAACGAGGCCGACCCGGACCAGCTGGAGAACCTCTTCCGGCTGGACCACCTCGCGACCCGTATGCGCCGCAACGGCGAGAACCTGCTGGTCCTCGCCGGCGAGGAGCCCGGCCGCCGCTGGGACCAGCCGGTGCCGCTGGTCGACGTGCTGCGCGCCGCCTCCTCCGAGGTGGAGCAGTACGAGCGCATCGAGCTGTCCGGCGTCCCGGAGGCCGAGATCCACGGCCGTGCCGTGACCGACCTCGTGCACCTGCTCGCCGAGCTGCTGGAGAACGCCACGACGTTCTCCTCCCCGCAGACCAAGGTTCGCGTGACCGCCACCCGTCTCCCCGACGGTCGGGTCATGATCGAGATCCACGACAAGGGCATCGGCCTCACCGCCGAGGACTTCGCGGACATCAACCACAAGCTGGCCAACCCGCCGACGGTGGACGCCGCGATCTCGCAGCGCATGGGCCTCTTCGTGGTCGGCCGGCTGTCCGACCGGCACGGCATCCGCGTCCAGCTGCGCCCCTCGGGCGAGCAGGCGGGTACGACCTCGCTGGTCATGCTGCCCGACGCGATCACCCACGGTGGTGGCGGCGAGCAGCACGTGGACCGCGACGAGTTCACCGTCTCGCAGATCATCCCCGAGCAGAACTTCGGCGGCGAGAACTTCAACCAGCAGCCCATGCGCACGGCCGCTGAGCTCGGCTTCGACGACAGCCGCTACTCCGAGGTCCCCGACGACATACGTGAGCTGGACCCCGTCGGCCGCTCCCTGATGCGCGAGGAGCGCAGGGCGGCCCTGGAGGCCCAGTCGCACGACCAGCCCGCCCTGCCCGGGCGGAACCAGCAGGACCCCGACGAGGGGCATGCGTACCCCGAGGACTTCAACGGGCAGCAGGGCTACGACACCGGCCAGGCCTACGACACGGGCCAGACCGGCTACCCCCAGCAGCAGCCCTCCGCGTACGACCGTCAGGCGACGTACGAGGACCAGCAGGCGCAGTACGAGGAGCAGCGGCACACGGCGTACGAGGAGCCGCAGCGCCCTGCGTACGACGAGCAGTACTACGCGCCGAACGGCGGCATGCCGCAGAACGACACCTTCTCGCCGAACGGCGGCTACCCGGACCCCTCCTATGCGGAGCCGGCCCAGCAGGAGCCCTCGGCGCCGGGTGCGGGCGGGCCCGGCGGCTTCGCCGCCTTCGAGCAGCGTCGTCACCAGGACGACTGGCCGCAGCAGGACGGCTACCAGAACGGCTACCCGAGCCAGTACCCTTCTCAGGCCCAGGAAACGGAATCTGCGCAGGCCGCTGACGCAAGTGAGCAGGACCGCGTAGGCTTCGACCGTCCGGGACCGGCCCACTCCGCCGCCCACTCGATGACCGACGCGGGACTTCCCCGCCGCGGATCCACTGCGAGCGGTGCGAACGGCACGGGCGGCGCGCGGCACGCGAGCCAGGAGCCTCCGGCTTCCACCCCGGAGAGCACCGGCGACAGCGACTGGCGCTCGGCGAACGACGAGCGGTGGCAGCAGGCTTCGCAGCTCCGGAAGCCCAGGGCCGGCGGGGTCACCTCCTCCGGTCTGCCGAGGCGGGTACCCAAGGCCAACCTGATCGAGGGTGCCGCCGAGAGCACCCCCCAGGGAGGCCCCCAGGTCTCCCGCGCCCCGGAGGACGTCCGGGGCAGGCTGAGCAACCTGCGCCGCGGCGTGGAACGCGGACGCAACGCAGGCAGTGAAACGAACGGCCAGGGCTTCGGTCCTGACAGCACCTACAACCAGGAGCGTTAGTGTGAGCCCGATGAGCCAGGCGGCACAGAACCTGAACTGGTTGATCACCAACTTCGTGGACAACACCCCGGGGGTGTCCCACACGGTGGTGGTCTCCGCCGACGGACTCCTTCTGGCGATGTCCGAAGGCTTTCCCCGCGACCGCGCCGACCAGCTCGCGGCCGTCGCTTCCGGTCTGACGTCACTGACGGCGGGCGCATCCCGGATCTTCGAGGGAGGCGCTGTGAACCAGACGGTTGTGGAGATGGAGCGGGGATTCCTGTTCATCATGTCCGTATCCGACGGCTCCTCCCTCGCGGTTCTCGCACATCCCGAGGCGGACATCGGTCTCATCGGGTACGAGATGGCACTGCTGGTCGACCGAGCCGGTACGGTCCTGACACCGGACCTTCGTGCGGAGCTCCAGGGGAGCCTGCTCAACTAACGGACGGACGGTGCGTTTTGGCGTCCCGTGGCCGTAAAGTTTCGGGACGCGGCTCCACAGCGATGGGTGCCAGGCACAGTCGGAGGAGGAGAAAGTGGCAACACCCCCAGGCGGTTCGTCTTCGGGCAACTGGTCGTACGGCCCTGCCCAGGGCCAGAACGACGGTGGCCAGAACCCGAACCGTTACAACTTCCCCTCCACACCGAGCCACCGGCAGCCGTACGCGCCGCAGGGCCCCGGCCCGTCGCCGTACGACCAGCCACCGGCCCCGCGTATCCAGCCTGTGCAGCCGCAGCGCCGCACCCCCGAGCCGGCGCCCGCCGGCGCGTCGAACAACCCGCTGGTGCGTCCGTACGCCATGACCGGCGGCCGGACCCGCCCGCGCTACCAGCTCGCCATCGAGGCGCTGGTGCACACCACTGCGCAGCCGCACCAGATGCAGGGCCAGTTGCCCGAGCATCAGCGGATCTGCAACCTCTGCCGGGAAATCAAGTCGGTCGCCGAGATCTCGGCGCTCCTCACGATCCCTCTCGGCGTGGCCAGGATCCTCGTCGCCGACTTGGCGGAGGCGGGACTGGTCGCCATCCATCAGCCCGGCGGCGACGAGAACGCCGGCGGCCAGCCAGACGTGACACTGCTCGAAAGGGTGCTCAGTGGACTTCGCAAGCTCTAGCGGCGGTCCTTCCCGCTCCACCACCTCAGCGAAGATCGTGGTGGCGGGTGGCTTCGGCGTGGGCAAGACCACGTTCGTCGGGGCCGTCTCGGAGATCAACCCGCTGCGTACCGAGGCCGTCATGACGTCAGCTTCGGCCGGCATCGACGACCTCACCCACACCGGGGACAAGACGACCACCACGGTCGCCATGGACTTCGGCCGTATCACCCTGGACCAGGACCTGATCCTGTACCTCTTCGGTACGCCCGGTCAGGACCGCTTCTGGTTCATGTGGGACGACCTGGTGCGGGGTGCCATCGGCGCGATCGTGCTGGTGGACACGCGGCGTCTGGCCGACTGCTTCCCGGCCGTCGACTACTTCGAGAACTCGGGTCTGCCGTTCGTGATCGCGCTGAACGGGTTCGACGGGCAGCAGCCGTACAACCCGGACGAGGTGCGGGAGGCTCTGCAGATCGGGCCGGACACGCCGATCATCACGACGGATGCGCGGCATCGGGCCGATGCGAAGTCTGCGTTGATCACGCTGGTTGAGCACGCGCTCATGGCACGGCTTCGGTAGTCAGTAGCTGTGGGACAGCCCCTGGCGGCCTCTGGGTTGCCGGGGGCTGTTGCGTTGCCGGGTGCGGGTTGTGGGGGGCTTGTCGCGCAGTTCCCCGCGCCCCCAAGCCGAAGAGGCCCCTCCGGAATCGGAGGGGCCTCTTCGGCTTGTCTCAGCGCCAGCTGTGCGGGGCTCGGAAGCCCGGCTCGCGTTCCAGGCGGCGCCAGCCGGCCTTGACGCGGCCGCGGTGCGTCGGGGTCGGGTCGGTGGGGCGGGCGGCGGCGCGGGCCAGGAGGATCGCCGTGATGGCGGCGACTTCCTCGGGCTCGGCGTGGCCCTTCTCGACGCGGATGTCAGGGGTGTCCATGGGTGTCAGTCTCCGTGAGAGAGATGTCCGCGGGGTTACTGCGGAGGGTTGCCGTGCTTGCGGGAAGGCAGGTCGGCGTGCTTGGTCTGGAGCATCGCGAGGGACTTGATCAGTACCTCGCGGGTCTCGGCGGGGTCGATCACGTCGTCGACCAGGCCGCGCTCCGCCGCGTAGTACGGGTGCATCAGCTCGGACTTGTACTCCTTGACCATGCGGGCCCGCATGGCCTCGGGGTCCTCGGCCTCGGCGATCTGGCGGCGGAAGATGACGTTGGCCGCACCCTCCGCGCCCATGACGGCGATCTCGTTCGTCGGCCAGGCGTAAGTGAGGTCCGCACCGATGGACTGGCTGTCCATGACGATGTACGCACCTCCGTAGGCCTTGCGCAGGATCAGCGAGATCCTCGGCACGGTCGCGTTGCAGTAGGCGTAGAGCAGCTTCGCGCCGTGGCGGATGATCCCACCGTGCTCCTGGTCGACGCCGGGCAGGAACCCGGGTACGTCCAGAAGAGTGATGATCGGGATGTTGAAGGCGTCGCACATCTGGACGAAGCGGGCCGCCTTCTCGGAGGCCTCGATGTCCAGGACACCGGCGAGCGCCTGGGGCTGGTTGGCGACGATGCCGACGACCTGGCCGTCCATCCGGCCCAGCGCGCAGATGATGTTCCGCGCCCAGCGCTCGTGGACCTCCAGGTAGTCGCCGTCGTCGACGATCTCCTCGATGACCTTGGCCATGTCGTACGGCCGGTTGCCGTCCGCAGGGACCAGGTCCAGCAGGACGTCCGAGCGACGGTCCACCGCGTCCGTGGCCTCCGCGCGGGGCGGGTTCTCACGGTTGTTCTGCGGGAGCAGGGAGAGGAGGTAGCGGACCTCGGCGATGCAGGTCTCTTCGTCGTCGTAGGCGAAGTGGCAGACGCCGCTGGTCTCGGCGTGGACGTCGGCGCCGCCCAGGCCGTTCTGGGTGATCTCCTCGCCGGTGACCGCCTTGACGACGTCCGGGCCGGTGATGAACATCTGCGAGGTCTCGCGGACCATGAACACGAAGTCCGTCAGGGCGGGGCTGTAGGCCGCGCCGCCCGCGCACGGGCCGAGCATCACCGAGATCTGCGGGATCACGCCCGACGCCTTGGTGTTGCGCTGGAAGATGCCGCCGTAGCCGGCGAGGGCGGAGACGCCCTCCTGGATACGGGCGCCGGCGCCGTCGTTCAGCGAGACCAGCGGAGCCCCGGCCGCGATGGCCATGTCCATGATCTTGTGGATCTTGGTGGCGTGGGCCTCGCCCAGCGCGCCGCCGAAGACCCGGAAGTCATGGGCGTAGACGAAGACCGTCCGGCCCTCCACCGTCCCCCAGCCGGTGATCACACCGTCGGTGTACGGCTTCTTGGCCTCCAGGCCGAAGCCCGTGGCCCGGTGCCGGCGGAGCTGCTCGACCTCGCGGAAGGAATCCGGGTCGAGGAGCAGCTCGATGCGCTCCCGCGCGGTCAGCTTGCCCTTGGCGTGCTGCGCCTTGGTCGCCTTCTCGCTCGGTCCGGCCACCGCCTGCGCACGGATCTCGTGCAGTTCGGCCACGCGTCCGCGCGCGTCGGTCGGCTCACCCGGCGCCTCATCCAAAACGGTCATGTAGTGACCTTACGAAGCCGACCCAGGAAAGCGGGCCGTCGACTCCTCACAGTCTCCGGCGTGTTTTCCTGGTACCCCTGAACAGAACCATGGCGGAGTGCAGCCAATCCGACTGCTCAGAGGGTGTGCGGCTTGTAGGGGTCACACAAAGACCTCAACCGAGAGTCACCTCACATCGGTGCATCGCGCATACCTCCCCCGGGGTGACGCGCAGTCTCAGTCGAGGGCCGGTCGAGAGCACCTCGACGCTCTCGTCCGCGCGGACGACCCGGCGGACCGGGCGGTCCCAGGTGATCTCCAGCGGCTTGCCCGTGCGGGGCGGCTCGCTCGCACAGAGGGTAGCGGTACGGCCCCGGCGGACGGTCAGCACGCTCGCGCCGGCGGAAGCGGTGAGCGGGCCCGCCGTGCCGGCCTGCCAAAAGGTCGCGGCCGTGCAGCCGAGGGAGGGCACGGTGACCGCCTGGCAGGTCGTGTCGTTGGCGAGGACCGACAGCCAGTGGCGGTCGGCGGCGCGGCGTGCGACCGCGCGGCGGGACGCCCCGGGCATGAGGACGTAGGCGTATGTGGCGTCCTCGGGGTCGGTGCCGTGGTCGAGCCAGAGGGTCTGCCAGCTGCGGGTGCGCCGTTCCGGGGTGCTGCCGGTGTTGATGTCGGCCCAGGCGCCGGTGCGGTCCTCGCGCAGCGCCTTGGGCTCGCCGTCGAGCAGGACCCAGCCGCCGTGGTTCTCCAGGTGGGCCCAGTTCCGGTCCTTGTTCCGGCCCTGGACGAAGGCCTGGGTGCCGGAGTGCGGCTCGCCGAGGTTGCGGTTGTCGACGATCGTCTCCACCGGGACGCCGTCGGCGCAGCTGATCCCGGCGCCGAGGCAGATCACCGCGTCCGCGACGCAGAACCAGGACTTGCGGGCCTGGAGGGTGGAGCCGAGGCCCTTGAGGTGCTGGCCCAGCGCGGCGTACGTGCCGTCGGTGGTGCCGCCGACCCAGCGCGCGTCCGGGCGGGCGGTGCCCCACTCGCCGCCCTCGCGGTCGGCCAGGCGTTTGGTGGAGACGGTGGTGCCGGGCAGGCGGTACCAGTCCACCGTCGGCCAGAAGCAGTCCGTGTACTGGTCGCTCGTGCCGGCCCACCAGCTGACCGTCCCCGCGCCGGTGTGCCAGCCGCGTGGGTTCTCGCCGTTGCCGCACTCGTAGTGGGCGATGCGGTCGCTGGCCATGGCGATGTTCACGGTGAAGCCGGGGCGGCGGTGGACGGCACGGTCCATGGCGGCGAAGAGGTGGTGTCCGGTGGGTTCGGGTGCGGCCGGGGCGGGCGAGGCGGCGATGGCGTGCAGCCGGGCCAGGTCGGCCACGCCGAACTGGGGTGCCGTCAGGATCGGGGTGACCGTGTCCCGTTCGATCCAGCCCTTGACGCGGGCGTGCCAGCGGTCGCGTTCGGCGGGGCTCGCGGCGGCCGCGAGGAGGGCGATGGCCGCGATGAGCTGCTGTCCGTGGAAGTGGTCGCTCCGCATGACCTTGCGGTCGTCGGTGGTGAGGTAACCGCGGCTGATGGCCCGGCCGTTGACGCTGTCCATGACCAGTCCGTCGTGGATGAGCGGGGCGTAGGCCTGCTCGACGCTGTCGAGGATGATCTGCCGGTTCGGGTCGGTGACCGCCCAGTCGGATCCGGCGAGCAGGGCGAAGAGCCGGCCGAGGCCGTCGAGCATGACCTGTCCGTAGGTGCCCGAGTAGGCGACCCAGGTGTGCTGGACGAAGGAGCCGTCGGCGTAGAGGCCGTCGCCCCGGGTGACGTACGGGAAGACCGGGGAGAGCGCGTCACGGGCGAGGGCGATCTTGGCCGGGTCGCGGCCGAGGATGCCGCGCAGGGCGACGGAGCGGCACAGGTCGACGCGGTTGGCGCCGGTGGAGGTGCCGGTGTAGTCGCCGAGGGCCGAGTCGGGGACGAAGTGGTCTACCGCCGCGCATACGGCCCGGACGCGGGGGTCGCCCAGCTCGTCGTGGAGGGCGGCTGTGATGTCGGTGAGCAGGCGGGGGCTGCCGATCTGCCATTCCCACCAGTTGCCGTAGCGGGTGGTTGCGGCGTTGTAGACGGTCTCGGAGAGGTGGTCGAGGCCGCGCAGGATGTCGGCGAGGAGATCCGGGTCGGCGGTCGAGCCGGTGCCCTGCTGGGCGTAGGCCTGGGTCATGGTCCACAGGCGGCCGTAGCTGAGGGTGATGCCGGCCGGCGGGTCGAAGGGGTGCCCGGGCCAGAGTGAGTTCGCCGCCGGGGCCATGGTGGCGCGCAGGCGGCGGGCGAGTTCACCGGTCTCGGCGAGCCGGGAGGCGTACGGCTCCGCGGCCGGGTCGTAGCCGTCGCCGAGGGCGATACCGAGCCAGCGCCGGCGGAGGGTTTCGTACGGATCCTCGGCTTCGGGAGCATCCGTACCGTGGGGCGCGGGCGTCGCGCCCCCGGTCGCCGCCAGCGCCGCGGCCGCGCGCAGCAGGGCCCGGCGGCTGGGGTCCAACAGGGTGGCGGCGGCCTTGGCCGTACGGCGGGGGAAGACGCGACGCTGGGGAGTCATGCCCATGCCCTACCACGGGGAGACGGTCACCTGAACGGAGGATCCGGCCGGAGTGACCGGGATGGGGGAACGCGGGGATGCGGCGCGTGCCGGCTCCGGTCAGTCGAAGCGGTTCAGTATGCGGCGGTACAGCCCCGGGGGCAGGGCCCTGAGGCGGCTCCGGAGGGTTCGCCAGGCGGGGGCGTGCGCCTCGTCGCGGTCCTGGCGTACGGATTCGAAGATCTCGCGGGCGACGGAGCCGGGCGAGACGGGACGGGGGGTGGTGCGGTCGTGGGGGCCGCCCCGGCGGGTGGAGCCGGCGCGGCCGGGCACGACGAAGGTCACGCCCACGCCCGTGCCTCGCAGTTCCCGGCGCAGTGCCTCCGCGAAAGCGGCGAGGCCCGCCTTGGCGGCGGAGTGCACCGCTTCCTCCCTTACGCCCGCGCGGCCGGCGACCGAGCCGAGCAGCACCACCCGGCCCCGGCCGGCCGTGATCATGGACGGCAGCACCTCGCGCACGAGGTGGAGCGTGGCGTTGAGGTCCAGGGCCAGCACCCGGTCGATGTCGGTGTGCGGCATGGCGGCGAACGGGCCCGTCCAGCCGATGCCCGCCCCGGCGACCAGGACGTCGATCCGGCCGGTCGCGTGCAGCGCGGACTGGGCCAGCAGGCGCGGGCCGTCCGGGGCGGCGAGGTCGGCGGGCAGTACGAGGGCCGAGGTGCCGGACGCCGTCCGCTCCAGGCAACGCCGGTCGCGTCCGTTGAGGAGCAGTTGCCAGCCGTCCATGGCGAATCGCCGTGCCGTCGCCGCCCCGACGCCCGAGGAGGCGCCGGTGACCAGGACCACGCGCTGGTCCAGACGCCGCGCCGGTCCGTGCTCGCGCACTCTCGACGAGGCCGAGGGGCCGCGTGGGGCGGGGCCCGGTGGGTCGTAGGCCGAGCCGGAGCCGGTGAGTGTCATCGGTCGGTCTCCCTGCGCTGTACGTCCGCCGTGGTCTCGTCTGTCTCCATGCGGGGCCCTGCGGGTCCCTTCACACGGAACCTCCTCTGTCCAGGACACCGCCATCCCGGTGCACCGCGCCAGCGCTGGAGCCCTCTCCCGGGCCCGGTCCACCCGGTCCGACGTGCCCGTTTCCGTAGGCGGTCCACGGGCCGGGCCCGTCCGCGACGGCCGTGGCAGGACCACCCCTGCGGGCCGCGCGGTGCCGCCAGGCGGCGGTATCGCGACACAACCCCCGATGATGTTGAACATTGAACCGGAATAGGTCTACGGTGGGCCGCGTTGATGTAGTTCAAGATTCAACATCAAGAGACGTCATCACATCACTCGCAGGAGGCCCACCCATGAGCATCTTCAGCAGCAAGGACACCGAGGCCGCCACCGCCACGTCCGGCGCCGTGCGACCGGAGCTGGCCGCCCTGACCGGCGACTACACGATCGACCCCGCGCACTCGACGATCGGCTTCGTCGCCCGCCACGCGATGGTCACCAACGTCAAGGGCGGCTTCCAGGACTTCACGGGCACGCTCCGCCTCGACGGCACCGACCCCTCGCGGTCCTCGGCCTCCCTCGACGTCGTGATGGACAGCATCGAGACGGGCAACGCCGACCGGGACGGCCACCTCAAGAGCGCGGACTTCTTCAAGGCGGAGGAGTTCCCGACCATGACGTTCCGCTCCACCAAGGCGGAGTCCCTCGGCGGGGACGACTACCGCATCACCGGCGACCTGACGATCCTCGGCACGACCCGCCCCCTCGCCATCGACCTGGAGTTCAACGGCGCCGCGAAGGACCCCTTCGGCAACGAGCGCGTCGGCTTCGAGGGCAAGGCGGAGATCCTGCGCTCGGAGTGGGGCCTGACGTGGAACGCCGCACTGGAGACCGGCGGTGTGCTCGTCTCCGACAAGATCAAGCTGAACTTCGACATCTCGGCGATCAGGAACGCCTGAACCTCCTGAACCTCTCCGGCCACGCCGTACGGGACGACTCCGTGCGGCGTGGCCGAATCGGGCCTCTTGTGCGAGGACTCGCGGCGTTCTCATAATCCAGCAGCAGAATTTTGACCGGTCCATGCCAGCACATGGACGTTTTTTTGGCCCTGCTGCTGACATGCGCTCGTCAAACGGATGCTTCGGTTGCACATCTCCCCAGGTCAACCCCCCACGGAAGGCATCACGTTGAAGAGACTTCTCACGGCCCTCAAGAGATGCGCGGTCGTCGGCGCGGCCGCGCTCGCGATCGCCAGCCTTCAGCCCGTCACCTCGGCGCAGGCCGCGCCGTCGCCCGTCGTCGGCGGGACGCGGGCCGCGCAGGGCGAGTTCCCGTTCATGGTCAGGCTGTCCATGGGCTGCGGCGGCGCGCTCTACACCCAGCAGATCGTGCTCACGGCCGCGCACTGCGTGGGCAGTTCCGGCAACAACACGAGCATCACCGCCACCGCGGGGGTGGTCGACCTGCAGTCCACGAGCGGCCGGGTCCAGGTCCGCTCCACCAAGGTGCTCCGAGCGCCCGGCTACAACGGCACCGGCAAGGACTGGGCGCTCATCAAGCTCGCCCAGCCGATCAATCTGCCGACCCTGAAGATCGCCACGACCTCGCAGTACAACACCGGTGACTTCACCGTCGCCGGCTGGGGCGCGAACCGTGAGGGCGGCTCCCAGCAGCGCTACCTCCTGAAGGCGACCGTGCCGTTCGTCAGCGACGCCGCGTGCAAGGCCTACGGCGGTCTGTACAGCGGCCTCGTCGCGAACGAGGAGATCTGCGCCGGCTTCGACGCGGGCGGCGTCGACACCTGCCAGGGCGACTCCGGCGGCCCGATGTTCCGCAAGGACAACGCCGGCGCCTGGATCCAGGTCGGCATCGTCAGCTGGGGCGAGGGCTGCGCCCGGCCCGAGGCCCCCGGCGTCTACACGGAGGTCTCCACATTCGCCTCCGCCATAGCCTCGGCGGCGTCCACCCTCTGACCCGCCCTCGGCAACAGAACCTCGCGGGTCCGGTGCGGTTGGGCACCGGGCCCGTGGCGCGGCGGGCCCTCCGGGCCGGGGTCGGCACGTCCGGTGGCGGGCCCGGGCCCGTGCGGTGTTGCACCCGACCGAACCGGCCGCCCTGAGCGGGGCCCGCGCCCGGACGGTGGAGTGACCGCCGTCGGGGGTCAGCACCTCCAGTGGCGGGCCCAGGCCCGGGCGGTGAGTTACACCCGACCGAGTCGCACGCCCGGAGCGGGGCCCGCGCCCGAACGGTGGAGTGACCGCCGTCGGGGGTCAGCACCTCCAGTGGCGGGCCCAGGCCCGGGCGGTGAGTTACACCCGACCGAGTCGCACGCCCGGCGGCGGGCCCGCGCCCGAACGGTGGAGTGACCGCCGGTCTACCCGGCCCGTCCGACCCCGCCCGAACGATGGGCGACCTCCCTTCGACACAGTCCGTCCAACACCGAGCCCGCGCCCGTGCAGTGGCGACCTCGGTTCACCCGGCCCGTCCGGCGGCGGGCCCGCACCCTGGCGATAGAGCGCCCCCGGTCAATCCGGCCCAGCCGTCGGCCGGCCCGCGCCCGGGGCGATGCGGCGACTCCCGTCACGTCGACCCGCCCAGCACCGAGTCCGCGCCCATGCGGTGAGGCCCCGTCACCACCCGGCCCGTCCGACACCCTCTCCGCCCGAAAAATGGGGCGCCCTCCTGTCGACACAGCCGCCCAGCACCGAACCCCCGGCCCGAAAAATGGGGCACCCCCCGGGGCCTGGTCACCCGTCGGCTCGGCCAATCCAACACCGAGCTCCGCCCGTGCAGTGAGGCGACTCCCGCCGAGCCAACCCCTTCGGCACCTGGCCCGCGCCCATGAAGCGAGCTCTCCGGTCAGGACGGCCGGCGCCCGGCGAGCAGCAGAGCGACTCCCGGGCTCAACGGTCCCGCTCCCCCGCCTCCAGCTTCGTGATCGTCGCAGTCACCCGTGCCGCCCGGGTCTGTGGTGTCCGGGCTCGGAGGATGGTGAGCATCGTGAGGTAGCGGTCGGTTCGGCCGAGTTTTTCGAAGGCCGCTGCGGCACGGGGGCTCAGGGCCAGGGCTGACGCGAGGTCTTCCGGGACCTCGGCCTCCTGCTGGGACGCGTAGGCGGCGGTCCATCGGCCGTCCGCCTGCGCGGACTCCACCTCCTCGCGTCCGCCGGGGCGCATCCGGCCCGCGGCGGTCAGTTCCTCCACCCGCCGGACGTTGACCATGGACCAGAGGCTGCCGGGGCGTCGCGGGGTGATCCTCTGGAGGTAGTACGACTCGTCGAGGCGCTTGCGCTGCCCGGTGATCCAGCCGTGGCAGAGCGCCACGTCGTTGACGTCGGCGGCGCTGACGGAGGGGATGCCCGAACTCTTCTTGGCGACCTTGGCCCAGAGGCCGGGATACGGGGCGGGGTGGGCCGTCAGCCAGGAGTCCAGGTCGGCCACGGTGGCGAAGGTGAGCGGGTCCGTGCCGTCGGAGGTGGTCATGGCACCACCGTAGGGACCGAGTAGGACAGATTCCGTCCGCTATACGAGCAGTGCGCGTGCCTGTTCGCGGGCGTCGGCGATGGCGTCCGGGAAGATGTTCAGGCCGTGGGCGACGAGCGCGCCCTCGTGCAGGAGCATCAACGCCCGGGCCAGACCGGCCGGTTCGTCCGGGGCGATGTCCGCGGCGAGGCGGCCGAACAGGGCGAGCATCCACTGCTTCTGGCCGGTGATGATCGGGTGGGCCGGGTGGCCGGGGTCGCTGATCTCCGCGTGGGCGTTGACCATGCTGCACCCCTTGGGACTGCTGTCCCGCGCCCATGCGCGTGAGGCGTCGAAGATCACCAGGACGCGCTCCCGCGGGTCGGGCCCGGCCGCGTCCAGGCGCTCGCCGAGAAAGGCCCGCCAGCGCTCGTCGCGGTCGGCGAGGTACTCCACGACGATCTGCTCCTTGGAGCCGAACCGGTCGTAGAGGGTCTTCTTCGTCACCCCGGCCTCCGCCGCGATGAGGTCGACCCCGACGGCATGGATGCCGCGCTCGTAGAACAGCCGCGCGGCGGCCTGAAGGGCGCGGCGCGCGGCCGGCGTCAGCGTGATCCGGCGGGGGGCTTCGGAGGCGGTGGTACCCATGGCATCCGAGTATACCGATCTGTATAGTCGAGAGCGAACGGGTAAACCGATCTGTCTAGTGGTGGTCATGCCGTGAACATCCTGCTCTCCTTCGCCTTCGTCCTGTGCTGGAGCTCCGGGTTCATCGGAGCCAAGCTGGGTGCGGGCAGCGCGTCCGCGCTCACGGTCCTGATGTGGCGGTTCCTGCCGCTGGCCGTCGTCCTCCTCGCCGTCGCCGTCCTCACGCGGTCGACCTGGCGGGGGCTCACCGCCCGGGACGTGACCCGGCAGGCCGTGGTCGGCGTGCTGTCGCAGAGCGGCTATCTGCTGAGCGTCTACTACGCCATCCAGCTCGGCGTCTCCAGCGGCACCACGGCCCTGATCGACGGCATCCAGCCCCTCGTCGCCGGAGCCCTCGCGGGACCGCTGCTCGGGAGCCACGTCTCGGGCCGGCAGTGGATCGGCCTCGGCCTGGGGCTGAGCGGTGTCGCCGTGGTCACCCTGGCCGACGCCGCCGCCGGGACCGACGTGGCCTGGTGGGCGTACGCCATTCCGCTGCTCGGCATGCTGTCCCTGGTCGCGGCGACGTTCCTGGAGAGCCGCTCCCGCTCGCGGGTCGCCCCCTCGGTGTCGCTGACCGTCCACTGCGCCACCAGCGCCGTCCTCTTCACCGCCCTGGCCCTGGGCGCCGGAGCCGCGGCGCCGCCGGCCGAGGGTGCGTTCTGGGTGGCGGTCGCCTGGCTCGTGGGCCTGTCCACGTTCGGCGGATACGGGCTGTACTGGCTCATCCTGAAGCGCTCCGGCGTCACCGAGGTCAACACCCTGATGTTCCTCATGGCCCCGGTCACGGCCGTCTGGGGCGCGCTCATGTTCGGCGAGCCGTTCGGCGTCCAGACCGCCCTCGGACTGGCCGTCTGCCTCGCGGCCGTCGTCGTCGTCCACCGCGGTGGAGGCCGGGGGAACGGCGCTTTGACCGCCGCCCGGGGAGAGCGGCGGGAAAACCGGTGGACCCGGTCCTCCGAAGCCGCCTAACGTGCCTGTCGTGTCCAGCCCCGAGGCGTCCAGAGTGCGGCCACCGGCTCTCCGGTGGCTGCTTGTGATGCCGGGCCGCTGAGGCCCCTTCTTCGCTCCGCCGCCGGATCGCCGACCGACGTGTCGTGTTCGTCGTCGACTTCCGGGTGCGGAGTTTCCTCATGCCGTTCGCTCTTCTTCTGCTGGGCCTTGCCGTGTTCGCGCAGGGAACGTCCGAGTTCATGCTGTCCGGGCTGGTGCCGGACATCGCGCGGGATCTGGGGGTGTCCGTTCCCCAGGCGGGCGCGCTGACCTCCGCCTTCGCGGCGGGGATGGTCGTAGGGGCGCCGCTCGTGGCGGGTCTCGCGCGGCGCTGGTCGCGGCGGGGTGCGCTGTCGGCGTTCCTCGTCGTCTTTCTCGCCGTCCATGTCGTCGGTGCTCTCACCGGCAGTTTCGAGGTGCTGCTCGCCACGCGGGTCGTGGGGGCGCTCGCCAGCGCCGGGTTCCTCGCCGTCGCCCTCGTGGCAGCCGTGGACATGGTCCCGGCGGACGCGAAGGGCCGGGCGACGTCCACGCTGCTGGGCGGGGTGACGCTGGCGTGTGTGGCCGGGGTCCCTGCCGGGGCCGTGCTGGGCGGGCTGTGGGGCTGGCGTACGGCGTTCTGGGCCGTGGCGCTGGTGTCGCTGCCGGCCCTGGTGGCGGTGGCGTGGTCCGTGCCGGGCGGGACGGCCGAGGGTGCGCCGCCCGCGCTGCGCGGTGAGCTGCGGTCGCTGGGCAGCCCTCGGCTGATCGTCACCCTGCTGCTGGGCGCCCTCGTGAACGGGGCGACGTTCTGCACCTTCACTTATCTCGCGCCGCTGGTCACCGAGGTGACGGGGCTGGGCAGCGCATGGGTGCCCGGGGTGCTCGCGCTGTTCGGGGCCGGGTCGTTCGTGGGGGTGACCGCCGCGGGGCGCATCGCCGACCGGCGTCCCGTGCCGGTCCTCGCCGGCGGAGGCGCCGCGGTCGGCGTGGGCTGGTGCCTGCTGGCCCTCGGGGCCGGGCACCCGGTCCTGGCCCTCGGGCTCGTCTTCGTCCAGGGGGCGCTGTCGTTCGGCGTCGGCTCCACGCTGATCGCCCAGGTGCTGTACGCGGCGCCGGGCGCGCCCACGCTGGCCGGGGGTTTCGCCACGGCCGCGTTCAACGTGGGCGCCGCGCTGGGCCCTTGGGCCGGTGGCGCGGCGATCGGCGCCGGATTCGGGTACCGGTCGCCGGTGTGGGTGAGCGCGGGGCTGGTCGCGTTCGCGGGCGTCGTGGCCGGGGTGATGCGGTGGCGGCGAGGGCGTCTCACCGGCGGCCAGGAGCCGCTGCGGCGTTGAGCTCAGGCGGCGGGGCGAGGCGCTACGGCGTCGCCGGGTTCAGAATCCGCCCCCGAAGTCCCCTCCACCGCCGAAGCCTCCACCACCGAAGTCCCCTCCCCCGAAGCCGCCGCCGAAGTCGCCGGAGTCGAAGTTGGCGCCGGAGACGTCACCGCCCTCGTACCCGCCGAAGTCGCCGTAGCCGGAGCCGTAGTCGGCCGCGTAGGCGGGGGCGGCCATCATGCTGCCGAGCATGGTGCCGACGAGGAGGCCGGGCAGGATGCCGCCGGCGAAGTAGCCGCCGGCCCAGGGGCCGTACGCCGGGCCGGCCTCCCAGTACGGGCGGCGGCCGTAGTCGGTGTCGACCTCGCGGATCACCGGGTCGCGGCCCTCGGCGAGCCGGGCCTGGTCGGCCGCGCAGACGGGGACGTCGCGCACGGTGCCGCCCGAGGGCGTCCAGCTCGCGTCGGCGACCGAGGGGCCGTGGCGCGGGTCGAAGAAGCAGGGCGGGCGGCGTTCCGGCAGCCGGTCGCCCTCGCGCCGGGCCGCGAGTCGGGCCAGGGAGAAACGGCCGTCCTCCACGGTCTGGGTGACGGGCCGGACGTCCTCCGGTTTCGCCGCGGCCGCCATCAGGGACTTCGCCTGCTCGTAGGAGTCCAGGGCACGCTCGTAGTCGGCGCGCATCGCGTCGTCGGCGCCGGGTTCCCCGGGATGGAAGTCGAGACGGTCGAGTTCCTCGCCGAAGGCGGTGATGTCCTCGTCGACCACCACCCGCAGCTTCTCCAGGGCGGCCCGCTGCTCCTCCTCGTGGCGGCGCCGGTTGCGCCGGACCACCGCGTAGGTGCCCACTCCGCCGGCCGCGACCAGGGCACCGAACGTGATCAGGCCGCCGACCGGTACGTCGGTGCCCGAGCCGTCGCTCCAGCTGCTCGGCGCCGTACCGCCCACGCTGCGCAGGGCATCGTCGACGAAGTCGTTCAGCTGGGCCTTGGTGTCGCCCGCGTCCCGCACGGCCGTGACCAGGTTGGACACCGCCTGGCGGCTCATCACCGCGCTGTCCGCACGGGCGTCGAACTCATCTCCGAGGCGGATGCCGTACAGGCCGGTCACGCCGGTCTCGGTGCGGAGGTTCCGGAAGAGGTCCTGCGTGGAGACATCGGCCGGGAGCACAGCCACGAAGACGGGCTTGTCCGCGTCCTTGATCTTGTCGGCGAGCGCCTCGGCGTCCGAGGCGGCCAGCTGGTCGGAGGCGGCCGGATCGACGTAGACGGGGTTCTCGCGCAGTTCCTCGGCGACCTTCGAGAGGTCGGTGGCCGCGTGCGCGCCCGGCGCACCGGCCATCAGCGCCACCAGTACGGCGGCGACCGGCACGATCAGCAGACGTACGAGGGTACGCACCAGCGCGGCCTTCATATGTTCGAAACTACCTGAATCTGCACAGAAAGGGATATCGGTAGGAGCGGGGATTTCGGGACGCCACTGCGCCTACGATGCCTCTGGCTCACTGCCGTGGGCCGTGCCGGGCCCGGCGGGTCCACCGGTCGTAGCGGAAAGGGCGGGATCAGGGGCATGTTCGGAAGACGCAGGACCGCGGACATGACAGTGTCCGCACTCGCCGAGCTGGACCGTTCGCGTGCGCGGGCGGACCTGTTGTGGGAGTTGTTCCGGCATGCCGAGGCGGAGGTGACGACGGCGATCGGCTGGTACCTGGCGCGGCGCCGGGGGCCGTCGCGCTGGTCGCGGTCGCTGCGGGCGCTGGCCGCGCTGCTGGGCATCGTCGGCACGCTGACTCCGCTGGTGCACGCGGCCGCCCCTACCGCCTTGCAGCCCGAGTGGGGTTTCGTGTTCCTGGCCGGCGGGGCGGGCTGTGTCCTCTTCGACCGGATCTTCGGGTTCTCGGCGTCCTGGACGCGCTACATCCGCACGCAGCAGGCGCTCCAGCAGATCCTCAAGAGGGCGCAGGCCGATTGGGCGCAGGCGTATCTGCGGGCCACCGACTCCCCCAGCGACAAGGAGCAGGCCGCGCTGCTCGGGGTGATCGAGCGGCTGCGGACGGACGCGCAGCGGATCATCGAGGACGAGGGGTCGGCCTGGGTCGGCTACCTGGCCGACGGGGTCGAGGAACTGACCCGCGCCACGGTCCACGCGCCCGGTCAGCGATCCAACGGGGCGGGGCTGTTCCGGCTGGACCGGGCGGCGGGGCGTGATCGGGGCGGGGACGCGCATGCGGTGCCGCGTCCCCGGGATACGGCGATGTGACCCACCTCGGCTTTCGGGTGCTCTGCGTGAGTGCCGGTGCCGGGTGGGTCCGCAGTCCGCGTTTCGAGGTGCTCGGCGTTGTCGCTGAGGCCGGGTGGGTCCGCAGCCCGGCGTAGCGGGGTGCCGCTGCGCCCACCCGTGCCGCCCCTGGCGGCACGCATGCCCGCAGCCAGGACGGTTACTCCGCCGGAGCAACCCCCGCCCGCAGCAAGCCGTACGTGTACGCGTCCTCCAGGGACTGCCAGCTCGCCGCGATGACGTTCTCGGCGACGCCCACCGTGGACCACTCGCCCGCGCCGTCGGACGTGGAGATCAGGACGCGGGTGGTGGACTGGGTGCCGTGCTTGCCTTCGAGGATGCGGACCTTGTAGTCGACGAGCTCGAGCTTGGCGAGCTGCGGGTAGATCTTCTCCAGGCCGACGCGCAGGGCGCGGTCGAGGGCGTTGACCGGGCCGTTGCCCTCGGCGGTGGCGACGATGCGCTCGCCCTTGGCCCACAGCTTGACCGTGGCCTCGTTGGCGTGGGACCCGTCGGGCCGGTCCTCGACGATGGCGCGCCAGGACTCGACCTCGAAGTAGCGCAGCGGCTTGCCCTGGACCTCGGTGCGCAGCAGGAGTTCGAAGCTCGCGTCGGCCGCCTCGTACGTGTAGCCCTGGAGTTCGCGTTCCTTCACCCGCTCGACGACCCGGCCGACCAGCTCCCGGTCGCCGCCGAGGTCGATGCCGAGTTCCTTGCCCTTGAGCTCGATGGACGCGCGGCCCGCCATGTCGGAGACCAGCATCCGCATGGTGTTGCCGACCAGCTCGGGGTCGATGTGCTGGTACAGGTCCGGGTCGACCTTGATGGCCGAGGCGTGCAGCCCGGCCTTGTGGGCGAAGGCGGAGAGGCCGACGTAGGGCTGGTGCGTGGAGGGGGTGAGGTTGACGACCTCGGCGATCGCGTGCGAGATACGGGTCATCTCGCGCAGGTGGCCCTCGGGCAGGACCTTCTTGCCGTACTTCAGTTCCAGCGCCGCGACGACCGGGAAGAGGTTCGCGTTGCCCACGCGCTCGCCGTAGCCGTTGGCCGTGCACTGCACATGGGTCGCACCCGCGTCGACGGCGGCCAGCGTGTTCGCCACCGCGCAGCCCGTGTCGTCCTGCGCGTGGATGCCGAGCCGGGCGCCCGTGTCGGCCAGGACCGTGGAGACGACCGCCTGGATCTGCGCCGGGAGCATGCCGCCGTTGGTGTCGCAGAGGATCACCACGTCCGCGCCCGCCTCCGACGCCGTACGGACCACGGCCTTCGCGTACTCCGGGTTCGCCCGGTAGCCGTCGAAGAAGTGCTCGCAGTCGACGAAGACCCGGCGGCCCTGCTCCTTCAGGAACGACACCGTGTCGCGGATCATCTCCAGGTTCTCGTCCAGGGTGGTGCGCAGGGCGAGCTCGACATGGCGGTCGTGGGACTTCGCGACGAGCGTGATCACCTCGGCGCCCGACTCCAGCAGCGCCTTGACCTGCGGATCCTCCGCCGCCTTGGCTCCCGCGCGCCGGGTCGCGCCGAACGCGACGAGCTGGGCGTGCCGGAACTCGATCTCCTGCTGGGCGCGGGCGAAGAACTCGGTGTCCCGGGGGTTGGCACCCGGCCAGCCGCCCTCGATGAAGCCCACGCCGAAGTCGTCCAGGTGCCGTGCGATGGCCAGCTTGTCGGCGACGGTGAGGTTGATGCCCTCCCGCTGGGCGCCGTCGCGCAGGGTGGTGTCGAAGACGTGGAAGGAATCGTCGAGCTCGCTGGTTGCGGTCATGGTCTCAAGGCTCCTGAGGATTGGATCTCGGTCGTACCGGAATGACCGGCTCCACCGCCCCCACATACTCCCTCGCGCTCTCGCTCCTGGCTTCGGGTGGGCCAGAAAAGCGAAAAACCTCTCGCGGGTGCGAGAGGTCTGCGCGCGGGTCGAGGACGACGGTGTCCGCCCGTACCTGGTCGTACGTGGCGGTCACTGCGGACCGGCGCGCCTGCTGCCAATAATCATGGCGAACGAGAGCACGGGGGCAGTCTGGCACAGCCCCCGTGCCTCGCTCACGGTTGTCTCAGGATGCGGTCGGTCACCTGATACGGCGCACGAAGACGTGCGAGGTGTCGTACGTGTCGCCGGGCACCAGGTCGGGCGAGGAGCTGCTGAAGGCGGCCGTGCGGCCGTTCCGGTCGATCACCGGCGCGGACACGCTCTGGTCGTTCGGGCCGCCCTCGGCGTCCGGGCTGGCCAGGACCGTGCGCCCGGTGCGCAGGTCACGGACGTAGGCGCGCGTCGTACGGTCCGGGTCGCCCGGGTCGGCCGAGACGAAGGCGAGGTACCGGCTGTCGGTGCCGAGCCGCGGAAACGCGGTGAAGGCGGCCGGGTCGGCGGCGTCGATCCGGCGCAGGTCCCCGGTCTTGAGGTCGCGGACGAAGACGTTGTGCCCCTTGTTGGTGTCGCCCGGGGTCAGCTGCGAGTCGAGCGAGTTGAAGACCGCGTACCGGCCGTCGGCGCTGATCTGCGGGAACTCGGTCTGCCCGTCGGACTTCAGGCCCTCCGGCGCCAGGTCGGCGTGGAACAGCTTCCCGCTCGGCACATCACGGACCCAGGCGTCGCTCCAGTCGCCCGAGGAGGGGTGCGGGACGAAGAACTGGTAGCCGACGCGGCTGCCGTCGGCGCTGATGGACGGGTTGGTGGCGGCGGTCTTCCGGTCGGTCGCGGCGGGCACCTGGCTGATGCGGACGGCCTCGCCGCTGGTGCGGTCGACGCGGTAGACGCGCCCCCGGACGTCGTCGCCCTGCGTGAACTCCGATCGCTGGGCGACGAAGGCGACGTAGCGGCCGTCGGCGCTGATGGCGGGCTGCCTGCCGGTGTCGTAGCCGGTGTCGACGTCGTCCGCGATGCGCTGGAGGGTGCCGGTCTTCAGGTCCCTGACCCAGATGTGGCTGCGGCCGTCGCTCGTGGCGGCGAAGGCCAGGTACCGGCCGTTGCCGCTCAGGGCGACGTCGTCGACGGATCCGTTCACGCCGTCGCCGGCCGGCCGGGTCGTGCCGGTCTCGAGGTCGCGCACGAAGGCGTCGGCGAGGCCGTCCGTGTCACCGGCGACGAGGTTGCCGGCGCGGGAGACGAAGGCCAGATGGCGTCCGTCGGCGCTCAGGCTCGGCCCGCCGGAGGAGGCGTCGCCGTCGCTGCCGTCCGGGGCGACGCTCGCCTTCTCGGTCCGCGGCACCGGCGCCGGCGCGGCGGTCGCGGGCAGCGCGGCGGCGGTGCCGACCGTGACGGCCAGGGCCACTCCGAGCGCGACGGACGTGGCCCTCCTGATGCTGGTCATGTGCTGTTTCCCCCTGTGGTCCCGCATCCCCGTGCCCCCGTGGCCCCGTGGACGCTTCTCCCCCGGCCCCGCGCCGAGGGCTCCACCAGAGCCAACATCACCACCGGTCAGGGGGTCAATCCGCCGAATTGAGTACAACGCGGGCGGGCGTTCAGGTGTCCGCGAGGAGGCTGTCCTCGAGGAACTCCCGCACGTGCTGGAGGACTTGTGCCCGGTCGGTGCCGCGCAGGCCGATGGCCACGTGGATGGCGAAGCCGTCCAGCAGCGACCGCAGGCGGGCGGCGAAGCGGTCGGGATCGACGCGGCGGAACTCACCCCGCGAGATGCCCTCGGCGAGCAGGGCGACCAGATCGCGGTGCCAGACGCCCTCGATGGCGGCCTGCCGGTCGCGGGCGACTGCGTCGACGGCAGCGGTCTGCGAGCGGTTCCAGACCTCCAGCCACAGCGTCCAGTGCGGGTCGCGGTGACCGTCGGGGACGTAGAGGTCGACGTAGGCGTCGAGGCGTTCGCGGGCGGTGGCGGAACGCGTCAGCAGCCGTCCGCGCTCGGCGCCCAGCCGCCCCTCGCTCCACTCCAGGGTGCGCAGCAGCAGTTCGTCCTTGGAGCCGAAGTAGTAGAGCAGGTGGCCGCTGCTCATCCCGACCTCGCGGCCGAGCGCCGCCATGGTGAGCTTCTCCAGACCGCGCTCGGCGATCATCTCCATGGCGGCGGCGAGCACGTCCTCGCGGGGCGGCGCCTGCCTGCGCCCACCGGCCATCTGCGGCTCCCGGGTTCTAGATCTTCGGCTGCTGCTGTGTGATGCAGTGGATGCCTCCACCACCAGCGAAGATCGTACGGGCGTCCACCAGTGTCACGGTCCGCTCGGGGAAGAGCCGGCGGAAGATGCCGGCCGCGAGTTCGTCGCGGGGGTCGTCGAAGCCGCACAGGACCACACCGCCGTTGCAGAGGTAGTGGTTGATGTAGGAGTAGTCGGCCCAGTGGCCATCGGCCTCCAGGACGGTCGGTGCGGGGACCTCCACGACCTCCAGGCGGCGGCCGCGTGCGTCCGTCCGGGACTTCAGCAGGCCGATGACCTCCTTGGTCACCTCGTGGTCGGGGTGTGCGGGGTCGGGCTGGGAGTGCGCCACGACGACTCCGGGGCGGGCGAAGGCCGCGACGATGTCGACGTGGCCGAGGGTGCCGAAACCGTGGGGCGGGTAGTCGCCGGTCAGTCCGCGCGGCAGCCAGATCGCCTTCCGGGTGCCGAGCTGGGCGTGGATCTCCTCCTCGACCTGCTCCCGCGGCCAGTCCGGGTTGCGCTCCGGCCCGAGCTGGACCGTCTCCGTCAGCAGGACGGTGCCCTCGCCGTCCACATGGATCGCCCCGCCCTCGTTGACGAGCCGCGAGGCGTACGTCCGTGCCCCGGCGAGGTCCGCGACATGCGCGGCGATCTTCGCGTCGTGCTCCCAGCGGGCCCACTCCTGGGCGCCCCAGCCGTTGAACGTCCAGTCGACGGCGGCCAGTCCGCCCCTCCCGTCGGTCAGGAAGGTCGGGCCGATGTCACGCATCCAGGCGTCGTCGAGGTCCCGTTCGACCGTCTCGATGCCGTCGCCGAGCAGGGTGCGGGCCTCGGCCGACTGCCCGGGGCCGCACATCACGGTCACCGGCTCGAAGCGGCGGACCGCACGGGCTACGGACGCCCAGGCGATCCGCGCGGCCGCGAGGTCGTCGGGGGCGTCGAAGGTCGGGTTGGGGCCCGGCCAGGCCATCCAGGTGCGCTCGTGCGGGGCCCACTCGGCGGGCATGCGGAAGCCGTCGGCGGCTGCGGACATCGGTGATCCTTAGAGGAAGTAGAGGCGGTTGAGGGAGACGGACTCGGCCGGCTCGGAGCGCAGCGGCTCGCCGTCGAGGGTGACCAGACCGGTGCGCTGGTCGACGTCGACCGCTCCGGTACGGGAGTTGCGGCGCAGGTCGGCAGGCCCGATCCCGCGTGTGCCGCGCACGGCTACCCTGCGGCGGCGGGTCGGCATCGCGTCATGCCCCTGGTCCACGGCGGCCTGCGCCACGAACGCCACCGAGATGTCGGCCGGTGTCGCTCCGTGCGCGCCGAACTGCGGCCCCAGCACCAGGGGTTCGCAGGTGTCGGTCGCCGCGTTCGGGTCGCCTGTCACGCCGTACGCCGGGAAGCCGGACTTCAGCACCAGCTGCGGCTTGGCGCCGAAGTACTCCGGGCGCCACAGCACGATGTCGGCGAGCTTGCCGACCTCCAGCGACCCCACCTCGTGCGCCAGGCCGTGGGCGAGGGCCGGGTTGATGGTGAGCTTGGCCATGTAGCGCAGGACGCGTTCGTTGTCGTGGTCCTCCGGGGCGCCGAACTCGGACTTCATCTTCCCGGCCATGGCGAAGGTACGGCGGACCGTCTCGCCCGCGCGTCCCATGCCCTGCGCGTCCGACGAGGTGATGCCGATCGCGCCCAGGTCGTGCAGGACGTCCTCGGCGCCCATGGTGCCGGCGCGGATGCGGTCGCGGGCCATGGCGGCGTCACCGGGCAGGTCGGTCTTGAGGTCGTGGACGGAGACGATCATCCCGTAGTGCTCGGCGACGGCGTCCCGGCCGAAGGGCAGGGTCGGGTTGGTGGAGGAGCCGATGACGTTCGGCACGCCCGCCATCTTCAGGACGTTGGGGACGTGCCCGCCGCCGCAGCCCTCGATGTGGAAGGCGTGGATGGTCCGGCCCTCCAGCACCTTGAGGGTGTCCTCGACGGAGAGGCACTCGTTCAACCCGTCGCTGTGCAGGGCGACTTGGACGTCGTGCTCCTCGGCGACGCGCAGGGCGGTGTCCAGGGCGCGGGTGTGGGCGCCCATGTCCTCGTGCACCTTGAAACCGGAGGCACCGCCCTCGGCCAGGGCCTCCTCCAGCGGGGCCGCGTGGGACGACGAACCCCGGCCCAGGAAGCCGATGTTGACCGGCCAGGCGTCGAACGCGTTGAACGCGTGCCGCAGCGCCCAGGGCGAGTTGACGCCGACGCCCCACACGGGCCCGAACTCCTGCCCGATGATCGTGGTCACGCCGGCGGCGAGCGAGGCCTCCATGACGCGCGGCGACAGCAGGTGGACGTGGGTGTCGACGGACCCGGCCGTGGCGATGAGGCCCTCGCCGGAGACGATCGACGTGCCGGTGCCGACGACGACGTCGACCCCGTCGAGGGTGTTGGGGTTCCCGGCCCGGCCGATCGAGCAGATCCGGCCCTCGCGGATGCCGATGGACACCTTCCGGATGCCCTGGACGGCGTCGATCACGACGACGTTGCTGACGACGACGTCACAGGTCTCCCGGACGGCGGCGGCCTTGAGATGCAGCCCGTCGCGGGCGGTCTTGCCGAATCCGGCGAGGAATTCGTCGCCGTAGCGCTGGGAGTCGGACTCGACCTCGACGGTGAGGCCGGAGTCGCCCAGCCGGATCCGGTCGCCGGCACGCGGGCCGTGGGTGGCGGCGTACTCGTACGGGGTGAGGCGGCGGGCCTCGGCAGGGTGTACTCCTGGGCGGCTCATCGCTCGGCCTCCTGATCAGCTGTGTCCGGTACGCCGAGATAGCCGCAGGCGGCGGCGCGGCGCAGTGCCTCCTCGCGGGCGCCGGGCACGTCCAGGGCTCCGTCGACCAGACCGGCGAACCCGATCGCGATCCGGTCGCCCCCCATGGGCACCAGCCCGACCTCGACGCTCTCCCCCGGCCCGAACCGCACGGTCGACCCGGCCGGCACGGCGAGTCGCATCCCGTAGGCCCGCTCCCGTGCGAAGTCGAGCCGCGGGTTCGCCTCGAAGAAGTGGAAGTGGGAGGTGACGGAGACGGGCACGGTCGCGGTGTTGGTGACCGTCAGCCGCTCGGCCGGTCCGGGCTCGGCGTGCTCGGGTCCCGGCAGCAGCGCGCCCGGGGCGGCCGGCCCCGATCCGCCGCCGATGGGGCCGGAGACGACCGCGAGCCGTGAGCCGTCGTCGAAGACCGCCTCGACGTGCACCTCGGTGACGACGTCGGCCACCCCGGGCAGCACGTCGTCGGGCCCGAGCACGGACCGTGCGGCCTCGACGGCCTCGGCGAGCCGCTTGCCGTCCCGAGCGGCCTCGCACACCGTGTCGGCGATGAGCGCGGTCGCCTCGGGGACGTTGAGCCTCAGCCCCCTGGCCCTGCGGGCGCGGGCGAGCTCGGCGGCGCCGAAGAGCAGCAGCCGGTCGCGTTCGGTCGGGGTCAGCCGCATGTCACTCCCTCCATTTAGAGCATCACTCTAAACATTAAATTCCCTTGGCCGAAAGGTTGACGGTGAGGCGACGCACACATCACATTGAACGTCGCTCTAACCAAGGGAGACCAGCATGCCGATCGAACAGCGCGGAGTCGACACCATCCCCGAGGAGGAGCGCACCAGCGGGCCGCGCGACCTCGTGTCGATCCTGCTCGGCTCCAACCTCTGCCTGGGCGTGATCGTCTTCGGCTGGCTGCCGCCGTCCTTCGGGCTGGACTGGTGGGGCTCGGTCAGCGCGGTCCTCGCGGGCACGGTGGCGGGCGTGGTGTTCACGGCTCCGCTGGCACTGGTCTCGCTGCGCACGGGCACCAATTTGTCGACCTCCTCCGGCGCCCAGTTCGGGGTGCGCGGCCGGCTGGTCGGCTCGGTGGTCGGGCTGCTGCTGGCCCTCGGCTACACCGCGCTGACCGTGTGGATCGGCGGGGACGTGATGGTGGGCGTGCTCGGCCGGCTGGCCGGACTGCCGCAGGGCGGGACGTCGTACGCGGTCGTCTACGGCCTGCTCGCCGCGGCGACCGTCGCGGGCGCGGTCTACGGCTACCGGGTGCTGCTCGCGATGTCCCGGGTGCTGGCGTTCGCCATGACGGCCCTGCTGGCGCTCGGCGTGGCTGCCTACGCCCCCGGCTTCACCACCGCGGCGCTGCCGGAGGCCGGCGGCTATCTGCTGGGCGGGTTCTGGCCGACCTGGCTGCTCGCGGCCGTGGCGGCCGGACTGTCCGGGCCGATCGCGTTCATCACGCTGCTCGGCGACTACACCCGCTACATCTCCCCGGCCCGCCACTCCTCACGCCGGGTGCTGCACGCGACCTGGCTGGGGCTGATGCTGGGCCTGCTGGTGCCGCAGTTGTTCGGCACCTTCACGGCGTACGCGGCCGGGGCGGCCCTCGACTACGCGGGCCCGCTGGTCTCCGCCGCCCCGGCCTGGTACCTCGTCCCGCTCCTCCTCGCGGCCTCCGCCGGCTCGGTCGGCAACGCGGGCCTGATGCTGTACTCGATGGGCCTCGACCTGGACGCGATCCTGCCGCGCGCCTCCCGCGCCACGGCCACGTACACGGTCGCCGTCGTGGCCACGGCCTGTGTCTTCGCCGGGCACTACTACTCGACCGCGCAGAACGCGATGACGTCCTTCGTGCTGCTGCTGACGGCGATCGGCACGCCCTGGGCGGTCATCACCCTCATCGGCTTCGCCCGCTGCGGCGGGGTGTACGACGCGGAGGCCCTCCAGGTGTTCAACCGCCGCGCCCGAGGCGGCGTCTACTGGTACCGCGCCGGCTGGAACGTCCCGGCGACACTCTCCTGGGCCGCCGGAGCGACCGTCGGCGTCCTCGCGGTGTCCCTCCCGTCGTACGAGGGCCCGCTGCTGTCACTGACCGGCGGGGTGGACTGCAGCTTCGTGCTGTCGGGTCTGGTGGGCGGGGTGGCGTACGCGCTGTCGGCCCCGGGTTCCGTGCGTCTGGAACCCGGGGTCGGTGAGGGAAGTCGTGCTTCCAGCCCAACCGCTTCGGGTGGTGGGTGGGCATAGGCCGGGGGTCCGGGGGCGGAGCCCCCGGGGGCCAGGGCCACTCAGCCCAGCGGGTGCATCCAACCGTGCGTGTCGGGAGCCGTACCCCGCTGGATGTCCAGCAGCGCCTGGCGGAGCCGGAGCGTGACCTCCCCCGGCTCTCCCCCACTCTGCTTCCACTCCACCCCGGCCCGCTTCACCGTACCGACCGGCGTGATCACAGCGGCCGTACCGCAGGCGAACACCTCGGTGAGCGACCCGTTCTCCGAGTCCCGCTGCCACTGCTCGACGGACACCCGCCCTTCCTCGGCCTCGTACCCGAGGTCACGGGCGACGGCGAGCAGCGAGTCACGGGTGACGCCCTCCAGGATCGACCCGGTCAACGACGGCGTGACGATCCTGTCTCCGTACACGAAGTACAGGTTCATCCCGCCCAGCTCCTCGACCCACGTGTGCTCGACGGCGTCGAGGTAGCAGACCTGGTCGCACCCCTTCGTCGCGGCCTCGGCCTGAGCGAGCAGGGACGCCGCGTAGTTGCCGCCGGTCTTCGCGTCGCCCATACCGCCGGGGACGGCACGGACGCGGTCCTCGGAGACCCAGATGGAGACCGGCTTCACGCCGCCCGGGAAGTACGCGCCGGCCGGGGAGGCGATCACCAGGAACAGGTACTCGTTGGCCGGCTTCACACCCAGCCCGACCTCGGTCGCGATCATGAACGGACGGAGGTACAGGGACTCCTCGCCACCGTGCGCCGGGACCCACGCCTTGTCCTGCCTCACCAGCGCGTCGCACGCCTCGATGAACGTCTCGACCGGCAGCTCGGGCATCGCGAGCCGGCGCGCGGACCGCTGGAAGCGCTCGGCGTTCTTCTCCGGGCGGAACGTGGCGACCGAGCCGTCGGGGCGACGGTAGGCCTTCAGGCCCTCGAAGATCTCCTGCGCGTAGTGCAGCACCGTGGTGGCGGGGTCGAGGGAGATCGGCGCGTACGGCACGAGCTGTCCGTCGTGCCAGCCGCGGCCTTCCGTCCACTTGATCGTCACCATGTGGTCGGTGAAGTGGCGGCCGAACCCGGGGTTGGCCAGGATCGCCTCGCGTTCTGCGGCGGAGAGCGGGTTGGCGGAGGGCTTGAGCTCGATCGTGGGCGTCGTCATGGGTTGATGTCCTTCACCGGTTGTAGTGACGGGCCGCGCTCGGTACTGCTCTGAATGTGACCAGTGCTAGGACGTCCGAGCATTCCCTCATTCCGCGGCCTCGCGTTCGATTATCGCCCGTGGGCGGCGGAGGAAGGAACGGGGTGTTGCGACCCGGTGGTCGATGGTGGCACCCGGCGGGGAACATGCGAAAGCCGCCGGGTGCGGATGCGACCCGGCGGCTTCGTGAAAAGCAGCGGCGGGTCAGCCCGCTACTCGTACGGCGAGCGCGTCGCCGATCTCCGTGGTGGAGCGGGCGGGCTTGCCCTTCCGCTCGGAAAGGTCGGCGGCGACCGCCTCGTCGATACGGTCGGCCTCGGCCTCGTGGCCGAGGTGGCGCAGGAGCAGGGCGACGGACAGCACCGTGGCGGTCGGGTCGGCCTTGCCCTGGCCTGCGATGTCCGGGGCCGAGCCGTGCACGGGCTCGAACATGGACGGGAAGTCTCCGGACGGGTTGATGTTGCCGGAGGCCGCCACGCCGATGCCGCCGGAGACGGCCGCGGCGAGGTCGGTGACGATGTCGCCGAAGAGGTTGTCCGTGACGATGACGTCGAAGCGCTCGGGCTGCGTGACGAGGTAGATCGTCGCCGCGTCCACGTGCATGTACTCGGTGGTGACCTCGGGGAACTCCTCGGCCACCTTGTTGAAGATGTTCGTCCACAGGTGACCCGCGAAGGTCAGCACGTTGTTCTTGTGGATCAGCGCCAGCTTCTTGCGCGGGCGGGCCTGGGCACGGGCGAAGGCGTCGCGGACCACGCGCTCGACACCGAAGGCCGTGTTCACCGAGACCTCGGTGGCGACCTCGTGCTCGGTGCCCTTGCGGATCGTGCCGCCGTTGCCGGTGTACGGGCCCTCGGTGCCCTCGCGGACCACGACGAAGTCGATCTCCGGCTCGCCGGCCAGCGGGGTGGCGACACCCGGGAGCAGCTTCGACGGACGCAGGTTGACGTGGTGGTCGAAGGCGAAGCGGAGCTTGAGCAGGAAGCCGCGCTCCAGGACGCCGGACGGCACGCTCGGGTCGCCGATCGCGCCGAGGAGGATGGCGTCGTGCTTCTTCAGGGCGTCGAGGTCGGCGTCGGTGAGGGTCTCACCGGTGGCGTGGTAGCGCCGGGCGCCGAAGTCGTACTCCTTGGTCTCCAGCTTCACATCCTGCGGAAGGACGGCGGAGAGGACCTTCAGCCCTTCGGTCACGACCTCCTGGCCGATTCCGTCACCGGGGATCACTGCGAGATTGATGCTGCGAGACATGCGGGCACCCTACTCCTCGTCCCATGGGATGACACGCAGTGTCCGCGATACGGACACGTCGCCCCTCGTTCACCCGTATGTCAGACCGGTGTTGGGCCTTGCTGGGAAATTGACCCTCATGGAGACTCCCGACTTCGGCATTCCCAGGCGGCTCGCGGACCGGATGAGCATGGCGGAACAGCACGAGTATCTGCGGACGCGCCTGTCGCGGCGGCGCACGCTGGTGACGGCCGGCGCGGTGGCGAGCGGGCTGCTGACCGGCTGTTCGGGCTCCGGCTCCGGCTCCGGGGGCGCCACGGCGACCAGGGACCCGTCGCCGAGCACGTCGAAGGCGCCCGGCTCCTTCATCACCCCGTTCGGCCGCCATCTCGCCTTCGGCGCCGACCCGAAGACCCAGATGCGGATCTCCTGGCAGGTGCCGCTCGCGGTGAAGAAGCCGTACCTCCGGGTCGGCCCGCGCCCCGACGACCTCGGCCGCAAGGTGGAGGCGGAGCTGCGCGATCTGCGCACCCCGGAGCTGAAGGGCGTACGCGCGGCGGTCGAGCAGTACTACCTGCACGCGGCGCTGGACGGCCTGCGCCCGGACACGACGTACTACTACGGCGTCGGCCACGAGGGCTTCGACCCCGCGTCCCCCGGGCACCGCTCGACCATCGCGTCCTTCCGCACGGCACCCGCGAGGCCGCCGGAGCGGTTCGTGTTCACCGCGTTCGGCGACCAGGGCGTCGGCGAGGAGGCGGCCCTCAACGACCGTCTGCTGCTGCGCCAGAGCCCCGCCTTCCATCTGCACGCCGGCGACATCTGCTACGCCGACCCGACCGGCAAGGGCAAGGAGTCGGACGTCTTCGACGCCGGGCAGTGGGACCGGTTCCTCAAGCAGACCGAGCCAGTCGCCAAGTCGGTGCCGTGGATGGTGACGACCGGCAACCACGACATGGAGGCCTGGTACTCGCCGGACGGCTACGGCGGACAGCTCGCCCGCTTCTCCCTGCCGGACAGCGGTTTCGACGCGCGTACGGCACCGGGCGTGTACGCCTTCACCTACGGCAATGTCGGCGTGGTCGCGCTGGACGCGAACGACGTGTCGTACGAGATCCCCGCCAACTTCGGCTACACGGAGGGGAGGCAGACGAGGTGGCTGGAGAAGAAGCTCGGCGAGCTGCGGGCCGCGAAGGACGTCGACTTCATCGTCGTCTACTTCCACCACTGCGCGTACTCGACGTCCACGCACGCCTCCGACGGCGGGGTGCGCGCCGAGTGGCTGCCGCTGTTCGCCCAGCACGAGGTGGACCTGGTGATCAACGGGCACAACCACGTCTACGAGCGGACCGACGCGATCAAGAACGGCGAGGTGGGCAGGCCGGTGCCGGTCGGCGGGACGACGGATCCCAGGCGGGACGGGATCGTGTACGTCACCGCGGGCGGCGGCGGCAAGGAGCTGTACGGCTTCCCTGACGGCGTGAAGGAGAGCTACGAGGGAAACACCGCCGACCATGACGCGGTCGCCACGTTCCGGTGGACCAAGTCCCAGGACACGAAGGCTGAGTCGGTGGAATGGTCGCGGGTGCGCTACCGCGGGTTCTCGTTCCTCTCCGTGGAGGCGGAGAGCGGCGCCGCGCCGAAGCTGAAGGTGTCGGCGCTGGCGTCGAGCGGGGAGCGGATCGACCACTTCGAGGTGCGGCGCGGGGCGTGAGGCCCCGCACCGCGCCCCGTCGGGCGGCTCCCGGTCGGGGGGCGGCTCAGTGGCCGGTGGATCCGCCGTTGTCCCTGCGGTCGAGGGCGCGCTGGAGCGCGGCGGCGGCGTTCTTGCGGTCGGACTCGCTCGTACGGGAAGCGTGACGGACTCGGCGGCGGACGGTCGTCTCGGCCATGGGAAATCGACTCCTTCGACAGCACGGAGTGCAAGGGAGGGTTACGAGACGCCGGGTGGGGCGGGGAGCGGTGCCGCAGGGGTTGCCTGCACGGGGCCCGGCTCACGACCGCCATTCGCTTGGTCGAGCGAGACGTTCGGCTCCTACAAAACTAAGGGAGGCCGGAGCGTCTGTCTCCACAATTACTCGGACTTCCTACTATCTGAGACGGTGGACTGGGTCACACCGCGCTGAGCTGCGGTGATCCCTAGAGCACATCGCCGTCGCGCCAGTCGAAGAGCAGTGCGTGCGCGGGGTCGAGCGCACCGGCGAGGGCCGGCCGGACATACGTGCTGTCCTCTTCGTCCGGCAGGCGGACGACGCCCTCCGCCGGGCTGAGGGCGTGCACCTCACCGCGCCACAGCCGCCAGCCGCGGGAGGTGTAGAGCCGGGCGCCGTCCGCACTGGCGGACAGGGCGCCGAGGTCGTAGGCACGCTCGACGACGCGTTCCAGCTCGCCCATGACCTGCCCGCCGAGGCCGCCGCGGCGGGCGTCGGAGCGGACGGCGACGTTCTCGACGTACCCGGCGCGCAGCCACCGTCCGCGGTGCCGCACCCGGCGCATCACGACCGCCCCGTGCGCGGCGAGCCCGGAGTCGTCGTGCACGAGGGCGTGCATGCCGCCGAGGCCGTGGTCCCAGTCCTCGTCGCCGAAGTCGCCGTCGAAGGCGGCGTCCAGAAGGGCCCGTACGGCGTCGAGGTCGGCGGGGGCGAGGTCGGCGGTGTGGGCGGTGCGTACGCGGATGGTCATCCGCCCAGTATGTGAAGGGGCCGGGCGCTTCTCGACCGGTTTACGCACCGCCCGGAAGACGCCGACGGGCCGGGTCCTGGGGACCCGGCCCGTCGGTTCCGCGGGGCCTCAGCCCATGTGCGGGTAGGTGTAGTCGGTCGGCGGGACCAGCGTCTCCTTGATGGCGCGGGTCAGGGTCCAGCGCATCAGGTTCTGCGGGGCGCCGGCCTTGTCGTTGGTGCCGGAGGCACGGCCGCCGCCGAAGGGCTGCTGGCCGACCACGGCACCGGTCGACTTGTCGTTGATGTAGAAGTTGCCGGCCGCGTAGCGGAGTTTGTCGGCCGTGTAGGCCGCCGCCGCACGGTCGTTCGCGATGACCGAGCCGGTCAGGGCATAGTCGGAGACGGACTCCATCTGGGTCAGCATCTCGTCGTACTTGTCGTCCTCGTAGACGTGCACGGCGATGATCGGGCCGAAGTACTCGGTGCGGAAGACCTCGTTCTCCGGGTCATTGCACTCGATGACGGTCGGGCGGACGAAATAGCCCTCGGAGTCGTCGTAGGTGCCGCCCGCGACGATCGTGCAGGAGGCGTCCTCCTTGGCGCGGTCGATGGCGGCCTTGTTCTTGGCGAAGGCACGCTCGTCGATGACGGCGCCGATGAAGTTCGACAGGTCGGTGACATCGCCCATCTTGATGCCGTCGACCTCGGCGGCGAGCTCCTCCTTGAAACCGGAGTTCCAGATCGAGGCCGGGATGTACGCCCGGGAGGTGGCGCTGCACTTCTGGCCCTGGAACTCGAAGGCACCCCGGGTGAACGCCGTCTTCAGGATCGCCGGGTCGGCCGACGGGTGGGCGACGAGGAAGTCCTTGCCGCCGGTCTCGCCGACCAGCCGCGGGTAGGTGCGGTACTTCTCGATGTTGTTGCCGACCGTCTTCCACAGGTACTGGAAGGTGGGGGTCGAGCCGGTGAAGTGGATGCCGGCGAGGTCGCGGTGCTCCAGGGCGACCTTGGAGACCTCGATGCCGTCGCCGGTGACGAGGTTGATGACGCCCTTGGGCAGACCGGCCTCCTCCAGGAGCTGCATGAGCAGCACGGCGGCGTGGGTCTGCGTCGGGGACGGCTTCCAGACGACGACGTTGCCCATCAGGGCGGGGGCCGTCGGAAGGTTGCCCGCGATGGCGGTGAAGTTGAAGGGCGTCACCGCGTAGACGAAGCCCTCCAGCGGGCGGTGGTCCAGACGGTTCCACACGCCCGTGGAGTTCGCCGGAGGCTGCTCGGCGAGCAGATTGCGGGCGTAGGAGACGTTGAAGCGCCAGAAGTCGATCAGTTCACAGGGCGTGTCGATCTCGGCCTGCTGGGCGGTCTTGGACTGGCCGAGCATGGTGGAGGCGGCGAGCGTCTCGCGCCAGGGTCCTGACAGCAGCTCGGCGGCGCGCAGGATGATCGCCGCGCGGTCGTCGAAGGACAGGGCACGCCAGGCGGGCGCGGCGGCCAGGGCCGCGTCGATGGCGTCCTGGGCGTCCGCTTGCGTGGCGTTGCGGTACGTGCCCAGCACGGCCTGGTGGTTGTGCGGCTGGACGACCTGGAAGGCCTCGCCGCCGCCCATCCGCTTCTCGCCGCCGATGGTGCAGGGCAGGTCGACGGGGTTGTCGGCCAGCTCCTTCAGCCTGGCCTCGAGCCGGGCACGCTCGGGCGAGCCGGGGGCGTAGCCGTGCACCGGCTCGTTGACGGGGGTGGGGACCTGGGTCACAGCGTCCATGTTTTCCCTAACTCCTTACTGAGCGGTGTGGCGGTCAGCCCTTGGTGAGCATCGATCGTGCGAAGAACCGCAGGTTGGCCGGTTTCTCGGCGAGCCGGCGCATGAAGTAGCCGTACCAGTCGGTGCCGTAGGCGGTGTAGACGCGCATGCGGTGGCCCTCGGCGGCGAGGCGCGACTGCTCGTCGCCGCGGATGCCGTAGAGCATCTGGAACTCGTACTCGTCCAGCTTGCGCCCGGCGCGGTGGGCCAGCTCCTGGCCGATCGCGATCAGGCGCGGGTCATGGGACCCGATCATCGGGTACCCCGTCCCTTCCATCAACGTACCGAGAATCCGTACGTAGGCCCGATCGATCTCGTGCCTGTCCTGGTACGCGACCGAGGCGGGCTCCTTGTACGCGCCCTTGACCAGGCGTACCCGGCTGCCGTTCGCGGCGAGGCGGCGGGCGTCGGCCTCGGTGCGGAAGAGGTAGGCCTGGATGACGCAGCCGGTCTGAGGGAAGTCCTTCCGCAGCTCTTCGTGGATGGCGAACATCGAGTCGAGCGTGGTGTGGTCCTCTGCGTCCAGAGTGACCGTGGTGCCGATCTCGGCGGCGGCCTCGACGACCGGGCGGACGTTCTTCAGGGCCAGCTCGTGGCCGTCTTCCAGCGCTTGCCCGAACATCGACAGCTTCACCGACATCTCGGCGCGGGTGCCGAGCTCCAGCGGCTTGAGGCGGTCGATCAGCTCCAGGTAGGCGTCCCGGGCGGCGGCGGCCTGCGCGGGATTGGTGATGTCCTCGCCGACGACGTCCATCGTCAGCTCGAGACCCCGGTCGGCGAGGTCCCGGACCACCGGGACGATGTCGTCGACGCCTTCGCCCGGGATGAAGCGGTCGACGACCTGCTTGGTCACCGGGGCCGCCGAGATCAGGCGTCGCATCCGGTCGCTGCGAGACGCGGCGAGAATCACGGGACCCAGCACGGGGCACCTCCAAGCACAACCAACGGATAGCCGGACCCGGGCGGATGACGCTTCGGGTACGGCGCGGAGAACCACCGTGAAACCTAAGGATCCCTTCGATCGTCGGCCATCGACAGCTGTCACGCATTCGTGCCGCAGATCTCAGACAGATGTATGAAGGGTCGTGGGTGGTGGGGGACAATGCCCGCATGACGTCGGAACACCGGGGCGACTACGAGGAGCTGGTCGACGAGATCTCGGAGCTGCTCGGCGCGCCCGCCACGCTGGAGAACCGGGACTTCGAGCTGATCACCTTCGGGGCCTACGACAGCGAGGGCGACCTCGATCCGTCGGCCCTGGATCCGGTGCGCACCCGTTCGATCCTCACCCGCCGTTCGACCGCGGCCGTCCGGGCCTGGTTCGAGGGCTTCGGCATCACGCGTGCGACCGGCCCCGTGCGTATCCCGCCGACGCCGGAGGCGGGGGTCAACCGGGGGCGGATCTGTCTCCCGGTCCGCCACCGGGGCGTGGTCCACGGCTATGTCTGGCTCCTGGACGACGATCCCGGCCCGAGCGAACGCCGGCTCTCCGCCGCCATGGAGGTCACGACCCGGATCGGGGCGCTGCTCGCGGACGAGGCCCAGCACGGTGCCGACCTGAGCCGTGAGCTGCGAGCCGTCCTCACCGCGGAACGCGACTGGCAGCGGGAGATGGCCATAGCGGAGCTCCGCACCGCCCTCGGCTCCCGCGCCGACGGTCTGCACACGGTGATCTGCGTGGCCCCCTGGCCGTCGGCCGACCCCGACGACGCCCCCTCGGTCCGTACGATGCCGGGCGCGACAGCCCTGTGCACGCTGCCGTGGGGGGCGTCGGCCCAGTGCGTGGCCCTGCTGATCCGTCTGCGCTCGACGGACGTACTGACTCCGGCGACGACAGCAGCGGCACGGCTGCTGGAGCGGGTGGGCGGCAGCGCCTCCTCCGCAGGGTCCGGGTCCGGGTCCGGGTCCCGTCAAGCAGGTACCTCCGCCCGCGGACCTGCCGGCCCCGCCGCCGGCCTCGCCACCCCCCGCTCCGGCCTCGCGGAGCTGGGCACCGCCTGGTGGGAAGCGTCCGCCGCGGCGAGGGCGGCGCTGGCCGAGGCCCGGCTGGGACCGGTCGCACAGTGGGCGGAGATCGGGCCGTTCCGGCTGCTCACCGCGCTGCCGCCGGACCTGGCCCACGACCCGGCCGTGCACGCCCTGCTCTTCCCGGTGCACCGGGAACTCGCCCGTACCGCCGAGATCTACCTCGACTGCGCCGGCCAGGCCGCCCGAGCCGCCGCCGAGCTGGGCATCCACCGTCAGACCCTGTACTACCGCCTCTCCCGCATCGAGAAGCTGACCGGCCTGGACCTGGACGACGGCGAGGACCGGCTGCTGCTGCACATGGCGTTGAAGGGGGCCCGGCTCGCGCACGATCGGGTCATCGGGCCTTTTGGGTGAGACCCATCGCCCGAAGGGGCGATCTTCAGGACGGCGCCGTGCCGTCGGGCGCCGCGCGCGGTCACGGATCTCCCGGTGTGCCATCGGCTGGGAGGAGTTCACGTGCGGAACCGACGCGCCTGGTCTGCGAAGCGAACGGCGGCCGCGGGACTGGCTTGCGGGGTGCTCGCACTCGCGCTGCCGGGCGCCCACGCGAGTGCCGGGTCCGGCCGTACCGCGGGAGCGGCGTACGGGGCCGAGCAAGGCGAGCGGAGCGCATCGACGGTCATCGAGTGGATGCGCACGGCCGATGCCACCATCGAGGCCGAGGCCCGCCCGGTACCGCCCGAGTCGTTCATCTGGGAGGCGTATGTCTCCACCGCCGTCTACAACGCCGTCGTCGGTATCGAGGGGCGCTTCACCCCGTACAAGTGGGACGGACGGGCACCTCGTACGGCCTCGTCCGCGGCGGCTGCCGCCTCGGCGGCACACCGGGTACTGCGCCACTCCTTCCCCGGGGCCGCGCCCCGGCTGGACACCGCCCTGACCGGCACCCTCGCGAAGATCCCCGACGGCGAGGCCGAGGACCAGGGCGTCGCGTTCGGGAAGCTCGCCGCCGACCACATCATCGACCTCCGGCGCGATGACGGCCGCGGCGCGTCCGTGCCGTTTCCCGCACGTCCGCGCCCCGGCGTCTGGCGCCCCACCCCGCCCGGTCACGAGCCCTTCCGCAATGCCTGGATCGGCAGATTGCGGCCGCTGCTGCTGGACTCCCCGCACCAGTTCCGCCCCGGGCCGCCGCCGGCGCTCCGCTCCGCCCGGTACGCGAAGGACCTCAGCGAACTGGCGGCCTACGGAGGCCGGACCGGCTCGCACCGGACCCCCGAACAAACGGACACCGCGCGGTATTTCACCAACCTGGACCTGCAAGGGGCTCTGGGCGACCACGCCACCCGGCACGGGTTCGACATCGCCGAGACCGCACGCCTGTACGCGGCAGCCAACACCTCCCAGGTGGACGCCGTCGTCGCCGCCTGGGACGCCAAACTCCACTACGGCACCTGGCGGCCCGTCACCGCCATCCGGGAGGCGGACACCGACGGCAACCCGGCGACCCGGGCGGACCGGCACTGGGAACCTCTGCTCGTCACCCCGGCACATCCCGACTACCTCAGCGGCCACGCCACCATGGGCGGCGCGCTGATGCGCATGCTGACCGGGATCCTCGGCACCTCCCGGGTCGACCTGCACATCCGGTCGACCACCACCGGTACGTCCCGCCACTACCGCTACGCCCACGAGTACGAGCGGGACGTCGTCGACGCCCGGGTCTGGGGCGGGATCCACACCCGCACGGCGGACGAGGTGGGCAACGCCACGGGTCGCGAACTCGCGGCCTGGGCACTGCTGAAGTACTTCCGTCCGGCTCCCTGACCTCTCGCCTTCTGAAAACGATTGTCATCATGCTACGGTCGTGGCACCTTCAACTTTTGACCATGCCTTGACCGAGGTGTCCCGTGCGCGTCCCCGCTCGTCTCGCCCCCCTCACCGTCCTCACCGCCGCCTCCGTCCTGCTCACCGGCTGCTTCACCGGCACCCAGCAGGCCACGGACGACTCCGGGCCCGGGGGCAAACGCATACGCGTCGCCATGCTCCAGCCACCCCGCTCCGGCCTCTCCCCGCTCTCCGACGACGCGTTCAAGCTGTCGCGCTGGTCGACCGCCGAGACACTCGTGAAGCTGGACGCGGAGGGCGACGCCCGGCCCGCGCTCGCCACCGAGTGGCGGCAGTCCGGGAAGAGCTGGACCTTCACCCTCCGCCAGGGCGTCACCTTCCACGACGGCACGAAACTCACCCCCGAGGCCGTCGTCCAGGCCCTCACCAAGGCCGCCACCGCCTCCCCCAAGCCCCGCATCCTCGACGGCGTGGACCTCACCGCGAAGGCGGACGGCGACAAGGTCACCGTCACCACCGCCACCGAGGACCCCCTGGTCCCGCAGCGGCTCAGCTCCCCGCAGCTGGCGATCCTGGCGGCGAAGGCCTACCGGGGGAAGACGGTCGACCCCGTCGGCGCCGGCACCGGGCCCTTCGAGCTGACGAAGGTCGACGGCACCTCCTCCGCCACCCTCGACCGCTACGACGGCTACTGGGGCGGGAAGGCCGAATCCCCCGGCATCGACGTGAAGTTCGTCCCGGACGGCACCGCCCGCGCGGCGGCGCTGCGCAGCGGTGAGGCGGACATCGTCGAGGCGATCCCCGTCTCGCAGGCCGCCGTCCTCGACCAGGACCTGGTCACCGAGGTCCCGATGCCGCGCACCAACACCCTTTACCTCAACACGGAGCAGGGCGCCTTCGAGGATCCCGCGATCCGGGCGGCGGCCCGGGAGGCGATCGACGCCGAGTCGATCGTGAAGGGCGTGTACGAGGGCCGCGCCGATGTCGCCGAGGGCCTGCTCGGGCCCGCCCTGCCCTGGGCCGCCGGGCTGCGTACGCCGGTCGAGCGCGCCAAGCCCGGTGACCCGTCCGGCGAGACCGTCACCATCGGCACGTACACCGACCGCTCCGAGATGCCCGAGGTCGCCGCCGCGCTGCAACAGCAGCTCCAGAGGGCCGGGTTCAAGGTGAAGCTGGACGTGCGCGAGTACGCGAACATCGAGTCCGACGCGCTCGCGGGCCGCTTCGACGCGTTCGTCCTCTCCCGCGCCACCGTCCTCGACTCCGGCGACCCGGCCGCGTACCTCTACAGCGACTTCGCCTCCAAGGGCACCTTCAACCTCTCGCACTTCGCGGACCCCGAGGTCGACAAGGCGCTGAAGAAGGCCACCGACACCCGGGTCGGCGATGCCCGCCGCAAGGCGGTCGTCGAGGCCGAGGCCGCCGTCCTGGCCGCGGACGCGGCCGTTCCGATGCTCCACGAGCGGGTGATCCAGGGCGATGCCGCCGGGGTCGTGAACGCCGCGCACGACCCGCGCGAGCGGGAACTCGTGACCGCGGACACCTACGTCAAGTGAGGTCCCTCGCGAAGCACACGGCCGGACTGACCCGCTGCCTCGGCCTCCTCGCCGTCCTGGCCGTCGTCGGCCTGCTGCCCTGGCTCTCCCGCCGCGACCCGGCGCTCACGGTGCTGCGCGCCCGGTCGGCCGAGCAGGAGGCGACCGAGGAGGCCCTGGCCGCGATCCGCCGGGACCTCGGCCTGGACGCCGGCCCGCTGTCGCTGCTCGGACGGTGGGCCGCCGACCTGCTCCACGGCGACTTCGGCACCTCGTGGGTGTCGGGGCACGACGTCCTGCCCTCCGTGGCCGCCGGGCTCCAGGTGTCGCTGGGGCTGATGGGCGCGGCGCTCGGCGTGGCGTTGCTGCTGGCCGCCGCGCTGGTGACGCCGGTGCTGGTGCGCGGGCGCGGCTCGGCCGGGGCGTTCGCCGCGATGCTGGCCGCCGTACCCGAGTTTCTGCTGGCCACCGTGGTGCTGCTGGTGTTCGGGGTGTGGCTCGGATGGCTGCCGACGTCCGGCTGGCAGAGCGCCGAGTATCTGGTGCTGCCCGCGCTCGCCCTCGGTGTCCCGGCGGGCGGGCTGCTCGGGCGGCTGGTGGCGGACGCGCTGCCCGCCGTGCTCGACGAGCGGTGGGCGGAGCTGTGGCGGGGCGCCGGGGTGAGCCGGGCGCGGATCGCGGGGGCGGCGCTGCGGCGCGTTCTGCCGCCGCTGGTCCCGCAGTTCGGGATGGTCACCGTGGGCCTGACGGGCGGCGCGGTGGCCGTGGAGACGGTGTTCGCGGTGCCGGGCATCGGCCGTACGGCCCTCGGCGCGGCCCGGTCGCAGGACCTGCCGCTGCTCCAGGGCTCGGTCCTCGCACTGCTGCTGCTCGGGCTGGTCGCGGGCGCGTTGGCGGCGGGCGTACGGCGCCGGCTGCTGGGGCCCGCGCTGCGGGACGCCGGGCTGACGCTGCCGCCGGCCCGCCCGGTCCGCGCGCACCCGGCGGTCCCGGTGGCACTGGCCGCCGTCCTGCTGCTCACCATCGGCTGGGGCCTGCTGCGTGACCCGTACGCCGTGGACACCACCGTCCGGCTCGCCGCGCCCTCCTGGTCGCATCCGTTCGGCACCGACGGTCTCGGCCGCGATGTGCTCGCCCGGCTCGGTCACGGGGCCGCATCGACGGTCGGCACGGCGGCGGCGGTCTGTCTGCTGGGCCTGCTGATCGCGCTCGTGCTGGGCTTCGCGCCGGGGGTCGCGGCGGGCGCTTCGGACATCGCCAACGCGCTGCCCCCGGTGATCGTCGGCATCCTGGTCGCGGCGGCCGTCGGGCCGGGCACCGGCGGGGCGGCCCTGGCGGTCGCGCTGATCTCCTGGCCGGCCCTGTCCGCGCACGCGGCGGCCCTGGTGCAGGAGGTGCGGGCGTCGGCGTTCCTCACCGCCCAACGGGCCATCGGGGCGAGCCCGTTCTGGATCCTCACCCGGCATGTCCTGCCGTCCGTGGCCGCCCCGGTCGCCCGCCATGCCCTGCTGCGGCTGCCGGGCATCGCCCTGGCCCTGGCCTCCCTCGGTTTCCTCGGCCTGGGCGCCCAGCCGCCCGCCCCCGAGTGGGGCCTGCTGCTGGAGGAGTCCCGGGCCTATGTGGAACGCGCCCCGTGGGCGGCCCTCGCCCCGGCGGCGGCCCTGGCCCTGCTGGCGGGCCTCGCGGTGTCGGGCGCGGCACTCACCCAGGGCCGGAGCGTACGGCGAGCCAGGCCGGTTCCGGTCAAGGCCGAGAAGAAGGAGGCCCCCGTTGGAGTCTGAGCCACTGCTGTCGGTGCGCGAGCTGCGGATCGCCTTCGACGGGGTCGAGGCCGTGCGCGGCCTGTCCTTCGACGTGCTGCCGCGTGAAGTCCTGGCGATCGTCGGCGAGTCGGGGGCGGGCAAGTCCCTCACGGCCCGCGCGCTCCTCGGCATGCCGCCGCGCGGCGCGACCACCGGCGGGACGATCACCCCGGACCTCTCGGCCCACCGCGGCCGCCGTATCTCCCTCGTTCCGCAGGACGCCCTGTCCGCCCTCTCCCCCGTGCACCCGGTCGGCGACCAACTCGCCGCCGCCGTACGGTCGGTGGCCGGGCTCTCCCGCAAGGAGGCCCGGGCCCGGGCGGTCGCCGCCCTGGACCGCGTCGGCATCCCGGACGCGGCCCGCAGGGCGCGGGCGTATCCGCACGAGTACTCCGGCGGCATGCGGCAGCGCGCCGTGATCGCCATGGCCACGATCAACGAACCCGACCTCGTGGTCGCCGACGAGCCCACCACCGCCCTCGACGAGGAGCGCCGCGACCAGGTGCTGCGGCTGCTCGCCGAGCAGCGGGAGGCGGTCGGCGCCGCGCTGGTCCTGGTGACCCACGACATGGACGCCGTGGCGGGCCACGCGGACCGGATGCTGGTCATGTACGCCGGGCGTCTCACCGAACTCGGCCCCGCGGACGAGGTGCTGGCCCGCCCCCGCGCCCCCTACACGGCGGGCCTGCTGGCGTCCCTGCCGCAGCACGCTCCCCCGGGCCGCCGGCTCCCCGCCCTGCGCGGCACCCCGCCCGCCCCGGGCACGCTCCCGCCGGGCTGCGCCTTCGCCCCTCGCTGCCCGCTCGCGGCGGACCCCTGCCACACGGCGGAACCGGAGCCCCGGCAGGCGGCCGGACGCCTGGTCGCCTGCCATCGCTGGGAAGAACTCCCCCACCCCGCCACGGAGTTGTTCATGAAGGAGGGACAGCCGGCATGACCGATCCCCTGCTCGACGTCCGCGACCTGGTCGTCCGCTATGGCCCGGTCACCGCCGTGGACGGCGTCTCCTTCTCCCTGGCCGCCGGCGAGACCCTCGCCCTGAACGGCCCGTCCGGCTGCGGCAAGTCCTCCACGGCCCTGGCGGTGCTCCAGCTGCGCCGCCCGGAGAGCGGGGAAGTCCGTTTCGAGGGACGGGAGTTGACGTCCCTCCCGGAACGCGAACTGCGTCCGCTGCGCCCCCGCATGCAGCCCGTCTTCCAGGACCCGTACGGCTCGCTGAGCCCCCGCCACCGCATCCGGGACGCCATCGCCGAACCGCTGAAGGTCCAGGGCCGCTGGCACCCCGCCGACGGGCCCGCCCGCGTGGACACACTCCTCGACCGGGTCGGCCTCGACCCCGCGTACGGCGACCGGCGGCCGCACGAACTCTCCGGCGGCCAGTGCCAGCGCGCCGGCATCGCCCGCGCCCTGGCCTGCGACCCACGCCTGCTGGTCCTGGACGAGCCGGTGTCCTCGCTCGACCCGTCGGTGCGGGCCGGCATGCTGAACCTGCTCGCCGACCTCCAGGACGACCTGGGCCTCGGCTACTTGTTCATCTGCCACGACCGGGCGGTCGTACGGCACTTCGCGGACCGGATGATCGAGATGCGCGGGGGACGCCTCACGGTCACTTCGGGATAGCTCCCTCGATCACCTGGCGGAGCCCCTCGGCGAGCTGCCCGGCCTCGGGCGCACTCTTCGGGTCGAAGGTCCACTGCGCCATGAGGCCCATCATCAGGGTCAGATAGAAGTAGCCGAGAGTGTCCACCCGCTCCTCGGGGACGTCCTCCTCGCGCCCGCCGTGGAAGAGCGTGACGATGCCGCGCGCGCCTTCCCGCTGGGCCCGAGCGAGATGCTCCCGCACCTCCGGCAGCTGGTCCCCCATGGCCACGATCTCCATGCTGAGCCGCCACATCGAACCAGGGTCCCGCATGGTTCCGATGATGTTCGCCCACACCTCCGTGAACCGCTCCAGCGACCCCGGCTCCCCGCCCAGCTCGCCCCCGCCCTCGAAGGCGCCGGACATCCCCTCCACCATCCCGACGTACGCCTGCGCCAGCAGCGCGTCCTTCGAACCGTAGTGGTAGCCGATCGACGCCAGGTTGGTCCCCGACTCCTTGACGATGTCGCGCGCGGTCGTGCGCAGGAAGCCCTTCGCCAGCAGGCAGCGCTGGGCGCCTTCGAGCAGATCCTCACGGTGTCCCATGGCACGTCACCCTACCCCGGAGTCCATACACGCGTCCCATACGCACGTATTAAACAAGCGTACTAGACAAGCGTTTAAGACGCCCGTACAGTCCAGCCCATGACAACGAACCCCACCCCTCCGGCCCGTGCCGGCCGCCGCGAATGGACAGCCCTCGGCGTGCTGATGCTGCCGCTGCTCCTGGTCTCGATGGACGTCTCCGTCCTGTACTTCGCGATCCCCGCGATCAGCGCCGACCTGGAGCCGAGCGCCACCCAACAGCTGTGGATCTTCGACAGCTACGGCTTCGTCCTGGCCGGCCTGCTGATGACGATGGGCTCCCTGGGCGACCGCATCGGCCGCCGCAGGCTCCTGCTGTTCGGCGCCGCCGCCTTCGGTACGGCCTCCCTGGTGGCGGCCTACGCGAACAGCGCAGAGACCCTGATCGCCGCCCGCGCGGTCCTCGGCATCGGCGGCGCGACACTGATGCCGTCGACGATGGCGCTGGTGCGCACGATGTTCACGGACCCCTCGCAGCGCACCAAGGCGATCGGTCTGTGGTCGGGTGTGATGACGGCCGGCATCGCCCTCGGCTCGGTGATGAGCGGCGTGCTCGTCGAGCACTTCTGGTGGGGCTCGGTCTTCCTGGTCAATCTGCCCGCGATGGCGCTGCTCCTGGCCCTGGGGCCCTTCCTGCTGCCCGAGTCCAGGAACCCCCACCCCGGCCGCTTCGACCTGCTGAGCGTTCCCCTGTCGATGGCGGCGGTGCTCCCCGTGATCTACGGCCTGAAGGAGCTCGCGTCGCAGGGCTGGGACGTGCGGTACGCGATGTCGGTCACCGCCGGCCTGCTCTTCGCCGCGCTCTTCGTCTACCGCCAGCGCACGGCGGTGTCCCCGCTGATCTCACCGGAACTGTTCCGGACCCCCGGCTTCAGCCCGGCCGTCGTCCTCAACCTCGTCGCCGCCTTCGGCATGATGGGCTCGGCGTACTTCACGACCCAGTACATCCAGTCGGTCCTGGACAAGAGTCCCCTGGAGGCGGCGCTGTGGAGCCTGCTGCCGTCGGTGCCCATCGGGCTGGCGGCCGTGGCCGGCGCACAGCTGGTGCGGCGGGGCGTTCCCCGCGCCCATGTCGTCGCCGGAGGCTTCGCGGTCACCGCGTGCGGCTACGTACTGCTGGCCCTGGCCGGCACGGACTCGCTCTGGCTGCTGCTGGCCGCGTGCGCCGTCCTGGCCTGCGGCGTCGTCACCGCCATGTCCCAGGTGGCCGACCTGGCCCTGAGCTCCGCCCCGGTGGAGAAGGCGGGCGCGGCGTCGTCCCTGCTGGAGACGGGCACGGAGTTCGGCGGCGCGCTGAGCATGGCCTTCCTGGGGTCCATCGGTGCGGCCGTCTACCGCCACGAGATCCCGGCCTCGGCGCCCGCCCCGGCCCGCGAGACCCTGGGCGGCGCCCTGGCCGTCGCCGAGCAGCTGCCGGGGCGCGCGGGAGACGCCCTGGCGACGGCTGCACGCGAGGCCTTCACCAGCGGTATGCACGCGGCGGCGATCACGGGCGCGGTGCTGCTGGCCGGAGCGGCGGCTGCTGCCACGGTGCTCCTGCGGCGGGTCCCCGAACAGGAAAACGCCGGACGGGCTGATCAACTCAGCCCGTCCGGCGTCTGAGGGAAGGTCAGACCAGGTTCACGGAACGCGCGGAGGTCGCACCGATCTCCGCCGCCACCTCGGCCAGCACCCCGGAGGTCACCGTGTCGTCCACGGTCAGCACCGCCAGCGCCTCGCCGCCGGCCACGGCCCGCGACACCTGCATACCGGCGATGTTGATGCCCGCCTCGCCGAGGATGCGGCCCACCGTGCCGACGACACCCGGACGGTCCTCGTACCGCAGCACGACCATGTGCTCGGCGAGAGCGAGGTCGACGTCGTACTCCCCGACCGCGACGATCTTCTGGAGGTGCTTGGGGCCGGCCAGCGTGCCGGAGACCGACACCTCCTCGCCGTCGGCGAGGGTGCCGCGCACGGTGACGACATTGCGGTGCTCGGACGCCTCGGAGCTGGTGGTCAGGCGCACCTCGACACCGCGCTCCTGCGCGAACAGCGGGGCGTTCACATAGGACACCGTCTCGTCGACGACGTCCTCGAAGACACCCTTGAGGGCGGACAGCTCCAGCACCTTCACATCGTGCTGGGTGATCTCGCCGTAGACCTCGACGTCGAGGCGGACCGCGACCTCACCGGCGAGCGCGGTGAAGATCCGGCCGAGACGCTCGGCGAGCGGCAGGCCCGGCTTGACGTCCTCGGCGATGACACCGCCCTGGACGTTGACCGCGTCCGGCACGAGCTCACCGGCGAGGGCCAGACGCACCGAGCGGGCGACGGCGATACCGGCCTTCTCCTGCGCCTCGTCGGTGGAGGCACCGAGGTGCGGGGTGGCGACGACCTGGTCGAACTCGAAGAGCGGGGAGTCGGTGCACGGCTCCTTGGCGTACACGTCGAGACCGGCACCGGCGACCCGGCCCTCCTTGAGGGCGGAGTACAACGCCTCCTCGTCGACGATCCCGCCGCGCGCGGCGTTGACGATGCGCACGCTCGGCTTGACCTTGCGCAGCGCCTCGTCGCCGATCAGACCGAGGGTCTCGGGCGTCTTGGGGAGGTGGACGGTGATGAAGTCGGAGACCTCGAGCAGCTCGTCCAGCGACAGCACCTTGACGCCCATCTGCGCGGCGCGGGCCGGCTGCACATAGGGGTCGTAGGCGACGACCTTCATGCCGAAGGCGGACATGCGCTGGGCGACGAGGGCGCCGATGCGGCCGAGGCCGACGACACCGAGGGTCTTCTCGGCCAGCTCGACGCCGGTGTACTTGCTGCGCTTCCACTCGCTGTTCTTCAGCGCGGCGTTGGCCTGCGGGATGTTGCGGGCGGTGGCGAGCAGCAGACCGCAGGCCAGCTCGGCGGCGGTCACGATGTTCGAGGTGGGGGCGTTGACGACCATCACGCCGGCCTTGGTGGCGGCGGAGACGTCCACGTTGTCCAGGCCGACGCCGGCTCGTGCGACGACCTTGAGCTTGTTCGCGGCTGCGATCGCCTCGGCGTCGACCTTGGTGGCCGAGCGGATCAGGATCGCGTCGACATCGGCGATGGCCGGGAGCAGCTCGGCTCGGTCCGCTCCGTTGCACTGGCGGATCTCGAAGTCCGGGCCAAGCGCGTCGACGGTCGCGGGCGACAGCTCTTCAGCAATGAGTACGACGGGTTTCGAGCTCACGTGAGTCCTCACAAATCCAGTGCTGCGGACGGCCGTCCCGACGGCCGCAGGCGGTGGAGGGGCTAGTCGCGTGGAAGACGCACGACGCTGTGAGCCTGACGCGTATATATGCAGCAGTGTAGTGGTGGTGCGGAGGGCGCCTCACGCCTGAGCGGAAGGATCACCCGGACGAGAAAGGGGCCGGCCGCGGCAGCGGTGCCACAGCCGGCCCCAGGGGCTCACGCCTCCTCGTCGACCCAGCTCATGAGCTTGCGCAGCTCCTTGCCGGTGGTCTCCAGCAGGTGCTCGGAGTCCTGGGTCTTGTACTCGTTGTACTTCTTCAGACCGCCGTGGTACTCGTCCATCCACTGCTGGGCGAAGGTGCCGTCCTGGATCTCGGCGAGGACCTTCTTCATCTCGGCCTTGGTGGCGTCCGTGATGATGCGCGGGCCGGTGACGTAGTCGCCCCACTCGGCGGTCTCGGAGATCGACCAGCGCATCTTCTCCAGGCCGCCCTCGTACATGAGGTCCACGATCAGCTTCAGCTCGTGCAGGCACTCGAAGTAGGCGATCTCCGGCTGGTAGCCGGCCTCGGTCAGGGTCTCGAAGCCCGCCTTGACCAGCGCGGCCGTACCACCGCAGAGCACGGCCTGCTCGCCGAAGAGGTCGGTCTCGGTCTCCTCGGTGAAGGTCGTCTTGATGACGCCGGCACGGGTGCCGCCGATGCCCTTGGCGTACGACAGGGCCAGCGCGAAGGCGTCGCCCGTGGCGTCCTGCTCGACGGCGGCGATGCAGGGAACGCCGCGGCCCTCCTCGTACTGGCGGCGGACCAGGTGGCCCGGGCCCTTGGGGGCGACCATGCAGACGTCGACGCCGGCCGGGGGCTTGATGAAGCCGAAGCGGATGTTCAGGCCGTGGCCGAAGAACAGCGCGTCGCCGTCCTTCAGGTTGTCCTTGATGTGGTCCTCGTAGACCTGGGCCTGGATCGGGTCCGGGACGAGGATCATGATGACGTCGGCCTCGGCGGCGGCCTCCGACGGGCTCACCACGCGCAGGCCCTGCTCCTCGGCCTTGGCCTTGGACTTGGAGCCCTCGTGCAGACCGACGCGGACGTCGACACCCGAGTCACGGAGCGACAGCGCGTGGGCGTGGCCCTGGCTGCCGTACCCGATGACCGCGACCTTGCGGCCCTGGATGATGGACAGGTCGGCGTCGGCGTCGTAGAACAGCTCGGCCACTTTGGGTTCTCTCCTCGGGAGTGCAGGTGTTGCGTCCCACCGTATGACGGGGGGCGGAAGGGAAGTCTGAGGGTCTCGGAATACGGGCGGCCGACGGCGCGCCGACCGCCCGATTCAGGTCTTAAGCCGACCGGTCCAGGGCACGCAGCGACCGGTCCGTGATGGAGCGGGCGCCACGGCCGATCGCGATCGTGCCGGACTGGACCAGCTCCTTGATGCCGTACGGCTCCAGCATCTTGAGCATGGCGGACAGCTTCTCGCCGGACCCGGTGGCCTCGATGGTGACGGCCTCCGGGGAGACGTCGACGGTCTTGGCGCGGAACAGCTGGACGATCTCGACGATCTGGGAGCGCGTCTCGTTGTCGGCGCGCACCTTCACCAGGACGAGTTCGCGCTGCACCGCCTGCGAGGGCTCCAGCTCGACGATCTTGAGCACGTTGACGAGCTTGTTGAGCTGCTTGGTCACCTGCTCCAGCGGCAGGTCCTCCACCCCCACGACGATGGTGATGCGGGAGATGTCGGGGTGCTCGGTGACACCGACGGCGAGCGAGTCGATGTTGAAGCCGCGGCGGGAGAACAGGGCGGCGATCCGGGCGAGGATGCCGGGCGTGTTCTCCACCAGGACGGAGAGCGTGTGCTTGGACATGATCTGGCTTCCTTTACGGCTCTCAGTCGTCTTCGTTGTCGCCGAAGTCGGGGCGGACGTCCCGGGCGGCCATGATCTCGTCGTTGGAGGTGCCGGCGGCGACCATCGGCCAGACCATCGCGTCCTCGTGGACGATGAAGTCGATGACGACCGGGCGGTCGTTGATCGAGTTCGCCTCCTCGATGACCTTGTCGAGGTCGTCCGGGGACTCGCAGCGGATGGCGTAGCAGCCCATGGCCTCCGACAGCTTGACGAAGTCGGGGACGCGGGTGCCGCGGGCGTCCGGGTTGACGTCTTCCGGGCCGGAGTGCAGGACGGTGTTGGAGTACCGCTGGTTGTAGAAGAGGGTCTGCCACTGGCGGACCATCCCGAGGGCGCCGTTGTTGATGACGGCGACCTTGATCGGGATGTTGTTCAGGGCGCAGGTGGTGAGCTCCTGGTTGGTCATCTGGAAGCAGCCGTCGCCGTCGATGGCCCAGACGGCCCGCTCGGGTGCGCCGGCCTTGGCGCCCATGGCGGCCGGGACGGCGTAGCCCATGGTTCCGGCGCCGCCGGAGTTCAGCCAGGTGCCCGGCTTGTCGTACTCGATGAAGTGGGCGGCCCACATCTGGTGCTGGCCGACGCCCGCCGCGAAGATCGTGCCCTCGGGTGCGAGCTGTCCGATGCGCTGGATGACCTGCTGCGGGGAGAGCGAGCCGTCGTCGGGCTGGTCGTAGCCGAGCGGGTAGGTGTCGCGCCAGCGGCTCAGGTCCTTCCACCAGGCGCTGTAATCGCCCTGGTGGCCTTCGCTGTGCTCCTTCTGGACGGCCTGGATCAGGTCGGCGATGACCTCGCGGGCGTCCCCGACGATCGGCACGTCGGCGGCGCGGTTCTTGCCGATCTCGGCCGGGTCGATGTCCGCGTGGACGATCTTGGCGAAGGGGGCGAAGCTGTCCAGCTTGCCGGTGACGCGGTCGTCGAAGCGGGCGCCGAGGGCGACGATCAGATCGGCCTTCTGCAGACCGGTGACGGCGGCCACGGAGCCGTGCATGCCGGGCATGCCCAGGTGCTGCTGGTGGTCGTCGGGGAACGCGCCGAGCGCCATCAGGGTGGTGGTGACGGGCGCGCCGGTGAGCTCGGCGAGGACCTTCAGCTCGGCGGTGGCCTTGGCCTTGAGCACGCCGCCGCCGACGTACAGCACGGGCCGCTTCGCCTGGGTGATCAGCTTGGCGGCCTCGCGGATCTGCTTGGCGTGCGGCTTGGTCACCGGGCGGTAGCCGGGCAGGTCCATGGCGGGCGGCCAGGAGAAGGTGGTCTTCGCCTGGAGGGCGTCCTTGGCGATGTCGACCAGGACCGGGCCGGGGCGGCCGGTGGAGGCGATGTGGAAGGCCTGCGCGATGATCTGCGGGATGTCCTCGGCCTTGGTGACGAGGAAGTTGTGCTTGGTGATCGGCATGGTGATGCCGACGATGTCCGCCTCCTGGAAGGCGTCCGTGCCGATCGCCTTGGACGCCACCTGGCCGGTGATCGCGACCAGCGGCACGGAGTCCATGTGCGCGTCGGCGATCGGGGTGACCAGGTTGGTCGCGCCGGGGCCTGAGGTGGCCATGCAGACGCCGACCTTGCCGGTGGCCTGCGCGTAGCCGGTGGCGGCGTGGCCGGCGCCCTGCTCGTGCCGGACCAGGACGTGGCGCACCCTGGTGGAGTCCATCAGCGGGTCGTAGGCGGGGAGGATCGCCCCGCCGGGAATGCCGAATACCGTGTCGGCGCCGACCTCCTCGAGAGAGCGGATGAGGGACTGCGCGCCCGTCACCTGCTCGGGGGCGGAGTGTCCTCCGGATCGGGGCCGGGGCTGCGGGTGATGGGCCCCGGTGGCCTGCTCGGTCATCGGCATTCTCTTCTCAGATGCTGAGGGTTTTTTGCGAGGTTTGTGCGGTTTTCGTCTGCTGCACGTAAGGCGCCTGTGCAACAAAAAACCCCTCGTGCCATAAGGCAAGCGAGGGGAGCGCGCCGGGTGGAGTCGCTGAGCGGTCGAGGCTCAGCGTCAGCCGACGCGCTTTCCAAGTACGAGAATTCGGGTGCGCATGGCACAGACCCTCCCCCCGGCGCACACTCACTGTCAAGTGGGTGGGACGGGAGTCTCATTATGTGAGCGTAGGGCCGTAACGCCTCCGATGACGGCGGACACTCCCGAGCTGTACACCCGCGGGGCACCGCCCGCGAACGCCGGCTCGGCAGGTCCGTTCGGCACCGGATAGTGACCGCCGGCCAGGGCCCGGCGCAGCCGGTACTCGTCGAGCGGTCCGGAGAACGCCATGCCCTGCCCGTGCGTGCAGCCCATCGCGCGCAGGGCGACGACCTGCTCGGGCAGGTCCACCCCATCGGCCACGGACTTCAGCCCGAGATCGGTGGCGATGCGCAGCAGGCCGCTGGTGATCTTGTACAGCCGGGCGGACTCGACGACACCTTCGACCAGAGCGCGGTCGAGTTTCAGGATGTCGACGGGGAGCCGCCTGAGGGCCGTGATCGCCGCGCAGTCGCTGCCGAACCCGTCGAGGGCGATCCGGACGCCGACCCGCCGCAGGGCGCCGAGACGCCGCTCCAGCTCGTCCGGCGAGACCGTCGGGCCGGCGTCGGACAGCTCGATGATCAGCGACCCGGACGGCAGCCCGTGCCGTGTGAGCAGTGCCTCGATCGAGCCGAGCGGCATCGACCGGTCCAGCAGCCGGCGGGCGCTCATCCGGACGACGACCGGCACGGACAGCCCGGTCGCCAGCCGCTCGGCGGCCTGCTCGACGGCCTCCTCGATCATCCACCGGCCCAGCTCGGCGGTCTTGTCGCTGTCCTCGGCCACGCGCAGGAACTCCGCCGGGGTGAAGAGCACCCCCTGCGAGGAGCGCCAGCGCGCCTGCGCGGACACCGACGTGATCCGGCCGTCCTCCAGACAGACCACCGGCTGGTGCAGCAGGGCGAACTCGCCGTCGTGCAGTGCGGCCCGCAGGCGCGTGGCCAGCTCCGCCTTGCGGACGACGTCCTGCTGCATCTGGGGCTTGTACAGCTCGACGCGGCCCTTGCCGCCGGCCTTGGCCCGGTACATGGCCAGGTCCGCGTTGCGCAGCAGCTCGCCCGCGCCGAGGCCCGCTTCCGCGAAGGCCACGCCGATGGAGGCGTTGACACGGACATCGTTGCCGTCGATGAGGTACGGCTGGGACAGCGTCGTCCTGAGGCGGTCGGCGAGTTCCACTATGTGCCGTTCCCGGGCGGCCCGGTCGCGGGTGTTGTCCCCGACGATCAGGGCCGCGAACTCGTCGCCGCCCAGCCGGGAGGCGGTGTCGCCCTGCCGGACGGAGTCCTGGAGTCTGCGGGCGGCCTGGACGAACAGCTCGTCCCCCGCCTGGTGCCCGATCGTGTCGTTGACGGCCTTGAAGCCGTCGAGGTCGATGAACAGCACGGCCGTGTTCCGCAGGGCCAGGCCCCGGTCGGAGGCCCGGCGGCCCGAGAGCGCGTGCTGGACGCGCTTGGTGAACAGGGCGCGGTTGGGCAGGTCTGTGAGCGGGTCGTGCTCGGCGTTGTGCTGCAACTGGGCTTGGAGCCGGACCCTTTCGGTCACGTCCCTGCTGTTGAAGATGAGGCCGCCGTGATGGCGGTTGACGGTCGACTCGACGTTGAGCCAGCCTCCGTCGCCCGAGCGGAAGCGGCACTCGATGCGCGTAGTGGCTTCCTCGACCGGGTTGGCGGCGAGGAACCTGCGCGCTTCGTGCACGACGCAGCCCAGGTCCTCCGGGTGGATGAGATTGGCCAGTTCCGTACCGACCAGATCCTCCGCCGAGCGGCCGTACACACCGGCGGCGGCCGGGGAGACGTACCGGAGGACACCGCTGGGCGCGGCGATCATGATCACGTCGCTGGAGCCCTGCACCAGGGAGCGGAAGTGGTTCTCCTTCTGCGCCAGTTCCTGGGTGAGGGTGATGTTGTCGAGCAGCATGATGCCCTGACGCACGACGAGCGCGAGCACGACCGTGCCACCGGTCAGCAGGACCACGCGGTCGACGCTGCGGCCGTTGAGGACGTTGTAGAGGATCCCCAGTGTGCACACGGCGGCCGCGAGATACGGCGTGAGGGCGGCGAGGGAGCCGGAGATGGGCCGGGCGGCCGGATACCGGCCGAGCTCGCCTCCGGGCGTGGGCGGCTGGTGGTGCGGGCCGCTGCGCTGCCCGGGCACATGCTCGTGCACCACCCGCGTGTGCCCCGCCGTGCTCTGCCGGTCCGGGCCGTACCGGTCGGTGTCCGGCGTGCGGGGCGCGGCCCACGGGGCGTACGCGAGGAGCAGGGAGCCGGCGAACCAGCCCGCGTCGAGCAGCTGGCCGGAGCGGTAGTCGTGATGCATCAGCGGCGAGGTGAACAGGGCGTCGCACATCACGGTCAGCGCGAGCGCGCCGATGGCGGTGTTGACCGCCGAGCGGTTCACCGCGGACCGCCTGAAGTGCAGCGCGAGGACCATGCTGACCAGCGCGATGTCGAGCAACGGGTAGGCCAGCGACAGCGCGGTGTGCGCCACGCCCGGCCCTTCCGACTTCGCGGCCTGGGCGAGGGCGAGGCTCCACGCCAGGGTGAGCAGCGAGCCGCCGATCAGCCAGGCGTCCAGCCCGAGGCAGACCCAGCCGGCCTTGGACACCGGCCGCTTGGCGAGCACGAGCAGCCCGACGATCGCGGGCGGCGCGAAGCACAGGAAGAACAGGTCGGCGTAGCTGGGGCTGGGCACCGGCAGTCCCAGGACCACCTCGTACCACCCCCAGACCAGGTTGCCGAGGGCCGCCATGGCCGAGGAGAGGCCGAACAGCAGCCAGGCGGGTCGAAAGCGGGTGCCGCGGTTGCGGGCGTAGAGGAAGCACGAGACGGAGGCGGTGGCCGCCGCGGCGCTCAGCCCGAAGTCGCCCATGACGAGGGCCACTTGGTACGAGCCCCAGCCGAGCGCGGAACCGATGGCGTAGCCCGCGCAGACCAGGGCGAGGACGAGTTGGAGGGCCAGGCCCGGCCGATGGGCGTGGGCCGGCGTGCGAGGCAGCAGCACCCCCGGTGACGAAGGCTGTGCCCGCAGCGCTCCGTCCAGCATCGGGGTCGGCGGCGCGCTCACCGGACCCTCCCGGTCCGTACCGCTCGATGGTGATCACTGTGATGGGTGTGGTGGCCGCCGTGATCGGCGCGCGGACCGCGTCTGAACGCGGCCGTCCGCCAGGGTCGCCGCCGGCCGCCCCGTCCCGTCGGATCGCTCGTCCATAGGCCGTGCATCGCCTGTCGCCCCCCTCACAGTCCGAAAGGTCCGTCCCCGGCGCCGAAAGTCCCCCGGCGCTGCCCCTGTCGGGACGATACACCAGTCTCGTCACTCAGGGACATAGGTTCTCTACGCTCCGTGACGATCAACAGATATATGAGTACCCACCGCACCCGAAGGATTGCGGACGGTACCCGAGGTCGGTTCAGCCTGTTGATGCACCCGTCGTAAGGATCACGTTGCGGAGCGGCTCCCGGTTCACATAACGGTTCAACTGGTCCACCAGGAGCCGCTTGGCGCGCGGAAGGAACGCGGAGGTGGGTCCGCCGACGTGGGGGCTGATGAGTACCCCCGGCGCACGCCACAAGCGGTGTTCGCGCGGCAGGGGCTCGGGGTCGGTGACGTCGAGGGCTGCGGTGATGCGGCCGGTCTCCACCTCGGCGAGCAGGGCCTTGGTGTCGACGACGGGGCCGCGGGCCACGTTGACCAGGAGCGCGCCGTCCTTCATCCGGGACAGGAAGTCGGCCCCGGCGAGGCCCCGGGTGGTTTCGGTGAGCGGCGTGGCCAGGATGACGATGTCCGCTTCCGGGAGCAGGGAGGCGAGTTCGGTGAGCGGATGCACCGGACCGCGCGCCGTGGTGCGCTCGGAGCGCGCGACGCGCGCCACCCGCGCTACCTCGAACGGAACGAGCCGGTCCTCGATGGCCGCGCCGATCGAGCCGTATCCCACGATGAGGACGTTCTTGTCGGCGAGCGCCGGCCGGAACCCGGCGAGCCACTCCCCCCGGTCCTGCGCGCGGACGAAGTCGGGGATCCCGCGCAGCGAGGCCAGGATCAGCGCGAGGGTGAGCTCTCCGGTGCTGGCCTCGTGCACCCCGCGCGCGTTGCACAGCCGCACGCCCGGACGCAGGTGCCGCAGCCCGGGCTGCACGTGGTCGATCCCGGCCGAGAGGGTCTGCACGACCTGGACGTGGCTCATCTCCGGCATCGGGCGCACGCACAGCGGGCTGGGCTTCATGTAGGGGACGACGTAGAAGGCGCAGTCCGCCGGGTCCGCGGGGAACTCGTCCCCGCCGTTCCAGTAGCGGTAGCCGGGACCCTCGGGGAGCCCCTCGATCTCGTCCGGCGGGATGGGCAGCCACACGTCAGCAGTCATGCTCTGGAGGCTATGTCAGGAGCGTGCGACGGCAGAGGTTAGGTTGGGGTGGCCGGAACAGGGAGGGTCACGACCAGGTGGAGCGCAGGACGATCGGCGCGGCGGCGCTCGCGGTGGGGGCCGTCGGACTCGGGTGCATGCCGATGAGCTGGGCCTACAGCACGTCTCGGCAGCGTGGTGACGAGTCGCTCAGGGCGGTGCACCGAGCCCTCGACCTGGGCGCGTCCCTGCTGGACACGGCCGACATGTACGGCCCCTTCACCAACGAACTGCTGGTGGGGCGGGCGTTGAAGGAGCGCCGGTCCGACGCGTTCGTGTCGACCAAGGTCGGTCTGCTCGTGGGCGACCAGCACATCGTCGCCAACGGCCGCCCGGGCTATGTGAAACGTGCCTGCGACGCCTCGCTGCGGCGCCTCCAGACGGACGTCATAGACCTCTACCAGCTGCACCGGGCCGATCCGGAGGTGCCCGTCGAGGAGACGTGGGGCGCGATGGCGGAGCTCGTCCAGGCCGGGAAGGTGCGGGCGTTGGGCCTGTGCGCGGTCGGCGCGCGGGCCGGCCGTCGCGGCGGGGCCCGGCTGCACGACGCGACGATACGGCAGCTGGAGCGGGTGCAGCAGGTCTTCCCGGTGAGCGCGGTGGAGGCGGAGCTGTCGGTGTGGTCGCCCGAGGCACTGGAGACCCTGCTGCCGTGGTGTGAGACGCGGGGCGTCGGCTTCCTCGCCGCGATGCCGCTCGGCAACGGCTATCTGACCGGCAGGCTGCGGACCGGGGCGGGGTTCGAGGCGGACGACCTGCGCGCCCGGCACCCCCGTTTCACGGGCGAGATGATGGCCGCGAACCAGCCGATCGTCGCGGGCCTGCGCCGCGTGGCCCGCCGCCATGGCGAGCACGTCACCCCCGCCCAGGTCGCCCTGGCCTGGATACTCGCCCAGGGCCCGCACGTGGTCCCGGTCCCGGGCACGAAGCAGGAGCGCTGGGTCACCGAGAACGCGGCCGCGACGACCTTGCGCCTGACGCCGGACAATCTGCGGGAAGTGGCGGAGCTGCCCCGGGCCCAGGGGTCGTGGGACTGAGCCGGATCCGGCCCCCGGGGGCTACGGCACAAACCCGCCCAGGCCCCCTGTTCTCGGTTCGGCATTCGGCGATCGGGAACTTGTGAGGCGCGAGCGGTGTATGACAAGGAGAACCCGCCGCGTCGAAGGGACCATGATCGTGCAACGTCGAGCCGTCCCGGCCGTGTTGGCCGCCGCAGCGCTCCTGCTGGCGGCCGGCTGCTCCTCCGACGGCGGAGGATCGTCCGGCTCGGACGAGGGCGCCTCCCCCGGCCGTAGGACACCGCAGTCCTCCGCGCCGCCGGGGAAGGCCGGCGAGGAGACACCCCCCGCCAAGGGCTCGGTCGAGGTGGTGCGCACCGTCGCCGAGGGCCTGGACTCCCCCTGGGGCCTCGCCCCCCTGCCGGGCGGCGGCCTGCTCGTCTCCTCCCGGGACGACGGGACGATCGTCCGGGTCGACGAGAAGACCGGGAAGAAGACCGAGCTGGGCGAGGTGCCGGGCGTCTCGGCCGCCGGCGAGGGCGGCCTGCTGGGCATCGCCCTGTCACCCGACTACGCCTCGGACCACATGGTCTACGCGTACTTCACCTCGGCCTCGGACAACCGGATCGTCCGGATGCTGTACGACGAGAAGAAGCCCTCCGGCGAGCAGCTGGGCGCTCCCGACACGGTCTTCAAGGGCATACCCAAGGGCTTCATCCACAACGGCGGCCGGATCGAGTTCGGCCCGGACAAGATGCTCTACGCCGGCACCGGCGAGAGCGGCGACACCGGCCTCTCCCAGGACAAGGACTCCGTGGGCGGCAAGATCCTGCGTCTGACCCCGGAGGGCGAGCCGGCGCCGGGCAACCCGTTCTCCGGCTCGCCGGTGTACTCGTACGGCCACCGCAATGTGCAGGGCCTCGCCTGGGACACCAAGCAGCGGCTCTTCGCCTCGGAGTTCGGCCAGGACACCTGGGACGAGCTCAACGCGATCAAGCCGGGCGACAACTACGGCTGGCCGGAGGCGGAGGGCAGGTCGGGCGACGGGGACTTCCACAACCCGATCGACCAGTGGACCACGGCCGAGGCGTCCCCCAGCGGCATCGCCTACGCCGAGGGGTCGGTCTGGATGGCGGGCCTGCGCGGCAAGCGGCTGTGGCGCGTCCCGCTGAACGGCACGGAGGCCTCGGCCGAGCCGCAGGCCTTCCTGGACGGCGAGTACGGCCGACTGCGCACGGTGGTCCCGGCGGGCGGCGACCGGTTGTGGCTCGTGACCAGCAACACGGACGGCCGGGGCAGCCCGAAGGACGGGGACGACCGGATCCTGGAGCTGCGGGTGAAGTAGCCCCCCCCCCGCTCACTCCTCGGTGTTCTCCGGCTCCCGCGGCGGGCGTACGACGACCTTCCCGGACGACAGGTCTATCGGGCCGCGTCCGGGATCGCCGTCCCCGGTGTCCTCGCGGGTCAGTTCCAGGCGGTTCTGCTCGTCACGGGTGTGCTTGCGGCCGGGCGAGAACAGTTCCTCGAACACGTTGAACACGGATCCTCCCTGAACCGCGACACCCCCGACGTCCCTTACAGCGTATGCCTCAGCCCGCCGGACCGGGCAGGACCGATTCCGCCGGAAACAGCCCCAGCCGGTGCGCCACCGCCGCCGCCTCGCCGCGCCCGGAGACGCCGAGCTTCGCCAGGATGTTGGAGACGTGGACGCTCGCGGTCTTCGGGGAGATGAACAGCTCCTCGGCTATCCGGCGGTTGGTGTGGCCGACGGCGACCAGGCGCAGCACGTCCCTCTCCCGGCTGGTGAGGCCGAGGGCCTGGGCGGGGTCGGCGGAGGCTGGGGCCGGTTCCGAGACGGGCGTGAGCGGGAGGCGGGCGCGCTGGGCGAGCGCGGCGGCGGACTCGGCCAGGGGGCCGGCGGCGAGGTGCCGGGCGACGGCAAGGGCGAGGCGCAGCAGCTCCGTGGCGCGGTCGCGCTCGTCCTCGCCGCCGACCGCCAGCAGGGACTCGGCCAGGCGGTACCGGACGCGCGCGAGGTCGTAGGGCCGCTCCAGGGGTTCGAAGGCGGTGACCACCCGCGACCAGGTCTCGGGGGTGCCCCGGCCCTCGGCGCGCTGGAGTTCGGCGCGGACCCACTGCTCGTGGGCGAGCCAGACGGGGGCGTTGGTGGTGAGGCGCTTGGCGGCGCCGAAGATGCCGTCCAGGGCCTCCGCGCGGCCGCCCCGGGCCGCGGGCAGGGCCCGGGCGTCGGCCTCCGCGGTGGCCGCTTCGAGCAGGAGCGGCCAGGCGTAGCGCTGGGTGCCGGGCGGGAAGCCGGACTCCAGGGTGCGGGCCAGTTCGGCGCGGGCGTCGGGCAGGCGGCCCTCGGCGACGGCGAGGGCGATGGTGAGGCAGGAGACCGGGAGGTCGTGCTGCGGCATGGGGTCGAGCGGGCCGTAGGCTGCGCGGCCCTCGGCGAGGTGGCGGGCGGCCTCGGGGAGCCGGCCGCGGGCGAGCGCGAGGAACGCCAGGCTGTTGGCGCCGGAACCGTGCGGCCCGGCCGTCTGCCCGCGCCGCTGGGCATTGCCGGCGGCTTCGACGGCATCGTCCCAGCGGCCCAGCGAGATGAGCGACTCCGCGAGGTTGCTCCAGATCCAGGCCTCGGCGACCCGCAGGCCCATCGCCCCGGTCAGCCGCAGGCCCTCGCGCAGGATGTCGACGGACTCCTCGGAACGGCCGACGCCTTCGAGGACGGAGGGCAGGTTCACATGGCTGCGGCCCACGATCGACGCCAGGCTCCGGGCGACCACCTCGTCCCTGACCTCGTACATGTGCGTGAGCCCGGCCTCGATCTGCCCGGCGTCGACCATGAGGCCGCCGAGGGTGAGCCGGGCGTTGGCCTCGATGTCCTCGGCGCTCACCATGCGGGCGTACTCGACGGCCCGCTCGGCGGCCGTCAGGGCCTCCGGGCCGGGCTCGTGGAGCATCGACCAGTGGGCGGCCGTGGCGAACACCTCGGCGTGCACCTCGGACGGCGGCAGGCCCCGGACCAGCTCCTGCGCGGTGGCGAGCTCCTGTCGGCCGTCGCCGCGGGCGAGGCTCTGCACCAGCCGGGAGCGCTGGATCCAGAACCAGGCGGCGCGCAGGGGGTCGTCCTCGTCGTCCAGCTGGCGCAGCGCACGCTTGGTGATCTTCAGGGCGCGTTCGCGCTCCCCGCAGAGCCGTCCGGCCACGGCGGCCTCGGCCAGCAGGTCCAGGTGGCGCAGCGGGGTGGTGGACGGGTCGCAGCCGCAGGGAGGGTAGACCTCGGCGTAGTCGACGGGGCGCAGGGTGCGGCGTACGGCGTCGGGGGCCGCGTCCCACAGTTCCATGGCCCGTTCCAGCAGCCGCAGTTGCTCGGCGTAGGCGTGGCGGTGGCGGGCCTCGACGGCGGCGTCGAGGACGGCGGGCAGGGCCTTGGCGGGATCGTGGGCGTGGTACCAGTAGCTGGCCAGGCGGGCCGGGCGCTGGTCGGCCGGGACGAGGGTCGGGTCGGTCTCCAGGGCTTCGGCGTAGCGGCGGTTGAGGCGGGAGCGTTCGCCGGGGAGCAGGTCGTCGCTGACGGCCTCGCGGACCAGGGAGTGGCGGAAGCGGTAGCCGTCGCCGCCCGGCGCGGGGGCGAGGATGCTGGCGTTCACGGCGGCCCGCAGCGCCTCGATGAGGTCGTCCTCGGCGAGCCGGGCGACGGCGGCCAGCAGCCGGTACTCGACGGTGGAGCCGCCCTCGGCGACGATCCGGGCGACCTGCTGGGCGGACTCCGGCAGCCCTTCCACGCGGACGAGCAGCAGGTCGCGCAGGGAGTCGGTCAGGCCCGTGCGGCAGCCCTCGTGGCCGGCGACGGCGAGTTCCTCTACGAAGAAGGCGTTGCCGTCGGAGCGTTCGAAGATCGCGTCGATCCGGTCCGGGTCGGGCTCGGTGGCGAGGATGCCTGCGACCTGGCGGCACACCTCCTCGCGGCTGAAGCGGGCGAGTTCGACGCGGCGGACGGTGCGGAGCCGGTCGAGTTCGGCGAGCAGGGGCCTGAGCGGGTGGCGGCGGTGGATGTCGTCGGAGCGGTAGGTGGCGAGAACGACGAGGCGGCCGGTGCGCAGGGTGCGGAAGAGATAGGCGAGCAGGTGGCGGGTGGAGGCGTCGGCCCAGTGCAGGTCCTCCAGGGCGAGGACGACCGTGTGATCGGCGGCGACGCGCTCCAGCAGGCGTGCGGTGAGTTCGAAGAGGCGGGCCATGCCGTCCTCGTCGTGCCGCCCGGTGCCCGACTCGCCCAGCTCGGGCAGCAGCCGGGCCAGCTCCTCCTCCTGTCCGGCGGCCGCGGCGGCCAGCTCGCCGGGGAGTTCGCGGCGCAGGGCGCGCAGTGCGGTGGAGAACGGCGCGAAGGGCAGTCCGTCGGCGCCGATCTCCACACAGCCGCCCAGTGCGACGACCGCCCCCCGGCTGCGGGCGGCGGCGGCGAACTCCTCGACCAGGCGGGTCTTGCCGACTCCGGCCTCCCCGCCGATGAGCAGGGCCTGCGGCTCGCCCTCGCGGGAGCGGGCGAGCGCGTCGTGCAGCGTGCCCAACTCCCCGGCACGGCCGACGAACACGGGACTGAAGGACCTGGTCTCCACGGCCCCGAGCATCGCATGCGCGTCCGACAGCGCGGCACCGGTTTTCCCGCGGACGGCCGGAGCCGCCCCGCCGTTCACGCGGCCCGGGCGGACCTGGTCCGGCGGAAGCCCCGGGTATGGCTTTCGTGCTCGGGGGAGTTCTCGGCCGCTTGACGGCGGGCGGCGCGGCGGGCCCGGGTGGCCTCGCGGACCAGGCGTTCATGGTCGGCCCGGCGGATGAGTTCGGCGGTGCGCAGCTGCTGGAGCTCGTACTCGTACATGGTGTGTCCTTGGTGAGAGGCCGGTCACGGAGTGTTTCTCCGTGATGGCTCCACTCTCGTCTCCCAGGCGGGTCGGCCACATCGGGAGAGTTCCGCATCTTCGGCGTCGGTAGGGGCCTTAGACACGGCTGAGGGGCCCCAGGGGCTCCGTAAGGTGCTTACGGAACTCCTAAGACCCCTCAGGACCTGCGGTGACTCAGCCTGCGGACGGCAGTCCGAGCAGGATGCCGGTGTACTTGAGGACGGCCAGGAACAGGCCGATGACACCGAGCGCGACGCCGGCCCAGGCGACGGACTTGATCCAGGGGGCCTGGATCCTGCCGGGCGTGCCGAACGCGGGCCGGGCCAGCGTCACGACGCCGACGACCAGCGCGATCGCGGCGAACAGGCCGCCCCACAGGGCGGTGGCCTGCCAGGCGTCGCCGTAGACCGCCTGGATCTGCTGGGCCACGCCCGCCCCCTGTGCGGTCTCCAGCTGACCGACCAGGTTCTGGCGCGCGGCGGCGATCGTGCCGACCCAGCTGCCGGTGAGCGAGACGACGCCCAGCGCGGCGGAGACCACGGCGGCGGCACCCTGGCCGATGCCGGAGGGGGCCTCCTCCTTGGTCTCGACGACCTCTGTCTCGACGACCTCGGCCTCGGCCGGGGCCTCCTCGGTCCGGGTCGCCTCGTCGGACTCGGTGGTGTCCACCGCCTTCTCGGTCGTGGCCTCGGTGGCCTTGGTCTCGTCCACTGCGTTCGTTGCCATGTCTCGCACCGTAAAGTCGCTGTCTGAGAAGTCTCTTAATGATCGTTGTGAGCGGCACGCGCGCGTGCGGCCCGCCACTCGGGCGCCAGCACCGACCAGACTTCGAGATCGTGCCGTACGCCACGATAGGGGTGCGCCTCGCGTCGCACACCGTCGCGGGTCATGCCGAGCCGCTGTGCCACGTTCAGACTCGCCCGGTTTCCGGAAGCGGCGACCCACTCGATCCGGTGAATGCCGCGCTCCTCGACCGCCCAGTCGATGAGGACGCGCATGGCCCGGGTGACCAGGCCGCGTCCCGTCCCGGCGGGCTCCAGCCAGCAGCCGACCTCGCAGTTGCCGGTCGCCGCGTCGAAGTTCAGGAACAGCACGCCGCCCACGAGCTTGCCCTCCAGCCACAGGCCGTGCAGCGAGCGGGTGTCGGCCGCGCGCATGTCGGCGTACCGCTGGAGCATGGCCCGCGCGGACTCCACGTCCGTCTCCTGCGACCCGAAGCTGATGAACTGCCCGATGAAGTCCCTGCCCCGCTCCAGGTGCGCGAAGAACTCTTCGGCGTGCCAGGGCTCGAGGGGCCTCAGCTCGGCGTCGTCACCCAGGGATATCGCGTACATCCCGCTGCCGCTCCTCCTCCGCCAGGACGTCCGCCACCTCGGCGTCCGTCGCGGCGGCCAGCCTCTCATGGGCGGCCCGGGCCTCGGGCGGTTCGATACTGATCCTCGGCAGGCGCTTGTCGAGCCAGCGGGGCAGCCACCAGTTGGCGCCGCCGAGCATGTGCATCAGGGCGGGGACGAGGAGCGTCCGCAGGACGAAGGCGTCCAGGGCGACGGCGGCGGCCAGGGCGATGCCGAACATGGCGATCACGCGGTCGCCGCTGAGGACGAAGGCCAGGAAGACGGAGATCATGATGACCGCCGCCGAGTTGATCACCCGGCTGGTCTCGGCGAGGCCGACGCGCACGGCTCGCCGGTTGTCGCCGGTCTCCAGCCACTCCTCGTACATCCGGCTGACCAGGAACACCTGGTAGTCCATGGAGAGGCCGAAGAGCACCGACACCATGATCACCGGCAGGAAGGGCTCGATGGGGCCCGCGCTGCCGAGGCCGAGCAGTTCGCTGCCCCAGCCCCACTGGAACATCGCGACCACCACCCCGAAGGCGGAGGCCACGGCGGCGACGTTCATCGCGGCGGCCTTCAGCGGGATGCCGACGGACCGGAAGGCGAGCAGGAGCAGCAGACAGCCCAGGCCGATGACGACTCCGACGAAGACGGGCAGCTTGGAGACGATGACGTCGGCGAAGTCGTCGTAGCCGGCCGTCATGCCGCCGACCTGCACGTCGAGCGAGGTGCCCGTCTCGGCACGCGGCAGCACCTCGTCGCGCAGCCGGTCGACGAGGTCGCTGGTCTGCTTCGACTGCGGCGAGGACTCCGGTACGACGGTCAGGTACGCGGTGTGACCGCCGGAGTCGAAGGTCACCGGGGTGACCGAGGCGACGCCGTCGGTGGCGCGGAGGGTGCCGTCGAGGTTGTCCAGGGCGAGCTTGTCGTCGGCTCCGTCGACGTTCGTGACGAGGGTGAGCGGACCGTTCACGCCGGGGCCGAACCCGTCGGCGAGCAGGTCGTAGGCCTGGCGGGTGGTGGCCGCCTTGGGGTCGTTGCCCTGGTCAGAGGTGCCCAGGTGTAGGGAGAAGGTGGGCAGCGCGAGGACGGCCATGACGACCAGGGCGACCGCGCCGAGGACCTTGGGGTGGCGCTCCACGAACGCCGACCAGCGGGCGGCGAAGCCGGTGGGCAGTTCCGGTTCGGGCCCGTGCTCCGCCAGGCGGCGGCGTTCACGGCGGCTGAGCGCGCGGGTGCCGATGAAGGACAGCAGGGCGGGCAGCAGGGTCACGGAGGCCGCGACGGTGAGGACCACGGTCAGGCTGGCCGCGATGGCGACGCCGTTGAGGAAGCTGAGCCGCAGGATCAGCATGCCGAGCAGGGCGATGCAAACGGTGGCACCCGCGAAGACCACCGCCCGTCCCGTGGTGGCGACGGCGTTCGTGGCCGCCTCGGTGACCGAAAGCCCGCGTTTCAGCCCGCGCCGGTGGCGCGTCACGATGAACAGCGCGTAGTCGATGCCGACGCCGAGCCCGATCAGCATGCCGAGCATGGGGGCGAAGTCGGCGACGGTCATGGCGTGCCCGAGCAGCACGATCCCCGCGTAGGCGGTGCCCACGCCGACCAGTGCGGTGGCGATGGGCAGCAGGGAGGCGGCGAGCGAGCCGAAGGCGAGGAACAGCACGACCGCGGCGACGACCACGCCGACGATCTCGGCGATGTGCCCGCCGGAGGACTGGGTGAGCGCGACGGCGCTGCCGCCCAGCTCCACCTGGAGCCCGTCGGTCTCCGCGCTCTTCGCGGTGTCGACGACGGCCTTGGCCTCGCCCTGGTCGATGTCCTCGGCCCGGTCGTCGAAGGTGATCGTGGCGTACGCCGTACGGGCGTCCTCGCTGACGCGGCCCGTGCCCGGCCCGTCGTAGGGGCTGGTCACGGAGGCCACGCCGGGCAGGTTCTCGACCCGGTCCAGGGTGCGGGTCATGGTCTGCTCGACGTCGGCGGCGCGGACGGTGCCGGACGTGGTGTGCCAGACGACGGTGTCGCTGTCGCCGCCGAGCTGCGGGAAGCCCTCGTGCAGCAGCTGGGTGGCGCGGCCCGACTCGGTGCCGGGGACCTGGTAGTCGTTCGAGTACGCGGAGCCTGCGACGGCGGCGCCCGCGGCCACCCCCGCGCAGGCGAGGAGCCAGAGCAGAACGGTGACCAGACGGCGTTGGACACACCAGCGTGCTAGGGCTGCCACGAAACGTGCTCCCAGGGTGACTTTTTGTGGATCTTTGACCGGGAGCAGTCGTCCATGACCTGAACATCCAGCAAAGAACGCATGAGCAATGCGGAGCCACTCTTACAGGCGCACGAGATCGTTTGTCGCTTTCGTGGGCTTATTCACAACGGCCGGGCTCAGTCGAACTGGTCCCCCAGCGCCATCACCATCGTCCCCGCGATCAGCAGCCACAGCGCCCGCCGGGTGCGTCCCCGGGAGCCCAGTACGGCGGCGCCGGCGCACACGAGCGCGCCGCAGGCGTACGCCGCCGGGACGAGCGCCGGGGCGGGGCGGGTGAGGCGGAGCAGCGCCGCGGACAGGCCCGCGAGGGTCAGCAGGGCACCGGTCCCGGCGGCGGTCCAGCGGGCCCGCCGGGCGTCCTCGTCATCGTCATCGTCATCGTCATCGTCATCGTCATCGTCATCGTCATCGTCATCGTCATCCGGATCGTCGTCGTCCGGATCGTCCGCGTCGTCGTCCGGCTCGTCGTCCGGCTCCTCGTCCTGGTCGGCTTCCTGAACGGGGGCCGCCTCCGAGTCCGCTATCTCTGCGTCGGTGTCGGAATCAGCGCGTCCACTCATGGCCGAGACGGTAGCGCGTCGTGAAGGAAAACCGGGTGCGGGGTCGTGCGGCCCCCTGTTAGCGTCCGCCGGTCCGAGGAAACGCCCGCGGCAGCCCGCCGCCCGGCCGAAGCAGGTGCATTGTTTGACGGTCCGACCGAGCTCCTACGCATCCCCTTTTCTCCTCAAGGACTCAAGGAGCCCGTTCACCGATGTCGGACATCACTTCCCGGACCCCGAACGACCCCCTCTCTGACCGCACCGGCCACCCCCGCTACCCGCGCAGCAACCGCTACGACGCCCGCTGGACCATCGACAACCAGATGGGCCCGCACGCGCTCTGGCTGCTGGAGTGGCTGGCCCCGGCCCTGGGGCTCGACACCCTGAGCCCCGGCTCGCGCGTGCTCGACCTGGGCTGCGGACGCGCCATGACGTCGATCTTCCTCGCCAAGGAGTACGACGTGTCGGTCACCGCCGCCGACCTGTGGGTCAAGCCGGGCGAGAACGCCCCGCGCATCGCCGAGGCGGGCGTGGCCGACCGTGTCCTGCCCGTGCTCGCCGAGGCGCACGACCTGCCGTTCGGCGAGGGCAGCTTCGACTCGATCGTCTCCGTCGACGCCTACCAGTACTTCGGCACGAACGACCTGTACCTGCCCGAGCTGACGAGGCTGCTGAAGCCCGGCGGGCGGATCGGTGTCGTCGTACCGGCGCTGCGCGAGGAGATCGACGGCGTCGAGCCGCCGGAGCACCTCAAGCCGTTCTGGGAGCCCGGATTCTGGTGCTTCCACACGGCCGCCTGGTGGCGTCGCCACTGGACCCGCAGCGGGGCCGTGGAGGTCGAGACGGCCGACTGGCTCGAGGACGGCTGGCGCGACTGGCTGCGCTGGTGCGAGGTCGTCGCCGACGAGCACACGGACGAGTGGCACATCCGGATGGCCGGCCAGTGCGCCGAGATGCTGCGTCTCGACCAGGGCGGCACGCTCGGCTTCGTCCGGGTCGTGGGGCGCCGCCTGTAGAGCACATGAGCACATGAGCAGGGGGGATGCACCGGGTCCGGTGCATCCCCCCTGTCGGGTCCGCGGGCGTCAGCCCTCGCTGACGCCCAGCTTCTCCAGGATCAGCTCCTTGACGCGTGCCGCGTCGGCCTGGCCCCGGGTCGCCTTCATCACCGCGCCGACCAGGGCGCCGGCCGCGGCCACCTTGCCACCGCGGATCTTGTCCGCGACGCCCGGGTTGCCGGCGATGGCCTCGTCGACGGCCGTGCCCAGCGCGCCCTCGTCGGAGACGACCTTCAGACCGCGCTTGTCGACGACCTCGTCCGGGGTGCCTTCGCCCGCGAGGACGCCCTCGATGACCTGCCGGGCCAGCTTGTCGTTCAGGTCGCCCTTGGTGACCAGCTCGGTGACCCGGGCGACCTGCTCCGGCGTGATCGCCAGCTCGTCGAGCGCCTTGCCCGACTCGTTGGCGCTGCGGGCCAGCTCGCCCATCCACCACTTGCGGGCGGAGGCGGCGTCGGCCCCGGCCTCGATGGTGGCGACGATGGGCTCCAGCGCACCGGCGTTGAGGATCGCCTGCATGTCGACGGCCGAGACGCCCCACTCCTCACGGAGCCGGCTGCGGCGGACCAGCGGCAGCTCGGGCAGCGCGGCCCGCAGCTCCTCGACCCACTCGCGCGATGGGGCCACCGGCACGAGGTCGGGCTCCGGGAAGTACCGGTAGTCCTCGGCCTCCTCCTTCACGCGGCCCGAGGTCGTCGACCCCGTGTCCTCGTGGAAGTGCCGGGTCTCCTGGATGATCGTGCCGCCGGAGGAGAGCACGGCCGCGTGCCGCTGGATCTCGAAGCGGGCCGCACGCTCCACGGACCGCAGCGAGTTGACGTTCTTCGTCTCGGAACGCGTGCCGAACTTCTCGCGACCGTGCGGGCGCAGCGACAGGTTCACGTCGCAGCGCATCTGGCCCATCTCCATACGGGCCTCGGAGACGCCGAGCGCCTTGATGAGCTCGCGCAGCTCACGGACGTACGCCCGCGCGACCTCGGGAGCACGCTCGCCCGCACCCTCGATCGGCTTGGTGACGATCTCGATGAGCGGGATGCCGGCACGGTTGTAGTCGAGGAGCGAGTGCGAGGCGCCGTGGATACGGCCCGTCGCACCGCCGACGTGCGTCGACTTGCCGGTGTCCTCCTCCATGTGGGCGCGCTCGATGTCCACGCGGAAGGTCTCGCCGTCCTCCAGCTGTACGTCGAGGTAGCCGTTGAAGGCGATCGGCTCGTCGTACTGGGAGGTCTGGAAGTTCTTCGGCATGTCCGGATAGAAGTAGTTCTTCCGGGCGAAGCGGCACCACTCGGCGATCTCGCAGTTCAGCGCGAGGCCGATCTTGATGGCGGACTCGACGCCGGTCGCGTTGACGACCGGGAGCGCGCCGGGCAGGCCCAGGCAGACCGGGCAGGTCTGCGCGTTGGCGTCCTGGCCGAGCGCGGTCGAACAGCCGCAGAACATCTTGGTCTTGGTGCCGAGTTCGACATGGACCTCGAGGCCCATGACGGGGTCGTACGACGCGAGTGCTTCCTCGTACGACGCCAGGTCGGTCGTGGTGGTCACGGTGAAACTTCCCTCTCAGCCCAGCAGGACGTCGTCGTCGCCCAGCCGCTTCAGCTCGCGGTAGAGGATGGCGAGGCCGGTGACGATGGCGACGGCGGACACGGTGGCGTCGATCAGGACCAGCGTGTCCTGCTCGGCGCGGGCCTTCTTCAGCCGCTTGGCGACGCCGAACGCGCCGAACGCGGTCCCGGCCATGGACAGGTACGTGCCGGACTTGGACTTCTTGAAGCCCTTGGCCTTGGTCAGTGCACTCACAGCGACGGAGCCTCCTCGATCAGCGGATGGCCCCACTTTTCCACGAAGGCGGCCTCGACGGCGGCTCCCACCTTGTAAAGGCGGTCGTCCTTCATGACCGGGGCGATGATCTGCAGGCCGACCGGGAGGTTGTCCTCCGGGGCGAGACCGCACGGCAGCGACATGGCCGCGTTGCCCGCCAGGTTGGTCGGGATGGTGCACAGGTCGGCGAGGTACATCGCCATCGGGTCGTCGGCGCGCTCGCCGATCGCGAAGGCGGTGGTCGGGGTCGTCGGCGAGACGATGACGTCGACCTGCTCGAACGCCTTGTCGAAGTCCCGCTTGATCAGCGTGCGGACCTTCTGGGCGCTGCCGTAGTAGGCGTCGTAGTAGCCGCTCGACAGGGCGTAGGTGCCGAGCATGATGCGGCGCTTCACCTCGGGGCCGAAGCCCGCCTCACGGGTGAGGGAGGTGACCTCCTCGGCGGAGTGCGAGCCGTCGTCGCCGGTCCGCCGGCCGTAGCGCAGGCCGTCGAAGCGGGCGAGGTTGGAGGAGCACTCGGAGGGCGCGATCAGGTAGTACGCCGACAGCGCGAGGTCGAAGGACGGGCAGTCCAGCTCGACGATGTCGGCGCCCAGCTCCTTCAGCAGCGCGACGGACTCGTCGAACCGCTGGATGACGCCGGCCTGGTAGCCCTCGCCGCGGAACTGCTTGACGACGCCGACGCGCATGCCCTCGACGCTGCCGTTGCGGGCGGCCTCGACGACCGCCGGGACGGGCTCGTCGATGGACGTCGAGTCGAGCGGGTCGTGCCCGGCGATGACCTCGTGCAGCAGGGCCGCGTCCAGGACCGTGCGGGCGCAGGGGCCGCCCTGGTCCAGGGAGGACGAGAAGGCGACCATGCCGTAGCGCGACACCGCGCCGTAGGTCGGCTTCACGCCGACCGTGCCGGTGACGGAGGCGGGCTGGCGGATGGAGCCGCCGGTGTCGGTGCCGATGGCGAGCGGGGCCTGGAAGGAGGCGAGCGCAGCGGACGAACCGCCGCCGGAGCCGCCGGGGATCTTGGTGAGGTCCCAGGGGTTGCCGGTCGGGCCGTACGCGCTGTTCTCGGTGGAGGACCCCATGGCGAACTCGTCCATGTTGGTCTTGCCGAGGATGACGACGTCGGCGGCCTTCAGGCGCTTGGTGAGCGTCGCGTCGTACGGCGGGATCCAGCCCTCGAGGATCTTCGAACCGACGGTGGTCGGGATCCCCTCGGTGGTGAAGATGTCCTTGAGCGCCAGGGGAACGCCGGCCAGCGGACCGAGCTTCTCCCCCTTGGAGCGCTTCTCGTCGACGGCACGGGCCTGGGCGAGGGCGCCCTCGCGGTCGACGTGCAGGAAGGCGTGCACCTTCTCGTCGACGGCCTCGATGCGGGCGAGGTGGGCCTCGGTGACCTGGACGGCCGTGAGCTCGCCGGAGGCGATCTTCGCGGCGGTCTCGGCGGCCGTGAGCTTGATGATGTCCGTCATGACTTCTTAGTCCTCCCCCAGGATCTGCGGCACCTTGAAACGCTGCTGCTCCTGGGCCGGGGCGCCGGAGAGCGCCTGCTCGGGGGTGAGCGACGGACGGACCTCGTCCGCCCGCATGACGTTCGTCAGCGGGAGCGGGTGCGAGGTCGGCGGTACGTCTTGGTCGGCGACCTCGCTGACGCGGGCGACCGCGCCGATGATGTCGTCCAGCTGTCCCGCGAAGTGGTCGAGCTCTTCGGGCTTCAGCTCCAGACGCGCCAGCCGGGCGAGGTGGGCGACCTCCTCGCGCGTGATGCCAGGCATGCAGCGATCCTCTGGGGTGAGTGAATGTTGGTTTGGCCTAATCCTATGGGGCCGGAGGCCATGCCCGTGAAACGGTTGGCGGGCCTTCGCGCCCCGGCTCCGCCGGAGCGCTTCAGGATCCGGTGACTAGCCGACCCGGCCCGAGTCGTCCGCCGTCGCCGCCGGGAGGGCGGCGCGGGGCCGCTGCCAGCCGCGGGAACCCCGGGCGCGGAGCCAGGCCGTGGTCTCGTCGGGGGGCATCGCGGCGGCGACCAGCCAGCCCTGGACGGCGTCGCAGCCGAGGTCGCGCAGGCGCTCCCAGGTCTCGTCGTCCTCGACGCCCTCGGCGACGACGAGCAGGCCGAGGGAGTGCGCGAGGTCGACCGTGCAGCGCACGATCTCGGCGTCCTCGGTGTCGACCGCGAGCCGGGCCACGAACGAGCGGTCGATCTTCAGTTCGCTGACCGGGAGCCGGCGCAGGTGCACGAGCGAGGAGTACCCCGTGCCGAAGTCGTCCAGGGACATCTTGACGCCGTGCCCGGTCAGGGCGTTGAGGGTGTCGGCGGCGCGCTGCGGGTCCTCCAGGAGGACGTGTTCCGTTATCTCCAGTTGGAGCGCTCCCGCGGGGACGCCGTGCCGGGCCAGCCGGGCGGCGACGGAGCCGGCGAAGCCGGGGGTGTGGACATCACGCGGGGAGACGTTCACCGCGACGGGTACGAACAGGTCCTGGGACCGCCAGCGCGCGACCTGGCCGAGCGCGGCCTCCAGGACGTATTCGGTGAGGTGGGGCATGAGGCCCGAGGACTCGGCGATCGCTATGAACTCGTCCGGCGGCACCTTGCCCCGCTCCGGGTGCACCCAGCGGACCAGGGCCTCCAGGCCCACGACCTGTCCGTCGAAGCGGACCTTCGGCTGGTAGTGCAGATGCACTTCATTGGCTTCGAGGGCGCGGCGCAGATCGCCCAGCAGGCCGAGCCGGTCGGGGGTGTTCGAGTCGCGCTTGGACTCGTAGACCTCCACGCCCGTACGGTCCCGCTTCGCCTGGTACATCGCCACGTCCGCCCGCCGCAGCAGCCCTTCGGCGTCCAGGGCGTGGTCGGGGAAGACGGCGACTCCGGCGCTGGCCTCCAGGACGAGGGTGAGGCCGTCGAGGTCGAGGGGGGAGCTGAGCGCGGTGACCAGGCCCCGGGCGACCCGGGTCGCGGAGGTCGTGGAGTCGGCTACCGGCAGTAAGACGGCGAATTCGTCTCCGCCGAGCCGGGCGGCCTCCGCTCCGCGCGGCAGCGCCACCCGCAGCCGGTCGGCGATCTGCAGCAGCAGCCGGTCTCCGGCGAGATGACCCAGCGTGTCGTTGACCGACCGGAACCGGTCGAGGTCGATCAGCATCAGGGCGGCGCGGGCGTCGATCCGCTCGGCGTCGTCCAGTGCGGTCCAGATGCGCTCCAGCAGCCACTGCCGGTTGGGCAGCCCGGTCAGCGGGTCGCGCAGCTGCTCCTCGGCCCGGGCCCGGGCTATCCAGAGGGTGGAGTCCAGGGCGATGAGGGGGATGGAGAACAGGGGCAGCAGGATCGGCTTGGCCACGGCCACCACGCAGACCAGCGGCGCGATTCCCAGCAGCGCGACCGCGACCAGGCCTTGTCTGACCAGGGCGGTACGGGCGACGGTGGGCAGCCCTGGGCGCGGGGCGTGCAGATACCAGAGCAGGACGCGGGTGACCATGAGGTAGGCGGCGGCGACCAGGGCCACCTGGGGTGCGGTGGTGAGCGTCCAGGCGGCGGGCTGCGCGGGCGACTCGACGGACGGCACGGTTCCGAACGCGGCGAGCACCAGAGCGCCGGCGCCGATGCCGAGGAGGTCGACCGAGCCGTGCAGCACGCCCTGGCGCCAGCGGTTGCGGCGGGCGACGCCGACCAGCACGACGACCGTGAGGCTGACCATGCCGGCCGGTACCCAGCCGTAGAGCAGCAGCACGGCGAGGGTGAGGGCGGCGCCCGAGCCGGTGCCGCCCCACCAGCGGGAGCGGCCGAGCATGACGAGGTGGCCGACGATGATGCCGGTCAGCACGGCCAGCGCCCAGCCCGGCGTGCCGGACGGGAACAGCGCGTGGCCGCCGGTGAAGGCGCGGTAGAAGCCGGCGCCCAGGACGAACCCGGCCGCCGCGACGACCGCGGCGGGCAGCGCGGGCCAGGAGTGGTGCCGTTCGCCGTCCGTGTCCTCGCCGGTCAGCCCGGGGGTGTGCTCGGTGGCCGGCTGCGCGGCGCCACGGCCGTCCGCCGCGGCGCGCCGCCCGACGGCCCGCCCGTCCGCGGTGTACTGTCCGACGGCGCGCATCTCCGCACCCGGACGCACCGCCGGCCGTCCGACCCCGCGGACCGCACGCCATGCGACCGCCATGCGGCGCAGGCGCAGCCGTGCGCCCGGCACGGCGCTCTCGGTCGGTTCCATTCCCGTCCCTCTCACAGCCGGCGGTGCCCACGCCCCGCGGCCCGGTGCCCGACAACCCTTGGGCGGCCCGCGTTGGAAAACCCTTCCCCGCGCTCTGTGCGAGCACGAAGATGCCCCGACCGCAGCTGGGCACGGCAGGCGCACATCTCAACAGTAGGCCGCAGAAGGCTTCCACGGGCAGCGGTCGCGGACGGTTGCCCGAATGCGCCCCGGCCACCCGTATGCATCTGATATGCGCTGAACGGGTGGCCTTCAACCGCTACTCCTCGGCCGAAAGCGCGACTTCGGCCGCCGCGTCCGGCCCCTGCTCCAGCAGGACGCCGAAACCCTCCTCGTTCAGGACCGGCACCTTCAGCTGCATCGCCTTGTCGTATTTCGATCCGGGGCTGTCACCCACAACGACGAATGACGTCTTCTTCGAAACCGAGCCGGTCACCTTCGCTCCGCGGCTCTGCAGCGCCTCCTTGGCGCCGTCCCGTGTGAAGTGTTCGAGGGTGCCGGTGACGACGACGGTGAGCCCTTCGAGCGGGCGCGGCCCCTCGTCCTCGCCGGTGCTCTCCTCCTCCATGCGGACGCCGGCGGCCTTCCACTTACGGATGATTTCGCGGTGCCAGTCCTCGGCGAACCACTGCTTGAGGGAGGCGGCGATGGTCGGACCGACGCCCTCGGTGACCGCCAGTTCCTCCTCCGAGGCCTGGTCGATGCGCTCGATCGAGCGGAATTCCCTGGCCAGTGCCTCGGCCGCGACGGGTCCGACGTGACGGATCGACAGGCTGGTGAGGATACGGGCGAGCGGCCGCTGCTTCGCCGCCGCGATGTTCTCCAGCATGGCGAGCGCGTTCTTGCGGGGGTTGCCCTCCTGGTTCGCGAAGATCGTGGCGACCTTCTCCTCGCCGGTCTTCGGGTCGCGCTTGGGCAGGCCGCTGTCCGAGTCGAGGACGTACGCCTTGATGGGGAGCAGCCGGTCGATGGTGAGGTCGAACAGGTCGCCCTCGTCGACCAGCGGCGGGTCCTTCGGCTCCAGCGGCGCGGTGAGGGCCGCCGCCGCCACATAGCCGAAGTGCTCGATGTCCAGCGCCTTGCGGCCCGCGAGATAGAACAGCCGCTCGCGCAACTGGGCCGGGCAGGTGCGGGCGTTCGGGCAGCGCAGGTCGACGTCGCCCTCCTTCATCGGCCGCAGCGCCGTACCGCACTCGGGGCACTCGCTCGGCATCACGAACTCGCGCTCGCTGCCGTCGCGCAGGTCGGCGACCGGCCCGAGGATCTCGGGGATGACGTCACCGGCCTTGCGCAGCACCACGGTGTCGCCGATGAGGACGCCCTTGGCCTTGACCACGTCCTGGTTGTGCAGCGTGGCGAACTCGACCTCGGAGCCCGCGACCGTGACCGGCTCGACCTGCGCGTACGGCGTGACCCGGCCCGTGCGGCCCACTCCGACGCGGATGTTGACGAGCTTGGTGTTGACCTCCTCCGGCGCGTACTTGTACGCGATGGCCCAGCGCGGCGCGCGCGAGGTGGAGCCGAGGCGGCCCTGGAGCGGGATCTGGTCGAGCTTGACGACGACGCCGTCGATCTCCCACTCCACGGAGTGGCGGTTCTCGCCGAAGTACGCGATGAACTCCCGGATGCCGTCCAGTCCGTCGACCACCCGGTTGTGGCCGGAAACGGGCAGGCCCCAGGTCTTCAGCAGGTCGTAGGCCTGGGAGAGGCGGGTCAGATTGGTGAAGCCCTCCAGGGCGCCGATGCCGTGGACCACCATGTGCAGGGGGCGGGTGGCGGTGACGCGCGGGTCCTTCTGGCGCAGTGAACCGGCCGCCGCGTTGCGCGGGTTGGCGAAGGGCTTGTCGCCTGCCCCGACCAGCCGGGCGTTGAGCTCCTGGAACTTCTCCATCGGGAAGTAGACCTCGCCGCGGATCTCCACGAGGTCGGGAACGGAGTCGCCCTTGAGGCGCTCGGGGATCTCGGCGATCGTCCGGACGTTCGGGGTGATGTCCTCGCCGGTACGGCCGTCGCCGCGGGTCGCCGCGCGGGTGAGGCGGCCGTGCTCGTAGGTGAGGTTCACGGCGAGGCCGTCGACCTTCAGCTCGCACAGGAAGTGGTAGTCCTGCTCGCCCAGTTCCCTGGCGATACGGTCCGTCCAGGCGGCCATCTCCTCGTCGTTGAACGTGTTGTCGAGGGAGAGCATGCGCTGGCGGTGCTCGACCGCCGTGAACTCCGTCTCGTACGCCCCGGACACCTTCTGGGTCGGCGAGTCCGGGGTGCGCAGCTCCGGATGCTCCTCCTCCAGCGCCTCCAGGGAACGCAGCAGCCGGTCGAACTCCGCGTCGCTGACGACCGGAGCGTCCTTCACGTAGTACCGGAAGCGGTGCTCCTCGATCTGCTCAGCGAGGCGCGCGTGCTTCTCCCGTGCCTCGGCGGGCACCGTCGTCGTCTCCGCTTGCTTGTCCCCGGCCACCGTGTCGTCCTCCCGTTACTCTGGGTTGTCCGCGAGAGATCTCGCCGCCCGGACGCAGTGGGCGAGAGCCGTGCGCGCGTACCCCGGGGAGGCCCCCGCGAGTCCGCACGCCGGGGTGACTGTGACCGCCTCCGCGAGAAGCCCCGGTGACAGCCCCAGCCTGCGCCACAGCGTCCTGACACCCATGACGCTACCGGCAGGGTCTGACAATGGGCCCTCCGCGCCCGGGACGACACCGGTGAAGAGCCGGGTGCCGGCCTCCACCGCCTCGCCGATCGAGTCGTCGTCACGCTCGGTGAGCAGGGAGAAGTCGAAGGAGACGGCCGCCGCGCCCGCCCGGCGGAGCAGGGCGAACGGGACGTCCGGTGCGCAGGAGTGGACGACGACCGGGCCGTCGGCGTGCACCCCGACGGCGTCGCGGAGCGTGGCCTCGACGATCTGGCGGTCGACGGCCCGGTGGGTGCGGTAGCCGCTGGCGCTCTTCACCTGGCCGCGCAGGACGGCGGTGAGGGACGGCTCGTCGAGCTGGAGGACGACGTGTGCGCCGGGGATCCGTCGCCGCACCTCGTCGAGATGCAGACGCAAGCCCTCGGCGAGGGAGGCGGCGAGGTCGCGGCAGGCTCCGGGGTCGGAGAGGGCGGCCTCGCCGTTGCGCAGCTCCAGGTTGGCGGCGAGGGTCCAGGGCCCGACGGCCTGGACCTTCAGCGGCCCTTCGTACTCCTGTGTGAACTCCTCCAGCGCGTCGAGGTCCTCGCCGAGCCAGGAGCGGGCCCGTTTGGTGTCCCGCCCGGGCCGGTCCCCGAGGCGCCAGCCGCTGGGCTCCACGCGCGCGTACAGCTCGACGAGCAGTCCGGCGGTCCGGCCGATCATGTCCGCTCCCGGTCCCCGGGCGGGCAGTTCGGGCAGGTAGGGGAAATCCTCGAAGGTTCCGGTGACGGTCTTGGCGGCTTCTCGGGCGTCGCCTTCCGGCATGGACCCCACACCGGTGGCGGCGCCGAACCTGAACTGGCTGTTTTCGCTCACCGGAGAAGCCTACGCAGCGGCTCCGCCGGGGTCAGTTCCCGGGCCGCACCGTCAGGTCGTTGACCTCGGCGTCCCTCGGCAGGTCCAGGGCCGTCAGGATCGTCGTGGCCACGGACTCCGGGTCGATCCACCTGGCGGCGTCGTACTCCTTGCCCTCCTGCTGGTGCACCTTGGCCTGCATGGGGCTGGCCGTGCGGCCGGGGTAGACCGAGGTGACGCGGACGCCGTTGCCGTGCTCCTCGTGCCGCAGGGAGTCGGCGAGGGCCTTCAGGCCGTGCTTGGAGGCGGCGTACGCGGACCAGCCGGCGTGGGCGTTGAGGCCGGCGCCGGAGTTGACGAACACCACGTGGCCGCGGGCGACGCGCAGCTGGGGCAGGAAGTGGCGGGTCAGCTCGGCGGGGGCGACGAGGTTGACGTTGAGCTGGTGGCGCCAGGTCTTCGGGGTGAGGTCGCCGACCGGGCCGAGGTCGACGACCCCGGCGATGTGCAGCAGGGAGTCCACGCGGTCGGGCAGCGACTGGTGGGAGAAGGCCCAGGAGAGCTTGTCGGGGTCGGCCAGGTCGCCGACGAGGGTCCGCGCCCCCGGGAACTCGGCCGCCAGCTCCTTCGCCCGGCCCGCGTCGCGCGCGTGCAGCACGAGCTCGTCCCCGCGCGCGTGCAGACGGCGGGCCACGGCCGCGCCGATGCCGGAGCCCGCTCCGGTGATCACATGAGTAGCCATGCCCGCCATGCTCGCATCAGCGTCAGGGGCCTCGGTCACTCGATGCCGCGGCTCTCCTCCAGGTAGGCCAGGGCGCCCACCGGCTCCTCCGCGAAGAACACCAGATCGGTGAGCGGGCGGGGGAGGAAGCCCTCGTCCTCCATGCGGCGGAACTGCTGCTTCAGACCGTCGTAGAAGCCCGCGGTGTTGAGCAGCACGACCGGCTTGTCGGTGTGGCCGTGCTTCTTCAGTTCCAGGATCTCGGTCGCCTCGTCGAGGGTGCCCGTGCCGCCCACCATGATGACCACGGCGTCGGCCTTCTCCAGGAGGAGCTTCTTGCGCTCGGCGAGGTCCTCGGCGACGACCATCTCGTCGACGCCCGGGCGGGCCTTCGCCGAGAGGAATTTCACGGAGACGCCGGTGAGCCGGCCGCCCGCCTCCTGCACCCCGTCGGCGACCACCTTCATGAGGCCGACGTCGGAGCCGCCCCACACGAGGGTGTGTCCGCCCTTGCCCAGCAGGGTGGCGAACTCCCGTGCGGGCCGGGTGTAGCGCTCGTCGAGGTCGGCGGCGGAAAGGAAGACACAGATGTTCATGAGCCCACCGTACGGGCACGGTCGGGCGCCGTGGTGACCCGCATTTTGGACTGCCGGTGCGGGAGTTCCTCCCAGTCGTCCATGAACCGGGCGTTCAGGCCGTGCTTCGCGGCGAGTTCGGTCAGCGTCCGGGTCCGGTAGTAGAAGTCCTCGTGGAGCACCTGGTGCTCCTCGCCCTCGGTGCGGTCGAACGTGAAGTCGAAGAAGCCGCCGGGCGCGAGGATCCGGCCGACGTGGGCGAAGCACTCCTCTATGACGTGCGGCGGCGAGTGCGAGAAGACGCTGTGCGCGTGCACGACGTCGAAGTGCGCGTCGGGCAGGAAGGCGAAGGTGAGGTCGTCGGCGAGCGCCAGGTAGGGCATTTTGGACTGGAGGCCCTCGGACACGAGGGTGTCCTGGGCGGCGAGCAGGATGTGCGGCGAGATGTCGATGCCGTAGTAGTGGCCGGCCTCGAGGTGGTCGATGAACAGGCGTCCGGCGCGCAGATTGCCGCAGCCGATCTCCAGCATCCGGTGCTGCGGCTGGAGGCCGTGCCCCACCAGGTAGTCGAACTGCATGCGCCCGATGCGCGTCCACGCCTCGCGGGAGGGGTTGTGCCCGACCGCCGCCTCCGCGCTGCGGGCCGCGTCGGAGGCCATGACGGCGCGGTAGTAGGAGATGTGGTCGCGGTACCGCAGCCGCAGCCAGGCGTCCCGCGCCGCGCGCCGGGCGTGCGCCGGTACCCGCCCCGGGTGGCGCAGGGCGTACCTGACCTGGTGGGCCAGGGTGCTGCGGTTTCCGGCCGGTTCGGCTGCTCGCATGGGGGCCTCCTGCGGCGAGGGAAGAACTCCGCTACAGCGTGCGCTGTATCGAAGGACTCGGCTACCCAAGGAGGGCGATCGTGACCAGAGGGCATCGCATCACCGTCGAACCGAGCGGGCGGCACGTGCGCGTGGTGCACGGCGGACAGATCCTGGCGGAGAGTGACCGGTCGCTGGTCCTGCGCGAGACGGGCTGTCCCGAGCGGTTCTACATCCCGGCCGAGGACGTGCGCCTGGACCTGCTCGCACCGTCCGGCACCCGGACACACTGCCCCTTCAAGGGCGACGCCTCCTACTGGTCGCTGCCGGACGCGGCGGACCTCGTGTGGGCGTATCCGGACCCCAAGCCGGACGTCGCGGAGATCAAGGACCACCTGTGCTTCTACGAGGTGGAAGTGATGTGATCGGCTGACGCACGGCCCGCCTCACCGATGAACACCCTGCCGTGCGGCAGTCTGCATGAGCATGGACAAGAAGATCCTTTCGCGCGACGGCACCCGCATCGCCTACGAGGGCACCGGACAGGGCCCCGCGGTCGTCCTGGTGAGCGGCGCGATGTCGACGGGCGGCACCCTGGCGCCGCTGGCTGTGTCGCTCTCGGAGCGTTTCCAGGCCGTCGTGTACGACCGGCGGGGCCGCGGTGCCAGCGGGGACACCGCGCCGTACGCCGTGGAGCGTGAGCTCGAGGACCTGGCGGCGGTGATCGAGGCGGTGGGCGGCGAGGCGCTCCTGTACGGCATCTCGTCGGGCGGGGCGCTGGCCCTGGAGGCGGCGGCCAGCGGACTGCCGGTGCGCCGCGTCGCGGTGTACGAGACGCCGTTCGCGATGTCCGAGGAGGGCGCCGAGGAGCGCGCGGAGTACACCGTCCGGCTGACGGAGGCGCTCGGCGAGGGACGGCGCGGGGACGCGGTCGAGCTGTTCCTGCGGCTGGCCGGTCTGGCCGAGGGGATGATCCAGGGCGCCCGCCAGTCCCCCATGTGGGCCGGCATGGAGTCGATCGCCGCGAGCCTCGCCTACGACGACGCCGTCATGCGCGACGGCCGGGTCCCCCGCGACCGGCTGGCCGCGGTGGGCGTCCCCGTCCTGGCGGTCGCGGGCGACGCGAGCCCCGGCTGGCTGCGTGAGGCGGCCCGGGCGATCGCGGACTCGGTGCCCACGGGCGCGTACCGCACGCTCCAGGGCCAGACGCACATGGTCGAGCCGAATGTGCTGGCGCCGGTGCTGACGGACTTCTTCCTGCAGGGCTGACGGGCCCGCGTCAGGCCACGCCCGCCGGCGCCCGGGTCGTCGAGGCGATCGTCGCCGAGCCCACCACACGCGTGCCGTCGTACAGCACGATCGCCTGGCCGGGGGCGACGCCGCGGACCGGCTCGGTGAAGGTGACCTCCAGGGAGCCGTCGACGAGTTCGGCACGCACCTCGGTCTCGCCGCCGTGGGCGCGGAGCTGGGCCGTGTAGGTGCCGGGGCCGGTGGGGGCGGCACCGCACCAGCGCGGCTTGATCGCGGTCAGGGCGCTGACGTCCAGCGCGGCGGCCGGGCCGACCGTGACCGTGTTGTCCACCGGGGAGATGTCGAGGACGTAGCGGGGCTTGCCGTCGGGGGCCGGGGTGCCGATGCGCAGGCCCTTGCGCTGGCCGATGGTGAAGCCGTAGGCGCCCTCGTGCGTGCCGATCCGTGTGCCGGACTCGTCGACGATGTCGCCCTCGGACCTGCCGAGCCGGTCCGCCAGGAAGCCCTGGGTGTCGCCGTCGGCGATGAAGCAGATGTCGTGCGAGTCGGGCTTCTTGGCCACCGCCAGGTCCCGGCGCTCGGCCTCCGCGCGGATCTCGTCCTTCGTGGTGACCGTGTCGCCGAGCGGGAAGAGCGCGTGGGCGAGCTGCCTGTCGTCCAGCACGCCCAGGACGTACGACTGGTCCTTGGCCATGTCGGAGGCGCGGTGCAGCTCACGGGTGCCGTCGGCGAGTGTGACGACCTTGGCGTAGTGGCCGGTGCACACCGCGTCGAAGCCCAGCGCGAGCGCCTTGTCGAGGAGGGCGGCGAACTTGATCTTCTCGTTGCAGCGCAGGCAGGGGTTGGGGGTGCGGCCGGCCTCGTACTCGGCGACGAAGTCCTCGACCACGTCCTCGCGGAAACGGTCGGCGAGGTCCCACACGTAGAACGGGATGCCGATGACGTCCGCGGCGCGGCGGGCGTCGCGCGAGTCCTCGATGGTGCAGCAGCCGCGCGCGCCCGTCCGGAAGGATTGGGGGTTCGCGGAGAGCGCGAGGTGGACGCCGGTCACATCGTGGCCGGCCTCGGCCGCGCGGGCGGCGGCGACGGCGGAGTCGACTCCGCCGGACATGGCGGCCAGGACGCGGAGGGGACGGGAGCGCTGCGGGGTTTCAGTCATAGCCCTTCCAGGGTACGGGGGCGCGGGAACCAGGGCTCACGAGTATCCGTTGACGATCACATGGGACAGCGGAAGGCTTCGAAGGACGGCGACCGGAAGGTCGGGCGTCGCGCGCTGCTGATCGGCGGGGCGGCGGCAGCGGCGGGCACGGCCGTGCTGGCCAGGGACGAGCTCGCGCGCCTGTGGTGGCGGACTCCCGGCGTCGAGAAGCCGCGCAAGGACGGCGAGGTGGACTTCGCGGGCGCGCGCTGGGTGGCGGCGTCGGAGGCGAACTGGCGCCGGGCGGACCGCCCCGACGACTTCGGCATAGACATGGTGATCGTCCATGTCACACAGGGCAGCTTCGACAGCGCGGTGAAGGCTTTCCAGGACCCGGGCCACAAGGCGGCCACGCACTACATCGTCCGCCAGGACGGGCACGTCGCGCAGATGATCCGCGAGCTGGACGTGGCGTACCACGCGGGCAACCGCGACTACAACGAACGCAGTGTCGGCATCGAGCACGAGGGCTTCGTGGACCGCCCGCAGGACCTCACGGAAGAGATGTACGAAGCTTCCGCCCGCCTCACGGCCCGCATCTGCGCGCGCTACGACATACCCGTCGACCGCGAGCACATCATCGGCCACGTGGAGGTCCCGGGCACGGACCACACGGACCCGGGGCCGCACTGGGACTGGGACAAGTACATGCGCCTGGTGAAGCGGGCGCGTACGGCTCCGGCCTGACCGGCCGGCCCCGGCGCGCTACGTCAGCCCCGCCGCGCTACGTCAGCCCCGCCGCCCGTGCCCGTTCCACCGCCGGGCCGATGGCCTTCGCGAGAGCCTTGATGTCGGACTCGGTGGAGGTGTGGCCCAGGGAGAAGCGGAGGGTGCCGCGGGCGAGGTCGGGGTCGGTGCCGGTGGCGAGGAGGACGTGGCTGGGCTGGGCGACGCCGGCGGTGCAGGCGGAGCCCGTGGAGCATTCGATGCCCTGGGCGTCGAGCAGGAGCAGCAGGGAGTCGCCCTCGCAGCCGGGGAAGGTGAAGTGCGCGTTGGCGGGGAGGCGGCCCTCCGGTGCGGGGTCGCCGCCGAGGATCGCGTCCGGCACGGCCGAGCGGACGGCGGTGACCAGGGCGTCGCGCAGGGCGCCGACCTCGCGGGCGAACCACTCGCGCTGCTCGGCGGCCAGCCGCCCGGCGACCGCGAAGGAGGCGATGGCGGGTACGTCGAGGGTGCCGGAGCGCACATGGCGTTCCTGGCCGCCGCCGTGCAGGACCGGTACGGGGGCGTGCTCACGGCCGAGCAGCAGTGCGCCGATGCCGTAGGGGCCGCCGATCTTGTGGCCGGACACCGTCATCGCGGCAAGGCCCGAGGCGGCGAAGTCCACGGGGATCTGGCCGAAGGCCTGGACGGCGTCCGAGTGCAGGGGGACACCGAACTCCGCTGCCACGTCGGCGAGTTCCCGGATCGGCAGGATCGTCCCGATCTCGTTGTTCGCCCACATGACGGTGGCGAGGGCCACGTCGTCGGGGTCGCGGGCGATCGCCTCGCGCAGGGCGTCCGGGTGGACGCGGCCGTGGGCGTCGACGGGCAGGTACTCGATGGTGGCGCCCTCGTGTTCGCCGAGCCAGTGGACGGCGTCGAGGACGGCGTGGTGCTCGACGGGGCTGGCGAGGACGCGGGTGCGGGCCGGGTCGGCGTCGCGGCGTGACCAGTACAGGCCCTTGACGGCGAGGTTGTCGGCCTCCGTGCCGCCCGAGGTGAAGACGACCTCGCTGGGGCGGGCGCCGAGGGCTTCGGCGAGGGTCTCGCGGGCCTCCTCGACGGTACGGCGGGCCTGCCTGCCGGATGCGTGGAGGGAGGAGGCGTTGCCGGTGGCACCCAGGTGCGCGGTGAGCGCCTCTGCCGCCTCCGGGAGCATCGGGGTGGTCGCGGCGTGGTCGAGGTAAGCCATGGTGAGCCCGATTCTACGGCTCCGGTTCCACGGGCCTCAGAGCAAGGTTGGCCGAACGTGAACCGCTTTCCCGCGCGGCTGCGGCCCGTCGTCCCCGGGCCCGGCCGCGCCGTGCCGGCGCACGGTCGTCCGACGGCGGCTCAGAAGCTCCAGGAGATCGTGCTGTCGAACTCCATGAACGCCGCCAGCACCAGCAGGTCGGCGATGCCCAGGCCCAGACCCAGGTAGGCGCGGCCGGGGCGCGCGGTGCCGCGCCACAGGGCGACGCTCGCCAGCACGATGGCGGTCGGGCCGAGGAAGAGGTTGAGGACGAGCAGGCCGAGGAGGCCGAGGACGAAGGACGCGACGGCCATGCCGTCGGTGTCGCGGATTCCGGTGCGGCGCGTGGCCGGAGCGGTGAGCTGCATGATGATCGACTCCCAGTCGGGTCGGCGGGACGGTGGTCAGTGGGCCTGCGTGTGGCGCCGGCGGCTGTGGCGCTCGCGGATCGCGAAGATGCCGAGCCAGGCGGCGATGACCACGCCGGCGGCGACGGAGAAGGTGAGCGGCGCGTGGGCCACGGTGCCCAGCACGACCCCCAGCAGCAGGAGTGCGGCGACGATGAACAGCATGGGAAGAGCCCCCAGGGTTTCGGTGAACGGTTGTGGTTACAGTTGTTCACTGACTTCCCAGTCTAGCGCCTCCCATGACTTTCCAATTCCAGAGAACAGTTGTTAACTGCATGGTATGAGTCACACCCTCGGCATCCGGCAGGCCCAGAAACAGAAGACCCGGCAGGCACTCCTGGACGCGGCCCTGCGGCTGCTGGAGGAGCAGAGCCTGAGCAGCCTCGGGCTGCGCGAGGTCACGCGCGCCGTGGGTGTCGCCCCGACGGCCTTCTACCGGCACTTCCGCTCCACCGCGGATCTGGGCGTGGCCCTGGTCGAGGAGGCGCTGGGCAGCCTGCACCCGATGATCCGGACGACGGTGTCCGCGACGGGCGACCACGAGGAACGCATCACGCGTGCCATCGAGCTGATCGCCCGTCACGTCGACGGGTACCCCGCACATGTCCGGTTCATCGCCCGTGAACGCCATGGCGGAGTCCAGCCGGTACGGGAGGCGATACGGGAGCAACTGGCCCGCTTCGCGCGGGAGGTCAAGGACGAACTGGCCAAGGACTCGGTGTCCGAGGGCTGGACCGAGGACGACCTTCTGATGCTCGCGCACCTCTACGTCGACCAGATGCTGATCACCGCGTCGCTCTTCCTTGAGGCACTGGAGGGCCCGGAGAAGGAGCGCGCGGAGCGGACCCGGCACGTCACGCAGGTGGCGACCCGCCAGATGCGGCTGATCGGCCTCGGCCGCCACCACTGGCTGGACTGACACCCGGCGCGCAACGCGGCGGGGCGGCACGCCCGTTCGCCGAGCACGCCGCCCCTGTCGTATCCCGGGGCCCGGCCGGGCCCCCGCACCTCTACGCCTACTGCTCCTTCTGCGCCTGCGGGGTCTGCTGCCCCTGCCCGCCCGAGGCCTGACCGCCGCCGCCCGGAGCACCGCAGCCGCCGCCCTGACCCCCGCCGGGACCGCCCTGCCCGCCGCCCTGAGCGCCGCCCGGCGCACCACTGGGCGCGCCCGAAGGCGCCCCGGACGGCGCTCCCGACGGCTTGGCACCTCCGGAAGCGGCTCCCGAAGGCGCCCCGGAGGGAGCCCCCGAGGGCGCACCGGAAGGAACACCCGACGGAGCCCCGGAAGGGGCTCCCGAAGGCGCCCCCGACGGGGCCTGGCAGGCCTGCTGCTGTCCGGAGCCGCCGCCGCTGTTCGAGGACGACGAGGAGTCACCCGAGCCGCAGGCCGCCAGAGCGAGGGGCGACAACGCCAGCAGGGCCACGGCGGGAAGGAGACGAGCACGCTTCATGAGAGACAGCTCCAGGGAGGATGAGGAAGTCCTGAGGCGAGCACTCAACCAACGCCGCTCAGGACTCCCCTCGGGACGCCCTGTGATCTGCCTGTCAGTGAGGCAAAGTTCAGCCGAGCCGGACCCGGGCGAGCTGCCGGGACTGGGCGACCAGCCGGCCGGCGCTGTCCCAGACCTCGGCGTCCTCCTCCAGGAAGCCGCCGGCGAGGTTGCGCGTGGTGATCGAGACGCGCAGGGGGCCCGGCGCGGGGCGGCAGCGGACGTGCACGGTCAGCTCGACCGTGGGGACCCAGCCCTTGATCCCGATCTCGAAGGCGGTGGGCGGCAGGGCGTCCACCGCGAGCAGCACGGAAAGCGGGTCGTGGTCGCGGCCGTCCGCGAGCCCGAACCAGGCGCGCATCTCGCCCTTGCCGGACGGCTGTCCGAGGGCCCAGCCCAGCGTCGAGGGGTCCAGCTTGAGCATCAGGCGGTCGGCGATGGCCGAGCTGCCGTCGACGGGGGCCGGCCCGTCCTCGGGGCCGAAGCATTGCTCCATGGGCGGGATCGCGGGCGGCTCGGCCGTCGTGCGGACGTCGTCGGGCAGGGCGTCCAGGTCGCCGTAGGAGGCGAGGACGCGGATGCGTTCGACCTCGCGGCCCTCGTCGTCGTACTGGAAGAGGGAGGCCTGGCCGGTCGAGAGGGTGCGGCCGGTGCGGGCGACGTCCGTGCGGACGACCGCCGGGCCGGGCTGGGACGCGGTCAGGTAGTGCGCCGAGACGGTGAACGGGTCGGAGTGCGGCAGGGCGTCCGCGAGCGCGCGGCCCAGGACGGCCAGCAGGTAGCCGCCGTTGACGGCGCTGATGATCGTCCAGCCGGCGGAGAGGTCGATGTCGTAGACGCCGGGTGCGCGGAGGGTGAGCGCGGTGTCGCGGTCGAACTCGCTGTCGCCGATCGTGGCCCGGACGGCCGGGGCGGAGGCTGCTTCTGGCATGACTGAACAGTACAAGAACTAACTACTAAGCGGTAGCTTTCTCACCCTGCCCAGCACTCCCGCCGGGTGAGACCCGGGCAATATCTCGGTAAGTGTCCGACTCGTCCGTACACCCGCGGGCCGTTCCCGTCCTCTGTAGGGGCATGAGCCTCACCGGGACCCCGTTCCTCTGCACGCTGGTCGTGCTGTCCGTCGTCGCCCTCGTGCTGCCGCTGGTCCTCTGGTCGCGCCTCCGCGGGCCCCGGCCCCTGCGCGCCGCGGCCCGGACACTGATGCTGCTGTTCGCGCAGGGGACGGCCGTGGCCCTGGTCTTCACCCTGGTCAACAACGCCAACAGCCTGTACGACACCTGGGGCGATCTGCTCGGCACCGGCGACCATGTGCGGCAGGCGGCCGATCTGGGCGCCGACGGCACCGGCGGCCTCGCCCTGAAGCGGCTGCCCAAGGTGCGCCAGGCCTTCGAGCCTGCCACCGGGCCCGGAATGCGCGCGGCCGGCGGGGTACGGGTCACCCAGCTCAAGGGCCGGGTATCGGGCGTGAACGCCGAGGTCTACGTCTGGCTTCCGCCGCAGTACGACGAACCGGCGTATCGGCATCACCGTTTCCCGGTCGTCGAGCTGCTGCCGGGCTACCCCGGCTCGGCGAAGGCCTGGTTCGGCTCGCTGCACGCGCAGGAGCAGCTGCTGCCGCTGATGCGGGACGGGCAGATCGCCCCGTTCATCCTGGTCGCCCCGCGCACCAGCCTGCTGCCCGGGGTGGACACCGGGTGCGCCAACATCCCGGGCACCGTCAACGCCGACACCTGGCTGAGCGTCGATGTGCCGAGGATGGTCATGGACAACTTCCGCGCCGAGTCCGCCCCGGGGGGCTGGGCCGTCGCCGGCTACTCGGCCGGGGCGCACTGCGCGGCCAAGCTCGCCGTCGCCCACCCCGACCGCTACCGGGCCGCCGTCAGCCTGTCCGGCTACAACGACCCGATCGGCGAACGCGACTCGCTCGCCGCGCAGAACCCCGCCCTGCGCGCCGAGAACAACCCCTACCTGCTGCTGCGCGGGGCTCCCGCCCCGCCGCGGATCGCGCTCTACCTCTCCGGCCAGCCGCACGACGGCTACGAGGCTGCCGTGGCTCTGGAACAGGCCGCGAAGGCCCCGACGACCGTGCACGTGGTGTTCGTGCCGAGCAGCGCGGGAGGTCACACCATGGCGCTGTGGCGGCCGCAGGTGGTCCCGGCGTTCCGCTGGCTGACGGAGATGACGGGCGACCATCCCGTCACGGCAGGAGGGGCTGCTCCTCCTCGCTCACCGTCGACCGCCGGTGCCACGCCCGCGGAGCTCGCCAGTGGTATCGCATCGCGAGCAGGCGCAGTACGAAGGCCGTGATCACCGCGAGGGCGCTGGTCAGCGGGGACAGGACGTCGTAGCGGATGCACAGCACGACCATCGTGGCGCCGACGATCGCCGGGACCGCGTACAGGTCGCGGTCCCAGCGCAGCAGCGAGGGCACCTCGTTGGCCAGCACATCACGCAGCACGCCCCCGCCCACCGCGGTCGCCAGGCCCAGACAGGCCGAGGCGGTCAGGCCGAGCCCGTACTCGTACGCCTTCGTCGTCCCGGCGACGCAGAACAGGCCGAGGCCGGCCGCGTCGAAGACGTTCACGGCGACCTGGATGCGTTCCACATGGGGGTGCAGGAAGAAGACCAGGAGGGTGGCGAGGAGCGGGGTGAGGAAGTACCCCAGGTCCGTGAAGGCGGCGGGCGGTACGGCCCCGATGACCAGGTCGCGGAAGAGACCGCCGCCCAGCGCGGTGACCTCGGCGAGGACGGCGATGCCGAACACGTCGAAGTTCTTCCGGACGGCCAGCAGGGCGCCGGAGATCGCGAAGACGAAGATGCCGATCAGCTCGAGCGAGTGCTGGACGGACGGGGTGAAGAGTTCCTGGAGCACCCGAACATTTTTACCCATGGCCGAGCCCCCGCCCCCCGGGTGAGGGGCGGGGGCTCGGACGGAATCACTTCTCGACGGAGGGCGTGCTGTTCTCCGCGGCGGCTTCGTGAGCCGAGGACAGCAGCTTGGTGTCCTGCGGCTGCTGGTCCTCGAAGTTCTCCGGGTGGTGGCAGGCGACGCGCTGCCCGGCCCGCAGCTCCACCAGCGGCGGCTCGGTCGTCTTGCACATCTCGGTCGCCTTCCAGCACCGGGTGTGGAAGCGGCAGCCGCTCGGCGGGGAGATCGGCGAGGGCACGTCGCCCCTCAGCAGGATGCGCTCGCTCTTGGCGCCCCGGCGCTTCGGATCCGGTACCGGCACGGCCGACAGCAGGGCCTTGGAGTAGGGGTGCATCGGCGACTTGTACAGCTGGTCGCGCTCGGCCAGCTCGACGATCTTGCCGAGGTACATCACCGCGATCCGGTCCGAGACATGCCGGACGACCGACAGGTCGTGCGCGATGATCACATACGTCAGGCCCAGCTCCTGCTGGAGGTCGTCCAGCAGGTTCACCACCTGCGCCTGGATCGACACGTCCAGCGCGGAGACCGGCTCGTCCGCCACGACCAGCTTCGGGTTGAGCGCGAGCGCGCGGGCGATGCCGATGCGCTGGCGCTGTCCGCCGGAGAACTCGTGCGGATAGCGGTTGTAGTGCTCGGGGTTGAGGCCGACCACCGACAGCAGCCGCTGGACCTCCTTCTTCACCCCGCCCTCGGGCTCGACGCCCTGGAGCCTGAAGGGGGCGCCGACGATCGTGCCGATCGTGTGCCGGGGGTTCAGCGAGGAGTACGGGTCCTGGAAGATCATCTGCACATCACGGCGCATCGGGCGCAGATCGCTCGTGCCGAGGTGCGTGATGTCCTTGCCCTCGAACTCGACCTTGCCGTCGGTCGGTTCGAGCAGCCGGGTGATCAGCCGGCCCATGGTGGACTTGCCGCAGCCCGACTCGCCCACGACACCGAGCGTCTCGCCCTTGCGGACCTCGAAGTCGATGCCGTCGACGGCGCGCACCGCGCCGGTCTGCCGCTGGAGCAGGCCCTTGCGGATCGGGAAGTGCTTCTGCAGGCCGGTCACCTTCAGCAGGACCTCGCCGTCGGCGGCGGAGTCCTTGGTGAGGGTGGCCCCGCTGGTGTCCGGTTTGCTCACCGGTTTCTCGTCGCTCACAGCTTCGGCGCAATCTCTTCGGTCCAGATACGCTCCCGCTGCTCCTGGGTCATGTGGCAGGCGGCCCAGTGACCGCCGCCGACCTCGGTCAGCTCGGGGCGGACCGTGCGGGTGACGTTGTCCTTCGGGATGTCCGCGTACGGGCAGCGCGGGTTGAAGGCGCAGCCGGACGGGAGGTTGATGAGGGAGGGCGGCGCGCCCTTGATCGGGATGAGCCGGTCGGTCTCCTCCCGGTCCATGCGCGGCATCGAGCCGAGCAGGCCCCAGGTGTAGGGGTGCCGGGGCTCGGAGAACACGTCCTCGGCGGGGCCGCGCTCCACGCACCGGCCGCCGTACATGACCAGCAGGTCGTCGGCCATCTCGGCGACCACGCCCAGGTCGTGCGTGATCATGATGACCGCGGAGCCGAACTCCTTCTGCAGGTCATGGATCAGATCGAGGATCTGCGCCTGCACGGTGACGTCCAGGGCGGTGGTCGGCTCGTCGGCGATGAGGAGCTCGGGGTTGTTCACCAGCGCCATGGCGATCATCGCGCGCTGGCGCATACCGCCGGAGAACTCGTGCGGGTAGCCGTCCACGCGCTTGGCGGGCTCGGGGATGCCGACCCGGTCGAGCATCTCGATCGCCCGCTGCCTGGCGACCTTCTTGTTGACGTCGTGGTGGACCCGGTACGCCTCGACGATCTGCTGCCCCACCGTGTAGTAGGGGTGCATCGCCGACAGCGGGTCCTGGAAGATCATGGCCATCTTCCGGCCGCGCAGCCGCCGCACCTCGTCGGGGTCGGCCGCGATCAGCTCCTGGCCGTCCAGCCACACCTCGCCGGAGACCTTGGCACGCGCCGAGCGGTGCAGGCCCATCACGCCCAGCGAGGTGACGGACTTGCCGGAGCCGGACTCGCCCACGATGCCCAGGGTCTTGCCCTTGCGCACGTCGAAGCTGACGCCGTCCACCGACTTGACCAGACCGTCGTCCGTGTCGAAGTGGATGCGCAGATCCCGTACGGACAGGAACACGTCGTCCGCGGTGGACGGGGCGACGGAGTCCGGTTCGCCGAGCGCGGCTTTGTCGAGCTTGCTCACGAGTACCTCACCCGGGGGTCGATGGCGGCGTACACCAGGTCGACGATCAGATTGCAGAAGACGATGAAGAACGCGGCGACCAGGGTCACGCCCATCACGATGGGCAGGTCGTTGTCCTTGATGGCCTGGACCGAGTAGGCACCGATGCCCTGCAGGGAGAACACGGTCTCGGTGAGCACCGCGGTGCCGACGAGGGTGCCGAAGTCCATGCCGAAGATGGTGACGATCGGGGTGAGCGCGGAGCGCAGGCCGTGCTTGGCCACGACCGTCGTCTCCTTCAGGCCCTTGGCCCTGGCCGTCCGGATGTAGTCCTCGCTCATCGTCTCCAGCATGCCCGCCCGGGTGAGCCTGGCGTAGAGCGCGGAGAAGAGGAAGGCGAGGCTGACCCAGGGAAGCACCATGTGCCAGGCCCATTCGGCCGGGTTCTCGGTGAACGGGACGTAGTCGATGCTCTCCCAGACGGGGATCTCGTAGACGAAGAGCGCGAGCAGGATCTGGCCGGTGAAGAAGATCGGGAGCGAGACGCCGGCGAGCGCGATGAACATCGAGATGCGGTCGATCGGCTTGCCCTTGCGCAGGGCCGAGATCACGCCGGTGGTCACACCGGAGACCAGCCAGATCACCGCCGCACCGACGGCCAGCGAGAAGGAGACCGGAATCCGCTGCTCCAACTGGGGCCACACCTCGATGTGGCTCTTGAAGGAGTAGCCGAAGCAGGGTGCGCCGCAGTGCGTCGCGTCGGGACCGAACTTGTAGTCGGCGCCGATCACGAGGCCCTTGATGAAGTCCCAGTACTGGACGTAGACCGGCTGGTCCAGGCCGAGGTTCTGCTTGATCGCGGCGACGGACTCGGGGTTCGCGTCCTTGCCGACGTACTGGGTGGCCAACTGGTCGGCCGTCTGGCCCCCGAGGCGGGGCACCAGGAAGAAGATGGCGAAAGTGACTGCGCTGACCACCAGCAGCAACAGCACCGCGCCCATGACGCGTCGGAGGATGTACGCAGCCACAGCTGTACGGCCCCGGGTGGCCGCGGCGGGATCGTCCGCCGCGGCCACCCGGTGCCTTCACCTGCCTTTCGAAAGGATCCGGCCTGCTGGGTTACTTCGAGGAGCTCATCAGCAGGTAGTCGTACATGCCGAGGTAGGCCTGCGTGACCGTGACATTGGCCGCGGACGTCGGCCTGAGCAGCAGGTTCTTGCGGTAGATGACGGGAACGACCGAGGCGTTGTCGAGCACCATCTTGTCGATGTCGCCCCACGCCTTGGTGCGGGCCGCGTCGTCGGTGTTGGCGATCGCGTCCGTCAGGGCCTTGTTGATCTTCGGGTCGTCCAGCTCCATCAGGTTGTTGCCGCCCGAGGGCTTGATGGCCGCACCGTTGATGATCTGGTCGAGGAAGCCGTAGCCGGTCGGCCAGTCGGCACCCCACGCCATCGAGAGCATGCCGAGCTTGTTGTCGTGGACGTAGCTCGGGACACCGGCGAAGTTGGAGAAGTACTTGCCGGAGGGGAACTGCTTGATCTCGATGTTGATGCCGATCTTCTTCAGCGACGCCTGGACGGCCGTGGCCTGCGCGACCTCGGCGGGCCGGTCGGAACGGGCCGTCAGGATCGTGTTGAAGCCGTTCGGCTTGCCGCACGCCTTCAGCGCCGCCTTGGCCTTGGCCACGTCACCCTTGTGACCCTCGGTCGCGTAGGTGTCGAACTTGGTGTAGCCGTTGACCGACGGCGGCAGCAGCGTGGTCGCCACGTCGCCCTTCGGCGAACCGCCCATGGCGTCGAGCACCGACTGCTTGTCGAGGCCCCACTGCACGGCCTTGCGGCAGTCGGCGTTGTCGAACGGCTTCACGTTCACGTTCAGCGCGATGTACTGCGTCGCACCGGCGTACGAGCTGTCCGTCTGGTCGGCGTACTTGCCGCGCAGCACCTTCGGCTGGGTCTGCGGCTGCACACCCGTGCCGGCCGCGTCAGCCGTGATCTTGTCGGAGAGCAGGTCGTTGTCGACCGTGACCGGGTTGACCTTGAACTTGATCGTGACCTTGTCCGGCAGGGCCTTGCGGACCGGGTCCGTCTTCGCGTCCCACTGCGGGTTGCGCACGAGGGTGGCGCTGCGGCCCTCCTCGTAGGACTGGAACTGGTACGGGCCCGTGGACTGGATGGCCTGCACGTACTTCGCGCCGGTGTCCTTGGACTGCTGCACCGGGGCCGTCTGCGAGAACGTCGCCAGGTAGTCGAAGTCTGCGAACGGCTGCTTCAGCTTGAAGACGATCGTCTGGTCGTCCGGCGTCTCGATGGACTTGATGCCCTCGGCGGACTTGTCCTTGTAGGGGCCCTTGTACTTGTCGCCGCCCTCCAGGTACGCCTTGAAGTACGTCGGGCCGTTGGACAGCGCCTCGGGCGCGAAGTTGGAACGCTCGATGGCGTACTTCACGTCCTTGGACGTCACCGGGGTGCCGTCCTGGAACTTCACACCCGTACGCAGCTTGTACGTCCAGGTCTTGGCGTCCGTGCTGGCCTTGCCGAGGCCCTCGGCGAGGTCAGGCACGACCTCCAGGCCGTCCTTGCCCGCCGCCGGTTTGAACGTGGTGAGCGTTCTGCCGTAGAGGCGGGAGAAGTTCTGCACCCAGCCGTAGTACGTGTTGCCCGGGTCGAGGGAGTCCGGCACGTCCGAGTGCTCGTACGAGACCGTCCCGCCCTTCTTGCTCGACGCGTTGACGATCGAGTTCAGCGCGGCGTCCTTCTTGCCGTTGCCTCCCCCGTCGTTGTCGTCACCTCCGCCGCCGCACGCGGCAGCACCCAGCGACAGTGCCAGGACCGACGCAACGCCGGCGGTCACCCTTCTCGTCTTCACCTGAGGAAGCCCCCTCATTCGATGGATCACTTGCTGCGAGGGTCGAGGGCGTCACGCAGCCCGTCACCCAGCAGGTTGAAGGCCAGGACGGTGATGAAGATCGCCAGTCCGGGCACGAACATGTACTGCGGATCAGCCGTGTAGAGATCCACAGCGTTGCTGAGCATGCCGCCCCAGGAGGCCTGCGGCGGAGCGATACCGACGCCGAGGAAGCTCAGCGCGGCCTCGAACAGGATGTTCGTCGGGATGATCAGCGTCGAGTAGACGAGGATCGGCGCGACGAGGTTGGGGAGCAGTTCCCTGAACAGGACGTACGGGCCGCGTGCTCCGAGGCTGGTTGCGGCCTCGATGAACTCCCGCTTGCGCAGGGTCATGGTCTGCGCGCGAACGATGCGGCCGATGTACGGCCAGCTGAAGAAGCCGATCACGAAGATCAGCACGCAGATGCGAAGGGGCAGGCCGTCGAGACCGAAGAAGCCGTCCTGCACCGAGGCCGAGATCGAGATGGCGAACAGCAGCAGCGGGAACGCCAGGAAGGTGTCCATCAGCCTGCTGATGACGCTGTCGATCCAGCCGCCGTAGTACCCGGCGACGACACCGAGCACGGTGCCGATGCACACGGACAGCAGCGTGGCGCCGCCCGCGACCAGGAGGGAGACCCAGGAGCCGTCGATGACGCGGGCGAGCATGTCCCGGCCGTACTGGGGGTCCACACCGAGCGGGTGGTCCCAACTCATGCCTCCCCAGCCGCCCTTGGGCGCGAGGAGCGCCGGGTCGATGAGGTCCTGGTTGAACTTGTTGGGATCGAGGTTGAAGATCCACTGGATCGGCTTCGAGAACACCGCCATCAGCACGAGCAGGACGACGACGACGCCTCCCGCCATCGCCACCTTGTCCCGCTTGAAGCGCATCCAGGCGATCTGGGTGAGCGAGCGCCCCTCGATCTGGCTCTTCTTGACCCCGGAGAGCACGGCCTCGGGCTGTGCTCCGGCTTCCGCCCCGGTGGTCTCGATGGGTGCGGTCACGGTGCGATTGACCCCTCTCGGGCCGGCGATCGCCGACCCCCTGGCTGCCGCTGTAGCGGTTTTGTTTGTCTCGTACACGAGACCGACCCGGCCCGTGTCTTGCGGGGAGTCTTCAACGCTTTGGCGATCTGTTGCCAGACTTGGCGATGAAAGGATGCGTAAACGTGATGCTGTCTGCGAGGTTCCGTTATCCGGACAGCGGGTAACAGGGGTCGGACGCGCTGCGACAGGGGCATATTAGGACATCGCTGCCCTTTTCACCCTTATCTACGCGCGGAGAGTTGAGTGGCCGTCGCTTTCGGGGGCGGCCTCGAGGGACCTGCGGAACGGGTCAGTACCTGCCCTGGGCAGGGGGGTATCCGTAGCCCGAAACCGGCGCCTGGACAGGGGCGGTGGCGTGGGCCTCACGGTCGTAGAAGGGGCGTGCGCCGGTGCGCAGCCACATGGCGACCGGGTCATGCTCGTCGGACATCGCGACGGTCGAGACAGGGAGCCCGTCCGGTACGGCGCCGAGGGACTGCTGCATCATCGCGCGCACCGAATCCACGGCCGGCGGCGAGGTGTCGTAGACATCGAGTCCGATGGCGAGATACGGCGCCCCGAGCGCCGGTTGCACCCAGGCCCGGCGCAGCGACCGGACGGCCGGGGTGCGGTGGGCGTTCTGCGCGAGCAGGGCGTAGAACTGCGGGATCTCGATGGCCGGTTCGGACAGCCGCAGGGGTCCGGCGGGCTGGCGGTCCAGGCCCGTGGCGATCCGGCGCAGGTCGAGCCAGGGGATGCCGACGCCGCCGCCCGGGGCGTGCGGGTTGAGCCAGAGGCCGTAGTGGTCGGGGTACAGGGCGCGGGCCACGTCGATTCCGTCGACGACCTCGTAGCTGCGGTTCCAGCCGCTCGCCGAGAGCTCCTGGGCGGAGGTCACACAGGGGGCGTAGCCGTAGCCCTGGACCTCCATGTTTCCGTACTGGGCGTCGGGGGATCCGGCCTGGCCGTGCCACAGGAGCATCCAGATCTGGCCGCTGTGCGGGGTCGCGAGCGCGCGCAGGAGGGCCTCGTAGGCGTCATAACGCCCGGGCGTGACCTGGCGCAGCATGTGCTCGACCTGTCCGGCCGCGGCAGTGCCAGCGCTCACTTTTCTATCGCCCCTTCGTACAACACCCTCGTGCCAGCCGTGCACCTAGCTTAAGCCCGTGCGGGGGCTCGGAGCTTGGTGCCGGTCGGCGGGTGCGGGTCGTATGTGGTCGGGCGCGCCCACGCGGCGGAGCCGCATGATGGTACCGTCCCGCGCCCCTGAGGTATCTGACCTACCGCTGGTAAAAGGGCCGGACCCTGTCCCGCATCCACTCGCCCACCGGGTCCTCCGCGACGTCCAGGAGTACCAGGTTGACCGGCCAGGGAGCCGGGGCGGCGGTGACGGCGCGGGTGAGGGCCTCCAGGGGGAGGGCGCGCAGGTCGCCTTCCCACTGGGAGAGTTCGACGCCGACGAACATCACCGGATCGGCGGTCTCGATCGCGGCGAGGCAGCGGCGGGCGGTGACGACGACGCCGATCGCCTCGAACTCGGCGGAGGCGGCGGCGAGGAAGTCCACCGGGTCGTCCTGCCAGTCGGGCTCGAAGAGGCGCACCCGGCCGCCGCTCGCTGGGCCGTCCAGCGGGGTCCGGCCGGCCCGGCACAGCTCGGCGACGGCCGACGGCGGGAGCGGGATGCCGACGACGCCGCCCGGGTTGATGACCATCCCCGCGTGCGGGGGCAGACCGCGGGCGAACTCCACGGCCGGCGCGATGGTGTACGACATGTGCGAGCCGACGACCTGGCGGAACTGCTCCTCGGAGCTGAACACCGGGACGTACGCCTGGCCTTCGATCTCCATGCCGGGGAGGTCGAGGGGGCCGCTCTGCGGGCCGCCGCCGCTGGGCAGCGGGATCCACACGAAGCTCCGGCCGAGCACCTCGACGATCCGCCCGCCGGCCGAGGGGCCGGCGCCGAGGGAGGCCGAGAGCACCTCCTCCAGCTCGTTGCCGGGCCATCCGCCGTGCGGGTGTGTCTGCGTCTGCGCCGGGAAGTCCGCGGAGAAGTCCGCCGGGAAGTCCATCTGCCTACCGCCTGCCTGGAACCACTGCTGTGGCTCAAAGGCTAGCGGCTCGGGAACGGGGGACGGCCACCCCGTGAACCACGATGGGGGGCCGCGGGCGAACGGTCCGTTGCTCTCCGGGCCGACCGACCACGGTTGCCCGCCCATGAACACGGTTCACCGACCCGTGCCGCCTGCCCCATGAACACGATTCACCGACCACGGCCGCCGACCCCACGAACACGGCTGACCACCTGCGGCCGCCGGCCCTGTGAACCCGGCTCACCCACCGCGGCCGCCAGCCCTGTGACCAGAGCCGCCGGCCGCGGACGGCCGGTCCCGTCCGCGCCGGTTCACGGGCCGGGGCCGTCAGCCCGCGAAGGCGATGCGGTGCAGGGTGTTCGCCGCGTCGCGGTCGGCGAGGATCGCCGAGCCGCAGCCCGTGGGGAGTTCGCCGCGCTCCACCTCTCGCAGGAGGCGGTGGGTGGCCGCGCGGTGGCGCAGGAACGCGTACCGCGACACACCGCGGCCGCGGTCGCGCTGGCCGGCCAGGGCCTGCTCGGGGGTGACGTCGAGCATCAGCAGATGCAGCGTGCCGCCCCGGCGGCGGGCCTCGCGGGCGAGCCAGCGGCGGACCCAGGCCTGTGTGCCGCAGTCGTGCACGACGACGCCCTCGCCGGTGCGCAGGGCGCGCCGCAGCCCGGCGTAGTGGGCGAGGCGGACGAGCGGGCGGTAGACCGCGTACGGCAGGGCGCGCGGCATGCGGCGGTCCCAGTGGTCGCGGGTGTCCTGGGAGTCGATACGCCGGCCCGGCACGGTGCGCCGCATCAGCGTGGACTTGCCGCTGCCTGGCAGGCCCGTGACCACGACGATGTCGCGGGGGCCGAACAGCAGCGCGTGCGGGCCGCGGCCGGCGCGCTCGCGCAGATCGCGGACGACCGGCACCGGCTGCGGGCCGCAGGCCGCGCGTACCGGAGCGGTCGGCTGCTCGGGCAGCGCGATGCCCGACGTCGTGGCGTACGCGGTGGTCCTGTTCACCGTGATCGTCCTCCCCTGGGGCCAGGTACGGAGTCCCATGCCCGCCGAGTGTAAAGAGAAGGTAATGCCCGATGTCTCTGGTTTTAGTCCTCTTCCTGCAACAGGCCTGCTACAGGGTGGTCCCCCTGCCACCCCGCGACGATGCGTGCAATGATGTGCGCGCCAACTGCATACCGGCCGTTTGAATCCGCGCGGGAGAGTCCCCAGCACCGTCCGACGCTGGGGCGCCGAAGGAGCAAGTCCCTCCCTTGAATCTCTCAGGCCCCGTTACCGCGCGGGCGAGGCACATCTGAAAAGCGGGCCGCACCCTTCTCCGGAGTCCGGGGAAACGGCGTGGCCCCACCCAAGGTGCAAGCCGTGTCCCGTGTGGTCATGGCGAACCTCTCAGGTTCCGATGACAGATGGGGAGGAACGACCTCGCCCGTCATGCCTTTGGGAGACGACCGACCGATGAGCAGTACAGGAGAACTCCGCCACACCGCGCTCGATGCCCTGCATCGTGCGCTCGGCGCGACGATGACCGACTTCGCCGGCTGGGACATGCCCCTGCGCTACGGCTCCGAGCGTGACGAGCACAACGCGGTGCGTACGAAGGCCGGGCTGTTCGACCTCTCCCACATGGGGGAGATCACCGTCACCGGGCCGGGGGCCGCCGCCCTCCTCGACCACGCGCTGGTCGGCAACATCGGCGGGGTCAAGCCCGGCCGCGCCCGCTACACCATGATCTGCCAGGCCGACGGCGGCATCCTCGACGACCTGATCGTGTACCGGCTGGCCGAGACCGAGGCCCCCGAGTTCATGGTCGTGGCCAACGCCTCCAACGCCCAGGTGGTCCTGGACGCCCTGGTGGAACGTTCCGCCGGCTTCGACGCCGAGGTGCGCGACGACCGGGACGCCTACGCGCTGCTCGCCGTGCAGGGGCCGGAGTCCCCGGGGATCCTGAAATCCCTCACCGACGCCGACCTCGACGGCCTGAAGTACTACGCCGGTCTGCCCGGCACGGTCGCGGGTGTCCCGGCCCTCATCGCCCGCACCGGATACACCGGCGAGGACGGCTTCGAGCTGTTCGTGAAGCCCGAGCACGCCGTCGAGCTGTGGCAGGCCCTCACCAAGGCGGGCGAGGGCGCCGGTCTGGTCCCGTGCGGGCTGTCCTGCCGCGACACGCTGCGCCTTGAGGCGGGCATGCCGCTGTACGGGCACGAGCTGAGCACCTCCCTGACGCCCTTCGACGCCGGACTCGGCCGGGTGGTGAAGTTCGAGAAGGAGGGCGACTTCGTGGGCCGCCAGGCCCTGACCGAGGCCGCCGCGCGCGCCGAGCAGAACCCGCCCCGCGTCCTGGTCGGCCTCGTCGCCGAGGGCCGTAGGGTCCCGCGCGCCGGGTACCCGGTCGTCACCGGCGGCGAGGTGATCGGCGAGGTCACCTCCGGCGCCCCCTCCCCCACGCTCGGCAAGCCGATCGCGATGGCGTACGTCGACCCCGCGCACGCGGCGCCCGGCACACCCGGTGTGGCCGTGGACATCCGGGGCAGTCACGAGCCGTACGAGGTCGTGGCGCTGCCGTTCTACAAGCGCCAGAAGTAGAGACTGGCCAAGCGCCAGAAGCAGACACCGGCCGCGGGCCGTCACAGCGGTCCCGGGCATCACACCCCCGCTCACCAGCGGTCCCCCTTCATCAGCACTCCCGCGCGTACAGGAGAATCCAGGCCATGAGCAACCCCAAAGAGCTGCGTTACAGCAAGGAGCACGAGTGGCTGTCGGGCGCCGAGGACGGCGTCTCGACGATCGGCATCACGGAGCACGCGGCGAACGCGCTCGGCGACGTCGTCTTCGTCCAGCTCCCGGAGGTCGGTGCCACCCTGTCCGCGGGCGAGACCTGCGGCGAGCTGGAGTCGACCAAGTCGGTGTCCGACCTCTACTCCCCCGTCTCCGGTGAGGTCACCGAGGTCAACGAGGACGTCGTGAACGACCCGTCGCTGGTGAACTCGGCCCCCTTCGAGGGCGGCTGGCTGTTCAAGGTGCGCGTCACGGACGAGCCGGGCGACCTGCTCTCCGCCGACGAGTACACCGCGTTCTCCGCCGGCTGAGAGGTCGTAGCCGTATGTCCGTCCTGAACACATCCCTGCACGAGTTCGACCCGGCCGTCGCCGCCGCGGTCGACGCCGAGCTGCACCGGCAGCAGTCCACGCTCGAGATGATCGCCTCGGAGAACTTCGCCCCGGTCGCGGTCATGGAGGCACAGGGCTCGGTCCTCACCAACAAGTACGCCGAGGGCTACCCGGGCCGCCGCTACTACGGCGGCTGCGAGCACGTCGACGTGGTCGAGCAGATCGCGATCGACCGCGTCAAGGAGCTGTTCGGCGCCGAGCACGCCAACGTCCAGCCGCACTCCGGCGCCCAGGCCAACGCCGCCGCGATGTTCGCGCTGCTCAAGCCGGGCGACACCATCATGGGTCTGAACCTCGCGCACGGCGGGCACCTGACCCACGGTATGAAGATCAACTTCTCCGGCAAGCTCTACGACGTCGTCGCATACCACGTCGGCGACGACGGCCGGGTCGACATGGCCGAGGTGGAGCGGCTGGCGAAGGAGTCCCGGCCGAAGCTGATCGTCGCGGGCTGGTCGGCCTACCCGCGGCAGCTGGACTTCGCCGAGTTCCGCCGGATCGCGGACGAGGTCGGCGCGTACCTGATGGTCGACATGGCGCACTTCGCCGGGCTCGTGGCGGCGGGGCTGCACCCGAACCCCGTTCCGCACGCGCACGTGGTGACCACGACCACCCACAAGACGCTGGGCGGCCCGCGCGGCGGTGTGATCCTCTCCACGGCCGAGCTCGCCAAGAAGATCAACTCCGCTGTCTTCCCCGGTCAGCAGGGCGGACCGCTGGAGCATGTGATCGCGGCCAAGGCGGTCTCGTTCAAGGTCGCGGCCTCCGAGGACTTCAAGGAGCGCCAGCGCCGTACGCTGGAGGGTGCCCGCATCCTGGCCGAGCGTCTGGTGAAGGACGACGTCCGGGCCGTGGGCGTGGACGTCCTGTCCGGCGGCACGGACGTGCACCTCGTCCTGGTCGACCTGCGCCACTCGGAGCTGGACGGACAGCAGGCCGAGGACCGCCTCCACGAGGTGGGCATCACGGTCAACCGCAACGCGATCCCGAACGACCCGCGCCCGCCGATGGTGACGTCCGGTCTGCGGATCGGCACGCCGGCCCTGGCGACCCGGGGCTTCGAGACCGAGGACTTCGCGGAGGTCGCGGACGTCATCGCCGAGACGCTGAAGGCGCCCGCTCCCTTCGGGGCCGCCGACGCGGACGCGCTCAAGGCCCGGGTGAAGGCCCTGGCCGACAGGCACCCGCTGTACCCGGGCCTGAACAAGTAACGAAGAAACCTTTCAGGGCGCCGCGCCCGTCACGAGCGGTCGCGGCGCCCGGCCCACCGCACCACCCCCGTAGTCAGGAGTTCCCGTGGCCATCTCGGTCTTCGACCTGTTCTCGATCGGCATCGGCCCGTCCAGCTCCCACACGGTCGGCCCGATGCGCGCGGCCGGCCTGTTCGCCCGGCGGCTGCGCAACGAAGGGCTGCTGGAGTCGGTCGGCTCGGTCCGTGCCGAGCTGTACGGCTCGCTCGGCGCCACCGGCCACGGCCACGGCACGCCCAAGGCGGTCCTGCTCGGTCTGGAGGGCGACTCGCCGCGCACGGTCGACGTGGAGAAGGCCGACGACCGGGTGGACCGGATCAGGACCGGCGGCCGGCTGAATCTGCTGGGCGAGCACGAGATCGCGATCTCCTTCGACGACGACATGGTCCTGCACCGCCGCAAGGCCCTCCCGTACCACGCGAACGGCATGACCCTGTGGGCGCATGACGCCTCGGGCGCGGAGCTGCTGACGAAGACCTACTACTCGGTCGGCGGCGGCTTCGTCGTCGACGAGGAAGCCGTCGGCGCGGACCGCATCAAACTCGACGACACCGCCCTGAAGTACCCCTTCCGCACGGGCGACGAGCTGCTGCGCATGGCCCAGGAGTCGGGCCTGTCCATCTCGGCGATGATGCTGGAGAACGAGCGTGCCTGGCGCACCGAGGAGGAGATCCGCGAGGGCCTGCTGGAGATCTGGCAGGTGATGCGGGACTGCGTGGCGCGCGGCCTGTCCCAGGAGGGCATCCTGCCCGGCGGCCTCAAGGTGCGCCGCCGCGCCGCGAACACCGCGCGCAAGCTCCGCTCCGAGGGCGATCCGAAGGCCCTCGCCATGGAGTGGATCACCCTCTACGCGATGGCGGTCAACGAGGAGAACGCGGCCGGCGGCCGGGTCGTCACCGCCCCCACCAACGGCGCGGCCGGCATCATCCCCGCGGTCCTGCACTACTACGTCAACTTCGTGCCGGGAGCCGACGAGGAGGGCGTGGTCCGCTTCCTGCTCGCCGCGGGCGCGATCGGCATGCTGTTCAAGGAGAACGCCTCCATCTCCGGTGCCGAGGTCGGCTGCCAGGGCGAGGTCGGCTCCGCCTGCTCGATGGCCGCGGGCGCCCTGGCCGAGGTCCTCGGCGGCTCCCCGGAGCAGGTCGAGAACGCCGCCGAGATCGGCATGGAACACAACCTGGGCCTCACCTGCGACCCGGTCGGCGGGCTGGTCCAGATCCCGTGCATCGAACGCAACGGCATGGCCGCGGTCAAGGCCGTCACCGCCGCCCGCATGGCCATGCGCGGCGACGGCTCCCACAAGGTGTCCCTCGACAAGGTCATCAAGACGATGAAGGACACCGGGGCGGACATGTCGGTGAAGTACAAGGAGACGGCCCGGGGCGGGCTGGCGGTGAACATCATCGAGTGCTGAGCGCCGGGGCACCGGGGCCACCGGTCGTGGTCTTGCGATGCGAGATGGCGATACCGAAAATCAAGATGGCTGACATCGTTGCGGTGACCATGTTTCACGCGTGAAGGACCGAGCGATGCCCGCCCCAGCCACTGGTTCAGCCCCGACGCCCGTCAACCCGCGGTCCCGCGTCCTCGTCGCCAGCCTCATGGGCACGACGATCGAGTTCTACGACTTCTACATCTACGCGACCGCCGCGGTGCTCGTCTTCCCCCAGCTCTTCTTCCCCAGCAGCGACCCGACCACCGCGCTGCTGTCGTCCTTCGCGGTCTTCGGCGCCGCGATGGTCGCCCGCCCGATCGGCGCCGTCGTCTTCGGGCACCTCGGTGACCGGCTCGGCCGCAAGAAGACACTCGTCGTCTCGCTCCTGACCATGGGCATCGCCACGTTCCTCATCGGCGTTCTGCCCACCTACGCCCAGGCCGGCTGGGTGGCCACCGCCCTGCTCGTGCTGATGCGGCTCGCGCAGGGCTTCGCGCTCGGCGGCGAGTGGAGCGGAGCCGCCCTGGTCGCGACCGAGAACGCCCCCAGCGGCAAGCGCGCCCTGTACGGCACCTTCCCGCAGTTGGGCGCCCCGCTCGGGTTCATCATCGGCAACGGCCTGTTCCTGGTCATCGGCGCCCTGCTGCCGTCCGCGGCCGGTGCCGACCCCTCGCAGCCCTCGGACGCCTTCGTCAGCTGGGGCTGGCGCGTCCCCTTCCTGTTCTCCGCCGTGATGGTCGCGATCGGCCTGTGGGTGCGCTCCCGGCTCGTCGAGTCGGCGGTCTTCGCCAAGACCCGCGAGTCCGGCGGGGTGCGGCGGCTGCCGCTCGCCACCGTGGTGCGCAGCCACGGGAAGCAGTTGGTCCTGGGCACCTTCATCATGCTGGCGACCTATGTGCTCTTCTACCTGATGACCACGTTCTCGCTCAGCTACGGACGCACGGCGAAGGATGCCGCCGTGCCCGGACTCGGGTACGACTACACCACGTTCGTGCTCATGATGATCTTCGGCGTGCTGTTCTTCGCCGCGTTCACCCTGATCTCAGGGCCGCTCGCGGACCGGTACGGGCGGCGCGCCACCCTGATCTGGATCACCGCCGCGATCGTGGTCTTCGGACTGGTCTGGGTGCCGCTGATCGAACTGGGCACCCTCGGCGTGGTGCTGTGGCTCGTGCTCGGCTTCACCCTGATGGGCATGACGTTCGGCCCGATGGGCGCGCTGCTGCCCGAGCTCTTCCCGACCAGCGTGCGCTACACCGGCTCCGGCATCGCGTACAACGTCAGCTCGATCCTCGGGGCGGCGGTCGCCCCGTTCATCGCCGTGGCGCTGTGGGAGACCGGCGACGGCTCACCGTGGCTGGTCGGCGTCTACCTCTCGGCGATGGCGGTGCTGACGCTGATCGCGCTTCTGCTCGGCAAGGAGACCAAGCACGTCTCCCTGGACGACCGCGAAGCCGCCTCCGCCGACGACGCGCCCCGCGCCGAGGCCCCCTCCCCCACCGCCTGAAGCCGACCGGCGTTCACCACCGCCGGGCCGCGAGCCTCCTCGCGCCCGGCGTACGGCCGCCCTCGCGGGGCATAACAACAACCCCCGGCCCAAGGGAACTTCAGCCCCACCCGCACCAGAGGGAGCCCCATGCTGCGCGGCATCGACGTGAGCGCCTACCAGTCCTCCTCCTACGACACCGACGGCCTCTCCTTCGTCTTCGTCAAGGCGACCGAGGGGCGGTCCTACGTCAACCCCAAACTGGCCGCCCAGACGAAGCGCGCGCGTGACGCCGGGCTGGTCGTCGGCTTCTACCACTTCCTGTGGCCCGGCAACCTCAGCGCCCAGGCCGAGTACTTCGCCGGCAAGGCCCCGGAGCGGGCGGGCGACATCCTCGCCGTCGACTGGGAGACGACCAGCAACGGAACGCACGCGAGCAACGCGGAGAAGGACCTGTTCATCCGGAAGCTGAAGGACCTCCGGCCGAACAACCAGGTGGTGCTCTACTGCAACCGGAATTTCTGGCTCAACATCGACACGACGTCCTACGCGGGGGACGCCCTGTGGATCGCCGACTACGTCTCCGCGGGCAAGCCCCGCATCAAGGCGAAGTGGCGCTTCCACCAGTACACCGACAACCCGCTGGACAAGAACGTCGCCGACTTCGACAGCAAGGCCGCGCTGCGGAGATGGGCCGAGGACGCCTGACCTATGCGCTGAACTCAGGGGTGCGCTCCGGTGATGCCTCTGCCAGGGCCTTCGTGACGGCCTCGACGCCGGCGCGGAGGCCGTAGACCGGGGTCGCGGGCTGCTGGCGCCAGGAGTCGTCGATGCCGCCCGCGTCCACCGTGTCGAAGCCGAGGGCGTCGACGAGGTCCCGTACCTTGCGCTTGGCCGGCTCGTCGTCGGCGGCCACCGGGAGGGCCATGCGGTCGGGGTCGCCGGGCGGGAGCGGGCGTTCCAGGATGTCCTGGGCGTAGGTGCCGTTGAAGGCCTTGACGACCGCGTGGCCGATCCGGCGTTCCGTCCAGCGGCTCTCGGTGAGGCCGTCGTCCTCGATCCCCGCGATCCTGCCGTCCCGCTCCCGCGGGTAGTAGTTGCCGGTGTCGATGACCGCGACACCGTCCGCCGCCTTGTCGAGGAGGCCGGACGGCAGGTCCGGGACCGCCTTCAGCGGGATGGTGATCACGACGATCTCGGCGCCCTGCGGCGCCTCCTCGACCGTCACGGGCGTCGCGCCGGTCTCCTCCGCGAGGGCCGTGAGGGTGTGCGGGCCCCGGGAGTTGGCGACGGACACGTCATGCCCGAGGGCGGTGAGCCGCCGGGTCAGGTTGCCGCCGATGTTGCCCGCTCCGATGATGCCGATCTTCATGTCTCGCCTCGCCCTTCCGGGGATCGATAGCGCCTGGGCCTCCTCGCGGAGCCTTCGTGACCAGGGTCAACCTCCGGGGCGGAGGGGCTATTCCGGCTTCCCGGTAAGTGCGAACGGGTCCTCCAGTTCCCCGCGCAGCACCTCCGCCGCCCCTTCCTCGTCCCCGTCCGCCACCGCCCGGACGAGCTCCTCGTGGGCCTCGTCGCCGGTGTTCGGGTCGTGGCCGCGCAGGCCGGTCAGGGCCAGGAGTTCGATCAGGCCCTCGCGCAGGACGGGGGTGAACTCGGTGAACAGGTCGGCGAGCACCGGGTTGCGGGCGGCGGCGATCACGGTGGCGTGGAAGGCGATGTCCGCGTCGACGAAGGCCGCGTCGTCGGCGGTGGCGGCGGCGCGGCGGCCCTCCAGCGCCGCCCGCAGCGCCGCGATGTCGTCGGGGGTGCGGCGGCGCGCGGCGAGCCGGGCCGCGTGGACCTCGACCGCCATACGGACCTCGTAGACGTCGGTCACGGCGGCCCGGCGCAGCCGGGTGGGCCAGTCCTCGACCGGCTCGGTCGCGAGGACGAAGACACCGGCGCCCTGGCGCGGCCGCACCAGCCCGGCACCCGCCAGGGCGCGCAGCGCCTCGCGGACGGTCGAGCGGCCGACGCCCAGTTCCTTCGCCAGGGTCGTCTCGCCGGGCAGCTTGGTGCCGACGGGCCAGTGGCCGGCGGTGATCTGCTCGCGCAGCCGGGCGGCGGCCTGCTCGACCAGAGGGCTGGGGCGGACGGCGCCGAGCGGCATGCGCTTCACCAACTTGTCTGAGGAGTGAGGGGATTCTACCGAGGTTTCACTTGTCTGAGGAGCTGAGGAGTGGCTAGCGTACCGGGCATGACGTTCCGCGGTCTCCTTCTTCTCGGCTGCCGCGGCGGGGCCTGACGCGACCGGCACCCCGCCGCGGGGCGCCGTGCCGCCGGTCACCGTCCGACCGAGCCGAAGGCCACAGCCGACGATGACCACCTCCCCTGCCCCGGTCTGGAACCCCCAGCGCCCGGGCCCCATGCCCTTCCACCGCTACCGCCCCTTCCAGGACCGTGTGCGGGTCCCCGCCGCCGGCCGCGACTGGCCCGCCGCCCGGATCGAGCGCGCTCCCCTCTGGGTCCCCGTCGACCTGCGCGACGGCAACCAGGCCCTCGCCGAGCCGATGGACACGTCCCGCAAGCGCCGCTTCTTCGATCTGCTGACCGGCATGGGCTTCAAGGAGATCGAGGTCGGCTACCCCTCGGCCAGCCGCACCGACTTCGACTTCGTACGGCATCTGGCGACCGGCGACGCCGTACCGGACGACGTCACGCCCGTCGTGTTCACCCCGGCCCGCCGGGACCTCATCGACCGCACCTTCGAGGCGATCGAGGGGATGCCGAGGGCCGTCGTGCATCTGTACATCGCGACCTCGCCGGTGTGGCGGGACGTCGTCCTGGGGCGGGACCGGGCGGAGGTGTGGCGGACCGTGCGGGAGGCCGCCGAGCACATGGCCCGCCGGGCGGACCGGGCCTCGTACGTCCGCTTCCAGTTCTCGCCGGAGACCTTCAACCTGACCGAGCCCGACTTCGTCCTGGAACTGTGCGACGGGCTGACCGAGCTGTGGGACGCGAGCCCGGACCGGCCGGTGACCCACAACCTCCCGGCGACCGTGGAGATCGCGACGCCGAACGTCTACGCCGACCAGATCGAGTACACGCACCGCCATCTCTCCCGGCGTGACAGCGTGATCCTCTCCGTGCACCCGCACAACGACCGCGGCACCGGTGTCGCCTGCGCCGAACTGGCCGTCCTGGCCGGTGCCCAGCGCGTCGAGGGCTGTCTGTTCGGCAACGGGGAGCGCACCGGCAACGTCGACCTGGTGACCCTCGCGCTGAACCTGTACGCCCAGGGCGTCGACCCGATGATCGACTTCCGGGACCTCGACACGGTCAGGGAGACGGTCGAGCACTGCAACCGGCTGCCCGTGCACCCGCGCCACCCGTACGCCGGGGACCTCGTCCACACCGCCTTCTCGGGCACCCACCAGGACGCGATCAGCAAGGGCCTGGCCCGGCACGCCGAGCGGGCGCGGGAGCTGGGCGTGCCGGAGCGGCAGGCGCCCTGGTCGGTGCCGTACCTGCCGGTCGACCCGGCCGATGTGGGCCGCTCCTACGAGGCGGTGATCCGCGTGAACTCGCAGTCGGGCAAGGGCGGCACGGCCTATCTGCTGCGCACCCACCACGGCGTCGACCTCCCCGCGCGCATGCGGCCGGACTTCTCCCGGGCCGTGCAGGAGACGACGGACGACAGCGGCCGGGAGATGGCGGCGAAGGAGCTGTACGAGCTGTTCCGTTCGACGTACGTCGTGGCTGACGGGGAGGTGACGCTGGAGGCCTGGTCCGTGCACCCGGACGAGTCCGGCCGGCGCTTCGTGTGCACGCTGCGCACCGGTGAGCGCACCGGCGACTTCGAGGGCACGGGCGGCGGCCCGGTCTCCGCGTTCGTCGACGCGCTGGCCGGAGCGGGAGTCGACGTGGAGGTGCTCGACTTCCATGAGCAGGCCGGTGAGGGCGGTGCGAACGCCTTCGCCGAGTGCCGGGTCGGCGGTACGACGTGCTGGGGCGCGGGCCAGGACTCCTCGGCCCTGGCCGCGTCCGTCCGGGCGGTGCTGTCCGCGGTGAACAGGGCGCTGCGGTGACGGCGGTCGTCCTGCGCGCCGAGGACGCCCATGTCGTACGCGACGGCCGGCCGATCCTCCAGGAGGTGTTTCTCACGGTCCGGGCCGGTGAGCACTGGGCACTGCTCGGGGCCAACGGCGCGGGCAAGTCCACCCTGCTCGGCCTGCTCGGCGCGCGCGTCCATCCCACCCGGGGCACCGTGGAGGTGCTGGGCCACCGGCTGGGCCGGGTCGATCTGCGGGAGTTGCGCGCGCACGTCGGGCATGTCGACCCGCGGCATCCGCTCTGCTCGCCGCTGCGGGTACGGGACGTCGTCCTGACCGGTCTGACCAACTCCGTGGAGCCCCTGCCCCGGTGGCGTCCCACGCCGGAGCAGAAGGAGCGTGCGGAGCGGCTGATCCGGACGCTGGGGCTGTCAGAGCACCGTGAGGCGCGCTGGCCCACCCTCTCCCAGGGGCAGCGCGGCCGGACCCTGATCGCCCGGGCCCTCATGCCCGAGCCCCGGCTGCTGCTTCTGGACGAACCGGCCACCGGCCTCGACCTGCCCGGCCGGGAGCGGCTGATCGGGGCGCTGGCGGAGCTGCGCCGGGACCATCCGCGGCTGGCGACGGTCCTGGTCACCCACCACCTGGAGGAGCTGCCGCCGCACACCACGCACGCCCTGCTGCTGCGCGAGGGCCGTCCGCTGGCCGACGGCCCGGTGGCCGATGTGCTGACCGCCGACCGGCTCGGCAAGTGCTTCGACCTGCCGCTGGTCCTGGAACGGCGGGACGGGCGCTGGAGCGTGCGCACGGCACGCCGGGCATGACGAGGGGCCCGGTCCGACCGAGATCGGACCGGGCCCCTTCGTCCAGGAGGCGGAACGCCTCCGGCAGCGGGCGACTGCCTGCTCGGGCGACTGCCCGTTCAGACGACTACTTGTTCAGGCGACTACTTGTTCAGGTAGGCCCAGAACTCGTCGAAGCTCAGCTTCTTGTCGCCGTCGAGGTCGCGGGTCTTGATGACGACCTCGGCGACCGACTCGGTGACGTTCCAGTCGCCCGACCGGGCCAGGGCGGTCTTGAACTCGGCGGCGGTGATGAATCCGTCGCCGTCCGTATCGATCCGCTCGAACTGCTTGCGTGCTTCCTCGATGTCCGCCACCGATCCGCCCCTACTCTCGTGCTCTCGTGTTCTGCGTCGTACTGACGCAGGTCAGATTAACCGGCCGTGCGTGCCTCCAGCGCGGCGACCACCCACGCGAACTCCTCGTCGTAGGTCGGCTGGGGGCCGAGGCCGTTGACGACGGCCTGGAGTTGGCGGTAGCGGGCGACCCGTACGTTGGAGGCGGCCGTGAGGCGTTCGAGCACGGCGGCCCGGTCGCTGTCGCCGAGCAGGTCCCTCAGGACATCGCCGGCCTCCGGTGCCTGGGGGGCGATGCCGCGCTGCCGCGCCTCGGCCGCGAGCTGTACGAGCCGGCTCATGAACCACAGGGACGAACCGGCCGGGATGTCCGGCCCCCGGTCGGCCGCGTTGAACTCGATCATCTGCCGCATCTGCGCGCGGAAGCCGGGGTCCTGGATCAGCTCGGCGAGCTCCACCCAGGCGTCCACCTGCTCGGGTGTGGGGTCCTCGGGCAGCTCTGCGGCCGCGAAACGCAGCCTGCCGCGGATGTCCGGGTCGGCGGTGTCGATCCCCTCGAAGATCTCCGCCATGAAGTCCTCGACGATCCGCCGTCGTTCGGCCGCCGAGAGCCGTGCCAGTCTGTTCATGAGTGTCATCTCCTCCGCGCCGGAACCCCGCTTCGCGACCGTCGACAGCACCGCACGGGTCACCTTGAGCGACCGGATCTGCGCGTCCAGCGCCACCACGTGCGCGGCGGCGACCTGCGCGATCGTCGTCTCGCCGGCCAGGACCCGGCGGACGTCCGCCAGGCCGAGACCGAGTTCGCGCAGGGTGCGGATCAGCTCCAGGCGGGCCACGGAGGCGGTGTCGTACAGCCGGTAGCCGCCCGCGGACCGGGTCACCGGGGGCAGGGCGCCCTCGTCGGACCAGTAGCGGATGGTGCGCACGGTCAGTCCGGTGACCCGGGCCAGTGCCCCGATGGTGAGCAGTCCGGTGCCGTCGTCGGTCATGTCCGCGAGTCTGGGCCCTCCAGTGGGTGGAGACTCAAGGAGCGCGTCGGTGACGGCTCGGAGGTGCTGCTCAGTGCCAGGGCTCGTAGTGCGGGTTGCTCTCGCACCTGCTCATGATCTCGGTCTTGGTCTGTTTGTCGACCGGGCAGACGCCGATGATGTACTTCCGGGCGATGCCGCCGGGGAACGCGACCTCCTGCTGGTCGGCCCACTTGTGGGTGTCACCGATGGTCTTGTTGACGTCGATGCCGCCGGGGGCGTCGACGTAGTAGTTGAAGCCGGGCCGCCATTGCTTGTACAGGTCGTGGTCGTACGACGTCGACACGTACGGGGAGGGCTGGTTGACCAGGACGTACTTCTCCAGGTCGTACTGGCCGGCGATGACGTCCTTGGGGTGGAAGCCCTCCTCGAAGATGACGGACGGGCCACGGCCGTCGGCGCGGTAGAGGGTGCCGCAACTGGTGCGCCAGGACGGCTCGGGGGTGATGCGGTCGACGTCGACACGGCGGTCGGCGGCGGCCTTGACCTTGTCGTCGAACCGGACGGGACAAGCGGCCGGTGCGGGGGCGGCGGCCGTCGCGACCGTCGGGGCGGGCGCCTGGGCGGGCGTGGCGGCGGTGGTCGTGAGGACGGCCGCGAGGGAGAAGGCGGCGGCAGCGATCCGCCGCCGCAGGGTCATAGTGGTCACGAGGGCACGATGGCGGGTCCGCGGCGCCGGGCCTTGGACCCTCACCCGATCAGGGGCGTGTCAACTGCCCTTGAGTGGACGGCAGATGGGGCTCACCGGAAGATGCCCGTGTGGCCGAGGGAGTAACGGCCGGGCTGCGGGTAGACCGCGAGGCCGTGGGGGCCGCTGCCGACGGGGATGCGGGCGAGCTGGGCGCCGGTGCGGGTGTCGATGGCGTAGACCTCGGCGTCGTAGCGGCCGGAGAGCCACAGGACCTTGCCGTCGGCGGAGACACCGCCCATGTCGGGGCTGCCGCCGTCGGGCAGGTCCCACTTCTTGGTGAGCTTGTTCCGGGTGAAGTCGAAGACGGAGACGGTGCCTTCGCCGCGGTTGGAGACGTACATCTCGCGGGAGTCGCGGCCGACGTAGAGGCCGTGGCAGCCCTTGCCGGTGGGCAGCAGGGTGGGCTGGGTGAACTTGTCGCCGTCCAGGACCCACATGCCGTGGGCCATCATGTCGGCGATGTAGAACCTCTTGCCGTCCGGCGAGACCTTCACGTCCTGCGGCATGGCGCCCTCGAACGGCAGCCGCTGCTGCCCCACGACCTTCATCTTCTCGGTGTCGACCTTGAGAAGCTCGCCGCTGAACTCGCAGGAGACGATGAAGTAGCGGCCGTCCAGGGAGAAGTCGGCGTGGTTGACGCCGTAGCAGGAGACCGGGACCGTCTTCTTCCGGTCCATGGTGTGCGGGTCCCGGAAGACCAGCTCGCGGTCGAGAGAGGCCATCACGATGGCGTACTTGCCGTTGGGCGTGAAGTAGAGGTTGTACGGGTCGTGGACCTCGACCTCCTTGCCCGCCTTGCCGGTCTTGGGATCGATCGGGGTGAGGGTGTGGCCGCGGTTGTTGTTGACCCAGAGCGTCTTCAGGTCCCAGGAGGGCACGACGTGCTGGGGCTGCCGGCCCACGGGGATGGTCTCGATGATCTCGTACGTCTTCGGGTCGATGACGGAGACGGTGTCGGACTCGGTGTTGGGGACGTAGACGCGGGACGGGAAGCCCTTGACCACGGGTGACAGCTTGTTGGGGCGGTCGGCCGCGTACACGTCCTTCGGGTCGAGGACGGGCGGCATGCCCGGCAGGCCCTGGACGGTCTTCTTCTCGGGCGGGGCGGGCACGGCGGCCTTGGTGGGGCGTGTCCCGGAGGTCCGCTCCTCGCCCTGGGTACCGCAGGCGGCGAGGACGGAGAGGGCGGCGCCCGCGACAAGGGCGCGCTTGAGGAAGTGGCGGTGCATTGGACCATTTAAGGGGCGCTCCGCGCGGAAACCGGTGATTCGCCCGATCGACGTCCAGGTGAGTCGTCGCAGGTCACACCCCCGGTCGAGCCCCTGCCCCGCCGGCGGCCGTCAGCGGTCGATGACCCGCATCTCGAACCATGTCGTCTTGCCCCGGGGCAGCAGATCGACCCCCCAGCGGTCGGCCAGCTTGTCGACGAGGAAGAGGCCCCGGCCGCTGACGTCCATCTCCTGGACCGGCATCAGACAGGGCAGCCCCCGGGAGGGGTCGCGGACCTCGACGCGGATCCAGCCGCGGCGCCGGTGCAGACGCAGCCCGAAGACGCGGGCGCCGGTGTGGCGTACGGCGTTGCCGACCAGTTCGGAGACGAGGAGGACCGCCTCCTCGGTGATCTTGGGGGTGAGTCCCCAGTGGCGCAGGACCACGACCTGGGTGAGCCGTCTGGCGGTGGCCGCGGACTCGGGGCGGGACGGCAGCGGAACCTCTGCCTCCGTCGGGTTGCCGTACAACTCCAGCGCCTTCAGCGCGCGTTCGTCCTCGACGGTCGGCGACCAGCGCGCCGCGGCCGCATGTGCGTGTCCCCGCGGCTGTTCCATACCCTCCAGCCCCGCCATGCCCCCCATCATGGCCGTCCGGGGCACCCGACGGGGCCGTTCCCGGGGAATAGACCCCCCGGAACGGGCCCGGAACCGGCAGTCCTACGGCATATGCCTACGGCACTTCGGAGCCTTCCATGGCCCGTATGACCTGCGAATACGGCCCGTTTCGGGGCAAGCGACGAAGTTCCCCGACCGCACACGCTTAAGGCTGCCTTAAGGCTGCCATAAACCGCTCCGTCGAGGGACCCGGATCAGACACCGTGTCAATTGCAAGCCCCTGGAAGGGTGTTCAGACGAAGCGTTCAGAGGAACTTCGCCTTGCCCGGCCCCTCCTCCACGAAGCTGCGCATGCCGCGCTCACGGTCCTCGGTGGCGAACAGGCCCGCGAACCAGTTGCGTTCGATCGTCAGGCCCGTCTCGATGTCCGTCTCCAGGCCGGCGTCGATGGCCTCCTTGGCGGCGCGCAGCGCGAGCGCCGGGCCCTGGGCCAGCTTGGCCGCCCAGACGTGTGCCTGCGCGTACACCTCGTCGGCGGGCACGACCCGGTCCACCAGGCCGATCTCCCGGGCCTCGTCGGCCTTCACCATCCGGCCGGTGAAGATCAGGTCCTTGGCCTTGGAGGGGCCGACCAGGCGGGCCAGGCGCTGGGTGCCGCCCGCGCCGGGGATCAGGCCGAGCAGGATCTCGGGCTGGCCGAGCTTGGCGTTCTCACCGGCGATGCGGTAGTCCGCGCACAGCGCGAGTTCGCAGCCGCCGCCGAGCGCGTAACCCGTCACGGCCGCGACGACCGGCTTGGGGATGCGGGCCACCGCCGTGAACGAGTCCTGCAGGGCGCGGGCGCGCAGGACCATCGCGGCGTGGTCCATCGCCTGCATCTCCTTGATGTCCGCGCCGGCCGCGAACACCTTCTCGCCGCCGTAGACCACCACGGCCCGCACATCCTCGCGGCGCGTGGCCTCCTCGGCGAGTTCCTTCAGCCGGTCCTGCGTGGCGATGTCCAGCGCGTTCATGGGCGGGCGGTCGAGACGCAGCGTGCCGACGCCTTCAGCGACTTCGAGTGTGACGGTCATGGGAGCAGGTTAACGGCGACTAACGGCAAGGGCCCCGGTGCTGTCCGTCACACCGGGACCCTCGTCGTCAGCTCAGCGTCAGCTCGGAGCTACTTCTTCCACTTCTCCCACGACATGTTCCAGCCGTTGAGCCCGTTGTCCGGGTCGACGATCCGGTCCTCGGAGTTCTTGACGACCACCACGTCGCCGACCATCGAGTGGTTGAAGAACCACGCCGCCGGCACCTTCTTGTCCCAGCCGCCGCGCACGTCGCGCAAGCCGATGCAGCCGTGGCTGGCGTTGTACTCGCCGAAGGCGCCGCCCGCCCAGTAGTTGCCGTGCAGGAAGGTGCCGGAGGTGGTGAGGCGGATGGCGTGCGGGACGTCCTTGATGTCGTACTCGCCGCCGTAGCCGACGGTCTCGCCGTTCATCCGGGTCACGGTGAGCATCTCGCTGACGACCATCTGGCCGTTCCAGGTCTCCATGCCGGGCTTGCCGGTGGTGACCGGGATGGTCTTGAACAGCTTGCCGTCGCGCATGACCTTCATCGTGAGCTTCTTGGCGTCCACGACGGAGACCTGGTTGCGGCCGATGGTGAAGTCGACCGTCTTGTCCTGCTCGCCGTAGACGCCGGAGCGCCCCTCGACGCCGTCGAGGTTCAGGTCGACGGTCACCTTGGTGCCTGGCTTCCAGTACTTCTCGGGGCGGAAGTCCAGACGGTCGTTGCCGAACCAGTGGCCCTCCACGTCCACGGCCGGCTCCGTCTTGACGCGGATGGCCTTCTCGACGTCCTCCGGGTTGGTGATGCCCCGGTCGAAGCGGATGGAGAACGGCATCCCCACGCCGACCTTCGAGCCGTCCTCGGGGGTGAAGGTGCCGGTGAAGGTGTTCTCCGGCGTCAGCGTGGTGAAGCCGGCGTCCTCGGCGGCCGTGCGGCCCTCGGAGTCCTTGGCGACCGCGTGGACCGTGTACTTGGTTGCGGCGGCCAGATGGCTGGACGGCGTCCAGGTGGCGCCGTCGCCGGATATCTCGCCGTCGACCTTCTTGCCCTTGGCGTCCTTGACCTCGACCTCGGTCAGCTTGCCCTTGGCGGCGGTGACCTTCAGCTTCCCGCTGGTGTCGACGGACTTGGCGCCGTCCTTGGGGGTGATGCTCACCTCGGCCTCGGACTGTTTGCTCTGCGCGGTGTCCGAGCCCTTGCCCGTGCCGTCGCCCCCGCCGGCTCCGGCTCCGCTCTCCCCGCCGCCACACGCCGTGACGGCGAGGAGCAGCGAGCCGAGTATCAGCGCGAGCAGTCCGTGCCTGCCCCCAACCGACGCCCCCGATATCGGTCGCCCGTTCAAGTCGTTCTCCCCTCCCCGGGCCTGGTCAGGCCCACAACCCCTGCGCGTCCCCCGCGCACCGGCGCATAGTAACCACAAGGCACCGGGCACCGGCGGCCCGCGATTGTCACTGTTCCGTCCCAACGGAACGCCGGGTCGATCCGCCCCTGTCGGTTACTTCACCGCACTGCCCGCTTTCCATGCGTTCCAGGCCATGTTCCAGCCTCCGAGACCATTGTCGGGAGAGACCTCTTTGTCCTTGCTGTTGACGACCTCGACGACGTCCCCGACCAGGCTGCGGTCGAAGAACCAGCCGGCCGGGGTGTCCGAGCCGCCGCCCTTCACATCGCGCAGTCCGATACAGCCGTGACTGACGTTGCTCCGTCCGAAGACGGTGTGGTCCGCCCAGTAGTTGCCGTGCAAAAAGGTCCCGGAGTCGGTCAGGCGCATGGCGTGCGGGACGTCCGGGATGTCGTACTCGCCTTTGCCGTCACGCTTCTTGAAGCCGACCGTGGCGCCGTTCATCCGGGTGACGTCGAGCATCTCGGTCACCACCATCTTCCCGTTGTACGTGGTCGTCTCGGGGGAGCCGGCCGTGACCGGCACGGTGGCGAGGGTCTCGCCGTCGCGCCGGACCTCCATGGTGTGCTGCGCGGCGTCGACCACGGAGACCTGGGCGCGGCCCACGGTGAAGGAGAACGTCTTGTGCTGCAGGCCGTAGACCCCGGGCGCGCCCTCGACGTCGCGCAGACGCAGGTCGACGGTGACCTGGGTGCCGGGTTTCCAGTAGTCCTCGGGGCGGAAGTCGAGGCGGCTCCGGCCGAACCAGTGCGGGCGGATCTCGACGGCCGGGCGGGAGGTGACCCGCACCGCGCGTTCGACGACGGCGCGGTCGGCGATCTCCCGGTTGAACTCCAGGGAGACGATCATGCCGGTGCCGACCGTGGCGCGGTTCTCCGGGGTGACGTAGCCGATGAAGCGTTCCTCGGGGACGTACGTCGTGAACGTGGTGTGCCGGGCCGAGCGGTGGCCGTCGCCGTCCACGGCCACCGCGTCCACCGTGTACTCGGCGGCGAGCGCCAGCCGCTTCTCCTCGGGCTCCCAGGTCAGGCCGTCGGCCGAGACCCGCCCGGGCACCGGGGACTCCTGCGCGTCCTGGGACCTGGTGACCTTCACCGACTCCAGCCTGCCGTCGGGCACGCGCACCCGCAGCGTCCTTCCGGGGCGCACGCCCCTGCTGCCGTCGTCGGGCGAGACCTTGATGACGTCCTCGGGCGCCGGGGGCGCGCCGAACGCCCCGGCGATCCCGCCCGCGTCGTCCGAGGTACAGCCCGTGGCCCCGGCCAGCAGCCCTGCCCATGTCACTACGGCGGCCAGCGCGGCCCTCGCGCGCCGCGCGCGCCCTTGTACGTGCCTCACGGGGTACCCAACGACCGGCCGCGTCCCCGGGAAACGACCATGCCCGCCCCCGGGGAAACGTGAGTGCGACCCACGCTCTGGGCAGAACAGTGTGGAGGACGACGCGCAGGGGAGCCGCGGCCCGGGCCGCAGTACAGGACCGCACCCCTCTGTCCCCCGTCGTTCCACGAGCCGCGGGAGGCTGACAGGTGTCCAGCGCAGCCGAGCAGGAGGCGGTGGCCGGCCATCAGGCCACCGGGAACGGGCGCCAGGCCGCCGCCGCGAACGGCGTACGGCGGCCCGCGCCGCCGCCCATGGTGCCCGCCTGGCCGGGCGCGGCTACACCGCTGGGCGCCCGGTTCCGGGTCGGCCCCGACGGGGTGGCGGGGACCAACTTCGCGTTGTGGGCGGGCGGGGCGGAGGGAGTCGAGCTGTGCCTCTTCGACGAGGCCGGCAAGGAGTCGCGGGCCGGGCTGACCGAGCTGACCCACGAGATCTGGCACGGCTTCGTCCCGGGCGTGCTGCCCGGACAGCGCTACGGCTACCGGGTGTCCGGCCGCTGGGACCCGTGGACCGGCGCCCGCTGGAACCCGGCGAAGCTGCTGCTCGACCCCTACGCGCGGGCGGTGGACGGGGACTTCTCGCTGCCTCCCGAGGTGTACGGGCACGTGCGCGACTGGCCGCAGCAGCACGTCGCCGACACCGTGCGCGACGACCGGGACTCGGCGCCGTACGTCCCCAAGGGCGTCGTCGTCCACGATGACGACGACTGGGCCGACGACCGCCGCCCGAAGACCCCGTGGGCGGACTCGGTGATCTACGAGGTGCACGTCAAGGGCTTCACCCGGCTGCACCCGGGCATCCCCGAGGAACTGCGCGGCACCTACGCCGGACTCGCCCATCCGGCCGCGATCGAGCACCTGGTGAAGCTGGGCGTGACGGCGGTGGAGCTGCTGCCGGTGCACCAGTTCGCGCACGAGGACCATCTGCTGCGCAGAGGCCTCGGGAACTACTGGGGCTACAACTCCATCGGCTACTTCGCCCCGCACGCGGCCTACGCGGCCTCCGGGACGAGGGGCGAGCAGGTCGGCGAGTTCAAGCGCATGGTGCGCGCCCTGCACGCGGCCGGGATCGAGGTCATCCTCGACGTGGTCTACAACCACACGGCGGAGGCGGGCGAACTCGGCCCGACGCTGTCCCTGAAGGGCATCGACAACCGCGGCTACTACCGCCTCCAGGACGACCCGCGCCGCTACGCCGACTACACCGGCTGCGGCAACACCCTGCACGTGGTCCAGCCGCAGGTGCTGCGCCTGATCACGGACTCGCTGCGGTACTGGGTGACGGAGATGGGCGTCGACGGCTTCCGCTTCGACCTGGCGGCGGCGCTGGCCCGCTCGATGCACGATGTCGACATGCTCTCCCCGTTCCTGGCGGTCATCGCGCAGGACCCGGTGCTGCGCCGGGTGAAGCTGATCGCCGAGCCGTGGGACGTGGGGTCGGGCGGCTACCAGGTGGGGGCGTTCCCGCCCCTGTGGACGGAGTGGAACGACCGGTACCGCAACGCCGTACGGGACTTCTGGCGGCACGCGCTGCCCGACGTACGGGAGATGGGCTACCGGCTGTCGGGCTCCAGCGACCTGTACGCCTGGGGCGGGCGCCGGCCGTACGCGTCCGTCAACTTCGTCACCGCGCACGACGGCTTCACCCTGCGCGACCTGGTGTCGTACGAGCGCAAGCACAACGAGGCCAACGGCGAGGGCAATCGCGACGGCACGAACGACAACCGGGCCTGGAACTGCGGGGCCGAGGGCGAGACGGACGACGAGGGGATCAGGGCGCTGCGGCGCCGGCAGCTGCGGAACCTGCTGACCACGCTGCTGCTGTCCACGGGTGTGCCGATGCTGGTAGCGGGAGACGAGCTGGGCCGCACGCAGCGCGGCAACAACAACGCGTACTGCCAGGACAACGAGATCAGCTGGGTCGACTGGGGGCTGCTGGAGGACCCCGGGTGGCGCGCCCTGTTCGAGCTGACCTCCCGGCTGATCGAGCTGCGCCACCGGCACCCGGTGCTGAGGCGCCGGGCGTTCTTCTCGGGCCGGGCCCAGACCGCGGACGGGCTGCGCGATCTGGCCTGGTTCACGTCCCGGGGCACCGAGATGACGGAGCAGGACTGGTACGCGCCGGCCGCCACGCTGGGGATGTACCTGTCCGGCCGGGACATCCCGGGCCGGGACGAGCGCGGGGCGCAGATCCTCGACGACAGCTTCCTCGCCGTGCTGCACGCGGGCGAGGCACCGGTGCGTTTCGAACTGCCGGGGCCGCCCTGGGCGGAGCGGTACGAGGTCGTCGTCGACACGAGCCTGGAGGAGCAGGGGGAGGCACCGGGCGTGGAGCACCGGGCGGGGACGGAGATCACGATGCCGGCCCGGGCGGTGCTGCTGCTGCGGGTGACGGGCTGAGGCATCGTTTCGCCTGGCAGGGCTGCCGCATTGTTGCGGGGTGTTGCGGCGCGTTGCGGGTCCGTGAAGTCGGCGGGGATCTTCTTGACCCCGCCGTCGGACCGCTGGCAGCGTCCCTGCTGAGCCGTGGCGTCTCCCTCCCTCCCTCCTGCTCTCTGATACCTCCAGGACTTCCGCATGCCCGAGATATCCCGTCGTGCCCTCGGTGCCCTCGTCGGCGGTGGTGCCGTGGGCGCCGTCGCCGGTACGGCCACCGGTGCCGAAGCAGCCCCCGCCGAGCGGCCGTTCAGGGCCCGCCCCGGTGCCGGGTCCGGCCGCCGTCCCAACGTCCTCGTCATCCTGGGCGACGACCTCGGCTGGGCCGACCTGTCCTCCTACGGCGCCCCCCACATCAAGACGCCGAACCTGGACCGGCTGGCCCGCCAGGGCGTGCGGTTCACCGACGCCTACTCCGGCTCCTCGACCTGCTCCCCGACCCGGTTCAGCCTCTACACCGGGCGCTATCCCGGCCGTACCGAGGGCGGGCTCGCCGAGCCGATCGCCGACCGGTCGCAGGGCCTGGACCCGAACCACCCCACCCTCGCCTCCCTGCTGAAGAAGGCGGGCTACGCCACCGCGCTCATCGGCAAGTGGCACTGCGGCTGGCTGCCCGACTACAGCCCCACCAAGTCCGGCTGGGACGAGTTCTTCGGCAATCACGGGGGCGTGCTGGAGTACTTCTCCAAGCTCGGCCAGCTCGGCGACCACGACCTCTACGAGGGAGACGCCGAGTACAAGGACCTGCGGTACTACACCACCGTGCTGACGGAGCGGGCCGTGGAGTACGTGAGCCGGGACCACGACCGGCCCTGGCTGCTCAACCTCAACTTCACCACCCCGCACTGGCCCTGGCTCGCCGAGGGCGACGAGGAGACCGGCGCCGAGATCGCGGCGAAGATCCGGGCGGCGACATCCCAGGCCGAGGTCGGCAAGGCCCTGAACCACTACGACGGCGGCTCGGTCGCGAAGTACACCCAGATGGTGGAGAGCCTGGACGCTGCCGTCGGCGAGGTGCTCGCCGCCCTGCGCCGCTCCGGACAGGAGGAGAACACCGTCGTGCTGTTCGCCAGCGACAACGGCGGCGAGCGCTGGTCGTATCTGTGGCCCCTCAGCGGCCAGAAGTTCTCCCTCCAGGAGGGCGGCATCCGGGTGCCCGCGATCCTGCGCTGGCCCGCCCGGATCGACGGCCGGCAGGTCAGCCACGAGCCGAACTTCTCCCCCGACTGGACCGCGACCCTGCTGGAGCTGGCCGGTGCCCGGCCCGACCCGGCGTATCCGCTGGACGGCACGAGCCTCGCCGGGTACCTGCTGCGCGGCGAACGGCTCCCCGAGCGGGACCTGTTCTGGCGGACGCGCGGCAACCGGGCGCTGAGGCGAGGCGACTGGAAATACTACCGGGACGCCAAGGGCACCGACCACCTGTACGACCTGGCCGCCGACTCCCGCGAACAGGCCGACCTCGCCCCCGACGAGCCGGAGTTGCTCACCGAGCTGAAGGCGGCGTGGGAGAAGACCGCCGCGGGTCTGCTGCCGTACCCGGGCTAGCCCAGGATGCCTCGCTCGTAGGCCGTGGCGACCGCCGCCGCCCGGTCCTTCACGCCCAGCTTGGCGTAGAGGTGCGTGAGGTGGGTCTTGACCGTGGCCTCGCTGATGAAGAGTTCGCGGGCGATCTCGCGGTTGGAGGTGCCCTTGGCGACCAGGGCCAGGACCTCACGCTCGCGGGCGGAGAGGGTGTCGCTGCCGGTGGCCCGGGGAGTACGGACCGCCGAGACCAGGCGGGAGGCCACGGCCGGGGACAGGACGGTCCGGCCTTCCGCCGCCGCGCGGACCGCCGCGAACAGTTCGTCCCTCGGGGCGTCCTTCAGGAGGTAGCCCGTCGCGCCCGCCTCGATCGCGGGGAGGGTGTCGGAGTCGGTGTCGTAGGTGGTCAGGACGAGGACCTTGGCGCGGGCGCCGGTGCGGGTCAGCTCGCGGATGGCGTCCACGCCCCCGCCGCCCGGCATGCGCAGGTCCATCAGGATCACGTCCGGGTCCAGGGCGGCGGCGAGCGAGACGGCCTCGACTCCGTTCGCCGCCTCGCCCAGGACGCGGAAGCCCGGCGCGGACTCGAACATGCCGCGCAGGCCGTCCCGTACGACGGGGTGATCGTCGACGATGAGCAGGGTGATCGCGGCGGCGTCAGTCATGGCGGACCAACGGTACGCGAGCGGAGACCGCCGTACCGTGGCCCGGCTCGGACTCGACGGTGAGGGACCCGGCGACGCGTTCGGCGCGGGCGCGCATGCCGTCGAGGCCGAAGCCGCCTGCTCGGTTGCGTTCGGGGACGGCGAGCGGGTCGAAGCCGCGGCCGTCGTCGCGGATGTCGAGGATGACCTCGTCGCCGAGGAAGGACAGGGTGACGCCGACGCGGCCGGCGGCGGCGTGCCGGGTGGTGTTGGAGAGGGCCTCCTGGACGATCCGCAGGAGCGTGGCCGCGATCTCCTCGTGGAGTTGCTCGTCGGTGCCGGTGACCGTGAACTCGGCCCGCACACCCGTCCGTTCGCCCCATTCGGCGACCGTCTTCTTCAGGGCTTCCGGCAGTCCGGCGTCGGCCAGCGCCACGGGGGCCAGGTTGTGCACGGAGCGGCGGGCCTCGCCGAGACTGTGCCGGGCCAGGTCCGAGGCGCGTTCGAGGTGGGTGCGGGCCACGGCCAGGTCGGGGGCGTTCGCGACGACCTGGAGCTGGGCGATGATGCCGGTCAGCCCCTGGGCGATGGTGTCGTGGATCTCGGCGGCCAGCCGCCGGCGCTCGTCGGCGACTCCGGCCTCCCGGGCCTGCACCAGGAGCTGGGCGTGCAGGGCGGCGTTCTCGTCGAGGGCCTGCTGCAGGGCCGCGTTGGTGCGTTCCAGTTCGGTGATGGTCGCGGTCTGGATCCGGGTGCGTTCCTCCTCCCGCCCGGCCAGCTGGCCGAAGACGATCAGCAGCACGATGTAGAAGCACATCAGCCCGCCGAACACCGCCCAGTCCAGAGGCCCGTGCAGGGGCAAGCCGCCGGCCTGGGAACTCGCGAGGATCACCGCGGTGGCCACCAGCCCGACCCTGAGCGGGCGGCCCCGCAGCAGCCGCTCGGGGCCGACGAACCCGGCGGAGCCGTAGAACGCGAAGAACGGGTTGCACCAGCAGAGCGCGAAGGCCAGCGCCCAGCGCAGGAAGTAGTAGCAGGCGCCCGGCACCGACGGTTCCAGAGGCCGTCCGCGGGACCAGCGCCCCCACCACAGTTGGAGGACCACGGCGGCGCCGACCAGGGCGACGGCGGTGTATTGCACGGCCGTGCCCATGCCGACCTCGTCGACCGTGGCCGCGGAGAGCACGGCGCCCGTCGCCAGCATCCCGTACGGCCCCCAGCGGAAGTACGCCGCCCACCGCTGCTCCACACCCGCCACGTCCGTCATGCCCACAGTGTCGGCCACGGCCGTGTCCCCTCCCCGGGCGCCGGTCATTCCCAGCGGAACCAGCGTGCGGCCGACGCCGAGAGCACCGCGGTCCACGCGGCGAGGACGGCCAGATGGCCCCAGCTCGGCCAGTCGCCCGCGGCGGCCTGGTCCAGGGCCCGCGCGGCGGCGCCGAAGGGGGTGCACTGGACGATGCGGCCCAGCAGGTCCGGCATGGCCTGCACGGGCACCCAGACCCCGGCGCAGAACATCATCGGGAAGAACACGGCCGTCCCGATCGCGGTCGCGATCTTCGTCGTGCGGGCCCGTGCCGAGATCACCGCGCCCAGCGAGATGGCGGCGAGCACGGCGAGGAGCAGCGCGAGCAGGTACCCGACGGGCTGTTCGGGCAGCCGTACGCCCCAGGCGAGCCGTCCGACGACGAGCGTGAGCAGCGCGGAGGCCAGCGCCGCCACGCCGTTCACCAGCATCTGGGCGGCCAGCAGGGCCGAGGGCCGGACAGGAGTGGTGGACAGCCGGCGCAGGATGCCGTTCTCGCGGTAGCCGGTGAGGGTCGGCGGCATCGCCTGCACCCCGGCCATGATGAGGGCGACCAGCACGCAGACGGGCACGTAGACATCGACGATCCGCAGCCCGCCGAGCCCGTCCTGCGCCTCGCGGAACGACGGCACGGAACCGAGGATGCCCAGCAGCAGGGCCGGGAACAGCAGGACCCAGAAGAGACTGCCCGGCTCGCGCCGGAAGAGGCGGAACTCGCTGCGCAGCACAGCGGGGTTGATCAGTGCCGTGCTCATGCCGAGGCCTCCGTGAGGTCGAGGAACGCGTCGTCCAGCGTGGCGTCGGTGACGCGGAGTTGACGGGCGGTGATGTGGTGGCGGGCCAGCAGCGACAGCACGGCGTTGACGGTGTCGTCCGTGCCGGACAGCGTGATCCGGCCGTCCTTGTGCTCGACGGCGACCAGGGCGGGGAGCGCTTTCAGCTCGCGGTCGTCCAGGGGCGTGGACGGGGTGAAGCTGATGACGGTGGCGCCCGCCGAGCGGCGGATCAGCCCGGACGGGGTGTCCAGGGCGGCCACCCGGCCCTTGTCGATCACGGCGATCCGGTCGCAGAGCCGCTGCGCCTCCTCCATGAAGTGCGTGACGAGCAGGACGGTGACGCCGTTCGCGCGAATGTCCTCGATCAGCTCCCAGGTGTCGCGGCGGGCGCGCGGGTCGAGGCCGGTGGTGAGCTCGTCCAGGACGACGACCCGGGGGTCGCCGATCAGGGCGAGCGCGATGAACAGGCGCTGCTTCTGACCGCCGGACAGTTTGGCGAAACGGGTGCTCAGCTTCTCCTCGAGGCCGAGGCGTTCGGCCAGCGGACGCCAGTCGACGGGGCGCGGATAGAACGCGGCGTAGAGCTCCAGCGCCTCACGGACGGTGAGCTTGGGCTGGAGCCGGCTCTCCTGGAGCTGGGCGCCGAGGACCTGGGCGACCCGCTCGTGGTCGGCGACCGGGTCGAGGCCGGTGACGCGGACGCGGCCGGAGTCGGGGACACGCAGGCCCTCGACGCATTCGACGGTGGTGGTCTTGCCGGCGCCGTTCGGGCCGAGGATCCCGAAGATCTCGCCCTCCTCGACGGCGAAGGAGACGCCGTCCACGGCCGGGCGGCCGGCATAGGCCTTGCGCAGGTCGGTGACTTCGATGACGGACATGGACCGAGGGTCCCGGTGCGGTGGGTCCGCGCACATCGCCCGTCGCGCTCGAACGGGCATCAGCCGAACGGCTGATGCCTGCCGTACGACCCCCCGAACGCGCAGGTCGTAGGACCAAGGACCGACCCCGGCTCGGAGAAAACTCGGTGGGCAGTGTCAGTGGCGATCCGTAGGCTCACTGCTGATGGCCACCACATCTGCCCCCGCCCGGAACCGTTCTGCCGTGCGCGCGCTGCTGCGCCTGTGGCCGTACGTGCGGCCCGCGCGGGCACGGCTGTTCAGCGCCGCGTTCGTGGCGATAGTCGCCTCCAGCACGGGCCTGGTGATCCCGCTCGTCCTGAAGTGGATGGTGGACGGGCCGGTCGCCGACCGGGACCCGGCCGGGGTGTGGCTCGGGGCGCTCTGCCTGCTGCTGCTCGGCTTCGCGGAGGCCCTGCTGTTCGGGCTGCGGCGCTGGCTGGTCGCTCGGCCGCTGGCACATGTCGAGGCGTCGATGCGGGCGGATCTGTACCGGCACTTGCAACGGCTGCCGGTGTCCTTCCACGACCGGTGGGCCTCCGGGCAGTTGCTGTCGCGGGGGATCGCCGACCTGAGCCTCCTCCGCATGTTCCTTGCCTTCCCGTTGACGTTCCTGCTGGTCAACGGGGTGACGATAGTGATCGGCGTGATCATCATGCTGCTCCAGGACTGGACGCTGGGGCTGGTGATCCTCGGGCCCGCCGTGCCGGTGATGGTGACCTGCGTGATCTTCGAGAAGCGGTACGCCGAGGTGGCGCGGCGCGCGCAGGACCAGGTCGGCGACCTGACCACGGTCGTCGAGGAGAGCGTGCTCGGCATCCGCATCATCAAGGGGTTCGGACGCCACCGCAGCCAGGCGCGGGCGTTCCGCGACCTGGCGGGGAAGCTGCGCGGCACGGAGCTGCGCAAGGCGCGGCTGCTGGCGACGATCTGGGGCGTCATCGTGACGCTGCCCGAGTTGGCGATCGGGGCGGCGCTCGTCGTGGGAGTCGTACAGGTCGCCGACGGGGGCTTGTCGGCGGGGACGCTGGTGGCGTTCCTGTCGACGGCGCTGGCCCTGCGGTGGCCGGTGGAGTCGATCGGCTTCCTGCTGGCCATGAGCCAGGAGGCGGCGACGGCCACCGAGCGGTACTTCGAGGTGATGGACGAGGAGGTGGAGGAGCCGGGGGCGGCTGGAAATCCGGCGTCGCTGCCGGGAGGCTGGGCACGCGACTCGGCGTCGCTGCCGGAGGACCGGGCGCCGGAGGTGGCCGGGACCTCGGCGTCCCTTCCCGCGGGCCCGGCGCACGACTCGGCGTCCCTGCCGGAGGACCGGGCACGCGACTCGGCGTCGCTGCCGGAGGACCGGACGCCGGAGGTGGCCGGGACCTCGGCGTCCCTTCCCGCGGGCCCGGCGCACGACTCGGCGTCCCTACCGGAGGACCGGGCACGCGACTCGGCGTCACGAGGTGCCGACGCGCCCGCACGGGCCGCATCGGCGGTGCGGCCGCCCGCGGCTCAGGCGGGCTTGCGCTTTCACGGCGTCACCTTCCGCTACCCCGACGCACCGCCCGACTCCCCGCCCGTCCTCCAGCACATCGACCTCCACATCCGCCCCGGCGAGTCCATGGCCCTGGTCGGCTCCACCGGCAGCGGCAAGACGACCCTCACCGCGCTCGTCCCCCGTCTCTACGAGGTGACCTCGGGCCGCATCACCCTCGACGGCGTCGACATCACCGGCCTGTCGAGGGACGTGCTGCGTGCCAAGGTCGCCGTCGCCTTCGAGGAGCCCACGCTCTTCTCGGCCGCGGTCGGCGACAACGTTCTCATGGGGGCGGACGGCACGGCCGGGACGCCGGAGCTGGAGCGCGCCCTGGCCGTCGCCCAGGCCGGCTTCGTGCACGCCCTGCCGCAGGGGACGGACACCCAGGTCGGCGAGCAGGGCCTCAGCCTCTCCGGCGGGCAGCGGCAGCGGCTCGCGCTCGCCAGGGCTGTCGTCGGGCAGCCGGAGTTCCTCGTGCTGGACGACCCGCTGTCGGCCCTGGACGTGCACACCGAGGCCGCCGTGGAGGCCGCCCTGCGGCACGTCCTCGCGGACACGACCGCTCTGATCGTGGCGCACCGCCCGTCCACCGTGCTGCTCGCCGACCGGGTCGCACTGCTGTCCGGCGGCCGGATCACCGCGGTCGGCACCCATCACGAACTGCTGCGGACGAACGCCGAGTACGCGCACTTGATGTCCGGAGAGCAGTCAGGGGAACCATCAGGGGAACAGGAGGGCGCACGATGACGGCCGCCACCGGCACACCGGCCGACAGGAAACCCGCGGACGGACCCGACGGCCCGCCCGCCGCCACCGGCGACCCCTTCGACCAGGACGTCCTTCCCACTCCCCCGGGCGCCACCGCCGCCCTGCTGCGCTCGCTCCTCACGCCCCTGAAGGCCCGCGTCACGGTCACGACGGTCCTGCTGCTGCTCCAGCAGGCGGTCGTGCAGGCGGGCCCGCTGCTGGTGGCGTACGCCATCGACCGTGCCGTACCGGCGTTCCGGGCCGGGGACCACGGGCCGCTGATCGCGGTGGGCGCCGGCTATCTGGGGTGCGCGCTGGCCGCGGGCGGGCTGCAGTACGCCTTCGTCTCCGCCGCGGCCCGCGTCAGCCAGGACGTGCTGCTCGACCTGCGCGGCCGGATCTTCCGCCACGCGCAGGCGCTGAGCGTCGACTTCCACGAGCGCTACACCTCGGGCCGGCTCATCTCCCGCTCCACGGCGGACGTGGAGTCGCTGCGCGAACTGCTCGACGAGGGCCTGCAGGAACTGGTGACGGTCATCCTGTCCTTCGTCTACATCTCGGCGATGCTGCTCTGGCTCGACCTGGGCCTCGGCGGCGTGGCGGTGGCGTCCCTGGTGCCGCTCTACGCGCTCGTGCGGCTGTACCAGCGGCGCGCCGGGCGGGTGTACCGGGCGCGGTCCACCGCCATCGCGGCCGTCATCGTGAAGTTCGTCGAGACGATGAACGGCATCCGGCCGGTGCGCGCCTTCCGCCGCGAGGCCGTCAACGACGCGGACTTCGGCGTGCTCAACCAGCGGCACGAACGGACCAACGGCAACGCGCTGCTGGAGATGGCCCGCTACGTCACCGGCTCACGGCTGGTCGCCAACACGGCGGTCGCGGCGATCGTGCTGTGGGGCGCCTACCGGGTCGCGGGCGGCACCCTGGCCCTCGGCGTGCTGGCGGCGGCCGTGCTGTACCTGCGGCGGCTGTACGACCCGATCGACCGGCTCGGGATGTTCCTCAACTCCTACCAGTCGGCGGCGGCCTCGCTGGAGAAGATCGCCGGGCTGCTCGCCCAGACCCCGTCCGTCCCCGAGCCGGCAAACCCCCGGCCGCTCCCGCCCCTGGCGAGCGAGCACCCGGGCCGCGAGGTCGTCTTCGACGGCGTCGGCTTCGGCTACCGCACCGGCGGCGAGGTGCTGCCCCGCTTCGACCTCACGATCCCGGCCGGGCAGACGGTCGCGGTCGTCGGCTCCACGGGCGCCGGAAAGTCGACCCTGGCCAAGCTGCTGGCCAGGTTCTACGACCCCTCCGAGGGCCGGGTGCTGCTGGACGGCGTGGACCTGCGCGACCTCGCCGGGCCCGAGCTGCGGCGCGGGGTGGTCATGGTGACGCAGGAGTCGTTCCTGTTCTCCGGCACGGTCGCCGAGAACATCGCGATCGGCCGCCCGGACGCCACCCGTGCGGAGATGGAGCGGGCGGCGAAGGAGATCGGCGCGCACGACTTCATCAGCGCCCTGCCCGACGGCTACGACACCGACGTACGCAAGCGGGGCGGCCGTATCTCGGCCGGACAGCGGCAACTGGTCGCGTTCGCCCGGGCGTTGCTGGCCGACCCGGCGGTGCTGATCCTCGACGAGGCGACCAGTTCGCTGGACATCCCGGGCGAGCGTGCCGTGCAGCGGGCGATGGCGACGGTGCTGAAGGGGCGCACGGCGGTGGTCATCGCGCACCGGCTGTCGACCGTCGAGATCGCGGACCGTGTCCTGGTGATGGAGCAGGGAAAGATCGTCGAGGACGGCGGCCCGGCCGAACTCGTCGCGGGCACGGGCAGGTTCGCGGATCTGCACCGGGCCTGGCGGGACAGTCTGGCTTAGGGGTTCTCGCGCTGTGAACGGGTCCGTATAGCGAACATGAACTTCCGGTCAACGAACCTTTTCCGGCCATAGTCTTGACGCGGTCCTGACAGAAAGCGCACTCCCCTGCCACGCTTCCCACGACTGCTCTACAGAAACCCCACTGCAACACCTCCACCTCCCCAGGCCGGGCGACCCCCGGCCATGCAGAAGGAGTCAGTGTTGAGAAGCAGTTCCTCGCGAAGAGGCACCTCCCACAGACGCACTCCCCACACCCCTCGCCGTACCGCGGCCGTGGCCCTCGCCGGCGTCGCCGCGCTGATCGCCACCGCCGTCCAGGCCGGCACCGCCACCGCGGCCCCGGAGAACAGGGCTCCGGCGGCCGCTAGCAAGGCGAAGCCGGGCTCGGAATCGGTCCGGCTCACCCCCGCCCAGCGCGCCGCGCTGATCCGGGAGGCGAACGCCGGCAAGGCCGAGACCGCGAAGGACCTGGGCCTCGGCGCCCAGGAGAAGCTGGTGGTCCGCGACGTCCTGAAGGACCGCGACGGCACCGTGCACACACGCTACGAGCGCACCTACGCGGGCCTGCCCGTCCTCGGCGGCGACCTGGTCGTCGAGAGCACGAAGGCGGACGCCACCGCGTCCGTCACGAAGGCCACCCGCACCGCGATCGAGCCGGCCACGACGAAGGCAGCGGTGTCCGCCGCGAAGGCCCGGCAGCAGGCCCTGACCGCGGGGAAGGCCGACGAGGCCAAGAGCCCGGACATCAACCGCGAGCCCCGCAAGGTGATCTGGGCCGCGAGCGGCAAGCCGGTCGTGGCGTACGAGACGGTCGTCGGCGGCTTCCAGCACGACGGCACCCCGCAGGAACTGCACGTGGTCACGGACGCCACCACCGGCGCGAAGCTGTACGAGTGGGAGGCCATCGAGACGGGCACCGGCAACACCGTCTACAGCGGCACGGTCGACCTCACCACGACCCAGTCCGGCTCGACGTACAACCTCACCGACGGCGCCCGCGGCAACCACAAGACGTACAACCTCAACCGCGGCACCTCCGGCACCGGCACCCTCTTCTCCGGCCCCGACGACGTATGGGGCAACGGCACCCCCTCCAACCTGGAGTCGGCCGGCGCCGACGCCCACTACGGGGCCGGGCTGACCTGGGACTACTACAAGAACGTGCACGGCCGCAGCGGCATCCGCGGCGACGGCGTGGGCGCCTACTCGCGGGTCCACTACGGCAACAACTACGTCAACGCGTTCTGGTCGGACAGCTGCTTCTGCATGACCTACGGCGACGGCTCGGGCAACGCGAACCCGCTGACGTCGATCGACGTGGCCGCCCACGAGATGACCCACGGGCTGACGTCGAACACCGCGGGCCTCAACTACAGCGGCGAGTCCGGCGGTCTGAACGAGGCGACGAGCGACATCTTCGGCTCGACCGTCGAGTTCTACGCGAACAACTCCTCCGACGTCGGTGACTACCTCATCGGCGAGGAGATCAACATCAACGGCGACGGGACCCCGCTGCGCTACATGGACAAGCCGAGCAAGGACGGCGCGTCCAAGGACAGCTGGTACTCCGGCATCGGCTCGATCGACGTGCACTACTCCTCGGGCCCCGCGAACCACTTCTTCTACCTGCTGAGCGAGGGCAGCGGCACCAAGACCATCAACGGTGTCACCTACAACTCGGCCACCTCGGACGGGCTTCCGGTCACCGGCATCGGCCGGGACAAGGCGGAGAAGATCTGGTTCCGCGCGCTGACCACGAAGTTCACCTCGACGACCAACTACGCGGGCGCCCGCACCGGCACCCTCGCCGCGACCGGTGAGCTCTACGGCACCGACAGCGCCGAGTACAAGGCGGTCCAGCACGCGTGGGCGGGCATCAACGTCGGCACCCGTCCCGGCGACGGAGGCGGCGGCGGTACGTCCTTCGAGAACGCCGCCGACGTGGCGATCCCGGACCGGGGCGCGGCGGTCACCTCGCCGGTCACCGTCACCGGCCGGACGGGCAACGCGCCCTCCAACCTCCAGGTCGCCGTGGACATCGTCCACACCTACATCGGTGACCTCAAGGTGGATCTGGTCGCCCCCGACGGCACGGCGTACACGCTGAAGGGCTACGGCACCGGCGGCAGCTCGGACAACATCAACGAGACCTACACGGTGAACGCCTCCGCCGAGGTCGCCAACGGCACCTGGCAGCTGCGGGTCCAGGACAACGCGGCCATCGACACCGGCTACATCAACAGCTGGAAGCTCACCTTCCCGTAAGCCGCGACGGCTCCCCGAGTCAGGGCGCCGCCCCGGTGGGTTCGACTCCCCCGGGACGGCGCCCGCTTCACATGCCCGGAACCGTCAGCCTGTCGTCGATTTCCGGCCAACATCACGCGTTACTCCTGACATGTACGCGCCCTTGGTGCCACTCTTCCCCCACCCGCCGCACAGCACCCCAGCAGTTCCCCCACATCAAGGAGCTCGTGTGACCCCCCTCTACGCGCGTCACAAGCGCACCACGCTGGCCATCGCCACCGCCGTCGCCGCCGGCGCCCTGCTCACCACCGGTCTGACCTCCGGCAGCAGCGTCGCCGCCGACTCCTCCTCCAAGCCGGCCCTCGCCGCCGCCCCGGTCCTGCTCTCCGCGCCCGCCCGCACGGCTCTCGTCAAGGAGCAGCAGGCGGACGCCCCGAAGACCGCCGACGAGATAGGCCTCGGCGAACAGGAGAAGCTGGTCGTCAAGGACGTCGTGAAGGACGCCGACGGCACGGTCCACACGCGCTACGAGCGCACCTACGCGGGCCTGCCGGTCCTCGGCGGCGACCTCGTCGTGCACGAGTCGAAGTCCGGCGCGGCCAAGGGCGTGACCAGAGCGACGAAGGCCGCCCTCAAGGTCGCCTCCCTCAAGCCGGCGGTGGCCGCCGCCAAGGCCGAGAAGCAGGCCGTGACGCTCGCCAAGGCGGCCGGCTCGGAGAAGACCGAGGCGAACTCCGCTCCCCGCAAGGTGATCTGGGCGGCCGACGGCAAGCCCGTCCTCGCCTACGAGACCGTCGTCGGGGGCCTCCAGGAGGACGGCACGCCGAACGAGCTGCATGTCATCACCGACGCCGCCACCGGCAAGAAGCTCTACGAGCACCAGGCCATCGAGACCGGCACCGGCAACACCACGTACAGCGGCAAGGTCGACCTCACGACCACCAAGTCCGGGTCGTCGTACAACCTGACGGACAGCACCCGCGGCGGCCACAAGACGTACAACCTCAACCGCGGCACCTCCGGCACCGGCACCCTCTTCTCCGGCACGGACGACGTCTGGGGCACCGGCAACCCCTCCAACCTGGAGACCGCCGGCGCCGACGCGCACTACGGCGCCCAGGTGACCTGGGACTTCTACAAGAGCGCCTTCGGCCGCAGCGGCATCCGCAACGACGGCAAGGCCGCCTACTCGCGCGTCCACTACGGCAACGCCTATGTCAACGCCTTCTGGTCGGACAGCTGCTTCTGCATGACCTACGGCGACGGCGAGGGCAACGCCAACCCGCTGACCTCGCTCGACGTGGCCGCCCACGAGATGAGCCACGGTCTGACGTCGGCCACGGCCGGCCTCAACTACAGCGGCGAGTCCGGCGGTCTCAACGAGGCCACCAGCGACATCTTCGGCGCGGGCGCCGAGTTCTTCGCGAACAACTCCTCCGACGTCGGTGACTACCTCATCGGCGAGGAGATCGACATCAACGGCGACGGCAGCCCGCTGCGCTACATGGACAAGCCCAGCAAGGACGGCGCGTCCAAGGACGCCTGGTCCTCCAGCCTCGGCGGCGTGGACGTCCACTACTCCTCCGGTCCCGCCAACCACTTCTTCTACCTGCTGTCCGAGGGCAGCGGCTCGAAGACCATCAACGGCGTGACCTACGACTCGCCCACCTCCAACGGCTCCACGGTCACCGGCATCGGCCGCACCAAGGCGCTGCAGATCTGGTACAAGGCGCTGACGACGTACATGACGTCGACGACCAAGTACGCGCAGGCCCGCACGGCGACCCTGAACGCGGCCAAGGACCTCTACGGCGCGAGCAGCACCGAGTACAAGACGGTCGCCGCCGCCTGGTCCGCGGTCAACGTCGCCTGACCGAAGCACGACCCACGGGCGGTACCCGGAGCGACAGCGGCTCCGGGTACCGCCCTACTCTTGGGGACCATGTCTTCGGAGGACTTCACCTACGCCGATGTCGGCGCCACCCGCGAGGAGCACTTCTGCCCGCCGGGATTCCACCCCATGAACGTGCGCACCCGCCTCGGGGAGGGCGAGGAGGTCTTCCGACGGGCCTCGGAGGCGGTGCTCACCTGGGAGATGCACCGGGCCATGGGCGTCGGCGTCGACGCGAGCGCGGACCGAGCCGCCCCCGGCGTCGACGTCACCGTCACCCTCGCCGGCATGATCAAGGCCCCCTGCCGCGTGGTGTGGACCCTGGAGGAACCCCGCCGCACCGGCTGGGCCTACGGCACCCTGACGGGCCACCCCGAGTGCGGCGAGGAGTCCTTCGTCGTCGACCGCACGGGAGACGGCACGGTCTGGCTGACGGTCAATGCCTTCAGCAGGGCAGCGAAGTGGTACGCGAGGGCGGGCGGCCTGGCGACCAGGGGCTTGCAGCACGCGTACGCACGGCGATGCGGCAACGTCCTGCGGAACATCGCGACGCAGGGTGTTGAAGATCTTTAGGGGCGCGGGGAACTGCGCGACCAGCCCCCACGCACCCGCAGACAAGACTCAACGCATCAACAACCCGGCCGCCTCCACCAACTCCTCGGACGGCCCGGCCACCAGCCCCAACTCCGCACTGGAAGCCAACAGCCGGTGAGCCGGCAGGATCCGCACCGTGTACCCGAAAGGCCCGGTGCGATCCAGGGACAAGGCCCCTTCGTACACCCACCGCCCGTCCGCCCCGGGGGACCCGACCGGCTTCAGGGAGACAACCGCCGCATCCCCGATCCGGTCCTCCTCGTCCACCCGCCCCGACACCACCTGAACCTCGACATCGTCAGGCCCGAGGTCCCCGAGGCCGACCCGCACCCGCACCCCCAGCGTCGTACCGAGCTCCGCCAGCGCCTCCGACACCGACGTCTCCACATGGTCGACCGTCACGGCCGGCCAGGCGGCCCGCACCCTCCCCTTCCACTCGGCGAGCTCACGCGCGGGATCCGGCCCCATCGAGCGATGTGCGAGGGCCGCAGGCGTGTAGAGACGCTCGACGTACTCGCGGACCATGCGCCCGGCCAGCACCTTCGGACCGAGCAGGCTCAGGGTCTGGCGGACCATCTCGATCCAGCGGTCGGGCAGCCCGCTGCGGCCGCGCTCGTAGAAGCGGGGGGTCACCCGCTGCTCGAGCAGGTCGTACAGCGCCGCGGCCTCTATGTCGTCGCGCCGGTCCGGATCGGTCCCGACACCGTCGGCCGTGGGGATGGCCCAGCCGAAGTCCGGCTGGAACCACTCGTCCCACCATCCGTCGAGAACGGACAGATTGAGACAACCGTTGAGCGCCGCCTTCATGCCGGACGTGCCGCAGGCCTCCAGCGGCCGGAGCGGATTGTTCAGCCAGATGTCGCAGCCCGGGTACAGCTTCTGCGCCATGGCCATGCCGTAGTCGGGCAGGAACACGAGCCGGTGCCGCACCCGTGGGTCGTCCGCGAACCGCACCAGCTCCTGCACCAGCCGCTTCCCGCCGTCGTCCGCGGGGTGCGCCTTGCCCGCCACGACGATCTGGACCGGCCGCTCGGAGTGCAGCAGCAGGTCCATCAGCCGGTCACGGTCGCGCAGCATCAGCGTCAGACGCTTGTACGACGGGACGCGCCGGGCGAAGCCGATGGTGAGGACGTCCGGGTCGAGCACTCCGTCGATCCAGCCCAGCTCGGCCGTACCGGCCCCGCGCTGCCGCCAGGAGGCCCGCAGCCGCTCCCGCACCTCGGTCACGAGCTGCTCGCGCAGGCCACGGCGCAGCTCCCAGATCTCCTGGTCGGCGATGTCCGCCACCGCGTCCCAGCGGTCCGAGCCGCCGACGGTCAGCGCGTCCTCGGCGCGCTGCACACCGATCTGCCGGGCACCGAGCCGGAACACCTCCGGGGCGACCCAGGTGGGCGCGTGCACCCCGTTGGTGACGGACGTGATCGGCACCTCGTCGGCGTCGAAGCCGGGCCACAGGCCGGAGAACATCTCACGGCTGACATTGCCGTGCAGCAGGGACACGCCGTTGGCGCGCTGGGCCAGGCGCAGGCCCATCACGGCCATGTTGAACAGGTTGGGCTCCCCGCCGGGATAGGTCTCCATGCCGAGCTTGAGGACGCGCCCGACATCGATGCGGGGCAGCTCCGCGTCGGGGCCGAAGTGGCGGGCGACCAGCTCGCGGTCGAAGCGGTCGATACCGGCCGGGACGGGGGTGTGGGTGGTGAAGACGGTCCCGGAACGGACCGCCTCCAGCGCCGCGTCGAAGTCCGAGCCCGCCGCGCAGAGTTCGGCGATCCGCTCCAGGCCGAGGAACCCGGCGTGCCCCTCGTTGGTGTGGAACACCTCCGGCGCGGGGTGCCCGGTCAGCCGGCAGTACGTCCGGACCGCCCGCACACCTCCTATCCCCAGCAGCATCTCCTGCAGCAGCCGGTGCTCGCTGCCGCCGCCGTAGAGCCGGTCGGTCACGCCGCGCTCGCCGAGGTCGTTCTCCTCGACGTCCGAGTCCAGCATCAGCAGCGGGACACGGCCGACCTGCGCGAGCCAGATCCGGGCGCGCAACTGCTTGCCGCCGGACAGGGCGAGGGCGACCTGGGCGGGGGTGCCGTCGGGCTCCTCGAGGAGGACCAGGGGCAGCTCGTTCGGGTCGAGGACGGGGTAGTGCTCCTGCTGCCAGCCGTCCCGGGAGAGGGTCTGGCGGAAGTAGCCGTGCCGGTAGAGCAGCCCGACGCCGATCAGCGGGACGCCCAGGTCGCTGGCCGCCTTCAGATGGTCGCCGGCCAGGATGCCGAGGCCGCCGGAGTACTGCGGCAGGGCGGCCGTGATGCCGAACTCGGGCGAGAAGTAGGCGACCGCGGCGGGAAGTTCCTCGGGCTGGGCCTGGTACCAGCGGTCGCCGGTCATGTAGTCGTGCAGATCGCCCGCGACCGCGGCGAGGCGGCGCAGGAACCGGCGGTCCTCGGCCAGGTCCGCGAGCCGCGCGGGCGGCACGCTGCCCAGCAGCCGGACCGGGTCGCACCCGGAGGCGGCCCAGCGCTCGGGGTCGACGGACTGGAACAGATCACGGGTCTCCGCGTGCCACGACCACCGCAGATTGCGGGCCAGATCGCCGATCGGCCGGAGGGGGTCGGGGAGAACGGGTCGGACGGTGAATCGACGGATCGCCTTCACGGGTTCCACCTCGGCGCGTTCGCTGGTTGACGCAGGGCTTTGACACAGGGCTTCATCGACGTCTCCTACGACAGTACCGGCGGATGTGCCGCCGCCGCTGAGGCTCCGCCGTGGCACCCCCGATCGGCCTGAACAGCACCATCAACGGATATGGCCGATTCCACCCCCATAGGCGTCCTTGTGGTGTTTCACGGGCCACGAGAGGCTGCCCCTGGCGTACCGGCCCGCGCCCGCCGCACGCGGCGCCGCGCGGCAGCCGTACGCCGAGTCGAGGAGGGGAACTCGGAGCATGGCACGGACGCGCACACGGCGCCCGCGCTGGACGGGGGGCCTGGCCGCGGCGGTCTGCGCCGCGGCCTTTTCGGCCATCACCCTGCCCGCGCACGCCGTACCGGAGGGGCGGATACTCGGCGCCGGAGGACCCGGCACCGTGCACGGCAGCTATCTGGTGACACTGAAGGAGGGCACGAGGGCACCGTCGGGGGCCGGAAAGGGCCTGGCCGAGACGTACGGGGTGGACATCAGCCACACCTATGGCACGGTCCTGAACGGCTACGCGATCAGGGCGGACGCGAGACAGGCAGCGCGGCTCGCCGCCGATCCGCGGGTCGCCTCGGTCGTCCAGGACACCCGCGTGCGGCTGGACGGCACGCGGCGGAACCCTGCGTCCTGGGGACTGGACCGCGTCGACCAGCCGAGTCTGCCCCTGGACCGGAGCTACACCTGGCCCGAGTCGGCGGGTGCCGGGGTGACGGTGTACGTGATCGACACCGGCGTCCGGACCACCCACCGGGACTTCGGGGGCCGGGCGAGCCACGGCTGGGACTTCGTGGGGAACGACAAGGTCGCGGCGGACGCCAACGGCCACGGCACGCATGTCGCCGGCACGGTCGCCGGGAAGACCCACGGCGTCGCCGGCCGGGCCCGGATCGTCTCCGTGCGCGTCCTCGACGCCGCGGGAGCGGGCACCACGGCCCGGGTGCTCGCCGGGATCGACTGGGTGACCCGGCACGCGAGGAAGCCCGCGGTCGCCAACCTCAGTCTGGGCGGCCCGCGCAACGAACGGCTGGACGCCGCCGTGCGCGCCTCCATCGCCTCCGGCGTCACCTACACGATCGCGGCGGGCAACGACGGCAGGCCGGCCGGGCTCTACTCCCCGGCAGGCGTCAAGCAGGCGATCACGGTCGGCGCGACCGACCGCGGGGATACAAAACCGGCCTTCTCCAACCACGGCCCGGCCCTCGATCTCTTCGCCCCGGGCGTCGGCATCACCTCCGCGGCCGCCGCGAGCGACACCGCGCGGGCCACGTTCTCGGGCACCTCGATGGCCTCTCCGCACGCGGCGGGCGCGGCCGCGCTGTATCTGGCCGACCATCCGGAAGCGGCTCCGTCCCAGGTCGGGAGGGCTCTGACAGCGGGAGCGGCGACCGGGAAGATCTCCGGCCGGGGTATCGGTTCGCCGGACAAGTTACTGCGGGTGCCGCACCCGTAGGGCGAAGGAGCAGCCACAGACAAGGGCCGGCCTCGTCCGTCGCGGACGAGGCCGGTCTTGTGTGTCGACATACCCCTGAGTAGTTAACAAAGTGCCGGATTGCCCACCCGAATAGGGTGGGAAGGCTCCTCCGGGTACCCCTCTCAGGAGCACCACGCAGGACCCACCTCCCCATAGACATCCGCCCACCCACGTTGACGCGGACAGGAGCGGTCATGCCCGCCAAGCACCATTCGTCACCACCCCCGACCCGCCGCACCGGGGCGCGCGCGCCCGGCGGCGAGGAACGTCCCGTGCGCCCTGCCGACGCCGGTCCACCGGTCCCGCAACCACCCCCCGCGGGCGAGGCGACCGCCGTCGGGCGCATACCCGTGCTCGATGTCCGCCCGGTCGTCCAGCAGGGACGCCGGCCGGCCAAGGCTGTGACCGGCGAGACCTTCGAGATCTCGGCGACCGTGTTCCGGGAGGGGCACGACGCGGTCGCCGCCAATGCCGTCCTGAAGGACCCCGAGGGCCGCCCCGGGCCGTGGACACCCCTGCGGGAGCTGGCCCCCGGCACGGACCGGTGGGGCGCCACGGTCACCGCCGGGGAGCCCGGTCTGTGGACGTTCACCGTGGAGGCGTGGGGCGACCCGATCGGCACCTGGCGCCACCACGCACAGATCAAGATCCCGGCCGGCATGGACACGGACGTCGTCCTGGAGGAGGGCGCACGTCTGTACGAGCGTGCGGCCGACGGCGTACCCGAGGAGGCAGGCCTGCGGGACGCGGTCCTGTCCGCCGTCGACGCCCTGCGGGACGAGAGCCGCCCGGCGGCCGCGCGGCTCGCCGGGGCGCTGACGCCGGAGGTGGAGGAGGTGCTGGCCCGGCATCCGCTGCGGGACCTGGTCACGACCTCCGAGCCGCTGCCGCTGCTGGTGGAGCGGGAGCGGGCCCTGTACGGCTCCTGGTACGAGTTCTTCCCCCGCTCCGAGGGCACCCGGCAGCAGCCGCACGGCACGTTCCGCACCGCCGCGCGCCGGCTGCCCGCGATCGCCGCGATGGGCTTCGACGTCGTCTACCTGCCCCCGATCCACCCCATCGGCACCACCTTCCGCAAAGGCAGGAACAACACCCTCTCCCCCGGCCCCGACGACGTCGGCGTGCCCTGGGCCATCGGCTCCCCCGAGGGCGGCCACGACGCCGTCCACCCCGCCCTGGGCACCCTGGAGGACTTCACCTGGTTCGTGGAGCAGGCCCGCGAGCTCGGCATGGAGGTGGCCCTCGACTTCGCGCTGCAGTGCTCCCCGGACCACCCCTGGGTGCAGAAACACCCCGAGTGGTTCCACCACCGCCCCGACGGCACCATCGCCTACGCCGAGAACCCGCCGAAGAAGTACCAGGACATCTACCCCATCGCCTTCGACGCCGACATGGACGGCCTGATCGCCGAGACCGTGCGGGTGCTGCGGCACTGGATGGACAGCGGGGTGCGGATCTTCCGCGTGGACAACCCGCACACCAAGCCGGTGGTGTTCTGGGAGCGGGTGATCGCGGACATCAACCGCACCGACCCGGATGTGATCTTCCTGGCCGAGGCGTTCACCCGCCCGGCGATGATGGCCACCCTGGCCCAGATCGGCTTCCAGCAGTCCTACACCTACTTCACCTGGCGCAACACCAAGCAGGAGCTGACCGACTACCTCACGGAACTGTCCGGCGAGGCGGCCGGCTATATGCGGCCGAACTTCTTCGCCAACACCCCCGACATCCTGCACGCCTATCTCCAGCAGGGCGGCCGGCCCGCCTTCGAGGTCCGGGCCGTCCTCGCCGCGACCCTCTCACCGACCTGGGGCATCTACTCCGGCTACGAACTGTGCGAGAACACCCCGCTCAGAGAAGGCAGCGAGGAGTACCTGAACTCGGAGAAGTACCAGCTCACCCGCCGCGACTGGGACGCCGCCGAGCGCGAGGGACGCACCATCACCCGGCTGCTGACCAGGCTCAACACCATCCGGCGGGAGAACCCGGCCCTCCAGCAGCTGCGCGACATCCACTTCCACGACGCGGACCAGGAGGCGGTGATCGCCTACTCGAAGCGGAAGGGTTCGAACACGGTTCTGGTGGTCGCCAACCTCGACCCCCACCACACCCAGGAGGCGACGGTCTCGTTGGACATGCCGCAACTCGGCCTGGACTGGCACGAGTCGGTGCCGGTGCGGGACGAGCTCACCGGCGAGACCTATCACTGGGGCAGGGCCAACTACGTGCGTCTCGAACCGGGCCGGAGCCCCGCGCACGTCTTCACGGTGCTGCGACCGTCCACCCCGCAGATCGGAGGGTCACCCACAACATGATCGTCAACGAACCCGTTCCGGACACCTTCGAGGACACTCCTGCCAGGGACCGCGACCCGGAGTGGTTCAAGCGCGCCGTCTTCTACGAGGTGCTTGTCCGCTCGTTCCAGGACAGCAACGGCGACGGCGTCGGTGACCTGAAGGGCATCACCGCCAAGCTCGACTACCTCCAGTGGCTCGGCGTCGACTGCCTGTGGCTGCCGCCGTTCTTCAAGTCCCCGCTCCGCGACGGCGGCTACGACGTCTCCGACTACACGGCCGTCCTCCCCGAGTTCGGCGACCTCGCCGACTTCGTGGAATTCGTCGACGCCGCCCACCAGCGCGGCATGCGCGTGATCATCGACTTCGTCATGAACCACACCAGCGACCAGCACCCCTGGTTCCAGGAGTCGCGCAAGGACCCCGACGGGCCCTACGGCGACTACTACGTGTGGGCCGACGACGACAAGCAGTTCCCTGACGCGCGGATCATCTTCGTCGACACCGAGGCCTCCAACTGGACCTTCGACCCGGTCCGCAAGCAGTACTACTGGCATCGTTTCTTCTCCCACCAGCCGGACCTCAACTACGAGAACCCGGCCGTGCAGGAGGAGATGATCTCCGCGCTGAAGTTCTGGCTGGACCTGGGCATCGACGGGTTCCGGCTGGACGCGGTGCCGTACCTGTACCAGCAGGAGGGCACCAACTGCGAGAACCTCCCGGAGACCCACGACTTCCTGAAGCGGGTGCGCAAGGAGATCGACGCCCAGTACCCGGACACGGTGCTGCTCGCCGAGGCCAACCAGTGGCCCGAGGACGTCGTCGACTACTTCGGCGACTACCCCAGCGGCGGCGACGAGTGCCACATGGCCTTCCACTTCCCGGTCATGCCGCGCATCTTCATGGCCGTACGCCGCGAGTCGCGCTACCCGGTCTCCGAGATCCTGGCCAAGACCCCGGCCATCCCCTCCAACTGCCAGTGGGGCATCTTCCTGCGCAACCACGACGAGCTCACGCTCGAGATGGTCACCGACGAAGAGCGCGACTACATGTGGGCCGAGTACGCCAAGGACCCACGGATGCGCGCCAACATCGGCATCCGGCGCAGGCTGGCCCCGCTGCTCGACAACGACCGCAACCAGATCGAGCTGTTCACGGCCCTGCTGCTGGCCCTGCCGGGCTCGCCGATCCTCTACTACGGCGACGAGATCGGCATGGGCGACAACATCTGGCTCGGCGACCGCGACGCGGTGCGCACGCCGATGCAGTGGACGCCCGACCGCAACGCGGGCTTCTCGTCCTGCGACCCGGGACGGCTGTTCCTGCCGACGATCATGGACCCGGTCTACGGCTACCAGGTCACGAACGTCGAGGCGTCGATGTCCTCGCCTTCGTCGCTGCTGCACTGGACCCGCCGCATGATCGAGATCCGCAAGCAGAATCCGGCCTTCGGGCTCGGCACGTACACCGAGCTGCCGTCGACGAACCCGGCGGTGCTGGCCTTCCTCAGGGAGTACGAGGACGACCTGGTGCTGTGCGTGAACAATTTCTCCCGGTTCGCGCAGCCCACGGAGCTGGATCTGAGCGCCTTCGAGGGGCGGCACCCGGTGGAGCTGTTCGGCGGGGTCCGCTTCCCGGCCATCGGCGAGCTGCCCTATCTGCTGACCCTGGCGGGCCACGGCTTCTACTGGTTCCGGCTCCGCGGGGACACCGTATGAGGGCCGCGTGAGGCCTGAAACGGCCTGCTGAGGCCTGATCCGCGGGCCAGGCCGCAAACCCCCGCGGCGGGGCGTTTCTCCTGCCCCGCCCGGGGCACGCATGAAGAACACCCCACCCGCCCGCGTGAGCCGGAGGGGCGCCGCCGGAGCCGGCCGAAGGCGATGGAGGCGCACCGAGAATGGGTGAAAGGACGCGACGCCATGTCGGAAGCCGTCACACGCACCGTCACCACCCCGCCCGGCCTTCTCGCCTCCCTGGATCCACTGCTGCGGGAATGGCTGCCACGGCAGCGCTGGTTCGCCGGCAAGGGACGCCCGGTCACCGGATTCTCGCTGGTCGAGGCCACCGAGCTGCTCCCCGCCAGTGCCAAGCTGGGCCTGTACCACCTGCTCGTCCGCGCCCATCAGCCGCTCGTGCCGTCCCCCGGCGCGCCCGGCCATCCCGGCGACTGCTACCAGCTGTTGATAGGCGTGCGCGAGGCGCTGCCGCCTCGGCTGGCGCCCGCGCTGATCGGACATGTGCCGACGGGGCCGCTGGCCGGCCGCACGGTCTACGACGCCCTGCACGACACCAGGCCCGCCGAGCTGCTCCTGGAGGCGCTGCGCACCCAGGCCCGTATCGGCAGGATCCGCTTCGAGCGGGACCCCGGCCAGGACATCCGGTCCGGCCTTGTGCCCCGCGTGGTGACCGCCGAGCAGTCCAACTCGTCCGTCGTCTACGGAGATACGTTCATCCTGAAGCTGTTGCGCCGGATCGTGCCCGGGGTCAACCCCGATCTGGAGCTGCCGCTGGCGCTGGCCCGCGAGGGCTGCCCCCGGGTGCCCGCGCCGACGGCCTGGATGGTCGCGGACATAGACCCCACGGCGGACCCGGTCGTCTCGGCGGGACAGACGGACCTCGCCGGCCAGCCGTATGTGCTGGGGGTGCTCCAGCCGTTCGTGCAGGGCGCCTCCGACGGCTGGGAGCTGGCGCTGCGCGAGCTGGCCAAGGGCGAGGACTTCGGCGCCGAGGCACGGGCGCTGGGGCGGGCCACCGCCGAGGTGCATACCGCGCTGGCCCGCGCGTTGCCGACGGTCACGCTCGGTCACATGCAGCTCCAGCTCATGGTGGACGGCATGCTCGAACGGCTTGAGGCGGCCGTCCAGGCGGTGCCCGCGCTGCGGCCCTACGCCGACGGGCTGCGGTCGGCGTTCACGGCGCTGGGCGATCTGGCCGCCGAGGGCCGCACCTGGATCGCCCAGCGCGTGCACGGCGATCTGCATCTCGGGCAGTGTCTGCGATCGCCCTCCGGCGAGTGGTGGCTGATCGACTTCGAGGGCGAGCCGGCCCGGCCCCTGCCCGAGCGGCGTATGCCGCAGCCGGCGGTGCGGGATGTCGCCGGCATGCTGCGGTCCTTCGACTACGCGGCCCGCTCGGCCGATCCGCCCCAGCCGGACTGGGCCGAGACCTGCCGGTCCGCGTACTGCTCCGGCTATGCGGAGGCCTCCGGCCGCGATCCGCGCACCGACCCGGTGCTGCTGCGCGCCTACGAGACGGACAAGGCGATCTACGAGGTGGTGTACGAGGCCCGGCACCGCCCCGACTGGCTGCCGGTGCCCCTGGCCGCCATAAGCCGGCTCTCCTCGTCCGGCCATCTGACCTGACTGACCCACCTGCGCCCAGGAGGCTGCGCCCGTGACCCCCCGCTCCGAGTCCAGCGGTTCGCATCCGAAGAAGACCGCCGGGGAGAAGATCCCCGAGCAGCCGACGGCCGCCCAGCAGAAGAGCGCCGCGAAGAAGACGGCGGTACCGAAACAGGCGGCGGCGAAGAAGGCCGCCGCCAGGAAATCGGCCCCGGCACAGTCGCCGGCGACGAAGTCGACGGCCGCGAAGCCGACTGCGAAGCCGGCTGCGGCGAAGAAGGCTGTCGCGAGGAAGGCCGTGGAGAAGAAGGCCGTCGCGAAGAAGGCCGTCGCGAAGAACACGGGCCCCGCGAAGGCGACCGCGGCGCAGTCGACCGCCAAGAAGGTGGCCGCGACGAAGGCGGCCGCCAAGAAGGCCCCTGCGAAGACGGCCGTGAAGAAGGCGGCCGTGAAAAAGGCGACGACGACGAAGGCCGCCGCCAAGAAGGCCACGACCGCGAAGGCGGCGGCCACCAGGGCCACGGCCGCCGGCCCTCCTGCCAAGAAGGCCGTGGCGAAGAAGGCCGTGGCGAAGAAGGCCGCCGCCAAGAAGGCCCCTGCCAAGACCGCGGGCGCCGGGAAAGCCGCTGCCCGGAAGGCCGCCCCCGCCCAGGTCGTCCCGCCGGAGATGGAGATCGCCGTCTCGCCCGCGGTCGACGCGGTGGACCGGGAGCGGCTGCTCGGCGGGACGCATCACGCCCCGCACTCCGTGCTCGGCGCGCACCCCGTGCCCGGCGGGGTCGCCTTCCGGGCGTTCCGGCCGTACGCCCTGTCGGTGACCGTCGTCGCCGGGGAACTGCGGGCCGAGCTGCACGACGACGGGGAGGGGTTCTTCTCCGGGCTGCTGCCGCTGCGGGAGGTCCCGGCGTACCGGCTGCTCGTGGGGTACGAGGGCACGGTCCTGGACACCGAGGACGCTTACCGCTTCCTGCCCACGCTGGGCGACCTCGACCTGCATCTGATCGGCGAGGGCCGGCACGAGGAGCTGTGGACGGCGCTGGGCGCGCACCCGACGACCCACGAGGGCGTGACCGGCACCCGGTTCTCGGTGTGGGCGCCGAACGCGCGCGGCGTGCGCGTGGCCGGCACCTTCAACTTCTGGGACGGCACCGGCCACGCCATGCGGTCGCTGGGCTCGTCGGGCGTGTGGGAGCTGTTCCTGCCGGACATCGGCGAGGGCGAGCTGTACAAGTTCGACATCACCCGCCCCGACGGGTCCAGGACACTGCGCGCCGACCCGCTGGCCCGCCGCACGGAGGTACCGCCCGCGACCTCGTCGGTCATCACCTCCTCGGCGTACGAGTGGGGCGACGCCGAGTGGCTGGACCGGCGCGCCGAGGCCCCGGCACACGAGGCGCCGTTCTCGGTGTACGAGGTGCATCTGGCCTCCTGGCGCCCGGGGCTGACGTACCGGCAGCTCGCCGATCAGCTCCCCGGGTATGTGAAGAACCTGGGCTTCACGCACGTCGAGCTGATGCCGGTCGCCGAGCATCCGTTCGGCGGCTCCTGGGGCTACCAGGTCACCGGCTTCTACGCGCCGACGGCCCGACTCGGCACGCCGGACGACTTCCGGCACCTCGTCGACTCGCTGCACCGGGCCGGGATCGGCGTCCTCATGGACTGGGTGCCGGCCCATTTCCCGCGGGACGACTGGGCGCTGGCCGAGTTCGACGGGCGGCCCCTGTACGAGCACGAGGATCCGCTGCGGGCCGCGCATCCCGACTGGGGCACGCTGGAGTTCGACTTCGGGCGGCGGGAGGTGCGCAACTTCCTCGTCTCGAACGCCCTGTACTGGTGCGAGGAGTTCCATATCGACGGGCTGCGGGTGGACGCGGTGGCCTCGATGCTCTACCTCGACTACTCGCGCGAGGCGGGGCAGTGGACGCCCAACGAGCACGGCGGCCGGGAGAACCTGGACGCGGTGGCGTTCCTGCAGGAGATGAACGCGACGGTGTACCGCAGGGTGCCCGGCGTGGTCACGATCGCCGAGGAGTCGACCGCCTGGGACGGGGTCACCCGGGCCACGCACCACGAGGGTCCGAGCGGCTTCGGCGGGCTCGGGTTCGGGCTGAAGTGGAACATGGGCTGGATGCACGACTCGCTCCAGTACATGAGCCATGAGCCGGTGCACCGCAAGTACCACCACCACGAGATGACGTTCTCGATGGTGTACGCGTACAGCGAGAACTACGTCCTGCCGATCTCCCACGACGAGGTCGTGCACGGCAAGCGCTCCCTGGTGTCGAAGATGCCCGGCGACTGGTGGCAGCAGCGGGCCGGGCACCGGGCCTACCTGGGCTTCATGTGGGCCCACCCGGGCAAGCAACTGCTGTTCATGGGGCAGGAGTTCGCCCAGGGCGCCGAGTGGTCGGAGGCGCACGGCCCGGACTGGTGGCTGCTGGACCCGGGCTACGGGGCCGAGCCCGAGCACCGGGGCGTGCGTGACCTGGTCCGCGACCTCAACACCGTCTACCGGGCCACCCCGGCGCTGTGGCGTCTCGACACCGACCCGGCCGGTTTCGAGTGGATCGTCGGGGACGCCGCCGACGACAACGTCCTCGCGTTCCTGCGGCTGGACCCGGAGGGGACCCCGATCCTGGCGGTGTCGAACTTCGCGCCGGTCGTCCGCCAGGACTACCGCCTGGGCGTTCCCGAGGACGTCCCCGCCTGGCACGAGGCCGTCAACACCGACGCCGCCCGCTACGGCGGCAGCGACATCACCAACCCCGACCCGGTCAAACCCGAGGCCCAGCCCTGGCACGGCCGCCCGGCCAGCATCCGCCTGACCCTGCCGCCGCTGTCGACGGTGTGGCTGCGCCCGGCGTAGACGGCCGCAGCCCGCTGTGACACCTCTGTGACGGGAGGAGTGGCTTCCGCCACAGCCCGTGCGGTCGGGCCCTGGTGGGGTGGCGGCATGCGCCGTGCCACCCCACCGGGCCGTGGGGGTCCGCCCGCGCGGGATGGGGTCACGGCGTGCTGATCGGACTGGGCATCTCCGTCATATGTGCCCTCGGCGCGCTGGTCGCGGCCGCGGGAGTCGTCGCCATGGCGTTTCCCGGCCGCCCCGAACCCTGGCTGCCGCTGCTGCTGCGCCGTGCGGCGGCGATGTTCGCCTGGGCGGCCGTGTCCGTCTACTCCCTGGGGCTCTTCGCCGTGCTGGAATCGCAGTGGGAGTTCGGCGAAGGCGCCTCCTCGGTCCCGGCCCGGGCCTGCCTCGACGGCTTCGACCGGGAGACGACCGAGGGCCTGTCCCACCACCGGGCCTCGTACCTGCCGTTGCGCTTCGACTGCGTACGCCAGGACGGCAGCCTCTACACCGCCGATCCCTCCTACCTGTGGATGAACTGGGCGAGCATGTCCTGCGCCCTGTCCTCCGCCGGGCTCGCCATCGGCGCGGGCTACGCGACCGAGTTCCGCGCGCGGAAGAGCGCGGCGGACTCATGACGCTGCTTCCCGTCTTCGTCGGGCTCGTGGTGATCCTGGTCGCGCTGCGCGGGCTGCTGGCGCATCCGCTGCTGCCGCTGTGGGTGCGGACCGCGGTGTTCTGGGCGGTGCCGTGCGGTGCCGTCACCTGGGTCGTGATCATGACGGCGGACGACCCCGTGCTGTTCCCGGAGACCGCGCCCTGTCCCGCCGAGCCGATGCGGGAGGGCTTCCTCGGGGGCGGAAGGGCCTGGGGAGTCTCCACGCCGTTTCCGCCGCGGGCCTACTGCGAGTGGGAGGACGGCACCACCTACGACCTCACGCCCGGCGCCGAGTTCGTGTTCTGGGTCTTCTTCGCCCTGACGGTCGTACCGCTCGCGGCGGGGCTGTGGCACGCCCTGCGGGATCCGAGGTCGCTGCTGTGACAGGCGGCCTCAGGTCCGGCAGGGCGTCGGAGAGCCCGTGCCGGTCGAGCTACCCGAAGTGTTCGGCCAGCGCCTTCGGCAGCTCCCCGGTGTGCAGCACGCCGAGCCGCTGGGTGGCCCGGGTCAGGGCCACGTACAGGTCGCTGGTGCCGTACCGGCCGGGCTCGACCACCAGGACGGAGTCGAACTCCAGGCCCTTGGCCTGGCGCGGGTCGAGGAGGACGACCGTCTGTGTGAGGTCGGGTTCGGCGCCCGCCGTCACACCGTCCAGCCGGGCCGCGAGGCGGCGGTGGAGGTCGCGCGGCGCGATCACCGCGAGCCGTCCCTCGGCCGGGGTGAGTTCCTCGACCGCCTTGGCGACCGCGCCCGGGAGGTCGTCGGTGGCCCGCGCCCACGGCCGTACACCCGTGGAGCGGACCGAGCTCGGCGGCTCGAACTCCGGGTGCTCGGCGCGGACCACGGACGCCGCCGCGTCCATGATCTCGGCCGGGGTGCGGTAGTTGACGCCCAGTCGGTTGTGCTCCCAGCGGTCCTCGACATACGGGTCGAGGATGCCCGCCCAGGAGCCGACACCGGCCGCCTCCGCCGTCTGCGCGGGGTCGCCGACCAGGGTCATCGAGCGGGTCGGACTGCGGCGCATCAGCAGCCGCCAGGCCATCGGCGACAGCTCCTGCGCCTCGTCGACGATGATGTGCCCGAACGCCCAGGTGCGGTCGGCCGCCGCGCGTTCGGCGGCGCTGCGGTGGTCGTCCTCCTCGTGCCGTTCGGCGAACCGCTCGGCGTCGATGACGTCGTGCGCGGACAGCACCTCGCTGCCGTCGGGGTCGCTGTCCTCCTTGTCCTCGAACTCGTAGGTCCGGGAGGCGTACGACACCTCCAGCACGCCCCGTGCGTAGGCGATCTGCTCCTCCCGTTCGCGCGCGGCGCGCTCCCGGGCCAGCCGGTCGTCGTCGCCGAGGAGTTCGGCGGCCTCGTCGAGCAGCGGCACGTCCGCGACCGTCCAGCGCCGGGTCACCGGGCGGCGTACGGCCTCGGCGTCCTCGGCGGGCAGGAACTCCTCGGGCGCGGCGAGGAAGTCGGCGACGAGCCGCTGCGGGGTGAGCACCGGCCACAGCTGGTCGATGGCGGACCAGACATCGGGGTTCTCGGCGATGTCGTCGCGGATCTGGGTGATGTCGCTGGGGTCGAGCAGGCTGGACCCGTCGAAGGGGTCGGTGCCGATCCGCTCGGCGTACAGGTCCGTGAGCGCGTTGAGGACGTGGCCCTCGAAGTGCTCGCGGGCCGCGTTGTGCGGCAGTTTGGCGGCGCGGGTGCGCTCGCGGGCGACGTTCACCAGACCGTCGTCGAGCATGAGGACCTCGCGGTCGTGCTCGATGGCGATGACGGGGTCGGGCAGCGCCTGCCTGCTGCCAACGACCTCCGCGAGGACGTCGGCCATGTCCGCCCGGCCCTTCACGGCGGCGGCCTCGGGCGTGTCGGTCGCGGTCGCCTTCACGCCGGGGAACAGCTCGCCGACGGTCGCGAGGAGCACGCCCGTCTCGCCGAGGGAGGGCAGCACCTCGCCGATGTAGCCGAGGAACGCCGGGTTGGGCCCGACGATCAGTACGGCACGCTTGGCGAGCAGCTCGCGGTGCTCGTACAGCAGATACGCGGCACGGTGCAGGGCGACGGCCGTCTTGCCGGTGCCCGGACCGCCCTCCACCACCATGACGCCGCGGTGCGGGGCGCGGATGATGCGGTCCTGGTCGGCCTGGATGGTCTGCACGATGTCGCTCATCCGGCCGGTGCGGGCCGAGTCGAGGGCGGCGAGCAGCACGGCGTCGCCCGTCGGGTCCTCGTGGCCGGTGCGGGTCTCGTCGCCGAGGTCGAGGATCTCGTCGTGCAGCTGGGTGACCAGCCGGCCGTCGGTGGCGATGTGCCGCCGGCGCCGCAGGCCCATCGGGGTGTGGCCGGTGGCCAGGTAGAAGGGGCGGGCGACGTCGGCACGCCAGTCGATCAGGACGGGGGTGCGCTCGGCGTCGTCGGTGCGCAGCCCGATCCGGCCGATGTGGTGGGTGACGCCCGAGGTGAGGTCGATCCGGCCGAAGCACAGGGAGCCGTCCACCGCGTTCAGCGCGGCGAGCAGCCCTGAGCGCTCGGCGACGAGGATGTCCCGCTCGAGTCTGGCCTGCATGGGCGTGTTGCCCTGCGCGAGCGCGTCCGTGACGGAGGTCTCGGCGTCGCCGCGCAGCGCGTCCACGCGCGCGTACAACCCGTCGATGAATTCTTGTTCCTGCCGCAATTCATCGTCCGGAAATTCGGTGTTTGACAATTCCGCTCCCGCCCGGATATACTGTGCTCACTGAACTTCACGTGACTTCTTTCGAGTCGAAGTCACGAACAAACAAATATACGCAAGGAAATCCCCCGAGCGCAATTGCTCGGGGGATTTCCTGTTGTCCGGGCGGGTCGCCTAGAGCACGTCGGCCAGCTCCTCCAGCAGCCGCCGCTTGGCCCGCGCGCCCACCATCGACTTCACGGGCTCACCGCCGCGGAACACCATGAAGGTCGGCATCGACAGCACCTTGTAGGCGTTGGTCGTCTCCGGGTTGGCGTCCACGTCCAGCCGCACGACCTTCAGCCGGTCGCCCTCCTCGAATGCGAGGGCCTTCAGCACCGGGGCCATCTGCCGGCACGGCGGGCACCAGTCGGCGGTGAACTCCACCAGCACCGGCAGATCGGCGCCGATCACCTCCGCCTCGAAATCCGCGTCCGTCACGTCGGCCACGTCGGTCACATCGTCGGTCACATCGGTCACCAGGTGTCCCCTCCCAGCTCGCACTGCGGCTCCGGACCGCCCGGAGCCTCCGCCTCGGCGGCCAGCTCGGCCCGCGCCAGCTGCCGCGCGACCGTGTCCCGGACGGTGGTCAGCTCACCGATCAGGGAGTCCAGTTCGCCCAGCTTGCGCCGGTAGACCGCGAGCGACGCCGGGCACGAGTCGCCCTCGGGGTGCCCGGCCCGCAGACACTCCACGAAGGGCCGTGTCTCCTCCAGGTCGAACCCGAAGTCCTGCAGCGTCCGGATCTGCCGGAGCAGCCGCAGATCGCTCTCGTCGTAGGTCCGGTATCCATTGCCGGCGCGCCGCGCGGGCAGCAGCCCCCGCGACTCGTAGTAGCGCAGCGTCCGCGTCGTGGTCCCGGCCCGTGCGGCCAGCTCGCCGATTCGCATGCGTACGAACGTATTCCTTGACGCCCGCGTCAAGGCAACAGCGGTTTCCGCTCCACCGGGGAGGTCAGCACGATCGACGTCGTCGTGCGCCCCAGCGCGGAGACGCCCTCCAGGACCTCCTCCAGGTGGACGGTGTCCCGGACGGCGACCTTGAGGATCCAGCAGTCCTCGCCGACCACGTGGTGCACCTCGGTGATCTCGGGCCGCTCGATCAGCTCCAGGGTCCTCGGGTGCTTCAGGTTGTAGCCGCCGTGCGGGTTGACGCGGATGAACGCCTGGATGCCGTAGCCGAGTCGGGCCGGGACGACCTGGGCGCCGTAGCCGCTGATCACGCCAGCGGCCTCCAGCCGCCGCACCCGCTCGGTGACCGCCGCCGGACTGAGCCGGACCCGGCGGCCCAGCTCGCTGAGCTTGATCCGGCCGTCGGTCTGGAGCAGCTGGAGGATCTGCCGGTCGAGCGCGTCGAAGACCACCGAGGTTTCGTCGGTGGCGGGGCGCAGATGCCGTGGTTCTTTCGGCGCGGCGGCCTGAACTCCCATGGTTCCCCCTTCAGTACGCGGATGTACGCCAGGAGAATTATGGCCATGGAAAAGGTCCGGAACGTACTGGTCATCGGTGGAAACCGCTACGTCGGAAAGCGCCTGATCGCACAGCTGCGGGACGGAGGGCACCGGGTGAGCGTGCTGAACCGGGGGTCCTCCCCGCCGCCGGCCGGGGTGGAGCAGCTGGTCGCCGACCGGGACGACGAGCACGCGCTGACCGAGGCGCTCGGCTCGCGCGTCTTCGACGCCGTCGTCGACCAGGTCTGCTACACCCCGCGCCAGGCGGCACTGGCCCGCCGTGTCTTCTCCGGCCGTACCGGCCGCTATGTGATGACCTCGACGGTCGAGGTGTACGAGTTCGAGGACTCTCCCGCTCTCGTGCGCGAGGAGGCCGTCGACCCGGCCGCGGTCGCCGTCGATCTCGAACTGCCCTGGGACGACCCGGTGTTCCTGGAGGCGCACTACGGGGAGGGCAAGCGGCAGGCCGAGGCGGCCCTCGCGGCCGACGGCCCGGCGCTGCCGTACACGGCGGTGCGGGTGGCCCATGTGCTGGGCGGGGACGACGACTTCACCGGACGGCTGGCCCACTACGCCGAGCGGATACGCACCGGCGAGCCGATCGCTGTGCCTGCCGAGAACCGGCCAGCCACGTACATCCACGTCGAGGAGATCGCCCGCTTCCTCGCCTGGGCGGCGGGCGAGGCGTTCACCGGGCCGGTGAACGCCGCCTCGCACGGGGCGTTGAGCACCGAGGAGCTGTGCGAGGCGGTGGCCGCGCACGTCCCGGGCGGGCGGGCCGTGTTCCGGCCCGTGGAGGTCGGCGAGGTCTCCCCGTTCTCCTTCCGCCGCTCCTACGGCATGGACAACAGCCGTGCCACCCGGCTCGGCCACACCTTCACCGACGCCCGGCAGTGGTTGCCGCGTGCCGTCGCCGAGACGCTCGGGAAGGGCGACTGACATGCGGTACAGGACACTGGGCGGACTGCGGGTGAGCGCGATCGGGCTCGGCGCGATGCCGCTGTCCCTCGAAGGCCGGCCGGACGAGAAGCGCGCCCTGGCCACCGTGCACGCGGCGCTCGACGCGGGCGTGACCCTCCTGGACACGGCCGACTCCTACCATCTGCCGGGCGCCGAGCCCGGCCACAACGAGCGCCTGCTGGCCCGGGCACTCGCCACATACGGCGGTGACACCTCGGGCGTGCTGGTCGCGACGAAGGGCGGCCGCGGCCGTCCGGCGGGCGGGGACTGGACGGTGAACGGCCGGCCGCGCCATCTCAAGGCCGCCGCCGAGGCCTCCCGAAAGCGCCTCGGTGTGGAGGCGATCGGCCTCTACCAGCTCCACAAGCCGGATCCCGCGGTGCCGTTCGAGGAGTCGGTCGGCGCCCTGCGGGAGCTGCTCGACGCGGGCACGATCCGGCTGGCCGGGGTGTCCAACGCGGACGCGGACCTGATCCGCCGGGCGCGCGGGATCCTCGGCGACCGGCTGGTGTCGGTGCAGAACCGGTACTCCCCCGCCGTCCGGGACAGCGAGCCGGAGCTGCGGCTGTGCGCGGAACTGGGGCTGGCGTTCCTGCCGTGGAGTCCGCTGGGCGGGCTGGCCCGCAGCTCCCTGGACGGGCCGTCGCGGACGGAGGGAGCGGACCGCTTCGCCGCCTTCCACGCCGTGGCCGCGGAGCGCGGTGTCAGCCCCCAGCGGGTCGGGCTGGCCTGGCTGCTGGCGCGCTCCCCTGCCGTCATCCCGATCCCGGGTTCGAGCCGGCCGGAGACGGCCAGGGACTCGGCGGCCGCGGCGGACCTGCTCCTCGGCGAAGAGGAACAGGCCCGCCTGGACGAGGCCGCCGAGCCGGAGCCGGTCACGGCCGACCCGGGTCGCTAGTCGACCAGTTCGGGTGCGCGGCGCTGCGGCGCCACCTGCCCGGCCGGGGCCGTGCGGGAGAGCTTCGCGCCTTCGACGTCGAGGTTCGGAAGCAGTCGGTCGAGCCACCGCGGCAGCCACCAGGCCGACTTGCCGAGCAAAGCGAACAGGGCGGGGACGATCGTCATACGGACCAGGAAGGCGTCGAAGAGCACCGCGGCCGCGAGGCCGAAGCCGATCATCTTCACGAAGTCGTTGTCCTCCACGATGAAGCCGGAGAACACGCTGATCATGATGGCGGCGGCCGCGGCGACCACCCGGCCGCCGTAGCGGAAGCCGGTGACGACTGCCTCGGCGGGCCGCGCCCCGTGGACGTAGGCCTCCCGCATGCGGGTCACCAGGAACACCTCGTAGTCCATGGCGAGTCCGAAGACCACACCGATCATGAAGATCGGCATCGTGCTCATGATCGGGCTCGGCTGGTCGACGCCGAAGACATCGGCGAGCCAGCCCCACTGGAAGACCGCGACGACGGCGCCGAGCGCGGCGGTCACCGAGAGCAGGAAGCCGAGCGCGGCCTTGAGCGGCACGAGGACCGAGCGGAAGACCACCATCAGCAGCAGGAACGCCAGGCCCACGACCAGGGCGAGATAGGGCAGCAGCGCGTCGTCGAGGGTCTCGGAGAAGTCGATGAACATCGCGGTCTGGCCGGTGACCAGGACCTCGGCGCCGGTGTCGGCCCGGAAGCCGTCGGCGAGGGAGCGCAGATGGCGCACCAGGTCCTCGGTCGCGGCGTCGGTGGGGCCGGTGTCCGGGACGACGTTCAGGATCGCGGTGTCGCCGGCCTCGTTGGGCGTGGCCGGGGTGACGGTGGCGACGCCGTCCTGGCCGGCGATCCGCTTGCCGACGGTGTCGGCCGCGGCCTTGGCGTCCGGGCCCTCCACGGTGATCGTCAGCGGCCCGTTGAACCCGGGGCCGAAGGAGTCCGAGAGCAGGTCGTAGGCCTTGCGCTGGGTGGTGTCGGGGGCCATGGTGCCCTCGCCGGGCAGTCCGAGCTCCAGACTGGCCGCGGGCACGGCGACCGCGCCGAGGCCGAGGACGGCCAGGAGCAGGACTGCGACGGGGTGGCGCAGGACGTAACCGGCCCAGCGGGAGCCGAGGTTGGGCTTGCGCGTGGCGTCCTTCGCGGCGTGCTTGTCGGCCTTGCGCTGCCGGCGGGCGCTGAGCGGCTTGCCGGAGAACCGGTGGCGGTCCCGGCGGCGCAGGACCTTGACCGGTGCGAAGCCGAGCAGCGCCGGCACGAAGGTGAGGGCGACCAGGACGGCGATGGCGACGGTTCCGGCGGCGGCCAGGCCCATCTTGGTGAGCATCGGGATGTTCACCACGGCCAGGCCCGCGAGGGCCACGATGACGGTGAGCCCGGCGAAGACGACCGCGGAGCCCGCGGTGCCGACCGCCCGCCCCGCGGCATCGGCGCGGTCGCGGCCCTCGGTGAGTTCGGCGCGGTAGCGGGAGACGATGAACAGGGCGTAGTCGATGCCGACGGCGAGGCCGAGCATCATCGCCAGGGTCGATGTGGTGCTGGACAGTCCGAGCGTGGCGCCGAGCGCCGTGATCGCGGATATGCCGACGCCGACGCCGATCAGGGCCGTGAGCAGGGGCATGCCGGCGGCGATCACGGAGCCGAAGGTGAGGAGCAGGACCACGGCGGAGACCAGGATGCCGATCTTCTCGCCCGTGCCGCTCATGGCGGCGTCGATCTTCACGGCGTCGCCGCCGGCCTCCGCGGTCAGGCCGGCGTCACGGGCCTTGGCCAGTGCGTCGTCGAGGGCGTCGTGCGCCTTGTCGCCGACCTCGGTGGCGGGGACCTTGTAGGTGGCGATGGCGTAGGCGGTGGAGCCGTCCTCGCTGACCGCCCTCGTCGTGAACGGGTCGCTCACCGAGGCGACCTGCGGGGACTTCCTCAACTCCGCGACCAGCGCTGCGACATGGGCCTTCCGCTCGGGGTCGGAGATCTTCGCGCCCTCGGACGCACGGACCACGACCCGGGCGCTCGCACCGTCGGCGCTCGCGGCCGGGAACTTCTTCTCCAGCAGGTCGAAGGCCTTCTGCGATTCCGTGCCGGGCATCGAGAAGGTGTCCGCGGGCGGCGCCGGGGCGGCGGAGGCGGCGAAGCCCGCACCGAAGAGGACCACCACCCACAGCAACGCCATCAGCCATCGGCGCCGGAAGGCGAGACGGCCCAGTTCGTAAAGGAAGGTAGCCACGGCTGGGAACTCCTGTCGGTGGGCGAGGGATGGCACCACGGTTTGGCGCTGAAGTGACGCCACCATGGCATCACTTCGGCTCACCCGCAAGCCCGTTCATGACCACGACGGCACAGAAACGCCTCAATCCTAGAGAGAAAGAGCAGGTCAGACGCACTCTGCACAAGCTAGAGCCAGAATGGCTCGCCATGGCGTCATCCGTGTGCCATCATGGCGTCATGGACCTCACGCCCTACGTCGACACCCTTCGGCGCGAGCTGGCGGTCGCCGCGACTGCCGGCGGTGACGACGCCCGCGCCCTGGCCGAGCGGCTCACCGCCCCACTGGAGTCCGCCGCCCGCCTGACCCTCCTCGACGCGCTGTCCGCCGCCATGGGCGAGGTCACGCGGGAGCTGGCGCCGGGCTCGGTCGATGTGCGGCTGCGCGGATCCGAGCCGGAGTTCGTGGTGACGGCGCCGCACGCCCCCGAGCCGTTCCGGAAGGCGCGGGAGCCGGTCGCGGCCCCCGCCGCGCCCGCGCCGCCACCGCCGCCCGCGGAGGCCGACGACGGCACCATGGCGCGGATCAACCTGCGCCTGCCCGCCCAGCTCAAGACCCGCACCGAGGAGGCCGCGGCGGCCGAGGGCCTGTCGGTCAACGCCTGGCTGGTGCGGGCCGTGTCCCTCGCCCTCGACGGCGGGGAGCGCGCCGGCCCGCAGGGCCACGGCAAGGACCCGGCCGGCCGGAGCCTCACCGGCTGGGTCCACTAGCCCCCCCGGCCGCGCCCACCCCATTCGCACCGGCGGATCGCCGATCCCGCCGACATCACTCATCACCCGCCTCACCGGCGGGACCATCCACCCAAGCCAAGAGGACGGGACAGCCATGCCTGCTTTCGACACCCCCGAACCGATCTCCGTCACCCTCGAGCTGGAGGCCGGCACCGCCCGCATCACCGCGGGAAAGCGCACCGACACGGTCGTGGAAGTGCTGCCGCGCAACGGCTCCGACGACAACGACGTACGCGCCGTGCAACAGACCCAGGTCACCTGCTCGGGCGGCCGCCTCACGATCAGGACGCCCAAGAAGCGGTCCCTGTTCGGCAAGCCGGGCGCCATCGAGGTGAGCGTCGAACTGCCCGCGGGATCGGACGTCCGGGGCACCTCGGTCATGGGCGGCATCTTCTGCGAAGGCCGCTTCGGGGACGTCACGCTCAAGACCTCGCTCGGCGACCTCCAGGTCGACGAGGCGGCCGGCGCCGTCCTCAAGACCGACCACGGCGACATCCGCCTGGCCCGCTCGACCGGGGACATCGAGATCACCGGCGCCGGCCGGGTCGAGGTCGGCACGGTCGCGGGCACGGCGACCGTCAAGAACGGCAACGGCGCCACCGAGGTCGGCGAGGTCACCGGCGGGCTGAAGACCAACGCGGCCAACGGCGACATCTCCGTCGGCATCGCACACGGCGACGTGGGCGCCAAGTGCGCCAACGGCCGGATCGAGATCGGCGTCGCCCACGCCGGGGTCGACGCGATGGCCTCCAACGGCCGCATCCGCGTCGGCGACGCCAGGCGCGGCCGGATCGAACTGCGCACCTCCGTCGGCGACCTCGAAGTGGGCATCCACGAGGGCACCGCCGCCTGGCTCGACCTGAACGCCAAGTACGGCACGGTGCGCAACTCGCTCGGCTCCTCGGCCGGCCCCGCGGACTCCGACGAGACCGTCGAGGTGCACGCCCGGACCTCGGCCGGCGACATCGTCATCCGCCGCGCCTGACCTCACCCGCCCCGACCCGCTACGGACCACGCACACCCCGCCCGACGATCGCAGGAGGACCGCATGCCGTACGACCCGACGGCCGCCGACACCACCACGGCCGGAGCCACCGCCGAGGAGCCGCCCACCCTGCCCACCGACCGGCACACCGGCTGCCCCTTCGACCCGCCCGCCGAACTCACCGCGCTGAGCGACCGACCGCTGCGCCCTCTGCGCTATGCCGACGGGCACACGGGCCGGCTGGCCACCGGCCACGCCGCGGCCCGCGCGATCCTGGCCGACCGCCGCTTCAGCTCACGCTACGAGCTCCTGCACATGCCGGTACCGGTCCCCGGGATGCCGGCGGAGCTGCCGCCGGCCCCGGTCGGCGACATCACCGGCCTCGACGCCCCCGAGCACACCCGCTACCGGCGTCTGCTCACCGGTAAGTTCACCGTCCGGCGCATGCGCCGGCTCACCGAGCGCGTCGAGCGGTTCACCACCGAGTGCCTGGACGCCATGGAGCAGGCCGGGCCCGGGGCCGACCTGGTCGAGGCGCTGGCGCGGCCGGTGCCCGCGCTCATGATCTGCGAGCTGCTAGGCGTGCCGTACGCCGACCGCGAACGGTTCCAGAGCCAGGTGGCGACCATCTTCGACCAGGCGGCGGACGCGGAGGCGAGGGGCGGCGCCTATGCGGCGCTGCTCCAGTACCTGAACGAACTGGTCCTCGCCAAGCGCGCCGAACCCACCGACGACCTGCTCAGCGATCTGACCACCTCCGACCTCACCGACGAGGAGCTGGCCGGAATCGGCGGGCTGCTGCTCGCCGCCGGGCTCGACACCACCGCGAACATGCTCGCACTCGGCACCTTCGCCCTGCTGAGCAACCCCGACCAGCTCGACGCGCTGCGCGCCGACCCCGGCCTCGCCGAGCAGGCCGTGGAGGAGCTGCTGCGCTACCTCAGCGTGGCCGACCCGATTCTGCGCTCGGCGCTCGAGGACGTCGAGGTGGAGGGCCGGCTGATCAGGGCGGGCGAGACGGTGACCGTTTCCGTGCAGGCCGCCAACCGCGACCCGCGCAGGTTCCCCGACCCCGACCGGCTCGACATCCGCCGCGAGGCCACCGGGCACCTCTCCTTCGGGCACGGCGCCCACCAGTGCCTGGGCCAGCAGCTCGCCCGCGTCGAGATGGCCGTGGTGTTCCCCGCGCTCTTCGCCCGCTTCCCCACCCTGCGCCTCGCGGTGCCGCCCGAGGAGGTGCCGCTGCGCGAACACGCCAACATCTACGGCGTGGTCAGCCTGCCCGTCACCTGGGACGAGGAGTAGCCCCATGAGCGACCCACGCGAGGCGCTGCGGATCGGGGTCGACCGTGAGCGCTGTGCCGGCGCCGGCATGTGCGCCCTGACGGCTCCCGAGGTCTTCGACCAGGACGACGAGGAGGGCCTGGTGGTGCTCCTGCGCCCCGACCCGGCCCCCGAGCACCGGGCCGCCGCCAGGATGGCCGCCGGCCTCTGCCCGGCCGGAGCCATCGCGCTCGGCACCCCGGATTGACGGGCCCTACTCGAAGTCGTCGCCCTGCCACTCCTCCGCGTCCTCGGCATCACCGCTGTCCCCGGCGCCCGCCACCCCGAGCAGGCGCCGGGTCAGCCGGTCGCGGTCGGAAAGGAGCTCGTCGAGGGCGGCGCGGACGTCCTCCGCCTCCGTACGGGCCGACTCGCGCTCGGCGGAGATCAGTACGGACCTGCGGACCAGCTCCCGGGTGAAGGACGCCGTCGTGCCCTCCGTGCGGGCCACCACCTCGTCGGTGATCTCCTTGCCGAGACCGAGGCCGGAGCCGTACAGATCGAGCAGCCGGGCGCGCCCTTCGGCGTCCGGCAGGGGGATCTCCACGGCGAGGTCGACCCGCCCCGGGCGCTGGGCCAGGGCCGGTTCCAGCAGGTCGGCGCGGTTGGTGGTGAGCAGGAAGGCGACATCGGCGTCGTCGCCGAGGCCGTCCATCTCGTTCAGGACCTGGAAGAGCAGCGGCTGCTCGCCACCGCCGTGGTCGCGGGCCTCGGCGATCAGGTCGCAGTCCTCCAGGACGACCAGCGCCGGCTGGAGCATCCGGGCCAGGGCGCACGCAGGCCCGATGGCGTCGATGCTCGTCCCGGACAGCACGACGACCGTGAACTCGGGGAGGTGGGAGAGGAGATACCGGATGGTGTGGGTCTTGCCGGTGCCGGGCGGGCCGTACAGCAGCAGTCCGCGCCGCAGGTGCTGGCCGGCCGCGCGCAGTCGCGCACGGCGCCGGGCCACTCCCACGACCTGCCGCTCCACGCGCTCCAGCAGCCCGTCGGGGAGCACGATGCCGTCGCGGGCCAGTCCGGGCCTGCGGTGGAAGCGGAACGGTCCGAGGCCGTGGCCGAACTCCGAGCCCTCGAAGGAGAGGACCTGGCCCCGGAAGATGTTGAGTTCGCGCACGAGGGTGTCGAGCTCGGCGAGCAGCCGGTCGGCGAACTCCTTCTCCCCGGCCAGCACCTCGATCTCCACCTTGTCGCGCCCGTACTCGTCCTGCGGCCCGCGCAGCAGCACGGCGAACCGCTCGTCGTCCTCCGCCCCGAGATAGAACCCGCAGGAGACACAGGCAAGTTCCGCGTCGGGCGAGACGGGCAGCTGGGCGTAGTCGACGGCGCCGACGGTGAACCGGTCGTAGCGGTCGGCCGCTTCGAGGATGTCGCCGAGGGTCAGCTCACCGTGATGCTGGGCACCGCGCATGCCGACGAGCTCGTACGACCGCCCGGCCCCCTCGAACCAGCGCTCCAGAGCGAGATGCACATTGGGCAGGTCGTACGGCGGATAGGCGGCCTTGACCACGGGCCGGTCGCCCGGGGTGGAGCCCAGATGCTCACGGAGCCTCTTGGAGAGGTCGCGGCTGCCGTCGTCGTCCCGCCGCTTCGGCCGGGCCACGGCCATCAGGAACTCCTGGAACAGCTCACCGATCTGCTCCATGGAGAGCGCGGACGCCTCCCGTCCGGCCCCGTACCGCGTCTCGTACTCGTCCGAGCTCATGATCTCGACGTGCTGTGAGTCCCCCATGCCCCGCCTCCGTGCGTGCGCGCTGCGGCCAAGGTGTCCCAGCCTGTGCCCCGACGTCCGGACGGGTCAAAGCATTTGGGCGTGCGGGTGACGGGCGGGGGGCGGAAACGGCGACGCCGAGCGGACAGGTCCCAGGGGAGGTGGACCTGTCCGCTCGGCGTTTCACGGACCGGGCGGCTGAGCGACGGGGGGACGCCCAGCCGCCCGGAGTCTCGCGGAGCGCGACGTGACCGTCAGGTCTTCGCCAGCTCCTTCTCGCCGCCCTGCTCGGGCACCTCGACGTGCTCGTCGGACGGGCCGCCGTGGCCGTCGTCCAGCAGCGTCTTCTCGTCGAAGGGCAGCTGGCCGGCGAGGACCTCGTTGACCCGCTCCTTGTCGATCTCCTTCGTCCAGGTACCGATCAGGACGGTGGCGACGGCGTTGCCGGCGAAGTTGGTCAGGGCGCGGGCCTCGCTCATGAAGCGGTCGATGCCGACGATGAGGCCGATGCCGTCCACCAGGGCCGGCTTGTGCGACTGCAGACCACCGGCCAGGGTCGCCAGGCCCGCGCCGGTGACACCGGCGGCGCCCTTGGAGGCGACCAGCAGGAAGAGCAGCAGCGGGATCTGCTCGCCGAGGGACATCGGCGTGCCCATGGCGTCGGCGATGAACAGCGAGGCCATGGTCATGTAGATCATGGTGCCGTCGAGGTTGAAGGAGTAGCCGGTCGGGACGGTGATGCCGACCACCGGCTTGCTGACGCCCAGGTGCTCCATCTTCGCGATGAGCCGCGGCAGCGCGGACTCGGAGGAGGAGGTGGAGAGGATCAGCAGGAACTCCCGGCCCAGGTACTTGAACAGCGTGAGGATGTTCAGGCCGGAGATGACGCGCAGCAGGACGCCGAGCACGATGAAGACGAACAGGAAACAGGTGACGTAGAAGCCCAGCATCAGCACGGCGAGGCTCTTGAGCGCGTCCACGCCGGCGGAACCGGTGACGGCGGCGATGGCGCCGAAGGCACCGATCGGGGCGGCCCACATGACCATGGCGAGGATGCGGAAGACGAGCCGCTGGATGTGCTCGATGCCGCGCAGGATCGGCTGGCCGGCCGAGCCCATGCCCTGCAGGGCGAAGCCGGCGAGCAGGGCGATCAGCAGGGTCTGCAGGACCGACTCGTTGGTGAAGGCGGAGACGATCGTGGTCGGGATGATCCCGAGCAGGAACTCGGTGGTGTCCTTGGCCTCGGAATCGATCTGCGCGTGACCGGCGTCCTTGATCGCGTCGGTCACCGCGAGGCCGGTGCCCGGCTCCAGGATGTTGCCGACGACCAGGCCGATGCCCAGCGCGACCAGCGACATCACGGTGAAGTAGACCAGGGCGATGCCGCCGACGGCACCGACCTTGGCGGCCTTCCGGACCGATCCGATGCCCAGCACGATCGTGCAGAAGATGATCGGCGAGATCATCATCTTGATCAGGTTCACGAAGCCCGTGCCGATCGGCTTCAGCCCGACAGCGAAGTCCGGTGCGGCCAGACCCACCGCGATACCGGCAGCGACCGCGATGATCACCGCGATGTAGAGATAGTGGGTGCGGTCCCGCTTGGGTTTGCGTGCGGCAGGTGCCGTATCGGCTGCGCTGGTCACGGCGGCCCTCCTTGACGACGTCGTCGGCATCACCGGCGTGCGGCTCACGTCCGGAAAACTGGGAGCGGGGCTCCCGGGGATGCGTTATAGGGAATGCCGTGACTATGTCCTGCTCTGTGAGCGCGGTCACCCTTCCGTTCATTTAGTTCACAATCAGCCACGAGGCAGACTGACGACATGCGCTTCTCCGTCCCCCGACCCCGCAGCCTGGCGGCCCAGCTCTTCGCCATGCAGGCGGTGCTGATCGCGGTCGTCGTGGCCGGATGTGCACTGTTCACCTATGTCAGCGACCGCAGCCAGGCCGAGGAGGCCGCGAAGCGCCAGGCCAGGGCCGTGGCGCGCTCCGTCGCCGACTCCCCGTCGGTGCTGGCCGCGACCCGCGCCTCCGACCCGACCGCGGAGCTCCAGCCGTACGCGCTGAAGGTCATGCGGGACACCGAGGTCGACTTCATCACGATCATGAATCCGCGGGGCATCCGCTGGACGCATCCCGACCCGGACCAGATCGGCCAGACCTTCCAGGGCCACACCGAGCGGGCCCTGAGGGGCGAGACCTTCACCGAGACCTACACCGGCACCCTCGGCCCGTCGGTCCGCGCGGTCACCCCGATCAACAACGGCAAGCAGATCGTCGGCCTGGTCAGCGCGGGCATACGGGTCGAGGCGATCAGCGAGCGCGTGCAGAGCCAGGTCACGGCCCTGCTGGGCGTCGCTGCCGGGGCGCTGGCCCTGGGCGCCATCGGCACCTATGTTGTCAACGCCCGGTTGCGCCGCCACACCCACGGGATGAACGCGGCCGAGCTCAGCCGGATGCACGACTACCACCAGGCCGCCCTGCACGCCGTACGGGAGGGGCTGCTGATGCTGGACGGGCAGTACCGTGTGGCGTTGATCAACGACGGGGGGCGTGAGCTGCTCGGCGTGGAGGGGGACGTGGTGGGCAGGTCGGTGGCCGAGCTCGGGCTCCCCGCCCCGCTGACGGGCGCGCTGCTGGCGTCGGAGCCGCGGGTGGACGAGGTGCATCTGACGGCGTCGCGGGTCCTGGTCATCAACACCTCCCCGGTGTCGGGCGGCGAGCGGCGCGGTACGGTCGTCACCCTGCGCGATGTCACCGAACTCCAGTCACTGATGGGCGAGTTGGACTCGGAACGCGGCTTCACGCAGGCGCTGCGCTCGCAGGCGCACGAGGCGGCGAACCGGCTGCACACGGTCGTCTCGCTGATCGAGCTGGGCCGGGCGGAGGAGGCGGTGGACTTCGCGACGGCCGAGCTGGAGCTGGCGCAGGCGCTGACCGACCAGGTCGTGGCGGCGGTGAGCGAGCCGGTGCTGGCGGCACTGCTGCTGGGCAAGACGGCCCAGGCGAACGAGCGGGGCGTGGAGCTGATGGTGTCGGAGGACAGCAGCCTGGACGACGGCCTGCTGCCCGAGACGCTCCCGGCGCGTGACCTGGTGACCATCCTCGGCAACCTGATCGACAACGCCGTGGACGCGGCACAGGGCAGCGTGCGGGCGCGGGTGGCGGTGGCGGCGTACACCCGGGACACCGAGGACTGCCCCGAGCTGGTGCTGCGGGTCTCCGACACGGGCCCGGGCGTCGACCCGGAGCACGCCGAGGCGGTCTTCCAGCGGGGCTTTACGACGAAGCCGTCCGGCCCGGGCGGACGGGGTCTCGGACTGGCCCTCGTACGGCAGGCGGCGCAGCGGCACGAGGGGACGCTGTCGGTGACGGAGGCCGACGGGGGCGGGGCGGAGTTCGAGGTACGGCTGCCGCTGCGGGAGTCCGGCGCGGTCGCCGCGGGCGTGACATCCGGAGGCCCGGTGTCCGAGGGCTCTGGAGGCCCCGCATGACGAGCGACACGACGCACGCGAACGCCATCCGGGTCCTGGTGGTGGAGGACGACCCGGTGGCCGCCGACGCCCATGTCCTGTACGTCGGCCGGGTCCCCGGGTTCGTGGCCGTGGGCAAGGCGCACACGGGCGCGGAGGCCCGCCGGGCCCTGGAGCGCACCCCGGTGGACCTCCTCCTGCTCGACCTGCACCTGCCGGACGTGCACGGTCTGCATCTCGCCCGGTCCCTCAGAGCCGCCGGCCACCACGCGGACGTCATCGCGGTGACCTCGGCGCGCGACCTGGCCGTCGTACGCGAGGGCGTCTCGCTCGGCGTCGTGCAGTACGTCCTGAAGCCGTTCACCTTCGCGACGCTGCGGGACCGCCTCGTGCGGTACGCCGAGTTCCACGCGTCGGTCGGCGAGGCGAGCGGCCAGGACGAGGTGGACCGGGCCCTGGCGGCCCTGCGCGCCCCCGGCCCGGCCGCGCTGCCCAAGGGGCTGAGCGCGCCGACGCTGGAGCGGGTGACGGTGACACTGCGGGACAGCGCGGAGGGCCTCACGGCCGCCGGTGTGGCGGAGACGGTGGGCATCTCCCGCATCACGGCCCGCCGTTATCTCGAACATCTGGTGGACGCGGGCCGCGCGGCCCGCCGCCCGCAGTACGGCACGGTGGGGCGCCCGGAGTTGCAGTACCGCTGGGTCACGGGTCAATGACGGTTCACCGTACGCCGATCAAACCACCGCACACGCATTGACCTGACTAGACCACTCAACTTAGGTTCACGACGCAGCCGTCCCGGCCACAAAGAAGTGCGCCCGTAGGAGGTCGTGCCCGTGCGCCCCACCGCCGCCCTCACACCCTTCCTCGCCCTGGCCCTCGCCGCGACCGCCCTCACCGCCTGCGGCGGGGGCTCCGGCAGCGACCCGGACACCGTGAAGATCTCCTTCAAACAGTCCACGGACAACTCCATCAAGGTGATGGACACCTATCTCGCGGACATCAAGAAGCAGTTCGAGAAGGCCCACCCGGGCAAGAAGGTCGAGCTCGTCCCGATCAAGGCCCCGGACTCGGAGTACTACACCAAGCTCCAGCAGATGCTCCGCTCCCCCAAGACCGCCCCCGACCTGGTCTACGAGGACACGTTCCTCATCAACTCGGACATCACCAGCGGCTATCTCAAGCCCCTCGACCCCTATCTCGCCAAGTGGCCGGACTGGAACAAGTTCATCGACACGGCGAAGGCGGCGGCCAAGGGCGAGGACGGCAAGACGTACGGCGTCCCCGACGGCACCGACACCCGCGGCCTCTGGTTCGACAAGGACATCTTCAAGAAGGCGGGCCTCCCCGCGACTTGGCAGCCGAAGACCTGGAACGACATCCTCACAGCCGCCCGCACCATCAAACGCAAGGTCCCCGACTCGATCCCGCTCAACATCTACACGGGCAAGCCGGTCGGCGAGGCCGCCACCATGCAGACCTTCGAGATGCTGCTCTACGGCACGAACGACGGCACCACGGACCCCCTCTACGACAAGTCGAGCAAGAAGTGGCTCGCCGGCGGCCAGGGCTTCAAGGACGCGCTCTCCTTCGTCGAAACGGTCTACAAGGAGAAGCTCGGCCCGGACGTCTCCGACGCGCTCGACCCGAACGTCATGACCCGGGTCCGCGGCGAGTGGCTCCCGCAGGGCAAGCTCGGCATCGCCCTCGACGGTTCCTGGCTGCCGCAGGACTGGCTGTCCGGCAGCGGCCACGAGTGGCCCGAGTGGTCACAGAAGCTGGGCCTGGCCGCCATGCCGACCCAGAACGGCCAGGCGCCCGGCAAGGTGAGCATGTCCGGCGGCTGGACCTGGTCGATCCCGGCCAAGGCGGGCAACCCGGATCTGGCGTTCGAGTTCATCAAGACGATGCAGACCAAGGCCAACGCGCAGAAGTGGTACGTCGCCAACTCCGGCATCGCGGTCCGCGAGGACGTGGCGAAGGACCCCGCGTACGCCACGGCCCAGCCCGGCATCAAGTTCTTCACGGACCTCGTGGCCAACACCCATTACCGCCCCGCCTACCCGGCCTACCCCAAGGTCTCGGTGGCGATCCAGGAGGCGATGGAAGGCGTCACGACAGGCGACACATCGGTGGACGAGTCGGCACGCGGCTACACGGACGCCCTGAAGGACGCGACGGACAACCAGGTGGCCGAACGGTGAGCGCGCCCCGATGACCACCACCGCCCCACACCCGAGCCCCACCAAAGCTCTCAAGGACACGCACCCGAACCACGGCCCCCGCCTGCCGCTACGCGTCCTGCCCCTGACCCCCGCGGTCGTCCTCCTGCTCCTCTTCCTGGCCGGCCCGATCGCCTACTGCGTCTACATCGCCTTCACCGACCTCCAGCTGACCGGCCAGGCCCAGGAGTCGTTCGTCGGCCTCGACAACTTCACCCGGGCCTTCCGGGACGAGGCGTTCCTGAACGCCGTATGGCTGACCCTGGTGTTCACCGTCCTCTCCTCCCTCATCGGACAGAACACGCTGGGCCTGGCCCTGGCGGCACTGATGCAGCGCGCGTCGAAACCGGTCCGCACGCTCACCGGCGGCATCGTCGTCACGGCATGGGTCCTGCCGGAGGTGGTGGCGGGCTTCCTGCTCTACGCCTTCTTCCGCCGCGAGGGCACCCTGAACGCCATCCTGGACTGGCTGCACCTGCCCTCCCAGAACTGGCTGTTCACGCTCCCGATCCTGGCGGTGTCGTTCGCGAACGTCTGGCGCGGTACGGCCTTCTCCATGCTGGTCTACTCGGCGGCCCTGAACGAGATCCCCAAGGAGATCACCGAGGCGGCCGAGGTCGACGGCGCGGGCGGCTGGCGCCGCCTCTGGCACATCACCCTGCCGATGATCCGCCGCTCCATCGGCACCAACCTGATGCTCAACACTCTCCAGACCCTCTCGGTCTTCGGCCTGATCTGGGTCATGACCAGGGGCGGCCCCGGCGGCAGAAGCCAGACGCTCCCCCTCTTCATGTACGAACAGGCCTTCCAGAACAGCCTGATCGGCTACGGCACGGCGGTCGCCCTGCTGCTCCTGCTGGTCGGCTCCCTGTTCTCCCTGGTCTACCTGCGCCTGCTCCGCACGGAGGTCTGACCGCATGGCCCACACCCTCTCCTCCCGCCGCACGACCCGCCGTCTGGCGGCCGACGCGGGGCTCCTGGTGGTCGCCGCGGCCTTCGTGCTCCCCCTGGCCTGGGTGGTCCTGTCCTCCCTCGACCCCCACGCGGGCCTGCGGGTGAAGGCTCCCGACGGCCTCACCCTGGACAACTTCGACGCGATCCTGACCCCCGAGATCACCTTCACCCCCCTCCTCAACAGCCTGCTCCTGTGCGGCGGCGCGACCCTTCTGACCGTGGCCTCCGCCGCCCTCGCGGCCTACCCGCTCTCCCGCTTCCGCTCCCGCTTCAACCGCCCGTTCCTGCTGACGATCCTCTTCGCCACCAGCCTGCCCATCACGGCGATCATGGTCCCGGTCTACGCGCTCTTCGTTCAGGTGGACCTGATCGACACCATGCAGGGCACGATCTTCTTCTTCGCCGCGTCCCAACTGCCTTTCGCCATCTGGCTGATGAAGAACTTCATGGACGGCGTCCCCAAGGAACTCGAAGAGGCCGCCTGGACCGACGGAGCGAGCCCCCTCCAGTCCCTGCTCCGCATCGTCCTGCCCCTCATGGGCCCCGGCGTGGCCGTCGTGACGGTCTTCTCCTTCGTCATGATGTGGGGCAACTTCTTCGTCCCCTTCATGCTCCTGCTCACCCCCGACCAGATGCCGGCGTCGGTCAGCATCAACGACTTCTTCGGCAACCGGGGCATGGTGGCGTACGGCCAACTGGCCGCGTTCTCCATCATCTACTCGACCCCCGTGATCCTGCTGTACGTCCTGATAGCCCGCCGCCTGGGAGGAGGCTTCGCACTGGGCGGGGCGGTCAAGGGCTGAGCGTGTTGTGGCCGGGCCGGGCGGATGCACAATTCGGCGCGACGAGGAGCCCGGCGTCGTTGCTGAGGCCGGGTGGGTCCGCAACCCGGCGGAACGGGGTGCCGCTGCGCCCACCCGTGCCGCCCTTAGCGGCACGATTGCCCGCAGCTAGGCGGGGCTGGCGCCCGTGGCCAGCGCCCGCGGGGCGTGCGAGCGCAGGTGGGCCGCACGGCGCTGAGCCGAACGCGCCCGCACCCGCCGGCTCACGCAAGGGGACGTGTCGGGGGGTGTCCGCCCGCAGCGGTTGTCGCGTCAACGAACAGTCAGTCGGCGTCCGACCCCATCGCGACGTTCCGAGGACGGACACCCCCCGGCGCGGCCCCGACCCACCACCCGGCGAATAGGCGCTACGCGCACCCCCACCCCACCCGCACAGGCGCCGCAGGCACCCGCCCGCCGCTCACCGCACCAAACACGGCCGCTTGCCGTCGAACTCCCACCCCGGAACCAGATACCGCATCCCCACCGCATCGTCCCGCGCCCCCAGCCCCTTCTCCCGATACAGCTCATGCGCCGCGAGAAGCCGGTCCATATCAACCCGCACCCCCAGCCCCGCAGCATCCGGAACCGCGACCTCCCCACCCACAATGCGCGGCGGAGAAACAGTGAGCCGCTCCAGCCCCTCCTGCCAGATCCAGTGCGTGTCCAGCGCGTTGTACTCCCCCGGAGCCGCCGCCCCACAGTGCGTCACCATCGCCAGCGAGATGTCGAAGTGGTTGTTCGAGTGGCACCCCCACGTCAACCCCATCGCGTTGCACAACTGCGCCACCCGAACCGACCCCCGCATCGTCCAGAAGTGCGGATCGGCCAACGGAATCGACACCGACTGAAGAGCCAACGCATGCGCCAGCTGCCGCCAGTCCGTAGCGATCATGTTCGTCGCCGTAGGCAACCCGGTCGCACGGCGGAACTCCGCGAGGACCTCCCGCCCGGAGTATCCCCCCTCCGCCCCACACGGATCCTCGGCATACGCCAGCGTCCCCACCAGCGGCCGGCACAGCTCAACCGCCTCACGCAACGACCACGCCCCGTTCGGATCGAGCGTGACCCGCGCCTCGGGAAACCGCGCCTTCAGCGCCCGCACCGCCGCGACCTCCTCCGACCCCTCCAGCACACCCCCCTTGAGCTTGAAGTCCCGGAACCCGTACAGGTCGTACGCCGCCTCCGCCTGCCGCACGATCGCCCCCGGCGACAACGCCTCCTCGTGCCGCACCCGGTACCAGTCCACATCCGAGTCCGGCTCCCGGACATACTCCAGATCGGTCCGGTCCGGATCACCCACGTAGAAGAGATAACCCAGCACCCGCACGGAGGACCGCTGCTGCCCGTCCCCCAGCAGCGCCGCGACGGGCACATCGAGGTGCTGCCCGAGCAGATCGAGCAGCGCCGACTCCACCGCGGTCACCGTATGAACCGTGGTCCGCAGATCGAACGTCTGGGCGCCCCGCCCCCCGGCGTCACGGTCGGCGAACCGCTCCCCGATCTCCCGCAGCACCCGCTGGTAGTCCCCCACCTTGGCCCCGACGACGAGCGACTCGGCGTCCCGCAGCGTCCGCGTGATCTTCTCCCCGCCGGGCACCTCCCCCAGCCCCGTACGCCCCTCGGAATCGGTGAGCACGACGACGTTGCGGGTGAAGTACGGCCCGTGCGCACCGGAGAGGTTCAGCTCCATACTGTCCCGCCCGGCGACGGGGTAGACGGCGAACGCGGTGACGGTCGGCTGACTGCTGCTCATGCTGGTCCAAGTCCCTTGCCTCATGGATGAATCGGTCTACAACCGGATGAATCGGCCTACAGCCCAAAAACGTCCAGCGCCCACTCGACCGCGAGCACACCCCCCAGCCCGAGCACGGCAAGCACCGTCGTATAGGACGTACGCACCTTGATCGCCTCGACGACGGACAGGTTGAAGTACTCCTTGAACAGCCAGAACCCGGGGTCGTTCACGTGCGAGAACGCGATGGAGCCACACGCCACGGCGAGCACCATCACCTCCGGGTGCACCCCACCGCCCGCCAGCAGCGGCAGCGCCACACCCGAGGCCGTGACGACGGCGACCGTGGCCGAGCCGAGCGCGATACGGAGGATGACCGCCACGAGCCAGGCGAGGACGATCGGCGAGACGGACCAGCCGTCGGTGACGTCCTTGATGTAGTCGGAGATACCGCCCTCGACGAGGACGTTCTTGAAGGCCCCGCCCGCACCGATCACCAGCAGGATCATCGCCATCGCCTGGGCCGCCGACGCACAGGAGGCCCCGACGTCGCTCAGGCTCCGCCCGATCCGCGGCCCGAACACCCAGATCGCCAGGCACAGGGTCAACAGCAGGGCGATGGGCGCCGACCCGATGAAGGCCACGACATGCAGCAGGGGGCTGTCCCCCGAGGCGGCCATGTCGGTCACAGCCGCGGCCACGATCAGCACCACGGGGAACAGCGCCACGAACAGCGACCACCCGAGCCCCGGCATCTCCTCCTCACTGAACTCGCGCTCACTGACCAGGCCCTTGGGGATGGCGGGCGTCATCCGGGCGACGAACGGAAGACGCGGCCAGGTGAGGGCGATGAGCGCACCCGCGGGTACGGCGATGAACAGGCCGTAGAACAGCGTCAGTCCGACGGAGGCGTGGAAGGTCGCGGCGACGGCGGTGGGGCCGGGGTGCGGCGGAAGGAAGCTGTGCATGGTGGACAGGGCGATGGACATCGGCAGCCCGACCCACAGCAGCTTCGCACCGGTGACCCTGACCAGCGTGAACGCGATGGGCACGATGATGACGAACGCGACCTCGTAGAACATGGTCACGCCGATGAGCATGGATGTGACCACCATGGCCACCTGGACCCACCGCGGGCCGAAGGCGTCGAGGAGCTTGCCGGCTATGCGCTGTGCGGCGCCCGAGTCCCCCATCACCCGGCCGACCATGGCACCGAGCCCGATGGTCAGCATGGTGTCGCCGATCTGGTCCCCGATGCCCTCGGAGAGGACGTCCGGGATGGTCGCCACGGGAATTCCCCGGACGAGCGCGACACCGACCGCGACCAGCAGCAGCGCCGCGAAGCCGTTCATTCTCAGCCTGGTCATGAGGAGGAGCAGGATCACGACACTGATCCCGACGACGAGCAGCGGCAAGGCAGTTCCCCTTTGAACTGGTGGGAGCTCTGAACTGGTGGGAGCTCTGAACTGGGGGGCTCTCATCCCTGTATGCAGATGGCGTCCACGTATGCAGATGGAGGCTAAGTGCGTGAACGGGACGGGTCAATGCCCCGGGCGATCACAGATTGATGAGCGCGATCGACGCGGACCTACGATGAGCCCATGCAGGAGAGCAGAGGCGTCCGCGGCGTGAAGTCGGCGGCCAGAACCGTCGCGCTGCTGGAACTGCTCGCGGAGCGGGGCGAGCAGCCCTCGCGCCTCGACCAGCTCGCGGAGGACCTCGACGTGCCGCGCAGCAGCATGTACCAGCTGCTCCAGACCCTCGTCGACTCCGGCTGGGTCCGCACCGACGCCACCGGCTCCCTCTACGGCATAGGGATCCGCGCGCTGCTCACCGGCACCGGCTATCTCGACGGGGACCGCAGCATCCGGGTGGTCAGGCCGTACCTGGACGAGGCGTCGGACGCGCTCGGCGAGACGATCCACATGGCACGGCTCGACGGCCGGGACGTCGTCTACCTCGCCACCCGCGAGTCCCACGAGTATCTGCGCACCATCAGCCGGGTCGGCCGCCGCGTCCCGGCCCACGCCGGCGCGCTGGGCAAGGCGCTGCTCGCCGAGCGCGCCGACGACGAACTACCCCTGAGCAAAGGCCCGTTGACGGGCCTCACGGAGAACACGCACACCGACCGCGCCGCCCTGCTGGCCGACCTGGCCCGGGTGCGCGAGCGCGGCTACTCCATCGACCGCGAGGAGACGGTGCCGGGCATCGCCGGCTTCGGCTTCGCCCTGCGCTACGGAACACCGGCGGTCGACGCGATCAGCTGCTCGGTCCCGGTGGCCCGGCTGACCCCGGAGCACGAGACCCGCATCGTGTCCGTGATGCAGGAGGTCCGAGCGAAGATCGAGTCACAACTGCCACCGGTCTCGGGCGTGGACTGGCGGTAAGACGCACAGCCCACCCCACAAGAAGGTGCCGGCCACACGATCGTGACCAGCACCTTCTCCACAAAGCCCAAACCCGGACTCAGGCACACACCCCGCTCAGCCGGTCGCCCCGTCCGGCAGGACCCCCGCCCGGAACGGCTCCACCCCTTCGAGCGTCCGCACCCGCGTCGGCTCGATCAGCAGCATCACCCGGCGCTCGCCGGGCAGCATCCACGGATACCGGTCCTGTCCGAGGTACTTGCGCGTCAGCCGGTCCATGCCCCGCTCCGCCTCCTCGCCCTCCACGAAGCGGACGACCTTCCCCCGGATCTCGGCCCGGTCGTACGGGTTCTCCGGGTCGTGATGAGACAGCGAAACGTACGGATTGCGCCGCAGATTCTCCTCCTTCACCCGCCCGATCGAGGTGTTGACCATGACGAACCCGTCTTCGATGTCCGCCCACATGGGCGACACCTGAGGCGCCCCGTCGGCCCCCACCGTCGCGAGATGCCAGAAGTTCGGCGCGAGAAGTCGCTCGCGAATATGCCCGTTGAGCTTGCCGTTCACGTCAGTCACTGCCTTTCCGGACCCATGATCATCGGGCCCGGGGTCATCCCTACCCCCAACCCGCCCCGACCGACAAGCCGATCTTCGGCCCCGGCCGAACCCGCTGGTAGCCGTAGCTTCCTACAATCCGTGATCCTGGCCGAACAGACCGTAGTCAGCGCACCTCCGTCCCCCTAGCTTGTGGCGCGTGCGCCGACCTTCAGCCCGCCCTGGCCAGACCACCCCCACTCCCCATCCCCCGTCCGCCCCGACGGCCCCGCCCTTCAACGCCCCGGCCGCCCGCCGCCTGCGCGCGGCCCTCGGCATGACGCCCGAGCACGTCGCCCACGGCATGCGCGTCTCGTACGGACACCCCCGCGTCACCCCGGACCACGTCATCGACTGGGAGCGCGGGGCCTCGGCCCCGTCCAACTCGGAACTCACCGCTCTCGCAGGCGTGCTGTGGTGCTCCCCCGGAGAACTCATCGGCAGACCCCGCACCCTGCGCGAGCACCGCATCGCCCGCTGCCTCGCCCCGGAGGACGTGGCCCGGGCCGTGGGGCACGAGGTCCACGCGTATCTGCGCATGGAGGAGACCGACACCTGGCGCGGCTCGGAGCGCCAGTCCGGCGCCCTCGCCGACATACTCGGCCTGTGTCTGCGTGACTTCGTCGCCGTCACGGGCCGGAACGCCAAGCTCGGCGAACTGCTGCGCAGCGCGGTCAGCACCCGCTGGCAGGCCTATGTGCGCCCGGTGGCCAAACTCGTACCCCTGGACCGGCCGTTCCTGGAGGGCGCCCTGCGGGCACTGCACGAGGACTACCAGGGCCATATGGCCGCCACCCTGAGCTGGGGCGGCGGCAGCGGCGACGCGGGCGGCACCGCCCGCGACTTCCTCGACCGGATCGTCGAGCACTTCTGGACGAGAATCCAGCAAAGCCCGGCCGGGGGCACCGGCGCCTAGAACCGCGACTCGGCCTCGTCCGGAAGACCGGCTAGAACACCGACTCGGCCTCGTCCATCCGGTCCTTCGGCACCGTCTTCAGCTCGGTCACGGCCTCCGCGAGCGGCACCATCACGATGTCCGTCCCGCGCAGCGCGGTCATCCGGCCGAAGCGACCCTGGTGCGCCGCCTCCACCGCGTGCCAGCCGAACCGCGTGGCGAGCACCCGGTCGTAGGCGGTCGGTGAGCCGCCGCGCTGGACGTGGCCGAGAATGACCGGCTTGGCCTCCTTGCCGAGCCGGCGCTCCAGCTCATGGGCGAGTGCCGCGCCGATGCCCTGGAAGCGCTCGTGGCCGAACTTGTCGATCGCGCCCTTGCCGTAGTCCATGGTGCCGTCCGCGGGGTGGGCACCCTCGGCGACGGCGATGACCGCGAACTTCTTGCCGCGGGCGAAGCGCTCCTCGACCATCTTGACGAGATCGGCCGGATCGAACGGACGCTCCGGCAGACAGATGCCGTGCGCACCCGCCGCCATGCCGGACTCCAGCGCGATCCACCCGGCGTGCCGGCCCATGACCTCCACCACCATCACCCGCTGGTGGGACTCGGCGGTCGTCTTCAGACGGTCCATCGCCTCGGTGGCGACCCCCACCGCCGTGTCGAAGCCGAAGGTGCGGTCCGTGGAGGAGATGTCGTTGTCGATCGTCTTGGGGACGCCCACGACGGGCAGGCCCGCGTCGCTCAGCATGCGCGCGGCCGTCAGCGTGCCCTCGCCGCCGATCGGGATCAGCGCGTCGATGCCGAACTCGTGGATCATGTCGGAGGCGTTCTCGCAGGCCTCGCGGAGCCGGTCGCGCTCCAGCCTGGACGACCCCAGGATGGTGCCGCCGCGGGCCAGGATGCCGCTGACCGCGTTCAGATCGAGGGCGCGGTAGCGGCCGTCCAGCAGGCCCGAGTAACCGTCCTCGAAGCCGATGACCTCGTCGCCGTAATTGTCGACCGCCCGGTGCACGACCGACCGGATCACGGCGTTCAGGCCGGGGCAGTCGCCGCCTGCGGTGAGAACTCCGATACGCATCGTGCTGTGTCTCCTGCTCGCTGTTGACACCGGTGAGCTTCTGCCGATTGTTTCACGCTCCCCAGCCCGGCGGGGTACCCGGCTCTGACGGGCGCCTTATCCATCGGCGGAGGTATTGTCAAGGCGGTTCCGCTCACCTCGATGGGCGATTTTTCGACGTCCCCATAGAGATTCGACGTCCCCATAGAGACATGCCCCTGAGACGAAACGGAGAGCGCGCGTGACCCGCAGCGTGTACGTGACCGGCATCGACCGCGGCGACGGCCGCCAGGTCGTCGAACTGGGGGTCATGGAGCTCCTCACCCGACAGGTCGACCGGGTCGGTGTCTTCCGCCCCCTCGTCCACGACGGACCCGACCGCCTCTTCGAGCTGCTGCGCGCCCGCTACCGGCTCGCCCAGGACCCGGCGACCGTCTACGGCATGGACTACCAAGAGGCGTCCGCCCTCCAGGCCGAGGCCGGCACGGACGAGCTGGTGTCCACGCTCGTCGAACGGTTCCACCTGGTGGCCCGCGAGTACGACGTGGTCCTGGTCCTCGGCACCGACTTCGCCGACACCCAGCTCCCGGACGAGCTGTCGCTCAACGCCCGGCTGGCGAACGAGTTCGGCGCGTCCGTGATCCCGGTCGTGGGCGGCCGCAAGCAGACCGTCGAGTCGGTGCTCGCCGAGACGCGCAACGCCTATCGGGCCTACGACACGCTGGGCTGCGACGTCCTGGCCATGGTCACCAACCGGGTCGCCCGCGAGGACCGCGACGAGATCGCCCGCCGGCTCGACTCCCGGCTCCCCGCGCCCTGTTACGTCCTGCCCGACGAGCCCGCGCTGTCCGCCCCGACCGTCTCGCAGATCAGCCACGCGCTCGGCGGCAGAGTGGTGCTCGGCGACGACTCGGGGCTCGCCCGGGACGTGCTCGGCTTCGTCTTCGGCGGTGCCATGCTGCCGAACTTCCTGGGCGCCCTGACCCCGGGCTGCCTCGTCGTCACCCCGGGCGACCGGGCCGACCTGGTCGTCGGCACGCTGGCCGCGCACAGCGCCGGCACCCCGCCGATAGCCGGTGTGCTGCTCACCCTGGACGAGGTGCCCGGCGCGCACATCCTCACCCTCGCCGACCGCCTCGCGCCGGGCACCCCGGTGCTGTCGGTGGCCGGCACCAGCTTCCCCACCGCCGAGCAGCTCTTCTCTCTGGAGGGGAAGCTGAACGCGGCCACCCCGCGCAAGGCGGAGCGGGCACTCGGCCTGTTCGAGCGGTTCACCGACACCGGCGAGCTGACCCGCCGGGTCTCCGCGCCCAGCAGCGACCGCGTCACACCGATGATGTTCGAGCACAAGCTGCTGGAGCAGGCCCGCTCCGACCTGCGCCGCGTGGTGCTGCCCGAGGGCACCGAGGAGCGGGTGCTGCACGCCGCCGAGGTGCTGCTGCGCCGGGGCGTGTGCGAGCTGACCCTGCTCGGCCCGGTCGACCGGATCCGCAAGAAGGCCGCCGACCTGGGCATCGACCTCGGCGAGTCCCAGCTGATCGACCCCGCCGAATCCGACCTGCGCGACGCCTTCGCCGAGAAGTACGCGGCCCTGCGCGCCCACCGGGGCGTCACCGTGGAGCTGGCGTACGACGTGGTCTCCGACGTGAACTACTTCGGCACGCTGATGGTCCAGGAGGGCCTCGCCGACGGCATGGTCTCGGGCTCGGTGCACTCCACGGCCGCGACCATCCGCCCGGCCTTCGAGATCATCAAGACCAAGCCGGACGCCGACATCGTCTCGTCGGTGTTCTTCATGTGCCTGGCCGACAAGGTCCTCGTCTACGGCGACTGCGCGGTCAACCCCGACCCGAACGCCGAGCAGCTCGCGGACATCGCCATGCAGTCGGCGACGACGGCGGAGCGGTTCGGTGTGGAGCCGCGCATCGCGATGCTGTCGTACTCCACGGGCACATCCGGCTCCGGCGCTGACGTGGACAAGGTCCGCGAGGCCACCGAGCTGGTCCGCTCCCGCCGCCCCGACCTGAAGATCGAGGGCCCGATCCAGTACGACGCCGCCGTGGAGCCCTCGGTCGCGGCGACCAAGCTGCCCGGCTCCGAGGTCGCCGGGCAGGCCAGCGTGCTGATCTTCCCCGACCTGAACACCGGCAACAACACCTACAAGGCCGTGCAGCGCTCGGCAGGCGCGATCGCCATCGGCCCGGTGCTCCAGGGTCTGCGCAAGCCGGTCAACGACCTGTCCCGGGGCGCCATGGTCTCCGACATCGTCAACACCGTCGCCATCACGGCGGTCCAGGCCCAGTCCCCGGCCCCGTCCCCGAGTGAGAAGGCAACCGCCCAGTGAGCGCCTCCCGTGTCCTCGTCCTCAACTCCGGCTCCTCGTCGCTGAAGTACCAGCTGCTCGACATGGGCGACAGCAGCCGGCTCGCGGTGGGGCTGGTCGAACGTATCGGCGAGCAGACCTCCCGGCTCAAGCACAGTCCGGCCGACGGCGAGAGCCGGGAGCGCGGCGGGGCGATCGCCGACCACGACGCCGCGCTGAAGGCCGTGGCCGAGGAGCTCGCCAAGGACGGCCTCGGTCTGGACTCGCCCGAACTGGCCGCGATCGGGCACCGGGTCGTGCACGGCGGGCAGCACTTCACCGAGCCGACGGTCGTCGACGACACCGTGCTCGCCGAGATCGAGCGGCTCATCCCGGTGGCCCCGCTGCACAACCCGGCCAACCTCACCGGGATCCGCACGGCCCAGGCGCTGCGGCCCGACCTGCCGCAGGTCGCCGTCTTCGACACCGCGTTCCACACGACCATGCCGGAGTCGGCCGCCCGCTACGCGATCGACGTGCGGACGGCCAACGAGCACCGCGTGCGGCGCTACGGCTTCCACGGCACCTCGCACGCCTACGTCTCCCGGGCCACCGCCGAGCTGCTGGGCAAGGACCCCGCGGAGACGAACGTGATCGTGCTGCACCTGGGCAACGGGGCGTCCGCCTCGGCCGTGCGGGGCGGCAAGTGCGTGGACACCTCCATGGGGCTGACGCCTTTGGAGGGGCTCGTGATGGGTACGCGCTCCGGAGACATGGACCCGGCTGTCATCTTCCATTTGATGCGTGTTGGTGGAATGTCCGCCGACGAGATCGACACTCTTCTCAACAAGAAGAGCGGTCTGATCGGTCTGTGCGGCGACAACGACATGCGGGAGATCCGCCGTCGCGTCGACGAGGGCGACGAGCAGGCGGAGCTGGCGTTCGACATCTACATTCACCGCCTGAAGAAGTACATCGGCGCCTATTACGCCGTGCTCGGACGGGTGGACGCGGTCGCCTTCACCGCCGGTGTCGGCGAGAACGCTGCCCCCGTACGGGAGGCCGCCCTGGCGGGCCTGGAGGAGCTGGGCCTGGTGGTGGACGGCGAGCGCAACGCCGTACGCGGCGACGAGGCGCGGCTGGTCTCGCCCGACGGAGCCCGGGTGGCGGTGGCGGTGGTGCCTACTGACGAGGAATTGGAGATCGCGACACAGACCTACGCGCTGGTAATTGGTTCGGGGAATCACACCTGAGCGGCATCCCGCCCTTTTGTATTTTCCGCCAGACGGAATATTCCGTTGCGAAACAAACCGATAGGATCGCCCCCATGCGCCGTTCGAAAATCGTCTGTACTCTCGGCCCCGCGGTCGACTCCCACGAGCAGCTTGTCGCGTTGATCGAAGCCGGTATGAACGTGGCCCGCTTCAACTTCAGCCACGGCTCGCACGCCGAGCACCAGGGCCGGTACGACCGGGTCCGTGCCGCCGCCAAGGAGACCGGCCGGGCCATCGGTGTCCTCGCCGACCTCCAGGGCCCGAAGATCCGCCTGGAGACCTTCGCCGAAGGTCCCGTGGAGCTGGTGCGCGGTGACGAGTTCACCATCACCACCGAGGACGTCCCGGGCGACAAGACGATCTGCGGGACGACCTACAAGGGCCTGCCCGGCGACGTGACCAAGGGCGACCAGGTCCTGATCAACGACGGCAACGTCGAACTGAAGGTCACCGAGGTCGAGGGCCCCCGGGTGAAGACGATCGTCATCGAGGGCGGCGTCATCTCCGACCACAAGGGCATCAACCTGCCCGGCGCGGCCGTCAACGTGCCCGCGCTGAGCGAGAAGGACATCGAGGACCTCCGCTTCGCGCTGCGCATGGGCTGCGACCTGGTCGCGCTGTCCTTCGTCCGCGACGCCAAGGACGTCCAGGACGTGCACCGCGTGATGGACGAGGAGGGCCGCCGGGTCCCCGTCGTCGCCAAGGTGGAGAAGCCGCAGGCGGTGCAGAACATGGAGGACGTCGTGATGGCGTTCGACGGTGTGATGGTCGCCCGCGGTGACCTCGCCGTCGAGTACCCGCTCGAGAAGGTCCCCATGGTGCAGAAGCGCCTGATCGAGCTGTGCCGTCGCAACGCCAAGCCGGTGATCGTGGCGACCCAGATGATGGAGTCGATGATCACCAACTCCCGTCCGACCCGCGCCGAGGCCTCCGACGTGGCCAACGCGATCCTGGACGGCGCGGATGCCGTCATGCTGTCGGCGGAGTCTTCGGTCGGCGCGTACCCGATCGAGACGGTCAAGACGATGTCGAAGATCGTCTCGGCGGCCGAGCAGGAGCTGCTGTCCAAGGGCCTGCAGCCGCTCGTCCCGGGCAAGAAGCCGCGCACCCAGGGCGGTTCGGTGGCCCGTGCCGCGTGCGAGATCGCCGACTTCCTCGGCGGCCGGGGCCTGGTGGCCTTCACCCAGTCCGGCGACACCGCCCGCCGGCTGTCCCGCTACCGCGCCCAGCAGCCGATCATCGCCTTCACCACCGACGAGGGCACCCGCAACCAGATGGCGCTCAGCTGGGGCGTCGAGCCGTACGTGGTGCCGTTCGTGAACAGCACCGACGAGATGGTCGACCTGGTCGAGCAGGAGCTGGTCAAGCTCAACCGCTTCAACGACGGCGACATCGTGGTCATCACCGCCGGTTCGCCCCCCGGCGTCCCCGGCACCACCAACATGGTCCGCGTCCACCACCTGGGCGAAGCCAAGTCCTGACCCGGACGGGCCGCAAAGCCCCGTGAACGGCACCGAGGGCGCCCCCTGCGATCCAGGGGGCGCCCTCGCGTCTCGTACGCGGCCTTGCCACTGGAAATCCCTCTACCGCTCAACGAGTCGAAGGTCGTCGCGGAGTTGATGAAGGGGATGACGACGCCGACACTGTCGAGGATGTCGACGCGATCATCCGGGCCAAGGACGGCAAGGGGTGGACCGCGACCGCGAGCTTCATGACCCCTCGGAAGATCGCCGAGGTGGTGGACCGCTGGTCCACCACCGGCGAGTGCGCCGACGGCCTGTACCTCCAGATCCCCGACCTCGTGATCGTCCGTGAAGGCGGCCTCGACGCCATGACCAGAGCCCTGGTCGACCTCTTCGGCGCATTCGGTATGGAGACCAACGTCCTGCCGCGCGTTGCCGCCGACGAGGACGACTGACCTCGGAAGACGCGACTGTGCCCCGCCGGGTCGAACCCGGCGGGGCACAGTCCTTTCGCGGCTCCCGGATAAGTCCGGATCAGTCGGTCACATACTGATGCAGCCCCGGCACGGTCAGCGTGCCGCCGAACTGGCCGGCCTGGACGACCTTCACGTTGGTGAAGTAGATCAGCGGGATGTTCAGGGGCGGCGGGTGTTCCGGGTCGAAGGTGACCGGGATCAGGCCGAGCAGGTTTCCGGAGATGCTCTCCGTGTACATCACCGTCTTGCCGTCGGTGATCGTGGACTTCGAGCCCTTCGCCGCCTGGACGTGGTGGGTCTTGCCGGACGCCTTGTCCGTGACGAGCTGGTGCAGGTCGCCGATGTCGGTCCCGTCGCTGATGACGTACTTCAGGACCTTCTTGGTGGCGCCGCTCGCGGTCTTCACCTGGACGATGCCCTGGTAGTCGGCACCCTTCAGCGTCAGCGAGCTGGCCTCCAGGCGCCAGGGCTCGTCGGGGACGAGGAGCTCGTTGTCCACCCCGCCCTCGGCGTCCGTGGCGGCCGGGCAGTCCTCGGGGTCCACGGAGGGGCTCTCGGACGGGCTGGGGGAGGCGGTGGCCTTCCCTGCCGCGTCCTCGGCCTTCTCGGCCGCCTTCTCGACGGCGTCGGTCGTGTCCCCGGCCGCCTTCGACGCCGCGTCCGTCGTGTCCTTGACGGTGTCCTCGACCGTGTCGGTCGTCTTCTTGACGGTGTCGGCCGCGTCGTCCTTGGTCGTGTCCGAGGACTTCTCGGTGTCCTCGGCCGTGCTGGTGTCGCCGGACGGCGAGGCGGACGCGGAAGGCGTGGGGCTCGGGCTCTCGGTGGACTTGCCGCCCGTGAGGATGCCGCCGATCGCGTCGCCGATGTCCTCGAGGACGTTGCCGCCGCTCTCGGACGGGGACGGGCTGGGCGTCGCCTCGTCGTCCTCGCCCGACGTGCCCTCGGACGCCGAAGGGGTCGGGGTGGGCTCGGTCTTGTCGCCCTCGTCGTCGGAACCTGAATCCGACGAAGAGGACGAGCTGTCCTTGTCCGCACCCGCGTCCGAGCCGGCGGACGCCGAGGGAGTCGGCTCGGCCGTGTCCTTGTCCTCCGCGGCCTCGCTCTCACTCGCCGAGGGCGACGGGGAGGCGCCGTCCTTGTCGTCCTCCATCGCCGCGAGGCAGTCCTTGTACTCGTCGGCCTTCAGGCTGTTGGAGGTCGACGGCTGCTCGTCGGCGAGGGCGAGCGTCGGGGTGAATCCCATGCCCATGAGGACGGCGGTGGGCATCGCCGCCATGGCTATCGCCTTGCCGGCCGGCATCTGGAACCGGGTGAAGAGCGGCTTCTTGGGAGCCGCGTGACGTGGCCCCGTTCTCGCCTTCGCCTGAGCGGCGGGAGAACCGTCGCGGGGGTCAGCCGACACGGTACCCCCCGTTGTGGGCCTCGGACCGGACGCCGTCCGCGGGGCCGCCGTCGCCGGTCCCGAACGGAGGGTGCGTCCCGCCCGTCTCACCGTCCGGGCTCTCGGAAGAGGGCTCCGCGGCTCCTTCTCCCGTCGGTCCCTGACCGGCCGCCCGAGGCCCCTTGCCCGTGTCCTCCGTCTTGCCCGGCACCCAGGCGACGGCGAGAGCACCGCCGAGCATGGCCAGCAGGAAGCCGATGAGGAAGCCTCCGATGTTGGAGACCACCAGCGACACCAGGGCGAGGATGATCGCGGCGACACCGGCGAAGACCCGCGTCGCCTGCTGGAACCACATGGTCAGTCCCAGTGTGATCAGCAGGACCCCGATGATGAGGGAGCCGGCACCCGCGGTGGTCGCCATGGTGAGCGACATGGTGCCCAACTTGAGGGTGGCGTAGGGGAAGTAGGCGATCGGCACCCCGCCGAGGATGGTGAACAGGCCTGCCCAGAACGGCCGGGTGCCCCGCCAGTCACGGAATCGCCGACGCAGCCGGGCGAAAGTCCCGGCGCTCTGGACCGGAGTCTCGGCACTCATGGAAAACAGCTCCCTCGGTCCGATGAAGGTACGTACCGGCTCGGCCGCAGGCGTGGAAGCCGGAAAGTCTAAGTCTGTGTGGTGGCCCGGCGCGGGGCCGGGCCCGAGGGGCGGGGAAGCGACGGCCTCCCCGCCCCTCGAAGGTGACGGGTCAGCCGCCCCCGGACACCCGTGGGACGGAGGCCGTCAGAAGCACTCCATGCCCTTGTCCATGCCGAGCTTCATCGACAGGCCGCTGAGCTTGAACGTGCCCGCCGTGGTTGCCCACGCCGTCTGCTTGACCCCGGTGAGGTCGGCCGTTTCCGCCTGCTGGGCGAAACCACCCGGCAGCACGTTCTCGCCCTTCTTCACGTCGGGGCCACGGGTCTTGTCCCTGACCGCGACACCGATGTCGATGTTCTTGAACTCCGCATCGGCGTCGAGCTGAGCGACGTCGATGTACAGGTTCTCGGCCGTGACCGGCTTCTTGGCGTCGTTCCCCGCCTCAAGACGGAGGTAGACCGTCTTGCCTATGAGGGGGATCGGCGTCGCGACCGACTGGCACATCTTGCTGATCGTCGCGTCGTCGAACGACGAGATCGCGACGGGAACCTGCGTCTTCTTCTCACCGGCGGTCGAGGTGTAGACGCTGTCGATTCCGCCGTACTGCGCGAAACCCTCACCGTGCAGGTGACTGGCCGACACCTTGAACTGCTGGCCGGAGACGCTGAACGACGCGGCCAGCGCACCCTGTGCGAGACCGACACCCACACATGCCGCAGCGGCGACGCTGGGCACCATGACCACAGCGAACCGCTTCCATCTGGTCCCGCCACGCACCTGGGACTCCATATTTCCTCCTTCTCGGACGTACATCTCCTGTCCGGGCTCGCCCCGAATGGCGGCTCAGCCGGGCAGGGATGGGAGAAGTGCTACGTCCTCGGGAAGGAGAGCGCCTGCACTCGGCGGCGCAACTCGCGCCCGAATCACCGGCGATCACCCCCGAGCGACAACCACTGGTCGCGCCTGACACGCATCACGCACAACCCTGCTGGACAGGCTTCGCCGGGTGGGCGAAGACCCCCCTGTCCAAGAGCCGGCGCCACTGCCGCCGGCTCTGCTCGGTGGGGACCCAGGACGTCCCGCGACCCAACCGGCTGCCGGGGTACGGGAATGGACCGAGCGTGGCCGATCGTGGTGCATTCTCGCCGCCCGCACAAGGGGGTTCGTTACTGGCTAGTAACGGCCGTATAACCGAACAACGACCCATCGGTCTCGGCCGACGACACAGGGTGGCCCCCACCGGCGGTACAAAGCTGTTGATCGATGGACAGAAACCGACAGATCAACGCCCACGACTTACTCGCAGTAACAGCGGCCGCGATTACCAAGTTTTGGTAAAGCGCGGCCGCAGTGACGCTCTGTGGGCAAATCTTTCACGTGGGCACCACAAGCCCGCGTGTTTAACGACTGGTCAGAACAGGGCGCGTGCCAGGGCCCTGCGCGCCGCGATCACCCGCGGATCCTCGGGTCCGACCACCTCGAAGAGCTCCAGCAGCCGCATCCGCAGGGTGTCCCGGTCGTCACCCACCGTGCGCTGCACGGTCTCGATCAGACGGCCGAAAGCGTCCTCGACATGGCCGCCCACCAGATCCAGGTCGGCGGCGGCGATCTGCGCCTGCACATCGGCCGGCTTGTCGGCCGCGTCCTTGCGCACCTGCTGTGGGTCGACGCCCTGCACGCGCTGGAGCAACTCGGCCTGGGCGAGACCGAGCTTGGCCTCCTCGTTGGCCGGGTCCTCGTTCAGTACGTTCTTGTACGCCTGGATGGCACCGCTCAGATCACCCGAGTCCAGCGCCTGCACGGCGGCCTCGAGGAGCGCGTCGTACGGACCGGCCGGGCGCTCGGGAGCCGCCGGGGCGCCGCCCGCCTCGGCGTCGGGGTCGACGGTGAGGCCGGTCAGGCCGAAGCGCTGCTCGGCGACCTGCACCAGCTGGTCCAGGGTTCCCCGGATCTGCTCCTCGCCCGCGGCCCCCTGGAAGAGCGGCAGCGCCTGCCCCGCGACGACCGCGAACACCGCGGGGATCCCCTGGATGCCGAACTGCTGCATCAGCATCTGGTTGGCATCGACGTCGATCTTGGCGAGCAGGAACCGGCCGTTGTACTCGACGGCCAGCCGCTCCAGGACCGGGCTCAGCTGCTTGCAGGGCTGACACCACTCGGCCCAGAAGTCGATGACGACGGGCACTTCGGCGGACCGCTGCAGGACTTCGGTCTCGAAGCCCGCCTCATCGACGTCGATGACGAGGTCGGCCGGGGAGATCGCCCCCGCACCACCCTCCCGGGCGGCTTGGGCACGTGCCTGCTCCGCCTTCGCCTTGGCCTCCTGGGCCGCCTTCACCGCGGCGAGGTCGACGACTCCGCTCATGGACATGTTCCGTGGCTGCATGCGTCTATCCTCCCCCGTACTGCGCGCGTGTGTGAAAAACGGTGTGAAAGCCGGGCTGGTCGGGTCCCGTTCGGCGCCGGGTCCCCACCCCACGCCGTGCCGCCGAAGCCCGAGTACGTCCATCACGGGCTTTCGCTACGAGACGTAGCGTAATGCCACGCCGGACCGGCGGACCACCACCCCCCGGTGATCTCCCTCACGGCCACACAGGAACCGCCCGTTATGGTCATGGCATGCAGAGTCGCAGCCCAGCCAGCCGCACGGGGCGCCCGCGCAGCGCCGCGGCCGACGCCGCGATCCTGGCCGCGACGCGGGAGGCACTGGTCGAACTGGGCTGGTCCAAGCTCACCCTGGGAGACGTCGCGACCCGCGCCGGGGTTGCGAAGACAACCCTCTATCGCCGCTGGGCGGGCAAGAACGAGCTGGTCGTCGATGCGGTGGCGGAGCTCTTCGACGAGCTGGAGCTGCCGGACAGCGGCTCGCTGGCCGCTGACATCGAGGGCGTCGTCCTCCAGTTCGCCACGATCCTGGCCCGCCCGGAGGCGAAGAGCGGCCTGATGGCCGTGGTCTCGGAGGCCACCCGCGACGACGCCCTGCGTGAACGCATCCGCGCGTCGGTGGTCGAGCGCCAGAAGCGCCTGGTCCTGGAGGGCCGCTCCCGGGCCCAGGCGAGAGGCGAGCTGCCCCCCGAGCCGGACCCGGAGTCGGCGGCCCGCACGGCAGACCTGATCTTCGACATCGTCGCGGGAGCGGTGGTCCACCGCACCCTGGTCAGCGCGGAGCCGGCGGACGAGGAATGGGTCCGCAGCTTCACCCGGGTGCTGCTGCAGGGCCTGGCCTAGCCCCAGCTGCGGGCATGCGTGCCACTAGGGGCGGCACGGGTGGGCGCAGGCGGCACCCCGCTCCGCCGGGCTGCGCACCCCCGCCCTCAGCACCAACACCGAGCACTCAGAACCCCGCAGGCTCCGTGTACACCCCCCACTCGTCCCGCAGCACCCCACAGATCTCCCCCAGCGTCGCCTCGGCCCGCACAGCCACCAGCATCGGCTCGATCATGTTCGCGCCACTCCGCGCAGCCGCCAGCATCCCGTCCAGGGCCGTCCGGACCGCCGCGTCATCACGCCCCGCCTTCCGCCCGCCGAGCACCCGCACCTGCTCCCGCTCCACCTCATGACTGACCCGCAGAATCTCCAGATCCCCGGTCACGGACCCGTGGTGCGCGTTGACCCCGACGACCCGCTTGTCGCCCTTCTCCAGCGCCCGCTGGTACTGGAACGCCGACTCCGCGATCTCCCCGGTGAACCACCCGTCCTCGATCCCGCGCAGGATCCCGGAGGTGATCGGCCCGATCGGGTGCCGCCCGTCGGGATGCGCCCGCAGCCCCCGCTCCCTTATCTGCTCGAAGATCTTCTCCGCGTCCGCCTCGATCCGGTCGGTGAGCTGCTCTATGTACCAGGAACCGCCCAGCGGATCGGCCACGTTGGCGACCCCGGTCTCCTCCATCAACACCTGCTGCGTCCGCAGTGCGATCTCCGCCGCCTGCTCGCTGGGCAGCGCGAGCGTCTCGTCGAGGGCGTTGGTGTGCAGCGAGTTGGTCCCGCCGAGCACGGCCGCCAGCGCCTCCACGGCCGTCCGTACGACGTTGTTGTACGGCTGCTGCGCGGTGAGGGAGACCCCGGCCGTCTGGGTGTGGAAACGCAGCCACTGCGCCTTCTCGCTCCGCGCCCCGTACACGTCCCGCATCCACCGCGCCCAGATCCGGCGCGCCGCACGGAACTTGGCGATCTCCTCGAAGAAGTCGACGTGCGCGTCGAAGAAGAAGGAGAGCCCGGGGGCGAAGACGTCGACGTCCAGCCCGCGCGACAGCCCCAGCTCCACGTACCCGAAGCCGTCCGCGAGCGTGTACGCCAGCTCCTGCGCGGCCGTCGCCCCGGCCTCGCGGATGTGGTACCCGGAGACGGACAGCGGCTTGTACGCGGGGATGCCGGCCGCGCAGTGCTCCATCAGGTCGCCGATGAGCCGCAGATGGGGTTCGGGCTGGAAGAGCCACTCCTTCTGGGCGATGTACTCCTTGAAGATGTCCGTCTGGAGCGTGCCGTTCAGGACGGCCGGGTCGACGCCCTGCCGTTCCGCGGCGACCAGGTACATGCAGAAGACCGGGACGGCCGGCCCGCTGATGGTCATGGACGTCGTCACGTCGCCCAGCGGGATGTCCTTGAACAGGACCTCCATGTCGGCGGCCGAGTCGATGGCGACACCGCAGTGCCCGACCTCGCCCAGTGAGCGCGGGTCGTCGGAGTCGCGGCCCATGAGCGTCGGCATGTCGAAGGCGACCGAGAGCCCGCCTCCGCCGTTGCGGAGGATCATCTTGTAGCGCTCGTTGGTCTGCTCGGCGTTGCCGAACCCGGCGAACTGCCGGATGGTCCAGGTACGCCCTCGGTACCCGGTCGCGTACAGGCCCCGGGTGAAGGGGTACTCCCCGGGCCACCCGATCCGCTCGAACCCCTCGTACCTGTCTCCGGGCCGTGGCCCGTACACCGGCTCCACGGGATCCCCGGAGAGCGTCGTGAAGTCGGCCTCGCGCTTGCGCGCGGCGTCGTACCGGGCCTGCCAGCGACGGCGGCCTTCCTCTATGGCGTCAGCGTCCATACCTTCGAATTTACTAGGACGTCCAAGTAAATGTCGATGGCAGACCGCCGTACGTTCGTCCGTACGGCGGTGTTGTTACGCCTTGACCGGCGCCGGCGCGTCCTCCGCGATCCGGGACTCGAGCTCGTGGCTGATCTTGCGCTCCACGAAGAACGCGGCCGTGGGGACGGTCCCGGCGAGCAGCACCCACACCTGCTTGCCGACCGGCCACTTCGCCTTGGAGCCCAGGTCGAAGGCGAAGACCAGGTACAGGACGTACAGCCAGCCGTGCGCGATGCTGACGACGCGCGTGAAGTCCGCCGCGCCGTTCAGGTCGAGCACATACTTGCCGATCATGCCCAGGGTCAGCAGGACCAGCAGCACGCCGGTGACATAGGCCATCACGCGGTAGCGCGTCAGCACGCTCTTTTTCATGCCGTCGAGCGTAACGACCCGTTCCGGGGGATCTTGCCCCGGGTCACTGCTCCTCGAAGTCCCCCGCCGAGATCCGCAGCGGCCGCAGCATCGCGAAGATCTCCCCGCACTCCTCGGCGTCGTACGCCCCGAGCCCGAAGTCCATCGCCATCAGGTCGCGGGTGGCCGCCTCGACCACCTCGCGGCCCTTCTCGGTGATGCTCGCCAGGGTGCCGCGCCCGTCGTTGGGGTTGGGCCGCTTGTCGACGAGACCCGACTTCACCAGCCGGTCCACGGTGTTCGTCACGGACGTGGGGTGCACCATGAGCCGCTCGCCGATCTTGGACATCGGCAGCTCGCCGGACTTGGAGAAGGTGAGCAGCACCAGCGCCTCGTAGCGCGCGAACGTCAGCCCGTACGGCTTGACCACCGCGTCGACCTCGGCGAGGAGGATCTGCTGGGCGCGCATGATCGAGGTGATCGCGCCCATGGACGGCACGTTTCCCCAGCGCTGCTTCCAGCGTTCGTCGGCGCGCGCGATCGGATCGAAGGAGAGACTGAGCGGCTTCGGCACGAACCCGACCTTACCGGCCGGTCACATGGTGGTCAGCCCTGTCTCGCCCTTCGGTCCGCCCGCCTTCCGGCTGCGCCATCCGGGGGCAGGGCAAGGCCATGTCCTTTAGATATCGATTCATACGAGTATGTAACTATTGGCATCCGATTCATCACCGAACGTCACCTTCCTCACAGGGAGCGGCATGAGACGGCTGAACCACGCCCTCGCGGTCCTCGCGGTGCTCGGTCTCGCTGCGGGCTGCTCGTCCGCTCACGGCCGCACCGACACGGCGTCCGACACCGGCGACGACACCACGAAGGCCGGCTACGCGGCCGGCTCCCCCTTCTGGGTCGACCCCGAGAGCCCCGCGGCCCAGCAGGCAGAGCTCTGGCAGCAGCAGGACCGGGAGGACGACGCCGAGCTGATCCGGCGGATCGCCGACCGGCCACTCGCGCTGTGGCCGCCCGGCGAGACCGATCCGGCACCGACGGTGCGGGCGGCGGCCTCGGCCGCGAGCGAGGAGGGGAAGACGGCGGTCTTCGTCGCGTACAACATCCCGCACCGGGACTGCGGTCAGCACTCGGCGGGCGGGTCGGAGGACGCGGACGCCTACCGGGAGTGGATCGGGCAGTTCGCCGACGCCCTCGGCGAGGCGGAGGCCCTGGTCGTCCTGGAGCCCGACGCGGTCGCGCACATCGTGGACGGCTGCACGCCCGGCGAGTACCACGCCGAGCGCGAACAGCTGCTCAGCGAGGCGATCACCCGGCTGCAACAGCAGCCGAACACCAAGGTGTACCTGGACGCGGGCAACGCGGACTGGATCCGGGAGCCGGACAAGCTGGTGGAGCCGCTGCGGCGGGCCGGGATCGAACAGGCCGACGGCTTCGCGCTCAACGTCTCCAACTTCCAGACCGACGACGAGACCACGGAGTACGGCGTCCAGCTCGCCGAGGCCCTCGACGGCAAGCACTTCGTCGTCGACACCAGCCGCAACGGCAACGGCCCCCTGCCCGGCGTCTGGTGCAACCCGCCGGGCCGGGCGCTCGGCACCCCGCCCACGACCCAGACCGGCGAACGGACCCTCGACGCCTACCTGTGGATCAAGCGGCCCGGCGAGTCGGACGGAGACTGCGAGGGCGGCCCGGACGCCGGACGCTGGTGGCCGGAGTACGCCCTGGAGCTGGCGCGCAACGCGGAGGACTGAGCCGGCCCCCTCCCGCCTCGCCCCTCCGGCCTCGCCCTTCCGGCCTCGCCCTTCCCGCCTCGCCCCCTCCCCCTCGCTCACTCCACGTGGATCCACTTGGCCCGGGAGGGCGTGCCCGCTCCGTCCGTCACGAACAGCATGTACCAGCCGGGCGGGACCAGGGCCGGGTCGCGCGGCACCTCGAAGGTCACCGCGCCGCCCTTCCTGGTGATGTCCAGCTCGATGGAGCGCTGCTCGACGTCGGTCGTGTGCGTGACCGCGCTGGGCCGCATCAGCCGCGCCTCGGCCACGCGCTCCGGGTGGTCCGTACGGAACGTGATGCTGTGGTTCTTGTCCAGCTTCCCCGGGCCGCCCTTCAGTACGGGGCGGTTCCGGGGGTTCTTGTGCAGCGCGGGCGGGGTGAAGACCTCCATGCGCTGCTCGAAGTGGCCCAGCTTGGTGTTCTGCTGGTTGTCGAAGAGCGGGTCGGAACCGAAGGTGGCGATCCTGCCGTCGGGCAGCAACAGCGCCTCGGAGTGGTAGTTGCGCCCCACTCTCGGAGCGGCGGCCTCCCGGAAGGCGTTGCTCCTCGGGTCGTAGAACTGCGCCTTGAGGATGTTGCTGGCGCTGCGGCCGCGGTAGTCCCTGGAGCCGTTGGACGTGAACACCGTGTCGTCCGGCATGATCACGCTGTTCAGGTAGCGCGTGCCCTGCGGCAGGTCGGGGCCGTCCCGGAAGGCCGGGTCGTCCTTGTTCAGGTCCACGACGGCCGTGCGCGGGGTCGCCTTGCTCGACTCGCCGACGCCGCCTCCGCCCAGGATCATCACCTTCTGGTCCTGCGCCGGGGGCAGCAGCAGGGAGGCCGAGGTCTCGGTCTGGTCGAGGTCCGTCAGCCCCGGCACCTTGCGGAACGTGTTCTTCTCCAGGTCCCACAGGCCCGGCTCACGGCCCCGGTCGGCGGGCCCGTAACCGGCGTTGGAGGCCGGGTAGAACAGCTTGCCGCCCTTGGTGAGGAACAGGGCGGGGTACGTCGGGAAGTACCGCTTGGGTCCCGGCGACCACTTCTTGGTCTCCGGGTCGTAGATCTCGTTGTCGCCCGGGTCGATCATGCCGACGTCGTCCAGGCCGGACACCGCCAGGACCCGGCCGTCGTCGAGGCCGACGAGCGTCGGGTACCAGCGGGCCTTGTCCATCGGCTCGACGGGGATGTACTTCTCCGCCTTCGGGTCGAACTCGTAGGCGCCGCGGATGCCCTGGAAGTCCTGCTTGTCGAGAGTGATCTTCTCCGACAGGCCGTACGCGTTGTCACCCGCCTTGCCCGTCAGGCCGACGATGGCGTACTGCGCCTGCTTCTGAATGGCCGACAGGGGGCCCTTGTCCACGGCCTCCACCCAGACGCGGGCCTCGCTGGCGGTGACCTTGGTCTTCCAGGGCTGCATCACACCGCGGCTGTTGTACGTGATCTTCTGGGTGCGCTTGGCCTTCGGGACGGTGACATCGAACTTGGTGACGTACTCGAAGCCGGCCGGTGAGCGGAAGCGGGTGCCCTTCTTCAGGAACAGCGCCTTGTCGGGGCTCTCGTTCTTCACGCGCATGCCGCCGCCCGCCCGGGTCACCTCGGCGCCCAGGCGTTCGTAGCGGGCGGTACCACCGGCCACCAGCAGGCGGCCGTCGGGCAGCTGGGCGTGGCCGGCGCAGAAGAAGTCCTCCGGGGTGGGGATCTTCTTGTACGTGTTCTTCTCCGGGTCCCACAGGATGGTGTCGAACTCGCCCGCGTCGAACTTGCGCTGCTCGTTGCCCGACCCGGCGACGATCAGCACCTTGCCCGTGTGCAGCAGGGCCGCGTGGATGGCGTTGGTGCGGAACTCCTCCGGGATGTCGAGCTGAGTCCAGGAGCCGTACTTCGCCATGTACTCGGGCTGGGCGATCTTGTACTCGTGGTACCGGGTGGAGACGAAGTCCAGCGCGGCCGGGGCGTTGAGGCCCGCCAGGACCGCGATGCCGCCGATCCCCAGGACGGTCTTCTTGGTCTTCTGCGAGAGCTGGTAGGCCATGGCCTAGCTGCCTCCTGTCGGGGTGCCGGAGACCGGGGCCGCGGGGGACGCGGTGGCGAGGGCGGGGGCGGGCTCGTTGCCTTCGGGCACGCGTGGGTGCGGGTGCGCGGGTGCCTGTTCCTGTACCTGTTCCTGTGCCTGCGCGTCGGCGTGGGTGAGCCGCCGCTGCCGCTCCCGGTGGTCCTTCCAGGCCGTGGCGGCCCATACCGCGGCCGGTGCCAGGGAGATGACCATGCCGAGCAGGGCCCAGGTGCGCATCGCGGCATGCGTGTGGTCCAGGGCCACCGAGGCGGCCAGGGACGTGGCCAGCAGGGCCGCCCAGAAGAGGTGGATACGGAAGGTGGCCAGCTGGTCGGGGGAGGCGTCGTTGCCCTTGGGCGTGACGACGAACCGGCTGGGGCGGCGCATGACCGCCTCACTGAGGGACTTGAGGTAGATCGGCGCGGACAGGGCCGACATCCCCATGCCGGCCAGGCCGCCCGAGCCCTCCGGTTCGTGCGGCGAGACGTTGTGGCGGCGGTTCCACAGGTACAGCCCGATCTGGCAGGCGGCGGCGTCGCTGTAGAGCATCATCCAGACCGACACGGCGACCTCGGTTCCGGAGGCGCCGAACCAGAGGAAGAGGAAGCAGCTGAAGATCCCGAGGAACCAGTTGACGGCCGTCATCGGGTAGTACACGAGCATGAGCGTGTAGGACAGCAGCCGGCCCGGCGGCATGCTGAGGGGCGCCTTCCAGTACTGCGTGATGAGGGTCTCGTAGGTGCCGCGCGACCAGCGCATCTGCTGGGTGAAGAAGTCGGTCCAGGAGGCGGGGCCCTCGCCGACGGCGAGCACGTCCGGGGTGTAGACGGACTGCCAGAAGCGGTTCGTGTCCGGGTTGCGGTGCTGGTGGATCTCGAAGCCGGTGGCCATGTCCTCGGTGATGGAGTCGTACAGCCCGCCGATCTGCTTGACGACGGAGATCCGTACGACGTTGTTCGTGCCGACGAACATGGGGGCGCGATAGTGGTTGCCGGCGCGCTGGATGAGGGCGTGGAAGAGGAACTGCTGGGACTCGGCGGCCTTGGTGACGGGGTTGTGGTAGTTGCCGTACACCTGGGGGCCGACGACGAAGGCCACGTCGGGGTCCCTGAAGTAGCCCATCATCCGTTCCAGGTAGTTGGGCATCGGGATGTGGTCGGTGTCGACGGACGCGAAGAAGTCGTACCCGTCGCCGTGCATGGCGATCCAGGCGTTGTAGTTGCCGTGCTTGGTGCGGGCCTTGTGGACGCCCGTGTCGCGGTTCCACTCGGGGATGCCGCGCCGGGTGAAGTGGCGTACGCCCAGTTCCGTGCACATGGCCTTGACCTCGGCGTCGTCGCCCTCATCGAGGAGCCAGACGTCGAGGGTTCCGGTGTGGTGGATGCGGGTGGCTCCTTCCAGGGTCGCGCGGACCATGGCGAGGGGTTCCTTGCCGGGGACGTAGGTGGTGAGGAAGGCGACGCGGGTGTCCGGTTCGGGGACCACGGGGACGGGGTCGCAGGCGACCATCGTGGCGTGGGCGACGGAGGCGACGTTGACGAGCATGAAGAGTTCGATCAGGCCGATCGCCATCAGCATGGTGACGTCGAGTCCGATGAGCCAGCGCTGGGCACCCTCGCGTTCCACCCAGTGGGTGGGCCAGACGAGGTAGACCATCAAGGCGCCGGTGAGCAGTGGCGCCAGGCACATCAGGAGGACGGCTCGTATTCGGCGGGGCTCGCGGGCGAGGAGCGAGACGTACTGCACCCGGTACTCCTCACCGGACGGCTCCGTGAGCGGTCCGGCGAGTCGGCTGTAGGAGTCGTAGTCGTAGCCCTCCGGCCGCACAGTGCCCTCCAGTCATTGAGGCCTGATCGGAGAACCGATACCCCGATACCCATACAAAAATGGATCTTTGGGGCGGTGTCGAACTGAGAGCGTCCAGGTGGGTGGGGTTACGCATATGCCCGCGGCAGTAACGCGAAGGAACCCCGGCCCGTATCGGACCAGGGTTCCCGTCGAGGCTGCCGCTCTCGAATACGCCTACTCGGCGAGATGCCGCTCCACTGTCGCGACCTTCGAGGTCAGACCGTCCGTCACTCCGGGCCGGATGTCCGCCTTGAGGACGAGGGACACCCGGGGCGCCCGCCGCTCGACCGCGGCCACCGCACGCCGGACGACGTCCATGACCTCGTCCCACTCCCCCTCGACGGTCGTGAACATCGCGTCGGTCCGGTTGGGCAACCCCGACTCGCGGACCACCCGCACGGCGTCGGCGACGTACTCCCCCACGTCCTCACCGACCCCCAGCGGCGTCACGGAAAAGGCGACGATCACGCCTTCACAGCCCCTTCCTGGCGCGCCCGGGACGCGATGACCGCGTCCTCGGCCTCACGCCGCAGCTTGCGGTCGGCGAAGAAGCCGCCGGTGGGCAGCACCGAGAGCACGAAGTACAGCGCGGCGGTCTTCACCGGCCACTTCGTCCGGTTCCACGCGTCGGCCCAGAAGATCACGTACAGGATGAACAGAACACCGTGCACCATGCCCATCACCGGCACGGCGTTGAAGTCCGTGGTCCGCTTCAGCACCGAGCAGATCAGCAGGAGGAGGAAGGAGATCGCCTCGGGCGCCGAGACCAGGCGGAGGCGGCGGAGGGCGGTGGCGGTCTTGAGGTCCACGGGTCACCTTCGGTGGGAGAGAAATAGTTTGTGAACACGCGCACAAGCGTCCCGCCCATTGTGGCAAACCGCCTCGGAACCCGGCCCCTAGGGGTGCACTCAGGGACGTTCTCCACCCACGGGCCCTGTCCCGGGGGCCCGGCCTGCGGCTACCTTCCCGTACGTGGCGATGTTCCGACTTCAGAGCAACAAGGTGCTCGCCGTCGAGATGACCGGAGATGCCGTGAAGGCGAAGAACGGCTCGATGGTCGCGTACGACGGCGAGATGGCCTTCAAGAAGCTCAGCGGCGGCGGCGAGGGCATCCGGGGCATGGTGACCCGGCGGCTGACCGGTGAGCAGATGACGTTGATGGAGGTGAAGGGGCGCGGCACCTGCTGGTTCGCGGACCGCGCCTCCGAGATCAACCTGGTGGGCCTCCAGGGGGACAAGCTCTACGTCGAGTCGAGCAATCTGCTCGCGACCGACGGCGGGCTGCGCACGGGGACGGAGTTCACGGGCCTGCGCGGCGCCTCGCAGGGAAACGGGCTGTTCACGACGTCCGTCGAGGGCCACGGCCAGGCGGCGATCATGTCGGACGGGCCGGCGGTGGTGCTGCGGGTGAGCCCCCAGTACCCGCTGACCGTCGACCCGGGGGCGTATGTGGCGCACCAGGGCAATCTCCGGCAGTCCTTCCAGTCCGGTGTGACGTTCCGCACGTTGCTCGGGGAGGGCGGCGGCGAGGCCTTCCAGATGCGCTTCGAGGGGGACGGGCTGGTGTACGTACAGCCGAGCGAGCGGAACACGATCGCGGGAGACGTGTGACATGGCCTTCCGGGAGATCAACGCGAAGATGGTCGAGGCGACGGTGTCGCCCGGTCAGCGGCTGTTCAGTCAGCGCGGCGCGATGCTCGCGTACAAGGGCGAGGTGTCCTTCACGCCCAACACGGCGGGCGGCCAGGGCGGGGTCATGTCGATGATCGGCCGCCGGGTCGCCGACGAGGACACGCCCCTGATGACCGTGGAGGGCAGCGGCACCGTCCTCTTCGGGCACGGCGGGCATCACATCCAGGTGATCCGGCTCGCCGGCGACACGCTGTACGTCGAGGCGGACCGCCTGCTGGCCTTCGAGGGCTCGCTCCAGCAGGGCACGATGTTCCTCGGCTCGCAGGGCGGCGTCATGGGCATGGTCCGCGGTCAGGTCAGCGGCCAGGGGCTGTTCACGACCACGCTGAAGGGGCAGGGGGCCGTCGCGGTCATGGCCCACGGCGGGGTGATCGAGATCCCCATCACACCCCAGCGGCCGGTGCATGTGGACCCGCAGGCCTACGTCGCCCATCACGGCGACGTCCGCAACAAGCTGTCCACCGCGCTGGGCTGGCGGGACATGGTGGGCCGCGGCTCGGGCGAGGCGTTCCAGCTGGAGCTCAGCGGCAGCGGTGCGGTGTACGTCCAGGCGTCGGAGGAGAAGCTGTGAGCACCTACGGAACTCCGGGCGCCGGCCCCGCGGTCTTCGACCCGGCATCGCTGCCGCCCGACGACAACGTCAACCCGTACACCTTCTGCGTGGAACTGAAGGGGAGCCAGTGGTTCCTGCAGAAGGGGAAGATGATCGCCTACTACGGCTCGATCGACTTCAACGGCGTCGGACACGGCCGACTGGACCGTCTGGTCCGTACGTCGTTCCATTCGCCTCTGCACGCGAGCGACTGGGTCGTGGCGGAGGGCTCGGGCAAGATGCTCCTCGCCGACCGGGCCTTCGATGTGAATTCGTTCGACCTCGAGGACGGCAATCTGACCATTCGCTCGGGCAACCTCCTCGCTTTTCAGCCAACTCTCTCGCTGAAGCAATCAATCGTGCCGGGTTTTCTGACCCTCATCGGAACCGGAAAGTTCGTGGCCGCGTCGAACGGCCCGGTGGTGTTCATGGAACCCCCGATCCGGGTCGACCCCCAGGCCCTGGTCGGATGGGCCGACTGCCCCTCGCCCTGCCACCACTACGACCACGGGTACATGACCGGCGTCATGGGCGGTCTACGTGCGCTGACCGGCCTCGGAGGGGTCTCCGGCGAGGAGCACCAGTTCGAGTTCGTCGGCGCCGGCACAGTGCTGCTCCAGTCGTCCGAGACCCTGATGGCCGAGCAGGCCACGGGGGCCGTTCCGCACCAGGCCGGTGTGCCCGGCGGCGGGGCATCCGGCCCCCGGCCCGGTCAATCCGGCGCACCGCGTCTTCCCGGACAGCTGGGGGACCTCCAGCGTCGCTTCGGGCTGTGAGCGGTAGTCTGCGGAGTGTGACATCGAACGCCTGCGCACCAATGTTCGGCAGGTGTGCTCCGTCACATGAAAACCCTCACTAGTTCGCCTTTCAACCTTTTAGGTAGACTTCATTCATGGAGACCGAGACGGCCACGCGCTGGCTGACCGATGCGGAGCAGTGCGCTTGGCGCACCCACCTGGAGGTCAACAGGCTGTTGACGTACCAGCTCGAGAAGGACCTGCAGCCGTTCGGACTGACAATGAACGACTACGAGATCCTGGTGAACCTCTCCGAGTCGGAGGACCAGCGGATGCGGATGAGCGACCTCGCCTCCGCCACCCTCCAGTCCAAGAGCCGCCTCTCACACCAGATCACGCGCATGGAGAACGCGAACCTGGTCCGGCGGGAGAACTGCGAATCCGACCGCCGTGGGCTCTACGCGGTCCTCACCGACCACGGCATGGCGACGATGCAGAAGGTGGCGCCCCACCATGTGGCGTCCGTGCGCAGGCACTTCATCGACCTGCTGTCCCCCGAGGCCCTGACGGAGCTCGACAAGGGCCTCAAGCCCATCGCGGAGCACCTGCGCGGACAGCGCGGGCGCCCCTGACCCAGACGGCACACCCGCGCCGGTCCGGTTAGGCGAGCGGCAGGCGGAGTTCGAACAGGGCTCCGCCTGCGGGTCCCTGTCCGGCCGTGAGCGTGCCGCCGTGCCGTACGGCGACGTCCCGGGCGATGGCGAGTCCCAGTCCGGCACCGCCGTCGTCCCGGCTGCGGGCGGCGTCCAGTCGTACGAACCGTTCGAAGATCCGCTCCCGGTCGGCCTCGGGCACCCCGTCCCCGTCGTCCGCCACGCCGACCACGGCCCGGTCCCCCTCCCGCCGCACGCTCACGGTGACGGCCGACCGGGCATGCCGCTGGGCGTTGTCGAGCAGATTGGCCAGCACCCGCCCCAGCTGCCCCCGCGATCCGGCCACTTCCACCGGCTCCGCGTCCACCGTCACACCCGTGCGTCCCTCGGCCTCCTCCCGGGCCAGCCCGGCGAGGTCGACCCCCGCGTCGTTGGGCCGCTCCCCCGCGTCCAGCCGGGCGAGCAGCAGCAGATCGGCGGCCAGGTGCTGGAGCCGCACGGTGTCCTCCACGGCCCCGTCGAGGTCCAGCAGCTCGGGATGCGCGGCGGCCACTTCCAACTGTGTGCGCAGCGAGGCGATGGGACTGCGCAGCTCGTGGGACGCGTCGGCGACGAAGCGCCGCTGCCGCTCCACGGAGGTCTCCAGCGCCGCGAGCGTCTCATTCGTGGTGCTGGCCAGCCGGGCGATCTCGTCGTGCGTGTCCGGCTCCGGGACGCGCCGCGCGAGATCCTCGGAGTGGGTGATCGCGGCCATCTCGCTCCGGATGCCCTCGACCGGCCGCAGGGCCCGCCGGGTGACCAGCCAGGTCACTCCCGCGACGACGCCGAGCAGCAGCGGGAACCCGATCAGCATCACCGTCAGAGCGGTCCGCACGGCCCCGTGCTCGGCGGCCAGCGGTGAACCGGCGTAGACCTTGAGGGTCCCCCGGTCCTGGGTCTCCACCTCCACGGCAGCGAACCGGTAGTCCTCCGCGTCACCGTCGATCGTCGCGGCCCCATTGCTGAAGACGCTCTCCCCGGCGATCTCCCCGGGCTCGAGGGCCTCTTCGTGGTCGTCGGAGTCGTCGTCGTCCGTACGGGGCGAGGCCGGCGGCTGCGGCTTCACCTGGCCGGAGTCGGTGCCGCTGATCTTCTGGAGATCCTCGCTGGCCGCGACCAGCCGCTTGTGCTCGTCGAGGACCTGCACCGGCCCGTCGTCACCGTCCAGCCCGGACAGCTTGTCGTACGGCGTCCCGGCGGCGAGCTCGGAGGCGACGGCCCGGGCGGACTGCTCGGCCTGCGTCCCGGCCTCGCCGATCAGATTGGACCGCAGCGACAGCAGCACGGCGGCCCCGGCCGCGACGAGCGCCACCGCGACCACGAGCGTGGCGCCCAGCGTGGCCCGCGCCCGGACGGACCCGAACAGCCGCCTCATGGCGACTTCTCCAGCCGGTACCCGGCCCCGCGCACGGTCCGGATCAGCCCCGGCCGCAGCTTCCGCCGCAGGGTGCTGATGTACACCTCGACGATGTTGGGATCACCCTCGTACGCGAAGTCCCACACATGTTCGAGGATCTCGGACTTGGACACGACCTCCCCGGCCCGGAGCACAAGCTGCTCCAGCACGGAGAACTCCTTGGTGGTCAGGGAGACTTCGTCCTCCCCCAGAAACACCCGCCGAGCAGCCGTGTCCACCTTCAGATCCCCGTGCACATGCACGGGCGAGGCCCCGGCACCCACCCCACGCCGCCGCAGCAGCGCCTTGATCCGGGCGACGAGCACGACATACGAGAAGGGCTTGGTCAGATAGTCGTCCGCCCCGGTGTCGAGCCCCTCTGCCTCGTCGTACTCACCGTCCTTGGCGGTCAGCATCAGGATCGGCACCTCGTGCCCGGCGGCGCGCAGGGCGGCGCAGACCCGGTAGCCGTTGAGGCCGGGCAGCATGATGTCGAGGATCACCAGGTCGTACGTCCCCTCCGAGGCCTGGTACAACCCCTCCCGTCCGTCGTGGACGACGTCCACGGCGTACCCCTCGGCCGTCAGGCCCCTGGCGAGCGACAGGGCCAGCCGCTTCTCGTCCTCCACGATCAACAGGCGCATGGGTAAAGAGTGGCAAAACCAAGCTGAAGATCCCTTCAGGGGGCTTCAGGTTCCTCTCAGCCTCGATCAGCCACCTTGGAACACGTCGAAAACGAACCGACTCGGGAGGAACCCCCATGAAGCGCAACATCGTGATCGCCGCTGTGACCGCTGCCGCTCTGATCGGAGGCGGTACGGCCACGGCCCTCGCGACCACGGGAGACGGCGGGGGCTCGGCGCGGCAGGCGGCGAACACGCGACTGTCGGACGACGACGTCCGTGACGACCAGGACGACCGCGACGACGACGCGCAGGCGGCTTCCGGCGACGTGACGGCGCCCGAGGCGATCGCCTCCGCGCTGAAGCACACGTCCGGCACGGTCGTGTCCGCCGAGCTGGACGACGAGGACGACAGCGACAAGGTGATCTGGAAGGTCGACGTCCTGTCCGGTGACAACACCTGGCACAGCGTCCGCGTCGACCCGTCCAACGGCAAGGTCCTCGGTGCGCAGACCGACGACGAGGACGACACGGCGCAGGTGCGGGCGGCCCTGAAGGGTTCCTCCGTGACCGCCGAGGAGGCGGCGAAGGCTGCCGCGGGCAAGGGCACGGTGACGTCCGTCGACCTGGACGAGGACGGCAAGAACAAGTCCTGGGAGGCCGAGACCCGCACGTCCGGCGGCGCCGAGCAGGACTGGAAGATAGACCTCACCACGGGCAAGGTCACGGCGGACCGCTCGGACGACCAGGACGACACGGACGACCAGGACTGACCGCTCCTGCCGCCGCATTCCAACCGCCCCGGCGTCTCCACAGGCGCCGGGGCGTCCCACGTCTCGGCGCGACGAGGCACCCGGCGTCGTTGCTGAGGCCGGGTGGGTCCGCAGCCCGGCGGAACGGGGTGCCGCTGCGCCCACCCGTGCCGCCCTTAGCGGCACGATTGCCCGCAGCTAGGCGTGACCGGCGGCCCGCGCAGCCAAGCGGGACCGGCGGCCCACAGCCAAGCGGGGCTGACGGGGCACAGCTAGGCGGGGCAGGCGGCCCACAGCTAGGCGGGGCTGGCGGCCCGGAGCTAAGCGGGGCTGGCGGCCCGGAGCTAAGCGGGGCTGGCGCCCGTAGCCAGCGCCCGCAGCCGCTGAGCGGGGCGTGCGAGCGCAGGTGGGCCGCACGGCGCTGAGCCGAACGCGCCCGCACCCGCCGGCTCACGCAAGGGGACGTGTCGGGGGGTGTCCGCCCGCAGCGGTTGTCGCGTCAACGAACAGTCAGTCGGCGTCCAACCCCGTCGCGACGTTCCGAGGACGGACACCCCCCGGCGCGGCCCCGACCCACCACCCGGCGATAGGCGCTACGCGCACCCCCACCACACCCGCACAGGCGCCGCAGGCACCCGCCCGCCGCTCAGCCCTCCGTCAACCCCGCCACCAGCTCATCAGCCGCCCGATAAGGATCCAGTTCCCCGGCCACGATCCGCTCGGCCAACGCCCCCAGCCGCCGGTCACCGTGCAGATCCCCGATCCGCTCCCGCAACGCCGTCACCGCGATCGTCTCGACCTCCCGCGCCGCCCGGGCCGCCCGCCGCTCCGCGAGAACCCCCCGCTCCTCCATCCAGGCACGGTGCTTCTCCAGCGCCTCGACGACCTCGTCCGTGCCCTCCCCCCGCGCGGCGACCGTCTTCACGATCGGCGGACGCCAGTCACCCGGCCCCCGCGACTCCCCGAGCCCCAGCATGTGGTTCAGCTCGCGGGCCGTCGCATCGGCCCCGTCCCGGTCCGCCTTGTTCACGACGTACACGTCACCGATCTCCAGGATCCCGGCCTTGGCCGCCTGGATCCCGTCCCCCATCCCGGGCGCCAGCAGCACCACGGACGTGTCCGCCTGCGAGGCGATCTCCACCTCGGACTGCCCGACCCCCACCGTCTCGACGAGGACGACGTCACAGCCCGCCGCGTCCAGCACCCGGATCGCCTGCGGCGCGGCCCACGCGAGCCCGCCCAGATGCCCCCGCGTCGCCATCGAACGGATGTACACCCCGGGATCCGACGCGTGCTCGGACATCCGCACCCGGTCCCCGAGCAGCGCCCCGCCCGAGAAGGGGGACGACGGGTCGACGGCGAGCACGCCGACCCGCTTCCCCTGCTTGCGATACGCCGTCACCAGCGCCGACGTGGACGTGGACTTGCCGACCCCGGGCGACCCGGTCAGCCCGACCACATACGCCCCACCCGTCAGCGGCGCCAACGCCGCCATGACCTCCCGCAGCTGCGGAGACGCCCCCTCCACCAGGGAGATCAACCGGGCCACGGCCCGCGGCCGGCCCTCCCTGGCCTGGGCGACCAGCGTGGAGACGTCCTGCATCACAGCTCCGTTCATGTCCTGAAGGCGAAGGCAAAGGCGAAGGCAAAGGCGAAGTGCCAAAACCCGCTGCTCAGCCCTTCGGCACCCGCACGATCAGCGCGTCACCCTGACCACCACCACCGCACAGCGCCGCCGCACCCACGCCACCGCCCCGCCGCTTCAGCTCCAGCGCGAGATGCAGCACGAGACGCGCACCGGACATCCCGATCGGGTGACCCAGGGCGATGGCACCACCGTTGACATTCACCTTTTCGGTGGACACCCCAAGATCCTTCATTGACTGCACGGCCACCGCCGCGAACGCCTCGTTGATCTCGACGAGATCGAGATCCTCGACGCCCAGCCCCTCCTTCTTCAGCGCGTGCAGGATCGCGTTGGACGGCTGGGACTGCAGCGAGTTGTCCGGACCGGCCACGTTCCCGTGCGCCCCGATCTCGGCGATCCACTCCAGGCCGAGCTCCTGGGCCTTGGCCTTGCTCATCACCACGACGGCCGCCGCGCCGTCGGAGATCTGCGACGCCGAGCCGGCGGTGATCGTGCCGTCCTTGGCGAACGCCGGACGGAGCTTCCCGAGGGACTCGGCAGTCGTGTCGCCCCGGATGCCCTCGTCCTTGCTGAACAGCACCGGGTCGCCCTTGCGCTGCGGGATCTCGACCGGCGTGATCTCGGCGTCGAACAGGCCGTTCTTCTGCGCGGCCGCGGCCCGCTGGTGCGACTGCGCGGCGATCTCGTCCTGCTCGGGCCGGCCGATGCCCAGCCGGGTGTTGTGCTTCTCCGTCGACTCGCCCATGGCGACGTTCTCGAAGGAGTCGGTCAGCCCGTCGTAGGCCATGGCGTCGATCATCTCGACGGCGCCGTACTTGAAGCCCTCACGGGACTTGGGGAGCAGATGCGGGGCGTTGGTCATGGACTCCTGGCCGCCGGCGACGACCACGTCGAACTCACCCGCGCGGATCAGCTGGTCGGCCAGCGCGATCGCGTCCAGGCCCGACAGACACACCTTGTTGATCGTCAGCGCGGGCACGTTCATCGGGATGCCGGCCTTGACCGCGGCCTGGCGCGCCGGGATCTGCCCCGCCCCGGCCTGGAGCACCTGCCCCATGATCACGTACTGCACCTGGTCGCCGCCGATTCCCGCACGGTCGAGGGCGGCCTTGATCGCGAAGCCGCCGAGGTCGGCTCCGGAGAAGGACTTGAGCGATCCGAGCAACCGTCCCATGGGCGTACGCGCCCCCGAGACGATCACCGAGCTGGTCGTTGCAGAAGACATGAGCCGCAATCCCCTTACCGGCTGCACAGCCGAGGAGTGAACGAGGGTTTACTTCGAATGTACTGACCGGTACTCCACCCCGTCATCGGGCTGTCGGTGTGATCGCGCGCACGTTGCGTAACCACCTCCGGAGCGCTGCACTGAATCCATGCTGACGCGAATCGACCACATCGGAATCGCCTGTTTCGACCTCGACAAGACCGTCGAGTTCTACCGTGCCACCTACGGCTTCGAGGTGTTCCACTCCGAGGTCAACGAGGAGCAGGGCGTGCGCGAGGCCATGCTCAAGATCAACGATACGTCCGACGGCGGCGCCTCGTACCTGCAGCTTCTCGAACCCACCCGCCCGGACTCCACCGTCGCGAAGTGGCTCGACAAGAACGGCGAGGGCGTCCACCACATCGCTTTCGGTACGGCGGATGTGGACGGAGAGGCAGCCGACATCCGCGACAAGGGCGTACGCGTGCTGTACGAAGAGCCGCGACGCGGTTCCATGGGGTCACGGATCACCTTCCTGCACCCCAAGGACTGTCATGGCGTACTGACAGAACTGGTCACTTCGGCGCCTGTTGAGTCACCTGAGCACTGACCCTCGTACATAAGGGCCGGTAGGGTTGGGTGCGGTCACCGCTCAATCTGCGGCGACCGCATTCCGGGGTCCGGGTTTCGGGGGACGAGCGTCGGGGCAGCAGCCCATGCTCCGCCGATGATCTGACACCATTCCCCGGGGGCCCCGTTCGGCGGATGGACGGAGCTCGTTTGGAGAGAGTTGCGACCAGGGGACGGATGGGACCGCGCAGTGCGGGGCTACGAGAGCCAGGAGCGAGAGCCGGCGGCTGACGTCGACCACCTCTCTCGGTTCGAAGCCGAGATGAAGCGGCTGAAGACCGAGCGGGAAAAGGCGATCCAGCACGCCGAGGACCTCGGCTACCAGGTCGAGGTGCTGCGTGCCAAGCTGCACGAGGCACGGCGCACCATCATGTCCCGGCCCTCCTTCGAGGGGGGCGACATCGGCTGGCAGGCCGAGCAGTTGCTGCGCAACGCTCAGATGCAGGCCGACCAGATCCGGACGGACGCCGACCGTGAGCTGAGCGAGGCGCGGGCGCAGACCCAGCGGATCCTCCAGGAGCACGCCGAGCAGGCGGCCCGGCTCCAGTCGGAGCTGCACCAGGAGGCGGTGACCCGCCGCCAGCAGCTCGACCAGGAGCTGGCCGAGCGCCGCCAGACGGTCGAGTCGCACGTCAACGAGAACGTGGCCTGGGCCGAGCAGCTGCGGGCCCGCACCGAGCAGCAGGCCCGGCGCCTGCTGGAGGAGTCCCGGGCCGAGGCCGAGCAGGCCATGGCCACGGCCCGCGCGGAGGCCGAGCGGCTGGCCGGCGAGGCCCGGCAGCGGCTGACGAACTCGGCCGAGGAGGCCCGGGCCGAGGCCGAGCAGATCCTTCGGCGTGCCCGCACGGACGCCGAGCGGCTCCTCAACGCGGCCTCCTCGCAGGCCCAGGAGGCCACGGACCACGCCGAGCAGCTGCGGACGTCCACCGCCACCGAGTCGGAGTCCGCGCGCCGCGAGGCCACGGAGCTGAGCAAGGCCGCCGAGCAGCGGATGGCCGAGGCCGAGGAGGCGCTGCGCAAGGCGCAGACCGAGTCGGAGAAGCTGGTCACGGAGGCCAAGGAGGCCGCCGCCAAGGCCCTGTCGAGTGCCGAGTCCGCGAACGAGACGCGTACGCGCACCGCCAAGGAGCAGGTCGCCCGGCTGGTGCAGGAGGCCACGAAGGAGGCCGAGAACACCAAGTCCGAGGCCGAGCAGCTCGTCGCCGACGCCCGTGCCGAGGCCGAGAAGATCGTCGCGGAGGCCTCCGAGAACGCCCGTACGTCCACCGCCGAGGAGACCGCGACCCAGCTGTCCAAGGCGGCCAGGACCGCCGAGGAGGTCCTCAACAAGGCGTCCGAGGACGCCAAGAAGACCACCAAGGCCGCGGCCGAGGAGGCCGAGCGGATCCGCTCGGAGGCCGAGGCCGAGGCGGACCGGCTGCGCGCCGAGGCGCACGACATCGCCGAGGAGCTCAAGGGCACGGCGAAGGACGACACCAAGGAGTACCGCGCCAAGACGGTCGAGCTGCAGGAGGAGGCCCGCCGGCTGCGCGGCGACGCCGAGCAGCTGCGGGCGGACGCCGTCGAAGAGGGCGAGAAGATCCGTGCCGAGGCCCGCAAGGAGGCCGTGGCGCAGATCGAGGAGGCGGCGAGGTCCGCCGAGGAGCTGCTCGCCAAGGCCAAGGCGGACGCGGACGAGCTGCGCACGAACGCCCAGGGGGACAGCGAGAAGGTCCGCACCGAGGCCATCGAGCGGGCGACGACGCTGCGCAGGCAGGCCGAGGAGACCCTTCAGCGCACCCGGCAGGAGGCCGAGCGGCACCGCGAGGAGGTCGTCGAGCAGGCCGAGGGCCTCAAGGCGGACGCCGAGCGCGCGGCGGTGGAGCTGCACGAGGAGACCGAGCGCGCCATAGAGGCCCGCCGCGAGGAGGCCGCCGGGGAGCTGACGCGGCTCCAGACGGAGGCCGAGGAGCGGCTGACGGCCGCCGAGCAGGCGCTGTCGGACGCCCGTGAGGAGGCCGACCGGATCCGCCGCGAGGCCTCCGAGGAGAACGAGCGGCTGCGTGCCGAGGCCGCGGAGCGGATCCGTACGCTCCAGCAGCAGGCCGAGACGGAGGCCGAGCGGCTGCGCGACGAGGCCGCTTCCGACGCGTCCGCGTCGCGTGCCGAGGGCGAGGCCGTCGCCGTACGCCTGCGCTCGGAGGCTTCGAACGAGGCCGAGCGGCTGAAGTCGGAGGCGCAGGAGAGCGCCGACCGGATGCGCGCGGAGGCACAGGCCGCCGCCGAGCGGCTCGGCACGGAGGCGTCCGAGACGCTGGCCGCCGCCCAGGAGGAGGCCAATCGCCGGCGCCGCGAGGCCGAGGAGCTGCTCGGCAGCGCCCGGCAGGAGGCCGACCAGGAGCGCGAGCGGGCCCGCGAGCAGAGCGAGGAGCTGCTGGCCTCGGCGCGCAAGCGCGTGGAGGAGGCGCAGGCCGAGGCCGTACGGCTGGTCGAGGAGGCGGACCGGCGGGCCACGGAGATGGTGTCGGCCGCCGAGCAGCACGCCCAGCAGGTACGAGACTCCGTCGCGGGGCTGCACGAGCAGGCGCAGGACGAGATCGCCGGGCTGCGCAGCGCCGCCGAGCACGTCGCGGACCGCACGCGGCGGGAGGCCCAGGAGGAGGCGGACCGGGTCCGCACCGACGCCTACGCGGAGCGGGAGCGGGCGAGCGAGGACGCCGGCCGGCTGCGGCGCGAGGCGCACGAGGAGACCGAGGCCGCCAAGGCCCTCGCCGAGCGCACGATGTCCGAGGCGATCTCCGAGGCGGAGCGCATCCGTACGGAGGTCTCCGAGCATGCCCAGCGGGCGCGCACGGAGGCGTCGGACGCCATCGCCGAGGCCGAGCAGAACGCCTCGCGCACCCGGGCGGACGCCCGTGAGGACGCCAACCGCATCCGGTCGGACGCGGCGACGCAGGCGGACACCCTCATCACCGAGGCGCGCAACGAGGCGGAGCGGCTCACGACCGAGACGGTCACCGAGACGGACCGGCTGCGGATGGAGACGGTCGCCGAGGCCGAGCGGGTCCGCACCGAATCCCTGAACGAGGCCGAGCGGGTCCGCGCCGATTCGGTCGCCAAGGCCGACCAGCTGGTCGGGGAGGCCACCGGCGAGGCGGAGCGGCTGCGGGCCGAGGCCGCCGAGACGGTCGGCTCGGCGCAGCAGCACGCCGAGCGGGTGCGCAGCGAGGCCGGCCGCGTCAAGGCCGAGGCCGAGGCGGAGGCGGAGCGGCTCGTCGCCACCGCGCGCGAGGAGGCCGACCGCACGCTGGACGAGGTCCGCAAGGACGCCAACAAGCGGCGCTCCGAGGCGGCCGAGCAGGTCGACAAGCTCATCACGGAGACCACGGCCGAGGCCGACAAGCTGCTGAGCGAGGCGCAGCAGCAGGCGCACAAGACCACGGCGGAGGCCGAGTCGCAGGCCGACACGATGGTGGGCGCGGCCCGCACGGAGGCCGACCGGCTGGTGTCCGAGTCGACGGTCGAGGGCAACTCGCTGGTGGAGAAGGCCCGTACGGACGCGGACGAGCTGCTGGTCGGCGCGCGTCGGGACGCCACGCAGATCAGGGAGCGCGCCGAGGAGCTGCGCGACCGCATCACGGGTGAGATCGAGGAGCTGCACGAGCGGGCCCGCCGGGAGTCGGCCGAGACGATGAAGTCGGCGGGCGACCGCTGCGACGCGCTCGTCAAGGCCGCCGAGGAGCAGCTCGCGAAGGCGCAGGCGAAGTCGAAGGAGATCGTCTCGGAGGCCAACTCCGAGGCGGGCAAGGTCCGTATCGCCGCGGTGAAGAAGGCCGAGGGGCTGCTCAAGGAGGCCGAGCAGAAGAAGTCCACGCTGGTCCGGGAGGCCGAGGAGCTCAAGGCCGAGGCGATCCGCGAGGCGAAGCGCACGGTCGAGGAGGGCAAGCGCGAGCTGGAGGTCCTGGTCCGCCGCCGCGAGGACATCAACGCCGAGATCTCGCGTGTCCAGGACGTCCTGGAGGCGCTGGAGTCCTTCGAGGCACCGGCCGGGGGCAAGGACAACGGAGTCAAGGCGGGCGCGACGGTCGGCGCACCCCGTTCGGGTGGCAAGTCCTCGGAGAGCTAGGGCCGTCGGGCGGCCCGTGCCACACTTGGACGGACGCTTCGGGCATGGCTGCGCGGGGGTGTTGGGGCGCCCCTGCGGGGCTTTGACCGAGTTTTGGCAAGCCCTCTGCCGCTTAGCCACCCAAAAGGGGTCTCATTTTCCAGATCAAACGCGCATCCGCTCGATGACACACCGTTTCGGCCCCTAGGATTCCACCTATCACCTCACCGGTCTCATTCGACAGGAACCCCATGAGCGACACTTCCCCCTACGGCTTCGAGCTTGTGCGGCGTGGATACGACCGCGCTCAGGTGGACGAACGTATCTCCAAGCTCGTCTCCGACCGTGACAGCGCTCTCGCCCGCATCACCGCTCTGGAAAAGCGCATCGAAGAGCTCCACCTCGAGACGCAGAACGCCCAGGCCCAGGTCACCGACGCCGAGCCGTCGTACGCGGGTCTCGGTGCGCGCGTGGAGAAGATTCTCCGCCTCGCCGAGGAGGAGGCGAAGGACCTGCGCGAGGAGGCCCGGCGGGCGGCCGAGCAGCACCGTGAGCTCGCCGAGTCGGCGGCCCAGCAGGTGCGCAACGACGCCGAGGCGTACTCGTCGGAGCGCAAGGCCAAGGCCGAGGACGAGGGCCTGCGGATCGTCGAGAAGGCCAAGAGTGACGCCTCCCAGCTGCGTTCCGAGGCGCAGAAGGACGCGCAGTCGAAGCGCGAGGAGGCGGACGCCCTCTTCGAGGAGACCCGCGCCAAGGCCGCGCAGGCGGCCGCGGACTTCGAGACGAACCTCGCCAAGCGCCGGGAGCAGTCCGAGCGCGACCTGGCGTCCCGTCAGGCCAAGGCCGAGAAGCGCCTCGCCGAGATCGAGCACCGCGCCGAGCAGCTGCGCCTGGAGGCGGAGAAGCTGCGCACGGATGCCGAGCGCCGCGCCCGCCAGACGGTGGAGACGGCCCAGCGCCAGGCCGAGGACATCGTGGCCGACGCCAACGCCAAGGCCGACCGCATCCGTTCGGAATCCGAGCGCGAGCTGGCCGCCCTCACCAACCGCCGCGACAGCATCAACGCCCAGCTGACGAACGTCCGCGAGATGCTCGCGACGCTCACGGGCGCCGCGGTCGCCGCCGCCGGTACGCCGGCCGAGGACGAGCCGATCTCCCGTGGGGTCCCGGCCCAGCAGTCCCGGTAACACCGGGGCATACGGAGTCTGAATCTCCGCAAAGCCCTCTGCCGCTCGGGTGGCAGAGGGCTTTGTCACGTTCTAGCGTGGCGGCATGATTGAGCTCGAGGGGCTGACCAAGCGTTACGGCGAGAAGGTGGCGGTCAACAACCTGTCCTTCACCGTCAGACCAGGCATCGTCACCGGCTTTCTCGGGCCCAACGGCGCGGGGAAGTCCACAACCATGCGGATGATCCTCGGTCTTGACCACCCCACCGCCGGCGACGTCCGTATCGACGGCAAGCACTACCAGCAGCTCAAGGACCCGCTGACGTACATCGGCGCCCTGCTGGAGGCGAAGGCCTGGCACGGCGGGCGCACCGCCTACAACCACCTGCTGTGCCTCGCACAGAGCAACGGCATTCCGAGCGGCCGGGTGCGGGAGGTGCTGGAGACGGTCGGGCTGACGGCGGTCGCGAAGAAGAAGACCAAGGGCTTCTCCATGGGCATGGGGCAGCGGCTCGGCATCGCGGCCGCGCTGCTCGGCGACCCGCGGATCCTGATGTTCGACGAGCCGGTCAACGGCCTCGACCCCGAGGGCATCCACTGGATCCGCACCCTGATGAAGTCGCTGGCCGCGCAGGGCCGGACCGTGTTCGTCTCCTCCCATCTGATGAGCGAGATGGCCCTGACGGCCGAGCACCTCGTCGTCATCGGGCAGGGGCGGCTGCTGGCGGACACCTCCATGGCCGACTTCATCGCGCGCAACTCACGGTCGTACGTCCGGGTCCGCAGCCCGCAGCGGGAGCGGCTGCTCGATGTGCTGCACCAGGCCGGGATCGTGGCCGTGGAGAGCGGTGACGGGGTGCTGGAGGTGGACGGCGGCAAGGCCGAGCACGTCGGCGAGCTGGCGGCGCAGCACGGCCTGACGCTGCACGAGCTGAGCCCGCAACAGGCCTCGCTGGAGGAGGCGTTCATGCAGCTGACCGCGGAGTCGGTGGAGTACCACGCACACAGCGAGACGAGCCCTCAGCCGCCACAGCAGCAGCAGTGGGGCGACGGCTGGAAGAGGGGCTGAGCATGGCGACGACCCAGGTCGTACGGTCGGAGTGGACCAAGATCCGGTCAGTGGCGTCCACGGTGTGGACGCTCTCGCTGGTGGTGGTCGTGACGGTCGCCCTCGGCATGCTGATCTCGGCGCTGTCGAAGAACGAGTTCGACAGCATGAACGCGCAGGCCCGGGCGGAGTTCGATCCGACGTTCATCAGTTTCGCGGGTATGAGCCTCGGCCAGCTCGCGATGATCGTGTTCGGCGTGCTGGTGGTGTCGAACGAGTACAGCACCGGAATGATCCGCACCTCGCTGGCCGCCGTACCGCAGCGCGGCTCCTTCCTGTTCAGCAAGATCGCGGTGGCCACGGGGCTGGCCTTGCTGGTCGGGCTCGTCACCAGCTTCGCCGCGTTCTTCCTCGGGCAGGCGATGCTCGGCGAGCACGCGGCGGAGATCGGTGACCAGGGTGTGCTGCGGGCCGTCTTCGGCGGCGGCCTCTACATGGCCCTGATCGCGATGTTCTCCATGGGCGTCGCCGCGATGCTGCGCTCGCCGATGCTGTCGCTGGGCATCCTGATGCCGTTCTTCTTCCTGATCTCCAACATCCTCGGCAATGTCGACGCGACGAAGAAGGTCGGCCGGTTCCTGCCCGACCAGGCCGGCAGCAAGATCATGCAGGTGGTCACGCCGATCGACGACGACACCCCGTACGGGCCCTGGGGCGGCCTCGGGATCATGGGGCTGTGGGTGCTCGCGGCCCTGATCGGCGGGTACGTGCTGCTGAAGAAGCGCGACGCCTAGGCTGGACAGAGTCCGGGTGGGGAGGCTGTCGGGCCCCTTCGGGGCCCCACCCTTTACTTTGATTTGGGCGGAACCGTCAGCGCCTCGATATCCTCCTAACCCTTACGGGGGGCGTGTGCCCCGCTGTCCTGAACCTTGCGATGGGTGCGGAGCATGATCGAAGCAGTCGGCCTGACGAAGCGCTACGGCGACAAGACCGCTGTGTACAACCTTTCCTTCCAGGTGCGGCCCGGAGCCGTCACCGGCTTCCTCGGGCCGAACGGCTCGGGCAAGTCGACGACGATGCGGATGATCCTCGGCCTGGACAACCCGACGGCCGGGCAGGTGACGATCGGGGGCTATCCGTACCGCAAGCTGCCCAACGCCCCCCGCCAGGTCGGCGCCCTGCTGGACGCCAAGGCCGTGCACGGCGGCCGGGCGGCCCGCAACCACCTGCTCTGCCTGGCCCAGCTGTCCGGCATCCCGGCCCGGCGCGTGGACGAGGTGCTCGGCGTCGTCGGCCTGCAGGACGTCGCCAGGAAGCGGTCCAAGGGCTTCTCCCTCGGTATGGGGCAGCGGCTCGGCATCGCCGCCGCGCTGCTCGGCGACCCGCAGGTGCTGCTGTTCGACGAGCCGGTCAACGGCCTCGACCCCGAGGGCATCCTCTGGGTGCGCAACCTGATGAAGGCGCTGGCGGCGGAGGGCCGTACGGTCTTCGTCTCCTCCCATCTGATGAGCGAGATGGCGCTGACCGCCGACCACCTCATCGTGATCGGGCGCGGACAGCTGCTCGCCGACATGAGCATCACCGACTTCATCTCCGCGAACTCCGCGGACTTCGCGCGGGTCCGCACGCCCGACACCGAGCCGCAGCAGCGCGAGAAGCTGTCGGCCGCGCTCACCGAGTCGGGCGGGCACGTGCTGCCCGAGCAGGACGGCGCGCTGCGAGTGACCGGGCTGCCCCTCCCCCGCATCAGCGACATCGCGCACAACGCCGACGTACGGCTGTGGGAGCTGTCGCCGCACCAGGCCTCGCTGGAGGAGGCGTACATGCGGATGACGCAGGGCGCCGTCGACTACCGCTCGACCATCGACCAGAAGGAAGGCCTCCAGCAGCCCCTGCCGCCCGGCGCGCAGCCGCCGATGCCGGTGCCGGGGCAGGGCCAGCCGGACTGGTACGCCCCGCCGCCGCCCCAGCAGGGCGGGCAGCCGCTCCCGATGCCGCCGCAGGGCGCACCGGGTCAGGCTCCGGCGGGCCCGTACGGGGCTCACGGGACTCCCGGCGCGCCCGGGTCCGCTCCGGGCGCCCCCGGCAGCTCCGGCGCGGGAGCACCCAACCCGTACGCCCAGCCCGCGCCCCAGGCGCCGCAGGCTCCCCCGCAGGCCCCCGCTCAGCCCGCCGCCGCTCCGGCCGCGCAGGCTGCCGCACAGCCGTCCATGCCCCCGCAGGCGCCCGCCGCCGCGCCGGCTCCCGCCCCGACCTCCGACCTGACCAAGCCCGAGGACGCCCGATGAGCAGCCCCCAGCCCCAGACACCGCAGGCCGCGCCCGGCTGGCAGGCGGCGGCACCCGGTACCGCGCTTCCCGGCTCCGGCCCTGCTCACCCCGCCTCCGGCCCTGCTTACCCCGCCTCCGGCTCGGCGTACCCCGGCTACACCTCCCCGATCCCGGTCGTGCGCACGCACCTCGGGCACGCCATCGCCTCGGAGTGGACGAAGATCAGGTCGGTGCGCTCCACCATGTGGACGCTCGGCGTGTTCGTCCTGCTCGTCGTCGGCATCGGCCTGCTGACCGGCTTGGTGGTGGCGAACTCCGACCCGGCCCTGTCCGGCGAGAGCCCGCTCGGCCTCGGCTTCTTCGGGCTGCTGCTGGGCAGCATGTGCCTCATCACGCTGGGCGTGCTGACCACGGCCTCGGAGTACGGCACCGGCATGGTCCGCACCACGATGGTCGCGTGTCCGAGCCGCGGCCGGGTGCTGGCGGCGAAGGCCATCGTGTTCTTCCTGGTCGCCTTCGTCGTGACGCTGGTGTCCTCGTCCCTCGTCGCCTTCCTGCACGTCGCCATGCTGGAGGGCGACGGCGCCAAGTCCCCCACCGGCGGGGAGTGGCTGAAGGCCACGGTCGGCATGTCGGCCTACGTCGCGCTGCTGGGCCTGCTCTCGCTCGCCGTCGGCTCGATCATCCGGCACTCGGCGGGCGCCATCACCATCATGATCGGCGCCGTGCTCGCCCCGCTGGTGATCGCGCTGTTCATGTTCTCGGAGTCGCTGCGGGCCGTGCGCGACGCGCTGTTCGAGTACTCCATCCCGAACCAGCTGAGCATCTTCTACGCCAACTCCCTCAGCGAGTCCGGCCCGTCCGGCTGGGACCCGCTGTGGATCATCCTCGCCGCGACGGCCGTCGCGTTCGCCGCCGCCTTCGCGCTGCTGGAGAAGCGGGACGTCTGAGTTCCCTCAGAATCTGGGCGAGTTACGGGACCGCCGCACCCCCGGGGTGCGGCGGTCCCGCGCGTTCCAGCAGGCCTTGTGCCAGTGCCGGCGGTCGTCGACGCCCATGTGCTCGGACCAGGCCACCACGTGCGGCACACCGTCGGGAATCAGCTGGTCGCAGCCGGGACAGCGGTACGACTTGCCCTGCGCGCTCGCGCCGGCCACATGCCGCACGCTCCAGTTCTCGCCCTGCCAGTTCTCCGAGGACTGCCAGCCGCCGTAGCGTCCGGGGCTGTCGTCCTCGGCGCTCCGGCCGGACGGACCGGCATCCTTGGGTCGGTTACGACGCGGGGACACGGGACACCTCTCGGGGATATACAGGGAGCACGAGCCGTGTCCAGCCTACGCGGCGCGGACGAGGGTACGCGTACGGCACCAATCGCGACAAGTCCCTCGCCGGGCGAGGCGGGTGCTCCCCCGGCCCGCAGCGGAACGCCCCATTCTGCAGACAATCCGCAAAATACTCCGCCCGGCCGTGTCCTCGGCACGTGTCAGACGGTTATGCCCTGTGGGGGAGCTCCGTGTCGGAGCCAAGGAAGCAGGAAAGCAATGCACGTTGGAAGTTTCGTGTTGGCGGCCCAGTTCCCCGGTCAGGGCGAGGGAGAGGCGCTGCACCGCGCGGTCCGCTCGGCCGAGGTGGCCGAGGAGTCGGGGCTCGACGCGGTCTGGCTGGCCGAGCACCACTTCGTGCCGTACGGCACCTGTCCGTCGGCCATCACCCTGGCCGCCTTACTGCTCGGCCGCACCCGCCGCATCCGGGTCGGTACGGCGGTGAGTGTCCTGCCCACCGCCCACCCCGTGGCCCTCGGCGAACAGGCCGCGCTGCTGCACCACACGAGCGGCGGCCGGTTCACGCTGGGTGTCGGGCGCGGTGGCCCGTGGGTGGACCTGGAGGTGTTCGGCGCGGGCCTCGAGGCGTACGAGAAGGGGTTCCCGGAGGCTCTCGACCTCCTGGACCGCTGGCTGCGCGAACCGTCCGTGGCGGCCGAGGGGGAGCGCTTCCGCTTCCGTGAAGTCCCGGTGGTCCCCCGGCCGTCGGAGGCCCTGACCGACGTCCAGGGGCCCGAGCTGGTCGTCGCCTGCACCTCCCCGGCGAGCGTGCGGCTGGCCGCCGAACGCGGTCTCTCGATGCTGCTCGGGATGCATGTGGGGGACGAGGAGAAAGCCGAGATGGTCGCCCTGTGGCGGCAGCACGCGCGGGCGTGCGGCCGGCCCGCCGAGGAGATCCTCGGCGCGTCCCATGTGTCGGCCGGCGTCTGCCAGATCGCGGACCGGCGTGTCGACGCGGCGGAGACGCTGCTGAAGGCGATGCCGGGCTGGCTGAAGCAGGGCCTGGAGGCGCATGTCACGGTCGACGGGCGCACACGCCGGATGCGCGACCCGCTGGCGTACACCGAACTGCTCTGCGGGCTGCACCCGGTGGGGACGCCGCGGCTGTGCGCCGACCGGCTGGCGGCGACCAGCGAGCGGACCGGCATCTCCCGCTTCGCCCTGCTCGTCGAGGGCTCCGGGGACCTGGCGGCGACCGAGGAGAACGTACGGCGGCTGGGGACCGAGGTACTCCCCCAACTCGTCTGAGAGCGCGGTGAATTCCTGGGGGCTTGCCGCTCCGGTACAGAAACGCACCTCCCGCGTACGGAGCGGCAAGCAAGCGGCGCCGCGTCAGCAGTCCCGGAACTCGGGTGACTGGTTCAGCACCTGGCTGCGGACCGAGGTGAAGCGGTTCAGCTTCTCGTCGACCGAGGAGTCAAGCGGGAACACGGCTACCCGGTGGCAGTTCTGGAAAGCCAGCCGCACACCGAAGTGCCGTTGCAGCGCGCCGCGTATCGCGTCACTCGCAAGCGCACGCAGCAACTGACCGCGTGCCCGCTCGTCCGGCGGAGGCGTCTGGTTGTCGGCGAACGCACCGCCGTCCACCTTCAGCTGGGCCACCAGGGAGCTGATCATCTCCCACGCATAGGGCAGGGAGGTCCGGACGCAGTCGACGAATTCCGCTTCGTCGACCTCGCCTCGCTCGGCCTGTTCGAGTAGGGCCGGTGAGACGTCGAGCGACATGAGTTCTCCTCTCGCACCCCCGGCGAGCGGGGGTTGCCGGACAGATAGGGGAGGTTCGCGATACCGGACACGCTGCGTACACACCTCGCGACCTCCCGTTCATACGGTAAGCAACCGACGGTGACGGCACCAGGAGAATGCGCAGATGAGACACTCTCAATGAGCACACCCTGCACACAATCGGCCATTACCGAACACGTGTTTTCCAGGGCGAATCGCGTCGGCAGGCGCCCGTCGAGTAGCGTTGCCGACCATGCGTCTCGTCATTGCCCGCTGTTCCGTGGACTACGCCGGGCGGCTCACCGCCCACCTTCCCTCGGCCCCGCGCCTGATCCTGGTGAAGGCGGACGGCAGCGTCTCGATCCACGCCGACGACCGGGCCTACAAGCCCCTGAACTGGATGTCGCCGCCCTGCACGCTGAAGGAGGGCACCGGCGAGGAAGAGGGCGTCTGGACCGTCATCAACAAGGCGGGCGAGAAGCTCATCATCACGATGGAGGAGGTTCTCCACGACTCCTCGCACGAACTGGGCGTGGATCCCGGCCTGATCAAGGACGGCGTGGAAGCGCACCTTCAGGAGCTGCTCGCCGATCGCATCGAGACACTCGGCGACGGCTACACCCTGATCCGCCGCGAGTACCCGACGGCCATCGGGCCGGTGGACATCCTGTGTCGGGACGCCGACGGCAAGACCGTCGCGGTGGAGATCAAGCGGCGCGGTGAGATCGACGGCGTGGAGCAGCTGACGCGCTATCTGGAGCTGCTGAACCGCGACCCCCATCTCGCGCCGGTCCGCGGCGTCTTCGCCGCCCAGGAGATCAAGCCCCAGGCCCGCGTCCTCGCGACGGACCGGGGCATCGGCTGCCAGGTCCTCGACTACGACGCGATGCGCGGCATCGAGGACGACAAGCTGCGGCTGTTCTGACCGCCCCTGTCTCTGACCATCCCGACTGACGAAGAGGGCCGGGTCCGCGGAAAGCGGACCCGGCCCTGCTGTGTGTACGGGTGTCAGATCACCTGGTCCGAGCTGCTGGGCGTGCCCGGGCCGCTGCTCTGGGACGCGCTCGCGCTGGTGCTCGTGGGGGCGCTCGGCGCCGGGCCGCTGGCCGAGTCGGAGGTGGACGGGCTGGTCGTCGGCGGAGTGGTCGGCGTGGGCGTACCGGGGTCCGTCGGGGTCGGCGTCGGCGAGGTCGGCGTCGGGCTGGACGGCGGCTTGGTCGGTGACGACGGCGGCTTGGTCGGGGTGGTCGGGGGCTTCGACGAAGTAGGAGGCTTCGAGGACGTCGGCGGCTTGGACGTCGACGCCGGGTCGCTCGGATCCTGCGAACCGCTCGGTTCGTCCGTCGGAGTCGGATCGTCCGACGTGCCGGGCGTGCCGTCCGGTCCCGGGTCGGTCGGGCGGCTGGTCGCCGCGCCCGTGTCGCCGCCGCCCTCGTTCGCCGCCGGGTCGGCGCCCAGGCTGCCGTCGCCCAGGCCCTGGCTGGCCGAGGGGTTGACGCCGACCTGGTCGGAGGGCGGGTTGCGGTCCTTGTCGGAGGTGGCGCCGAGGGTCACCACCGTGCCGAGCACGGCGACGAGCAGGGCACCGGCGCCAGCGGCCACGAGGTTGCGACGGGCCAGGCCCTTGAGGCCGCCCCGGGCCTTGTGCGAGGACGCGGGCGAGCTCTGGTGGGTGACCACGGTCGGCGAGGAGGGCTGCTGGAGCGTCGGGAAGGCCGCCGGAACACCGCCGGCCGGGGACGCCGACTCCTCGTACCGGGCGTCGGGCACCTCCTCCCCCGCGGTCGGCCCGAGCCCGACCGGGGTGCCCGAGCGGTCGGAGACCAGGGCGAGGGCGCGACGGCCGGCGACGGTGCCGCGCTTGTCGGACAGGGCGCCGCGCAGGCCGATGGAGGCCTCAAGTTCGGCCCGGGCCCGGTCGAGCCGGCCGCCGCACAGGGCGAGGATTCCGAGCTCGTGGCGGAAGTAGGCCTCCTCGGCGACGTCCCCGGCGAGCCGGGCGGCCTCGGCGCCGGCCCGCAGGGCCCGTTCCCAGGCGCTCCAGTGCAGTCCGGCGGCGAACGCGGGGGCGGCGGTGCGGGCCAGGTGGACGGCCGCGCTCTCCTCGCCCTCGGCGGGGGGCCGGGTGAGGGGCCCGAGGACGGCCAGGGCCGCGAGGACGGCGTCGGACTCGGCGCACACGCGCTCCGGGGTGACCGAGGGGTGTCCGGCCCACCAGGAGTAGTGCTGGGCGGCGCTGCGGGCGCCGGCCTCGGCCTCGTCGCCGTATCCGGCGGCCTCCAGCTGGGCCGGTACGCCCGCGGCGAGCCGGTAGCGGGAGCCGACCGGGGAGACCAGACCGCAGCCGGCCAGTTCGCCGAGGGCCGCGTCCGCGTGGGTGTCGCCGACCAGGGCGGGCAGATGCGCCTGGTGCGGGACCTCGCCGCCGAGGGCGACGGCGAAGCGCAGGGTGGCGCGGGCGGAGGCGCTCAGCCGGGAGGCGAGCAGCGGGGCGGGGGCGGCGGCCTCGCCGAGCGAGGGCAGCGGTACGTCGTCCCCGTCGGCGGCGTCGTACGCCTCGGCCGGGGGCGCGTCCTCGAAGACGCCGAACTCGTCGACGGCGCTCGTCCCGGCGCGCAGATGGTCGCGCTGCCGCAGCAGTGCGCCTGCCTGGACGAAGCGCAGCGGGAGGCCCTCGGACTCGAACCAGAGGTCACCCGCCCAGTTGGACTCCTCCTCGGTGAGGGACCGGCCGACGGCGTGCTCCAGCAGGTCGAGTCCGGCCGCGCGGTCCAGGCCACCGAGGGCGACCTCCTCGACGGCGGAGCCTGCGGAGGGAGCGGGCACGTCCGGGGTGGCGCCGAGCAGGAAGGCGCACTCGGGGGTCGCCTCCAGCAGCTCGTCGAGCGCGGCGCCGCCGAACTCGATGTCGTCGAGGACGACGACCGCGCCGATCTGACGGAGGTGGGTGAGCAGTTCGTCCTGGTCCGGGCGGTACAGGGGGGCGCTGAAGACGGCACGGAAGAGCTCGTACCGCAGGTCGCCGGAGGTGCGGCCGAAGCCGTTGAGGCGGACGACGCCGTCGGGGGCGAGGTCCGAGCAGTCCTCGGCGACGAGGTCGAGGAGGCGGGTGCGGCCCGAGCCGGCGGGTCCGGTGAGACGGACTGAGCGGCCGCGGGCGAGCAGGCGCACCAGTCGCTCGCGTTCGTCCTGGCGGGCCAGCAGGGGCAGGGCGGGACGCGCGGGGCCGGGCGGGACGGGCGGCCGGGCCGCGCGCTCGGCCTCGGCGCGTTCGGCCGTGGTGAGCTTCACGGGCCGGGCGGGCCGTTCGGCGGGCGGGCAGGCCTCTATCTCGCTGCCGTCGACGGGGTTGACCGTCAGCAGGAAGTCGCCGGCGACGAGCCGCACCGTGCGGGCGAGCGCCGGCGCGTGCTGCGCGAAGTCGGGTGTGAGGGAGTCCCGGGGCGGGCGCTGGCGCGGCCCCTGGCCGTCGCCCTCGTGGCCGTACTCCTCGGGTCCCGGGGTGTTCGGGTCCATAAGTCAAGCCCCCCAAAAGCGGGTGTGTGCTGTGAAAGCCCCTCCCGGCCTTGCTGCACACCGCGCTGTCGCTTCTGGTCCGGGCCCGCTCGAAGGGTGGCAAGGCAGCGGGCAGCCGAACCCTAAACCATTCGCACAGTATCTACGACAGTCCGGGGTACCGCGGCGTCCGAGACGTCACGGTCTCGTGAGGATTGTGCTCGTCGCACGATTCGACAAGGTCCGTCCGGGTCTCCCCGGTCGCCCGGTTCACACCCGTACTCCGGCGTCACACGCGGGGCAGTGTCTCCACCCCGATGCCCCCTTCGATCGCCAGGATCCGGTGCAGGCGGGTGGCCACCAGCAGGCGCTGCATCTGCGGCGGTACACCGCGCAGCACCAGGCGCCGGCCGCAGCGGCCGGCCCGCCGGTGGGCTCCCATGATCACGCCCAGTCCGGTGGCGTCCCAGGAGTCCAGTTCGGACAGGTCGAGCACGAGGTCGCCGACTCCGTCGTCGACGGCCGAGTGCAGGACCGTACGGGCGTCCGCCGCGCTCCGGACGTCGAGGCGGCCCCCGACGACCAGCTCGGCGTGGTCGCCCCTGATGTGCATATGCGCTCCCCGTGCGTGCGTCTCGTGCTCCGCGTTCTGATGCCGGTGATGCAACCTCTGACTGTGTGGAGGCGGCAGAGGTTGCTTCCTGTAAGCGAACCGATACCGAATTCACCCGGGGGTGTGATGCCCCCGGGGCATGTGCGGTTTCAGTGCTTGTAGAAGCCCTGCCCGCTCTTGCGTCCGATGTCACCGGCGTCAACCATCCGGCGCATCAGCTCGGGAGCCGCGAACTTCTCGTCCTGGGACTCGGTGTAGATGTTGCTGGTGGCGTGCAGCAGGATGTCGACGCCCGTCAGGTCCGCCGTCGCCAGCGGTCCCATGGCGTGGCCGAAGCCCAGCTTGCAGGCGAGGTCGATGTCCTCGGCGCTCGCCACGCCCGACTCCTGCAGCTTCGCGGCCTCGACGACCAGGGCGCAGATGAGACGGGTCGTCACGAAGCCGGCCACGTCGCGGTTGACGACGATGCAGGTCTTGCCGACCGACTCGGCGAACTCCCGGGCCTTGGCGAGGGTTTCGTCGCTGGTCTTGTAGCCGCGGACCAGTTCGCACAGCTGCATCATCGGCACCGGCGAGAAGAAGTGCGCGCCGACGACCCGCTCGGGGCGCTCCGTCGCGGCCGCGATCTTGGTGATCGGGATGGCGGAGGTGTTGGAGGCGAGGATCGCCTCGTCCTTCACGAGCTTGTCGAGCGTGCGGAAGATCTCGTGCTTGATCTCGAGCTTCTCGAAGACGGCCTCGACGACGACGTCCGCGTCGGCCACGGCGTCCAGGTCGGTGGTGGCGGTGATCCGGGCGAGGGCGGCGTCGGCGTCGTGCGCCTCCAGCTTGCCCTTGGCGACGAACTTGTCGTACGAGGCCTTGATTCCGTCGGTGCCCCGCTTCAGCGCCTCGTCCGTGACGTCGCGCAGGACCACGTCCCAGCCCGCCTGTGCCGATACCTGGGCGATGCCGGCTCCCATGAGGCCGGCTCCGATGACGGCGAGCTTCCCTGCCACGTTACGACTCCCTGCTGACACGGCTCTTATGTATGCCTCTCGGGCGGACACTAGCGCTCGTGAGGCGCTGTGTGACCGCTAAGTAACGCGCGTCACGTCTCACATGACGGACATCACACCGGGCAGGGTCATGCGGCGCCTCGTACGGCGTAGTTGAGCACGTTCTCGCTCAACAGCTCCTCGATGTCGTCGAGGAGGACGAGCATCTCTCGTGATACTTCGTCCGGGTTGCGCCCCTTGACCATCTCGCGGCCGACGGCGGCGAAGACGGTGCCGTGGATCCAGCAGATCTGACCGGCGATCAGCCCCGGCAGCGGGTCGCCGTCACCGGCGCCGGTCTCCTCGCGGAGGGTCGCCTCCAGGTTGTCCTGGACCTCCTGCTGGATGCTCCACAGCCGGGAGCGCAGCGGCGGCGCCTCGTCGATGCAGCGCATGAAGCGGTCGTAGCCCTCGATGAGGCCCATCCGGGGCGAGACGGCCTCGGTCTCGGCGCGCAGCTCGCGCAGCACCGCCCGGGTGGCCGACTCTCCCGTGTCCCGGCCGCGCACCCAGCGGGAGAGGCGGTCGACGACGCCCTGGGAGCGGTCGAAGAAGAGGTCCTCCTTGGCCGGGAAGTAGTTGTAGACGGTGTTCACGGAGACGTCGGCCGCCTCCGCCACCTCCGCGATCGTCACCGTCACGAACCCGTGCTCCAGGAACAGCCCGGTGGCGATGTCCGAGATGCGCTGCCTGGTCTCGCGCTTCTTCCGCTCCCTGAGCCCTTCAGCCATGTCCGAATCCTAGCTTCCCTGGGGACTCCCAAAACTTGGAGTCATTGCAAACTTTAAGAGACTCTGTTTTTCTGTAGCCATGAAGAACAGGGGCATGGAGAACAGGGGCATGGCGATCATCAGTACGGCCGGACTGGCCCGTACCTTCCGGACGAAGCGCGGCCCGGTCGAGGCCGTGCGCGGCATCGACCTGACCGTCCGCGAGGGCGAGATCCTCGGCTTCCTCGGCCCGAACGGCGCCGGCAAGACGACGACCCTGCGGATGCTGACGACCCTGCTGGAGCCGACCGGCGGGGCCGCCACCGTCGCGGGCCACGACCTGGCGACCGATCCGACGGGGGTACGGCGGGCCTGCGGCTACGTCGCGCAGTCCGGCGGGGTCGACCCGCAGATCACCGTGCGGGAGGAACTGGTCACCCAGGGGCGCCTGTACCGCCTGACCAGGGCGCGCGCCGCCGAGCGCGCCGAGGAGCTGGCCCGCGACCTTGGCCTCACCGAACTGCTCGACCGCAAGTGCGCCGCGCTCTCCGGCGGACAGCGGCGGCGCCTGGACATCGCGATGGCGCTCACCCACCGCCCGAAGGTGCTGTTCCTCGACGAGCCGACGACCGGCCTCGACCCCGGCAGCCGTGCCGACCTGTGGGACCTGGTGCGCCGGCTGCGCGACGAGCACGGCACGACCGTCTTCCTGACCACCCACTACCTCGACGAGGCCGACGCGCTCTCCGACCGGCTGGTCGTCGTCGACCAGGGCGTGGTGGTCGCCGAGGGCACCCCGACCGCGCTGAAGCTCCGGTACGGCGGCTCGCTCGACGCCTCGCTCCAGGACACCTTCCTCGCCATCACCGGCCGCAGCGCAGCACCCGCCGACCAGACCCCCGTCACCGTCTGAGAACCAGAGGACACAGAGGACCCCCGATGCTGTTGCACGACACCGCGCTCGTCTACGGGCGCTATCTCCGCCAGTCCCTGCGCTCCCGATTCGCACTGCTCTTCGGCGTCCTGATGCCGCTGCTGTACCTGCTGTTCTTCGGCCCTCTGCTCACGGACCTGCCGCTGGGCGAGCGGGGCAGCTCCTGGCAGGTGCTCGTCCCCGGCCTGCTGCTCCAACTGGGCCTGTTCGGGGCGTCGTTCGCCGGCTTCTCGATCATCATCGAGAAGGGTCACGGGGTGGTCGAACGCATGCGTGTCACCCCGGTCAGCCGACTGGCCCTGCTGCTCGGCCGGGTGCTGCGGGACGCCACGGTGTTCGTCTTCCAGGCGGTGCTGCTGGTGCTGGCGGCGATGGCGATGGGCCTGCGGGCCCCGCTGGCCGGCGTCTTGATCGGCTTCGGGTTCGTCGCCCTGCTCTCGCTCTCGCTGGCCTCGCTGTCGTACGCGCTGGCGATGAAGCTGAGCACCCCGCAGAGCTTCGGCCCGGCGATCAACGCGCTGACCATGCCGTCCATGCTCCTGTCCGGCCTGATGCTGCCGATGACGCTGGGCCCGGCCTGGCTGGACGTCCTGTCGCACCTCATGCCGTTCCGCTATCTGGTGGACGCGGTGCGGGACGCCTACGTCGGCAGCTACGCGACGGCGCCCATGCTGTACGGCGTCCTGGTGGCCGTCGGCCTCACGGCTCTGTCCGTGACAGTGGGCACACGCGTGTTCCGAACCGCCGGAGCGTAACTACGCTGGCCACATGGTCAATCTGACGCGCATCTACACCAGGACCGGCGACCAGGGCACCACCGCCCTCGGTGACATGAGCAGGGTCGCCAAGACCGACCTCAGGATCTCCGCGTACGCCGACGCCAACGAGGCGAACGCGGCGATCGGCGCTGCGATCGCCCTGGGCGGCCTGGACGAGGAGGTCGTCAAGGTCCTCACCCGTGTGCAGAACGACCTGTTCGACGTGGGCGCGGACCTGTCGACGCCGGTGGTGGAGAACCCGGAGTTCCCGCCGCTGCGGGTCGAGCAGTTCTACATCGACAAGCTCGAAGCCGACTGCGACCGCTTCAACGAGCGGCTGGAGAAGCTGCGGTCCTTCATCCTTCCGGGCGGCACCCCGGGCGCGGCCCTGCTCCACCAGGCCTGCACGGTCGTACGCCGGGCGGAGCGCTCGACGTGGGCCGCCCTGGAGGTGCACGGCGAGACGATGAACCCCCTGACGGCGACCTACCTCAACCGCGCCTCCGACCTGCTGTTCATCCTCGCGAGGACGGCGAACAAGCAGGTCGGAGACGTGTTGTGGGTGCCGGGCGGAGAGCGCTAGGTTCTCCCCCGCGCGGCGTGGTAGAGGCCGTTGGCGGAGAGGACCCCGCCGACGATCATCATCACGATGCCGACCTTGGTGAGGGTGACGACGGGGACGTCCACGTCTCCGGTGAAGCGCCACAGCAGCAGGCCGATCAGGAAGGTGACGACGCCTTCGGTCAGATACTGCTTCGCCTTGGTCATGACTGGATCCTCTCCTTCGATGTGCTGACGGTGGTGTCCTGCTCCCCGGCGGAGGGCTTGCGCGGCCAGACGAAGTAGCTCAGCGCGATCAGGCCGTGGATGCCGGCCGCGCGCCAGGCCGTAGAGCGCCAGCTCTCCAGGGAGGTGACGCGGCTCGGGTCGTCCACGTACCAGATGGCGCCCTGGAGCAGCACGGTCGCGACGACCGCGCCGACCAGCGTGCCCAGCCAGATCCTGGCCTCGTGGCGCGCGCGGGCCATGCCGTCGCGCGGAGGCCGCTGCGGAGGCGGGGCACCGCCGAACCGGTGGGCCGCGTGGCCGTCGAGCCACTTCACCGTGCGGTGGCCGTGCCCGACGGTGTAGCCGATGTACAGCGCGGCCAGGCCGTGCGTCCAGTTCGGGTCGGCACCGTTCTTCAGGTCCAGCGCGGTGGCGACCAGCAGGACGACCTCCAGCAGCGGCTCGCAGAGCAGCAGCGCCAGGCCGGTGCGCGGCATCTTCAGCAGGTAGCGGGCGCCCAGTCCGGCGGCCAGCAGTACCCAGAAGCCGATCTCGCAGGCGGCGATCAGTGCGACGATCACGGTTCGCTCCTCTCGGTCACCTTCAAGGCTCCCGGTCGGTGCGGCCGGAATCGTCGTCGCGACTGACGAACCCGCGGTACATCGAAAGATGCAGCCAGGGACCCTACGCGGGGATCACGCACGAGGCGCCACGGCCGTGTTGGGATGGAGTCATGGCCGTACGACTCCCCCGCCCACGCCGCTTCGACGTCCACATCGCGCTGGGCGGGCTGCTCGGCGGGCTGCTGCTGTGGGGCGTCGGTCTGGCCACCCGGCCGCACACCGAGGTGTACGTGCTCCTGCCGGGCCGCTGGCCGGTGCTGCTGCCGCTCTTCGTCATGGCCGGCTGCGAGCTGCTGCGCCGCGCCGCCCCGCGCACCGCCCTGCTCACCGGCACGGCCGCGATCGTCCTGGACACCCTCACGCAGGGCAACCTGGTCACGATCCTGATGTACACCGACCTGATGTACGCGGCCGTCCTGTACGGCACGCCCTCCTCGGCCCGCCGCATTCCGCGGATCACCGGGCTGCTCTCGGTGATCGGGGCCGTGGTGCCGTTCGCCCTGTGGCGCGAGCCCGAGGCGCTGCTGATCGGTGTGGTCACGGGCATCGTGGCCTTCGGTCCCGCCGCCACCGGTCTGATCGTCCGCAACCACCGCGACGCGGCCGAGTCCGCCCGGCTGCGCGCCGAGCAGACCGCGCTGCTCGCCGAGATGGACCGCACCCAGGCGGTGACCGCCGAACGTGCCCGGATGGCCCGCGAACTGCACGACATGGTCGCCAACCACCTGTCCGCGATCGCCATCCACTCCACGGCCGCCCTCTCCCTCGACGACCCGAAGACCTCCCAGGACGCCCTGGTCGTCATCCGCGAGAACAGCGTGGAGGGGCTCTCGGAGATGCGGCGGCTGATCGGCATCCTGCGCGACAGCAGCGGTGACCTGGAACCGGCCGCGGCCCCGACGCTCGACGGTCTCGGCTCGCTGGTGGAGGGCGCCCGCGCCAACGGCCTCGACGTCACGCTGGACACCGGCCAGGGCGAGGTGCCGGCCCCCGTCGAACTCGCCGCCTACCGGATCGTGCAGGAGTCGCTGACCAACGTCCTCAAGCACGCCGCGTCGGGACGGGTCGCCGTGTCCCTCGCCCAGCGGGACGGCTCGCTCGTCGTCACCGTGACCAGCCCGTACGGTGACCGGGACGCTCCCCGCGCGCCCGGTTCCGGCGCCGGTCTGGTCGGTATGCGCGAGCGGGTGGCGCTGCTGGGCGGCACGTTCGAGGCCGGCCCCGAGGACTCGCCGGACGGCAAGATCTGGGCCGTACGCGCCACACTTCCCGTCAACGACACCGTCGAAGGAGACACCGCATGAGCCGGCCCGTCCGGGTCCTCGTCGCCGAGGACCAGTCCGCCGTCCGCGCCGGACTGGTCCTCATCCTGCGCAGTGCGCCCGACATCGAGGTGGTCGGCGAGGCGGCGGACGGCGAGCAGGCGGTGGCGCTGGCCCGCGAGCTGCGGCCTGACCTGGTGCTGATGGACGTTCAGATGCCGCGCCTGGACGGCGTGTCGGCGACCCGCCAGGTCGTCACGGAAGGGCTCGCCGATGTGCTGGTGCTGACGACCTTCGACCTCGACGAGTACGTCTTCGGGGCGCTGCGGGCGGGCGCGTCCGGCTTCCTGCTGAAGAACACCGAGGCCAGGCAGCTGCTGGAGGCCGTACGGACGGTCGCGCGCGGGGAAGGGCTGATCTCCCCCGCGGTCACACGGCGGCTGATCGCGGAGTTCGCCGCGAAGCCGACCCGGGAGTCCACGGCCGATCCGGCCGTCCTGGACCGGCTGACCCGGCGCGAGCGCGAGGTGCTGTCCTGCCTCGGCCAGGGCCTGTCCAACGCGGACATCGCCGACCGGCTCGACATGGCCGAAGCGACCGTGAAGACCCATGTCAGCAGGCTGCTGGCGAAGCTGGAGCTGCGCAGCCGGGTGCAAGCGGCGGTGCTGGCACAGGAGTTGGGTATCTGACCCGACCGTGGGGAGTGGTGGTCCAGACCTATTGACCGGTGGTCCAGACCTTTCTATTCTCACCGCACCATGAGGGACGTGAGGCTCAGTCACGCCCCGACCACCCCACAAGGGAGGCGCAGCATGCGCTTCAGACACAGAGCCGCGGCAGGGTTCGCGACCCTGTTGCTCCCGCTGGCCGGTCTCGTCGGCCTCGCGAGCCCCGCCGAGGCCGCGACATCCGCGACCGCCACCTACGCCAAGACCCAGGACTGGGGCTCCGGCTTCGAGGGCAAGTGGACGGTGAAGAACACCGGCACGACCGCCCTCAGCTCCTGGACCGTCGAATGGGACTTCCCCTCCGGTACGTCCGTCACCTCCGCCTGGGACGCCGACGTCACCTCCTCCGGCACCCACTGGACCGCCAAGAACAAGTCCTGGAACGGCACCCTCGCCCCCGGCGCCTCCGTCTCCTTCGGCTTCAACGGCACCGGCTCCGGCTCCCCCGCGAACTGCAAGCTGAACAGCGGCAGCTGTGACGGCGGCACCACCGAACCCGGCGACAACGCACCCAGCGCCCCCGGCACGCCCAGCGCCTCGGACATCACCAACACCTCGGTGAAGCTGTCCTGGAGCGCCGCCACCGACGACAAGGGCATCAAGAACTACGACGTCCTGCGCGACGGCGCCAAGGTCGCCACCGTGACGACCACGTCGTACACGAACACCGGCCTCACCGCCGGCACCGACTACTCCTACACCGTGCAGGCCCGCGACACCGCCGACCAGACCGGCCCGGTCAGCGGCGCCCGAGCGGTGCGCACCACCGGCGGTACCACCGAGCCTCCCACCGGCGACAAGGTCAAGCTCGGCTACTTCACCGAGTGGGGCGTCTACGGCCGCAACTACCACGTCAAGAACCTGGTGTCCTCGGGCTCGGCCCCGAAGATCACCCACATCAACTACGCGTTCGGCAACGTCAAGAACGGTCAGTGCACCGTCGACGACACCTACGCCGCCTACGACAAGGCCTACACCGCCGACCAGTCCGTCAGCGGCACCGCCGACACCTGGGACCAGCCGCTGCGCGGCAACTTCAACCAGCTGCGCCAGCTGAAGGCCAAGTACCCGCACATCAAGGTGCTGTACTCCTTCGGCGGCTGGACCTACTCGGGCGGCTTCGGCCAGGCCGCGCAGAACGCCGCCGCGTTCGCCAAGTCCTGCAAGGCCGTCGTCGAGGACCCGCGCTGGGCCGACGTCTTCGACGGCATCGACATCGACTGGGAGTACCCCAACGCCTGCGGTCTGACCTGCGACACCTCAGGACCTGCGGCCTTCAGGAACCTGATGTCCGCGCTGCGCGCCGAGTTCGGCTCGAACTATCTGGTCACCGCGGCCATCACCGCCGACGGCTCCTCCGGCGGCAAGATCGACGCGGCCGACTACGGCGGCGCAGCGCAGTACCTCGACTGGTACAACGTGATGACGTACGACTACTTCGGCGCCTTCGACAAGGACGGCCCGACCGCCCCGCACTCCCCGCTCACCTCGTACCCCGGCATCCCCCAGGCCGGCTTCAACTCGGCCGACGCGATCGCCAAGCTGAAGGCGAAGGGCGTCCCGTCCGCCAAGCTGCTCCTCGGCATCGGCTTCTACGGCCGCGGCTGGACCGGCGTCACCCAGTCGGCACCGGGCGGAACGGCGACCGGCGCGGCTCCCGGCACGTATGAGGCGGGCATCGAGGACTACAAGGTCCTCAAGAACTCCTGCCCGGTCACGGGCACCGTCGCGGGCACGGCGTACGCCCACTGCGGCAGCAACTGGTGGTCGTACGACACCCCGTCGACCATCGCCGGAAAGATGAGCTGGGCCAAGAACCAGGGCCTCGGCGGCGCGTTCTTCTGGGAGTTCAGCGGCGACACCGGCAACGGAGAGCTGGTGACAGCGATCAACAACGGCCTGTCGTAAGACAGTTCGGCGAGTTACGCCACGTTGACACGCTGACCGGGCGGGGCTGCCTCAAGCCACGCGAGGAAACCGGTCAGCGCGTCTTCGCTCATCGCGAGTTCGAGACGCGAGCCCCGGTGCAGACAGGCCAGGATCACATGGTCGGAGAGCAGCGCCAGCTCCTCCTCGCCCTCAGGGACCCGGCGGCCGGCCACCTCGATCGCGGAACGCTCCAGGATGCGGCGCGGGCGCGGCGAGTACGAGAAGACGCGGTACCACTCGACACGGTCGCCGTTGTACCGGGCCACCCCGTACGCCCACCCTTTGCCGTTGGTGTCGCCCTGCTCCGGGACGCCCCAGCGCAGGCTGGCGTCGAACGTGCCGCCCGAACGCTGGATGAGCCGGCGGCGCAGACCGAAGACGAACAGTCCCACCACCACGAGCGCCACCACGATTCCGCACACAGTCAGAGCGAGGACCATCGACACCGACCTCCTCGTCTCCTAGGTAACGGAACGGAAAAAACTCCCACATCTGCCTCAGCCGCGACCGGGTCCGGATCTCTCCGGTACCCAGCCGCGGCTGAGTGACGACTTCACACGGCGGACAGGGTCAGCGCGCCGCCGTGGCCGCACGCAGACGGACGTCCGCACGGCGCTGGGCGTCCGCGTCGTCCTCCGCCTTCGCGCGCTCGAGCTCCTGCTCAGCGCGCTGGACATCGATCTCGTCCGACAGCTCGGCGACTTCGGCGAGCAGCGAGAGCTTGTCGTCCGCGAACGAGATGAAACCGCCGTGGACCGCGGCGACGACCGTCCCGCCATCGCTCGTGCGGATGGTCACCGGGCCCGACTCCAGCACACCGAGCAGCGGCTGGTGACCGGGCATGACGCCGATGTCGCCGGACGTGGTGCGCGCGACGACCAGGGTGGCCTGGCCGGACCAGACCTCACGGTCGGCGGCGACCAGCGCGACGTGCAGCTCAGCAGCCAAGGTGGCTCCTCGGGTCACCACCCGGCGGTAGTGCCGGGTGTTGGTTACAAGTCTAGTAGGCGTGGCAGAGGGGGCGGGACGAACCCCGCCCCCTCATGACTCGAGCGCGGCTCGGGTCAGGAGACGCCCAGCTCCTTGGCGTTGTTCTTCAGGTCCTCGAGACCACCGCACATGAAGAACGCCTGCTCCGGGAAGTGGTCGTACTCGCCGTCGCAGATCGCGTTGAACGCGGCGATCGACTCGTCCAGCGGCACGTCCGAACCGTCCACACCGGTGAACTGCTTGGCGGCGTGGGTGTTCTGGGACAGGAAGCGCTCCACGCGACGGGCGCGGTGGACAACGAGCTTGTCCTCCTCGCCGAGCTCGTCGATACCGAGGATCGCGATGATGTCCTGCAGGTCCTTGTACTTCTGCAGGATGCTCTTCACGCGCATCGCGGCGTTGTAGTGGTCCGCCGCGATGTACCGCGGGTCGAGGATGCGGGACGTCGAGTCCAGCGGGTCCACGGCCGGGTAGATGCCCTTCTCGGAGATCGGACGGGAGAGCACCGTCGTCGCGTCGAGGTGGGCGAAGGTGGTGGCCGGGGCCGGGTCGGTCAGGTCGTCCGCGGGGACGTAGATCGCCTGCATCGAGGTGATCGAGTGACCACGGGTCGAGGTGATGCGCTCCTGCAGGGTGCCCATCTCGTCGGCCAGGTTCGGCTGGTAGCCCACCGCGGAGGGCATACGGCCGAGCAGGGTCGACACCTCGGAACCGGCCTGGGTGAAGCGGAAGATGTTGTCGATGAAGAACAGCACGTCCTGCTTCTGGACGTCACGGAAGTACTCCGCCATCGTCAGGCCGGCCAGGGCCACGCGCAGACGGGTGCCCGGGGGCTCGTCCATCTGGCCGAAGACCAGGGCGGTCTTGTCCAGAACGCCGGACTCTTCCATCTCCGCGATGAGGTCGTTGCCCTCACGGGTGCGCTCACCGACGCCCGCGAAGACGGAGACGCCCTCGTGGAGGTTGGCGACACGCATGATCATTTCCTGGATCAGCACGGTCTTGCCGACACCGGCACCACCGAACAGACCGATCTTGCCGCCCTTGACGTACGGGGTGAGCAGGTCGACGACCTTCAGGCCCGTCTCGAACATCTCGGTCTTCGACTCGAGCTGGTCGAACGCGGGGGCCTTGCGGTGGATGGACCAGCGCTCGCCCTCGTACTCCTCGTCGGTGTTCAGCACCTCACCGAGGGTGTTGAACACCTTGCCCTTGGTGAAGTCGCCGACCGGGACGGAGATGCCCACGCCGGTGTTGATCACCGGGGCCTGGCGGACCAGACCGTCGGTGGGCTGCATGGAGATCGCGCGGACCAGGCCGTCACCCAGGTGCTGGGCGACCTCGAGGGTCAGCGTCTTCTTCTCGCCCGCCTTCGCCGGGTCGGCGACCTCGACGTGAAGGGCGTTGTAGATGTCCGGCATCGCGTCGACGGGGAACTCCACGTCGACGACCGGGCCGATGACCCGCGCGACGCGGCCCGTCGCCGTGGCCGTCTCAACAGTGGTGGTCATTTTCAGTCACTCCCCGCGGTCGCGTCGGCCAGGGCACTGGCACCACCGACGATCTCGCTGATTTCCTGGGTGATTTCGGCCTGGCGGGCCTGGTTGGCAAGCCGGGTGAGGTTCTCGATGAGATCACCGGCGTTGTCGGTTGCCGACTTCATCGCGCGCCGCGTGGCGGCGTGCTTCGAGGCGGCCGACTGGAGCAGCGCGTTGTAGATGCGGCTCTCCACGTAACGCGGCAGCAGGGCGTCCAGGACGTCCTCCGCCGAGGGCTCGAAGTCGAACAGCGGAAGGATCTCGCCCTTGGGCTTGCCCGCCGCGTCAGCGGCAGATGTATCCGTTTCCGCGACCTCTTCGAGGCTGAGCGGCAGCAGCCGCGCCTCGACAGCCGTCTGCGTCATCATCGACACGAACTCGGTGTAGACGATGTGGAGCTCGTCCACGCCGCCCTCGGCCGTCTCCGTCTCGATCGCCTCGATCAGCGGGGCCGCGACCTTCTTGGCGTCCGCGTACGAGGGCTCGTCGGTGAAGCCCGTGAACGACTCCGCGACCTTGCGCTCGCGGAAGTTGTAGTGGGCGAGACCGCGGCGGCCGACGATGTAGTTGACGACCTCCTTGCCCTCACCCTCGAGCTGCGCGGTGAGCTTCTCCGCGGCCTTGATGGCGTTGGAGTTGAAGGCGCCGGCCAGACCGCGGTCGCTCGTGAGGAGCAGGACCGCGACGCGGGTCGGGTTCTCCGCCTCCGTGGTCAGCGGGTGCTTGGTGTTCGAACCGGTGGCGACCGCGCTGACCGCGCGGGTGAGCTCGGTCGCATACGGGGTGGAGGCCGCCACCTTGCGCTGCGCCTTGACGACGCGCGAGGCGGCGATCATCTCCATCGCCTTCGTGATCTTCTTGGTCGCGGAGACGGATCGGATGCGACGCTTGTAGACCCGGAGCTGGGCTCCCATGAGTCAGGTCCCTTCCGTCGTCACTTACCGGCAGCCGGGGTGTCCTCGCCGAGCAGCTTGCCGTCGGAGGTCTCGAACTGCTTCTTGAACTCCGCGATGGCGTCGGCCATGGCCTGGAGGGTGTCGTCCGACATCTTGCCGCCCTCGCGGATGGAGGTCAGCAGGCCCTGCTCCTTGCGGTGCAGGTACTCCAGCAGCTCCTTCTCGAAGCGGCGGATGTCGACGACCGGGACCTCGTCCATCTTGCCGGTGGTGCCGGCCCAGATGGAGACGACCTGGTCCTCGGTGGCCATCGGCTGGTACTGCGGCTGCTTCAGCAGCTCGACCATGCGCTGACCACGCTCGAGCTGCGACTTCGACGCGGCGTCCAGGTCGGAACCGAAGGCGGCGAACGCCTCCAGCTCACGGAACTGGGCGAGGTCCACGCGGAGGCGGCCGGACACCTGACGGATCGCCCTGTGCTGGGCGGAACCACCGACTCGGGAGACGGAGATACCGACGTTCAGCGCGGGGCGCTGACCGGCGTTGAACAGGTCCGACTCCAGGAAGCACTGGCCGTCGGTGATGGAGATGACGTTGGTCGGGATGAACGCCGAGACGTCGTTGGCCTTGGTCTCGACGATCGGCAGACCGGTCATCGAGCCGGCGCCCATCTCGTCGGAGAGCTTGGCGCAGCGCTCCAGCAGACGGGAGTGCAGGTAGAAGACGTCACCCGGGTAGGCCTCACGGCCCGGCGGGCGGCGCAGCAGCAGCGACACGGCACGGTAGGCGTCGGCCTGCTTCGACAGGTCGTCGAAGATGATGAGGACGTGCTTGCCCTCGTACATCCACTGCTGACCGATGGCCGAACCGGTGTACGGCGCCAGGTACTTGAAGCCGGCCGGGTCGGACGCCGGGGCGGCGACGATGGTCGTGTACTCCAGCGCGCCGGCCTCCTCCAGAGCGCCGCGCACACCGGCGATGGTGGAGCCCTTCTGGCCGATGGCGACGTAGATGCAGCGGACCTGCTTCTCCGGGTCGCCCGAGCGCCAGTTGTCGCGCTGGTTGATGATCGTGTCGACGGCCAGGGCGGTCTTGCCGGTCTGGCGGTCACCGATGATCAGCTGACGCTGGCCACGGCCGATCGGGGTCATGGTGTCGACGGCCTTGTAGCCGGTCTCCATCGGCTGGTGGACCGACTTGCGGTCCATGACCGTGGGGGCCTGCAGCTCCAGGGCACGGCGGCCCTGGGTCTCGATCTCGCCGAGGCCGTCGATCGGGGCGCCGAGGGGGTCGACCACACGGCCGAGGTAGCCCTCGCCGACCGCTACGGAGAGAACCTCACCGGTACGCGAGACCGGCTGCCCCTCCTCGATGCCGCTGAACTCACCGAGGACGATGGCACCGATCTCGCGCTCCTCGAGGTTGAGGGCGAGGCCGAGGGTGCCGTCCTCGAACTTCAGCAGCTCGTTGGCCATGGCCGAGGGCAGACCCTCGACCTTCGCGATGCCGTCACCGGCAAAGGTGACCGTACCGACCTCCTCGCGCGAGGCCGCGTCCGGCTTGTACGCCTGGACGAAGTTCTCCAGCGCGTCCCGGATCTCCTCCGGCCGGATCGTGAGCTCCGCCATCTGGGTTCCCTGCTCTCCTTGTTGGGCCCGAAGTTTCTTTGGGGGTCTGGGGGCGACCCCCAGGATTCTTCTGCACGGCCCAACCAGGGCCGTCGTAAGTACGTGGTGCTATTGAGTTGCTGCTCAGCTCGCCAGACGGCGGCTCGCGTCCTCCAGCCGGTCCGCGAGGGAGCCGTTGATGACCTCGTCGCCGACCTGCACCCGGATTCCGCCGAGGACCTCGGGGTCCACGTCCAGGTTGAGGTGCATCTGACGGCCGTAGATCGTCGCGAGGGCGGCACCCAGGCGCCGCTTCTGCGGGTCGCTCAGCGGCACCGCCGAGGTGACGATGGCCACCATGCGGTCCCGGCGCTCGGCGGCGAGCTTGGACAGGGACTCCAGTCCCGACTCCAGGCTACGTCCCCGCGGCGCGGTCACAAGGCGCGTCACCAGACGCTCGGTGGCCGACTGCGCCCTGCCTCCGAGCAGGCTGCGCAGCAGCTCGCTCTTGGCCGAGGTGGTGGCCTTCCGGTCGGTCAGCGCGGCACGCAGCCCGGTGCTGCCGGAGACGATCCGGCCGAACCGGAACAGCTCGTCCTCGACGTCGTCGAGCTTGCCGGCCTTCTGCGCGGCGGTGAGGTCGGCGGTGTCGGCCAGCTGCTCCAGCGCGTCCACCAGGTCGCGCGACTGCGACCAGCGGGAGCGCACCATGCCGGCGACCAGGTCGGCGGCCGGGCCGCTGACCTGGGTGCCGAGGAGACGCTGGGCCAGCTCGGCCTTCGCCTCGCCGTCCTGCGCCGGGTCGGTGAGGACCCGACGCAGCGATACCTCGCGGTGGAGCAGAGCGGTGACGGCGGCCAGCTCGTCGGCGAGCGAGCCCGCGTCGACGGACGTGGAGTCCGTCAGCGCGTCGAGACGCTCTCGTGCGGCTGCCAGGGCCTCGCGGCTCGCTCCGTTCATCGCCCGGCCTCGGCCTTCTCCTCGAGGTCGTCGAGGAACCGGTCGATCACGCGGCTCTGGCGGGCGTGGTCCTCGAGGGACTCCCCGACGAGCTTGCCGGCCAGGTCGGTGGCGAGCTTGCCGACGTCCTGACGCAGCGCGGACGCGGCGGCCTTGCGGTCTGCCTCGATCTGCGAGTGACCGGCGGCGACGATCTCCTCGCGCTGACGCTGGCCCTCGGCCCGCATCTCGGCGATGAGCGTGGCGCCCTGCTCCTGCGCCTCCTGGCGCAGACGCGCGGCCTCGTGCCGGGCCTCGGCGAGCTGTGCCTTGTACTGCTCAAGGACGCTCTGGGCCTCGACCTTCATGGTCTCGGCCTCTTCGATACCGCCTTCGATCGCCGCGCGGCGCTCCTCCAGAACCTTGTTGATGTTCGGAAGCAGCTTCTTCCAGAAGAAGAAGAACACGATGGCGAAGGCGATGGTGCCGACGAGCAGCTCGGGGCCCGGAGGAATGAGCGGGTTCTGCTCTTCCTCGGCCGCCAGCTGCACCAGGTTGGCGATCACATCAGTGCCTTTCGTCTATGCCTGTCGGTAGGGAATCTTTAGTCAATACCGAAGACGAACGGCATGACGATGCCGATGAGGGCGAGCGCCTCACAGAACGCGAAGCCCAGGATCTGGTTGGCACGGATCAGGCCGGCGGCCTCGGGCTGGCGGGCGAGGGCCTGGGTGCCGTTGCCGAAGATGATGCCGACGCCGATGCCGGGGCCGATAGCCGAGAGGCCGTAACCGACGGAACCGATGGAACCGGAGACAGCGGCAAGGGTCTCAGTGGCAGCCATGCTGAATCTTCCTTCTCTTAACGGACCGGTGGGGGTTGGCCACCGGACGACCGGGGGTGGGGTGGGGCTCAGTGATGCTCAGCGAGAGCGCCCTGGATGTACGTGCAGGCGAGGAGTACGAAGACGTACGCCTGGACGGCCTGCACGAAAAGCTCGAAGCCGATCATGGCGATGGTCATCACGAAGGAGACACCGGCCGCCGGGACCATCCAGCTGTTCAGCAGGTACCAGGACGCGACGGTGAACATGACCAGCATCAGGTGGCCGGCGAACATGTTGGCGAAGAGTCGCACCGCGTGCGTGAACGGCCGGACGAGCAGGTTCGAGAAGAACTCGATGACCATCACGAGCGGCAGCACCGGGCCGAGCGACTTGTCGTAGCCGGTGACGTTCTTGAAGAACCCGACGAAGCCGTGCCGCTTGAAGGTCAGCGAGACCCAGGTCACGTAGACGATCGCGGCCAGGACCGCCGGGAACGCGATGATCGACGACACCGGGAACTGCGCCAGCGGGATCACGGACCAGATGTTCATGATCCAGATGAAGAAGAACAGCGAGACCATGAACGGGACGTACTTCTCGCCCTCGCGCTTGCCGAGCGTCTCGTAGACGATGCCGCGGCGGACGAAGTCGTAGCCGGCCTCACCGACCATCTGCAGCTTGCCCGGCACCACCTTGGCTTTGCCGAAGGCCGCATAGAAGAAGCCGATGACGAGGACGGTGGTGATGAGCGCGAGCAGCATCACCTTGTTGAACTCGAACCCCCCGACCGTGGCGATCGGCTTGAAGAGGAACGAGTGCAGGCCCGGTGCCGGAAAACCACACCCGTCGGACATGATCCGACAGCTCCAGTCAAAGGCGAGCTGGGTCTGGTCAGCACTCACCGGGGGCTCCTTCGGCGTGACGCATGGGTACGGCAACCTCGTTGTGTCGGCGCGGCGCGCAGCCGCGGATCGGCACTGGACTGGTGTTACGGATGTGAGGGCGGCTTTGGGGCATCGAGCCTCGCGTTCGAGCAGGCGTCAGCTCAGATGCCCGCGCCCGCGATGCCGCAGTTGGCACCGGACGATAGCAGGAGTTCTCCGTGCTCTTTATCGCGCCCCTACTCGTCACGACGATGACCCGGTCTTCTCGGGCTTCTCGCTCTTCTCGGAGTCCGGGTCGATGTAGAAGATCTTGGCCTTCATATGCGCACGAGCCTGCGCGGCCATCCACACGACGGTCGCGACGACGATGCCTACGGCGAACGTCTTCGCGTTGAAGAGAGAGGTGTCCTTGAAGAGGGCCACGAAGATCAGGAGCAGCAGGAGCTGAGCCATATAAAGCATCAGCCCCATGGCCTGGAACAACTGCGGGAGCGTTTTTGCCGTCCACTGCAGAACGTACAGACCGACCCCCATGAAGAGGATGGCGAGCAGGGTGCCGACGGCCGCTCCGATGGCTCCCTTGCCTCCGGCCACCACGCCGCTGACGGCGACCGCTACCGCACCGGCAGCCGCTGTGGGCACAGCGCACTGCAAGAGGTTCCGGGCGTCATTGGACGGCATGGCGGCAACTCCGCTTTCGCAGGGGGCAGGGGTGTCGTCATGGACGAGCGTAGTCCCGGGCTGAGTGGAGTCCTCACGCCAATGGACCGTCGCACTGCGGTCCTTCGGCTCTATCCGGGGGTTCTCGTGAACCGTATCACAAACTATTTGATGCAGTCTTTACCTGGGGGTGTGCGAGCAGTCACACATGAGAGTGAAGCTGCGCGTCTGTGCAAGAACGGCGTCGACTTGTCTGGTATTGGGGCGCTTCGCTCCCCCATCACAACCCCACGACTTGGCAATGCTCTAGTCAGATTCTTACCTTGTCCCGGCCTTGCGCCGGTCGGCCAGACGCGAACGGGGGCCGATGGCGGTCGCCCCGTTGACACCGGAGACCCCGGAGACCCCTGACACGGCCGCCGCCGCGGACGCCGGCGTCGAGGCCTCGGGTGCCAGCGCGGCGACCGAGACACGGCGCCGGTAGCGCGGCGGCACGAAGCGCTCCATCCAGCGCGGGGCGCGCGGCGTGAAGCGCGGCAGCAGAAGCAGCAGGAGGCCGATCGCGCTGAGGAACACGACGCCGAGCACGATCCACATGGACGCCGAGTTGACCGAGTAGGCGAGCGCCCCGAAGGCGATCAGCGCCGACCAGAAGTACATGATCAGCACCGCGCGGCTGTGCGAGTGGCCGATCTCCAGCAGGCGGTGGTGCAGGTGGCCGCGGTCGGCGGCGAACGGCGACTGGCCCTTCCACGTGCGCCGCACGATGGCCAGGATCAGGTCGGCGGCAGGGATCGCGATGATCGTCAACGGCATCAGCAGGGGGATGAAGACGGGAAGCATCGCGTGGGTCGTTTCCCGGTCACCGCCGAGGTTGACGTTGAGTGCCTCGACGTCCAACTGGCCGGTGACGGACACGGCACTCGCCGCAAGGACCAGACCGATCAGCATGGACCCGGAGTCGCCCATGAAGATGCGGGCTGGGTGCATGTTGTGCGGCAGGAAGCCGAGGCACATCCCCATGAGCACCGCGGAGAACAAGGTCGCGGGGGCAGCCGCCTCGGCACCGTAGCCGTACCAGATCCGGTAGGTGTACAGGAAGAACGCCGCTGCGGCGATGCACACCATCCCTGCCGCCAAGCCGTCCAAGCCGTCGACGAAGTTGACCGCGTTGATGGTGACGACCACGAGAGCCACGGTGAGCAGGTTGCCCTGCCACGGAGTGACGGACACCGTTCCGACGCCGGGGACGGGCAGCCACAGAATGGTCAGGCCCTGCAGGATCATGACGCCGGCCGCGATCATCTGGCCGCCCAGCTTGATCAGGGCGCCCAGCTCGAACTTGTCGTCCAGCACACCGATCAGCCAGATCAGCGCCGCCCCGGACAGCAGCGCCCGGGGTTCGTTCGATGTCTCGAAGACCTGGCTGAGGTTGGTCAGATGGTCGGCGACCAGCAGACCGGCGCACAGGCCGAAGAACATCGCGATCCCGCCGAGCCGCGGAGTAGGTTCCCGGTGCACATCACGTGCCCGGATCTCCGGCATCGCTCCGGCCACGATCGCGAATTTCCGTACCGGCCCTGTCAGCAGATACGTCACCGCGGCCGTGATGCAGAGCGTCAGCAGGTATTCACGCACGGGCTTCCCCACAGGTCTCGCTGGCCATCACAGCCCCACACCCTAGCGATGCGCGCATATGGGTGGGGACTTCCGGGTAGCGACGATGGTTGCACGAGTGGCTGTGCACCCCGGTGCGTCTACCCCCACTCAGCGCGGATACGGCGGAAATCCACCGGCCAGCTCCCGCACTTCTTCACGTGCCCTCGCGGTCTCGGTCACGCCCCTGAGCACCCCCGCGAGCAGCTTGGCGATCCTCGCCATCTCGGCTTCTCCCATTCCCTGCGTGGTGACCGCGGCCGTGCCCAGCCTGAGGCCCCGGGCGTCGCCGTGAGGAAGCGCACAGCAGTCCAGGACCAGGCCGGCCGCGGCGAGACGGCCGCGGGCGGTGCGTCCGTCGACGCCCAGGGGTGCCGGGTCGGCGGTGATGAGATGGGTGTCGGTGCCACCGGTGGTGACGACCAGGCCCTCGGCGGCCAGCCGGGCCGCGAGAACCCTCGCATTGGCGACCACCTGATGGGCGTACGCGACGAACGCCGGTGTTGCCGCCTCCCCGAACGCGACCGCCTTGGCGGCGATGGTGTGCATCTGCGCGCCGCCCTGTGTGAAAGGAAACACGGCCCGGTCCACCCGCTCGGCCAGCTCCGCGCGGCACAGGATCATGCCGCCGCGCGGGCCGCGCAGCACCTTGTGGGTGGTCGCGCAGACGATGTCCGCGTACGGCACCGGGTTCGGCGCCGCTCTCCCGGCGACGAGCCCGATGGGGTGCGCGGCGTCCGCGACGAGGTAGGCGCCCGCCTCGTCGGCGACCTCGCGGAAGAACGCGTAGTCGATGTGCCGGGGATAGGCGATCGAACCGCACACGATCGCCTTGGGCCGGCGCGTCCGGGCCAGGGTGCGCACCTGCTCGTGGTCTATGAACCCGGACTCGGCCTCCACGCCGTAGCCGGCGAAGTCGAACCAGCGGCCGGAGAAGTTGGCGGGCGAGCCGTGGGTGAGGTGGCCGCCGTGGGGCAGGCCGAGGGCGAGGACGGTGTCGCCGGGGCGGAGCAGGGCGGCGTAGGCGGCCAGCACCGCCGAAGAGCCCGAGTGCGGCTGGACGTTGACGTGGTCGGCGCCGAACAGGGCCCTGGCCCGGTCCACGGCGAGGCGCTCGGCGACATCGGCGATCTCGCAGCCGCCGTGGTGCCGAGCCCCCGGGTAGCCCTCGGCGTACTTGTTGGCCAGCGGCGAGCCGAGGGCCGCCAGCACGGCCGGCGAGGTGAAGTTCTCGGCGGCGATCAGCTGGAGCGTCGTCGACTGCCGCTCCCGCTCCGCGAGCAGCACGTCGGCGAGCTCGGGGTCCTGGTGGCGCAGGACGTCGGCCTCGATGGCAGGGGTGACCGTCATGATGGGCTCCGGGCGGCGTCGACGGTGACGTACGTCCAATGTAGGCCCGGTGCCCCCGGGGCGCTCGGCTGCTACGCCTTTGCGGGGACACCCGTGAGGGCCGTGACCACCGGATCGAGTGCCTGGTGTATCTCGTCCCCGATGGACCGGAAGAACGTCAGGGGCGCCCCGTACGGGTCGTACACCTCGTCCGCCTCGGCGTTCGGCGCCAGGAGCCACCCGCGTAGAGCCGCCGCGGCACGCACCAGCGCACGCGCGCGGATGACCACACCCTCCTCCAGAGGCGGCAGGGTCGCCGGGTCGATGGCCTTCACCAGACGGGTGAACTCCTTGAGCGTGAAGGTCCGCAGGCCCGCCGAGTGCCCCATCGAGATGACCTGCGCCCGGTGGTCCCGGGTGGCGGTCAGCACCAGATCGGCGCGGATCACGTGCTCGTCGAGCAGTTCACGCCCGGTGAAGCCGGAGGCGTCCGCGCCGAAGTCGGCGAGGACGGTCTCCGCGTGCGACTCCATGGGCGCGCCCTCGTGGCCCCAGGTGCCCGCGCTCTCCACGATCAGCCCGCCGCCCAGGATCCCCAGCCGCTCCCGCACGGCATGACGGGTCAGCCGCTCGGTGATGGGCGAGCGGCACACATTGCCGGTACTGACGTGGAGGATGCGGAAGCTGTCACGCGGAAGCCCCACGAACGTCGTCGTGATCTCCGCCGCGCTTTCCCCGTTGCCTATGCCACGCCCCGCTCCAGGGGCCGTCAATTCGCCACCTCGAGGTCGGGTACGACCTTTCGGAGCTCGTCCGCGGAGATCGCGCCCGCGCGCAGCAGCAGCGGCACCTCACGGGTCACGTCAACGATCGACGACGGCACGTTGCCGGGGGTCGGGCCGCCGTCGAGGTAGACGGAGACGGAGTCGCCGAGCATCTCCTGCGCGGCGTCGCAGTCCTCCGGCGCCGGGTGGCCGGTGAGGTTGGCGGACGACACGGCCATCGGGCCGACCTCGGTGAGCAGCTCGATGGCGACCGGGTGCAGCGGCATGCGCACGGCGACGGTGCCACGGGTGTCCCCGAGGTCCCACTGGAGGGACGGCTGGTGCTTGGCGACGAGAGTGAGGGCGCCCGGCCAGAAGGCGTCGACGAGCTCCCAGGCCAGCTCGGAGAAGTCCGTGACGAGCCCGTGCAGGGTGTTCGGGGAGCCGATGAGGACCGGGGTGGGCATGTTGCGGCCCCGGCCCTTCGCGTCCAGCAGGTCGGCGACGGCCTCCGAGGAGAACGCGTCGGCGCCGATGCCGTACACCGTGTCCGTCGGCAGCACCACGAGCTCGCCACGGCGGACGGCGGACGCTGCCTCACGCAGACCGGTCACGCGGTCGGTCGCGTCGTTGGTGTCGTATCGCCGTGCCATCTTTAGCTGGCCTCCTCGTACACGTGCTGCTGGGATGAAGACTGCGAAGACTGTGGGGTGATCGGGGTGCTCACGGAAGCGCCTTGCGGGCCGTGGCGAAACGCGGGCGCTTGTTGAGGTCCGGATGGTCGGCCGCGTCGGCCCAGCCCCGCTCCTCGGTGAAGATCCACGGCACCTGTCCGCCCTGGGTGTCGGCGTGCTCCACGACCACGACGCCGCCGGGGCGCAGCAGCCGGTGCGCGGTGCGTTCCAGGCCGCGGATGAGGTCGAGGCCGTCCTCGCCGGAGAAGAGGGCCAGGTCGGGGTCGTAGTCCCGCGCCTCCGGAGCGACGTACTCCCACTCGGTGAGCGGGATGTACGGCGGGTTGGTGATGACCAGGTCGACCTGGCCGTCCAGGTCCGGGAAGGCCGTCAGGGCGTCTCCCTGGCGCAGCTCGACCCTGGAGCCCTCCACGTTCTTGCGGGTCCACCGCAGGGCGTCCTCGGACAGCTCCACGGCGTACACCCGCGAGCGCGGCACCTCCTGGGCGAGGGCGAGCGCGATGGCGCCGGAGCCGGTGCACAGGTCGACGATGCACGGCTCTACGACGTCCATGGCCCGTACGGCGTCTATGGCCCAGCCGACCACGGACTCGGTCTCGGGGCGCGGCACGAACACCCCGGGGCCCACCTGGAGTTCCAGGTACCGGAAGTAGGCCCGCCCGGTGATGTGCTGGAGCGGCTCGCGGGCCTCGCGGCGGGCGATGACCTCCCAGTAACGGGCGTCGAAGTCGGAGTCCTTGACGGAGTGCAGCTCGCCGCGCTTGACGCCGTGTACGAACGCGGCGAGTTCCTCCGCGTCGGTGCGCGGCGAGGGCACGCCGGCGTCGGCGAGCCGCTGGGTGGCCTGGGCCACCTCCGCGAGCAGCAGGTTCACGCAAGTCCTCCGGTACTCAGTACTCCTACGTGCTTATGCAGCGGCCAGCTTGGCCGCCGAGTCCGCGTCGACACAGGCCTGGATCACCGCGGCGAGGTCGCCGTCCAGGACCTGGTCCAGGTTGTACGCCTTGAAGCCGACGCGGTGGTCCGAGATGCGGTTCTCCGGGAAGTTGTACGTGCGGATCTTCTCGGAGCGGTCGACGGTGCGGACCTGGCTGCGGCGGGCGTCGGCGGCCTCCCTCTCCGCCTCCTCCTGCGCCGCGGCAAGCAGCCTCGAGCGCAGGATACGCAGTGCCTGCTCCTTGTTCTGCAGCTGGCTCTTCTCGTTCTGACAGGAGGCGACGACTCCGGTGGGAATGTGCGTGATGCGCACGGCGGAGTCGGTGGTGTTGACGGACTGTCCGCCCGGCCCCGAGGAGCGGTAGACGTCGATCCGGAGGTCGTTGGGGTTGATCTCCACGTCGACCTCCTCGGCCTCCGGGGTGACCAGCACACCGGCGGCGGAGGTGTGGATACGGCCCTGGGACTCCGTGGCCGGCACCCGCTGCACGCGGTGCACGCCCCCCTCGTACTTCAGCCGCGCCCAGACGCCCTGCCCGGGCTCGGTGGCGCCCTGGCCGCCCTTGGTCTTCACGGCGACCTGGACGTCCTTGTAGCCGCCCAGCTCGGACTCGGTGGCGTCGATGATCTCGGTCTTCCAGCCGACCCGCTCGGCGTAGCGCAGATACATGCGCAGCAGGTCGCCGGCGAACAGCGCCGACTCGTCGCCGCCCGCGCCGGCCTTGATCTCGAGGATGACGTCCTTGTCGTCACTGGGGTCGCGCGGGACGAGGAGAAGGCGCAGCTTCTCCGTGAGCTCCTCGCGCCGCCGCTCCAGGTCCTTGACCTCGGCCGCGAAGTCGGGGTCGTCGGCGGCCAGTTCGCGCGCGGTCTCGGCGTCGTCGCCCGTCTGCGTCCAGGAGCGGTACGTGGCGACGATCGGGGTGAGCTCGGCGTAACGCTTGTTCAGCTTGCGCGCGTTGGCCTGGTCGGAGTGCACCGACGGGTCGGCGAGCTTCTTCTCCAGGTCGGCGTGCTCGGCGACGAGTTCCTCGACGGCCTCGAACATCTTGGGCTCCTGTGTACGGACGGGGGTGAAGGGCGGGCGACCAAAAACGCCGGTCCCGGAGCGCCCGGTGAGGGGGCGCGTCCGTGGACCGGCGAATTGAGGCTCGCTACTTCTTGGAGCCGGCGGCCTTGCCGAAGCGGGCCTCGAAGCGGGCCACACGGCCACCGGTGTCGAGGATCTTCTGCTTGCCCGTGTAGAACGGGTGGCACTCGGAGCAGACGTCGGCACGGATGGTGCCGGACTCGATGGTGCTGCGAGTGGTGAACGACGCGCCGCAGGTGCAGCTGACCTGCGTCTCGACGTACTCGGGGTGGATGTCGCGCTTCAAGGTGTCTCCTAGGTTCGGGAGGGCGCCGGGTCGCTGCCGCGGGGTGCGGGGGCGTGAACCGGAGCCGACGTACCAGTCTGCCAGGACTGGGGCCATCCCCCAAAACCGGGGGTTGCCGTTGTTTGTTCCCTGCGGGCCGGATTGGGTTGCTCGCGCAGTTCCCCGCGCCCCTAAGAGGACGACACCACGCCGTTCGCTTCACCGGTTGCCGAGCCCTTGGTCGCGCTCTTCGGGATCGGCTTGTCGTGTTCCAGGGCCTTCCAGATCTGGTCGGCCTGCTTTTCCTGGAGGAGGACTCGGTTGGGGTCGGCGGGGTCGTAGGCGACCGGCATCGTGACCATGTTCATGTTCGACGGGGTGATGCCCTTGAGGCCGTTCGCGAAGGACGCGAGCTTGTTGACCGAGCCGAGGTCGGAGTCGGCCGTCACCGTCTTGGTCGCGGTTTCCGCGAGGTCGTAGAGCTTCTTCGGGTTGGAGAAGACGCCGACGTCCTTGACCTGGTTGAGCAGGGCCTTGATGAAGGCCTGCTGGAGCTGGATGCGGCCCAGGTCGGAGCCGTCGCCCACGCCGTGCCGGGTGCGGACCAGGCCGAGGGCCTGCTCGCCGTCGAGTCTGTGGGTGCCCGCCTTCAGCTTCAGGTGGCTGTCGGGGTCGTCGATGCGCTTCGTCGTGGTCACCTCGACGCCGCCGAGGTCGTCGATGAGCGTCTGGAAGCCGGCGAAGTCGACCTCCAGGTAGTGGTCCATGCGCAGATCGGTGATCGACTCGACGGTCTTCACGGCGCAGGCGGCCCCGCCCGTGGAGTACGCGGAGTTGAACATCACGCCGTTCGCGGCGGGGTACTGCTTGCCCTTGGTGTCCGTGCAGGAGGGCCGGTCGATGAGGGTGTCACGCGGGATGGAGACCACGCTGGCCTTCTTGTGGCCCTTGTTGACGTGCACGATCATCGCCGTGTCGGAGCGGGCGCTGCCGTCGTCGGTGCCGCCGCCGAGCTTCTTGTTGCCGCCGGCGCGGGTGTCGGAGCCGAGGACGAGGATGTTCTCGGAGCCGTTGTCGGCCTTCTTGGGCCGGTCGGTGCCGAGGGCCTGGTCGATGTCGACGCTCTTGAGGTTGCCGTTGAGCTTGAAGTACACGTACCCCGCCCCGGTCCCGCCCAGGACGACGATGCCCGCCGCGGTCCAGGCCATGATCATCATGCCCTTGTGACGCTTGCGGGGCTTGCGGCGTCGGCCCTTGGCTCGGCGCGATCCGGTGGTGCCGGTCTCGCCCGGTATACCCGGACCCGGCGTGCTCTCGGCAGACATGTGCTCCTCGGCTCGTCTTCGGTCGATTACCCCCTGCGGTCGGTGCCAGGCGTACTCGGTCGGGGGACTGCCCCCTGGCACCATCGTCGCTCCGCCTGGTCAGACGGGGAAACTCGGGAAAGGGTTGCACAACGGACTGTGCCCACCGCGTGCGGCGGTGGGCACAGTCCGTGTTCGTCACAGCGGGGTGTATCCCGCTCACCTGCGGTTTCAGCCGAAGATGTCGTACTGCTTGAAATCGGTACCTACGGACTTTCTTGTGGCAAAGATCTCGCTGGTCGCCTTGCCGGTGCCCGGGTACAGATAGAGCGTGCCGCCGGGGGTGCGGGCCAGGAAGTCGGCCTTGCCGTCGCCGGTGATGTCGCCGGTCGCGTCGAAGGCGTTGTAGCCGCCCCAGGAGCGCACCTTGACCCGGGCCGAGAAGGCGCCGGAGCCGGACTTGCCGGTGCCCTTGTAGAGGTAGATGTGGCTGCCCGACTTGCTGCGGGCGATGAGGTCGGTCTTGCCATCGCCGGTGAAGTCGCCCTTGCCACGGACGGAGTTGTACTGGTTCCAGCCGGAGCCGGCCTTCACACGGGCCGCGAAGGTGCCGTTGCCGTTGCCCGGGTAGATCCACAGCACGCCCGCGGAGTCGACCGAGAGCAGGTCGGGCAGGTAGTCGCCGGTGACGTCACCGGGGGTGATGACGCGGGTGCGGGTCTTCCAGTTGTCGGCGATCTTCTTGGTGGACCAGGCGTTGTCGGCGAGCACGAAGTGGGTCCAGAAGAGGTCGCCGTCGCTGCTGCGCCGGTAGACCAGGTCCTGGTAGCCGTCGCGGTCGAGGTCGGTCTGCAGGACGACGTTGAAGCCGTTCCAGTTGCCCCAGGACTGGCGGGCGGCGAACGACGTGCCCTTGGAGTCCTTGGAGTAGCCGGTCTTGGTCGACGCGTTGCGCACCCACAGGTCGGCCTTGTGGTCACCGCTGATGTTGGTGTCGTCGACGCGCGGATAGGCGGCGCCGACGTAGGTGCTGACCTTGCTGAAGACGCTGTAGGCGCCCTTCGCGACGCAGTCGGTCACGCCCCAGGACACGACACCGACGATGCGGTTGTTGACGACCAGCGGGCCGCCCGAGTCGCCGTTGCAGGCGGAGGTGGTGCCCGAGTCACTGCCGGTGGCGGGCTTGCCCGCGCAGACCATGTGGCCCTTGACGAAGTCCCTGCCGTACGCGCCGGCGCAGGTGGTGTCGGACTGGAGGGGCAGCGTGGCCGTCTTCAGCCGCTCGGAGATGTCGTCGCTGGTGGAGCTGGTGCGGCCCCAGCCGTAGACCTTGGCGCTGGTGCCGGCCTTGTACGAGGCGGTGTCACCGGACGTCGTCATCCGGATCGTCTTGGCCTTGACCGGCTCGGGCAGGGTGAGCACCGCGATGTCGTTGTCGATGGTCGTCGCGTTGTACGACGGGTGGTTCCACTGCCGCCAGACGGCGGTGACGGTGCCGCCGTGCAGGTCGGTGCCGTCGGCCGAGGGCAGCTGGGCGGTGCCGGTGACGACGGCGCCGTTGGCGTTCCAGTCGTAGCCCTTGACGCAGTGCGCCGCGGTGAGGATCTTCGTCGGCGCGACGACGGCGCCGCCGCAGAAGAAGCCGATGTCGTCGCCGGTGCCGGACGTGCCCCGGTCGTCGAAGTAGTGGAGCTGCGCCATCCACGGGGCCGAGGTGATGGTGGTCTGGCTGCCGCCGATGACCTTCGGGTCGATACGGCCCTCGGTCGTGCTCGCGCTCAGCGACGCCTTGCTCGTCCTGCCGGCGGTGTCGTCGCCGGCCAGGGCGCCCGCGACGCGCTTCTCCAGCTCGGCGGGCGACGGCGAGCCGGTGGCGGGCTTGATCGTCGGTTGCGGCAGCGGGGTGGCCGCGCCGGCGGACGTCGTCAGCAGCGCGGCGGCCACGGCAGCCGCGACACCGGCCGCGGCCACGGGCAGTGCGATGCGTATCCGGCGTCTGTGGCGCCCGCCCCCAGGCATGGATGTACCCACGAATGTCCCCCCTCGGGATCACATGTTCGAAGAGCGTGATCCTACCTGCACACGAACACCACAAAGGGCCGCCCCCGTCCTGTTCCGGACGGGGGCGGCCCTTTCTGTCAGACGGTGCCTAGTCGCCGTTGCCCGGCATCGGCGTCGTCTTCTGGATCTGCATCAGGAACTCGGCGTTCGACTTCGTCTGCTTCATCTTGTCCAGGAGCAGCTCGATCGCCTGCTGCTGGTCGAGTGCGTGCAGCACACGGCGCAGCTTCCAGGTGATGGCGAGCTCGTCGCTGCCGAGCAGGATCTCTTCCTTACGGGTACCGGACGCGTCCACGTCCACCGCCGGGAAGATGCGCTTGTCGGCGAGCTTGCGGTCGAGCTTGAGCTCCGCGTTGCCGGTGCCCTTGAACTCCTCGAAGATCACCTCGTCCATGCGGGACCCGGTGTCCACCAGCGCGGTGGCGAGGATGGTCAGCGAGCCGCCGTCCTCGATGTTGCGGGCCGCACCGAAGAAGCGCTTCGGCGGGTACAGGGCGGTCGAGTCGACACCACCGGACAGGATGCGGCCGGAGGCGGGCGCGGCCAGGTTGTAGGCACGGCCCAGACGCGTGATGGAGTCCAGCAGGACGACCACGTCGTGCCCGAGCTCGACCAGCCGCTTGGCGCGCTCGATGGCGAGCTCGGCGACCGTCGTGTGGTCCTCGGCCGGGCGGTCGAAGGTCGAGGAGATGACCTCGCCCTTCACCGACCGCTGCATGTCGGTGACCTCTTCCGGACGCTCGTCGACCAGGACGACCATCAGGTGGCACTCGGGGTTGTTGTGCGTGATCGCGTTGGCGATCGCCTGCATGATCATGGTCTTGCCGGTCTTCGGCGGGGCCACGATCAGACCGCGCTGGCCCTTACCGATCGGCGACACGAGGTCGATGATGCGGGTGGTCAGCACGCCCGGGTCGGTCTCCAGGCGGAGCCGGTCCTGCGGGTACAGCGGCGTCAGCTTGTTGAACTCCGGCCGCCCGCGCCCGGATTCGGGCGCCATGCCGTTGACGGAGTCCAGGCGGACCAGCGCGTTGAACTTCTCGCGGCGCTCGCCCTCCTTCGGCTGACGGACGGCACCGGTGATGTGGTCACCCTTGCGCAGGCCGTTCTTACGGACCTGGGCGAGGGAGACGTACACGTCGTTCGGGCCGGGCAGGTAGCCGGACGTGCGGATGAAGGCGTAGTTGTCGAGGATGTCCAGGATGCCCGCGACGGGGATCAGGACGTCGTCCTCGGTGATCTGCGGCTCCTGCACGTCGTCGCGGCCGCGACGGCCACGGCGGTCACGGTAACGCCCGCGACGGCCACGGCGGCCGCCCTCGAAGTCGTCGTCGTCCTGCTGCTGCTGGCCGCGGTCCTGACGACCGCCACCGCCGCCCTGCTGCTGGCCCTGCTGCTGGCCGCGCTGGCCGCCCTGCTGGTCGTCGCCCTTGCCCCGGCCGCCGCGGTCACGGTCCCGGCCGCGGTCACGGCGGTCGCGGCGGCGGCCCTCGCCACCGTCGCCGTCGGACTTGGCGTCGCTCTGGGACTGCTGCTGCGACTGCTGCGCCGGCGCCTCGGCCTTGGCGTCGTTCTTCGCCTCGGCGGCGACCGTCTCGGCGGCGGAGGCCGGGGATCCGGCGTCGGCGGTGGCACGGCGACGGCGGCGCTCGGAGGGCTCGTCGTTGCTGGCGGGCTGGCCGGGAATCTCGATCTGCTGCTGGGCCACGGCCTTCTCGGCCTTGTCGGCCTTCTCGGCGGGGGCCTCGGAGGCCTGCTTCGCGTCCGCCTTCTTCTCCGCCTTCTCGGCGTTGTCCCCCGTACGGGTCCGGGAGGTGGCGCGGCGCTTCGGCTTGGTCTCGGCGGGGGCGTCGGCCTTCGCGGCCGGAGCGGCGCCGCCGGACGCCTGCGCCTCCTTGATGACCTCGATCAGCTGGCTCTTGCGCATACGCGCCGTGCCCTTGATGCCGAGGCCGGATGCGACCTGCTGCAGCTCGGCCAGCACCATGCCCTCGAGGCCGGTACCGCGGCGCCGCCGGGAGCCGGCACCGGCGGCAGGCGCGGAGGCGTCCGTGGCGGGCGCGGCAGCTGTCTCCTCGACACGTGCGCCCATCAGATCGGTGGTGTCGCTCACGAAGGGTCCTTCCCTGGAGCGGACGTCGGCCTGTCTGGCTCGGCGACCGGTTGTGCTGTCCGACTTCGGTCCGTGTGGTGTGAACCGTGCCGGGGCGGTGGTCCGCCTAAGCGGCGGAGGAATCTGGTGATGGCGCTTCCTTGAGCCGTGGCACCCAGTGTCAGTGTCACGCGGCGTGGTCGCACCGGTTCCGGAGCGTGCCCTGCGCCCCGCTCAGTGTCCGCGTACGGCGTACGGTCCGACGTACGAAACACAGTGCGGCTTGGGGGGCTCCCGGAAGAATGTCTGTCCCGGACGGGGACACGAGGCACCTCGCCATGGTGGGGTCGGGTGCAGACTTGAGGTTAACACTACCGGATCCAACAAACATTCCCCCTCTCCAAATCCGGCAACCGAGTGCTTTCAAAAGTCGCCGGGGGCCGCGAGCGGCAGAACGCTCGCGCCCTGTGCGTCGAGGCTCAGCCGGTTCGCGGCCCAGTCCGCGCCCGCCAGGGCCTCGACCTTGTCGGCGGTGCCCTCGTCGGTCAGCGCCATGACCGTCGGTCCGGCGCCGGAGATGACCGCCGGGACACCCTCGGCCCGCAGCCGCTCCACCAGCGCCGTGCTCTCGGGCATGGCGGGGGCGCGGTACTCCTGGTGCAGGCGGTCCTCGGTGGCGGGCAGCAGCAGTTCGGGGCGCCGTGTCAGGGCCTCGACGAGCAGGGCGGCCCGGCCCGCGTTGACGGCGGCGTCGATGTGCGGGACGGAGCGCGGGAGCAGCCCGCGCGCCGTCTCCGTCAGAACCGGCTTTCCGGGCACGAAAACCACCGGAACGATGGAATCGGCGGGCTCCATCCTGATCGCGCGGGCCGCTCCGCCCTCCATCCAGGAGAGGGTGAAGCCGCCCAGCAGACACGCCGCGACATTGTCGGGGTGGCCCTCGATCTCGGTGGCGAGCTCGAGCAGCGCGGTGTCGTCGAGCTTGGCGTCGGCGCCTATGGTCACGGCGCGGGCGGCGACGATCCCGGCGCAGATGGCGGCCGAGGAGGAGCCCAGGCCCCGGCCGTGCGGAATGCGGTTGGCGCAGACGATCTCCAGGCCGCGCGGCTGTCCGCCGAGCAGGTCGAAGGCCGTGCGCAGGGAACGGACGAGGAGGTGCTTCTCGTCGCGCGGGAGCGTCTCGCTGCCCTCACCCGCGATGTCGATGTGCAGCCCGGAGTCGGCCACCCGGACGACGACGTCGTCGTACAAGCCCAGCGCGAGGCCGAGGGCGTCGAAGCCCGGGCCGAGGTTGGCGCTGGTGGCGGGGACGCGCACCCGGACGGCGGCGGCGCGGAACGCTGGACCGGCCATCGCTCGATGACTCTCCTTGAGCTGCGTGATTGTCGAATGACGTTCGATGGACATTCGATGCGTACGAGAACCCTGGGGGCCGCTGCCGACCGGGATGGCCGGCCGCTGTCCCGGCCGCGGAGACGGCGCGGCACCGTGCTCTATGCGGAGGCATATGCGGCGGGCGGGTTCAGTACAGCCTATCGAAAGAAGGTTCTGTGGCGACATAGGGCGCACAGGAGGCGCACGATGCGTGTCGTATGAGCCCTGTGCACCCCCTGCGGGGTACCTCCCCGGGCAAGCGCCGTCTTACGCCGGACCGTGCCGAGCGCTACACCGGCGCTCGGCACGTCCGCGCAGGTCAGACGAGTCCGAGGCGCTCCGCCGCGGCCGCCGAGTCGACGGGGACGGTGACCGGCTGCGGGGCACCGGCGACGGCCCAGTCGGGGTCCTTCAGCCCGTTGCCGGTGACGGTGCACACGATCCGCTGCCCCGGGTCGACCTTGCCCTGCTCGGCCGCCTTCAGCAGACCGGCGACGGACGCGGCGGACGCGGGCTCGACGAAGACCCCCTCCTGGGAGGCCAACAGCCGGTAGGCGCGCAGGATCTCACGGTCCGTCACCTCGTCGATGAAGCCGCCCGACTCGTCCCGCGCGGCGATCGCGTGGTTCCACGAGGCCGGGTTGCCGATGCGGATGGCGGTGGCGACGGTCGACGGGTCCTTGACGATCTCGCCGCGCACGATCGGGGCGCTGCCGGAGGCCTGGAAGCCCCACATCCGGGGCGTCCGGGCGGCCACGCCGTCGGCGGCGTACTCCCTGTAGCCCTTCCAATAGGCCGTGATGTTGCCCGCGTTGCCCACCGGCAGGACGTGGATGTCGGGCGCGTCGCCCAGCATGTCCACGATCTCGAAGGCGGCCGTCTTCTGGCCCTCGATACGTACCGGGTTGACCGAATTGACCAGCGCGACGGGGTAGTTGTCGCTCAGAGCGCGCGCAAGGGTGAGGCAGTCGTCGAAGTTTCCGTCGACCTGCAGGATCTTCGCACCGTGCACGAGGGCCTGGCCCATCTTGCCGAGCGCGATCTTGCCGGTCGGCACGAGCACGGCGCAGACCATCCCGGCCCGCACGGCGTACGCGGCGGCGGAGGCCGACGTATTGCCGGTGGAGGCGCAGATGACGGCCTTCGCCCCCTCCTCCTTGGCCCGGGTGATGGCCATGGTCATACCGCGGTCCTTGAAGGACCCGGTGGGGTTCGCGCCCTCCACCTTCAGGTGGACCTCGCAGCCCGTGCGCTCGGAGAGCACCTGCGCGGGCACGAGCGGTGTGCCGCCCTCGCGGAGCGTCACGACCGGCGTGGTGTCGGATACCGGCAGCCGGTCCCGGTACTCCTCGATGATTCCGCGCCACTGGTGGGTCATTGCTGGTTACTCTCCTTCAACCCGCATGATGCTGGCGACACCACGCACGGTGTCGAGCTTGCGCAACGCCTCGACGGTCCCGGTGAGGGCGGCGTCGGACGCACGGTGCGTGACGACGACGAGGGAGGCCTCGCCGTCCTTCCCCGACTGGCGAACCGTATCGATCGAGACTCCGTGCTCGGCGAACACGGTCGCGACCTGGGCGAGAACACCCGGTTTGTCGGCCACGTCGAGGCTGATGTGGTAGCGCGTGACCACCTCGCCCATCGGCGACACCGGCAGGGCGGCGTAGGCGGATTCGCCCGGTCCGGTCGCGCCGCTGAGCCGGTTGCGGCAGACGGCGACGAGATCGCCGAGCACGGCGGAGGCGGTCGGGGAACCGCCCGCTCCGGGCCCGTAGAACATGAGCTGCCCGGCGGCGTCGGATTCGACGAACACGGCGTTGTAGGCGCCGCGGACGGAGGCCAGCGGGTGGCTCAGCGGGATCATGGCCGGGTGCACGCGCGCGGTGACGGACGCACCGTCCGCGGCCCGCTCGCAGATGGCGAGCAGCTTGATGGTGCAGCCCATCTCCCTGGCGGAGGCGAAGTCGGCGGCGGTGACCTCGGTCATGCCCTCGCGGTAGACGTCGTCGAGACGCACGCGCGTGTGGAAGGCGATGCCGGCGAGGATGGCGGCCTTGGCGGCGGCGTCGAAGCCCTCGACGTCGGCGGTGGGGTCGGCCTCCGCGTAACCCAGGGCGGTGGCCTCGTCGAGGGCCTCCTGGTAGCCGGCCCCGGTCGAGTCCATCTTGTCGAGGATGAAGTTGGTCGTGCCGTTGACGATGCCCATCACCCGGTTGATCTTGTCGCCGGCGAGGGACTCGCGCAGCGGCCGGATCAGCGGGATGGCACCGGCGACGGCGGCCTCGTAGTAGAGGTCCTTGTCGTGCTGCTCGGCGACGGCGTGCAGGGCGGCCCCGTCCTGGGCGAGCAGCGCCTTGTTGGCGGAGACGACGGAGGCGCCGTGCTCGAAGGCGGTGGTGATGAGGGTCCGGGCGGGCTCGATCCCGCCGATCACCTCCACCACGACATCAATGTCGCCGCGCTTGACGAGGGCGGTGGCGTCGGTGGTGACGAGGTCCTGGTCGATGCCTTCCCTGACCCGGTCGGGCCGCCGTACGGCCACGCCCGCGAGCTCCACGGGGGCGCCGATCCTGGCGGCGAGGTCGTCGGCGTGCGTCGTCATGATGCGCGCCACCTCTGAGCCGACCACTCCACAGCCCAGCAGCGCCACCTTCAGCGGACGCGTACGCATCATCCGACCTCGTTTCCTCATACCGTCTACGGTTGCACCAGTCTCACTCACCGGACGGGACTTTCTGCCCTTCGTCCGGATCGTGAGATATCTATTTCATTTGTACGGGGGTGGAAGACAGGAGATCTTCCACCCCTCGTCGGTCCGGCGTCGGTCCGGCTCAGCCGACGTCGAGACGCAGCAGGTCCTCCTCGGTCTCCCGGCGGACGATCACCCGGGCCTCTCCGTCGTGCACGGTGACGACCGGCGGCCGCATCATGTGGTTGTAGTTGCTGGCCATGGACCGGCAGTAGGCGCCCGTCGCCGGTACGGCGATGAGGTCACCCGGTGCCAGGTCGGCCGGCAGGAACGCGTCCTTGACCACGATGTCCCCGCTCTCGCAGTGCTTGCCGACGACACGGGCGAGCATCGGCCCGGCGTCGGAGGTGCGGGAGACGAGCGCGACGCTGTATTCGGCGTCGTACAGCGCGGTGCGGATGTTGTCCGACATGCCGCCGTCGACGGAGACGTAGGTCCGCAGCCCGTCGAGGGGCTTGATGGTGCCGACCTCGTAGAGCGTGAAGGCGGTCGGGCCGACGATGGCGCGTCCGGGCTCGACGGAGATACGCGGCGTGCGGAGGCGGGCGGCCTCGCACTCCCGCGTGACGATCTCGGTGAGCGCCTTGGCGATCTCGTGCGGCTCACGCGGGTCGTCGTCGCTGGTGTACGCGATACCGAGCCCGCCGCCGAGGTCGATCTCCGGCAGCTCGACACCGTGCTCGTCGCGGACGTCCTTGAGCAGCGAGACCACCCGGTGGGCGGCGACCTCGAACCCGGACATGTCGAAGATCTGCGAGCCGATGTGGCTGTGGATGCCGACGAGTTCGAGCCCGTCGAGCTGCAGGGCACGGCGTACGGCCTCGGCGGCGTGCCCGCCGGACAGCGGGATGCCGAACTTCTGGTCCTCGTGGGCGGTGGCGATGAACTCGTGCGTGTGGGCTTCCACACCGACGGTGATCCGGATCAGGACCTTCTGCCGCTTCCCGAGGCTCTGCGCGATGTGGGCGACCCGGGCGATCTCCTGGAAGGAGTCGAGCACGATGTGGCCCACGCCCGTCTCGACGGCCCTGGTGATCTCGTCGACGGACTTGTTGTTGCCGTGGAAGGCGATGCGGTCGGCGGGCATGCCGGCGGAGAGGGCGGTGGTCAGCTCGCCGCCGGAGCAGACGTCGACGTTCAGCCCTTCCTCGCGCAGCCAGCGCACGACGGCACGCGAGAGGAACGCCTTGCCGGCGTAGAAGACGTCGGCGTCGGCCCCGAAGGCGGTGCGCCACGCACGCGCGCGGGCCCGGAAGTCGGCCTCGTCGAGGACGTAGGCGGGGGTACCGAACTCCTCGGCGAGCTCCGTGACGGTGATGCCGCCGACGGTGACGACACCGTCCTCGTCCCGCGTGACGGTCTCGGCCCACACCTTGGGGTCCAGGGCGTTGAGGTCGGTGGGCGGGGCGGAGTAGTGGCCCTCGGGGAGGACATCGGCGTGACGGGGCCCGGCGGGGTGTGCGGAACGGCTCATATTCGTGTCTTTCAGAGGTGATCGGGTGCGTCGATGCCGAGCAGGGACAGGCCGCCGGCCAGCACCGTCCCGGCGGCTTCGGCGAGCGCGAGCCGGGCACGGTGGGCGGCCGAGGGTTTCTCCCCGCCTATGGGCAGCACGGCGGGGAGCAGCGGCAGCGTGGCGTCGGCGACGGTGACGAGGTGCCGGGCCAGGCGGTCGGGGCTGTGGTCGGTGGCGGCGGCCGTGAGGACACGGGGGTGGTCGCCGAGTGCGGCGATCAGCGGTGCCGTGTCGGGGGTGTGCGCTGGGCCGGGCTCGGGCCGGAAGCCGAGGTCGTCGGCGTTGCGCAGCAGGGCCCGGGTGCGGGCGTGGGCGTACCGGACGCGGAAGAGGGGGTTGGTCTCCCGCTGGACCAGATGATCGCCGGTGGTCCTGGGCCGGTCGTGCGCGGCGGGGTACAGCAGTGCCCAACGGGCGGCGTCCCGGCCGAGGGGAAGGGGGTCGGTGGGGGCGGGGACGGGGCGGATGGTGACGTCGGGGACGGGCAGGAGGGGGTGGGGCCCCAGGGAGGAGTGGGGCCCTCGGGAGGAGTGGGCGTCCACGCCGCCGGGATCCGCACCACCGGCGGCGGAGGAGATACAACCGGCGTCCGAACCCTCGCTGTCCACGCCCTCGTTGTGCACGCCCTTATCGTCCACGCCCTTGGTGTCCACACCGAGGACGGATTCCCACTCCGGCGCGGGCCGGCCGTCGTAGCTGATGCGGACGGAGTCGCCCTGGCTGCGCAGCAGACGGGCCGTGGCATCCGCGACCACGACGGCACGGACCTCGGCCGCGCACCGGAGCCGGACGATGTTCCCGCTGGGCCCCGCGGCGTGGCCGTAGCGCCGCCCGCGACGCAGGATCTCGTCGATCAGCGCGACGGAGGCGGCGCTTCCCAGGCTGAGGTTGAGGAACCCGGCACCGGTGACGACGACATCGGTGATGCGGTGGTCGTCGAGGAGACGCGCCCGCAGGATCTCGGCCACGCGCCGGGGCGGCTGCTCCGCCGCACGGGCCAGCCGGAGGGCGATGTTGGTGGCGTAATCACCGCAGCCCCCTGGCCCTGGCCGGGTGACCACGGCTCGCTCCGGCACGGTCACGCTGAGCTCGCCGTCGTCGACAGCGCGACGCACGGCGTGCAGCACGGTGCGGGAGAGCTCGACGGGGGTCACGGGCACAAGCGTATGGGAGGAGGGGGGTGGGTATGCGAACCGGTTTAGGGAGGGTCCGGGATGTGGACGCGGCTTCCCTGAGGAGGGCGAGCGGCCGCTCGTCACCTACGGTACGGCCGGCTGATCGACGGCATGCGCCTGGGCGGCATCACCCCCGCCATCGGGGCCACCACCGCCCTGCCCCTCCCGACGCCGGGCCCGCTCCATCAACTGCCGCACCATCCCGACCAGTTCGGCGGGCTCGAAGGGTTTGGCGAGGAAGGCATCGACGCCGACTTCGAGCCCGGCCTCGACCTCGTACTGGGTGCAGGCGCTGATGATGGCGAGGGGCAGGTCACGGGTCAGCGGATCTGTCCGCAGCCGAGCGGCGGTCCTGAGCCCGTCCAGCCGGGGCATGACGACGTCGAGGGTCACGACATCGGGCCGCACCTGATGAATGACATCAAGACACTCGGCACCATCGGCCGCGGTCACCACCTCCAGCCCCTCCAGCTCGAGGTTGACCCTGATCAACTGCCGGATGACCTTGTTGTCGTCCACAACAAGCACCCGACCCGACGCGCCTGGCACAACTCGAGAGTAGGTCGGCCCCGGCCACCGCGTCCGGGTTTTCCCCACTTCCACCCCGCACGGGCGACCCACACACCCGCCCCCGGCAGCGGAAACCCGTTGATGACCACCCCGAGGGAGCTGGTAGTGTTCTACCCGTCGCCGCGAGCAATCGCGCCGGACACGCCCCCGTAGCTCAGGGGATAGAGCAACGGCCTCCGGAGCCGTGTGCGCAGGTTCGAATCCTGCCGGGGGCACTCGCCTGGTCTGCGTTCAAAGTTGATTCGAGACCTGGGCGGATGCCGACAGAAGAGGGCGGGAGTCAGTCTCACTGACTCCCGCCCTCTCTCGTTGTCTCCCAGTGGTCGCGACACACCTCCGACACACCCTCCCGTGTGTCAGACGGTGGGATTAAGCAACTGTTCGGCGCGATGTCGGCTGATGCCACGGCTGCCACGCCGGAAGCATGAGGTATCTCGATAGCGGCGGGCGGGCTACAGCGAGCCCCTGCCTGACGCCCGCCGGGAAGCGCTTCGTCGTGAGTAGCCGTTTGGGTGCCGAAACGGTGCGGCGTGGGGACCGATCAGGTGTCATGGAAATGTGAACGGCAACCATGGCGACGAGCGGCTTCGCCGCTTGGCACGGCGCCATGCTGCCGGGCAGGTTCACGGCCGGAGCCGGCTTCGACGCCGACGCGCGAATTACGCGGCCAGCTCCGACCGTTTACAGGTACTGACCCTGGTCGCCTCTACACTTCCCGGCCTCGCCGCGGTCGCAGCGCTGCTGTTCACGTGGGTGGCGGTGGGCCAGGCGAATAAAGAACTCCGCATCGCGGAAGAGGGGCAGATCACGAACCGTTTCAATGCCGCGATTGGAAATCTGGGATCCAAGTCCCTTGATATACGACTGGGCGGCATTTACGCCTTGCAGCGAATTATGCAGGACTCAAGCCGGGACCAACCCACCATCGTGTCGGTGCTATCAGCCTACGTGCGTGACCATGCAGCGATACCCGTGACTCCCAAGGATGAGGATCTGACGGCGAATGCATCGACCGACATTCGGGCAGCAATGGCCGTGCTGGGCGGCAGACCTCCCGGCCTCGACGGGACCACCATCGTGGAATTACCCAATACGCACCTCACGGGCGTGAGCATGGTACGCCCGCCGTTGAGGAACGCTGCGCTGTCCGAGTCAGTTCTGGCCTATGCGGAACTCGATGGAGCGGACCTGACAGGAGCAGACCTCACTTACGCGGAACTCATCGGCGCAAACCTTATAGACTCTGACCTGGACCGAGCCCACCTCACTGGTGCAAGCTTCGTTGTGGCATCCCCGCGGGGATCGACCCTCCGGAATGCCGAACTCGACTTCTGTAGCCTACTAGGAACAGACCTCTCAAAAGCCGATCTAAGGAAAGCTAGCCTTACCTTAACGAGTCTTTACGGGACACGTTTTTTCGGCGCAGATCTCAGGGAGGCGAATCTCTCTAAAGCCATGAGGGACTTCCGTTCCGATACTGAAGTTTGGGGCGTCAGCGCCAGTGACCCTAAGCGGGACTACACCGATTTCACCAAGGCCAATCTCTCAGGGGCAAACCTGCGCGGAGCTGATCTCACCGGCGCAAAATTCATCAATGCCCGTCTTGAAGGAGTTGATCTCCGCGACGCCGTCCTCGTGAACGCAGATTTCACCGGTGCCGACTTGCGTGAGGCGCGCCTCGACGGGGCGAAGCGAGACGGCGCGCGCGGGCTGCCGTCAGTCCGATCGTAGGAGCAGATAAGGCAGCAGCGGGTGGCGCGGAGACGGCACACTCCCTTCCCCGCGCCACAAGTCAGAGGTCGGCTACTCGTCTCCGTCCGCCCGCAGCGCCAGAGCTAAGCGAGCATTGGCGACTTCCTCCTGGCCGTCGAGCCGACGTGTTGAACGTGTCACCGTGCACCTGCCCTGCGACCACCCATCGGAGACGCCACGGGCGGGATTTGCGTCCGGTCCGGGACACCTTCCACAGCTTGACGTCGAAGGAGTAGCCCTGCCGGCCGACCTGCGTGGGCGTCCGGCAGGGGTGCTATCTCGGCCGGCGCGTCCGTGCCGCGTTCCGAGAGATCAGCCGCCTGCAACGGAGATGGGCACGTCGTGGCCGCCATTGCCAGCTCCAGGATTGCATCCCCTGCGTCCACGTACTTACAACGCATAACACAATGAGGTGGATCGGCCCTACTGGCCCTGTCCGGGACGGGAGTTGAGCGTTCGGTTCGGCTTCGCAGTCTGCCCACGGCCTGGAGTCCCGTGACCCAAGATCTCTGATTCAGCCGAACGCAGCAGCTCGGCGTGCACATGGCGGGTGGGATGCCGAGCCTGGTCCCATGGGCATAAGACCTTGGGTGGTCGTCGAGCCACCTAACGGGCGCGGTCTGCGACGGATCACCATCTGCGGCAAGACGGTGGGCAGCGCCTGGTCCCTCCGCGAATTGCGGAAGGTACTCCGTCGCCTCGGCTACCCCGACGACATGGACCTCGAAGACCTCACGTGCGTCTACTGGCGCGGTGGCGATAGCAGCGTCTGGCCCGACGACGGGGGCTGGAGACGGCGTGCGGTCGTCGCCCTCATGCTCATGGGGCTGCTCGGGGCGTTGGCTCTGCACGTCGTACTCGGCTGGGCGGACGCCCGGGGAGCACTGACCTTCGCTCAACGCCTGGTCGGTGTTGTGTTTCTGTTGGCAGGCGCAGTTCAAGGCCTCGCGTTGCCTGCGGTCGTCGACTACTGGGGCCGCCAGCAGTTCAGGTTCTCCGGAGCACTGGTCCTTCTCGGCACGCTCATGACGCTCGCCACCACGACGCTACTTCTCTTCCTGTGGCTGCAGGAGCGAGAATTCATAGCCGCTTTCCTGCTCTTTCTCGCCTTGTGGCTCTGGTCAGCCTGGGCCCTCAGAACTCTTATTCACGAAAGAGTATGGAGAGGGATACCGCACCCCAGGAAGTTCGCGGCAGGGGTTACTGTCACAGCGCTCCTTTCAGCCATCAGCCTGGGTTATTCGATTCTCTATCGACCCATTGTAGCCCCCCGACACTTCGTCATGAAGGCGGAATTTGGGACACCACAGACGGACGCCGATTCGCCCTATATTCACGTCCCCCTAAAACTTTACACGAAGAATACCGGAGGGATCCCAGCCTACATCGTCGTCGACGACTACACGGTCTGGGGACGCTTGGCCGAATTCTCCGAGTCAGGCCAGGGAATGACGGAATGGAAAAGCGGCAAGGAGACAGGGTGGGCCCCGGAGGCAGAGGCCTTCGAGAGTCAGGTCGAAGATGAGATCGTTTCATCCGGGCAGTTCATGACCCCAGGTTGGACACTGGACCCCGGGGAAGAATTCAAGATAGAGAAGGTGATCACGCTCCCCAAGGATACCAAATATGAGACGCTGGACGCCGTTCTTGAGTTCGCCGCCCTTAGGCAGGACCGCGGGAAGATAGACGAAGAATTCGGGTACGAAAAGCTCTCCTGGCTTGAGTCGGAAGGGAGATACTACTGCCCACCCGACGACTGCGGTGAGCACGTCATACACCACGGCAGAGTGCGCTACAACGACAACTTGATCAACCTGACGCGCAAGCCGCGGTATGTGGCGGCTTTCTGGTCGCCGGAAGAGGGGACGGAAGCCTTTATCTCCTCGTTCAACTTCAAGGAAGAGAAGAAGAGCGAGTCGATCTACGACATATATGACGGACTGGACATGGACGAAGTCGAGAGAGAGGAAGAGAGGTACGGCCTCGGCTGGGTCTCTGTTAACTCGGAAGTGTCCGTCAAGGGACTGCTGAAGCAGGCGCAGCCCTGACAACCGTCAACGCGAGTGAGCTGAGTTGCCGGAGGGTGGTCAGGCAGCAGGCGAGTTTGAGGAACGCCTCGTGGATGTCGGTTCGCCGTTCCCAGCGGATCCGCAAATGGCGAAAGCCGTGGAGCCAGGCGAATGTCCGCTCGCCCCCCCCCACCTGGAGGCACCCAGTCCGGTGCCATGCCGCGTGCCGCGACGGGCGATGATCGGCACGATCTCACAGGCTCGGACCTCGTCGCGGTAAGTTTCTTGGTCGTATCTGCGGTCGGCGAACAGCGAGTCCGCACTGCGGCGCGGGCGGCCGAGGCTGCCACAGACCGGCGGGATCGCGTCGAGCAGTGGCAGCAACTGGGCATCGGGATTGAGGCATCCACCCAATGACGGCTTGAACCTTCCTACCCCTCCCAGGGTGTCGCCGACCGGCCGCCGGCTGCCCTCCAAGCAGCCACCTGATGAGGGCCGACAAACAGCGGCCCTCTACGTCAGGTACCTGCAAAGAGCAGCCCTCCGCCCTCCGAACGACTGTCTCCAGGCATGGCGCATCGGGTCACCTAGAACGCCACAGCTCGTATGCTCCGACACACCTCCGACACGCGCCCGTGGCGAGTGAGGTTCCTGTCAATGTTCGTCGCAGGTCAGAGGGTGCAGGAGGCCCGATCGGCACAATCACTCCGGAGCCGTGTGCGCAGGTTCGAATCCTGCCGGGGGCACTTCACTTCAGCCAACATGATCATGCGGTTGAGCAGCGTAGATGCCTGAGAAGAGGAGCGGGACCCAGCACTACTAGGTCCCGCTCTTCTCGTTGTCGCGGGCCGGTCACGCGTGTACCGCCGTGGGTATTTCCAGCACTTTCGCCCCATACACACCGTTGTTCTACCGTGGATAGGAACGACGCTGCTCATACCCCCGCACCCAGTCATCGAGGTGACGGTCATGACAGAGACCACTCAGCGCAGGAACACCGCTCCCGGTACCAGGACCGGAAAGCAGGACGGGGCCACCGCGTCCCAGGGCGGCAGGGGGAGCGGCACTTCCCCTGATGCCCGTGGCAGCACGGCGATCGCGGACACGGTCGTGGCGAAGATCGCGGGTATGGCCGCCCGGGAGATACCGGAGGTGCACAACCTCGGCGGAGGGATGACCAGGGCCTTCGGGGCCGTGCGCCAGCGGGTGCCCGGTGGGGGCAGTGGGGTCACCCAGGGCGTGAAGGTGGAGGTCGGCGAGCGTCAGGCCGCCGTCGATCTCGACCTCGTCGTCGAGTACGGCGCGGCCATCGCCGACACCGCCTCGGATGTCCGGACCAATGTCATCAACGCGGTGGAGCGGATGACCGGCCTGGAGGTCGTGGAGGTCAACATCGCCGTCGACGACGTACATCTGCCGGACGAGGAGGAGGGCGAGCCCGAGCAGGAGGGGCAGCGGCGGGTGGCCTGAGAGAGGTCGGCTCTTCCCCTCTTCAGTTCCTCTCGGCTCGGTTCCCCTTTCGGGGCGTCGCGCGCGTGGCGCCCCGAAAGGCACAGCAGCGTCCGGGCTGTAAGCGTTTACGGTTGGCCATCTCCCCTGTCCGCCAGTATTGACGGGCCCTCAGGCCAGTGCTTCCATCACGGCTGTGTAAGCGCTTAACCCCGCGCTCGACCACGGAACACGAAGGAGGCAGAGTTGTCATGCGCATGAGAATTACCGCGACAGTCCTGGCCGTCTGCGCCACGCTCACCGTCGCCGGTGCGAGTCCCGCCCCGTCGGTGAAGGCCGCACGTGTGATGGAGAACCTCGGCCGCGGGGTCGTGGCGGTGCGGGCCGGCAGTGACCAGGTCCTCGTCTCCTGGCGGCTGCTGGGGCTCGACCCGGAGGGCATCGGGTTCAACGTGTACCGGTCCACGGCCGGCGGCGCGTACGTCAGGCTCAACTCCGGTGTGCTGACCGGCGGGACGAACTACACCGACACCACGGCCGATCTGACGCGTGCCAACAGCTACCGCGTGACCCCGGTCGTCGGCGGCCAGGAACAGGCGCCCAGCGGTGCCTTCGCGCTGACGGCCGGCCACGCCGTGGAACCCGTGGTGCGGGTGCCGTTACGGTCCGGTGGCGCGGTGAAGTTCGTGTGGGCCGGCGACCTCGACGGCGACGGCGAGTACGACTACGTCGTCGACCGGCAGACCTCCCCGCAGAAGCTGGAGGCGTACAGCGGCGACGGCGACTTCCTGTGGGAGGTCGATCTGGGGCCGAACAGCCGGAACCAGGACAACATCGAGCCGGGGTCGTCCGCGATCGACGTGGGCCACTGGGACGGCGTCACGGTCTACGACTTCGACAGCGACGGCCGCGCGGAGGTCGCCCTGCGGGTCGCCGACGGGGTCAGGTTCGGCGATGGGACGACCTGGACGCACGAGAACGACGCGCGCCAGTTCATGGCCGTGCTCGACGGCCGGACCGGGGCGCTCCGCAACTGGTCCGCCGTACCGACGACCTATCTGGCCGACGGCCCGATGGCCGCGCGCCTCGGAGTGGCGTATCTCAACGGCACTACGCCCAGCCTGGTCGCCTACATGAAGAACCGGCGCGACGACGGGGCCTTCAACCTGATGATGGGCGCCTGGAAGTTCGACGGTGACTCACTGGACCGCCAGTGGACGTGGCAGCGCGGCGGCCAGGACGCGCCCGACGGGCACAACACCCGTGCCGTCGACGTCGACGGCGACGGGACGGACGAGGTCGCCGAGATCGGGTTCGTCCTCAACGGGAACGGCTCACTGCGCTACTCCATGGCGCCCCAGGGCATCATCCACGGCGACCGCTTCCACATCGCCGACCTGGACCCCGGTCGTCCGGGCCTGGAGGGCTACGGCGTGCAGCAGGACAACCCCAGCGGGCTGCTGGAGTACTACTACGACGCCGCGAACGGCAACGTGATCTGGCGGCACGGCGGCGGCCCCGGCGACGTGGGGCGCGGTATGGCGGGCGACGTCGACCCGCGTTTCGCCGGTATGGAGGTCTGGTCCTTCTCCGGCCTGTACAACGCGTCCACGAACCGGCTCACCGAGCCGGACAGCTCGCTGCGCCCCTGGCCGCAACTGGGCCTGTGGTGGGACGGGGACCTCACCATGGAACTGCTCAACGACGGCAAGATCGAGAAGTGGGATCCGGCCCGCCCGGTGCCGAGCGGCAGCCTGCCCCGGCTGGTCAGCACCTGGAACCACGGGGCGGTCAAGGCCGCCCAGGGCGGTCCCACCCTCGTCGGCGACATTCTCGGCGACTGGCGCGAGGAGGCCGTGTACACCAACGCGTCCTACGACGAGCTGATCATCTTCACCACGAACCAGCCGACGAGCCACCGGCTGTACACCCTGGCCCACAACCCCGCCTACCGGAACGCCATGACGTTCAAGGGGTACATGCAGTCCCACCACGTCGACTACTTCCTCGGAGCGGGTATGCGGACGCCGCCGCGGCCTGCCATCGCGTACGCGCCCTGAGGTGGTCAGGCCGTGCGCTTGCGTGAGGCCGACTTCTTCGCCGTGGTCTTCTTCGCGGTGCTCTTCGCCGCCGTCTTTTTCGCGGCCTGGCCCGACTGCCCCGACTTCGCCGTGGACTTCTTGGCCGCTGCCGTCTTCTTGGCCGTCGTCTTCTTCGCCGTCGAGGTGGACTTCTTGCCGCCGGTCTGCTTGGGGGCCGCGCGGGCCGTCTTGCGCTGCGGGAGGGGCTTGACCTCGGCGTGGTCGTCGGCCTCCTCGCCTCGGGACTCGCGGGCCGCGCGGACGCTGCTCTCCAGGGCCGCCATCAGGTCCAGGACCTTGCCGCCCGTCGCCGGTTCCGGGGCCTGGCGCGGGGTCTCGCCGGCGGCCTTCGCGGCGATGACCTCCTCCACGGCCTCGCGGTACTCGTCGCGCAGGTCCTCCAGGTCGACCTCGCCCAGGGTGTCCATCAGGGCGTCCGCCAGGTCCAGTTCCTGGTCGCGGACCGTGACGTTCGTGTCGGGGGCCAGGCCCTCGGGGGCGCGGACCTCGTCCGGCCACAGCAGGCCGTGCATCGCGATGGCCTCGCCGACCACCCGGAGCATGCCCAGGCGTTCCCGGCCGCGCAGGGCGAACTTCGCGATCGCCACCTTGTTGCTGCGCTTCAGGGCCTCGCGGAGGAGGGTGTACGGCTTCGCCGCCGGGGCGCCGCTCGCCTGAAGGTAGTAGGCGGCGTCCATCTGGAGCGGATCGATCCGGTCGCCCGGGACGAAGGCGACGATCTCGATCGTCTTGGCCGTGGGGATGGGCAGGCTGGAGAGGTCCTCCTCGGTGATCGGGATGATCGTGCCGTCCGCGTCCTCGTAGCCCTTGCCGATCTCCGCCTGGGTGACCTCGCGGTCCTCCAGCTCGCAGAACTTGCGGTAACGGACGCGGCCGCCGTCCTCGGTGTGGATCTGGCGGAAGGAGATCGAGTGGCTCTCGGTGGCGTTCACCAGCTTGATCGGGATGCTGACCAGCCCGAACGAGATGGCGCCGTTCCAGATGGATCTCACGTGCAGCACCCTTCCGGTCACTCTCGGGAGTGTTCGTCCTGGTTCGCGTGGGATTCTTATCGTATGGCGCCTATCACAGTGGTGGAGGGGCGACGGCTCGCGCTCAGCAATCTGGAGAAGGTGCTGTATCCCGCCACCGGCTTCACCAAGGGCGAGGTGCTGCACTACTACGCGACCGTCGCCGAGGTCCTGCTGCCCCATCTGCGGGACCGGGCGGTGTCCTTCCTGCGGTATCCGGACGGGCCGGACGGACAGGTCTTCTTCACCAAGAACGTGCCGCCGGGTACGCCCGAGTGGGTCACCACCGCCGAGGTGCCCCGGGTCGAGGGGCCCTCGCGGATGGTCCTGGTGCAGGACCTGCCGAGCCTGATGTGGGCGGCCAACCTCGTCACCGAGTTCCACACCCACCAGTGGCTCGTCGACACCCCGGACGAGGCCGACCGGATCGTCTTCGACCTCGATCCGGGGGCGCCGGCGAGCATCGTGCAGTGCTGCGAGGTCGCGCTGTGGCTGCGGGAACGGCTCGCGGACGACGGCATCGAGGCCTACGCCAAGACCTCCGGCTCGAAGGGGCTGCATCTGCTCGCCGCCGTGCGCGGGGCCTCCTCCGAGCGGGTGTCCGAGTACGCCAAGGAGCTGGCGGTCGAGGCGGAGAAGGCCATGCCACGCCTGGCCCTCCACCGGATGACCCGGAGTCTGCGCTCCGGGAAGGTCTTCGTCGACTGGAGCCAGAACGCCGCGCGCAAGACCACGGCGACCCCCTACACCCTCCGGGCCCGCCCCGAGCCGACCGTCTCTGCCCCGGTGACCTGGGAGGAGATCGAGCAGTGCGAGGCGCCCGCCCGGCTGGACTTCGACGCGCGGGATCTCGCGGGACGGGTGCGGGAACAGGGCGATCTGCTGGCTCCGCTACTGGATCCGGAGCGGGCCGGGTCGCTGCCGTAGCCCCCGGAGCTTCAGGCCTGTCCGCACGGCCCTTGCCCGCACGGCCTCACACCCTCGACCAAGTCCTCCGGTCCCGGGCCATCGCGTGCAGGGCCTCCACGTCCGCCGGTTTCAGGACGGCGCCCTGGGCGGCCAGGGCCGGGATGTCCGTGTCCGTCAGGACGCGGAGTTCGCGTGGGGCCGTCGGGAGCGACACGGTCGTGGGGCCCAGCAGGGCGAGTACGGGGTGGACCTCCGCCGTCAGGGCGTAGGAGGCGCGGTCAGCGTCGGTGCGGACGCGACGGAGCAGGGGGTGCGGTTCGCGGCGGCCCAGGGTGACCATGGGGTCGGCGACCGTCACGCGGTGCTTGCGCGCGTACAGGCTGTGTACGGCGTACAGCCCGCCGGGGCCGATCAGCAGATGGTGGATGCGGCCGCCGCCGGGGAGCGGGACGGAGTGCAGGGCGTGCCAGCCCGCGCCGTCCAGGCGGTCCAGGGCGTCCCCGACGGCCTGTTCGGCCGCCAGGGCCCGGCGGCGCGGGTCGGGGCGGAGCCGGTGGGCCGGGCCGGGTTCGCGGTCCAGAGCGACGACGAGGGCCTCGCCGGGGCGGTTGGGGGCCAGGTCGTCGTCGGGGTGGAGTGCCAGGCGGGCGAGTTCGGCGGGGGTCGGCACCGGGGGCGGCCCCACCGTCACCGGGCCGGTGACGAAGGGCCCGAGGGCCCGGAGCACGTCGTCCTCGCGGTCCGCGCCGAGCAGGTTGACCCGGGCCGCCTCACGGTCGTACCAGGCGATGTTCCTGCCGTCCGGGAGGCAGACATACAGCCGTTCCTGGCCGTGTCGCCGGGCCGGTATGACGCGCAGTCCGTCCATGCACCATCACCCCCGACCATGGGAACAGGCGGGGTGCTGCGGGGGCAAGAACCCGGCTACCTTTGAGAGGAGTTGGGCAGGCCCCCGGGCGGTGATGGTGGGGAGGCTTTGTTGCGTACCCGCAGGAAACCCGATGTGCCGGCTCCGGAGAGCCCGTGGAGCGAGGTGGTCCCCGGACTGTGGATGGGCGGCCACGAGTACTCGGGCACCCTGGGCCATCCGGAGTTCGTCGTCGTACGGGACGAGTTCGACCTCGTGCAGACGCTGCTGCGGCTGCCCGGACACGGCCCCGATCCGGGCGTCCGGCATCACGTCTGGCCCATTCCCGACGGGCCGCTCGACGGGACGCAGCTCGCCGGGGTGATCCGACTGGCCGAGGCGGCGTGCGAGGCACTGGACGAGGGCCGCAGGGTCCTCGTTCGCTGTTACCACGGGTACAACCGCTCGGGACTTGTCGTCGCGCACGCGCTGATGCGCCGGGGCGACTCCGCCGAGACGGCGATCCGGCTGATCCGGGACCGCCGCTCGCCCTGGGCGCTGCACAACGAGCTGTTCGTCGAGTACCTGCGGGCCGGGCTGGCCACCGCCCGGCTGCTGGAGGAACTCACCGAGTAGAACGGCACAGAACCAGGACAACACCCGGCCGGTGCGGCGGCAAACGGGCTCCCTCGCGCGCAAATGGGACTTCCGCGCGAATAAGGTGTACGGGGCCGGCGGGGTCGTGCCCGAGCCGCGTGATCACCCTCGAACCGCAGGAGTGCAGTGCCCCTCAGCCGTCCCGGAGGCCTTCCCGGAAGCCGACCCGGTCAAGCCCTCTGCCGACCCGGTCGAGCCGCCCGCCGCGCCGTCATCGCCCGCCGCGCCGTGCTCGTCGCCTTCCTGCTGGCGACCGCCGCGGGCTGCGGGGACGCCGGTGGGCTCGAGGGTGCCGGGTCGACGCCGACGGCGGTCGGGCCGGCCCGGCTCTGGCCGGAGCAGACGCCCGCGTCCAGCCCGGCCTTCGAGATCGGCGAGGTGAACACCGAAGTGGTCAAGGGCGTCAAGGTCCCCGCCGGTGACGACATCCACGGCGTGGACCCGGTCGACGTCGTCCGGGCCGAGATCGCCGCGAGCCCGGGAGACTACGAGGGCGGCAAGGCGCCGTACCGCGACACGGCCGGCCGTATGACCGGCTGCGGCAAGGGCCCCGGGCACGGAAGGTGCCCGGTCCTCAAGCCGTACTACCGGGACCTGACCGGCGACGGCCGGGACGATCTGACGCTGGGCTTCCGGCTGCTGCCCGGCAAGACGACCGCGGTGCGCGTCTACACCGTGGAGAAGCACCGGCTGGTGCAGGTGATGTCGTGGGAGGACGCGCTGAGCGGTGTGGAGCTGGCCGGGCGTTCCCTGGTCATCCGCTCGCCGTCCGAGGTGGCGGGGTACGAGTACCGCCTCCAGTGGACCTGGGACCGGGACCAGCGGGCCATGCTCCTCACTCACGACGAGATGCTGCGCACCGGCCCGCGGAAGCACTCCCGCCACCCGTCCGCCTCCCCCTTGGCGAGCACCGGATGAGACCCACGCTCCCCCAGTGGTCGGGGACGCTCGCCGTGAAGGCCGCCGCCTTCATCACGGTGATGTGCTGCGCGCTGGCCGCCCTGCTCGGCGTCCTGGTGCATGTGCAGGTGACCGACCAGACCGTCGGCCAGGCCCGCGACCAGGCGTTGCAGCGGCTGGAGCAGGCGACGGAGCGGTACGAGGCCGGGGACCCGCTGCGGCGGGGCGCCGCGATGGATCCCCCGGAGCTGCCCCGGAAGCTGCGGGACCTCGCGGTGTCCGGTGACCGGGGCACGATGGTGGCCGACCGCGAGGGGCGCCCCACCATGTGGGCGGCGGGGCCGGCCGACGGCGGACGGGCCCTGGCCGTGGCGGTGGACTACTCGCAGCAGGCACGGACCATCGCGGGCCTGGACCGGGCGATCCTGTGGTCGTCGGGCCTGGCGATCGGGGCGACGCTGCTGGTCGGCGCGTTCGCGGTGACGCGGGTGACACGGCGGCTGCACACCACGGCGCGGGTGGCCCGGCGGATCAGCGCGGGCGACCTGGACGCGCGCGTGAACGACCCCCGGACCGATCCGCGTACGAAGACTCCGGCGCGGCCACCGGACGAGGTGGCCGCGGTCGCCGCCGCGCTGGACTCCATGGCGTCGTCGCTCCAGGGCAAACTGCTGGCCGAGCAGCGGTTCACGGCGGACGTGGCCCATGAGCTGCGCACGCCGCTGACCGGGCTGCACGCGGCCGCCGAGCTGCTGCCGCCGGGCCGCCCGACGGAGCTGGTGCGGGACCGGGTCGCGGCACTGCGCACGCTCACCGAGGACCTGCTGGAGATCTCCCGGCTGGACACCGGGCGGGAGCTGCTGGAGCTGGACACGGAGCGGTTGGGGCCGCTGGCCGAGCGGGCGGTGCGGGCCGCGGGGAACGGCACGGAGGTCAGGGTCGTACGGGATGTGTCCGTGGAGACGGACCGGCGGCGGCTGGAGCGGGTGCTCGGGAATCTCGTGGCCAACGCGCACAAGCACGGCCGGGGGCCGGTCGTACTGACCGTGGACGGGCCGGTGGTGACGGTTCGTGATCACGGGGACGGTTTTCCGGAGTATCTGGTGGCGCACGGTCCGCAGCGGTTCCGTACGGAGGGCGGGACCCGGGGGCACGGGCTGGGGCTGACCATCGCGCTGGGGCAGGCCGAGGTGCTGGGCGCGCGGCTGGGGTTCGCGAACGCGCCGGACGGTGGGGCGGTGGCGACGCTGGCACTGGCGGTGGAGTGACAACGCGAGGGCGCTCCTCCTATGGCCCACTGTGACGGGCGGGCCCCAGGGGGCGCTCCTAATGTGGCGATTAGTCAGCTTCGGCCCTTCCGCCCCCACATGGAGGTACTCCCCATGTCTCTGCGCTCCCGCCTCTCCATAGCCACCGTCGCCGCACTCCTCGCCGCCGCTGCCGCCGTGACGCCCGCCGTCGCGGACGACGAGTGGGACACGACGGGTGACACCACGATGGGCGCCGGCACCATGGGCGGCGACGGACACCACCGCCACGACGACGACCGACGCTTCTTCCGAGGCATCGTCACAGCCGACACGCTGGCGCTGCGCAGCGCCCCGAACCGCGGCTCGCGGATCATCCGGTTCGCCCACCGGGGCGACATCGTCAAGATCTTCTGCAAGGCCCCCGGCCAGACCGTGCAGGGCAATCCGCTCTGGTACCTCCTGGCGGACGGCACCTGGGCCTGGGGCTCGGCCCGCTTCATCGACAACATCGGCCCCGCCCCACGCTGGTGCTGACACTCGGTCACCCAAACACACACAAGACGCACCGTTTGGGTAGGTTCCGGACATGAGCAAGGCCGGAATCACCGTGGCGACGGCGGACCCGCCCGCGCCCGCCGTCCGCCCCCTCCCCCGGCGCCGTGGCATCGAGCTCGCCCTCATCGTCGTGGCCGTACTGCTGTCCGTGTACGGCTACTGCGCGGTGGGCCTCGCCCAGCGCGGCACCCTCCCGCCCGGTGCCGCCGGCTACGGCGCCGGGCTCGGCGTGCTCGCGCTGCTGGCGCATATGGCGGTGCGGCTGCGGGCCCCGCACGCCGACCCCCTCCTCCTCCCCATCGGCGTGCTGCTCAACGGGCTCGGCCTGGTGCTCATCTACCGGCTCGACCTGGAGACGCCGGGCGACCGGGCGGCACCGGCCCAACTGGTGTGGTCGACGCTGGGCGTGACGCTGTTCATCCTGGTCGTCCTGCTGCTGCGCGACCACCGGGTGCTCCAGCGCTACACCTACGTCTGTGTCGTCGCCGTGCTCGTCCTGCTCACCCTGCCGATCCTGTTCCCGGCGGTGAACGGGGCCCGCATCTGGATCCGGATCGCCGGGTTCTCGATCCAGCCGGGCGAGTTCGCGAAGGTGCTGCTGGCGGTGTTCTTCGCCGCGTACCTGGCCGCGAACCGCAACGCCCTCGCGTACACCGGCCGCCGCGTCTGGAAGTTCCAGTTCCCCACCGGCCGGGTGCTCGGCCCGATCGTCGCCGTCTGGCTGGTGAGCGTCGGCGTGCTGATCCTGGAGCGGGACCTCGGTACGTCGCTGCTCTTCTTCGGCCTGTTCGTCGTCCTCCTCTACGTCGCCACGGGCCGCACCGGCTGGATCGCCGTCGGACTGCTGCTGGCGGCGCTGGGCGCGGCAGCCGTCGGCCGGCTCGAGCCGCATGTGCACAGCAGGATCGAGACGTGGCTGCATCCGTTCGCCTCGGTCGAGGCGGGCGAGGGGCCGAACCAGCTCGCCCAGTCCCTGTTCGCCTTCGCGGAGGGCGGCTTCCTCGGCACGGGCCTGGGGCTCGGCCACTCGGTCCTCATCGGCTTCGCCGTGAAATCGGACTTCATCCTGGCCACGGCGGGCGAGGAACTGGGCCTGGCGGGCCTCTCGGCCATCTTCGTCCTCTACGGCCTGCTGGTGGAGCGCGGCTACCGGGCGGGCCTCGCGCTGCGCGAGCCCTTCGGGCGGCTGCTCGCGGTGGGGCTCGCCTCGCTCGTGGCGCTCCAGGTGTTCGTGATCGCGGGCGGGGTGACCGGCCTGATCCCGCTGACCGGCATGGCGATGCCGTTCCTGGCGCAGGGCGGCTCGTCGGTGGTCACCAACTGGGCGATCGTGGCGCTGCTGGTCCGGGTGAGCGACTCGGCCCGGCGTCAGCACGACGGGCAGGAGACCCCATGACCCGGCACATCCGGCACGCCGGCCTCTTCTGCGCCCTGCTGCTGGTGGCCCTGCTGCTGAACGCCGCCCGCGTCCAGGTCGTCCAGGCCCCGCTGTACGACGGCCACCCCGCCAACCGCCGCCCGGAGATCGCCCGTTACGAGCAGCCGCGCGGCGACATCCTGGTCGGCGACCGGCCGATCACCGGCTCGCAGGACACCCGCGAGCATCTGCGCTACGAACGGACCTACGCCGACGGCCCGATGTACGCGCCGGTCACCGGCTTCGCCTCCCAGCTGTACGGCACGACGCTCCTGGAGCACACCGAGGACGGCGTCCTGTCCGGCTCGCACCCGATGCTCGCGCCGTTCCCGCTGTGGAACGACTTCACGCGTGCGCGCAACGCCGGCGGGGACGTCGTGACGACACTCGCCCCGGCGGCACAACGGGCGGCGTACCGGGGGCTCGCCGGGCGCAAGGGCGCGGTGGCGGCCCTGGAGCCGTCGACCGGCCGGATCCTGGCCCTGGTGTCCGCCCCGTCCTACGACCCCCAGCCGCTGTCCGGGAACGGAGCCGCGGCGGCCCGGGCCTGGAAGCGGCTGAACGCCGACCGGGACCGGCCGATGCTCAACCGGGCGGTACGGCAGACGTATCCGCCGGGTTCGACCTTCAAGATCGTCACCTTGGCCGCCGCGCTGGACGCAGGCCTGATCCCGGACCTCGACAAGCCGACCGACTCCCCCGACCCCTATCGGCTGCCCAGTACGAGGACGCGTCTGTCGAACTACGCGAAGGGCTGCGCGGACGCCTCCGTGCGCGAGGCGTTCGTCTTCTCCTGCAACACGGTGTTCGCGCAGCTGGGCGTGGAGGTGGGCGTGCCGGGCATGTCGGCGGCGGCCCGGGCCTTCGGCTTCAACGACACGGCGCTGCGGGTCCCCTTCGCGGTGGCGCGGTCCACCTTCGACACCTCGCTCGACAAGGCACAGCTCGCGCTGTCGTCGATCGGCCAGTACAACACCCGCGCCACCCCGCTGCAGATGGCGATGGTGGCGGCGGCCGTGGCGAACGGCGGACAGGTGCGGGAGCCCTATCTGGTGGAGCGCACGACCCGGCCGGGCGGCAGCACCCTCGCGACCGCCGGCTCGCGCTCGATCCGCCAGGCGATGTCCCCCGCGACCGCGGCGCGGCTGCGCGGGCTCATGCGGGGCGTGGTCAAGGGCGGCACCGGACGCAACGCCGCGATCCGCGGTGCCGTCGTGGGCGGCAAGACCGGCACCGCCCAGCACGGCATCGGCAACTCCGGCACGCCGTACGCCTGGTTCGTCTCCTGGGCGCAGGGCGATCGCGATCTGCAGCCGCGGGTGGCGGTCGCGGTGGTCGTGGAGGACGCTGACGCCGACCGCGGGGACATCAGCGGGGGCGGCGACGCGGCGCCGATCGCGCGGGCGGTGATGGAGGCGGCACTGAAGTCCCGGGACCGGCTGCCCGGTTCCTGAGACGGCCCTACCGCGGGAGCAGGCTGCCGACCTACCGTTCGGTCATGACTGATGCCGCCGCCTTCGAACTCGCCCAGGTCAACATCGCCCGTCTCAAGGCCCCGCTGGATTCCCCGGAGTTGAAGGACTTCGTCGACGCCCTGGACCCCGTGAACGCGGACGCCGACACCGCCGAGGGTTTCGTGTGGCGGTTGCAGGGCGACTCCGGCGACGCGACGGACGTGGCCGTCTTCGGTGACTCCTGGCTGATCATCAACATGTCGGTGTGGCGGGACACGGACGCGCTCACGGCGTTCATGTACCAGGGCAGGCACCGGGAGATGCTCGCCCGCCGCCGCGAGTGGTTCGAGCGGGTCCAGGAGGCGATGGTGGCGATGTGGTGGGTCCCGGCGGGCCACCGCCCGACCGTGGCCGAGGCCGAATCCCGCCTCCTCCACCTCCGCACCCACGGCCCGACCCCGTACGCCTTCACCCTGCGGACGTCGTACCCGCCCCAGGGGGCGACGCCCCTGCTGGGCGAGGTACCGGAGGGGCTGGGCTGCTCGGTCTAGCGGCGGCGGTCGATGGCGGTGAGGTCGATGTCGAGGGGGAAGGGGACGGTGAGTTCGAGCTTGTCGTGGAAGATGCCGGTCAGGCCGTAGGCCTGGGTTGCCGGGTCGAGTTCATAGACGTAGACCACGGGGAGTCCCTCGCTCTCCTCGACGCGCCAGTAGTGCGGAATGCCCGCCCGAGCGTACTTCCGTGGTTTCACCTCCCGGTCCCGGTCCTCCGACTCCTCCGAGACGATCTCGACGGCGATGACGACGTCTTCCGGCCGATACCAGGTCTGCTTCGGATCGGCATGGGCGTCCGCGCGAATCACCAGCACGTCGGGCTCCGGTCGATTTCGCTTGCTGAGCCTGATGGTCATCTCATGGATGACGTCCAGCTCATCCGGAGCATGCTCCCGAAGGCCGTACACCAGCAGCAGCATGGCCAGTGCGTGGAAACGGGTCTGCGGACTCACGAAGACAAGACTCCCGTCGATCAGCTCCGTGTGCGGAGGCAGGTTGGGAAGCTCGTCGAGGTCGTCCGCCGTCCAGCCGCCCTCGGGCGGACGAGGCCACTCGTAGTCGTCGTCCAGCCCGTAGTCACGCGCGGCGCTCATGATCGCTCCCATGTGCCGGAGTCTGCCTGGCACAGCCAGCGTACCCAGGGGAATATGCCGATTCGCCCGTCGAACGAGTGATCAGCCATCGAGTCGCTGACCGGCCTCGATCGCCCCCTCCACCTCCGCGACCCGCTCCCGCTCCTCCACCGCGAACCGCTCGGCGTCCAGCTTCTCGGCGATCTCCTCGTCCTGGGACATCAGCAGGTCGAGGTTGGAGTCGCCCATGTCCAGGACGCCCATGTCGACGTAGGCCTGCTGGAGGCGTTTGCCCCACAGGCCGATGTCCTTGACGCAGGGGACGATGCGGCTGAAGAGGAGTTTGCGGAACAGGGCGAGGAACTCGGACTGCTCGCTGCATGCCTCGGCCTCGGCCTTCGGGATGCCGAAGTTCTCCAGCACCTCCACGCCGCGCAGCCGGTCGCGCATGAGGTAGCAGCCCTCGATGACGAACTCCTCGCGTTCCCTCAGCTCGGCGTCCGTGAGCTGCCGGTAATAGTCCCTGAGCGCCATCCGCCCGAAGGCCACGTGCCGGGCCTCGTCCTGCATGACGTACGCGAGGATCTGCTTGGGCAGCGGCTTGTCCGTCGTATCCCTGATCATGCCGAAGGCGGCCAGCGCCAGGCCCTCGATCAGCACCTGCATGCCCAGATACGGCATGTCCCAGCGCGAGTCGCGCAGCGTGTCACCGAGCAGGGCTTGGAGGTTGTCGTTGATCGGGTACAGCAGCCCGACCTTCTCGTGCAGGAACCGGCCGTAGATCTCGGCGTGCCGGGCCTCGTCCATCGTCTGGGTCGCCGAGTAGAACTTCGCGTCCAGATCAGGCACGGACTCGACGATCCGCGCGGCACAGATCATCGCGCCCTGCTCACCGTGCAGAAACTGGCTGAACTGCCACGAGGCGTAGTGCAGCCTCAGCTCCCCCTTGTCCTTCTCCGTCATCTTCGCCCAGTGCCTGGTCCCGTACAGGGACATCGCCTCGTCGGGAGTCCCCAGCGGATCGTAAGGATCCACCTCCAGCTCCCAGTCGATCCGCCTCTGGCCGTCCCACTGCTTGTCCTTGCCCTTCTGGTAGAGGGCCAGCAGCCGGTCACGGCCGTCGTCATATTCCCAGTTGAAACGGGCCGCGCCGCTCGCCGGCACCTGCCACACGGACTCTTCCGGTTCCTCGGCGTACAGGTCGAAGGTCGGCATGCCTCGCAGATTCACACGCGGTAGACGCCGCGTCAACAAGTCACGCACAGGGGATTGACGAGCTTGCTGACACGCAGTCTCATAAAGGGGACAGTGACGTGTGCACAACGAGGTGGGCAGCCATGACGACCCTGACGGAAGCCGACGCGCTCGACGGCCTGCGCGACGCCCTCGGCCTGCTCAAGGACCGGGAGCAGGTGGCCCAGCGGCTGCTCGACTCCTCCGCCAAGCACTCCTTCGACCCGGACAAGGAACTGGACTGGGACGCGCCCTTCGAGGAGGGCAAGTGGTTCTGGCCCCCGGAGCTGGTCTCCCTCTATGACACCCCGCTCTGGAAGCGCATGGGCGAGGAACAGCGGATCCTGCTCTCCCAGCACGAGGCGGCGGCCCTCGCCTCCCTGGGCATCTGGTTCGAGATCATCCTCATGCAGCTCCTCGTCCGCCATATCTACGACAAGGCCGCGACGAGCGCACACGTCCGCTACGCCCTCACCGAGATCGAGGACGAGTGCCGGCACTCCAAGATGTTCGCCCGCCTGATCTCCCACGGCGACACACCCTGGTACCCGGTCAGCCGCGCCCACCAGCACCTGGGCCGCCTCTTCAAGACCATCTCCACCACCCCCGGCTCCTTCACCGCCACCCTCCTCGGCGAGGAGGTCCTCGACTGGATGCAGCGCCTGACCTTCCCCGACGAGCGCGTCCAGACCCTGGTCAGGGGCGTCACCCGCATCCACGTGGTCGAGGAGGCCCGACACGTGCGCTACGCCCGTGAGGAACTCCGCCGCCAGATGGTGACGGCCCCGAAGTGGTCCCAGGAGTTCACCCGGGTCACCTCCGGCGAGTTCGCCCGGGTCTTCTCGGTGGCGTTCGTGAACCCGGACGTCTACACGAACGTCGGCCTCGACAAGCGCGAGGCCCTCGCCCAGGTCAGGGCCAGCGGACATCGCCGGGAGGTCATGCAGAACGGCTCGAAGCGGCTGACGGACTTCCTCGACGACATCGGCGTGCTGCGGGGAGTGGGCCGCCGCCTCTGGAAGTCCTCCGGCCTGCTGGCGTAGCCCCCGCCCGGATCATGTCCATGCCGGGTGGCTACTGTCCTCCCTGACCCCGTCACTGTCAGTGGCCACAAGGAGATCACCCGGCATGTCCCCCCACATCCCCCTCTCACTGCGGACCGCCGCCGTCGGCGCCACGGCCGCCCTCGCCCTGACCGCGTGCGGCAGCGAGTCCGCCGGCACCGACAAGGCCTCCGCCCCTCAGGGCGTGGTCAGCCAGGCGGCCGCCAAGAAGATCGCCGACTTTACCGACTGCTAGACCGACCGTGTCGATTCTGGCCTGCGGTAGAGCGTCGCGTAGTCGTACGGGACGTTGAGCTCCGCTCGCCTTCCGTCGGGGCTGCCGACGTAACACGTGAGGGGCAGCGGCCACGCCCCGGCCAGCGCTTGCAGCGCGCGCTGGAACCGACCAGCCTTACCGACCCGCGCGTGTCCGCGCACATCACCCGGTTGGAGCGACATCTCTCCGAGGCACTCGGTCAGGCAGCCTGGGAGGCGTCGCCTCGGCGCCCCCGCCGACGTCGGCCGCATGCTCCGGCCGCCACGCCCCGATCCGTACGATCTGGAGCCGCTCGGTCAACGAACCGGCGTCGCCCCCATCCCTATCGAGCAGTACCGGCATGCCGGGATTATCTACAGCTGTCAAGCGTTCGAGCAGGTAAACCGCCTACGGCGGTATCAGGTACATGAGGCACGTGTCCTCGGGGTACCAGAGGCTCTCGTCGTCCTCGGTCTCCGGGTCGGATTCCGACTCGGTCATCTCGTCAGTCTCTTCGCACAGTTAGCGCGTCATCGTGAGCCCTTGAAGGTCTCCATATGCCTAACTCCTTCACGGGAGCGGTCCAGCAGTTGCGTGTTCATGTGACCATGCGGTGCTCCGGTCGGATTCCCAGGCTGGTCCGAACGGGGGTAAGGGGTCCTGAGCGGCCTATCGGTGACTGGCCCCGGCTGGTGAGCACCCGGCCTTGGGGTGAGCCTGGGGGCGTAGGTCAGGCCATGAAGGCTGCCGTGTGAGGAGTCCGACGCGTATGCCAGTCACAGAGGTCGACGAGGCCGTGCGGCCGGCCCGCCCCGCTCCCGCTGTGAGCGTGGTCGTCATCGTTTACAACGACGCCGGGCGGCTGCCGCGTGCGGTGCGCTCGGTGCTCGACCAGTCCCTGCGCGACCTTGAGGTGCTCGTCGTCGACGACTGCTCCACCGACGCCACGCAGACGGTGGCCCGAGGTCTGGCGGCTGGCGACTCCCGGGTGCGCTACCTGCGTCTGGACCGCAACAGCGGGGGGTGCAGCGCTCCGCGCAACGCGGGTGTGGCCGCCGCCCGGGGCGCCTACCTGATGTTCCTCGACAGTGACGACGAACTTCCCAGGCACGCCTGCAAGTCGCTGCTGCTCACCGCCGAACGTCAACAGGTCGACTTCGCCACTGGAGCGGTGACACGCGTGCTCGAGGAGAGCAACCATCGACGGCTGTGGTATCCGGACCTCTTCGAGACGGCGCGCCTCATCAACGGCGTGCGCGAGGAGCCGCGGTACTTCCACGACCACCTCGCCACGAACAAGCTGTACCGGGCCGGGTTCATCGCCGAAAACGCGCTGTGCTTCCCCGAAGGCATCCACTTCGAGGACCAGCTGTTCACGGCCAAGGCGTTCACCCTCGCACGGAGTTTCGCCGTCGTGCCATGGCCCGTCTACACCTGGCGGCTAGCGGCCGACCGCGAGCATCTGTCGATCTCCTCCAGCCGCCACAAGCTGCAGAACGTGCGCGACCGCATCGCGGTGTCCAGGATGATCGACGCCTTCCTGCGGGACAGCGGAAACGCCGATCTGCGCCGGGCCAAGGACGAGAAGTTCCTTCGCCACGACCTTCGCCTCTACCTGGGTGACCTGCCCTTCCGGGGGCGGGAGTGGACGCGGTGGTTCGCCGGGATTGTGACGCCGTACCTCGGTGAACTCACCCCCGTCGCGGTGCACGCTCTTCCCCGAGGGCAGCGCGTCTGCCTGCACCTGCTCACCCAGGGGCGCGTCGAGGAGGCCATCGAGTCGGCGCGTGCCCTCGGCAGCGAACGGATCGCACCCCGTCACGTCGTCAGGGAAGCCGGCCGAATGTACTGGGGCCCGTCGAAGCCGGGTGCGGACAGCCTGGATGAACTCGACATCACCGACTGGCGGATGGACGAGCAGCCCTTCGAGTCGGCTCCCGTCCGGCACGAGGTGGCGGAGGTGATGGCCGCCGGCCGCGTGCTGCGCCTGTCGCTGCGCACCTACGACCCGGCCCGCCTCCTCACCGGCCCCGAGCCCGTCACCGCGGCACTGTGGCTCTCCGCCGGTGCAGCTCCGCTGAAGGTACCGTTCCGCTATACCGCCGACCCCGTCGAGCCCGACGTGCACACGGCGCACGTGGAGGTCGATCCCCGGCGCGTCCCACTGTCGGCTAAGGGCTTCAAGGGCCGCAGGCATCCCGTCGTCGTCCTGGACCGGCTCGGCACCCGACGCACGGACCCCGTACTCGCAGACCCCGGCCTGCCCGCGCTGGTCACCCACCTCTCGCACGGTCCCCTGGCCGGGCACGATCTGCGGGTGGTGTGCGAGGGCAGGCGAGCGGGCCGGCTCGAGTTCACCTGGGTGCGCACCGGAGCGCTGGCTCACGCCGAACGGCTGACGCCGCGGGTGCAGCCGCTGCGCCGCAAGGCCCGCAAAGTGCACCGCAAACTCACCGGCAACGGGGCCAAGCGGCTGGCCTACCGGGAGCTGAGCAGGCTGCCTGTGGACCGCGGGCTGATCGTCTTCGAAGCCCTGGAGGGCCGCGGCTACACCGACAGTCCGCGCTACATCTACGAGGAAATCGTCCGCCGCGGGCTGCCGCTCACGCCCGTGTGGTCCCATACCGGGGACACCTCGTCCTTCCCCAAGGGTGTGCGGCTGGTTCGGCGTGGCAGTTGGAAGTACGTCAGCACCCTGGCGCGAGCGGCGTACTGGGTGGACACGCACGGCTTCCCCTCCAGCTACGGCAAACGGCCCGAGACGCGCTATCTGCAGACCTGGCACGGACAGGCGCTCAAACACATGGGGTTCGACGTGCCGGCGCTGCGGTTCGCGACTCCCGAGCGGCACCAGCAGCACCGCGACATGGTGGCCCGCTGGGACGCGCTCGTTTCACCGAGCGCGGAGTTCGAGAGCACCGTGGTGCGGGCGAACGAGTTCACCGGCCGGCTGCTGACGTGCGGGCTGCCGCGCAACGACGTGCTCGTGCGCTGGAACGAGCCCGCACAGCGCGCCCGCGCCGCCACAGCCCGCACCCGGCTGATGGTTCCACCCGGACGCCGTGTGCTGCTGTACGCGCCGACGTTCCGCGACGGCCCCGGCGAGGCGGGCCGGTCCGTCCGGGTGGATCTGGCGGAGCTGGTCGAACGTCTCGGCGCCGCCTGGACGGTGGTCGTGCGCCCGCACTATTACGAACGGTTCACGGTGCCACCGGAGTTGGGGCACGCGGTACGCGACGGGCGCTCCTTCTGCGACATCAACGACCTGCTGCTGGCCTCGGACGCGCTGGTCACCGACTACTCGTCGGTGATGTTCGACTACGCGAACCTCGGGAGACCGATCCTGCTGTTCACCGACGACCACGAGGAGTACGGCGGCAGCCTGCGCGGCATGTACTACCACCTTCCGGACATCGCTCCGGGCCCACTGCTCACCACCACCGGGGAACTGGCCGAAGCGCTGCAGGACCTCGACGGCGTGCAAGGGGAGTGGGCCGCGCGGTACGCCCGTTTCCAGCAACGGTTCAACCCGTACGCCACCGGCCAGGCCACCAAGGCCGTCGTGGACGCGTTCTTCGAAGGTGACGCCCGATGATCCCCGACCGTGCCCCAGCCGGCCGCGGCCGGGGTGTCTTCCTCGTCGGCACCGATGTCGACTCGCTGGGCGGCTCGCAACGCGTACTGCACACTCTGGCCCAGGGCCTGGCCGAACGGGGCCACCGCGTCGACCTGATCGGCATTCGCCCCAGCCCTCAGCCGCACCCCTACCAGGAGTCCCCCGCGTACCGGCACACCACCCTCTACGACCGCCCGCCCAGGCCCGGCACTCCGGTCCGGCGCTTCCGCGATGTGTTGCACCCCCGGCGTTTGTACGGCAGGCACGTCCAACACGCCGAACGGGACCGGGCGCGGGCCCGCGTCGAGGAGCGTTTCCGCGCGGTGGAGGACGGTTACCTGATCATCGGCTCGCCGTGGGCGGCGGACTGGCTCACGTCGGTGAGGTGGCCGCATTTGAAAGGTATCGGCCAGTATCACGAGTCCTTCCCGCAGGCACAGGCCTCGGCGAACCTGCGGCTGATCCTGCGGCACTACCCGCAACTGGAGAAGTCGGTCTTCCTCAGCGAGGACGACGCCGCCCGGTTCCAGAGTTATCGGCTGCCCAACGCGTGCGTCATCCCCAACCCCCTGCCGTTCTCCCTGGATGAGCCCGCGGCGCTGGACACCCGCCGTATTGGGGCCGTCGGCCGGCTGGAGGCCGTCAAGCGCCTGGACCGGCTGATCGACGCCTTCGCCGCCGCCTGCGCCGACCTGCCAGACTGGGAACTGCACCTCTTTGGTGACGGACCCCAGGAGGCGGAGTTGCGCCGGCACGCCCAGCAGGCGGGCGTCGGCGAGCGTGTCTGTTTCCGGGGGAGCGTCGAGGACATGGCCTCGGCCTACCGGGAGCTGTCGGTCGTGGCCCTGACCAGCGACCGGGAGGGGCGCCCCATGGCGCTCGCCGAGGCGGCCGGCTTCGGGGTGCCGTGCGTCGGTTTCGACATCTCCGCCGGCGTGCGGGAGCTCGTCGACCACGAGCGCACCGGCCTGCTGGTGCGGCCCGGGGACACCGCGGCGTTCGCCGACGCGCTGCGGCGCCTGGTGTCGGACGACGCGCTGCGCGGACGCTTGGGCGCCGCCGCACGCGGGCACGTCGCCTCGCTGAGTCTGCCCACCGTGCTCGACCGCTGGGAGGAGCTGTTCACCGAGATCGACCGGTGAACCGTCAGGCCCGCCCGGCCCGCCGGTCGGCCCACAGCAGCATGAGGCCGAGGGTCCCGGCCAGCGCTGGCCAGTAGACGTAGCGGTAGTCGGTGGTGGGCACGATGGGCAGGTAGCCAACGATGTACAGCGCCGCGCTGATGCCGAGCACCCGCACGGGTGTGGCGAACACGCCGGTCCCGGGTCGCAGCGCCAGCACGACGGCGACGGCCAGCCAGAACCACCCGGCGAACAGCGGCGGCACGAGCCGGTACACGGTGGTGACGTAGTACTGCAGCTTGGCCTCCAGCCGCGGATGCGCCACCTCCATGCCCAGGTCGTTGCCGAGGATGCCGTCCTGGTACTGATAGGTGGTGTGGAACAGCAGGTTGGAGAACAGGTCCAGCCGGTACGCGAGATAGCCGGGCACATGCTCGACCATCTGGCGCCTCCACAGCGCGTTGAGCTCCTCCGAATCCGTGGCCAGTCCGTCGGGCGCGCGCTCATAGCACCGCCAGTACGCGTCCGAGACGGCGTTGATGCGCTCGCACTCCCCCGCGGCGGCAACGAGCCGGTCGCGCAGCTCCGATGAGACGTCGGCGGCCCGCAGTTCGTCCGCGCTCAGGACGTGCACCAGGTCGTCGAGCGCGATCTGTGACACCTGGCTAGTCTCGACGGGCCGGGCGAAGAGGGAGATGGCGAGGATGGGGACGACGAGCGCCACAACGAAGGCCGCCGAAGCCTGAACCCACACACGCCGGCCCGTGCCACGGCGGACCGCAAGGACGAGCATCACGAACAGCGGAACGGCGGCAAAAACAGCGTTCTTGCGCACCAACACGGCGTAGACGAGGCACACCAGGCCGATGGCGAACAGGACGCGTCGCAACGTGACCTGCTCCGGCCGCAGCCTCCGCGCGGTGACGGCCACGGCGGTGACGGCGAGCAGCGCGGCCGCCATGTGCACGTCCTTCCATACCACGCCGACGAACGTCAGGACGTGGGGGGCCAGTCCGATCGCGAGGACCGCCAGCGAGGACAGCCGGTCGGCGGTGTACTGCCATACGCACCACGCGATGAGCCACAACGACGCCCAGACGACGACGGACTGGAGCACCGCCATGGCGGCGGCGGTGCCGCTCACGGCGATCAGCGCACGCCACACCAGACTCAGCACCGGCGGATGCCAGTCGGCCAGCGGCCTTTCACCCAGCGCCTGACTGAGCTGGGAGACGCTGTCCGGGCTGAGGAATCCGGGATAGAAGACGATTGCGGTGGCCGCGCAGCAGACGGCGGCGATCGCCCCCAGCACCCACGCCCAGTGTCGCGCACACCAAATACGACAGCTTTGCACCATATGCCCGGATGCTAGCAGCGCCTTGCGCGGCCTCACGCAGTCGCACGCCGACGGCGGGCGCGGATCAGGGCGGGACGAAGACCAGCCGCCGGTAGGTCAGAAAGCGGAACAGCGTGGCCATCGACCATCCCAGGCCCCGGGCCAGGTTGTCGCCGAGCGCGGACTCCACGCCGAGCAGGTGCCGCGAGAGGAAGACCGGGGCGGCGGTGACCAGGACCCCTTCCCCCGCCCCCGGCAGACCGAAGCCGTCCCACCCGTTCGGCGCATCAACGCGCGGGTACCCGCGACAACCAGGCCCAGGAGACTCATGAAGATCTTGGGTTCTGGCCCTGCCGGGGTCTGATCCCGGCCGGGAGTGTGTTCGCGTTCCTGGCCGAGCACCGCGGCGAGCTGTTCCCGGCGGCGATGTTCGCGGACATGTATCCATCGGCGAACGGACGGCCGAGCATGCCGCCGCAGATCCTGGCCGCCGTGATCACCTTGCAGGCCCTGCACGGGCTGTCGGACTTCGAGACGGTCCAGGAACTGCGGTGCAACCTGCGGTGGCAGCCGCATGCGGGCTGGGGCCTTCACGACATGGCCTTCGACCCGTCGCTGCTGGCCTACTTCCGCCGCCGACTGGCCCGTTCCGCCCGCCCGAACCCTATTTTCGACGCCGTGCGCGAGGGGTGTGAAGGCCACCGGCGTCCTCAAGGGCAAGCACCGCAGGGCGCTGGACTCCACCGTGCTGGACGACGGGGTCGCCACCCAGGACACCGTCACCCAGATCATCGCCGCCGTCCGCGCGGTGGTCCGCGAGGTCCCCGGCGCCGACGCGCAGTGCACCACGCACGACTACACCGACCCAGGCAAGCCCCACATCGCCTGGAACGACGAGCAGGCTCGCGCCGAACTGGTCGACGCGCTGGTCACGGACGCGCTGCGGCTGCTGGGCCACCTGCCCGAACAGCCACTCGGTGAGAAAGCCGCGAACGCGGTCGGCATCCTGGCCCTGGTCGCCGGCCAGGACGTCGAACCCGCCGAGGACTCCGACGGCCGCGACGGACGCTGGCGCATCACCCGGGGCACCGCCCCGGGCCGCACCGTGTCCACCGTCGATCCCGAAGCACGGCACGTCCACAAGACCCGCAGCCACCAGCAGGACGGCTTCGAGGCCCACCTGGCCATCGAGCCCGAGACCGGCTTATACACCGCCGGCGCCGGAGCCGAACACCACGAGGCCGCCGTCGGCCTGGACCTGCTCGCCGACGAGAACAAGCCGCTGGACGTCTTCGGTGACACCGCCTACTCCACCGGCGAGGCCCGCCAGACCCTCCACGATGCCGGGCACCGGCTGTTCCTCAAACCCGCCCCGCTGCGGCCCGCCGTCCCCGGCGGCTTCACCCTCGACGACTTCGCCATCGACACCCAAGCCGCCGTCGTGACCTGCCCGGCAAGCAGTGGGAGGCGGTGGCCGACGACGTCCTGCGCGGGCTGAGCCTGGACGATGGGTGGAGCCCATTCGTTCAGCTTTGATGTTGCCTTCGGCGAGGGGGTTGTTTGCGTTCTTGACGTGAACTCACTGCGCAGGCGGCCGAGGGGCGATCGTGTCGGATTTGGGCGAGACGGTCACGGCTGGTTCTCCTGGACGCCTGCAAGCTCCACGCACGCCAGCTCGCGAACGCGGCCCAGGACGAGAAGCTCCTCGCCACGGTCGAGGCCGGCCAGGTCTACGCGATGGACAAGGCCGTCTACACCCTCTTCGACACCTGGCCGAAGAAGGACCAGAGGGACTACGCCAAGCCCTTCGAGAGTGCTCCTGGTCTTCGACAAGGTGGACGGAACCTACAAGATGGTGCTGTCCCTGTGGGCCGCCGCGGCGGAGATCCCCAAGCCGGCCCTCGACAAGGACGGCCTCGCCGAGGCTGTCGCCCCCGGCACCAAGATCGGCGGGCTGGCCCCCACCGACATACGCGCCGCCTACGCGGACTACCTCGAAACCGGCGGCAAGAAGAAGGGCAAGGCCCTGACCTCCACAAAGCCCATCGAGAACGCCAAGAAGACCTACCAGCGGAGCAGCACCGAGGGCGCGGTCAAGGGCATGGCCACCGAGAAGTTCTTCGCCAAGCCCCCCGCCGACCAGAGCGTCTACGCCCTGCGGACAGCCGACGGCGGCGTCCTCGCCCTCCTCCCGCTCGCCCACAAGCAGGAATCCCTGCTGAAGGAGTCCTACCGCTCCAGTGCGGCGCTCGTCCCCAATGACGAGCAGTCCGCCCTGGGCGCCACCAGGGGCGCCTTGATCACCGACACCTTCGAGGGCCAGGGCCTGGCCGAGCTGACGCCGAAGGCAGCCCGCCTCACCAACGTCGACTTCCAGCACGTAGACGCGCGCTAGCGGGGGTGCCACCACCCGCACCCGCCGGCTCACGGAAGGGGCCGTGTCGGGGGGTGTCCGCCCGCAGCGGTTGTCGCGTCAACGGACAGCCAGTCGGCGTGGCACCCCATCGCGACGTTCCGA
>NZ_JBHURZ010000009.1:0-119047 GCF_042673825.1 Streptomyces sp. NPDC057002
CGGGGTATCAACATATCTGGCGTTGACTTTTGGCACGCTGTTGAGTTCTCAAGGAACGGTCGCTTCCTTTGTACTCACCCTCTCGGGCTTTCCTCTGGGCGCTTCCCTTCGGTGTTCCAAACTCTATCAGTGTTTTTCCGGCCCCCTGACCACCATCCTGCAGACATGCAGAAGGTGACCCCGAGATAGGATCTGACAAGTTTGGGTGCTGCCAGGCAAGGACACGAGGTTGTGTCGCTCAGCCCCAGGCAGGAGTACGACTGTACACGCGGCCGCAGAGCGCGTGCAAATCCATTTGCGGTATGGTCTAGACCATTCTGGAGTGCCCACGCGGAACCGGCACTTCAGGTGACATACCCTGCTGAACAGTGTGCCGCCCGGTACCGACAGGGACGGCCCATAACGATCTCCACCCCTGGGAGGCTTCCCATGACCACCGTGACGTCCCCGCTTGCAGGACGCACCATCGGACTGGCAGCCGTGCCGGATCCCGTCTTCTCCGGCGCCATGGTCGGCCCGGGCACAGCGATCGACCCCGTACGTGAGCCTTCCGAGGCCGTCTCGCCCGTGGACGGCGTCATCGTCTCCCTGCATCCGCACGCGTTCGTCGTCGTCGACGAGAGCGGACACGGCGTGCTCACGCACCTCGGTATCGACACCGTGCAGCTCAACGGCGAGGGTTTCGAGCTGCTGGTGAACAAGGGCGACACCGTCAGGCGCGGTCAGGGCATCGTGCGCTGGAACCCGGCTGCCGTCGAGGCCGCCGGCAAGTCCGCGATCTGCCCGATCGTGGCGCTGGAGGCCACGGCCGAAGCCCTCTCCGATCTTCGTATCGACGGCGATGTGAAGGCCGGCGACAGTCTCTTCCTCTGGAAGTGACGTCAGTGCCGTCCTATGACGGCGAGTAGGACTACCAACACGGCGGCCGGTGCCGCCGCACTATCGGAGACGGGTGAGATGGAGACAACGCTGCGAGGCGTCGGCGTGAGCCACGGTGTGGCGATCGGCGAGGTTCGGCATATGGGAACGGCGGTGCTCGAGCCGCCTGCGAAGCAGATCCCGGCGGACGAGGCGGAGCGTGAACAGGGGCGCGCCCGCAAGGCCGTGGAGGCTGTGGCGGCCGACCTGATGGCGCGCGGCAATCTGGCGGGCGGCGAAGCCCAGGCGGTGCTCGAGGCGCAGGCCATGATGGCCCAGGACCCGGAGCTGATGGCCGACGTGGAACGACGGATCGCCGTCGGGAGCACGGCCGAGCGCGGGGTGTACGACGCGTTCGCCGCGTACCGCGAGCTGCTGGCGGGTGCCGGTGAGTATCTCGCCGGCCGTGTGGCCGACCTCGACGACGTGCGGAATCGAATCGTCGCCCGTCTGCTGGGCGTGCCGATGCCGGGTGTCCCGGACAGCGACGAGCCCTACGTCCTTGTTGCGCGTGACCTCGCGCCTGCCGACACCGCGCTGCTGGACCCGACTCTGGTGCTCGGATTCGTCACCGAGGAGGGCGGTCCGACCAGCCACAGCGCGATTCTGGCGCGGGCGCTCGGGGTGCCGGCCGTGGTGGCGTTGCCGGGTGCCGGTGAGCTCGCCGAAGGCACGATGATCGCCGTCGACGGCAGCACGGGTGAGATCTTCGTGGACCCGAGTGAGGACAAGAAGGCTCAGCTCGAGGCCGCGGCCGCCGCGCGCAGGGCCGCGCTGGCGGCCTCGACGGGTCCCGGTGCCACGGCGGACGGTCACAAGGTGCCGCTGCTGGCGAACATCGGTGGTCCTGCGGACGTGGAGGCCGCCGTCGACGCCGGTGCCGAGGGCGTCGGTCTCTTCCGAACCGAGTTCCTCTTCCTGGACGACAGCAAGCAGGCGCCCTCCGAGGAGAAGCAGGTCGCGGCGTACCGGCAGGTGCTCGAGGCGTTCCCCGAGGGACGTGTCGTGGTGCGGGTGCTGGACGCGGGTGCGGACAAGCCGCTCGACTTCCTGACTCCGGGCGACGAGCCGAACCCGGCGCTCGGCGTGCGGGGGCTGCGGACGTTGCTCGACCACCCGGAGGTCCTGCGCACGCAGCTGACCGCGCTCGCGAAGGCCGCGGAAGGGCTGCCGGTCTATCTCGAGGTCATGGCCCCGATGGTGGCGGACCGTACTGATGCCCGGGCCTTCGCGGACGCGTGCCGTGAGGCTGGGTTGCGGGCGAAGTTCGGCGCGATGGTGGAGATCCCCTCGGCCGCGCTGCGGGCCCGCTCGATCCTGCAGGAGGTCGAGTTCCTGTCGCTGGGGACGAACGACCTGGCGCAGTACACCTTCGCCGCCGACCGTCAGGTGGGTGCGGTCTCCCGTCTGCAGGACCCGTGGCAGCCCGCACTGCTCGACCTGGTGGCGCTGTCCGCCGAGTCGGCGAAGGCCGAGGGCAAGAGCTGTGGTGTCTGTGGTGAGGCCGCCTCCGATCCGCTGCTCGCTTGTGTACTGGCTGGTCTGGGTGTCACCTCTCTTTCGATGGGTGCGGCGTCGATTCCCTATGTCCGGGCGACGCTGGCGAAGTACACGCTGGCTCAGTGTGAGCGGGCGGCTGCGGCGGCTCGTGCGTCGGACAGTGCCGAGGACGCGCGCAGCGCGGCGCAGGCGGTGTTGTCGGGCGAGTAGGCCGGGCTTGATCGGCTTTTGACTGCCCGGGAGGGGCGCCCCACTTTAGGTGGGGCGCCCCTCCCGCGTTTCAGTGGTTGTGTCCCTGGGCGGGCCTCTCCTCTCCGAGGTCGGGCGGCTCGCAGTAGTCGACGTTGGATTCCGGGGAGATGAGGTCGCCGGACTCGACGTCGGTGCAGTAGGCGTCGAAGACCTCTCCCGCGGTGAGGGGGTCGAGTCCGTAGGCGCGCAGGCGCCAGCCGTAGACACGGTCGGGCATGGCCGGGGCGCTGGCGCGGATGACGAGTCCGCCTGGGCTCTCGGTGGCCAGGCCGAGAGCGAGGACGGTGGTGAACTCGAGGGCTTCGGTCTCGTCCAGCTTCAGGGTGCCGCCCGTGTCGGCGGCGTGGAGTGCGGCGATGAGGGTTTCGGGTGGTCCGGTGACGCTGCAGACGAGGTGCCGGTCGCCGGGTGGGGCCGTGTCGAGGATGCGGACGATGAGGTCCGAAGCCCGGGCGAAGGCTGTGCGTCCGAGGTCCTCGCCGCATGACGTGCAGGCGCCCAGGCGAGCGAGGAGTGTGGTCGCGTACTCCCAGGTGGCCTGTCGTACGCCCTCGTCGACGAGGGCCGCCAGGAGGTCGGCCAGAGGCTGGCCCTCGTACGGGAGAGTCGGGCCTGTCACCGCGAGTTGGGCCGTGAAGCGGGTGCGGCTCGACGGGTTGTCGGGGTCCAGGCTCCTCTGCGTGCAGAACTCGGCGTACTCCTCGGGGTCGAAGAGGGCCACGGTGGTGTGGCTGCCCTGGAGAGTCCGTGTCCTGAGGAGGGCTTCCACCTGTTTCAGGTAGGTCGCGTGGTCGTCGAAGGTGAAGCTGCGGTAGCAGCGCATGGCTCGGAAGTCGTGCTCGTCGGTCAGCAGGCCGATGGTGCCGGCGATTTCGCGGCGCAGGACGCGTCGCATGGTCCGGCTGTCGGTGTGCGCCATTCTCTTTCCCCCTGTGCACAGTCGATCAATGCTCACTCACAGTAATCGACGGCACTGACAATGGAGGCTGGTGAAGGCGGACGGCCACTAAAGTCGCAGGTCAGCATGCTTCAGCCACACACTCCCCGTCCGCGACCATGGTGACGGGGAGTGGCCTGACGCGATCGTGGACGCCCTCGGTCAGGCGCGTTTGCGGGCGAGGTCCTCGTAGAAGGTCAGGAGGTCGAGGTTGTCGATGGAGCCGGGGTTGACCGCCTTCTCCAGTGGGGTGCCTTGGAGGAGGCGTTTGACCGGGACCTCGATGCGTTTGCCGGTGAGGGTGTGCGGGACGCCGGGTACCTCGATGATCTCGTCGGGGACGTGGCGCGGCGAGAGTTGTTCGCGGATGGTCTGCTTGATGCGCTTCAGCAGGGCCTCGTCGAGGGTGGATCCGGGGGCCAGGTGCACGAAGAGGGGCATCCAGTAGCCGCCGTCGGGCTGCTCGATGCCGATCACAAGGGACTCTCTGATTTCGGGGAGGCGCTCCACGGCTTCGTAGATGTCGGCGGAGCCCATGCGTACGCCTTGGCGGTTGAGCGTGGAGTCGGAGCGGCCGTGGATGACGACGGAACCGTGGGAGGTCACGGTGATCCAGTCGCCGTGCCGCCATACGCCGGGGTAGGTGTCGAAGTAGCTGTCGTGGTAGCGGCTGCCGTCGGGGTCGTTCCAGAAGTGGACGGGCATCGACGGCATGGGGTTGGTGACCACGAGTTCGCCGACCTCGTCGACGAGAGGGCTGCCGCTCGGGTCCCAGGCCTGTAGGTCGGTGCCGAGACAGGGGGCCTGGAGCTCGCCGACGTGGACCGGGAGGGTCGGGACGGCTCCGGCGAAGCAGGAGCACACGTCCGTGCCGCCGCTGACGGAGGCGATCCACAGATCGTCGCGGACCTCGTCGTGGAGCCAGCGGAAGCCGTCGGGCGGCAGGGGCGAGCCCGTGGTGGCGACGCACTGGACGGTGGAGAGGTCGAAGTCGCGTGACGGGTGCACGCCGGCCTTGCGGCAGGCCATGACGTAGGCGGCCGAGGTGCCGTAGAGAGTGGCCCGCGTGCGTTCGGCGATCCGCCACTGGGCGCCGGTGTCCGGGTAGCCGGGGCTGCCGTCGTAGAGGACGATCGTGGTGCCGGTGAGCAGGCCGGAGACGAGGAAGTTCCACATCATCCAGCCTGTGGACGTGTACCAGAAGAAGCGGTCCTCGGGGCCCAGGTCGCAGTGCAGGCCGAGTTGCTTCAGGTGCTCGACCAGGATGCCGCCCTGGGACTGGACGATGGCCTTGGGCAGGCCGGTGGTGCCGGAGGAGTAGAGCACCCACAGGGGGTGGTCGAAGGGCACCTGCTCGAAGACGGGGTCCGTGTCGGTGGAGGTGACGGCCGACCAGTCGAGGGCCCCTTCGGGTGCCTCGGTGCCGAGGAGGGGGATGTGGATGACGGCGCGCAGGGTGGGCAGTTCGCGGCGCAGTTCGGCCACGGTCTCTCGTCGGTCGTGCTCCTTGCCGCCGTAGCGGTAGCCGTCGACCGTGAACAGCACGACGGGTTCGACCTGCTGGAAGCGGTCGAGGACGCTGCGGGCGCCGAAGTCGGGTGCGCAGGAGGTCCAGACGCCGCCCACGGCGGCTGTGGCGAGGAGGGCGACCACGGCCTGGGGGACGTTGGGGAGGTAGCCGCTGACGCGGTCTCCGGGGCGTACGCCGAGGGCGCGCAGCTCGGCGGCCAGGGAGCCGACCTGGCGGCGCAGGTCGGCCCAGGTGACAGGGCGTGGTTCGTGCGTCTCGTCGACATACAGGAGGGCCGGTTCGTCCGCGCGGGTATCGGTGGCGCGCAGGGCGTGTTCGGCGTAGTTGAGGGTGGCCCCGGGGAACCACTGGGCGCCTGGCATCGCTCGGTCTCCGAGCACGCGCGCGTACGGGGTCGAGAAACGGACGTCGAACCACTCGGTGACGGCTTTCCAGAAGGCGTCCAGGTCATCGACGGACCAGCGCTGGAGAGCCGCGTAGCCGCCCTCGGCGGGGGCGCCGTGGTGCTCGGCGGCCCAGGCCTGGAACCTGGTGATCCGTGCCCGGTCGATGCGCTCGGGGTCTGGCTGCCAGAGCGGCTGGGGACTAGCGGTCGACATGGTCGGCTCCCGGACTGTGCGCGTCGTGTGCGTCCTCCGCGCACGGGCTGGGGTGTGCGCGTGAGCGGCTGGCACGGACAATGCCATGTGATCGACTTCGACACCAGGGTGCGTCCCACATAGTCGGCCTCGTGAAGATGTGGTCCTGACACGGGTGAACGGCAGTTGAACGCCACGCACGTGTGGCGCGGTCAATGGCAGGGTGAGCAGCATGAACGGTCGTGACCTGGTGCGTTCGGTGAAAGCGGTGGGTTCGGTGGGGGCGGCGCAGGGTGTGCGTACCGTACGAGCAGCGTGGCGCAGGCGGCGGGCCGACGCCACCGGGCTGCCGTCGCGCGGGGCGGAGCGTGCGCGGGTGCCCGGGCCCGTGCGGGAGGTGGAGCCGGGGCCGGGGGGCGGTGTCGTCCGCTTCAGCCGGTCGGAGCTGCGGATTCTCGTCGCCGTGAACGGGGCCGTGTTCTGGGGCTGGGACGGGGCGGAGCCCGAGCCGTCGTACGCGCTGGCCGGCCGCTGTCCGGAGCCCGATCCCCGGGCGGTGCTGGAGCCGGACAAGGACGGCGGCTGGCGGGTGGTGGCCGAGCGGGTGACGGTCGTCGTCTCGCGGCACGGCGCGGTGGAGGTGCGTACGCCAGGTGGCGTGACCCTGCGGCGTGATCTGCCGCCGCGGTGGTGGGAGCCGGTCGACGGCGGCCCGGCGCGGTGGTTGCAACGGTCGGAGGTGGCTGCCGACGCGCGCTTCTTCGGCCTGGGCGGACGTGCCGCGGGTCCGCGGCTGCCGGACGGCACGTACCGGCTGTGGAACACCGACCCCGGCCACGCTTTCGCGCCGGGCGACGACCCGCTGTACATCACGATGCCTGTGCAGTTCGTGGTGTCCGACGGCGGTACGCATCTGGTGTTCCACGACAGCTCGTGGGACGGCGCGGTGACGCTGCGGGAAGGCGAGGAGGGCGCGGGTTCCGGGCACGACCGCGGCGGGTCGAGCGAGCTGCGGATGGACGGCGGTCCGCTGCGCTGCTGGGTGATGGTGGGCACTCCCGCGCGCGTGCTGCTCGCCTGGGCCTCGCTCACCGGGGCGCCCGCGCTGCCGCCCACGTGGGCGCTCGGCCACCAGCACGCGCGGTGGGGGTTCGGCAGCGAGCAGGAGGTGCGGCGGATCGTCGCGGGCTATGTGGAGCACGGTCTGCCGCTCGATGCCCTGCACCTGGACATCGACCACCTCGACGCGCATCAGGTGTTCACCGTCGACCAGGACCGCTTCCCGAAGCTGCCCGTGCTGGCCGAGGAGTTCCGGCGGGACGGCATCCGGCTGGTGTCGATCGTCGACCCGGCCGTCAGGGCCCTGCCCGGCAATGCCGTGTACGACGGCGGTGCGGCCGAGGACGCGTTCGTGCGGGACGCGTCGGGGCAGGTCGTGCAGGGGGTCGTGTGGCCCGGGGAGGCGGTGTTTCCCGACTTCACGCACGCGCGTGTACGTGAGTGGTGGGGCGGCCTCTACCAGGAGCGGCTCGCGCAGGGTTTCTCGGGCTTCTGGCACGACATGAACGAGCCGACGTCGTTCACCGCGTTCGGGGAATCGACACTGCCGCGTTCGGCGCGGCACTGCCTGGAGGGACGGGGCGGTGACCATCGTGAGGCCCACAACGTGTACGCGCTGTGCATGGCCAGGGCGGGCTACGAAGGGCTGAGGAAACTCGCACCCCAGGAGCGGCCGTTCCTGTTCTCCCGCTCCGGGTGGGCCGGCATGCAGCGCTACGGCGGGACATGGTCGGGGGACGTGGCCACCGGCTGGCCGGGACTGCGGGCGTCCTTGGCGCTGGTGATGGGGCTCGGGCTGTGCGGCGTGCCGTACTCGGGGCCGGACATCGGTGGCTTCGACGGGGATCCTTCGCCCGAGCTGTATCTACGGTGGTTCCAGCTGGGCGCGTATCTGCCGCTGTTCCGTACGCACGCGAGTCTCAGGGCAGGGCGCAGGGAGCCCTGGGAGTTCGGTCCCGAGGTGCTGGAGCACGCGCGCGTGGCGCTCGTCGAACGCCGGCGGCTGCTGCCGTACTTCATGACGCTGGCGCATCTGGCGCGGCGTACCGGAGCGCCGTACGTACGGCCCCTGTGGTGGGCCGCGCCGGAGGATCGGACGCTGCGTGACTGCGAGGACGCCTTCCTGCTGGGCGACAGCCTGCTGGTGGCGCCGGTGCTGGATCCTGGCGCGGACCGGCGTGCGGTGCAGCTGCCGCGGGGGCGCTGGTACGACACGGTGACGGAGCGGGCGTACGAGGGGCCGGCGCAGGTGCTTGTCGACGCCCCCTTGTCGCGCATCCCCGTCTTCGCGCGCGCGGGTGCCGTTCTTCCCGTACGTGAGGAGGACGGCGGGCTCGCACTGGAGGTGTGGGCGCCCGCCCGCGGACGGACCGGGGGCGGGCTGGTCGTGCCGGACAGTGGCGAGGGATGGGACGAGCCGGAGATCGAGCGGTACACCGCTCGGTGGATGGGTTCGCGTGTCGTCGTCGAGCGGGAGGGTGAGGACTCCGGGGGCGAGCCGTCCTACCCGGTGCGCGTCCGCGGGGCCGGGGAAGGCTGAGCTCAGATGTACCGGCCCTCGAACCAGGCCCGTACGGCCACGGTGTGCAGCGGGAAGGCGAGCTCTTCCGCCCTGCGCAGGAGGTGCCAGCCCTCCGTTTCGTCGGTGGCGGCGGAGGGCGGCAGGCTTTCGACCGGGCGTTCCGGCAGGAGACCGAAGAGCAGCAGGTGCCCGTCGGGTGAGCTCATCGCGTCGGCGAGCCGTACCTCGCGGGCGGCCGCGTCGATGCCGGTCTCCTCCTTGAGTTCGCGTACGACGGCCTGCCGCCAGTCCTCCCGGTCGTCGATGTAGCCGCCGGGCAGGGCCGTGCCCCCGCGCGCGGGAGCGACGGTTCGGGTGATGACGACCAAGGCGGTGCCCTTGGTGTCGTAGACGGGCTGGAGGGCCACCGCGACCGGGAGTGGATTGCGGTAGGCCACGGCGCCGCACCCAGGGCAGGTGCGGGGCCAGCCGGAGACGCCCTCTCCGTAGGGCGCGCCGCAGCTCGAACAGTGGGAGTCCGGCGCGGAGTTGGAACTGGAGTGCTGAGTTTCGGACACGCGGCGGACTGTAGCCGATCACGGAGAGGGCGTCTCGGGCAGGCGGCTCAGTGGGCGCCGGTGAGCGACTTCCTGGACACGGGGAAGTCGAAATAGGTGTCCGGGTAGGGCTCGGGCTTGTAGGTGTAGTGCCACCACTCCTCTGCCAGGTTCACGAAGCCGAGGCCTTCCAGCGCGTTCTTGAGCAGCAGCCGGTTGGCGCGCTGTTCACCCTGGACGCGTGGGTCGAGGGTGTGCGAGAGGGTGTCGAAGCAGTCGAAGCCGGTCCCCATGTCGATCGAGTTGTCGGGGAACCGTTCGCCCTTGGGTGCGAAGCACGGCACGAGGGGCTCTTCGGGGTGGTACGGCCCGGTCGGCTTCGCCGGCAGCCTCACCAGGGTGATGTCCAGGGTCGATCCGCGGCTGTGGCCGGATTTCTCGGCGATGTAGCCGTCGGCGAACAACCTGGTCTTGTCGACGTTCGGGTAGAACTCGCCCTTCATCGCCTCGTCGTCGAGGTCCTCGGCCCAGCGGACGAAGTGGTCCACCGCGCGCTGCGGGCGGTAGCAGTCGTACACCTTGAGTGTGTAGCCCTGGCGCAGGAGCTTCCTCTGGGCCTTGTGGAGGGCTCGTGCGGCGGGGCGGGTGAGGATGCAGGTCGGCTGGAGGTAGCCGTCGATGCGCTCGCCGACGAAGTTGTGGGGGGTGACGTAGCGCATCTCCTGGATGATCGTCGGGTCCACGCTTCGCAGGGCCACGAAGTCCTTCGGCGCCTTGGGCTCGGGCTTGGCCTGGGCGGTCGCGGTGGAGGCGGTCGCTGCCAGCAGGGCGGCGAACACCGTGATGAGGCCGCGTGCCACGGCGGTCAGTCGTGTCATGGCCCTTGCGTCTACCAGGAGATGGCCCCGGCGGGGAAGGGATGCCCAATTCCGGAATGCCGTGGCAGACTTCTGACGTTCCGTCAGATCCGGTTGCGGGGAGGGACTGTGTCGCGTTCACGAACACCTGTGGTGGCGGGGTGGTTCGCCGGGGACGGTGACGCCTTCCGGCTGCTGGGCACGCGCTGTGCGGCGTGCGCCTCGGTCTTCTTCCCGCGTGAGGACCGCCATTGCCGCAACCCCTCCTGCACGGGCGGGGAGTTGGAAGAGATCGCGCTGTCGCGACGGGGGCGCGTCTGGTCGTACACGGACAGCCGGTATCGGCCGCCGTCACCCTATGTGAGCGATCCGGAACTTCCGTGGGAGCCGTGCGCGTTGATCGCTGTGGAGCTGGTGGCCGAGCGGATCGTGGTGCTGGGACAGGCGGCTCCCGGGGTCACCGTCGCGGATCTGACGGTGGGTATGGAGGCGGAGGTCGTGCCCGGGGTGCTCCATGAGGACGCGGAGACGACCTGGACGACGTGGCACTGGCGGCCGACGGGGGTGAAGGCATGACAGAAGAGGTGGCGGTGCTCGGCGCGGGCATGCACCCGTGGGGCAAGTGGGGGCGGAGCTTCGTCGAGTACGGCATCGCGGCGGCCCGGGTGGCGCTCGCCGACGCAGGGCTGGACTGGCGGGACATCGGCTCGATCATCGGGGCGGACACGGTGCGGGGCGGCTATCCGGGGTATGTCGCCGGAGCGACGTTCGCGAAAGCACTGGGCTGGCAGGGGGCCCGGGTCACGAGCGTGTACGCGGCGTGCGCGTCCGGGGCGCAGGCCGTCGACACCGCGCGGGCCCAGATACTCTCCGGGCTCGCCGACGTGGTGCTCGTGGTAGGAGCCGACGCCGCTCCCAAGGGCTTCTTCCGCCCTGCGGGAGGGGACCGGCCCGACGATCCCGACTGGCTGCGCTTCCGGATCCTCGGGGCGACCAACCCCGTGTACTTCGGGTTGTACGCCCGACGGCGTATGGCTCTGCACGGCGATACGACGGACGACTTCGCACAGGTGAAGGTGAAGAACGCGGCGATGGGCGCGCGGAACCCCAAGGCGCGCTACCGCAGCCGGGTCACCGCCGAGGAGGTCGCCGCCTCCGCTGTCGTCGCCGATCCGCTGCGGCTGCTCGACATCTGTGCGACCTCCGACGGCGGTGCTGCGGTGGTGCTTTCGAGCATGGAGTTCGCGCGGCGGCACGGGCATGCGGAGCCGGTGCGGATCCGGGCCGTGTCCACGGTGACGCCGCGTTACCCGAACACCGTGCTGGACCTGCCGGACATCGCCACGGACTCCGCGGTGGCGGTGGATCCGCCCGGCGAGACGTTCCGGAGGTCGATCGCCCGGGCGGCCTACGAGGAGGCGGGAGTCGGACCGGAGGACCTGTCAGTGGCCGAGGTCTACGACCTGTCCACGGCGCTCGAGTTGCAGTGGTACGAGGACTTGGGGCTGTGCGGCGAGGGCGAGGCCGTGAAGCTGCTGCGGGACGGGGCGACGGCACTGGGCGGGCGAATACCGGTGAACGTCAGCGGTGGACTGGCCTCCTTCGGCGAGGCGGTGCCGGCGCAGGCGATCGCCCAGGTGTGCGAGCTGGCCTGGCAGTTGAGGGGCGATGCGGGTGACCGGCAGGTCGCCGGGGCGCGCGTGGGGATCAGCGCGAATCAAGGGCTGTTCGGGCACGGGTCGGCGGTGATCGCGGTGCGGTGATCACGAGGACAGTGATCGCGGTGCGGTGATCACGGTGCCGGGCGCGGGCGCGCCGAGCTGGCGAAGCGGGCCGCGGTGCCGGCACGGGTGGGCTGGCCGTGCGGCCGCGGCGGGCTTGGTCATACGCTGTGTGACCACGCCGAAATCCTGTGTGAACGTCTCATGAACTGGGCTTGGGGGTGCGCCGGTGGAGTCATCATGCTTCCCGTGCACTCCTGGACGGATACTCTCCGCTTCGCCTTCCAGCCGGTGGTCAATCTGACGACCGGCGCGGTCGCGGGGCTGGAGATACTCGCCCGCCCGGAGACCGGCGACATCCTGGCCGAGGCCCGCCGGGATCCCGAGCTCGACTGCCGGCTGGCGGTGTCGGCGGTCCGCGCGGCGGTGCGCAAGGAGACCCTGCTTCCGCTGTTCGTCAACGTGTTCGCCGGCACCCTCGCCGACCTCGGCGGCCTCCCTTCGCTGCACGACGCCGTGCGCGAGGCGGGGCGGCTGCCGTGGGAAGTCACGATCGATGTCTGCCCGCCGTACACGCATGTGCCGCAGCAGGCGCTGCTGGAGGCGGTGGCCGCGCTGCGCGCCCAGGGCTTCCGGATCTGCGCGGACGGCGTCGGGGACGGGGACGTGCCCTTGCGGCTGCTCTCGGACATCGCGCCCGGCCTGGTGAAGCTGGACGCGTCGCTGCTGGCTCGGCCGGCCGTGGTCCGGTCGATGCGGACGCTGTGCGACGAACTGGGGGCACTCCTGGCCGTCGAGGGCGTCGAGACCGAAGGGCAGTGCGCGGCGGCGCTGACGGCCGGGGCACAGCTGGCGCAGGGGGAACTGTTCGCGCCGCCGGCACGGCTGCCCGCCGCGGACGTCTACGTCCCGCCCCGCTCCCCCGCCGATCCGGCCGTGCCACGGTCCGGGCCGTCGGTGCGGGAGTTCGTGCGGCCCGCGGCGCTGCTGCCCGCCGCGGCGTCCGCGGGGCAGGTGCGAGCGCTGCTGACCGGGTCGCCGGACGTGTCAGGGGTGCTGCTCGTGGACCCCGCGGGCATGCCGGTCCGGTCGGTGCACCGGTCCCGCTTCCTGCTGTCGATGTCGGGGCGCTACGGGCATGCCCTGTACGCCGACCGGCCCGCGGCGAAGCTCGGCGACCCGCCGCGGACCGTGGGCGTCGACGCCACCGCCTGGGAGGTCCTGGACGTGGTGGCGGTCGGCGGGCGCGACCGTACGTCGGACGATGTGGCCGTCGTGGACGAGTACGGGCGGTGTGTGGGGGTCGTACGGCTCGCGGACCTGGTGCGAGCGCTGGCCGAGACACGAGTGGAGGAAGCGGCGGGGCTCAATCCGCTGACGCGTCTGCCCGGCTCGGACGCGATCACCGGTGAGGTGGACCGGCGGATCGCGGCCGGGCGGCCGTTCGCGCTCAGCTGGCTGGACGTCGATCACTTCAAGCAGGTCAACGACGGGGCCGGCTTCGCGGCGGGGGACGAGCTGATCCGGGCGGTCGGACGGGCGCTTCAGCAGGCCGCGAAGGACAGCGCGCGCGTGGGGCACATCGGTGGGGACGACTTCCTGGTGCTCGCCGATCCGGAGGGTCTTGATCCGCTGGCCGCGTCTGTGCTGGACGCCCCTTGGTCGGCGGGGGGCCGGCCGGTCACGTTGTCGCTCGCCACGGTGCTGTGCGCGCCGGGCACAGTGACGGACCACCGGCAGGTGGCGGCCTGCCTGGCCCCCCTGAAGAAGGCGGCGAAGTCGTTGCGCGGGGCGAGTTGGGTGCTGGGCCGGGCGGGCCTGCCCGGACACGAGACCCGTCGAGGCGCCGAGCCGGCATCGGCGGCTGCGGGGTGTGGCGTGGCGGAGCCCGGTGGCGTTTGAGGGCGTACCGGCGCCCGAGCCGGTCAAGGGGAAGGACCGAGAGGCAGGTGCTGGGCTGTGAGGGGCCCGTACGGCCGCTCGTGGGGGCTCTGACGCTGTCGCGCGACGGGGGGCCCGGCGGGGTGGCTACCCGCCCGCCAGGGCCCCACACCGAGGTCTAAGGCCGTGCATGACTCGTGCGGTTGAGAAACCGCCAGGTCAGGTGGATGCTGGTGGCTAGCAAGCGAGGAGTCAGGTGCGGCTGGGCGAATGCCGACGGCGGAGCTCAGCGGTGGCCGGACACCACCACCAGAGCCTCGCACGGCTCACCCAGGCCGTGCGGTGGCCCCGACCAGATCTGAACAACGACCCGACCGGGCGCCGTCAGGCCGTGCAACCGGCCACCCGGCCCGGCAGGAGCCCGGCCGCCGTCACTGGGCCGCCAACCATTGCGGTCGGCGACCTTGACGCCCCTTGGGTGCCGGTGAACACTTCCGGTGTCAGTCGACATCGCCGTACATACTCGGCGTATTCCGGCACTGCGGCGCGTGGGCGCGCCTGCGCCAAGGCCCATTCCTCCACGGGCGATTCGGCTGCGACGGCACGCTCGTCACGGATGCCGGGCGGGACACGGGATCGCGGGATCTCCCCGCATTCGGCTGAAGTCGCCATGGGAAACGCACCCTGCACGTGAGGACCGGGGCGGATCGTCCCGGGCCACGGCCTAGGAGCCGCCATGACTAACGGAGATATCTTCTTCGGCGAGATGATCGGCACGGCGATCCTGATCCTGTTCGGTGCCGGCGTGTGTGCCGCCGTCACCCTCCGATTCTCGAAAGCACGGGCCTCCGGGTGGATCGTGATCGCGTTCGGCTGGGGCTTCGGCGTGCTGGCCGGCGCGTACACCGCCGCTCCCCTCTCCGGAGGGGTCATCAACCCGGCCGTCACCTTCGGTCTCGCCGTCGACACCGGCGTGTGGAGCAAGGTCTGGGTCTATCTGCTGGGCCAGATCACCGGCGCCATGATCGGTGCGGTCCTGTGCTACCTCGTGTACTACGCCCAGTTCGCGGCCAACGTGCGGAAGACGGGCACCACGGAGGGCACAGCGGACGAACCTGTTCCAACGCTGGGCATCTTCTCCACGATCCCGGAGATCCGGAACCCGGTCGCCAACCTGGTCACCGAGATCCTCGCCACCATCGCCCTGGTGTTGCCCATCCTCGCCCTGGTCGGCCAGGACAGGCATGTCGAGGGCATCGGTATCGGCTTGATCGAGGGTGGTGGCGGCATCTACGGGTCCGGTATCGCGATCCTTCTGGTGTCCCTCCTGGTTGTCGGCATCGGCCTGTCCCTGGGCGGTCCGACCGGTTACGCCATCAACCCGGCGCGTGACCTCGGCCCGCGCATCATCCACGCCATCCTGCCGATCCCGAACAAGGGCACCTCCGACTGGGGCTACTCGTGGATCCCCATCGTCGGCCCACTGATCGGCGGACTGCTCGGCGGTGTCATCTACAACGCAGCCTTCTGAACCAGCCCAAGGGGTAGCCATGACGGACAACGCAGAAAAGTACGTCGCCGCAATCGACCAGGGCACCACATCGAGCCGCTGCATCGTCTTCAACCAGGACGGCGCGATCGTCGCCGTCGACCAGCGCGAGCACCGCCAGATCTTTCCCAAGCCCGGCTGGGTGGAGCACGACGCCACCGAGATCTGGTCCAAGGTGCAGGCGGTGGTGGCCGGGGCGATCGCCAAGGCCGGACTGCGCGCCGACCAGCTGAGCGCGCTCGGGATCACCAACCAGCGCGAGACGACCCTCCTGTGGGACCGCGCCACGGGAAAGCCGGTGCACAACGCCATCGTGTGGCAGGACACGCGGACGGCGGCGCTGTGCAACCAGCTGGGCGGCTCGGACGGGCAGGACCGGTTCCGCGAGCAGACGGGGCTGCCGCTGGCCACCTACTTCTCGGGCCCCAAGGCCGCCTGGCTGCTCGACAACGTGCCCGACCTGCGAGGGCGTGCCGAACGCGGTGAGATCGCCTTCGGCACGATGGACTCCTGGCTGATCTGGAACCTCACCGGCGGCACGGACGGCGGGCACCACGTCACCGACGTGACCAACGCGGGCCGCACCATGCTGATGAACCTGGAGACCCTCCAGTGGGACTCCTCGATCCTCTCCGCGATGAACATCCCCGAAGCGATGCTGCCCGAGATCCGGTCCTCCGCCGAGGCGTACGGCACCGCGGTCGGCCAGCTCGCCGGCGTGCCCGTGGCCTCCGCGCTGGGCGACCAGCAGGCTGCCGTGTTCGGCCAGGCCTGTTACGACGTCGGCACGGCGAAGAACACGTACGGCACGGGAAGCTTCCTGCTGCTCAACACGGGCAACCGCCCGGTGCCGTCGAAGAGCGGTCTGCTCACGACGATGGGCTACAAGATCGGCAGTGAGGCGCCGGTCTACTGTCTGGAGGGGTCGATAGCCATAACGGGTGCGCTGGTCCAGTGGTTCCGCGACCAGCTCGGCATCATCCGGACCGCCGACGAGATCGAGCCTCTGGCGGCGAGCGTGGAGGACAACGGCGGCTCGTACATCGTGCCGGCGTTCTCGGGCCTGTTCGCGCCGTACTGGCGCTCCGACGCGCGTGGCGTGATCACCGGGCTGACCCGGTACGTCACGAAGGCGCACCTCGCGCGCGCGGTGCTGGAGGCGACGAGCTGGCAGACGCGTGAGGTCGTCGACGCCATGTACCAGGATTCGGGGGTGCACATCACCACCCTGAAGGTCGACGGCGGCATGACGAAGAACAACCTGCTCATGCAGCACCAGGCGGATGTGCTCGATGTTCCGGTGGTGCGGCCCAAGGTCTCCGAGACGACCTGTCTGGGCGCCGCGTACGCGGCCGGTCTGGCCACCGGGGTGTGGAACGACCTGGACGAGCTCAAGGCGCACTGGCAGAAGGACGTCGAGTGGACGCCGTCGATGGAGGCGTCGGTGCGAGACCGCGAGTACCACAACTGGCGCAAGGCCGTGGAGAAGAGCTTCGGCTGGGAGGAGGACGGCGAGAGCTGACCACGCGCGCGTGGAGCCTCGTTTCTGCGGACCGCGGCCCGTACCCCGGTCGGCGGGGGTGCGGGCCGTGCCGATGGGTCGGGCCCGCGTCAGGTGGTCACCGTATGGCGTTGGCCGGCCGCGTACGCCATGGCGTGCTGGACGACGCCGATGAGCGCCTCCTTGACCGACTCACGGTCGCGGGCGTCGCACATCAGGAGGGGCACGCCGTCGTCGAGGTCGAGGGCCGCGCGGACGTCCTCGATCGGGTAACGCGGGGCGCCCTCGAAGCAGTTGACGCCGACGAGAAAGGGGATCGACCGCCGTTCGAAGTAGTCGACGGCTGCGAAGCAGTCCTCCAGGCGGCGGGTGTCGGCGAGGACGACGGCGCCGAGCGCGCCTTCGGAGAGCTCGTCCCACATGAACCAGAACCGCTCTTGGCCGGGCGTGCCGAAGAGGTAGAGCACCAGGTCTTCGCGGAGTGTGATGCGGCCGAAGTCCATGGCCACGGTCGTGGTGTGCTTGCCTTCCACGCCGCTGGTGTCGTCGACCGGGCGGCCTGCCTCGGTGAGCAGTTCCTCGGTGCGCAGCGGCCTGATCTCGCTGACCGCGCCGACGAGCGTGGTCTTGCCCACGCCGAAGCCGCCGGCCACCAGGATCTTGAGCGTGACGGGCTCGACCGGAGGCTTGCCGCGCTCAGAACGCCCGAAGATCATCGATCTCTTCTCCTGCTTGATGGGGGTCGGGCGACGGCGGGCCGTAGCCTCCGCCGCCTGGGGTTTCGATGGCGAGTACGTCGCCGGTGACGACGTCCGCGGAGTCGCTGCCGCCGAGTTCGGTCACGGTGCCGTCGGCATGTTCGACCCGGTTGGTGCCGAGAGCTCCCGGCTCGCCGTCCGCCATGCCGTACGGGGGCACACGGCGGTGCTGGGACAGCGTGGAGACGGTCATGGGCTCCAGGAAGCGGATGCGGCGCACGGCACCGTCCCCGCCGCGCCACCGGCCGGGGCCGCCGCTGCCGGGCCGGACCGCGAACTCCTCGAGGCGCACGGGCAGCCGCCACTCCAGGACCTCGGGGTCGGTGAGGCGTGAGTTGGTCATGTGGGTCTGGACGACGGGGGCACCGGGGAAGCCGTCGCCCGCGCCGGAGCCCGAGGCGACGGTCTCGTAGTACTGGTGGCGTTCGTTCCCGAAGGTCACGTTGTTCATGGTCCCGGAGCCCTCGGCCTGGACACCGAGCGCTGCGTAGAGGGCACCGGTGACGGCTTGGGATGTCTCCACGTTGCCGGCCACGACGGCCGCCGGCGGCTCGGGGGCGAGCAGGGAGCCGGGCGGTACGACGATGCTCAGGGGACGCAGGCAGCCGTCGTTGAGGGGGATCTCGTCGGCTACGAGGGTGCGGAAGACGTACAGGACGGCCGCGTTGACGACCGAGAAGGGCGCGTTGAAGTTGGTGGGCAGCTGCGCCGACGTGCCGGTGAAGTCGATGGTGGCCGCACGGTTCTCGCGGTCCACGCGCACGTGTACGCGGATGACGGCGCCCGAGTCGGTCTCGTAGGCGTAGTCGCCGTCGTCGAGGGCGTCGATGACTCGGCGTACGGCCTCTTCGGCGTTGTCCTGGACGTGCCGCATGTAGGCCTGGACGACGTCGAGGCCGAAGTCGTCGATCATGCGGCCGACCTCGTCGACGCCCTTCCGGTTGGCGGCGATCTGAGCGCGCAGGTCGGCGAGATTGGTCTTCGGATTACGGGAGGGGTACCGCGCTTCGGTGAGGAGGCGGAGAGTCTCGTCCTCGCGGAAACGGCCGTCCTCGGCGAGCAGCCAGTTGTCGAAGAGGACGCCCTCCTCCTCGATGGTGCGGCTGCCGGCGGGCATGGAGCCGGGGGCGATACCGCCGATCTCGGCGTGGTGGCCGCGTGAGGCGACGTAGAAGAGGATCTCCGGGTCACTCTCCGTGACGTCCGACGGTGCGGCGTCGAAGACCGGGGTGATCACGGTGACGTCGGGCAGATGGGTGCCGCCGTGGTACGGGTCATTGACGGCGTAGGTGTCCCCCGGGCGCATGCGGGAGCCGCGCCGGCGGATGACCTCTTTGACGCTCGTGCCCATCGAGCCCAGGTGGACGGGGATGTGTGGGGCGTTGGCCACCAGGTTCCCGTCCGGGTCGAACAGGGCGCAGGAGAAGTCCAGGCGCTCTTTGATGTTGACCGACTGGGCCGTGGACTCGAGGCGGGCGCCCATCTGTTCGGCGATGGACATGAAGAGGTTGTTGAAGACCTCAAGCAGAACCGGGTCGACTTTCGTGTCGAGATCGGAACTCTGCGTAATCGCGGCGCGTTCCATGACCAGATGCCCGTCGTCGGTCGCCGCGGCCTGCCAGCCGTCGTCGACGACGGTCGTCGCACCGGCTTCGGTGATGATCGCCGGGCCGGTGACGGTGTCGCCGGGAGGAAGGCCCTCACGGCGGTGGAGGGGTACGTCGTGCCAGGCGCCGCCCGTGTGGAGGCGGACGCTTTGGGGCGCCGCGGGGCTGCCGTCGGTGGTGGCTTCGTAGGGGGCGAGAGCGGAGAGATCGGGGGGTTCTGTGATGCCGGTGGCTTCGACGGAGAGGGCTTCGACGACGATCGGTCGGTCGAGCGTGAAGGAGTACGTGGCGCGATGACGTTCTTCGAAGGCGCGCCGCATCGTGTCGGGCTCGGTCAGCTCGACGGTGAGGGTGGTGTCGGTGCCGTCGTAGCGGAGCTGCGCGCGGCGGGTGATCTCGATGTGCTCCTCGGGGACGTCCTCGGCGCGGAGTTCGGCGCGCGCCGCCGCTTCCAGGTCGTCGGCGGTCTTGCGGACGCCGGGCATGGAGGCGGGTTCCAGGGGCGCCTCGACGGACTGTTCGCGCATGGCGGTGGTGTCGGCGAGGCCGATGCCGAGTGCGGAGAGGACGCCGGCCATGGGCGGCACGAGGACGGTGCGGATGCCGAGGGAGTCGGCGACCATGCAGGCGTGCTGGCCGCCGGCGCCGCCGAACGTGGTGAGGGCGTAGCGGGTGACGTCGTGGCCCTTCTGGACGGAGATCCGCTTGACCGCCGACGCGATGTTCGCGACGGCGATCTGCAGGTACCCCTCGGCGACCTGCTCGGGGGTGCGGTCGTCGCCGGTCTGCTCGCGGATCTCGCCCGCGAGGGCGGTGAAGCGGTCCCGGACAAGGGCTTCGTCGAGGGGCTCGTCACCGTTCGCGCCGAACACCTTCGGGAAGTGGGCAGGCTGGATGCGGCCGAGAAAGACATTGGCGTCGGTGACGGCGAGCGGGCCGCCGCCCCGGTAGCAGGCGGGCCCGGGGTCCGCGCCCGCCGAGTCCGGCCCGACGCGGTAACGGGAGCCGTCGAAGTGCAGGACCGAGCCCCCGCCGGCCGCGACGGTGTGGATGTCGAGCATGGGTGCGCGCAGCCGGACGCCGGCGATCTGGCTGGTGAAAACGCGCTCGTACTCGCCCGCGAAGTGGGAGACGTCGGTGGAGGTGCCGCCCATGTCGAATCCGATGACGCGGTCGAAGCCGGCCAGCTGCGACATGCGGGCCATGCCGACGATGCCACCGGCCGGCCCGGACAGGATGGCGTCCTTGCCACGGAACTGCCCAGCCTCGGTGAGACCGCCGTTGGACTGCATGAACATCAGCCGTACGCCTTCGAGTTCGTCGGCGACGTGGCGGACGTAGCGGCGCAGTACGGGCGAAAGGTAGGCGTCGACGACGGCGGTGTCCCCGCGGGGGACGAGTTTCATCAGGGGGCTGGCCTCGCTGGAGAGCGAGATCTGCGGGAAGCCGATGCGGGCGGCGAGTTCCCCGACGGCCTGTTCATGGGCGGGGTGGAGGTGGCTGTGCATACAGACCACGGCCACGGCCCGGATCCCGTCGTCGTACGCCTCCCGGAGGGGCCCGGCGAGGGCGTCGAGGCCGGGCGCGAGCAGCACGGTGCCGTCGGCGGCGATGCGCTCGTCGACTTCGACGACTCGTTCGTACAGCAGCTCGGGCAGTTCGATACGGCGGGCGAAGATGCTAGGGCGGTTCTGGTAGGCGATGCGCAGGGCGTCGCGGAAACCGCGGGTGATGACCAGCAGGGTGCGCTCGCCCTTGCGCTCCAGGAGGGCGTTGGTGGCGACCGTCGTCCCCATGCGCACGGTCTCGACGGGGTCGCCCGAGTCGGCCAGCAGGGTGCGGACGGCCTCGACCGCCGCGTCGGCGTAGCGGGCCGGGTTGTCCGACAGGAGCTTGTGCGTGAGCAGCCGGCCGTCCGGGCGTCGCGCGACGACATCGGTGAAGGTGCCGCCTCGGTCGACCCAGAACTGCCAGCCAGTCACGTCAGTACCCCGCTTCCGCGCTGCTCACAGCGCCCGGAGGCCGTTGATCACGTCGCGCAGAATACTCTCGTCCGGCAGTTCGGCAGGGGGTACGGGCCGGTTCACATGGACGAATTCCGAGTCCACGAGATCTCCGACAAGGACCCGTACCACCCCGATCGGCAGGTCGAGTTCCGCTGCGAGTTCGGCGACCGACTGCGGGACGTCACGGCACAGCTCGACGATGTCCACATGCTCCGGGGAGAGCATGTGGTCGGCTTCCGGGTCGTCCCCGTGCGGTTCCGTGACGACGACCGCGATCAGGTCCAGACGGTGCTGGCCCTGGCTGCTGGTGCGGCCGCGTGTCATGGCGTACGGACGGACGACCGGTCCGGCTTCGTCGTCGAACCAGTGGCTTCTTCCCTGACCGTCAGCGCTCATGTCATCCCACTACCCGCCTGCGGGCAGATCGGTGCGCGGAGCGGCACCCAGATGTACGCCCACCCGCTTCACGAGGAGCGTCATCTCGTAGGCGACCTGGCCGACGTCCGAGTCGGCGTCCGAGAGGACGGCGAGGCAGCTGCCGTCACCGGCGGCGGTCACGAACAGGAAGGCGTCGTCGAGCTCGACGACGGTCTGACGGACGTTGCCGGCCTCGAAGTGGCGTCCCACACCCTTGGCGAGGCTGTGGAACCCGGAGGCGACGGCAGCCAGGTGCTCGCTGTCCTCCCTGGTCAGATCCCTGGACACTCCCGTCGCCAAACCGTCGCTGGAGAGCACGAGGGCTTTGCGGATGCTCGCGACGCGGTCCACCAGGTCGTCGAGGAGCCAGTTCAGCTCCCCCTTGATGGTCGCGGTGTGGCCGGTCGCCTTCGGTGCGGTCATCGACCGTCCCCCTCTGTCGTTCCTTGTCGTGCTGCGCCGCTGTGGGCGGCATCGCCCGCGGCGTTCTCATCACGGCCGCGCTGCCAGCCGCGCTGGAGCGAGGCCATGCGGCTGCGTACTTCCTCGGCGTCGCGTTCGACGGGCTCGGCCTTGTCCTCCGTACGCGGCTCGGTCCCCCGCTTCAGCTGCGGAGCCAGGTTGGCCTGCCGGACGCGCCGGGGCAGCGCCCCAAGGCCGGATCCGGCCCCCCGCAGCGGGGCACCGGGTGCCGAGCCGGTGTCCTGTGGCGCGGCACCGGAGCCGGCCTCGGGGCGCGTGGGCCCGCCGGTGTTCTCCGGCGTGGGTCCGGAGCCGCGGTCGGGTGTGTCCGGGCCACTGGATGCGATCTCCGCTCGGCGGGTGCGCTTGGGCAGAGCGGGCGGTTCCGACCGGTCGCCGTCGGCACTGCCGGGCATGACCGGGGATTCGGTGCGGTCGGCGGCGCGGCCGGCCGCGCCGATGGCCGGGCGAGCGGATTCCGTCCCCCGGCGACGTGCCGGCAGCGGCGGGGGTGCGTCGGTCTGCGCCTCGCCTCGGCGGCTTCCGGTCGCGGAGTCCTCGGTGCGGCGCCTGGCCGGAAGCGCGTGCTCCGGCCCGGACCGGCCCATGGCCCGGCCGCTCGGGGACTCCTCGCCCCGGCGACGCGACGGGAGCGAGGATGCGGCCCCCGATTCCGCTCGGCCGGTGGCCGTGGTCGGCTCCTCGTCGGTCTTGGCCCGGCGGGGGCGCTGCTCGGTGACCGGGCGCCCGTGCGAGCTGACCAGCTTGGGAGTGTGGCGCCTGGGCGGGACGGCCGGAGCGCCGAGCTCGTCGCCGGTGTCGGTCCGGTCCCGTCCGCCGGGGGCGTCGCTCTGCTGCGGGTCGGGGCGGCCGGCTGTCTCGTCCTGGGCGCGGGTGAGGGAGTGGCGGGAGCGGAACAGAGCGCCGTGTTCACCGCTCTCGTCCTCGAGGGAGCCGGAGAACCCGCTGATGGCGTCCAGGTCCACCGGCGCCTCCAGCTCGACCGGGCCGTCCAGGAGGGAGGCGGGCAGGCCCGCACGCGGTGCGGGCGCCTGGGACAGCGCGGCGCGGCGGCTGTCCTGCGGCTCGCTCTCGCCGGCCAGCTGGGGGCGGTCGAGGCGGAATCCGATGCCGTTCGTGTCCGGGATGTCGTCGGTCAGCAGCGCGTCGGGGATGAAGACGACGGCGGTCGTCCCTCCGTACGGCGAGGGCTGCAGGGAGACCCGGACGTTCTGTCGCTGGGCGAGACGGCTGACCACGAACAGACCGAGCCGGTCGGTGTCGGACAGCTCGAACTCCGGCGTCTCGGCGAGCCGGAGGTTGGCGTCCAGGAGCGCTTCGGCGGCCATTCCGAGGCCGCGGTCGTGGATCTCCAGGGTGAAGCCGTTGGCGACCCGCTCGCCCAGGACCTGGACGGCGGTGTGCGGAGGCGAGAAGACCGTGGCGTTCTCCAGGAGTTCGGCCACGAGATGGGTGAGGTCGGCGACGGCCGGGCCGGTGACGGCGATCCGCGGGAGGCGGCGGACCTCGATGCGTTCGTAGTCCTCGACCTCGGCGACGGCGGCGCGTACGACGTCCATGAGCTGGACGGGCTTGCGCCACTGACGGGAGGGGGCGGCGCCGGAGAGGATCACGAGGCCCTCGGCGTGCCGGCGCATGCGGGTGGTCAGGTGGTCGAGGCGGAACAGGTCGGCGAGTTCTTCGGTGTCCTCGGTCCGGCGCTCCATGGCGTCGAGCAGGGTGAGCTGCCGGTGGAGCAGGACCTGGCTGCGGCGCGCGAGGTTGACGAAGACCTCGGAGACGCCGGCGCGCAGCTCGGCCTGTTTGACGGCGGCTTCGACGGCGGCGCGCTGCAGGGTGTTGAGGGCCTGGCCGACCTCGCCCATCTCGTTCTTGTCGTACTCGAGGTGCGGGACCTCTGTCTCGACGTCGACCTGCTCGCCCGCGGAGAGCCGGCGCATCACGCTGGGCAGTCGCACCCCGGACGCCTCGTGGGCTTCCAGGCGCAGCTGCCGCAGATCGCGGATGAGGGTGCGGCCGACGCGCACGGACAGGAAGAGGGAGACCAGGAGCGCGAGCAGGCCGAGTACGCCGGCGATGACCGCCTTGGCGATGACGCCCATGGCCACCGGGTCGACGCGGTCCTGGTAGCGGTCGTTGGCCTGGTCGTTGAGGGTGCCGAGCTCGTCGAGCACGTTGCCGGCGGCGCTGTCCCAGCTTTTCGCGGAGACACCGCGGGGAGCTCCGGACCCGGAGGAGACGGCCGCTTCCTCGGCCACGCGCAGCGGAGCGGAGGAGGCGTTCTTCCAGAAGCTCTCGTAGCGGTCGCGCTCCGCGACGGGCAGCAGCGGGAGGTTGGCGTCGTACATCAGGCTGCGCTGGGCCACGAGGTCGGAGATGTCGCGCTCTTCGGAGTGGGAGATCTCGCCGACGATCACGGCGGAGCCGAGGAGGGCGTCCTCACGGGAGAGGAGTTCGCGGGCACGGGCGAGACTGACCAGCGCGCGGTACTGCTTGTCCAGTTCGACGTTGTCGACCACGTGCAGGTTGGCCAGGAGGACGTAGCACGGGTCGACCAGCCGGTTGTAGAGGTCGAGGGCCTGAGAGCGGTTGACGGTGCCGTCCTCGACACTGCTGCGCAGCGACTCGATGCCTTCGAAGGCGTCCAGGACGGCGGTCAGCCGTTCGTCGGTGTCCTCGCCCATCGCGTCGCGCACGTCAGGATTCCGGGCGTTGTCGCGAATGCCGCCGACGGCCTTGTCGGTGGCGGCCCTGCTGCGCCGGAGCGCCGCCAGCCCGTCGGAGGCGCGGGGGTCGGCGAGGTAGACGAGGGTCTGGCGGCGTTCCTCCTGGAGGACGCGGACGGTGTCCTCCATGGGGTAGGCGATCTTCTCCACCACGGACGACACATTGAACAGGTCGGCCGCCTCACGCCCTGTGAGCACCGTGGCGAAGGCCCAGATCGCGCTCAGGGACACCAGCGGCACGAGAAGCAGCGCCACGATCTTCCGGCGGATGGACTTCCCGCGAAAGCGCATGGCCTCCCCCAGCTCGGGCCCCCGGCCTACCGGGGGTACACATGTGCGTCAACAAACGGCGCGAGCCTACTACCGACCCACAGGGAACTCGAAGACCGGTCCGGAAGGTGAACTTCCGCGCCAGCCACGAGGCATGGGGAGTTGTCCGGGCATTGCGGGAGTTGTCTCCCCGAAACCGAGGGCGGCCGTGCGGGCCGAGCACCGTGATCCGCCAGGGCGGTTGGCTGAAATTTTTCGGTTCTTGGGAATCTTCGTGGTGGGTTGTTCGTCCTTCTCTACGGGAGTTGGGGGCGGAATCGGCCACAGGAGCCGCATCCCGCACCTGGGCGGCGTAAAACAGCGCAAGCCGGGCAGCCACTGGGGAGCACGGGTCTTCGGATGCGAGCGAGCGGTCTGCTGGCGGTGGGGAGTGACACGTTGATGGGCACGGCGGAGCGGCACGGGACGCCCAGGGCTGGTGGGGCGCATGTGCCGGGGCATCGGAATCGCGAGGCGGCTGATCGCGACAATCCGGCCGACGAGGCGGGGACGAGGGCCCACGAAAGAGAAGCCCTGGCTCACGAGACGGGCCGCGGCGTACGCGAGCAGCAGTACAACCGGCCCCTGTGGGTCGAGGAGCCGGCCCGGCGACGGCGGTTGCCGGATCCGGTACGGACGGCGGCCGTGCGGGCGGTGCTCCTCATAGCCTTGACGCTGATCCAGGCGATGGTGGCCTTCCTGTGCACGATGGCCGGGTCCTGGCTGGCGTTCCCCATGGTGATCAGCAGCGTGGTCAGCACGATCGCGGCCACCTGGGGAGCCCTCGACGTGTGGGTGACGCGTCAGGTCTGGAACCAGCGCAACGGCGTGGTGTCCATGCCGAGCAGCACAGCACGGGCCCTGCGCCGCGAGCGCCGTCGGGCCCGACGGCAGGCACGCGCGGCCGTGCGGGCCCAGGGGCGGATACGCCGGCGGGGCGGGGCCGGGCAGTTGTCCCACTCGTAAGGAGTGACGGCCGGGGAACCCCGGCGAGGCGTCCGGACCTTGGAACGGACGCCCGACCGGATACCCCGGCCAGTACTCACCGTGCGGCGGACTGCACCCGTTCCTCCCCCGCGCCCCTAGCGAGTTCGCGTCGCGCCCGCATGAACGGGCGGGGGCGGTCCACGGCGAGCACCGCGGTCGTCCGGCCGTCCCGCTCGTAGCGGGCGAGGAAGCCGCCCTCGGCCGGTGCGCGGTCGTAGAGCTCGCCCTCCGTCGCGGACGGTGTCGCCGTCCGCGCGCCGGTCGGCGAACTGGATGCGGGCGCCGTACTGGTCGGACCAGAAGTAGGGCACGGCGGTCGCGGTCTCGACGGTTCGTCCGACGAGCAGGTTGGCCACGGCGGCTCTGGGCTGCTGGGTGGCCGCCGTCCAGTGCTCGGCGCGGGTGCCGCCGACGCAGTGGACGTCGCCGACGGCGACCACCTCACCTGGGCCAGGGCCGAACCGACCAGCCAGGCGGTGTCGGGGCCGGCGCCGATTCCGACGATCACGATGTCAGCGGGGAGCGTGCGGCCGTCGGTGAGGGCCACACCCGTGACGGTGGTGGTGCCTCGCAGTCCGGTCACTCCGGTGCCGGTGACCAGGTCCGCCCCGCCTCGTACGCGCCCGACGTGGTCGAGTCAGGGGCGGACGTCTCGAGTCCGTGGAGCTCTTCCATCGGGTGAACCTCCAAGCTTTGGGAGCCTGTGGACGAACGCAGCCGGCGATGGCTTCCCGGGTGTACCGATAAGGAGGTGTACTCGTGCCCGACGAGCACCACATCGGGATCTTCCACGAGTGGCTCGTCGAACGGCTGGGAGGCGCGCATGCCGACCTGTTCATTGACGAGGAGGAGGCCGTACGCCTCGCCAACGACACGATCTACGGCCTGGCGAGCGCCGTGTGGACGAGCGACGAGGCCCGGGCCGCGCGGGTCGCGGACCGGCTGCGACTCGGGACGGTCTGGATCAACGACTTCCACCCCCACGTTCCGCAGGCGGAATGGGGCGGTTTCAAGCAGTCCGGCTTCGGACGCGAACTCGGGCCCGCGGGGCTCGCCGAGTATCGCGAGACGAAGCACATATGGCGCAACACCCGGCCCACCCCCCAGGGTTGGTTCGACTGATCGAATCCGCTCCGAGGAACACCCATTGAGGAACCGCCCATGAGACCGACCGCGCAGTCCACAGACGCCCCCGGCCAGGACGACGCCGAACTCACCGAGTTCGGCTACAGACCCGAGCTCAAGCGCACTCTCGGCAACTTCCACACCTTCGCCGCCGGGATCAGCTACATATCGATCCTGACCGGCACCTTCCAGCTGTTCTACTTCGGCTACGGCAGCGGCGGCCCCGCCTACTGGTGGTCATGGCCGATGGTCTTCGCCGGCCAGTTCATGGTCGCGCTCTGCTTCGCGGAGCTCGCAGCCCGCTATCCCGTCGCGGGCTCCGTCTACAACTGGTCGAAGAAGATAGGCAATCCGCATCTGGGCTGGCTCGCCGGCTGGATGATGCTGATCGCCTCGATCGTGTCCATCGCGGCCGTGGCACTGGCCTACCAGCTGACGCTGCCGCAGATCTCGTCGTTCTTCCAGTTCGTGGGGGACGGCACCGGTACGTACGACGTGGCGACCAACGCGGTCATCCTGGCCGCGGTGTTGATCCTGTTCACCACCCTGGTGAACGCCTTCGGCGTCAAGTTGATGGCGAGGATCAACACGGCGGGCGTGTTCATCGAGTTGATCGCCACTGTCGTACTGATCGTCCTGTTCGCGGTCCACATCACGCGTGGCCCGCAGGTCGTCATGGAGACGCACGGCACCGGCGCGGGGTACGGAAACGGGTACCTGGGTGCCTTCCTGGTGGCCTCGCTGGCCTCCGCCTACGTCATGTACGGCTTCGACACCGCGGCCTCGCTCGGCGAGGAGTCCCTGGACCCGACCCGGAACGCGCCGCGCGCGATCATCCGGGCGATCGTCGCGTCCTTCGTGCTCGGCGGTCTGATCCTGCTGCTCGCGCTGATGAGCGTGTCCAGCCTCAAGGGCGAGAAGCTGTCCACCGACGGTCTGCAGTACATCGTCCTGGACGTGCTCGGCCCGACGGCCGGCAAGGCGATGCTGTGGTGCGTGCTGATCGCGGTGACGGTGTGCGCCCTGGCGGTCCACACGGCGGCCGTCCGGCTGGCCTTCGCGATGGCCCGCGACAACAACCTGCCCGCGTCCTCGAAGCTGGCCAAGTGCCACCCGCGGTTCCAGACGCCGGTCCTGCCGACCGTGATCATCGGGATCCTGGCGCTGGCCATCCTGGTGGTCAACATCCGCCAGCCGCAGATCTTCACCGTCGTCACCAGCATCGGCATCATCATGATCTACCTCGCCTACCTCGGTGTCACGGTGCCGCTGCTCGTCGCCCGGCTGCGCGGAAAGTGGCAGCCCGCGAGCGAGGGCCGTTTCTCCCTGGGCCGCTGGGGTCTGCCGGTCAACATCCTGGCCGTGCTGTGGGGCGGCGCCATGACGCTCAACCTCATCTGGCCGCGGGCCGCGGTCTACAACGCCGCGGCTCCCTACCACTGGTACCTGCGCTGGGGCGCGGTGCTGTTCGTCGCCGTCATCGCGGGCGGCGGCTTCGCCTACTACTGGTTCGTCCAGCGGCACCGGACCGGCGTGCTCGCCGAGCACCGCTCGGACACCACGGCCTCGTCTCCCCTCTCCGCCCCGGCGGGCGACTGAGGGAGGACCCATGAGCACGCATGAGTTCGACTATGTCGTGGTCGGCGGCGGCACCGCGGGCAGCGTGGTGGCGGCCCGGCTGTCCGAGGACCCCTGCGTCACGGTGTGCGTGCTGGAGGCCGACCCGCGCGACGTCGGTTGTGGCTGATTGCGCAGTTTCCCGCGTCCCTAAGGATTTGAGGACGCCGGGCGTTTGAACATCCTGGTCGCCGTGATCTCGCTGTGTACCGTCTCCCCCGCCTGGGCCTGCTGCGGCAGGCCCGGGCGGAGGTGTTCCTCGACGCTGATGTACTTCAGGCCGGCCCGCAGGTCGGCGTCATTGCGCATACGGATGACGAGGGGGAACTCGGCCAGCGCGGTGGTGTCGAACAGGCCCGTGGTGTACAGGAGCTGGACACCCAGCGCGTCCGACACCGCCCGCTGGAGTTCCAGCAGGTAGGTGGCGTTGGCGCGGCCGATGGGGTTGTCCAGGAACAGAGTGCCGGCGTGCCGGTGCTTGTCGCGGCCCCGGTCGTTCGAACGCAGCGCGGCCATCGTGCAGTACAGGGCGATGGCGGCGGTGAGGAGCTGACCGCCGGAGAAGACGTCGCCCATCTGCCCTACGGGGACGCGCTCGGCGCGCAGCACCGCGTCGGGCTTGAGGATCTCGACCGCGACGCCCTTGGGCTGCAGCGCCGCGGCGACGCCCCGCAGCAGCAGGGACATGCCGTCACGCCGCAGGTCGGAGTTCTTCTTCACGGCCGCGCGAGTCGCCTCGTCGATGACCTCGCCCAGCCGCTCGGTGAGCGTGGCCTGGTCGGGCTCCTCGAAGCGGATGCGGAGGAACTCCTGCCCCGACCACTCGCCGAGGCCCTCCGGGAGCCGGGAGAGCCGCTGGGCGGAGCGCAGGGTGGCCAGGGCCGACTCGACCAGGCCGCGCAGACGGTCCACGATCGAGTCGCGGTTGCGTTCCAGCTGTTCCAGTTCGTCCGTCAGGACGCGGAGCCGCGGCGCGAAGGCGTCCGCCCACTTCTGGGCGTGCTCGGGCAGCGCGGAGGCGGGCAGTTCGCGGATCTGCTGTCGTGCCGGGGTGCGGACCTGCTCGTAGCGCGTGGAGTTGGCGTGCCGGACGAGGATGTCGCTTGCCTCGCGGACGGCGGCCTCGGCGGCGGACAGGTCGGCGGCGCAGCCGCGCAGCGAGCGGCGGGCCTCGGCGGCCGACTGCCGGGCCTCCTCCGGGCTGCCGGGGTAGGGCTCGGGCTCTTCGTGTTCCTCGTCCGGGGCGTGCTCGCGCAGCAGGTCGCGGAGCATGGCGGCGATCTCGTCGAAGCCGCCCGCCGCGTCCTCGGCGGCGCGGTGGGCGTCGAGGAGTTCGGTGTGCGCCTCCCGTGCCTGGTTGAGCGCCTCGGTGTGGGAGGCCAGTTCGCCCGTGGCGGTGCGCAGCAGGGTCTGCGCGTGCTCGGCGTCGCGGGGCTGCGATTCCTCGGGGAGTTCGGTGTGGGCCTCGCCGTCCTCCGGTGCGTGCCGTTCGGCCTCGCCGCGCAGCCGCCCGAGCTGCTCGCTCGCGTTCGACATACGGGTCTCCAGGAGCTGCACCAGCTCCTCGGCCCGGGCTGCGGCGGCCTGGCGGCTGGGGCCGTCGGACCCGTCCGGGGATTCGAGGAGCTGCTCCGCGCGCGTACGGACCTTGTTGCTGAGCCGGTCCAGCTCCGCGCGGGCCGCGCTCTCGTCGCTCTCCGCGCGGGCCTGTTCGGCCCGCAGGTCGGCGCCCACGCCGACCTTCTCGTACACCTGGGACGCGGCCCGGTAGGCCTCCCGCAGGGCGGGCAAGGAGGCCTTCGGCGTCTGGGTCTCGTCCTCGGGCACGTCGTCGGGGGCGCCCGCGATCTCGGAGCGCTCGGCGCGCAGCGCGCGGGCGGTGCGGCGCGCGTCGTCGGCGGCGCGCTGGGCGCCACGCCGGTCCTCGTCGGCGGCGCGGGCGCGCTCCAGGCAGGTCTGGGCACCCGCCTCGGCCTCGGTCGCCTCGTCGGCCAACTCCCGCAGCTTGACCTGCCAGCCGGCCCGTTCGCGCAGCCGGAAGGCGAGCCCGGCGAGGGCATCGGCGGAGCGGCGGGCCTTCTGGGCGGCCTCCTGGCGCTCGTCCCGGACCCGGGCGGCCTCGGTGGCGGTCTCGTCGGCCTCGGCCCGCACCGTGCGCCCCTCGGCCAGCTCGGCCTCCGACTCCTCGGCGAAGGCACGGGTGTCGTGTGCCGCCCGGGCCAGTTCGGCCAGCCGGCCGGCGGGGCAGCCGGTGCGCCAGGAGGCGAGCCGGGCGGCCAGCTCCCGGTCCTTGCCTAGGCGGGCGGCGAGCGCGCGGATCTCCTCGTCGCGCTCGGTAGCCCGGGCGCGCAGTGTCTGCCGCTCCTCGTCGGCGGCGTGCTCGTCGTGCATGGCCGGGTTCGGCGGGACGAGGAACACGTCGCCGCTGTCGGCGTCCGGGGCGGGGGCCGGGGCGAGCAGGGCGGCCGCCGTGCCCACGGCCACGGCGGAACGCGGCAGCAGCGCCGCGTCGCCCAGCGCCTCACGGGCGCGTGCGTGGGAGTCGGGGTCGGTGATGATCACGCCGTCGACGAGTTCGGGCCGGGCGGCCATCACCCGCGCGTGGTCGGCCGGGTCGACGGCCTGGGCGAGATAGCGCCAGCCGGGCAGCGCGGGGATGCCGTGCTCGCCGAGGTACTCGACGGTGGCCAGCACGTCCGGGCCGGGCGGCAGCAGCCCGCCGTCACCGAGCGCGCCGAGGATCCGGGAGTCGTCGGCGGCGGCCGTACGCAGGTCGAACAGCTGGCGTTCGGCGGAGCCGACGGCGTCGTCGAGCAGGTCGCGCAGGTCGTCGGCGAAGCGGTCGAGCTCCTCGGGGCTGAACCCCTGCTCGCCGGACGCGGCCGGGAGGGACGGCTCGCTGTCCGAGCCGTGGCGGGGCTGCGGGATGCCCGGGCGGGTCTCGGAGGTGAGGCTCAGCAGCTCCGCCAGCCGCTCCTCCCCCGCCAGCGCCTCGGCGGTGCGGCGCTCGGCCTCGTACGACCGCTCCGCCGCCGTGGCCGCGTCCGCCGCGCGGGCCGCGGTGAGTTCCGCGCGGTTCTCGGTGGCGGCTGCCTCACGCGCGTGCTCAGCGGCCCGGTGGGACGCCTCGCGGGCCGCGTCCCAGGCCGCCACGGCGGTCTTCTCGGCGTCGCTGGCGGCGAGGGCGGCGCGGGCCGGGTCGGCGTCGGGCGCGCTGTCGTCGAGCCAGCCGGCCCGTACGGCCTCGGCGGTCTCCTGCTCGACCTCGGCGAGGCGCTGCTTGAGGTGCCCGACCTCGCTGCGGGCGCGCTGTGCCTCGGTGGCGGCGGCCGTGGAGTCGCGATAGGCCGAGTCGCTGACCTCCTGGAGGGCGGCGGAGCGCTCCTCCTCCTCGTTGGCGAGGTTCTCGGCGTTCCCGGCGGCCGCGTGCAGGGCCCGTACGAGATCGACGGCGGCCTTGGAGCGGGCGGCCAGCGCGGGGGCGGCATCGCGCTCCGCCTCCTGGATCGCGGCGGACACCCGGGCGACGCGGTCGGCGGCGGCTCGGTGGCGCAGTGCGGCCTCGGCGGCCTGCCACGCGGAGTACAGCGTGCGGGCGTCGGCGAGCTCGCGCTTCTGCGCGGCGGCGGACTTCTCGGCGGCGGCGAGGGCCAGCGAGGCGTGCCGGTAGGCGAGTTCGGCGGAGATCAGCGCGCTGCGCTCGCGGGCCGCCTCGGCCTGCGTGACCGCGTACGCCGCTGCGGTGACCCGCTGCGCCAGGTCGGCGGCCCGGGTCCGCTCCTGAACCCCTCGGTCGGACAGCTTGCGGGCCAGGTTCCGCGTACGCCGCTCGGCTCCGGCGTGGATGTCCCGCGCGCGGGTGCGGGCCTCGGCGGCCTCGACGATCCGCCCGAGCAGGTCGACCGACCCGGCGGTGAAGTCGCGTTCGGCGATGAGCTCGGCGCGCCGGCCGAGCTTGTTGCCGAAGCCGCCGACCAGGTCGGCGAGTCCGTCGGTGTCGCGGGTGTCGGTGACGGCACGCAGCAGCAGATCGGTGAAGTCTGCGTCCTTCTTGACCGCGAAGAGACCGGCGGCCTCGCCTTCGTCGGCGTTCATCTCCCGCTGGTAGCGGAAGAGTTCCGGGTCGAGGCCGAGGTCGCCCAGGTGCTCGATCCAGCGGTCGTGGATCTCCTCCCAGTGCACCTCCAGGTGCGGGTAGGTCTTGCCCGCCTCCGTGAGGGCGTCGCGGAAGCCCTTCATGGTGCGACGCCGGCCGCGTGCGCCGGACTGGCCCTCGACCGGGGCCCGTACGGCGGTGGACTCGGCCACGGGGAGGTTGTCGAGGCTCATTCCGGGCCCGGGCCGGAAGGAGTACCAGGCCTCGGCAAACTTCCGCGGGTCGTTGGAGACCTGCCGCCCGCGCCACTCGCTGACCTTGCCGACGACGACGCACTCGCCGGTCAGCACGTGCTGCCATTCCAGCGCGACGTGTCCGCAGTCGTCGGCCAGCAGGAACTTGCGCAGCACACCGGAGCTGGCGCCGCCGAGCGTGTTGCGGTGGCCCGGCAGCATCACGGAGAAGATCAGCTTGAGCAGGACCGACTTGCCGCCGCCGTTCTCCAGGAAGAGCACACCCGCGGGCGCGGGCCGGCGCGGCGGGCCGACGGGCTCCTCCTCGAAGAACTCCGCCTGCGTGGGCGCGGGGTCGGGCACGGCCTCGCCCACACCGCGCAGGTCAAGCACGGTGTCGGCGTAGCGCGCACCGGCGGGCCCGATGGAGTAGAGGCGGACCCGGGACAGCTCGTACATGGCGGACTCTCGTAAGTCTTCGTGAGGTGGGGAGTTCAGGAGGAGTGGAACGGCAGTCCGGCGTCGGCCACCAGCTCCAGGTCGTCGCTCTCCTCGGCGGGCAGCAGCGTCGGGGTGCCGTCGGTGACCGGGACGACGCCCAGCTCCAGCAGCTCGGCCATCGCGGCACTGCCGGCCATGTCGCGCACCTGGAGCTGGTAGCGGGCGGTGGTGCGGTACGTGCCGCCGTTGTCGTCGCCGGTGCGCTGGAGAAAGCCGGACTCGGTGAGGAAGGCGACGGCCTTGGCGACGATGCCGGTGGTCGAACCGGCGAGCCTGCGCGCGTCCTTGGTGGCCCCGGTCGCGCTGCGCCGCACCCAGATCCGCCAGGCGGCCTCCAGGCCGGGCGTGTCGGTGGCCGGGTCGGTGTTCTCGCCCTGCTCGGCGGCGCGCTCCTCCAGGCGGCGGCAGGCCTGGCGCACGAAGGCGTCGACGCCGTTGACCGTGACCCGGCCGATGTAGCCGTCGTCGGCGAGGTCCTCGGGACGCGGGAACGCCATGGCGGCGACGGCGAGATGGGCGAGACCGTGCAGGAACCGGTCGCCCCCGTCGGCGGACGTACGACGCGCGTAGTCGCCCATGCGGACGGCGAACACCGAGTCCTCGGCTGCGGTCACGGCCATGCCCGCGCGCGGGGACACTTCCAGCACGATGAGCCCCAGACCGGTCGCCACGGCGTCGGCGAGCCGCGCGAAGGGCGGGTCCTCGCGGTACCGCCGCAGCAGGTCCGTGTACTCCTGGTCGCGGGCGGGCTGCAGCTTGGGCTGAAGCCCGAAGGACACGAGCCGCGCCGCGTCGGCGGCGTCGGCGGGGGTGACGGCGGCGGTAGCCGTCGGCGTCGGTCCCTCCGGCTCACTCCACTCGACGTGCTCGCTCACGGTCGGGGCTCCTTGTTCCTCTGGTGGTCACTCATGGCGCTGGTACTTACTCATGACGCTGGTACTTCTCATACCGCCGGTACTCACTCACTCCGCCGGTACTCACTCATGCCGCTTCGGTCCGGTCCGCCGCCATCCCCGCCGCGTCCAGCAGCGCCGTCCCGACGATCAGGTCCGCCCCGCCGAACTCCGGATCATCGAGCTCGGCTCCGTCGTCCACGGCGAAGAGCAGCTTCTGCTCGCCCTGCCGATAGGCCGTACCGACCGGTGGACTGGCCGCGTGCACCGCCAGCAGGGCCACCAGGTACGGCAGTTCGGGGTCCTGCCGGCGGGCCTCGGCGAGCAGCCCGGACAGTCGGCGCGGCGCGTCGGCCGGCAGGTCGAGCAGCTCCTGCGCGGCCGCCATCTGCTCCTCGCTGAACCGGCTGTCGTCGGGCGTGGCGATCACGTCCGGCTCGGGCATCTCCGCGCCCAGGTGCTCCCGCTCCACCGGCGGCGTCAGCAGTATGTCGACGAGGTCGCCGACCCGGACGGACACCTGCGTGCGCAGCCCGGTGCCGCGGGCGAAGAAGGCGTCCGTGACGCGGACGGCCTTCTCGAGCGACAGCGGCAGGACGGGGGTGACGAGATGGCCGTAGAGGTCGATCCCCGACGTGGTCATCGGTGTGGCGAAGGCCTGCCGGTCCTGCTCGGCGCGGAACAGCGGTCCGGCCTCCAGCAACCGGGACTGCAACTGCGTGTGCCGGCGGATGCAGTCCTTGACGATGTCGACGAGCTCGGCGGCCCGGCGCTTGTGCTCGGGGTCCTCGGACTCGTCACGGGCCTTGCGGATGTTGGTCAAGATCGCGTTCTCGTGGCGATAGCGGTCGGCGACGTGCTCCAGCGCCTCGGCGATCATGTCGGGCACGGTGGTCAGCCAGTCCACCGCGCGCACATTGCGCCGGGTCGCGTCGAGAGCCCTGCGCAGGGTCTCCGAGTACTGCACGGTGCGGTAGCGGGCCTGTTCGGCCGCGAGCTGGGCGTCGGCGAGCCGGCCGCGGCTGATCAGCACCTCCAGCTTGACCTCGGCGGCGATCTGCGCGCTGGTGACATCGGTGTCGAGGGCGCCGACGAGGACGTTGACCGCCTCGTCCGTCGTACGGAGATACACCGTGCCGCCGGGGCCCGGGACCTCCTCGATCAGCTTGAAGTCGTAGTCACGGCGGACATAGGTGCCGTCCGCCCCGAACGTGCCGTACACCGCGCGAAAGCCGCGGTCGACGCTGCCGACGTTGATCAGGTTCTCCAGGACCCAGCGGGCCACCCGCTCGTGCTCGGCGGCGGGCCGCCGCGACGCCTGCGCGGCGATGCGCGGGATGAGGCGGGCGACGATCTGGTCGTGGTCCGCGCCCGTGTCGAAGTCCATGTTCAGGGTGACCAGGTCGATGGCCGCGAGCGCGACCTCCGCCATGCCGTACACCGAGTACTCACCCGCGAGGTTGGCCTTGCGCGCGTCCAGGTCGTGCAGCGGCGCCGTGCAGGCGAGCGCACGCAGGCGCCGCGCCAGGCCCTCGTCGGCGGCCGGCCCCGGCGCGGGGCGCGGCCCCGCGCTGAGCTGGGGCGGAACGCTGTCCGTCGATGCAGGCGAAGTCACGGTGCACAGACTAGGTCCTGGGTCTGACAACCACCCAAACGACGCGGGTACGCCCCCCTCGGCGGTCCCGTCAACCGTCCTCGGCAGTCCCGTCAACCGTCCTCGGCGCTCCCGTCAGCCGTCCTCGCCGACCCGCCGCCGGTACACCTCCACGACCCGCTTCAGCGAATCGTCGAGGTAGCCGGCGAGCAGACGCTCGGCCTTCCCGCGCTCCCCGGCCTGAAGAGCGTCGAGAATCGCGACATTTCGCGCGATGTACGGTTCATGCAGCCGCTGCGGCTCGTCCACCACATGGAACGCGAGCCGCAGTTCGGCGAAGACACTGCGCATCAACTCGTCGGTGCGCTCGCTCACGGCGAGGGCGACCAGCTCCCGGTGGAAGTGGATGTTGGCCGTACCCACTCCCTTCCAGTCACCTTCCCGAGCCGCCCGCCGCCCCTCGGCGACGGCACCGGCGAGCCCGTCGAGGCCGTACGGCGGCTCACCGAGGCCGCGGACGACGGCGCACTCGACCAGCCGGCGGGTGCGGTAGATGTCCTCGACGTCCTCCACGGTCAGGACCCGGACGAAGACGCCCCGGTTCAGCTCGTGGACGAGCAGGCGTTCGTGTGTGAGCAGGCGGAACGCCTCGCGCAGCGTGTTGCGGGAGACGCCGAGCGCGCCGCCGATGCTGTCCTCCGACAGGCGCGTCCCGGGTGGGAAGTAGCCCTCGGCGATCCGGCTCCTGAGGATGTCCGAGACCCGTTCGGCGGTGCTGGTGCGCCCCAGGAGAGCCCGGTCGTCGGCGAGGTCCTTCAGTTGCTCTGCCATGCCGGAATTCAATCGCAGATCACAAGAAGAACCAACATGGGTATTGAGGGATCGTTGAACAATCCCCTACGGTGCTGGACACGGCTCGGCCCGAAGCACTCTCCGTCCCCCCTCTGCGAGGTGCCCATGAGCACGACCCCTCCACCGCAGGCCCTGACCGACGAGACACGCACCGACGCGGCGGAACGCACCGCCGACGACGGGGCGTTCGGCTGGCTGCGCGCCCTCGGCCCGCGTGGCCGCCGGGCGTTCGCCGGCGCCTTCGGCGGCTATGCCCTCGACTCGTACGACTACTTCACGCTGCCGCTGAGCATGGTCGCGCTGTCCGCCTACTTCGGCCTGAACAGCGGCCAGACCGGTCTCTTCACGACGGTCACGCTGGTGGTCTCCGCGATCGGCGGCGCCCTCGCCGGCGTCCTCGCGGACCGCATCGGCCGGGTGAAGGCGCTGATGATCACGGTGATCACGTACGCGGTCTTCACCGTCGCCTGCGGCTTCGCGCCCAACTACGAGACGCTGCTGGTCTTCCGCGCCCTCCAGGGCCTCGGTTTCGGCGGCGAGTGGGCGGTCGGCGCGATCCTGGTCGCCGAGTACGCGAGCGCCAAGAACCGAGGCCGCACGCTCGGCGCGATTCAGAGCTCCTGGGCCGTGGGCTGGGGCCTCGCCGTGATCGTCTACACGCTGGTCTTCTCGGTGGCCGGGGACGACCTGGCCTGGCGCATCATGTTCTGGACCGGGGCGCTGCCCGCACTGCTCGTCATCTGGCTGCGGCGCAGTGTGCAGGACGCGCCCGAGGCCGCCGCCGCACGTGAGCAGAGCGCGGAGAAGGGTTCCTTCAAGGCGATCTTCAAGCCGGGTCTGCTGCGTGTCACGCTCTTCTCCGTGCTGCTCTCGACCGGTGTCCAGGGCGGCTACTACACGCTGGCCACCTGGGTGCCGACGTATCTGAAGTCCGAGCGCGAGCTGTCCGTCGTCGGCACCGGCGGCTATCTGACGTTCTTGATATCGGGCGCCTTCATCGGCTACCTCACCGGCGGCTATCTCACCGACAAGCTGGGCCGCAAGCGCAACATCTGGCTCTTCGCCCTGCTGTCGGCGATCTGCATCCTGGCGTACGCGAACATCCCCAGCGGCGCCAACACCCTGCTCCTGGTGCTCGGTTTCCCGCTCGGGTTCTGTATGTCGGCGATCTTCAGCGGATTCGGCTCCTACCTGAGCGAGCTGTACCCGACGGCGGTGCGCGGCACTGGGCAGGGCTTCACGTACAACACCGGGCGCGCGGTGGGTGCCGTGTTCCCGACGATGGTCGGTTTCCTGGCCGACAGCTGGGGCGTCGGCGGCGCGCTGGTCTTCGGTGCGATCGGCTACGGCCTCGCGGCACTCGCACTGCTCGGGCTGCCGGAGACGCGCGGGAAGGAGCTCACATGAACCGCACGCCGATCACCGGGACCGAGGACCGCCCCGTCGTCCTCGTCGACGAGCACGCGCACGCGTGGAGCCCGGAATCCGCCCGCACCCGCTTCCGGGAGGGCCTGACGGGCCCCACGGCCGGGGTCGCGGCCGGCCACACCCAGGTCAACCTCATCTCGGTGCCCGCCGACTGGGCCTACGACATGCTGCTGTTCTGCCAGCGCAACCCCAAGCCCTGCCCGGTCCTCGACGTCACGGACACCGGATCCTGGACCACCGTGCTCGCCGACGGAGCGGACCTGCGCACCGACCTGCCGCGCTACCGGGTGTGGCGGGACGGCGAGCTGGTGGACGAGCCGACGGACGTGCGCGCGTACTGGCGGGACGACCTGGTGTCGTTCCTGATCGGATGCAGCTTCACCTTCGAGTGGGCACTGAGCGAGGCGGGCGTCCCGATCCGCCACGTCGAGCAGGGCCGCAACGTCCCGATGTACGTGACGAGTCGGCAGTGCCGTCCGGCGGGGCGGCTGCACGGACCGCTGGTGGTGTCCATGCGGCCGGTGCCGCCCCCGCACCTGGCCGCGGCGATCCGGGAGAGCAGTCTCCTGCCCGCGGTGCACGGCAGCCCCGTGCACTGCGGCGATCCGTCGGGGCTCGGCATCGACGATCTCGACCGCCCCGACTTCGGCGATCCGGTGGACGCCGAACCGGACGACATCCCGGTGTTCTGGGCCTGCGGTGTGACCCCGCAGGCGGCGGTGATGGCCTCGCGGCCGCCGTTCGCCCTCACGCACGCCCCGGGGCAGATGTTCCTCACCGACGCCCGCGACGAGCAGTACCGCGTGGCCTGACAGGAGATGCGACACGTGACCTCGATCGACCTGAACGCCGACCTCGGCGAGGGCTTCGGCCGCTGGCGGCTCACCGACGACGAACGGCTGCTGTCCGTGGTCACCAGCGCCAATGTGGCGTGCGGCTTCCACGCCGGGGACGCGGCCACCATGCGCCGGGTGTGCGAGCTGGCGGCCGAGCGCGGGGTGCGGATCGGCGCCCAGGTGTCCTACCGGGACCTGGCCGGGTTCGGGCGGCGCGCGATGGACGTGCCGCCCGCCGAGCTGGCGGCCGAAGTGGCGTACCAGATCGGCGCCCTGGAGGTCTTCGCCCGTGCCGCGGGCTCCCGAGTGGCCTACGTCAAACCGCACGGCGCGCTCTACAACCGGGTCGTGCACGACGAGGAGCAGGCCGCCGCGGTCGTCGACGGGGTACTCCTCGCGGACGCCGCGCTGCCCGTGCTGGGCCTGCCCGGCTCGCGTCTGCTCGACCTGGCGGGCAAGGCCGGACTGCCGGTCGTCACGGAGGCGTTCGCGGACCGCGCGTACACCGACGCGGGCACGCTGGTGCCGCGCACGCGCGACGGGGCCGTGGTCACCGACCCGGAGGCCGTCGTGGAGCGGTCCCTGAGTCTGGCCCGCTCCGGCGAGGTCTCCTCCCACTCGGGGACACGCATCGAGGTACGCGCGCGTTCCCTGTGCCTGCACGGCGACACGCCCGGCGCGGTGGAGCTGGCGCGCCGGGTGCGGGAACGGCTGGAGACCTCGGGGATCCGGGTGGAGGCCTTCGCATGAAGGTCCGGCCCGTCGGCGAGGACGCGCTGCTCGTCGAGGTCGCCTCGGGCGACGAGGCCCAGGCCCTGCACGCGGAGCTGCTGCGACGCCGTGCGGAGGGCTCGCTGTCGGCCCGCGAGATCGTCCCCGCGGCCCGTACGGTCCTCCTCGACGGCCTCGACTCCCCCGCCAGGCTGGCCGCCGAGCTGACCGCCGCCGAACTGCCGCCCTCTCCCCCACGCGCGCGTGAGGTGGTCGAGATCCCCCTGAGGTATGACGGCCCGGACCTGGCCGATGTCGCCGCGCACTGGGGTGTGCCGGAGCGGGAGGTCGCCCGTATCCACGCGGCGACGGAGTTCCGGGTCGCCTTCTGCGGCTTCGCTCCCGGCTTCGGCTATCTCACCGGGCTGCCGTCGCGCTACGACGTCCCGCGCCGGGCCACCCCGCGCACGGCCGTCCCCGCCGGGTCGGTGGCCTTGGCGGGCCCGTACACGGGCGTGTATCCGCGCTCGTCGCCGGGCGGCTGGCAGCTGATCGGCACGACGGACACCGTCCTGTGGGACCACGCGCGTGTGCCGGCCGCTCTGCTGTCGCCGGGCACGCGCGTGCGGTTCGTCCCCGAGGCGGCGCCATGACGGATCGCGCCCTCGCCGTCGTACGGGCCGGGGCCCTGACCACCGTGCAGGATCTCGGCCGCCCCGGCCACGCCCATCTCGGCGTCCCCCGCTCCGGAGCCCTGGACGGGCCGGCCGCGGAACTCGTCAACCGGCTGGTCGGCAATCCGCCCGGGGCGGCCGTGCTGGAGACGACACTCGACGGCTGTGCCGTACGCCCCCGTTCGACGGTCACGATCGCGGTGGCCGGCGCGCACTGCCGGGTCACGGTGGACGGCCGGCCCGTCCCCTGGGGTGCGCCGGTGCGCGTGCCCGACGGGGCGCTGCTGGACGTCGGTCCGGCCGTGTCGGGCGTACGCGCGTACGTGGGTCTCTCCGGGGGCGTCGCCGTCGAGCCCGTGCTCGGCAGCCGTTCGACGGACCTGCTGTCGGGGCTCGGCCCGGCCCCGCTCGCGGACGGCACGGTGCTGCCGCTGGGCCGGCCGACCGGTGTGCACGCGCGCGTGGACGTCGCCCCACGGCCGGCGCCGCCGGCCGAACTGGTCCTGCGGGTGACACTCGGCCCGCGCGACGACTGGTTCACGCCGGAGGCCGTTCGCGCCTTCGTCTCACACGCCTACCGGGTGTCCGCCGCGGGCAACCGCATCGGGCTGCGCACGGAGGGCCCCGCCCTGGAGCGGGCCCGGCACGGTGAACTCCCCAGCGAGGGCATGGTGCTGGGCGCGGTTCAGGTCCCGCCCGACGGCAGGCCGGTGGTGTTCCTGGCCGACCATCCGACCACCGGGGGCTACCCGGTGATCGCGGTGGTCCGAGCCACCGACCTCCCGGCCGCCGCCCAGGCGGTCCCGGGCACACCGGTCCGTTTCGTGGCCGTACGGCGTCGCTGAACCGTCCTGACCGGACCGGCCACCGCCATCCGTCGGTCCGTGTGCGGCCGCTGATCCGTCAGGCCGAGTCCGGCTGCCGATCCGTCAGACCGCGTCCGGCTGCCGACCTGTCAGGCCGCATCCGCCTGCTCCACCACCGACAACGCGGCCAGTGCGGCCGACACCGCCGCGGAGGCCCGCAGGTCGAGCCGGGCGCTGGTACCCCGGGCACGGTGCCGCAGTTCGTCGGCGGCCAGTGTCAGGAGCTGGGGCAGCAGGTCGGTGCACCGGCGGGCCACCCATCCGGTACCGGCCGTGGCCAGCCACCACAGGCTCGCCGACTTCGTGGGAACGGGGAAGTCTGGCTCGGGCGAGGGCGCGGGCCCCGTCGCGAGACCGTGCTCCGCGAGCAGCGTGTGGAAGCGCAGGGCCAGTTGCCGGTGTCCCCGCTCCCCGGGATGCAGCCGGTCCGCGCTCCACATGGCACGGTCCGTGGTCCAGTCGCCCTCGCACGCGTGCAGATGCAGGGCCTCGTACCGGTCGGACAGGGCATGGACGACCGCGTTCACGGCCCGTTGCCGCCGGGCCAGCGGGTGGGCCAGCGCCCCCGGCAGCCCGAGCATCGTGCCCGGGTCGGGCAGACACGCGGTGAGCAGGACCGCGCCCTGTTCGGTGCAGGCCTGGTACACCCGGTCGAGCCGGGCCGCCACGGCCTGGATGTCGAAGGTGCAGCGCAGGGTGTCGTTGACGCCGACGACGACGGACACCAGCTCGGGCCGCATCTCCAGCGCGGCGGGCAGCTGCCGCTCCAGCACGTCCCGGGTCTGCGCCCCGCTCACCGCGAGGTTGGCGAACCGGGCCGGCCCCTCGGCGATCCCGTCGGCGAGCAGCGCGGCCCAGCCGCGCCACCCTTCGCCGACGGGATCGCCCACGCCCTCGGTCAGCGAGTCGCCGAGGGCCACGAAACGCGGGGCTCCCACGAACCGCGGGGGTCTCATGCCACGCCTCCGGGCACGTACGGGCGCACGGGGACGGCCGCGTCGTGTGCGGCGAGGAAGGCGTCGACCGCCGCGTTCCAGCCGAAGCACTCCGCACGCGCGCGTGCGGCCTCGCGCCGGTCCGTCTCCAGGCCTTCCAGCAGCAGGTCCACGGCGTCCGCGAAGGCATCCCCGTGGTCCGCGGCGACGGCCCCGGCGGAGCCGATCACCTCGGACAGCGCGGACGACGCGCTGGCCACCACGGGCGTACCGCACGCCATGGCCTCCAGCGCGGCGAGCCCAAAGGTCTCGGCGGGCCCCGGCGCCAGGGCGACATCGGCGGACGCCTGGAGCGCGCCGAGCATCCCGCGGTCGGAGACATGGCCGAGGAAGGTGACCGGCAAGGCGCTCTCGCGTGCCCGCTGTTCGAGCCGCGCGCGCAGCGGACCGTCGCCCGCCACCACCAGCACCGCCCGCCGCCCACGCCGCCGCAGCGTCTCCAGGGCGTCCAGCGCCGTGCCGGGCCGCTTCTCCACGGACAGCCGCGAGCACATCACGAGCAGCGTCTCGTCCCCGCGCGCGTGCCGCGCCCGCAGCTCCGGATCGCGCAGCGCCGGGTGCCGCTGCACCAGGTCGACGCCCAGCGGGGCCCGGACGACGTTGCGTGCCCCGATCCGCACGAACTCCCGCTCGGCGAACTCGGTGGTGCACACCACGCGCGCGTAGGTGTGGGCCGTACGGACGTTGAGGGCGTCGGCGGCACGCCGGGCGGCCCCCTCGGGCAGGCCCCAGGTGCGCAGCACGCCGTCGGCGGTCTCGTGGGAGACCATCACGGCCGGGACCCGGGCGCGCCGCGCCCACTTGCCGGTCCACCTGAGGGTCGTACGGTCGGACACCTCAAGGCGGTCCGGCGCGAGTTCCTCCAGGAGCCGGGCCACCCGCCGCTTGTCGGCGAGGACGCGGTAGCCGCCGGTGCCGGGCAGCAGCGGCCCGGGGAGGGTGATCACCCGCCCCTGCTCGGTCTCGCGGTCGCTCATCCGCTCGCCGGGGACGACGAGGACGGGCTCGTGTCCCGCCGCCTTGAAGCCCTTGCCGAGTTCGCGCAGGGCGGTGCGCAGACCGCCGGACGCGGGCGCGACGAAGTTGGCGAGCCGGACGATCCGCAGCGCCTGGCCGGTCCCGTTCCCCGCGCTCATGCCGCCACCACCGTCCTGCGCCCGGCGAGCACGTTCGCGTAGTGCCCGATCAGCTGGTCGCCGACGGCCGCCCAGGTGCGGCCCTCGACCGTGGCGCGTCCGGCGGCGCCGAAGGCGGCCCGCAGCCCGGGATCGGCGGCCAGGGACCGCACCGCGTCCTGTACGGCCGTCGCGTCGCGCGGCGGCACGAGCAGCCCGGTCTGACCGTGCGCGACCAGGTCCAGCGGACCGCCCGCGGCGGGCGCCACGACCGGCAGACCACTGGCCATGGCCTCCTGCACGGTCTGGCAGAAGGTCTCGAAGGGGCCCGTGTGCGCGAAGACGTCGAACGAGGCGAAGACCCGGGCGAGATCGTCACCGGTCCGGCGGCCGAGGAAGACCGCGCCGGGCAGCGCCTGCTCCAGGCCGGGCCGGCTGGGGCCGTCGCCGACGATCACGACCCGGACGCCGTCCAGGCCGCAGGCACCGGCGAGGAGTTCGACCTGCTTCTCGGGGGCGAGCCGGCCGACGTAGCCGACGATCAACTCGCCGTTGGGGGCCAGCTCACGGCGCAGGGCCTCGTCGCGGCGGTCCGGCCGGAAGCGTTCGGTGTCCACACCGCGCGGCCACAGCTTGACCCGGGGCACACCGTGCGTCTCCAGGTCCTTCAGGGCAGCGCTGGACGGGGCGAGGGTGAGGTCGGCGGCGCCGTGGACGGAGCGGATGCGCCGCCAGGCGGCGGCCTCTCCGGCGCCCATGTACGTACGGGCGTATCCGGCCAGGTCGGTCTGGTAGACGGCGACGGCGGGGATGCCGAGGCGGGCGGCGGCGGCCATGCCGCGCACGCCGAGGACGAAGGGGCTGGCGAGGTGGACGACATCGGCACGGTGCTCGATGAGGGTGGCGGCCAGGCGGCGGCTGGGGAGGGCGACGCGGACCTGGGGGTAGCCGGGGAGGGGGAGAGAGGGGACGTGGACGACGCGGCACGGCGCGGAGGCGTCGGGCTTGTTCCCGGGCGCCGGGGCCGGGGCCACGACGACGGGGGTGTGACCGCGATCGACGAGGTGCCGGGCGGTCTGGAGCGCGCAGTGGGCCACGCCGTTCACGTCGGGGGGAAAGGATTCGGTCACGATGACGACACGCATACCGGTGTTGTCGCCGGGCCGGACGTGGCCGCGTCAACGTGGATCTTTCCGAACGAGGAACGTCCTATGAGCGTTCTGAGGTGCACCCGCGCAGGTCAGGCCGCGTCCATACGCTCCTGACCCGCGAGTCACCCCGCGTTCACCCGGGCGGCCTGAATCCGCCCCGGCGTCCTGCCGGAGGGGGGTGTCACACAGCGGTCTCCTCGGGACCGATCCGGCTGCGTACGGCCGTCTGGACCTCGGCCTCCTCGGCCGGGTCGGCGGCGAGCCGGCGCAGTCGCTCCACGACCCGGGTGTCGCCGGTCTCGGCGTGCCGGGCGGCGAGTTCGCGGGTGGTCTCCTCGCAGTCCCACAGGCATTCGACGGCGAAGCCGGTGGCGAAGGAGGGGTCGGTGGCGGCGAGGGCCCGGGCGGCCCGGCCGCGCAGCTGGGACGAGGCGGTCTCGCGGTAGACGTGGCGGAGCACGGGCGCGGCGCAGGCGATGCCGAGCCGTCCGGTGCCGTCGACCAGCGTCCAGAGTGTCGGCGCGTCGGGGCCTTCGCCGCGCACCGCCTCCCGTAGCGCCGCTAGGACCAGGTCCCGGTCGTGCACCCCGCCCAGGCAGGCGAGGACGCGTCCGGCGGCGGCACCCAGCTCGTCGGGCCGGTGCGCCCAGCCGCGTGCCCGGTCCACCGCGGTGAGACTGCGCATCCGTTCGAAGGCGTCGACGGCGGCCTCCACGACGACCGTCGAGCCGGTGGCCACGGCGCCCTCGATCAGGTCGAGGGCATCGGGATCGTTGCCCTCGGCGAGATAGCGCAGGGCGGTGCACCGGGCTCCGTCGCCGCCGTCCTTCGCGGCCCGGACGATCTCGGCGCGGTCCTCGGGCCCTGCCACGGCGGTGAGGCAGCGGGCGGCCGGGACATGCAGTGCGGCGCCCCGGTCGAGGCCCTGCTGGGCCCATTCGAAGACGGCCTGCACGCTCCATCCGGGGCGCGGGCCCGTCGGGCGCATCTGCCGCTGCCAGCGGTCGAAGCAGCCGGCCTCGTGGGCGGCACGCACGCGTGCGGAGATGGATTCGCGCGGATCCTCGGCCCACAGCCGCCACGGCCGGGGCTCGAAGGCGTCGCGGACGGTGGTGGCCAGCTCGGCCTCGCCCTCCGGATCGGCCGGGAACCGGGCGAGGACGGGCGCGGCGAGGGCCCGCAGGCCCGCGTCGTCGTCCCTGAGGGCGAGCTCGTCGAGGGCCCAGGCCCAGTTCGAGCCGTGGGCGGCGTACCTGCGCAGCAGTTCGAGCGCGTCCCGCCTGCCGTAGGAGGCGAGGTGCCCGAGGACGGCGAGAGCGAGCCCGGTGCGTGACTCCTCGGTGTCGAGGACGTCCTCGGCGTCGAAGAGATGGGCCTCGATCGCGTCCAGCTCGCCGTTCAGGTCGAGGTAGAGGCGGGCGTAGTAGAGGGAGCGGTTCTCCACCTGCCAGTCGTGGCGGGGATCGCGCAGCACACAGTGGTTCAACGCCGCGAGCGCCTCGGGGCGCGGGGCGGTGAGCGCGTGCAGCGTGCCGTCGCCGCGGCCCCGCTGGAGCAGGCCGAGCAGCGTACCGCTGGGCGCTATGACCGGATCGAACATGGGAAACAGCCTCACATCAAGCGTCGACGCAACCGGGGACGTGTACTACCTGGCCGCGTGACAACACGTCGGAGTGCCCGCCGTTTCCTGCTTGCTGTAGACCATCTTCCTCTGCCTCTCGTCGGTGGCCCCTGCGGACCGCGTCACGGCCCGCGCGGTGCGGCAACACCTGCCCAACCATCACGTCCGTGAACCACGTCGTCATGATGACTCGGCACTTCCGTCTGCCGCGACCGAAATTTCGGCGGCCCTGTACCGCCTCCCCCGTTTTCTGTGTCGTTCCAGGTCAGACTGGTCGGCTCAGCGCTCGCCGAACAGTTCGAGCAATTCCGTCCGGCCGAACATCCGGGCCGTGTCGACGGCCGAGGGCGTGCCGGCGGACGGGTCGGCGCCGCCCTCCAGGAGGGCCTTGATCACCTCCGTCTCACCCTTGAAGGCCGCTCCCGCGAGCGGGGTCTGGCCTCGGTCGTTCACCCGGTCGGCCTCGGCGCCGCGGGCGAGCAGGGCACGCACCGCCTCGGAGTGGCCGTGATAGGCGGCGAGCATCACGAGCGAGTCGCCGCGGTCATTGGTGAGGTTGGCCGGAACACCCGCGTCGACATACGCCACGAGCGCCTCGGTCCGTCCCCGCCGGGCCAGATCGAAGATCTTGGTCGCCAGCTCCACGACCTCGGGGTCGGGGACTTCGGTCATCGGCCGGACCGCCTCTCCACTGCTCATCACGCCGGGTGCGCACGTCTGCTAGTGGTGCAGCCGTACGAGTGAATCGCCAGGGTACTGGCTCGCGCGGCACATGACCCGATGTGCCCGAGGTAAAGATCACCACAGGCCCGGGCGAGCACAACACCCCAGCTCGACCGGTTCCGGACCACGCCGCAGCCCGGGGGAAATCACCCGATTTCCACCCAGTTGCACCTTTTATCGTATGGATACATCCTGTGAGCCTGGAAGTACTCATGGTGACTGTCCCCGCGAACCAGGAGAACCCAAATGATCCTCTCCATCTCAGGCGTGGTCCTGCTCGGCATCGTCGTCTTCATCTTCTTCCGCAAGGACGGCCTCAAGGCGTCGCACGCCGTGGTCGCGATGCTCTTCGGCTTCTACCTGGCCAGCACGGCCATCGCGCCGAGCATCAAGGCAGGCGGCGAGAGCCTGGCGAGCCTCCTGGGCGGAATCAAGTTCTGACGGCCCCGCACCCCGTACGCATCCCGCCCGTACGCACTCTCTGGAGGCAGCAGTGGCCCGGCGCCCCCTCCCCCGCATTCTGAGCAACGGCAGCGCGCAGCTCGTCCGGAGCCGGGAGCTGGCCCGTACGGCCGCCGACAGCGCCACCGACGTCCTCCATCCGCTGATCACGATCACACGCGGTCTGCGCCGGCTGGCGGCGGCCGGACGGCGCAGATGGAGCGAGACCCCCAAGGAGAAACGGGGAGCGCTGCTGTTCCTGGCGGCCTCCGTCATCCTCGTCGTGGCCCTGATGCCGTACGGACCGCTGCTCGCCGCCATCACCCTGATGGCGGCGGCCGCATGGCAGGGCCGGGAGCGCGCCGCGTCGGCATCCGACGGGCCCGACGAGTCGCAGAGCCAGCGCCTGCAGTCCCTGTACGAGGCGCTCGTGCCGTACTTCTCCACCGCCGAGGACCCCGAGCCGCTGTACTCCCACGGGGGCACCTGGGAGAAGGCCTTCCCCACCTACGCCTTCGACGGCACCGGCCGGATCTCGCACCTGGTGCTCCACTACCCGGCGTACTTCGCCGACGGCGAGGCCGAGGCGCGCGCCCGGATCGAGGGGCTGCTCGCGGCCAAGTCGGGCAAGGGCCGCGAATACCACTTCTCGTGGGAAGAGGAAGGCAACCAGTTGACGGTCAGCGTGCTCCTGCCGCTCGCCGTCGACATCGCCGCCCAGCGCTTCGTCACCGCCCCGGGCGAGACCGTCCTCGGTTTCACCGACCCCACCCGGGTCCAGCGCACCCTCCCCCTGGCCTCCGGCGAACAGCGGCGGGACGTGCCCCCGGTCGTCTGGCGCACGGGCCTGCGCTCCACCGAGCCGCATCTGCTCGCCCTCGGCCAGCCGGGCACCGGCACCTCGACCCTGCTGCGGTCCATCGCCCTGCAGGCCCTCCAGCACGGCGACGTGGTGATCGTCGACGGCGGGGGCACCGGGGAGTACGCCTGTCTGACCGGCCGGGACGGCGTCCTGGCCGTCGAATGCGGTCTCCCCGGGGTGCTGGCGAGCCTGGAGTGGGCAGCGACCGAGACCGAGCGCCGCCTGATCGCCGCCAACCGTGCCCACCAGGAGGGCCAACCGCCGCCCGACGACACCAAGCGTCCCCTGTGGATCCTCCTGGACCGTCCGACGGCGTTCACCCACCTCGCCGCCGCCCAGGACCGCAAGGACCCGCAGTCCCTCCTCCAGGTCCCGCTCCGGCACGGCCGCCCGGCGAACGTGACGGTGGTCGTGGCCGAGCAGCTGGACACCCTGGACGCCCTCGGCGAACCGGTGCGGCAGCACACCCGCGCGCGCGTGGTCCTCGGCCCGGCGACGGCCGAGCAGCTCGAATCCGTCCTGGGCGCGCCCCCGCACACCACCCCCGTCGAGGAGGTCCCGCCCGGCCGCGGCTACGCCCGCCTCGGCCTGGGCCCGGTCCACCGCGTCCAGGTCCCGGCCACGCCGAACCCCTACGACGACGCCACGTCCGACGCCCACCGCCAGGCGGTCCTGGACCTCCTGCCGCCGCGCACGACACCGGCGGACGGGGAGACGGTCCCCGAGCCGGAGCACAAGGACGCCGGGCCGCTCACCACGGACCCGACGCCGGAACCCGCCCCGGACCCGGTACCGGTCCTGACGAAACCGAAGGACTCGATCCCGAATCCGGTACCGGTTCTGACGAAGCCCGCGAAGACGAAGGCGAAGGCGACCTAGCCACGCCGGGCGACCCGGTCACACCAGGCGACCCGGTCACGCCAGGCGACCCGGTCACGCCGACCGGATGCTGGAACCGGCCCGGCGGCAGCTGAACGCCCTGCGCGACTGAGCCGCAGAACCCCGCAACCGAGCCGCGCAGCCCTACGCCACGAACGTCCGCGGCGCCTCTCCGGCCCCCGCGCCGCCCTCCTCCACGATCCGCGCCGCCGCGGCCAACCGCACGGCCGCCTCCTCGGCCACCGCACCCCCTACGGTGAACGGCAGCCGCACATACCCCTCGAACGCCCCGTCCACGCCGAACCGGGGCCCGGACGGCACCCGCACCCCGACCCGCTCCCCCGCCTCGGCGAGCCGCGAACCGGAGAGCCCCCCGGTCCGCACCCACAGCGTCAAACCGCCCCGGGGCACCTCGAACTCCCACCCGGGCAGCTCCCGCCGCACCGCCGCCACGAGCGCATCGCGGTTCTCCCGCGCCTGCTCCCGCCGCACCTCCACGGCCTGTTCCCAGCCCCCCGTCCCGAAGAGCCAGTTCACGGCCAGCTGCTCGAGCACGGGCGTGCCGAGGTCGGCGTAGGCCCGCGCGGCCACCAGACTGCGGATCACGTCCGGCGCGGCCCGCACCCAGCCGATGCGCATCCCGGCCCAGAACGCCTTGCTCGCCGACCCCACCGTGATCACCGTGGACCCGGCCGGGTCGAAGGCGCACACCGGCTTCGGCATCAGCACGTCCGGGTCGAGCCACAGCTCGCTCATCGTCTCGTCGGCGATCAGCACGGTCCCCGCGGAGCGCGCCGCGTCCACCAGCCGCCGCCGCTGGTCCTCGTCGGCGAGCGCACCGGTCGGGTTGTGGAAGTCGGCGACGACGTACGCGATCCGGGGCGCGGCGTCCCGCAGGACCTGCCGCCAGCGGTCCATGTCCCAGCCGGTGAGCCCCTCGGCCATCGCGACGGGCACCAGCCGGGCCCCGGCCTCCCGCATCAGCTGGAGGATGTTGGCGTACGAGGGCGACTCGACGGCGATGCGCTCGCCCCGCCCGGCGAACAGATGACAGATCGCGTCGATCGCACCCATCGCCCCGGTCGTCACCATGATCTGCTCGGGCATGGTCGGGATCCCGCGCGCGGTGTACCGCTCGGCGATCATCGACCGCAGCGCCGGCAGCCCGGCGGGATAGTCGCCGTGCGTGTGCGCGTACGGCGGCAGTTCTTCCAAGGCGCCCTGCACGGCCCGGGTCAGCCACGGCTCGGGGGCCGGCAGCGCCGCACAGCCCAGGTCGATCATCGAGCCGAGGGTCTCGGGCGGCAGCGGTTCCAGGCCGCGCGCGGGCAGCGGGTTCCCGGCCGGTACGGCGGTCCAGCTGCCCGCGCCGCGCCGGGACTCCAGGAAGCCCTCGCCGCGCAGCGCCTCGTACGCGGCGGCGACCGTCGTACGGCTGACGGTCAGGGAGAGGGCGAGTTCCCGCTCGGCGGGCAGCCGGGCGGCCACCGGGATCCGCCCTTCGAGCACCAGCAGGCGGATGCCGTCGGCGAGCGCGCGATAGGCGGGCGGGCGGCGCGTGCCGGGCCCTGCCGGGCGCTCCTGCTGGGAGTTGAGCAGCCGGGCCAGCTGCGCCGGTCCCACGGCCGAAGTCCACTGAGCCATCGGAATCAGTCCACCTTCCCCGGATTGGCCATGGATGACCTCTCCATCCAAGCCACAGGGTGTCATGCATCAGTCCACTTACACCACAGGGGAGCACATCATGTCCACGCGGCGCCACCTCACCCGGCGGCTGACCCAGCTCTATGCCGGTCTCGCGCTGTACGGCGCGAGTTCGGCACTGCTCGTCCGGTCGGGGCTCGGACTGGAGCCGTGGAACGTGCTGCACCAGGGCCTCGCCGAGCGGACGGGGCTGTCGATCGGCGTGGTGCTGACGATCGTGGGCGCGGCGGTGCTGCTCACCTGGATCCCGCTGCGCCAGCGGCCGGGCCTGGGCACGGTCTCCAACGTGCTGGTCATCGGCATGGCCATGGACGCGACGCTGGCCCTGGTGCCCGACGCGCACGGCCCGGTGGCGCGCGTGACGCTGATGGTGACGGGGATCGTCCTGAACGGCGCGGCGACCGGTCTGTACATCGCGGCGCGCTTCGGCCCGGGTCCGCGCGACGGCCTGATGACGGGCCTGCACCAGCGCACGGGGGTCTCGATCCGCCTGGTGCGCACGGCCATCGAGTTCACGGTCGTGGCGACGGGCTTCGCCCTGGGCGGCACCGTGGGCATCGGCACCCTGCTGTACGCGGTCTCGATCGGCCCGCTCGCCCAGCTGTTCCTGCGCGTGTTCGCCGTCCCGGCGGCATCCGGCGGCAGCGCGGTCGTTGCCACCGGTCAACCCCGAGGAGCGATACTGCGTCCGTGACCCCGCGGATACGCCATCCCTATCTCGACCACCCCGGCCCGATCGCCTTCGCCCACCGGGGCGGGGCGGCTGACGGCCTGGAGAACACCGTGCGGCAGTTCCGGTGCGCCGTCGAGGCGGGCTACCGGTACATCGAGACCGACGTCCACACGACCCGGGACGGAAAACTCGTCGCCTTCCACGACGCGACCCTGGACCGGGTGACGGACGGCGCGGGCCGGATCGCGGACCTGCCGTGGCACGACGTACGGCACGCGCGCGTGGCGGGCGAGGAACCGCTGCCCCTCTTCGAGGAGCTCCTGGAGACCTTCCCCGACGTGCGCTGGAACGTCGACGTCAAGGCGGAGGCCGCCCTGCTGCCCTTCCTGGACCTGGTCGGGCGGACGGACTCCTGGGACCGGATCTGCCTGGGCTCGTTCTCCGAGGCACGCGTGGTGCGCGCCCAGCGGCTGGCCGGCCCGCGCCTGGCCACGTCGTACGGCACCCGGGGCGTGCTCGGTCTGCGGCTGCGCTCCTGGGGGCTGCCCGCGGCGGTGCGCCGCTCGGCGGTCGCCGCCCAGGTTCCCGAGATGCAGTCCGGCATCCAGGTCGTGGACCACCGCTTCCTGCACGCGGCCCACGCGCGCGGGCTCCAGGTGCATGTGTGGACCGTCAACGAACCCGAGAGCATGCACCGGCTTCTGGACCTGGGTGTGGATGGCATCATGACCGATCACATCGACACGTTGCGCAAGGTCATGGAGGACCGCGGCGTCTGGGTCTGACACCCCGCCCCGCCGCCTCCGCGCGTTCACGGGGAAGCGAGGGCACGGGTGGGCACCGACACCGTGCGGACACCGCCGGACGACGGGGCGGCCGATCTCAGACGCGAGCAGCGCGGCTGGTACTTCTACGACTGGGCTTGCTCCGTCTACTCGACGAGCGTGCTCACCGTCTTCCTGGGCCCCTATCTGACATCGGTCGCCGAGTCCGCGGCCGATGCCGACGGGTATGTCCATCCCCTCGGGATCCCGGTGCGCGCCGGGTCCTTCTTCGCGTACTCGGTGTCCCTTTCGGTGATCGTGGCCGTGCTGGTGATGCCCCTGGTGGGCGCCGCCGCCGACCGCACCGGCCGCAAGAAGCCCCTCCTCGCGGCCGCCGCCTATCTGGGGGCCACGGCCACCGCGGGCATGTTCTTCCTGGACGGCGACCGCTATCTGCTCGGCGGGGCCCTGCTGGTCGTCGCGAACGCGGCACAGTCCGTGGCGATGATGCTCTACAACTCCTACCTGCCGCAGATCGCCCCGCCCGAGCAACGGGACGCGGTCTCCTCCCGCGGCTGGGCCTTCGGCTACGCGGCGGGATCGCTGGTCCTCGTCGTCAATCTCGTCCTCTACACGGGGCACGAGAGCTTCGGCATCTCCGAGAGCACGGCGGTCCGCATCTGCCTGGCGTCGGCCGGGCTGTGGTGGGGCGCGTTCGCCCTCATCCCGCTCCGTCGGCTGCGCGACCGCAGGTCCGAAGCGCGCGAGACGGCCCTCCCCGGCTTCCGGCAGCTCGCGGCGACCGTCCGCGACATGCGCCGGCACCCCCTGACCCTGGCCTTCCTGCTCGCGTACCTCGTCTACAACGACGGCGTCCAGACGGTGATCTCCCAGGCCTCGGTCTACGGCTCGAAGGAACTGGGCCTCGGGCAGTCCACCCTGATCGGCGCCATCCTGCTGGTGCAGGTGCTGGCGGTGGCGGGCGCGCTGGCGATGGGGCGGCTGGCCCGGACGTACGGGGCCAAGCGCACGATCCTCGGCTCGCTCGTCGCGTGGACGCTCACACTGGCGGCCGGGTATTTCCTGCCGGCCGGGGCGCCGGTGTGGTTCTTCGTCCTGGCGGCCGGGATCGGCCTGGTCCTCGGCGGCAGCCAGGCGCTGTCCCGCTCCCTGTTCTCCCATCTCGTCCCGCCCGGGAAGGAGGCCGAATACTTCTCCGCGTACGAGATGAGCGACCGCGGCATGAGCTGGCTCGGGCCGCTGCTGTTCGGGCTCACCTACCAGCTGACCGGGAGCTACCGGGACGCGATCATCTCGCTGGTGGGCTTCTTCGTCATCGGATTCGCCCTGCTCGCCCGGGTACCCGTGGGGCGTGCGATCCGCGAAGCGGGGAATCCGGTTCCTGACAGGATTTAGCACTCGGCGCGAAAGGGCTGTAGTGTACGCGTTTGGCCTGCCAGGCGTACCGTTACTGCGCGTCAAAGATGCCGAAACGCTAGGTTACATCTGCTAGCAGATGTGACAAACCGGGCGCTGGTGGGTACTGCAAGGGTTGACAAGGCTGCGGCTACGACGGCGACGCATGACCCGGAACGGGACTCGGAACGGGAATCTTTACCGCCGACCGGACGTTGACCGGATGACGACGACAGCGACACCTGTCCTGTGGGCGACAAGCCCGGGAGGCACGATTCATGAGTGAGCGAGCTCTTCGCGGCACGCGCCTCGTGGTGACCAGCTACGAGACGGACCGCGGCATCGACTTGGCTCCGCGCCAGGCCGTGGAGTACGCATGCGAGAAGGGGCACCGGTTCGAGATGCCCTTCTCGGTCGAGGCGGAGATCCCGCCGGAGTGGGAGTGCAAGGTCTGCGGGGCCCAGGCACTCCTCGTGGACGGCGATGTCCCGGAAGAGAAGAAGGGCAAGCCCGCGCGTACGCATTGGGACATGCTGATGGAGCGGCGCACCCGTGAGGAGCTCGAAGAGGTCCTCGAGGAGCGCCTGGCGGTGCTGCGCTCCGGTGCGATGAACATCGCGATTCATCCCCGGGACAGCAGCCGCAAGTCGGCCTGACCCTCCGGGCCCGGCCGAACAGCGCATTTGAACCGCGGGCGCCGTACGTCATGTACGTCGCCCGCGGTTTTTGTCGTGCTCGTTTGTGTGCTCGCGTACCTCGCGGGTGCCTGACGGCCGCCCGGACGCTCAGTGCGTCAACGGCGGGCGCGGCTCCCTCGGGGCGTCGCCCGGCTCGTCCCTGATGACCTCGCCCTGGACGACCTTGCCGTCGGGGCGGTGCATCCGGGCCTGCTGGAACGCCCCGCCCAGGGTGCCGGGGTCGGCCTCGCGGAGCTTGCGCTCGAAGGTGCGCTCGGCGGAACGGCTCACGGCCTTCTGGACCGGCGGCAGCAGCAGGAGCAGCCCCACCGCGTCCGACACCAGACCGGGGATGATCAGCAGCAGACCGCCCAGCATCATCAGGCCGTTGCCCTCGCTGTTCGGCCGGGCCGCCGTCGGCGTCGCGCCGCTCTGCTGCTGTTGCAGCGCCTCGGAGAGGTTCTTGAAGGCGCGCCGGCCGGCCCGCTTGATCACGACCGAGCCGAGGACGAGGCCCGCGAGCAGGACGAGGAAGACCACCAGGCCGCTGGACGCTCCCGCGACCACCGTGAGCAGCCAGATCTCCAGCACGAGCCATGCGGCGAGCCCCAACGGCAGGAACGTGCGCAGCCGGGAGCGCCGCGGCCGGGCAGGGGTACTGGGAGTCTGAGCGCCAGTCGTCATGCCCCCAGTGTGCCTGGACCCGGCTCAGTCCGGGATAAGGGCTGATCAGCCGCTCCCGTGGGTGCTCCGGAGGTCCGCTAGGGCTTGGCCGGCCTGCCGCCGCGCCCCGTGACCTTGCCGACCCGCTCCCCCACGCCCCACGCCGTGACCCGCCACAGCGCCTCGACCAGAATGTCGCGGCTCATCTTGGAGTCGCCGAGCTCGCGCTCGACGAAGGTGATCGGCACCTCGACGACGTGGTAGCCGGCCTTGACCGAGCGACGCGCGAGGTCGACCTGGAAGCAGTAGCCCTGCGAGGCGACCTCCTCGAGGCCGAGGCCCTCCAGGGTCTCGCGGCGGAAGGCCCGGTAGCCGCCGGTGATGTCACGCAGCGGCAGGTCGAGCGCGAGCCGGGAGTAGAGGCTGCCGCCCCGGGAGATCACCTCGCGGGACTTCGGCCAGTTCACCACCCGGCCGCCGGGCACCCAGCGCGAGCCGAGCACCAGGTCGGCGCTCTTGAGGGCGGTGAGCAGACGGGGCAGTTCCTCGGGCTGGTGGGAGCCGTCGGCGTCCATCTCGATCAGCACGCCGTAGTCGCGCTCCAGGCCCCAGCGGAAGCCCGCCAGGTAGGCGGCGCCCAGGCCCTCCTTGCCCTTGCGGTGCAGCACGTGGACGTGGTCGTCCTCCACCGTCAGCTCGTCGGCCAGCTTGCCCGTGCCGTCCGGGCTGTTGTCGTCGGCCACGAGCACGTGGGCCTCGGGGACGGCCTCGCGCACCCGGCCGACGATGCTCTTGATGTTCTCCGCCTCGTTGTAGGTCGGGATGATCACCAAGGCCGTGCCGAGCGGGCCGAACTTCCTCCCCTGGGCTCCTGCCGCGAGGGTTCCGTCGCCGTCGTTCACTGATGCCCCTTCAAGTCCGTACGCAGGGATCCACCATAGTGGGCCCGGCCTGCGATGACGTGACCGGATGTTCGAACAGTGGTGTCGAATCCGCAAGGCGCGGGTAAGAATGCGCTTTCGCGTGCGAGCGTACGGCGGATGGGGGCCCGGCGCCCTTCGGGCCGACCTGGGACCCGCTGGCTGCGGATCGACCGAAAGCCGTTGTCTACTGAGCGTCCGGGCCCCTCCCGGGTCACACCTCCCCGACCGGCCGGAACGTTCCCTCGGCGCTGTGCCGGCCTGAGCCTGGCTCCCAGTGGCGGTGCCCGGTGCGGCACACCGTCCCTGACCCGGCGGCGCTGCGGCGAGTGCGCGGACGTTCCCGGTCGGGCGTCCGGTGGTGGACTCCGCCGAACCTACCGGCCACCGGCAGCCGCCTGTCAACAGCCGTTTGACCTGCGCATCTCCCGGCAAAGGCCTGGTCAGTGCGGAGGATGCGCAGGTCGCGCGCCGGGGGCGCGGCACAAGATCGCGTGCGCGCCACCCCCGTAGATCACTCGCCCGGCCGTACGAAGACCGTGCGTCCGCCCACCACGGTGCGCAGACAGACGGGCAGCTCGCGGCCGGGGGTCAGGTCGGGCAGCCCCGGGGTGCCGGAGCGGGGGTCCGTCGACCAGCGCGCGACCCGGTCGTCGGGGGCCTGGACCACGAGCTCGCCGGTGTGCCACACCGCGTAGTCGGCGGGGGCGCCCGGCACGAGGACACCCGCGTCGTCGCGCCCCACGGCCCGCCAGCCGCCGCGCGTGTGCGCCGTGAACGCGGCGCGCACGGAGACGCGGTGCTCCGGCGTGCGGTGGAAGGCGGCGGCCCGGACCGTGCCCCACGGGTCGAGCGGGGTGACCGGGCTGTCGGAGCCGAAGGCGAGCGGCACACCGGCGCGCAGCAGCGCGGCGAACGGATTCAGCGCTCGCGCCCGCTCGGCGCCCAGCCGCTGCGCGTACATGCCGTCCTCGCCGCCCCACAGGGCGTCGAAGGCGGGCTGTACGGAGGCGGTGAGGCCGAGTTCGGCGAAGGCCGCGATCGCGTCCGGGGCGAGCATTTCGGCGTGCTCGACGCGATGGCGGGCGGCGCGGACGCGGGCGAGGCCCAGCTTCCCGGCGGCGGTGCGCACGCCCTCGACCACGGCGTCCACCGCCGCGTCGCCGATGGCGTGGAAGCCGGCCTGGAGACCCGCCTCGGTGCAGGCGACGACATGGGCGGCCACGGCGGCGGCGTCCAGATAGGCGTTGCCCGTGTGGCCGGCGTCGGCGTACGGCTGGTGCAGACAGGCCGTGTGCGAGCCGAGGGCGCCGTCGACGAACAGGTCGCCCGCGGCGCCGATCGCGCCCAGCTCCCGCGCCTTGGCGACGTCCCGCTCGGCCCAGTAGCCGACGACGCGCGGCCCGGGGTCCCCGGCGGCGAGGCGCAGCAAGCCGGTGAAGTCGTCCTCGGAGGAGATCTCCGGGCCGGCGCACTCGTGGACCGTGCCGATGCCGAGGGAGACGGCGTGCGCGAGCGCGGCGCGCTGCGCGTCGACGCGCTGCCGCGGCGTTACGGCCGCGAACGCGGCGGCCCGTACGGCGTGGTGGGCGTCGGCGGTGAGCGGTCCGTCCGTGCGGGCGGCGCCGGGAACCAGGTCGAGCAGGGCCGTGGTGACGACCGCCGAGTGGACGTCGATCCTGCTGAGGTAGAGGGGCCGGTGTCCGGCGGCCTCGTCGAGCTCCGCACGGGCCGGGGGGCGGCCGCCGGGCCAGCGGGCGGCGTCCCAGCCGTGTCCGAGCAGGACACGGTCGTCCGGCCGGGAGGCGGCGAAGTCCCTTACGAGGGCCAGGGCGGCCTCGAGAGTGGGAGCCGCGGACAGATCGAGGCCGGTGAGCGCGAGACCGGTGGCCGTGGTGTGCACATGCGCGTCGGTGAACGCCGGAGTGACCAGCGCGCCGTCCAGGTCGAGCACCTCGTCGACCCCGTCCACGAAGGCGTCGGCGGCCCCCTCCGATCCCACCCAGGCAACCTGCCCCCGTTCCACGACCATCGCGGTGGCGAACGGATCGGCGGGGCTGTGCACCTCTCCACGACGGAGCAGGACGGTCTTCGACGGGGCGCTGGACTCACTCATGGACAACAGTCTCGCGCCTGGTCCCGATCACTCCGAACAAGGGTCGCCCTCCAGGCCCGGCGGCGATCAGATCCGCGGCGGCCGCGCCTCGTACGGTGTGGACAGCACCACCGTCGTCCGCGTCGAGACCCCGGCCAACGACCGTACCCGGGCCAGCAGTTCCTCCAGCTCGTGCGGTGTCGCGACCCGCACCTTGAGGATGTAGTTCTCGTCCCCGGCGACGCTGTGGCACGCCTCGATCTCCGGCACGCCCGCGAGCCGCTCCGCGATGTCGTCGGGCGCGCTGGGGTCGAACGGTTTGACCGAGATGAACGCGGTCATGGGCAGCCCGACGGCCTCCGGGTCGACGACCGCGGCATAGCCGCGGATGACGCCGCGCTGCTCCAGCCGGCGCACCCGCTGGTGCACGGCCGACGTGGACAGGCCCGTGGCCTTGCCCAGGTCGGTGTAGCTCATCCGCCCGTCCTTGACGAGCAGCTGCACGATCTGTCGGTCCAGCTCCTCCATGGCGCAAGAACCTACAGTGCGGTTGATCTCCTCGGATACCTGAGCAGCCCAGGTCATGCCCGGTTCGTGATGTGGCCGGAAGCCGACGGTCAGTCGTCCGGGGGACAAACCCGCCGCAGTGGGCACCTGCGCGCGGCATGTGACGAACGCCACAGGGCTCGAACGGTCTCCGTGATGTTCTCGTGATTACCGCCGAGAGGGGACGGGAAGTGCTTGCTGTGGTCGAGGCCGCAGTGCCTGAACGGCCCAGTCCGAGGGGGAGAACCCAATGCAGAGTCTTAAGCGCCCTGGTCGCACCGCGCCCAAGCGGCCGCAGCTCGTCGTCGAGCCCGAGCCGGAGGGCGTCGAACCCGACACCTTCGACGACGAACTCGACTCCTACGACACCTTCGAGATGTTCCGGGTCGTCTGCCCGGACTGCGCTCAGCCAATCGCGCTGCTCGCGGACGAAGAGGTTCTGCCGGAGCACGCGCTGTGCGCCTCGCCGTGGAACCCGTTCGGGCTCACGGTCTGTGCCGGCACCGGCCGCAGGGCCACGGATGCCCGCCCCGCGGACGAGTCCGTGGATCCTCAGGAGCAGGACACCGCCCTGCTGTTGACGCTCCCTCAGGGGCTCGACTGGCGGACCCAGCCCTTCTCGCACGTCGGCGGCCCGGGCTCGCGCCCGATGAGGGTCCCCGTCATGCGCCGCCAGGCGGCCTGAGCGCGGGCCTCACCGGCCCGCTCGCTCCCCACCTGTAGCTGCCCCGCACCACGGCCCGCAGGTTGCCGTGGTGCGGTTCAGCGTGCCCGGAACACGAGGGGCACGCCGTACCCGGCCCGGAGGGGACACGGGACCGGACGCCCGTGAACGCACGCCCGATTCCACCATCCGGTGACCTGTCCGGCCTCCGCCGCGTTGCCCTGGTATGACCCCCATCTCCTCAGCGACCGGGCGTCAGCGCCTCCTCTTCGTCCCGGCACCCGCAGAATCGGTTCGGCCGACCGCGCCGCGCTACCAGGACCCGCCGATCTACCGCGACTTGATGCGGACCTGGGCCGAGGGCGGCCGCACCCTGCCGGGCCGGCACGACCCGGAGTGGATGCGGCTCGCCGCGCCCTGGCGGGGCCTCGACCAGTTCAGCGTTCCTCTGGACCCACGAGATGGCGGGCGATGACCATCCGCTGGATCTGGTTGGTGCCCTCGACGATCTGCAGCACCTTGGCCTCGCGCATGTAGCGCTCGACCGCGAAGTCCGCGGTGTAGCCGTAGCCGCCGAGGATCTGCACGGCGTCGGTGGTGACCCGCATCGCGGTGTCGGTGCAGTGCAGCTTGGCCATGGCCGCCTGCCGGGCGAACGGCCGGCCCGCGTCCCGCAGCCGCGCTGCCGCGAGGTAGAGCGCACGGCCCGCCTCGATCTGTGTGGCCATGTCGGCGAGCATGAAGCGCAGCCCCTGGAAGTCGGCGATCGCCTTCCCGAACTGGCGCCTTTCGGCCGCGTACACCAGCGCCTCGTCGAGCGCCGCCTGCGCCACGCCGATCGCGCACGCCGCGATGCCGAGCCGCCCCGAGTCGAGCGCGGACAGGGCGATCGCGAAACCCTGCCCCTCCTCGCCGATGCGCCGGTCGTCGGAAACCCGGACGCCGTCGAAGTGGACCTGGGCGGTGGGCGAGCCCTTCATGCCCATCTTCCGCTCGGGCGCCGCCGCGCTCACACCCGGCGCGTCGCCGGGGACCAGGAAGGCGGTGATCCCGCGCGGGCCGTCCTCGCCGGTGCGCGCCATGACCGTGTAGAAGTCGGCGATCCCGCCGTGGGTGATCCAGGCCTTGGTGCCGGTGATCACCCAGCCGTCGCCGTCCCGCACCGCCTTGGTGCGCAGGGCCGCCGCGTCCGAGCCGGAGTGCGGCTCGGAGAGGCAGTAGGCGCCGAGCATGCCGCCGCCGAGCATCCCGGGCAGATGCTCGACCTGCTGCTCCTTGGTGCCGTAGGCGGCGAGCGCGTAGGAGGACAGGGTGTGCACGCTGACGCCGAGGCCGACCGTGAGCCGGGCCGCGGAGAGCTCTTCGAGTGCCTGGAGATAGACCTCGTACGGCTGGTCGCCGCCGCCGTACTCGGACGCGTAGGGCAGGCCGAGCAGGCCGGAGTGCGAGAGCAGGGTGAACAGCTCGCGCGGGAAGCGGCCGGCGTCCTCCTCCTCGGCCGCCTTCGGGGTGATCTCCTGCCGCGCGATGTCACGGACGAGTGAGATCAGTTCCCGGGCCTCCTCCGTGGGCAGTTGTCGGTCCACCGGCTGCGGGGCGCGGTCGGGCATGGCGACGCTCTCCTCCCTGTCGGGCACTGGCGGTCGGGCCCATGGGTGGGGGCGGCGCCGCCGGGTCGATCTGGTGCCTGGCCGATGCTTGCAGTCCCGGGTCTCGGAAGCTGCTGACCAGCGGCTGTGCGCTGTGAGTATGCCCGATCGGAGGCATGCAGTCACCAGTTAACGACCGCTTACTTCAAGTAATACCCGAGCGCGTCCGCCGGATCGAAATTGGTCCGCACCATTGACCGAACTGGTCTAGTCCTCCTACCGTTTCGCTTCACCGAGTCATCGCGTTCATGCCAATCGGCGCGCGTTCCCTCTCCCCACGAGGAGACACCGGATGCACACCCCCCACCGCTCCCGCTTCCGGGCCATCGTGTCCGCGGCCTGTTGCGCTGTCCTCGGCGCCGGTCTGCTGGCCGGCGCGGGCACCTCGACCGCCACCGCGGCGACCTCGGCTCAGGAGGCCGCCGCGGCGACGAAGGCCGCACCCGGCCCCAGGGCCGCCGGATCCAAGGTCATCGGGTACTTCACCGAATGGGGCACCTACGACCGCAAGTACTACGTCAAGAACATCGAGACGTCGGGCTCGGCGGCCAGGCTCACGCACATCAACTACGCGTTCGGCAACGTCACCGGCGGAAAATGCGCGATGGGCGACGCCTACGCGGCGACCGACCGGGCCTACACCGCCGCCGAGTCCGTCGACGGCAAGGCCGACACCGGGGACCAGCCGCTGCGCGGCAACTTCAACCAGCTGCGCAAGCTGAAGCAGAAGCACCCGAACCTCAAGGTCCTGTGGTCCTTCGGTGGCTGGACCTGGTCGGGCGGCTTCGGCGAGGCCGCCCGGAACCCGGCCGCCTTCGCCCAGTCCTGCTACGACCTGGTCGAGAACTCCAAGTGGGCCGACGTCTTCGACGGCATCGACATCGACTGGGAGTACCCGAACGCCTGCGGCGCCACCTGCGACACCAGCGGCAAGGCGGCCTTCCGGAACCTGGCGCAGGCCCTGCGGGCCAAGTTCGGCTCCGGCAACCTCGTCACCGCGGCGATCACCGCCGACGCCACCCCGGGCGGCAAGATCGACGCGGCGGACTACGCGGGCGCCGCCCGGTACGTCGACTGGTACAACCCGATGACGTACGACTTCTTCGGCGCCTGGGACGCGGCCGGCCCGACGGCCCCGCACTCTCCGCTGACCTCGTACTCCGGCATTCCGAAGGCGGACTTCCACAGCTCGGCGACCATCGCGAAGCTCAAGGGCCTCGGCATCCCCGCCTCGAAGCTGCTGCTCGGCATCGGCTTCTACGGCCGCGGCTGGACGGGCGTCACCCGGTCGGCCCCCGGCGGCACCGCGACCGGCCCGGCGGCGGGCACGTACGAGCAGGGCATCGACGACTACAAGGTGCTCAAGTCCAAGTGCCCGGCGACGGGGACGGTGGCCGGCACGGCGTACGCCAAGTGCGGGAACAACTGGTGGAGTTATGACACCCCGGCGACCATCGGGACCAAGATGACGTACAAGAACCAGCAGGGTCTGGGCGGCACGTTCTTCTGGGAGCTGAGCGGTGACACGGCGAACGGTGAGCTGATCAAGGCCATCAGGTAAGGCGGGGCGACCGGGGGCGGAGGGACCGTGACGGGCCCTCCGCCCCCGTCTCACGCGTCCTGGCGGGCGGCCGCCTGCGGGGCCGGGTAAGCGGGGTCCAGGTCCTCGATCGCACGCAGGGCGCCGCCGAGCCCCTTCACCAGCAGCTCGCACATGGTCTCTCGGGGCAGTTCGGGGCGGTCGATCCATTCGAGGGTGGCGCCCTCGACGCTGCACACCCAGGCCAGCAGGCCCATCCGCGCCAGCGGGGTGATGTCGACACGGCCGTACGCGCCCTCGGCGATGGTGGCGACGATGGCCTCGCGCACACCGTCCCGGATCGCGTGCACCTCGGTGTCGAAGCCGACCCCGCCGCTGACGATCGTGCGGTACGCGGCCTGGTGGTGCTCGGCGTAGCGCAGATAGCTGTCGATCGTGCGCTGGACGCGGTCGACCGGGGGCAGTTCGAGTCCGCTCGCCGCCAGGGTGACCAGGTCGGTGACCGAGTCCTGGATGATGGCCAGGTAGTAGCCCCGCTTGGACTGGAAGTAGTAGTAGATGAGCCCCTTGGCGACATGAGCCTGGCGGGCGATGTCGTCCATCGAAAGCGCGTCGTAGGACGTGTCGGCGAACAACCTCCGGCCGATGGCGATGAGTTCGGCACGGCGGGCCAGCGAGCGCTCGGTGCCGCGGGCTCTGGGGCGCGCGGCAGGCTGTTGACTGGTATTCAATTTCGACCCTGGTTCCAACAAGCGGGCGAGGCGGGACATCCGCAGTATGGCAGGTCGGAGGGCCGGGCCGTGGGTCAGGTCACATTGCTCCGGACCGGGTTCACAGCAGCCCGAGCTGCGTCACGAGCATCGCTACGACCACGACGAGCGTCCAGCCCAGGACATGCTCGGCGATCTTCGGCCCGTCGTCCTCGGGGCCGCCCGTGCGGACGCCGGCGGCGGTGGCGGAGTGTGCGGTCATGGCTTCTCGCTGATCCGGTGGGGCGGGCGGACTTCCCCCGAAGTTCCGCCCACCTTGCCACCCGGAGCGGCTTTTGCGGCCGAGAGCTTGGTCACACGCGTACGCCCACGGCGGTCAGCGCCCTGCGCTGGGCCGCGGTCGGGCGCGCCGGAAAGTACAGGTAGCAGACGCCGCCGGTGCCGGAGACGACCTTGCCGGAGGCGTTGTACCGCTTGGTCCGCAGCCAGATGTTCTCCCACTCGCGCCGCCGGTAGACCCGCCGCACGGCCTCGTTGCTCGCCGAGGCGGGGTCGTTCGCGATCACGTCGCCGCCGGCCGTGAAGCCGATGACCGTCATCAGGTGGCCGGCGGTGCCGTACCCGGCGCCGGTCAGCTCCTCCTTCAGGAAGGACTGGGACGTTATGGCCGGGATGCCCGCCGCGATCAGTGTCTCCAGGTCGGTGAGCGAGCCGAGCCGGGTGACCACGGCCTGGAGGTCCTTGAAGGTGGCCGCGTAGGCGGCGTTGAACGGCCAGTTGCCGCAGCCCGCGTACTGGTAGTCATAGGTGAACCGGGCCGCGTGGCACACCTGCGGATCGGCGAACGACGGATCCACCCAGGCCAGCTGCTTCGGGGTGAGCCGGCCGCCCCAGTACTCGACGATCATCTGGGAGGAGGTCGGGCTGCACCAGGCCTCGCCGCCGTTGTCGTACTCGGGGTACTGCCCCTTGTGGATCTCCTGCGAGTACCGCGGGACGGCCAGTTCCTTCGCGAGGCCGGGCGCGGACGCCGGGACGGTGAACCGGTCGGGGACGTCGGAACCCATCGCGCCGAGCCGCCACACGGTGGGCGTGGCCTTGCCGCCCGGCTTGCGGTACAGGGTCAGACGCAGGCGGTAGGAGGCCAGGCGCAGGCCGGTCGCCGGGTCGTCGACGGCCAGCGTGTCCGTCCAGACGGTGCTCTTGCCGTCGTTCTGGTCGTCGACCGAGGTGCGCCGGATGTCCTGGTCGCCCGCCGCCCAGCGGCCCATCACGTACCAGGGGCTGCTGGTGCCGTCGGTGTAGGTGCCCTTGAGCTCGGCCTGGATCCAGGTGCCGGCCGGGGTGCGCGCGTTCCAGGAGACGATCGCCTCCGTCGCGGGAACGACGAGCCGCTGGACGGGGGACGTCCAGATGCCGTACTCCCAGGAGGCGGTGGTGCCGGTGTGCGGGTCCCGGTAGTCGGCGGTTCCGGCGGGCTTCGCGATCACCAGACCAGGGCGGGTGCCCGCGACGGCGCGGGTGCCCCGGGCGGTGCCGCCGCGCCAGTCGTCGTACGAGGCCCAGGCCCGGTTGTCCACGGCGCGGGCCGGGACCGCCCGGGCGGGGTCTGCGGTGTCGGTCGTCATAGGGATCTCGGTGTCGGCCGCCGCCGGCCCCGCGCTCGCGGTGACGGCGACGGCGACCGCGGCGGCCAGGACGGTTCTGCGGGACGGCTGTTCGGCTCTGCTCATGGCGGGGACCCCCGGATGTCGGAGTCGGGCAGGGGCGGGGCAGGTCCGTTGCACGGTCGGTCGCACATGCGTGTGCGCCACATATGAGCACAGCCCGCCGGGTCCTGCCAGCACTTCGACCCGCGCCACGCCCACCAATATTGGCGTCGACCAGTGGCAGGGGCCGTGGGCGGCATGGTCACTCCCCGGGTCGTTAGAGTGCTGCGCGAGATGAATCCGTCCTTCCGCCCCGCACCGGGGCCCGCCGTCCGTGACCTGGCCTCCCGGATCCGCCGCCTCTCCCCTTCCTGCGGCCCGGTCCGTCTGGTCGGCGTCGACGGGCACGCCGGATCCGGAAAGACCACCTTCGCCGAGCAGTTGGCCGGGGAGCTCGACGGCGCGCCGGTGCTGCGCCTCGACGACATCGCCAGCCACGACGAACTGTTCGGCTGGACCGGACGGCTGCTGGACCAGGTGATCGAGCCGCTGGCCGGCGGCCGGACCGCGCATTACACCCCCTACGACTGGCGGGCCCGCCGCTTCGGCCCGCCGCAGCCCCTGCCGCCCGCACCGGTGGTCCTCGTCGAGGGCGTCGGCGCGGGACGCCGGGCGCTGCGCCACCGCCTGGCCCTGCTGCTGTGGATGGAGCTGCCGCGCGAGGAGGCCTGGGCACGGGGCCGGTCGCGGGACGGGGAGGAACAGCGGGAGTTCTGGGACGGATGGGTCCCTGCGGAGCGCAGGCACTTCGCCGACGATCCCTCGCGGCCCTTCGCCGATCTCCTGGTACGGCAGGGAGAGAAGGGGTACGAGGTGTTTCCGGGACCTGCCGGGACCGCTGGACCGGACCAGTTCCTCACGCACGGTGACGGACCGCCCGCAGTGTGCTGAACTTGTGAATGCGCTTGCGGTGGAACTTGCCGGAGTGCTTCAACTCGGCTTGACCGGTGGGCCGTACAGGACTTACGTTCTCAATGTGCGGCCATTCGGAGCCGCCCACAGACGCGAAGCCCCCGGTTGTTCCCCCGTGATCGGGGGCTTCGTTCTGTCTTCTTCCGTTTTTCCGGCCCCCGCGAGGCGCCGAACGCTCACACTCGGTCACCGTGCGCGAGTGCGCCGCATCCGCTCCCACCTCGCCGAACGGCCCGTGCGGCACCCTTCGGGGGCGCCGCCCCCGAAGGTACGATGCCCTCGTCGCGACCTACGGACGGGCGCTCCGCGCACCTCGCAACTCCGGTCCGTGGCACAGCGGTTCGAGCAGAGCAGCCGGCCGGGGGGACGGCTCGTTGGCATACCGACGGGGGCACGGTTCGTGGGGGACGTGATGGACTTCGGCACGCAGGGCCCGCAGGCCCCGGCCGACCTCGCCTGGCTGCGAGGCGTCGATGCCTACACCATGGGCGCCTATCCGCAGGCGGAGGAGGAGTTCCGCGCGGCCGTACGGATGGACCCCGGGATGGCCGACGGCTGGCTCGGGCTGCACGCGCTGCGCGTCGACACGACGACCGCGCTGCTCAGGATGTTCCGGCACCGGGACCGCTTCGGGGAGCAGCGCTCCCGCTACCGCCGCACCCTCAACTCCTGGTACTGGCTGGGCTGGTGGGTGCAGCCCGTGCTGGAGAGCCCCCGCGACCTGCTGCTCGCGCACGCCTCCCACTGGCTGGACGGCCGGCACGTCCCCGAGCTGGACCGGGCCCTCGCCGGGCTGCCGCCGGTGGACACCGACGCCCAGGTCCGCTTCCTGCACGCCTGCCGCGCCTATCTGGTCAAGGACTGGGAACAGCTGGTCCGCCACACCGACCCGCTCCTCGACGACCCGATGCTCGGCATCGAGGCGGGACTCTTCGGCGGCATGGCCCGGGTCCGTCTGGAGATGTACGGCCAGGCCGAACCGCTGCTGTCCGCCGCGCTGATGCGCTGCCGCAGCGAGCAGCCCCAGCGCAAGGAGCTGCGCTACTGGCTGGCCCGGGCCCACGAGGGCACCGGCCGCAGCGCCGCGGCGCTGCCCCTGTACCGGGCCGTGCACCGCGTCGACCCGGCCTTCATGGACACCTCGGCCCGGCTCGCCGCGATCGCCGAGGGCGACGGCTACGACGACTCCACCGACCTCGCGGCGATCACGCTCCCGGGCCTCGGCCAGGACGCCGTGGACGGGCCGGACGGATTCGACCCGCTCTTCGGCACCGAGGGCCGCGACCTGAGGCTGCCCGACCTCGAGCCGCCGGGCTCCGCTCCCCTGCCGCCGGTGGAGGACCCGGCCGTGCGCGAGAGGTTCTCCCCGGGCCCGTCCCTGCCCGCCGGGCCCACCGATCCCGCGTTACTGGAGGAGGCACTCGCCGAGCTGGAGCGCATGGTCGGTCTGGAGCCGGTGAAACGCCAGGTCAAGGCGTTGTCGGCACAGTTGAACATGGCCCGGCTGCGGGCCGGGCAGGGCCTGCCGGTCCAGCCGCCCAAGCGGCACTTCGTCTTCTCCGGCCCCTCCGGCACCGGCAAGACCACCGTCGCCCGCATCCTCGGCCGCGTCTTCTACGCCCTCGGGCTGCTCGGCGGCGACCATCTCGTGGAGGCGCAGCGGGCCGACCTGGTCGGCGAGTACCTGGGGCAGACGGCCGTGAAGGCCAACGAACTGATCGACTCGGCTCTCGGCGGCGTCCTCTTCGTCGACGAGGCGTACTCGCTGTCCAACTCGGGCTACGGCAAGGGCGACGCGTACGGCGACGAGGCGCTCCAGGTGCTGCTGAAGCGGGCGGAGGACAACCGCGACCATCTCGTGGTGATCCTGGCCGGCTACCCGGAGGGCATGGACCGCCTGCTCGCCGCGAACCCCGGGCTGTCCTCCCGCTTCACCACCCGCGTCGACTTCCCGTCCTACCGTCCCCTCGAACTCACCGAGATCGGCAAGGTGCTCGCCGCGGAGAACGGCGACCTGTGGGACGACGAGTCCCTCGACGAGTTGCGGTCCATCGCCGGGCACGTGGTCGACCAGGGGTGGATCGACGAGCTGGGGAACGGGCGGTTCCTGCGGACGCTGTACGAGAAGAGCTGTGCGTACCGGGATCTGCGGTTGTCCGTCTATCCCGGGGTGCTGGGCAGGGACGATCTGGCGACGTTGCGGTTGCCGGATCTGATGCAGGCGTACGGAGAGGTGCTGTCCGGGCGGGGGCCGCAGGATCCGCCCGGACTGTGAGAACCGGCGTGGGGCGGCCGGGCCTAGGTCGCCAGTACCTCCTCGCCCGACCTCGGCTCGGTCAGCCTGATCTCGGGGACCTCCCGGTGTGCGGGATCCCGCACCTCCCCCACCAGCAGCTCCAGGGCGTCCTCCAGCGCGACCAGCCCGAGCACCTTCCCCGAACCGTCGGCCACCTGAGCCAGGTGCGTCGCGGCCCGCCGCATCACCGTCAGCGCGTCGTCCAGCGGCAGCTCGGACCGCAGCGTCGTCATGGGCCGCCACAGCTGCTGCGGCACGGCCCGGTCGGAGTGCTCCAGGTCCAGGACGTCCTTCACATGCAGATAACCCATGAACGCCCCGTTCTCCGCCGCGACCGGGAACCGGGAGTACCCGGTCCGGGCCGTGAGCTCGACGATGCGCCCGGGGGTGACCGACGGGCTGACCGTCACCAGGGACTCGCGCTTCAGCAGGACGTCCGTCACCGGGCGCGAGCCCAGCTCCAGGGCGTCCTCCAGGCGTTCGGCCTCCTCGGGGTCGAGCAGGCCCGCCTGGCCGGCGTCCTCCACCAGCCGGTTGAGCTGCTCGCTGGTGAAGACGGCCTCGACCTCGTCCCTGGGCTCGACGTGGAAGAGCCGCAGGATGCCCTGGGACACCGCGCCGAGCGCGGCGGTGATCGGCTTGCAGAAGCGGGCGAACCAGACCAGGCCGGGGCTGAGCCACAGCGCGGCCTTCTCGGGGGCCGCCATCGCCAGGTTCTTCGGGACCATCTCGCCGATGACGAGGTGGAAGAAGACCACCGCGGCGAGGGCGATGACGTAGGTCAGCGGGTGGATCACGCCGTGCGGCAGGTGGACCCACTCGAAGACCGGCTCCAGCAGATGCGCGACGGTCGGTTCGGCGACCGCGCCGAGGGTGAGGGAGCAGATCGTGATGCCGAACTGGGCCGCCGCCATCATCTGCGGCAGCCGCTCGAGCCCGTAGAGGACCTGCCGAGCGCGGGCGGTGCCGAGCGGTTCGATCTGGCTGCGGCGTACGGAGACGAGCGCGAACTCGGCGCCGACGAAGAAACCGTTGGCGAGCACGAGCAGCGCGGCGAAGAGAAGCTGGAGCACGCTCATCGGACGGCCTCCACCATGGCGGCCACCGGGGCCGTGCGCACGAGCCGGACCCGCTCCGCGCGGTAGTGGCCGACCTGGCGCACCGACAGCCGCCAGCCGGGCAGCTCCGCCCTGTCGCCGACGGCCGGGATGCGGCCCAGCAGATCGGCGATCAGGCCCGCGACGGTCTCGTACGGGCCTTCCGGCACATCGAGGCCTATCCGCCGCAGGATGTCGACACGGCAGCTGCCGTCGGCGTCCCAGGCGGGCCTGCCGTCCTCCGGCGGTGCGGAGGCCAGTTCGGGCAGGTCGTGTCCGTCGTGCTCGTCGCGGACCTCGCCGACGATCTCCTCGACGATGTCCTCCAGTGTGACGACGCCGGCCGTGCCGCCGTACTCGTCGACGACGACCGCGATGGGCTGCTCGCTGCGCAGGCGGGCGAGCAGCGGCCGCACGGGCAGCGTCTCGGGGACGAGCAGCGCCGGGCGGGCGATGCGGCCGACGGGGGTGCGCAGCCGCTCCCGCACGGGCACGGCCAGGGCGTCCTTGAGGTGGACCATGCCGACCACCTCGTCGATCTTCTCCCGGTAGACGGGGAAGCGGGACAGGCCCGTGGCGCGGGTCAGGTTGACCACGTCCTCGGCGGTGGCCGAGGACTGCAGGGCGCTGACCTTCACACGCGGCGTCATCACGTGCTGCGCGGTGAGCTCACCCAGCGACAGGGTTCTGACGAAGAGGTCGGCCGTGTCCTGTTCCAGGGCGCCGGCCCGGGCCGAGTGACGGGCCAGGGAGACGAGTTCGCCGGGGGTGCGGGCGGAGGCCAGCTCCTCGGTGGGCTCGATGCCCAGGGCGCGTACGAGCCGGTTCGCGACGGCGTTGAGGCCGGCGATGACCGGGCGGAACAGCCGGGCGAAGACATGCTGCGGGCCCGCGACGAAGCGCGCGACCTGAAGCGGCCTGGACACCGCCCAGTTCTTGGGCAGGAGCTCGCCGATCACCATCTGCACGGCGGAGGCCAGCAGCATGCCGACGACGACCGTGACACCGGAGACGGCTCCCTCGGGTATGCCGATCGAGGTGAACGGGCCGTGCAGCAGCTCCGCGAGCGCCGGTTCGGCGAGCATGCCGACGACGAGGGAGGTGATGGTGATGCCGAGCTGGGTGCCGGAGAGCTGGAAGGACAGTTCCTTGAGCGATTCGACGACGCGGTGGGCGCGCCGGTCGCCCTCGGCGGCGGCCTTCTCGGCCTCGGGCCGCTCGACCGTCACGAGGCCGAACTCGGCCGCCACGAAGAATCCGTTGGCGAGAATCAGCAGGAACGCGGCTGCCAGGAGCAGCAGGGGGGTGGTCATGATGCCGCCGCCTCCGCAAAGTCGCGTACCTCGAAAGCGAGGTCCGCGCTATGTCGGCAGGGGGCGGCGCAGGTACTACAGGACGATCCGTCCATCGCCGGAGAGGGTCACTCCTCGGTTAGCAGGAGCCTCGGTGCACCGGGCGGGGCAGCAGAGGCGGAGGCGCATCCTTCACGCCTCCGCCAACAGATTAATCAAGACACGGCCCGGTGCGGCAGTGGCAGCCGCCCTGTGGATTGCCCGAGTCAGCTCTGATGCCGCTCGTCCGCCACGGAACGGGCCTCGGCGAGCGCCCGCAGGGCCCGGGCGTCGGCGATCGCCCGCTGCCTCGCGAGACCAGGCTGAATACCGAGGACAGGCAGGCTGGTGCCGTCGCTGAGGTTGAGGAACACCCAGGGGTCGCCGGGCCGGAGGGTGACCTGAAGGATCTCGGCCCACTCCAGCCGGCGCTTGTTCGTGAGGTTCACCACGGTGACGCCGGATTCGTCGGCGACGACCTTGGGCCGGGCCAGCAGGAGCAGCACCGCGTCCAGCAGCAGCGCCGTGACGACGAAGCTGAGGCGCTCGGCCGGGCTGAGCTGCTTCAGCAGCATCGCGACGGCCGTGATCACGACCAGGATCGCGACGGCGGCGGTGAGCAGCACCGCCCGGGTGCTGCCCGGCCGGAAAGTGACGGGCAGGGCGGGCAGATCGGACATCGGTGTACGCCCCTCAGAGACGGCAGGCGTGGATGGCCGTGGTCAGGATGGCCCGGGCGCCGATGTCGTAGAGGTCGTCCATGATCCGCTGCGCCTCCTTGGCCGGGACCATCGCGCGGACGGCGACCCAGCCCTCGTTGTGCAGCGGGGAGACCGTCGGCGACTCAAGGCCGGGGGTGAGGGCGACGGCCTTCTCGAGCTGCTCCACTCGGCAGTCGTAATCCATCATCACGTACGTCCGGGCGACCAGGACGCCCTGGAGGCGGCGCAGGAACTGCTGCACCTTGGGGTCGTCGGCGTCCGCGCCGGTGCGGCGGATCACGACGGCCTCGGACTTCATGATCGGCTCGGCGACGACCTCGAGGCCCGCGTTGCGCAGCGAGGTGCCGGTCTCGACGACGTCCGCGATGACCTGGGCGACGCCGAGCTGGATGGCGGTCTCGACGGCGCCGTCGAGGTGAACGACGGAGGCGTCGATGCCGTGCTCGGCGAGGTGCGCCGCGACGATGCCCTCGTAGGAGGTGGCGACGGTCTTGCCGGCGAGGTCCGCCAGGCCGCCGATGGTGCCGGGCTTGCAGGCGTAGCGGAAGGTGGAGCGGGCGAAGCCGAGCGGGAGGATCTCCTCGGCTTCGGCGCCCGAGTCGATGAGCAGGTCGCGGCCGGTGAGGCCGATGTCCAGCTGGCCGGAGGCGACGTAGATGGCGATGTCGCGGGGGCGGAGGTAGAAGAACTCGACCTCGTTCACCGGGTCGACGATCCGCAGCTCCTTGGACTCCCGGCGCTGCTGGTAGCCGGCCTCATGCAGCATCTCCGCCGCAGGGCCGGACAGGGAACCCTTGTTGGGGACGGCGATGCGCAGCATGAGGTCGGCTTCCTTTGCGTGGTGTCTTACGGGGACGGGTGCGGCGGGCCGCTGCTTACAGGTGGGCGTAGACGTCGTCGAGGGAGATGCCGCGGGCGACCATCATCACCTGGACGTGGTACAGCAGCTGGGAGATCTCCTCGGCGGCGGCGTCCTTGCCCTCGTACTCGGCGGCCATCCAGACTTCGGCGGCCTCTTCTACGACCTTCTTGCCGATGGCATGGACGCCCTTCTCGACCAGTTCTGCGGTGCGGGAAGTGGCGGGATCGCCCTGGGCGGCCTTGTGCTGGAGCTCGGTGAAGAGCTCCTCGAACGTCTTCTTGGACATGGTGACGCTCAGCCTATGCCACACCCGGCTTCCGTCAGCGCCAGGGTTCGGATACCGAGCGGAGGGTGGCCGCGGTCGCCACCGCCGCCGTCACCGCCTCGTGTCCCTTGTCCTCGTTCGAGCCGGGCAGGCCCGCGCGGTCCAGGGCCTGCTCGTCGGTATCGCAGGTCAGCACGCCGAAGCCGACCGGGACGCCGGTCTCGACCGACACCTGGGTCAGGCCCTGGGTCACGCCCTGGCACACGTACTCGAAGTGGGGGGTGCCCCCGCGGATGACGACGCCCAGGGCCACGATCGCGTCGTAGCCGCGGCCCGCGAGGACCTTGGCGACCACCGGCAGCTCCCAGCTGCCGGGGACCCTGAGCAGGGTCGGCTCGTCGATACCCAGGTCGTGCAGGGCGCGCAGGGCGCCGTCGACCAGACCGTCCATCACCTTCTCGTGCCACTGTGCCGCGATGACGGCGACCCTGAGGTCACCCACATTGCGTACGGACAGTTCCGGTGCACCCTTGCCGCTCACGTCTCTCCTCAGAGCTTTCTCACTGCTGACTTGCTGTGCTGTCTCGCTGTGCTGTCTTACTGGTTGCTGCAGGCCGGCACGGTGGTCGTGTCGAGCCAGGGCAGGTCGTGGCCCATCCGGTCCCGCTTGGTGCGCAGGTAGCGGAGGTTGTGCTCGCCGGCGCTCACGGGCATCGGCACCCGCGCCTGGACGGCGATGCCGTGGCGGACGAGCGCGTCGGTCTTGTCGGGGTTGTTGGTCAGCAGACGCACACCCTGCACCCCGAGGTCGGCCAGGATCTGGGCGCCGGCGGCGTAGTCGCGGGCGTCGGCGGGCAGGCCGAGTTCGAGGTTGGCGTCGAGGGTGTCGCGGCCGCGCTCCTGGAGTTCGTAGGCGCGCAGCTTGGACATCAGGCCGATGCCGCGGCCCTCGTGTCCGCGCAGGTAGACCACCACTCCCCTGCCCTCGGCCTGGATACGGGCCAGGGAGGCGTCCAGTTGAGGGCCGCAGTCGCAGCGGGCGGAGCCGAAGACATCGCCGGTGAGGCATTCGGAGTGGACGCGGACGAGGACGTTCTGGCCGTCGCCGATCTCGCCGTGCACGAGGGCGACGTGCTCGACGCCGTCGACGGTGGAGCGGTAGCCGTACGCCGTGAACGTGCCGTGGGCGGTGGGCAGTCGGGTCTTGGCCTCGCGGCGGACGGTCGGCTCGCTGCCGCGGCGGTAGGCGATCAGGTCCTCGATGGAGATGATCGTCAGGCCGTGCTTGCGGGCGAAGGGGATCAGCTCGGGCAGGCGCAGCATCGTGCCGTCCTCGCCGGCGATCTCGACGATCGCCCCGGCCGGGCGCAGGCCCGCGAGGCGGGCGAGGTCGACGGCGGCCTCGGTGTGGCCGTTGCGGGTCAGGACCCCGCCGGGCCGGGCGCGCAGCGGGAAGATGTGGCCGGGGCGGACGAAGTCCTCGGGCCCCGTGACGCCGTCGGCGAGCAGCTGGAGCGTGGTGGCGCGGTCGGAGGCGGAGATGCCGGTGCTCACGCCGTGTGCGGCGGAGGCGTCGACGGAGACCGTGAACGCGGTCTTCATCGACTCGGTGTTGTCCTCGACCATCTGCGGCAGGCGCAGCCGGTCGAGTTCGTCGCCCTCCATGGGGGCGCAGATCAGACCGCGGCACTCGCTCATCATGAAGGCGACGATCTCGGGGGTCGCCTTCTCGGCGGCGATGACGAGGTCGCCCTCGTTCTCCCGGTCCTCGTCGTCGACGACCACCACCGGGCGGCCGGCCGCGATGTCTGCGATGGCCTGCTCGACGGGGTCGAGCGCGAAGTCCTCGTTGTCGTCGAGGTCGTCGGTGTACAGGACGGTTGCGGCGCTCATGCCGGCGCTCCTTCCAGGGTGGGCTGTGCTGCCGCGCGCGAGCGCAGCCACCAGTCGCGCATGCCCCACAGGACGAGCGCGCCGTAGATGATGTAGACGAAGCCGGAGAAGGCGAAGCCGTTGGCGAAGTTCAGCGGGACGCCGACCAGGTCGACCAGCAGCCAGGCGAACCAGAACTCGACCATGCCGCGTGCCTGGGCGTACATCGCGACGATCGTGCCGACGAAGATGTACGCGTCCGGCCAGGGGTCCCAGGAGAGGGTCGGGAAGGCCGTGAACAGGCCGCCGACCGCGAGGGTTCCGACGGCGGCCGCACCGGCCAGTGCCCCGCGTTCGCGCCAAGTGGCGAACCGTACGGCGATGGAGCCGTCCTGGGCCTGCTGCCGGCCGCGGTTCCACTGCCAGAAGCCGTAGGTGGCGACGAGCATGACGACGATCTGCTTGCCGGCGCTGCCCGCGAGGTGGGCGGTGGCGAAGGCCGCGAAGAGGATGAGGCCGGAGAGGAACTGGGTGGGCCAGGTCCATATGGAGCGCCGCCAGCCGAAGGCGAGGCCGATCAGGCCGATCACGTTGCCGATCATGTCCGACCACTTGATGTGCTGGCCGAAGAGCGTGAAGGCCTCGGAGTTGAGCCAGTTCACCGGTCCGCCCCCCGCACTCGGTCGCCCATCATCCGCTCGACGTACTTGGCGATGACGTCCACCTCGAGGTTGACCGGGTCGCCGGGGCCCTTGTGGCCGAGCGTGGTCAGGGCGAGCGTGGTGGGGATGAGGCTCACGGTGAAGTAGTCCGGGCCGGCGTCGACGACGGTGAGGCTGATGCCGTCGACGGTGATGGAGCCCTTCTCGACCACGTAGCGGGTGAGGTCCGCGGGGAGGGAGATCTTCACGATCTCCCAGTTCTCGGACGGCTTGCGCTCCAGGATCTCGCCTGTGCCGTCGACATGGCCCTGCACGATGTGCCCGCCGAGGCGTTCGCCTACGGCCATGGGGCGTTCGAGGTTGACGCGGGTGCCGACAGCGAGGGCGCCCAGGCTGGAGCGGTTCAGCGTCTCGGCCATCACGTCGGCGGTGAATTCGTCGCCCTCGTGGTCGACGACCGTGAGGCAGACGCCGTTGACCGCGATGGAGTCGCCGTGCTTGGCGCCTTGGGTGACGACGGGACCGCGCAGGCGGAAGCGACAGGCGTCGTCGAGGGTCTCGACGGCGGTGATCTCGCCCAGCTCTTCGACGATTCCGGTGAACACTTCCCGGGTCCTCCTGCCTCTTGGGGCACGGACTCCGGGGCTGTCGAAGACGACAGATGTACGAGCAGGGACACCGGGGGCGACGCCGGACGGAGTCCGCCCCGAGGACGGACTTCTTCGGCGGCACGCACGTATGCCTGCCCGCCGCGCACTGCCTCCCATCCGGACTTTAACCGTCGGTCCAGGAATTTCACCTGGTCAACCGATCGCTGGAGGCGACCGGGTCGCGGACTGTAACCGCCGGTTCGGACTTTCACCGACCCCGGAGTGCGCTGCTACTGGTACACGGCCAGTGTGCCACGCCTGATCGACGTTCAAAGAGGCGATCGGTGTGGCCTGCCTCACAGACCGTGTTGCCCCGCTCACCGAGATTGGTACGCACCTATTGACGGTGTGGTCTAGTCCTTTTTAGGGTCGGCTCCAGGGTTGGCATGCCCCCGCGGACCGGCCCGGCGACGGTGACGACGGCCCTTGCCCGTCGCCGGGCCTCCCCACGCCGTGCGGACGGCGTTCTGGCAGGGTGAGCCCCATGACCACCACGATCGCCGACGAGTTCGAGGTCCACCGGCCCCGGTTGTTCTCGCTCGCCTACCGGCTGCTGGGCTCCGCCGAGGAAGCCGAGGACGCGGTCCAGGACGCGTATCTGCGCTACAGCGGCGCCGACCGTACGGGGATCGAGCATCCGGCGGCCTGGCTCGCCAAGGTCGTCACGAACCTCTGTCTGAACCGGCTGACGTCCGCGCGCGCCCGGCGCGAGCGGTACGTCGGTACCTGGCTGCCGGAGCCGGTGGTCACCGGGGACGGCGCGCTCGGTCCGCTGGAGTCGGCCGAGCAGCGGGACGCCGTGTCGATGGCGATGCTGGTGCTGCTGGAGCGGCTCACGCCGACCGAGCGGGCGGTGTACGTGCTGCGGGAGGCGTTCGGGTACGGGCATCGGGAGATCTCCGGGGTCCTGGATCTGAGCGAGGCGAACTGCCGTCAGCTGTACCGGCGGGCCGTGCGGCGGGTGGGCGAGCCGCAGGCCCGTTTCGAGCCCGCGTCCGAGCAGCAGGAGGAGCTGGTCGCGTCGTTCATCACGGCGGCCCGCGAAGGTGACCTGGCCGGGCTGGAGAAGCTGCTCGCGGCCGATGCCACCTGGTGGAGCGACGGTGGCGGCAAGGTCACGACAACCCGGTGGCCGATCGAGGGCGGTCCCAGGATCGCCCACTTCCTGGCGGGCGGGGGCCCGAAGTTCTCGGTGGGCCTGGACTTCACGCCGGCCGAGGTCAACGGCGCGACGGGGCTGGCGACCTGGGCGGGCGACACGCTCGTCGGGCTGGCGGCGTTCGAGGTGCGCGACGGGCTGGTCACCGGGGTGCGGGCCGTGGTCAATCCGGAGAAGCTGGCGTTCGCACGGCGTCAGCTCGCCCGGCCCTAGGACCGTCGGACACGGTCGCGGTTTCGCCGGGTGTGTCTGTCACATTCGGCGGGGGTGTTCGGTCTGAGCTGACGAGGGGCGCTCCGGCCGGAGCGCCGGACCTTCGAAGGGACTGAACGGCATGACCACGATCCTGGTGACCGGTGGCACCGGAACACTCGGCCGGCTCGTCGCCGAGCGGCTGCGCACGGACGGGCACGAGGTGCGGGTGCTCAGCCGGCGCACCCAGCCGTACGCGGTCGACCTGCGGGAGGGCGGGGACGCGCTGGACGCGGCCGTCGCCGGTGTGGACACGATCGTGCACTGCGCGTCGGCGCAGAAGGGCGACGAGCAGGCGGCGGCGAATCTGATCAGGGCGGCGCGCGGGGCCGGGGTGCGGCACCTCGTGTACATCTCGATCGTGGGCGTCGACCGGGTGCCGTTCGGCTACTACAAGAGCAAGCTCGCCGTGGAACAACTGGTCGAGGAGTCGGGGCTCGGCTGGACCGTGCTGCGGGCGACGCAGTTCCACGACCTGCTGGTCATGGTGTTGCAGGGGCTGTCGAAGCTGCCGGTCCTGTTCCTGCCGGCCGGTGTCCGGGACCAGCCGGTCGAGGTGGCCGAGGTCGCGGACCGGCTGGTCGAGCTGGCGGCGGGCGAACCGGCGGGGCGGGTCGAGGACCTGGGCGGGCCGGAGGTACGGACGTTCGAGTCGCTGGCTCGCGCGTATCTGAAGGCGTCCGGCCGGCGCCGTGCGGTGGTGAACGTACCGCTGTGGGGGGCGGCGTACCGGGGCTTTCGGAGCGGGGGTCATCTGACGCCGGGGCGGGCGGTCGGCACGGGAACGTTCGAGAAGTATCTGGCGGCGCGGTTCGGGGACGGGCAGGTGCGGACGGGGAGCGGGCGGTCCCGGGCGTAGCCGGGGGCCCGGGCGTAGCCAGAGGGTTCCGGCCGTAGCCGGGGGCCCGGGCATAGCCAGAGGGTTCCGGCCGTAGCCGGAGGCCCGGGCATAGCCGGAGGGTTCCGGACGTAGCCGGAGGCCCGGGCATAGCCGGAGGGTTCCGGACGTAGCCGGAGGGCCGGGCATAGCCAGAGGCCCGGGCATAGCCAGAGGCCCGGACGGAGCCGGAGGCCCGGGCATAGCCGGAGGGTTCCGGCCGTAGGGCGTGCAGACGAAGGGCAGGCGGTCCCGGGCTTTGCTGAGTGCTGACGAGGAGCGGCGGTCCCGGACTTAGCGGGGGCGCTGACGAGGAGCGGCTGTCGCGGTCCTAGCGGGAGTGCGGACGAGGGGCGGCTGTCCCGGGTGCAGAGGTTCGGCCGGGCGGCCCGGGGCGCCCTACCAGCGCTGGACCGGCCGCTCCCCGGGGGTGAAGAGTTCCTCTTGAGCCCGGTCACGGGCCGTGAGGAGGGCGCCGCGCAGGACGGCGTCGCCGCCCAGGGTGGTCGTCCGCACCTCCGTGGGCAGGGGCGTCATCCGGGCGATACGGTCCTGCACCCGGCCGGCGAGCTCCTCGCCACCCGCCTGCCCGACCTCACCCCCGAGCACCACGCACCCGGGGTCCAGAATCGCCACCACCGAGGCGACCCCGACGGCGAGCCGATCGGCCAGGGCGTCGAGGAATCGGGCAGCGGGGGCGGCGGAGGCGGGCCGGACCAGCACCTCGTCCCCGCCCTCAGACCGAGACCTCCCGCCCTCCACCCCCCGCACCTGGCCCACCGCGGCCCGCACCACACCCACCGCCGCCCGTACGACCCCCACCGTCGACGGCTCCTGCCCCGGCTCCGCCGGAACCCCGTGCTCCGCCGCCAGGTCCACGACCGCGGCCGAAGCGGCCAGGCCGTGGAAGCCGCCCTCGCAGTCCGTCGCGGACGGCAGCGTGGTCGTGCCCGGGACCGGGAGGAAGCCGATTTCGCCGGTGCCGCCCGAGGCACCGCGGCGCAGCGCGCCGTCGAGCACCACGGCCGCGCCCGTGCCGTGGCCCAGCCACAGCAGGACGAACGTGTCCCGGTCCCGGGCGGCGCCGTCGCGCTGCTCGGCCAGCGCCGCGAGGTTGGTCTCGTTCTCGGCGCTCACCCGTGCCTCGGGCAGCCGTTCCTGGAGGGCGGCGACCAGGCGCCGGTGCCACTCCGGCAGCCCGGAGGAGTCGCGGAGTTCGCCGCTGGCCGGGTCGATCAGGCCGGGCGCTCCGATGCCGACGGTGTGCAGCCGGTCGGCGCCGGCCTCCTTCACCACCCGCTCGACCAGTGCGACCGCCTGTTCCACGGCGGGACCCGTGGCCATGTCACCCCCGATGGGCACCGAGGCCTCGGCCAGGACCCGGCCCACGAGGTCGGCGACGGTGACGGAGACCCCCTCGGTGCGCACGTCCAGCGCGGCGAGATGCGCCCGGTCGGCGACGATGCCGTACACCTTGGCGTTGGGCCCACGCCGCTGCTCCCCCGCCTCCCCGACGACCGCGATCAGCCCCGCGGCGGTGAGGCGTTCGACGAGGTCGGCGACGGTCGGCCGGGACAGACCGGTGAGCTGCTTCAACTGCCCTGCCGTCAGCGGGCCCTCCTGCTGGAGCAGACGCAGGGCGAGCCGGTCGTTGATGGCCCGGGCGGTGCTCGGGGATGCGGGCATGCCGGGATCCTTCCAGATCGGCGGGTCCGTCGGCCGTGGCCCGCCGGGAAACCCTCTTATTATCAGGCAGGGTTCCTGATAGTTTACGCCCGCATGACGTGAGCGCGGCAAAGACCTGGAGGGGGACCGCAGAATGGGCAACGTGGTCGACGAACTGCGCGAGGTGAAACGGTCCCGGTACGCCGTGGCCGCCGTCTTCGCCGTGCACGGCGCCGTGACCGGCTCGTTCGCCACCCGCGTGCCCTGGATCCAGGACCACGCGGGCGTGAGCGCCGGGCAGCTGGGGATCGCGCTCGCCTTCCCCGCGCTCGGCGCGTCCGTCGCGATGCCGCTCGCCGGCAGCGTCAGCCACCGGTTCGGAGCCCGCAACGCGCTGCGCGGACTGATCGCCCTGTGGACCCTCTCGCTGGTCCTGCCGTCCCTCGCCCCGAACCTGCTCACGCTCTGCCTGGCCCTGTTCACCTACGGCGCGACGGCCGGCATGGCGGACGTGGCGATGAACGCGCTGGGCGTCGAGGTCGAGAACCGCCTCGGCCGGTCGATCATGTCCGGGCTGCACGGCATGTGGAGCGCGGGTGCCCTGATCGGCTCGGCGGCCGGCACGCTCGCCGCGCACCTCGGCTCGGACGCCCGGCTGCATCACGTGCTGGCCGCCGCGGTCCTCACCGTGATCGGCGTGGTGGCCTGCCAGGGGGTGCTCGATCTCCAGCCCGCCGAGGACGAGGAGCCGCCGCCGAGGTTCGCGCTGCCGCCCCGGTCGGCCCTGCTCATCGGCGCGATCGGGTTCTGCGCGGTGTTCGCCGAGGGCGCGAGCCTGGACTGGTCGGCGGTCTATCTGCGCGAGCAGCTGGAGACCTCGGCCGGTCTCGCGGCGGCCTGCACGACGGGCTTCACGCTCACCATGGCCATCGCCCGGTTCGCCGGTGACAGGGTCGTGGACCGCTTCGGTGCCGTGCGGACCGTACGGGTCAGCGGTGTGCTCGCCGTTCTCGGCGGTCTGCTGATCGTCGTCGCGGACCATCCGGCGGTGGCCATGAGCGGGTTCGCGCTGATGGGGCTGGGCATCGCGGTCGTCGTACCGCTGTGCTTCGCGGCGGCGGGCCGCAGTGGCTCCAACCCGAGCCTGGCCATCGCGGGCGTCGCGACCATCACGTACACCTCGGGCCTGATCGCGCCGAGCGCGATCGGCATGCTGGCCCAGGCGACCAGCCTGATGGTGTCGTTCTGCCTGGTGACGCTGCTGTCCTGCGGCCTGGTGGCGTTCGCGCGGGTGCTGCGCCCGGGCGACCGGGCGAAGATCAGCCGTCCGGAGAAGGCGGCGGTTCCCGACCCGCGGCCCTGAGCGGAGCCCCGACCCGGCCGTCCAGGTCAGCCCCGGTCACCGCCGCTCCTGACGCACCCCGACAATGGTCCGGACACTCGCACGCACGACGAAAGCGATACCGCACCATGGATCTCGGCGTCCGCTGGAAACTGCACGGCGACGGACGCACCCCGGCGCCCGGCGCGGTGGTCCGCCCCGACGAGCGGCTCTCGTGGCCCCGCACGGCAGGGCTCGGCGCCCAGCACGTGGTCGCCATGTTCGGGGCGTCCTTCGTGGCTCCGGTCCTGATGGGCCTGGACCCCAACCTCGCGATCATGATGTCGGGCGTCGCGACCGTCGTGTTCCTGCTGGCCACGCGCGGCCACGTCCCCAGCTATCTGGGCTGCTCGCTGTCCTTCGTGGGCGTGGCGGCGGTCATCCGCGCGCAGGGCGGCAGCAGCGCCACCGTCACCGGCGCGGTCTTCGTCGTCGGGGCCGCGCTTTTCCTGGTGGGGCTCGCCGTGCGGCGGTTCGGGGCGCGGATCATCCACGCCACGATGCCGCCGATCGTGACCGGCGCCGTGGTGATGCTGATCGGCTTCAACCTGGCGCCGGTGACGGCCTCGACGTACTGGCCGCAGGACCAGTGGACGGCCCTGCTGACGATGCTGTTCACCGGTCTGGCGGTCGTCTGTCTGCGCGGGTTCTGGTCCCGGATCGCGATCTTCCTGGGGCTGGTCTTCGGATACGGCATCTCCTGGGTGTTCGACCTGGCCTTCGGCAAGATCCACTCGGTGGACGCGAGCGGCAAGCTCACCGACCACTGGCGGCTCGACCTCTCGGGCGTGGACAAGGCCGACTGGATCGGGCTGCCGACGCTGCACAGCCCGTCCTTCGAGTGGTCGGCGATCCTGGTCGCCCTGCCCGTCGTCATCGCGCTGGTCGCCGAGAACGCCGGGCATGTGAAGGCGGTCGGCGAGATGACCGGCGAATCGCTGGACAGCAGGCTCGGCACGGCGATCTCGGCCGACGGCGTCGGCTCGATGCTGTCCACCGCGGTCGGCGGCCCGCCCAACACCACGTACTCCGAGAACATCGGCGTGATGGCCGCGACCCGCGTCTACTCGACGGCCGCCTACTGGGCCGCCGCCGGCTTCGCCCTGCTGTTCGGCGTCTGCCCGAAGTTCGGCGCGGTCGTCGCGGCGATCCCGGGCGGGGTGCTCGGCGGCATCACCGTCATCCTGTACGGCATGATCGGCCTGCTCGGCGCCCAGATCTGGCTCAACGCCAGGGTGGATCTGCGCAATCCGCTGAACCTGGTCCCGGCGGCGGCGGGCATCATCATCGGCGTCGGCAACGTCACCATGGAGTTCACGGACACGTTCTCGCTGAGCGGTATCGCGCTCGGCACGATCGTCGTCATCACCGGCTACCACGCGCTGCGGGCCTTCGCCCCGGCCCATCTGAAGACACAGCATCCACTGCTGGACGAGGGCACCTCGTCCTACGACGAGGGCAAGCCGTAGCGTCCCGTCCTACGGCGAGGCCAGCTCGTAGGCGTACGACGCCGTGAACGTCCCCGGCCTGCCCTTGCAGCCGTCCGACTCCCCGGGGAGCTTCACCCACAGGTAGGCGTCGATCCGGGCCTCGCCGGTGCCGAGGGTCGGGGTCCGGCCGAGCTTGCGGCCCGACGGGTCGCACCACTCCCCGTCGGCCGGGGCGCCGTTGCCGTTGCGGCTGGTGTCGATGACGGCGCCGAGGCTCGCCGGGCCGCCGAGGGCGTCCAGGACCCGCCGGTCGTAGGCGACCTCGTCGGCCGTGGTGTGGAAGTTGGAGACGTTGCTGAAGATACCGTCGGAGGACTCGGGCGAGGCGGCACCGGCCTGCCGCAGCCATGCCGCCTGCTTGCCGGGCGCGTTCCAGCCGGAGTGTCCCGCGTCGAAGTACACGCGGGCCCGCGGGTTGGCGGCCTTCAGGACACGGCCTGCCCGGGCCAGCGAGGCGAAGCGGTCCGCGCGGTCACCGGCGGAGAGGCACTCGGTCTGGGCGACCGAGTCCGGCTCCAGGACGACGATGACCTCGCCGGAGCCCAGCCCGGCCGCGAACCGGTCGATCCAGGCGTCGTACGCGTCCAGGTCGGGCGCTCCGCCCTGGGAGTGGCCGCCGCAGTCCCGGCCGGGTATCGCGTACGGCACGACGACGGGCACCCGGCCCTGTGCCGCGCCGCCGGACGTCACCGCGGCGACCCGGGCGGTGAGCGTGCCCGGGGAGTAGTCGGCGAACCAGACGGCGGCAGGCCGGTCGGCTATGCGGGACGCGATGACCGCCTGGCGCGGATCGCCGTCGTGGGCCCGGATCCAGTCGAGCACCTGGGAGTCGGGGTGGCGGTAGAGCCGGCCGGTCACGGCAGCGGCCGTCGTCTGCTTCTTGGTCACTGCCCTCGGGGGTGAAGGCGCGGGGACGGCGCTCTTCGTCGGAGACGGTGTGGGCGAGGCGGAGCCGGAGACCGACGGGGACGCCGACGGCACCACGGGCAGGGGCGCCGGACGGGGCGAGGCGGACACCCCGGAGGGCCGGGCCTCGTCCGACGATCGCCGGTCGTCGACCGCGGAGAGCGCCCCGGCGACCACACCGGCCGCGACCACGACGGAGGCCGCCACGACCATCGCGCCGCGCCGGGCGGCGCGCCTGCGCTCGGCCCTGCGGGCGGCCAGGCGCTGGGCACGTAAGCCTGACACGGTGCTGCTCCCCCTCCCCCTGCGGCGGCGGGCGTTCCCCCGTTTCGGGGAAGCGCCGGGCCAGCCGGTACTCCCGCCAGCCTAGAGCTGGGACTCTGCCCGCATGCCGCGATGCGAACAAGTCCCCTCAGCCGTGGACACTCCGGTCGACGGAGTCATCTCCCGTATGCGCGCCCTCGATGCGGCACTGCACCCCCGGGACGGGGTGGCGGTCTTCAACCGTGTCTACCTCGCCGTGACGGAGACGGTGGACCGGTACGTCGACACCGGGCGGTTCGCGGACCCGCATGCCGCGATCACGCTGGACGTACGGTTCGCGGAGCGGTACCTGGAGGCCGTCGACGCCGCGTCCGGAGAGCGGCGCCCACCCGCCTGCTGGCGGCCGCTGTTCCAGTTCCGCCGCCATCCCGGGGTACGGCCGTTGCAGTTCGCCCTCGCGGGCATCAACGCGCACATCGGGCACGATCTCGCGCTGGCCCTGGTGGACACCTGCCGTACGCTCGACTGCGCACCCGCCGACCTGGAGGACGAGTTCGACACGGTGGGCGATCTCCTCCTCTCGCTGGAGGAGCGCATCCGCGAAGATCTGATGCCGGGCCCCGATCTCCTCCAGATCGCCGACCCGCTGACCCATCTGCTGGGCTCCTGGAGCCTGGACCGCGCCCGGGACGCCTCCTGGACGGCGGCCCGGGCCCTGTGGGCACTGCGCGGACTCCCCGACGTGGCCCAGGAGTTCACCGAGCACCTGGACGCGGCGGCGGGCCTCGCGGGGCGCATGCTGCTCACGCCGTTGCAGAGATGATCCAACTCGCTTTCCCCGGCGGCGACTTGGGTCGTGGGCTTGGTGACAGGATCGTTCACTACGCTGTGCGCGCATGGTCGGATTACGCGCGTGGGCGACTCGCCGGCGCAGCTCGGTGCTCGTGGTCCTCGATGCCCTGGGCGGCGTTTCCTGGGTGGCGCTCGGGCTCTCGCTCGCCCTGGTCTGGGGGAGCTTCGTCGGATTCATCACGCGAAGCGAGGAAGATCGGCCCGGTGGTGCCGCGGTGGGAACGGCACCACCGTCCGACGCGTTCTCCTATCCCGAGGAGATCGAGCGGGAGCGTCGCCACCTCTTCGACGTCCCGGTCGTCCACACGGACCCGCGAGCCCTGGGGCTCGTGGCGGATGCGCCGCCGCGCCGGTTCCGGGTCGAGATTCCGGGCGCCCGGGTCGCGTCCGGCCCCGGCGAGTCCCAGACGGTCGCCAGCGCGGGTACGCAGATAGGCGTGAAGCTGCATTGCTCCGGTGCCGGTGTGCGGTGCACGCCACTGTCGTCGGAACGACAGAGCGTCCTGAGCCGCGGGGACGTCGCTGTCTGGCTGTGGGAAGTGCGGGCCGAACGTGCGGGGACGTTCAGCGTCGCGCTCACCGTGACCTCCTACCTCCGCGACACCGACACGGTGCTGGTGGAGAAGCCGCCCCTGATCTGGAGCGTGGACGCGGTGGCGCCGCCGGCGGACGACGACTGGCTCTCCTGGGCCGGGGACCTGTGGCGGCAGGTGACCGAGGCGATCACCGGCCTGGGCGGACTCGCCGTGTCCGTGAGCGCCATCGCCGCCGTGATCGCCATGGTGATCCGACGCAGACTTCCGGCCGGTGAGCCGGACGACGACGCCGGCACCGCCGCTCCCGCACCGGAGGCCGGCCGACGCCCGCGGCCACGACCGGTGCGGCGGGTACGGCGGGTGCGGCGGGTGCGCTCACGCCTCGGTCGGACCGCTCGCGGGGCCCGAGCCCGTCAGTCCTCCGGGAGTTCCACCGGCGCGATCTCGTCATAGACGTCGCCGGGGCCCGGGTTGGTCGGGTCGGTCGTGCCGCCGAAGTGGTGCATGACGCCCCAGACCGCGTTGAGGGCGGTCTGGACGGCTCCCTCTGCCCAGCCGGCCGTCCAGGAGATGTCGTCGCCGGCGAGGAAGATGCCGCGCTTGTCCTCGGGCAGCTCCTCCTGCATGAAGTGCGTGAACAGGCGCCGCTGGTAGCGGTAGTGGCCGGGCAGGTTGGCCTTGAACGCGCCCATGAAGTAGGGCTCGTTCTCCCAGGAGACGGTCACCGGGTTGCCGATGATGTGCTTGCGGATGTCGACCTTGGGATAGATCTCGCCGAGCGACTTGAGCATGACCTCCATCCGCTCGTTCGCGGACAGCGGCAGCCACTTCAGGCTGTCGTCGCACCAGGTGTAGGAGAGGCAGATGACGGCGGGCTTGTCCGGGCCGTCGTCGAGGAGGTAGGTCCCGCGCGTCATCCGGTCGGTGAGCGTCATCGACATGACGTCCCGGCCGGTCTCCTCGTCCTTGTCGAGCCAGAAGGGACGGTCCACGGGCACGAACAGCTTCGAGGACTCCATGTAGTGGGTTCGCTCGATCGCGGTCCAGTGGTCGATCGGGAAGAGCGAGTCGTCACAGTCGATCTTCGACAGCAGCATCCAGGACTGGGCGGTGAAGATCGCCGTCCGGTAGGTGCGGATGTCGCCGCGCGCGTCGGTGACCGTGATGCGGTTGCCGGCCGTGCGGTGCAGCCGGGTCACCGCCGGGCGGGGCTCGCCGCCCTCGTGCAGGCTCGCGAGCGAGGTCCCGTGGGCCCAGTGGACGATCTTCTCCGGCTCACGCTCCCAGAGGCGCAGCGGCAGCTGCTGGGAGCCGCCGACGATACCGCGGTGGTGGTCGTCGGCCTCGGTGTAGACGACCCGCAGGATCTCCAGGATGGAGTTCGGGAAGTCGGTGTCCCAGCCGCCCGTGCCGAAGCCGACCTGGCCGAAGATCTCGCGGTGCCGGAAGGACTTGAACGCCTCGGAGTCGCAGAGGAAGCCGTAGAAGGTCTGGTTGTCGAGCTTCTCGACGAGCCGGGACCAGATCTCGCGGATGCGCGGGACGTCCCGCTCGCGCAGGGCCCGGTTCATGTCGGAGAAGTCGGCGCCCTCTTCCAGGCACCTGTTCCAGGCCTCGGCGACGTCCCGGTAGACCTGGGGCAGGTCGGCGACCGTCTCGGCGTAGTGCGACTCGCCCTTGAGATCGACGACGGTCGACGGGGTCGCCTCCGCGAGGGGGTTGGGGAAGGACTGCGTCTGAAGACCGACCAGGTCGATGTAGTGCTGGAGCGCGGTGGACGACGGCGGGAACCGCATCGCGCCCATCTCTGCGGTGAGGGACTCGTCGCACCCGTCGAAGCCCACCGTCCGCAGCCGGCCGCCGATCTGGTCCGCCTCGTACACGACCGGCTTGAGGCCCATCTTCATCAGCTCGTACGCGGCGACGATGCCGGACAGGCCGCCGCCGATGACCGCGACCTCCGTGCCGTGCTCCGTCGCGGGTATCTGCCCGAGACCCGCCGGGTGGGCGAGGAAGTCGTCGTAGGCGTACGGGAAGTCCGGGCCGAACATGGTGATCGGCGGCTGCTGCGCGTCTGCGTGCTCGACGGCGTTGGGCACGGTGGACGTCATGGGGTACGGACTCCTTGCAGAAGAGACAGGCAGGTGTGGGGGGATCAGGCGAGCGACCCGTAGAGGCCCGGGCGCCGGTCCAGCAGATACGGGTTGGTCTCGCGGGACGCGGCGAGGAAGGCCGGGTCGACGTCGGCGAGGGCGAGCTCCTCGCCCCGTCCGGCCCGGGTGCGGGCGACCCCGTCGGGCCCGGCGAGCGTGGACAGTCCCACGAACTCGAACTCGCCTTCCCGGCCGACCCGGTTGACGTACGCGACGTACATCTGGTTCTCGAAGGCACGCACCGGGATCATCGACTCGGCGACGAACTGGAACGGGTGCATCTGGGCCGTGGGGACGAGAAGCAGGTCGGTGCCGGCCAGGGCGTGGGCGCGGACGTTCTCCGGGAACTCCACGTCGTAGCAGATCAGGATGCCGACGCGCAGGCCGTCGATCTCCGCCTGGACGACCGGCTGGTCCCCCGGGGTGAAGTGGTCGCGCTCGAAGCAGCCGAAGAGGTGGGTCTTGCGGTAGTTGGCGAGCCGGGTGCCGTCGGCGGAGATCAGCTGGGCCGAGTTGAACACGGCGTCGCCCGCCCGCTCGGGGTAGCCGTAGGCGATCGCCAGACCGTGGCCGGTCGCGATCTCGGCGATGGCGTCGGCGCAGTCTCCGTCGGCGGGCTCGGCGAGGCGGCCGATGTCGTCGCCGATCGCGTACCCCGTCAGGAACATCTCCGACGTGACGAGCAGCCCGGCGCCCGCGGCGGCGGCCCGGCCCGCGGCCTCGTCGAGGACCTTGAGGTTCTCGACGGTGGAGCCGGGGCGGCCGGAGCTCTGGAGCAGGGCGGTGCGCATGCGTGTTCCTCACCGGGACGCGGAGGGTTTTCGGGGGCCTGATAGACGGTACGGTCGGCGGGCTCGGCCGGACAAGGAGCAGCCATTGCGCGCCGGTGAGCTGATCATTGCGTCCCTCCAGGGCTCGGCGGCGATTCGTTGCGGGCCCGTGGTCGTACGTCGGTCCACCCGTGGGCGCAGACCGGTGCGGCGCTCCCCCGCCGGGCGGCGGAGGCGGGGTCACGTCCCCGGAGCGATGTGGCGCGAGGGCCGCGCCGGGACAGTGGTGAGCGTTCCGACGACCTGTTTCCCCTTGCGGAAGGGACCGCCATGAACCGCCGTACCAAGACCGCCGTGTTCGGGGCCGCGCTGCTGCTCACCGCGACCGCCGCGGCGGCCTCCGCCGCCGCGTCCTCCGACTCCGGCTCCGGCTCCCCGGTGCAGGCGCGTGAGGCCGCCGCGCTCACCGGCAAGGCCAAGCTGTACCGCTCGGCCGGGGACGACATCACCTTCTCCTTCGACGCGCATCTGGCGGCGAAGGACAAGGCCGATCCGACGAAGGCGACCGGCACCTTCGAGTGGAGCCACTATCTGAACGGCGAGGGCGCCCGGGCGAAGGCGAAGGTGGACTGCCTGGTCACCGGCGGCAAGGTGGCCGTCGTCTCCGGTGTCATCACCTCCTCCGACCTGCCCGGCGCGAAGGGCAAGCGGGTCGGGATCACCGTGCACGACCTCGGTCACCGCGACCGGCTCGGCTACAGCTGGGCCTCTACGGGCACCCCGGTCGAGACGAAGGACCTGCCCAAGTGCGTGGGCTCCGCGCCCTTCGAGAAGGTCAAGAAGGGCACCGGCGACTTCTCGGTCATCCCCTGGCAGCCCGACCTCTAGCGGCCAGCAGCAGCGCGGTCACCAGGTACGGCACGGCGAACCACGCGAAGGCCGTGCCATGCCCGCCGGCCGTGCCGAGCACCCCGTAGCCGCCGTACACGGCGACGGTGGCCAGGTCCGTGCCAAGACCGGCGACCGAGGTGAGGGTGGCCCGGCCGGTGTCGTCGATGCGCTGCTGGAGCCGGGCGTCGGCCAGCACGCTCGCCGCCTGGAAGCCGCCGAAGGCGAGCGCCACGAGGGCGATTCCGGCCAGGGTGCCGGCCCCGGCACCCACGGCCAGGGCGAGTGCCGCGCACGCGAGCAGCGCCGCGAGGCCCTTCGTGCCCAGGCGCTCGCCCGTCCCGGCCAGCAGTCCCCCGGCCGTGGCGCCCGCCCAGATCAGCAGAAGCAGATAGGGCACCAGCACGTCGGAGACACCGGTGTCCTGGACCAGCAGCGGCGTGTACTCGTCGAGGGCGCCCCACACGGCGGTCACGGCCGGGACCAGCAGGAGCGCTCCGCGTACGGACCGGTCGGCGCGGGCCTCGGCGAGCCCGGCCTTCAGGGTCGCGGTCCAGCTGTCCTGCCCGGCCGCCGGGGTCCGGTGTTCCGGGAGGCGGGCCGCCGTCGCCGCCGCCAGCAGGCAGACCAGCACGCTGGCGGCGCCGACGGCGGTGTCCCCGCCCCAGGCGAACACCGGGCCGGCCAGTCCCATCGCCGCCATCACGGCCACCAGACCGGCTGCACGGGCCCGGCCCATGACACGGGCGTAGCGGTCGGCGGCGCCGAGCCGCTCCAGTTCGTCGTAGACCAGCGCCTCACGCGCGCCGGAGGCGAGGGCTCCGCCCGCGCCCCACAGCACGAAGCCCAGCGCGAAGGCGCCGTACGACGGGAGGAGCGTCCACAGGGCGAAGCCGGCGGCGGTGAACAGCGGGCCGAGCCACAGCAGCAGCCGGCGGGAGACGGCGTCGGCCCAGGCGCCGGAGGGGACCTCCAGAGCCACGCCGGTGATCGACCACAGGACGAACAGGGAGGAGATCTGCCAGACCGACAGCCCGGTGTCGCGGAACAACAGCGCGTACACCGGGTAGAGCAGGACGAAGTCCTCGAGGAACGCGTAGCCGTACAGCGTGCCGGTCAGCCGGCGGACACCGGACGTACGGTGCCCACGGCGCTCATCGGAGGACGCGGATGGAGATCAATGTCGCCAGGTCATGACACCGATGGTAGGCCGGTCGGGCCGATCACGCCGCTGGATTACGTGGGCGATCCCGACGAGAAGCGCCGCAGCAGCGGCGACAGCACGAGCACGGACTTGGTCCGCTCGACGAACGGCTCCCCGGCGATCCGCTCCAGGACCCGTTCGAAGTGCCGCATGTCGGAGGCGAAGACCTGGACGATCGCGTCCGCGTCCCCGGTGACGGTGGACGCGGCCACGACCTCCTGATAGCGCTCCAGGCCCCGCTGAATGGTCTCCGGGGAGGTGTTGCCCCGGCAGTAGATCTCGACGAACCCCTCGGTCTCCCAGCCGAGAGCGCCCGGGTCCACCCGGACGGTGAAGCCGGTGATGGCTCCGGTGGCGCGCAGCCGGTCCACACGCCGTTTCACGGCGGGTGCGGACAGTCCGACGATCTGGCCGATGTCGGCGTAGGAGCGGCGGGCGTCCTCGGCGAGGGCGTGCACGATGCGTTCGTCGAGATCGTTCAGCACAGTGGGTTGATCACTTTTCGGATGGTGCGAGTCGGGAACGGCGATAGCCGTACACGAAGTAGAACACGAGCCCGACGGCCATCCAGACACCGAAGACCACCCAGGTCACGGCCGACAGGCTGCCCATCATCCAGATGCAGAAGCCGAAGCCCAGCGCCGGCATGACCGGGGAGAGCGGCACCCGGAAGGTGCGGGGCATGTCCGGGCGGGTCCGGCGCAGGACCACGACGGCCACGTTGACGAGCGCGAAGGCGAACAGGGTGCCGATGCTGGTGGCGTCGGCGAGCTGCCCGAGCGGGATCGCGGCGGCCAGCACACCGCAGAACAGCGACACGATCAGGGTGTTGGCGCGGGGGGTCTTGGTCTTCGGGTGGACCCTGGAGAAGACCTTCGGCACCAGCCCGTCGCGGGACATGGCGAAGAGGATGCGGGTCTGGCCGTACAGCACGGTCAGGACCACGCTGGCGATGGCGATGACCGCGCAGAACGCCAGCAGCGTGCCCCAGAAGGTCTGCCCGGTGACCTCGCGCATGATCTGGGCGAGGGCGGCCTCGGAGTCGGTGAAGTTCTTCCAGGGCTTGGCGCCGACCGCGACGGCGGCGACGAGGACGTACAGCGCCGTGACGATGACCAGCGACAGCATGATCGCGCGGGGCAGGTCGCGCTGCGCGTTCTTCGCCTCCTCGCCGGCGGTGGAGGCGGCGTCGAAGCCGATGTAGGAGAAGAACAGGGTCGCCCCGGCGGCGCTCACACCCGCCATGCCGAGCGGCATGAAGTTCTCGTAGTTGCCGGAGCGGAAGCCCTGGACGCCGATGGCGCAGAACATCACCAGCGCGGCGATCTTCACGATGACCATGACGGTGTTGGCGCGGGCGGACTCCTTGGCGCCGCCCAGCAGGAACGCCATCGCGAGCAGGACGACGATCAGCGCGGGCAGGTTGAACACGCCGCCGTCGCCGGGCGGCGCGGACAGGGCGGCCGGGATGGTGACGCCTATGGTCCCGTCGAGCAGTTCGTTGAGGTACTCGCCCCAGCCGACCGCGACGGCGGCGACGGAGACGCCGTACTCCAGGACCAGGCACCAGCCGCAGACCCAGGCGATCAGCTCGCCCATCGTTGCGTACGCATACGAGTACGAGGATCCGGCGACCGGGATGGTGCCCGCGAGCTCGGCGTAGGACAGGGCCGAGAACAGGGCGGTGAGGCCGGCGATGACGAAGGAGAGCGTGACGGCCGGTCCCGCCTTGGGGACGGCCTCGCCGAGGACGACGAAGATGCCGGTGCCGAGGGTGGCACCGATGCTGATCATGGTGAGCTGCCACAGGCCGAGGGAGCGCCGCAGCGACCCTCCCTCGCCCTGGCCACCCTCCGCGACCAGGTGTTCCACCGGCTTGCGACGCATGAGGCGCGCACCGACGCCCGTGGCGGGCGGGGTGGTCTGACTACTGCCGTGCGGGGGTGCGCCTTGGTCGAGCACGTGCTGGGCTCCTTATCGCTGCCGGTCAGGGCGGCAGGGACCGGCGGCACCTCTTGAGCAGAGCCCCACCGAGCGGGGTCCCTGCCACGCCACGTACGAGGCGACAGCCTACGAGGATCGGCGTTGCTGGTGAAATTCAGCAACCTTGCGCATGCCCGCAAGATCGTTGCGTTCCTCGGGTCTCGGTGGGTGTTCGTTGCGGGACGGCTGTCGACCGTTGCGTGACGGGCCGTCAGAGGGCCTTGACGCGGAACGCGCAGGGGTCGGCCCGCTCATGCGGGACGCCGTCGGGATCCAGGTGTGTCCCGGGCTGCCCGGAGATCAACGGCCTGTTCGTCCGGCCCGTATCGCTCCGCTCCCAGGGCATCGGCAGCCCGCACCTCGGGCGCCTCGCACCCGGTCCAGCGGATCTCCGCGTGTCCCACTGGCCGGCCGTCCGGCCACGGGATCAGGTAGGTGCTCCGCCCTGCCTCCTGCCGCGCGAAGCGGGCGGCGTGGTGGCCGTCGACGCTGTGCGACGGCATGAGGCGCTCCAGCACCTCGATGTGCTGGGCCCTGCAGGCGGCGATCTCCATGCACCGACGCTAGGGCCCGCGCCTGCCGAACGGCCCCCGGTTTTCCCGCAGGGCGGGACACCGAGGGCCGTACGGAAGGGCGTTGGCGTGTCAGCTCCAGCTGGCGTGCAGCGGCTTGCCCTCGGCGTAGCCGGCGGCGCTCTGGATGCCGACGATGGCCTTCTCGGCGAACTCCTCCAGAGAGCCGGCACCGGCGTACGTGCAGGAGGAGCGGACGCCGGCGATGACCGAGTCGATCAGGTCCTCGACGCCGGGGCGGGCCGGGTCGAGGAACATGCGGGAGGTGGAGATGCCCTCCTCGAACAGCGCCTTGCGGGCCCGGTCGTACGCCGACTCCTCCGAGGTGCGGTTGCGCACGGCACGCGCGGACGCCATGCCGAAGGACTCCTTGTACGCCCGTCCCTGCGCGTCGTGCTGGAGGTCGCCCGGGGACTCGTAGGTGCCCGCGAACCAGGACCCGACCATCACGTTGGACGCGCCGGCCGCGAGCGCCATCGCCACGTCGCGCGGGTGGCGGACGCCGCCGTCGGCCCACACGTGCTTGCCGTACTTCTTCGCCTCGGCGGCGCACTCCAGGACTGCGGAGAACTGCGGCCGGCCGACGCCGGTCATCATGCGGGTGGTGCACATGGCGCCGGGTCCGACACCGACCTTGACGATGTCCGCGCCCGCCTCGATCAGGTCGCGCACGCCCGCGGCGGCCACGACGTTGCCCGCGACGATCGGCACCCGCGGGTCGAGGTCGCGCACCAGCTTCAGGGCGCTGATCATCGACTCCTGGTGGCCGTGCGCGGTGTCGATCACGAGCGCGTCGACGCCCGCGTCCAGCAGCTCCTGGGCCTTGCCCGCGACGTCGCCGTTGATGCCGACGGCGGCGGCGACGCGCAGCCGGCCCTGCGGGTCGGTGGCCGGCTTGTAGAGCGTGGCGCGCAGGGCGCCCTTGCGGGTGAGGATGCCCGCGAGCGTGCCGTCCTTGTTCACCGCCGGGGCGTAGCGGCGGTTGGCGTGGTCGAGGGTGTTGAAGGCCTCGCCCGGGTCCATGTCCGCGTCGATCAGCAGCAGGTCCCGGGACATGACCTCGGTCAGCTGCGTGAAGCGGTCCACGCCGGACAGGTCCGCGTCGGTGACCACGCCGACCGGCTTGTGGTTCTCGTCGACGACGACCCCGGCGTTGTGCGCGCGCTTGGGCAGCAGTGCCAGCGCGTCGGCGACGGTCTGGTGCGGGGACAGGATGATCGGGGTGTCCAGGACCAGATGCCGGCTCTTCACCCAGGAGACGACGTCGGTGACCACGTCGTTCGGGATGTCCTGCGGTATCACCACGAGGCCGCCGCGGCGGGCCACGGTCTCGGCCATGCGGCGGCCGGCGATGGCGGTCATGTTGGCGACGACGAGCGGGATGGTGGTGCCCGTGCCGTCCGGGGAGCTGAGGTCGACGCCCTGCCGCGAGCCGACCGCGGAGCGGCTCGGCACCATGAAGACGTCGTCGTACGTCAGGTCGTACCCGGGCTGGATGTCATTGAGGAAACGCACGTGCTGCACATCCCAGTCGTTCAGAGGTGACCCCCGAACCGGACGGTCCGGGGGAAAGAGCACGTACTTCATTGTCCCACGACGACGGCCCGGACGTCCCTGAGCGGATCATCCAGGCTGGTCAGGGGGCCTCTCGGAGGATGCTCCAAGGCCGAGGGTCACAAAGAGGCCCGGACCCCGGTCCGTCGCCTCGGCGAAGATCTCCTCGGCGACCTGCCACTCCTCGGGCCGCGCCTCGGCGTACGTCCGCCAGCCCCGCACGACGACCAGCAGCCCCCGCTCCTCGGACCCCTCGGGCCAGAGGGCGGGGTCGGCCAGGCAGTCGGCGAGAGCGTCCCAGTTGCGGCCGAACCAGTCGGGCAGGGACAGGTCACGGGCGCAGCGGTCCATGAGGCCCGCCTTGTCCGTGACCCCGTCGAGGTCGAGAACGACCACGATCCGGCCCGCCGGGTCGTCCGGCACCTGGTGCGACTTGCTCACCATCCGTCAGACTCCGTCCGGGTCGGCCCGGTTGAGCGCGGACTTCGGCGCCGGGCCCGCCGTCATCAGGTAGTCCGCGGCCGACGTGTCCGTGACCAGGCTGGTGACCAGCCCGGACCGCAGCACCGCGTCGATCGCGGGCCCCTTGCGCTGCCCGCCCGCGATGGCGACGACCTCGGGGACGCGGCGGAGCTGGTGGGTCTTGACGGTGATGCACCGCTCACCCAGGTCGCGGCCGACCCGGCGGCCCTCGGCGTCGAAGAGGTGCGCGGACATCTCGGCGGCGACACCGAGGGAGGCGTAGTGCGCGCGCTCCTCGTCGCTGAGCATGTCGTGCACCGTGGAGATGCCCGGCTCCCAGGAGCCGATGGAGACACAGGCGACGGTGACCTTGTCGAAGTGCTCGAAGGCCCTGGCGATCCCCGTCTGGTTGCGCAGTGCCGTGGCCGTGGCCGCGTCGGGCAGCAGCATCGGCGCGTAGATGGGGTGGGCGTCACCGCCGGACACCTGGGCGGCACGGCGTACGGCCTCGACCGAGCCGCGCTCGGCGGTCCCGGCGTCGTACACGCCCGTCAGCTGCACCACCGTGCACGGCGGCAGCCGGTCGAGCGCCGCCGCCATGTGGATCGTGGAACGGCCCCAGGCCAGTCCCAGCACATCACCTTCGTTGACCAGTTCGCCGAGCAGGTCGGCGGCCACCTCTCCCAGGTTCTCGGGGTCGGGTGTCTCCTCGGCCTCGGCCGGGGACTCGACCACGACTGCGTGCCTGAGGCCGTAGCGGGCGCGGAGCGCGTCCGAGCGCTCGGCGTCCAGTTCGGCCGGCACACGGATCTCGATACGTACGAGATCCCGTTCGAGGGCGGTCTCCAGGACCCGGGCCACCTTGAAGCGGCTGACGCCGAACTCCTCCGCGATCTGGATCTTGGACTTGCCCTCGAGGTAGAAGCGGCGGGCCATGGCCGCCGCCTGCACCAGCTCAGCGGGTCCCATCCGCATGGCTGACCGGCCCGCCGACATACCCGACACGGCGATCTCCTCACTGCTGTTCACACTCTGGATTCGCCGTTCATCCTTGCAGATCCGGCGCGGTTGATCAGCCCTGATCGGAGCCGTTCACTTTGCTGTGGCTCAGTGGTCGCAGGCCCAGGATGCCTTGGCCGTCGCCGCCTCAGCCTGCGTGCGTAGTGCACGTACCGCCTGGGCCGGGTCTTTTGCTCCGTAGACCGCCGATCCGGCCACGAAGACATCGGCTCCGGCGTCGGCGCACCGCTCGATGGTGGAAGCCGAAACTCCGCCGTCGACCTGGAGCCAGAGCTCCAGTCCGTGCTTGCTGATCAACTCGCGGGTGCGGCGAATCTTCGGAAGCATGATGTCGAGAAAGGCCTGTCCCCCGAAGCCCGGTTCAACCGTCATGATCAGCAGCATGTCGAGCTCGGGGAGCAGGTCCTCGTACGGCTCGATGGGGGTCGCGGGCTTCAGCGCCATGGAGGCGCGGGCGCCCTTGGCGCGGATCTCCCGGGCGAGCCGGACCGGTGCGGCGGCCGCCTCGACATGGAAGGTGACGGAACCGGCCCCCGCCTCCACGTACTGGGGCGCCCACCGATCGGGGGCCTCGATCATCAGATGGCAGTCCAGCGGAGTGTCCGTCGCACGGGCGAGAGACTCTACGACCGGCACCCCGAGCGTGAGGTTCGGGACGAAATGGTTGTCCATGACGTCGACGTGGAGCCAGTCGGCTCCCTCCACCGCCTTCGCCTCGTCCGCGAGGCGAGCGAAGTCGGCGGACAGGATGCTGGGGTTGATCTGCGCGGCCATGGCCTAACCCTATGCGCTGCGCCGGGCTCGGGCGGTGGGGGTCCGGGCACTGGCCCCTTCGGAGCATCGGTGCGGAGGTCAGGATGACGAACAACCGGGGCATCGGGCATCTGGTCTGCGGGCGGCGGGCCAAGTGGTTGGTGTTGGGGTTGTGGCTGGTCGTGCTGTTCGTGGTGGCGCCGTTCGCGATGAAGCTCACCGACGCCCAGGACAACGACGCGGCGTCCTGGCTGCCGGGGTCCGCGGAGTCGACGCAGGTGCTCGAGCTGTCGAAGGACTTCCGGCCCGAGCAGATCCCCGCGGTCGTCGTCTATGCCCGGGACAGCGGGCTCACCGCACAGGACCGTGCGCAGATCACCGAGGACGCGGCAGAGCTGAGGCAGCTGAGCGACCACGGCATCCGGGGCGCGGAGACCCGGGGGCCCGTCTACGACCGGCCGGCCGATCCCCGGGCGGCGGAGATCCTCGTACCGATCACGATGGACGAGAAGGGCTGGGAGCGGATCGCGCCCGCGGTCGACTCCATGCGGGACGTCACCGGTGACAGCCACGGCGGCCTCGCCGTGCACATCACCGGGCCGGGTGGCACGTCGGCGGACTTCTCCAAGGCCTTCGAGGGCATCGACTCGACGCTGCTGGTGTCGGCCATGGCCGTCGTCATCGTCATGCTGCTGATCACCTACCGCAGTCCCACCCTGCTGCTGGTCCCGCTGCTCGCCGTGATCGCGGCGCTGTTCACGGCGCAGGCGCTGATCTATTTCCTCGCCGAGCACGCCGGACTGACGGTCAACGGGCAGAGCGCCGGCATCCTCACGGTGCTCGTGTTCGGCGCGGGGACGGACTACGCGCTGCTGCTCGTGGCGCGCTACCGGGAGGAACTGCGCCGCCACGAGGACCGGCACGAGGCGATGGCGCTCGCCCTGCACCGGGCAGGCCCGGCCGTGCTCGCCTCCGGGGCGACGGTCGTGCTGAGCATGCTGGTGCTGCTGGTCGCGGAGATGAACTCCACCAGCGGTCTGGGCCCGGTCGCCGCGATCGGCGTGGCGGTCGCCCTCCTGGCGATGATGACCCTGTTCCCGGCCCTGCTGGTGATCTTCGGCCGCTGGATCTTCTGGCCGGTGATCCCGCACCTCGGCTCGGCCGACCCCACCGGGCGCGGTGTCTGGGCCCGCACCGGCCGCCGTATCGCCCGCCGCCCGCGCACGGTGTGGGCGGTGACGGCTCTCGTCCTCGCGGTCTGCTCGCTCGGTCTCATCCAGCTGCGCGCGGAGGGCATCAGCAATGCCGACGCGTTCACGGGCAAGCCGGACTCCATTGTCGGCCAGGAGGTCTCCGAGCAGTACTTCCCCGCCGGCAGCGGCAGTCCGCTCGTCATCGTCTCCAACCAGGCACAGGCCCGGCAGGTGGGCCGCGCGGTCGCCGGGACCGAGGGCGTCGTGCCGACCTCGCTCGGCCTGCCCCCGGCCACGAAACCCGTGTACGAGGGCAAGGTGCTGTTCGAGGCGACCCTGGCCGATCCGGCGGACAGCGAGGCGGCCAAGCAGACCGTCGACAGGGTGCGGGACGCGGTGCACGCGGTGCCGGACGCGGACGCCCAGGTGGGCGGCGCCACGGCCGGGCTCATCGACATGGACAGAGCGACGATCCACGACAACATCGTGATCATCCCGCTGGTCCTGGCGGTCGTCCTGCTGATCCTGTGCGCGTTGCTACGGTCCTTGCTCGCCCCGCTGCTGCTGGTCGGGACGGTGATCCTGTCCTTCACGGCGGCCCTGGGCCTCAGCGCGCTCGCGTTCCGCCACATCTTCGACTACGCGGGCGAGGCGACCGACTTCCCCTTGTTCGTCTTCGTCTTCCTGGTCGCCCTGGGCATCGACTACAACATCTTCCTCACCACCCGCATCCGCGAGGAGGCGGCCCGCAAGGGCACCAGAGAGGGCGTGGTCACGGGGCTCGCCGCCACCGGCGCGGTCATCACCTCCGCGGGCCTGGTGCTGGCCGGCACGTTCGCCGCCCTCGGCACCCTCCCGATGGTCGCCTTCGCCGAGATCGGCTTCGCGGTGGCCCTCGGCGTCCTCATCGACACGTTCATCGTGCGCTCGGTCCTGGTGACGTCGCTGTTCCTGGACGTAGGACCGAAGGTGTGGTGGCCGCACCGGCTGGCCAGGGAGGACGGCGGTGCGGCACACCAGGAGAGCGTCGGGGTGGGGGTCAGCCGGTCCGGCGAATGAGGGCCAGGTACATGGCGTCGGTGCCGTGCAGATGCGGCCACAGCTGGACGTCGGGCCCGTCGCCCAGATCCGGTACGCCGGGCAGCAGCGGCCGCGCGTCGACGAGGTCGGTGTCCGGCACCTGCTTGAGCACATCGGCGACCACGGCCCGGGTCTCGGCGAGGTGCGGCGAGCACGTCGCGTAGCCCACTATGCCGCCGACCCGCACCGACTCCAGGGCCGTGCGCAGCAGCCCGCGCTGCAACGGAGCGAACCCCTCCAGGTCGTCGGGCCGACGCCGCCAGCGTGCCTCGGGGCGGCGCCGCAGGGCGCCCAGACCGGTGCACGGCACATCGACCAGAACCCGGTCGAAGCTGCCGGGCCGCCACGCCGGTCGGGTCCCGTCCGCGGTAATCACCTGGTACGGCCCGGGATTGCCCTCCAGCGCCTTGGCCACGAGCCCGGCCCGGTGCGGCTGCTTCTCGGAGGCGAGCAGCGTCGCACCCCGTTCGGCGGCGAGGGCGCCGAGCAGCGCGGCCTTGCCGCCGGGCCCCGCGCACCCGTCGAGCCACCGCCGGTCGGGCCCGTCCAGCGGCGCGTTGGCGAGGGCGATCGCGACGAGCTGGCTGCCCTCGTCCTGCACGCCCGCGCGCCCGTCCCGGACGGCCTCGATGGCGCCCGGCTCGCCGCCCTCGGTCAGCCGTACCGCATACGGCGACCAGCGCCCCGGAACGGCGGCGTCCTCATCGAGCAGTTCCCCTGTGGTGGCCCGCCCGGGCCGCGCCACCAGGGTCACCTCGGGCCGCTCGTTGTCGGCGCGCAGCAGCTCCTCGACGCCGGCCCGCCCGCCGCCGAGGGAGTCCCACAGCGCGGACACGACCCATCGCGGATGCGAGTGGACGACGGCGAGGTGGTCCTCGGGATCCTTGTCGTAAGGCGGCGCGACCCGCTCGAGCCAGCCGTCCAGGTCGTCCTGCGCGATCTTCCGCAGGACGGCGTTGACGAACTTGGCCCGTCCGTCGCCGAGCACGACGCGCGCGAGCTCGACCGTGGCGGACACGGCCGCGTGGGTCGGGATCCGCGTCCCGAGCAACTGGTGCGCACCGAGGCTCAGCACGTCCAGCACCGGCGGGTCGACGTCCCCGAGCGGCCGGTCCACGCAGCTCGCGATGACCGCGTCGTACGTCCCCTGCCACCGCAGGGTCCCGTACACCAGCTCGGTGGCGAGCGCCGCGTCCCGCGCGTCGAACTTCTCGGGTCCCTCGTTCTCCCGCGCTTTGCGCAGCAACGGCGGCAGGACGAGGTTGGCGTAGGCGTCCCGCTCGTCCACCGCCCTCAGCGCCTCGAAGGCGAGGATGCGGACGGGGTCCTTCTTGGGCCGACGGTAGGGCTTGCCGGACGTACGGGGCCGACGGGGCTGTTCGCTCACGAAAAAGGTGCTCCGGGTGTGAGAAGAAGTGCGCCGTCCAGCCTACGCCGCCGGGAGCAGGGCCATCAGCCCCCGAGCCGCTCCCCGTCGGCGATCCGCACACCGCGCGCCCAGTCCGCGGCCCTCATCGGCTTCTTGCCCTGGGCCTGCACCCACAGCAGCTCGACACCGTACGAACCGGTGCCGACGTACACGTTGTTCTTCCCCGCGGAGATCTGCCCCGGGGCGAGGTCCGCCCGGTCGGGCACGGGGGTGACCTGGATGAGCTTGAGCCGCTCGCCGCGGAACGTGGTCCAGGCGCCGGGGGCCGGGGTGCAGCCCCGCACCATCCGGTCGACGCGCAGCGCGGGGGCGGCCCAGTCGAGGTGCGCGTCCTCGACGTTGACCTTCGGCGCCTGGCTGATGCCGTCGGGCGGCTGCGGTACGGCCTTCAGCGTGCCGTCCTCGATCCCGTCCATGGTCGCCGCGAGCAGCCCGGCACCGGCGAAGGCGAGCCGCGTCAGCAGGTCCCCGCTGGTGTCGGTGGCCCGGATCTCCTCGGTCACCGTCCCGTACACCGGCCCCGAGTCGAGCCCCTCCTCGATCAGGAACGTCGATGCCCCGGTGATCTCGTCGCCGGCCATGATGGCGTGCTGCACGGGCGCGGCCCCGCGCCAGGCCGGCAGCAGCGAGAAGTGCAGGTTGACCCAGCCGTGCGCGGGGACGTCGAGGGCGACGCGGGGCAGCAGCGCGCCGTAGGCGACGACGGGACAGCAGTCCGGCGCGATCTCCCGCAGCCGCTCCAGGAACTCGGGGTCCTTCGGCTTCGCGGGCTTCAGCACCTCGATCCCGGCCTCCTCCGCCCGCTCGGCGACGGGCGACGCGACCAGCCTGCGCCCGCGCCCGGCCGGCGCGTCGGGCCGCGTGACGACAGCGGCCACCTCGTGCCGCCCGGAGGCGAGAAGAGCGTCCAGAGCGGGAACGGCGACCTCGGGTGTACCGGCGAAGACGAGCTTCATGGGGTGGTGGGGGCCTCTCGGGGGCGGGGATCGACAACGGGCAACGCCCAAGTCTATGAGGCCCGCACGGAAAGCCGCCGACGGCGCCCGGCCCCCACGGGAGAGCTCGGCCTCTTCATCGGCTGTTACGGGCGGTGCGCGGGTGGGAGACACAGGCCGAAGGCCGAAGGCCGAAGGCCGAGGCGCACACCCCGCGCAAACAGGCGCACGCATATGCCCCTACGCCCCCACACCGTGACCCGCGGAGCGAATCCGCGTTGGTCAAGACAGAGTTGACCACAACGGGCCGTGATCACGGCCCATTCCTTTCAACGCCGGTTCGAGAGGCTTGTTCATGGCCGACCACGCAACCCACGACGCCCAGGCTCGGGCCAGCCTGCACTTGCTGGTGCGGGACATCGAGCGGGTCCGCCGGCAGGTGGACGCACTGCGCACCCTCACCGCCCAGCTGGGCAATGTCTACCGCCCGCGCCGCTCCGGCCCTTCCACGGGCTTCGTCGTCTACGGACGCGCCCCCGCCCCGACGGTACGTCTCGCCCAGGAGCTGCGGGACAGTGTCGAGACCCTGGTCACCGCGGCCGTGGACTTCGACCGCTCACTCGGCTTCTCGTGGGACGCGGTGGGCTCCGCGCTCGGAGTCACCAAACAGGCGGTGCACCGCCGTTACGGCGCACGCCGTGCCGCGACCACGGCCCAGGCGGCCGCCACCGAGCCGGAGCGCACACCGGAGCCGACGGGCGGTCGCGCGGTCGGTATGCCCACCGGCCTGCCCACGGTCCCGACGGTCCCCGCCGCCCGCTCCATGCCCACGCAGCCGACGGCAGGCAGCCCCGCACTCCGCGACGAGGCACGGCCGACGGCGTTCCCCGGCCCGCGCAACGGCTGAACCGCCCCTCGCCCTGCCCTCCCGGGACGCCTTCGGGAGGGCAGTCGCACATCCGGGCGACACCCTGCCGGACCTTCCGCGACAGCTCACCCGCTCTGCGGCTCACCCGATGTCAGCCGGATCGATCCGCACCCAGACACCGTCCCCGCTCCCACTCCCCCGAGCCATCCGAGCTGCCTGCGCGGCCTTGAGCGCGGCGGCCAGCGCGGCCCCCTTCCCGGGCGGTACCCGCAGCAACGCGCGCTCCCACTGCTCCCCGGGCGGCGGCGCCCCCGTCCGCCGCGGTCGCCCCGCGGCGGGGACGGGCAACGGCACCGGCCCCAGCACCTCCGCCTCCGGCGGCAGTTCCGCCGTACGGAGAAACTCGGCCACCGCCTCGGCCGGCCCCGACACGGCCGCCATCCGCGAGACCGGCGGAAACCCCAGCTCGGCCCGCTCGGCGAGTTCCCGCACCGCGTGACCGACGGGATCCCACCGTACGAGCGCCTGGACGGGCCGCAGCGTCGGCTCGGCGACGACCACCACCGTGCCGCCTGCCGACTGCGGCCGGACGAGTGCCCCGGCCGCGATCCACCGCCGCAACGCGTCCTCCCCGGCCCGCAGATCGGGCCGCCCGAGCATGGCCCAGCCGTCCAGCAGCAGCGCCGCCGCGTACCCGCCCTCGGCGACCGGCTCGGCCCCCGGCGTGCTCACCACCAGCGCGGGCGCCCCAGGGACCGTGTCGAGCACGTGTTCACGCCCCGAGGTCCGTACCGGAACCGCGGGGAAGGCCCGACCGAGTTCCTCGGCGGTCCGCCGCGCGCCCACCACCGAAGCGCGCAGCCGGAAGGCGCCGCACTCCGGGCAGTGCCAGCCGTTCTCCTCGCGGCCGCACCATCCGCAGCACAGGGCACCGCCGTCCCGTGTCTCCAGCGGCCCGGAGCAGTGCCTGCACCGCGCGGGTGCCCGGCAGTTGGCGCATGCCATGCGCGGCACATATCCCCGCCGGGGCACCTGCACCAGCACCGGGCCGTGCCGCAGGCCGTCCCTGACGGCCTGCCAGGCGAGGGTCGGCAGCCGGGCGGCCCGGGCGGCCTCGTCCCGGGCGAGGTCCCCGTCCCCCACGGTGCGCACGAGCGGAGCCGCTCCCCGGACCTGCTCCCGTCCGGCGACGAGCGGCCGGGCCCACCCGCTCTCGACGAGCTGTGCGGCCTCCACCGTGCAACCCCAGCTGCCCAGCAGGAAGCCGCACTTGTCCTGGGCCGCGCGCAGCAGAAGCACCTCCCGCGCATGGGGCTGCGGGGCGTGCTGCTCGCTGTGGCTGTCGTCCCCGTCGTCCCAGAGGGCCACGAGCCCGAGGTCCTGCACCGGCGCGAACATCGCGGCCCGCGTACCGATCACGGCCCGCACGGAACCGCGCCGCACCGCGAGCCACTGCGCGTACCGCTTCTCGGGCCCCGCGTCGGCGGTGAGCACCGCGTGCCGCCCCTCCCCGAGCAGGGAGGTCAGTGCGGCGTCCGCTCGCGCGACGGCCCGTCCGTCGGGCAGGACGACGAGCGCCCCGCGCCCGGAGGCCAGTGTCGCCGCGACGGCCCGGGCCAGCTCCTCACTCCACTGCGGCCCCGGCAGCGCGTTCCACACGGCCCGTGGCGCACCGCCGGACGCCAGCGACTCCACGAAGGCCGCTCCCCGCTCGTACCGCTGCCAGGATCCCGCCTCGGGGGCCGGAGGCGGCGGCAGGGGGACGGGCGAGGCGCGCTGCTCGGCGCGCGCGTTACGCGGCGGCACGGCGAGTTGCAGGACATCCGCGAGGCTGCCCGCGTACCGGTCGGCGACCGCCCGGGCCAGCCCCAGCAGTTCCACGCTCAGCACCCGCTCCGGTGACACGACCTGGGCCAGGGCGGCCAGCGGGCCGGAGTACTCGGACTCGGCCAGTCGCTCGACGAGGAACCCGTCGATCAGCCCGCCGCCCTCGCGCCGCCCGTCCCGCACCCGGTGCCGCCCGGCCCCGAACCGCACCCGCACCCGCACGCCCGGCTGGGCCTCGGCGTCCAGCTCCTCGGGCACCGCGTAGTCGAAGTACCGGTCGAGATGGAGCACGCCCTTGTCGACCAGGACGCGCGCCACCGGCAGCTCCTTGGCGAGCGCGGCTCCCCGCCAGGTCCGCGGCTTGGCCCGTGGCGTCTTGGCCTTCCGCACGCTCTCCCGGATGAGCGCGAGCTGCTCGGGCGGCGCACCCTCCGCACCGCCGTCCGCCTGTCCGTTCTCGCTGCTCACGCTTGCATTCTTACCAAACACCACTGACAACCGGCGGGGCCGGCGAAGCCCCCGGGCGACGACGAGGCCCGGCCCCCCGAAGGGTGCCGGGCCTCACTCGGTGCCGTGAGGGCGTCGGACCTACAGGCCCGCCGCCTTTCGCAGCGCGTCCACACGGTCCGCCTGCTCCCACGTGAACTCGGGAAGCTCGCGGCCGAAGTGGCCGTACGCCGCGGTCTGGGCGTAGATCGGGCGGAGCAGGTCGAGGTCGCGGATGATGGCGGCCGGGCGGAGGTCGAAGACCTCGTCGATCGCCTTCTCGATCCTGTCCGTGTCGATCTTGGCGGTGCCGAAGGTCTCGACGAACAGGCCCACCGGCTCGGCCTTGCCGATCGCGTACGCGACCTGGACCTCGCAGCGGGTGGCGAGGCCCGCGGCGACGACGTTCTTGGCGACCCAGCGCATCGCGTACGCCGCGGAGCGGTCGACCTTGGACGGGTCCTTGCCGGAGAAGGCACCGCCGCCGTGGCGGGCCATGCCGCCGTAGGTGTCGATGATGATCTTGCGGCCGGTCAGGCCGGCGTCACCCATCGGGCCGCCGATCTCGAAGCGGCCGGTGGGGTTGACCAGGAGACGGTAGTTCTCCGTGTCGATCTTGATGCCCTCGTCGAGCAGCGCCTTCAGCTCCGGCTCGACGACGAACTCCTTGATGTCCGGAGCCAGCAGCGAGTCCAGGTCGATGTCGGAGGCGTGCTGGGAGGAGACCACGACGGTGTCCAGGCGGACCGCCTTGTCACCGTCGTACTCGATGGTGACCTGGGTCTTACCGTCCGGGCGCAGGTAAGGGATGGTGCCGTTCTTGCGCACCTCGGACAGGCGCTTGGACAGGCGGTGGGCCAGGAAGATCGGCAGCGGCATCAGCGTCGGGGTCTCGTCCGTCGCGTAGCCGAACATCAGGCCCTGGTCGCCCGCGCCCTGCTTGTCGAGCTCGTCCTCATCGCCCTCGACACGGGACTCGTACGCCGTGTCGACACCCTGGGCGATGTCCGGGGACTGTGCGCCGATGGACACCGAGACGCCGCAGGAGGCGCCGTCGAAGCCCTTCTTCGAGGAGTCGTAGCCGATTTCGAGGATCTTGTTCCGGACCAGCGTCGCGATGTCCGCGTACGTCTTGGTCGTGACCTCGCCGGCCACGTGCACCAGGCCGGTCGTGATCAGAGTCTCGACGGCGACCCGAGAGGTCGGGTCCTCGCGGAGCAACGCGTCGAGAATGGTGTCGCTGATCTGGTCAGCGATCTTGTCAGGGTGACCCTCGGTCACAGACTCCGAGGTGAACAGGCGACGGGACACAACGCTCCCTGGGGTTGCAGCGGCTGCTGGCTGATCATTGGCGGACGGCGGGGGCTGCACCTCGCGCCGTCCGTGGAACAGTTTACGGGTCACGCTTCGGCCACGGCCCCCCTGTCTCGCCACTCGGAAGTGCTGTGACCTGCGGCACGGGCATTCTGCCCAATCCCGACCTGCGTTGGCCAGAGGCGCCACGCCCCGATCGGCCGGGTTTCACGAAGGCGCAGGGCGACTGAAACATCAGCCGAGGCGCCCGGCCACCAGGTCCCACACGGTTTCGGCCAGGGCTTCCTTGGGTCCGTACGGCACCGCGGTCTCGCTGCCGTCGGTGCCCAGAACGACGGCTTCGTTCTCCTCGGAACCGAAGGTCTTGCGCTCCCCGACCTCGTTCACCACCAGCAGATCGCAGCCCTTGCGCTTCAGTTTGGCGCGGCCGTTGGCGAGCACGTCGTCCGTCTCCGCGGCGAAGCCGACGATCACCTGTCCGGGGCGAACCCGGTCGGTGGAGATCTCCGCAAGGATGTCCGGATTACGCGCCAGGACGATCGGCTCCGGCTCCTGGTCGTCCTTCTTCTTGATCTTCCCGGCCGCGTAGGTCACCGGCCGGAAGTCCGCCACCGCCGCCGCCATGACCACGGCATCGGCGTCCGCGGCGGCTCTCAGCACCGCCTCGCGCAGGTGCGCGGCCGTGCCGACGGGGACGACGTCCACCCCGGCAGGGTCCGGCAGGGTGCTGTTGGCCGCGATCAGCGTGACGCGGGCGCCGCGCGCGGCCGCCGTGCGGGCGAGGGCGTACCCCTGCTTGCCGGAGGAGCGGTTGCCCAGGAACCGGACCGGGTCCAGGGGCTCGCGGGTGCCGCCCGCGCTGACCACGACGTGCCGGCCCTTGAGGTCCGGCTCCCGCACGCCCCGGGCCAGCACCCGGCGGCACACCTCGAAGATCTCGCCCGGGTCGGGCAGCCGGCCCTTGCCCGTGTCGACGCCGGTGAGACGGCCCACGGCCGGTTCGATGACCACGGCGCCGCGGCGGCGCAGCGTCGCCACGTTCTCCTGGGTGGCCGGGTGCTCCCACATCTCCGTGTGCATGGCGGGGGCGAAGACGACCGGGCAGCGGGCGGTGAGCAGGGTGTTGGTCAGGAGGTCGTCGGCGAGGCCGTGGGCCGCCTTGGCGAGCATGTCGGCGGTGGCCGGGGCGACGACGACCAGGTCGGCATGCTGTCCGATGCGGACGTGCGGGACCTCGTGGACGTCGTCCCAGACCTCGGTGGAGACCGGGTGCCCGGAGAGCGCGGACCAGGTGGCGGCGCCGACGAAGTGCAGCGCGGAGGCCGTGGGCACCACACGCACGTCATGGCCCGACTCCGTCAGCCGCCGCAGCAGCTCACAGGCCTTGTACGCGGCGATGCCGCCACTGACCCCCAGAACGACCTTCGGCTTGTCCACCGTTTCTCCCCGGACCTCGGCAACCGGCACAACGTACGACTCCATGACACACCACAGGCCCGGCAGTCGACCTGCCGGGCCTGTGGAAAAGTCAGCGTCAAGCTGGAAATACTACTTACTGCGCCGGGCCCTCGACGGCCTCGGACGTGAGCAGCCCCGCGTTGATCTCGCGGAGGGCGATCGAGAGCGGCTTCTCGTGGACGTGGGTGTCGACGAGGGGACCGACGTACTCGAGGAGGCCCTCGCCGAGCTGCGAGTAGTACGCGTTGATCTGGCGGGCCCGCTTGGCCGCGTAGATCACGAGGCTGTACTTCGAGTCGGTGGCCTCGAGGAGCTCGTCGATCGGCGGGTTGATGATGCCCTCGGGCGCGGAGATGGAAGAGGACACGCTCTACCTTCCGATGGGTGGGAAAGAATCTGTCGGGGTGATCAGCGCGGACCGGGACGATCAGCGATGGTCACACGACGTTCGTCAAGGCTAGCAGCTCGCGAGCCACGTCCTCGACGGCGGTGTTGACCAGGGTGGTGTCGAACTCCGGCTCGGCGGCGAGTTCGATCTTCGCCGCCTCGAGCCGGCGCTCGATCACCTCGGGCGGTTCGGTACCCCGCCCGGTGAGTCTGCGCACCAGCTCCTCCCAGGAGGGAGGAGCCAGGAACACCAGCTGGGCCTCGGGCATCGACTCCCGGACCAGACGGGCACCCTGCAGGTCGATCTCCAGGAGGACCGGCTCACCGGCCTCCAGGCGCTCCTGCACGGCCGCACGCGGCGTGCCGTAGCGGTTGCCGGCGAATTCGGCCCACTCCAGCAGTTCGCCGTTGGCGATCAGCTTGTCCATCTCGTCGTCGGTGACGAAGAAGTAGTGGACACCATGCTTCTCGCCGGGGCGGGGCTTACGGGTCGTCGCCGACACCGAGAGCCAGACCTCGGGGTGTTCCTTGCGCATATGAGCGACGACCGTGCTCTTGCCGACCCCCGAGGGGCCGGAGAGCACGGTCAGCCGCGGACGTTCAGTCATGCAGCGATTATTCCAGTTGAACCGGAGTGGTCCGGACTCAGCTGCCGGTGCTGCCGAACTCGCGCTCCAGGGAGGCGATCTGGTTGGAGCCGAGACCACGCACACGACGGCTCTCGGAGATGCCGAGTCGCTCCATGATCTGCTTGGCGCGGACCTTGCCCACGCCCGGCAGGGACTCAAGGAGAGCGGAGACCTTCATCTTGCCGATGACGTCGTTCTCCTGGCCCTGCTTGATGACCTCGTGGAGGGAGGCGCCGGAGTGCTTGAGTCGATTCTTGACCTCGGCCCGCTCCCGGCGAGCCGCGGCGGCCTTTTCGAGCGCGGCTGCGCGCTGTTCAGGGGTAAGGGGCGGAAGAGCCACGCCTACGTCACCTCGGATGTCGAACTGTCGGATACGGACCGGTGAGGAACCTAGTCGCCCCACACCTGGGGAGCCACGAGCAACACGCTTGCCCGTTGACTCTCGTCGGAGACTAGCGGGCAAGTCCGCCAGAGTCAGCGAGAACAGCGGAAAAGTCCTGGTCAGCCTTCATCTGAACAGACATTTAGGACATACTGCCCCGGATTTGAGGATGTATTCAGACTCAAGCCCGCCCCCGGCCACTCATCGGAGGACTCACAAGAAGGTCAGGAAGTGGTCAGGAGGAGGTCACAGCGTGACGGATCTCCTCCGCGAAGCGTTCCGCGGCGTCACGCAGCGCGACCGCGTCGGGACCGTGGCGTAGCACTCCCCGGCTGACGTTCGGCACGACATTGCGCACCGCCGCCCCGAAGACCCCCGGAAGATCGGCCGGCGTGGCCCCCTGGGCGCCGATGCCGGGTGCGAGAAGCGGGCCGTTGATGTCCAGGTCGTACGACGACAAGTCACCGAGAGTGGCACCGACGACCGCGCCGAAGGACCCCAGGGGCTCCTCCCCCGCGTTCTCGGCGGACAGGTGCGCGAGCATCGTCGCTCCGACGTTCCGGCCGTCGGAACGTACGGCGTGCTGGACCTCGCCGCCCTCCGGGTTGGAGGTCAGCGCCAGCACGAACAGCCCGGCGCCGCTCTCCCGGGCCAGTGCGACGGCCGGGCTGAGCGAGCCGTAGCCGAGGTAGGGCGAGACCGTCAGCGCGTCGGAGAACAGCGGTGCGTCCTTGTGCAGGAACGACTCGGCGTACGCGGCCATGGTCGAGCCGATGTCGCCGCGCTTGGCGTCCATGACGACCAGGGCGCCCGCCGCCCGGGCCTCGGCCACCGAAGCCTCCAGGACGGCCAGACCGCGCGAGCCGAAGCGCTCGAAGAACGCGCTCTGCGGCTTGAGCACGGCGACCCGGTCGGCCAGGGCCTCGACGACCGTGCGGCTGAACCTCTCCAGGCCCGTCACGTCGTCGTTCAGGCCCCACTCGGCGAGCAGGGAGGCGTGCGGGTCGATGCCGACACAGAGCGGGCCGCGCTCGTCCATGGCCCGACGCAGGCGCGCGCCGAAGGGTTCGAGACCGCTCATGCCGTCTTCCTCACGTCTGCGCCCACCGCGTCGGCGAGCGTGGCGTACGGGCTGGTGCGCAGGCGCGCGGCGAGCCCCTTGTGGATCGCGCGGCCCCAGAAGGGCCCCTGGTAGATGAAGGCGCTGTAGCCCTGGACCAGCGTGGCACCGGCCAGGATGCGCTGCCAGGCGTCCTCGGCGTTCTCGACGCCGCCCACGCCCACCAGGGTGATCCGGTCGCCCACGCGCGCGTAGAGGCGGCGCAGGACCTCAAGGGAGCGTTCCTTCAGGGGCGCCCCGGACAGGCCGCCGGTCTCCTTGACCAGGGAGGGGTCGGACTTCAGGCCGAGTCCTTCACGCGCGATGGTGGTGTTGGTGGCGATGATGCCGTCCAGGCCCAGCTCCACGGCGAGGTCGGCGACCGCGTCGATGTCCTCGTCGGCGAGGTCCGGCGCGATCTTGACCAGGAGCGGGACACGCCGCGCCGACACCGCACCGTCGGCGGCCTCGCGGACGGCGCTCAGCAGGGGACGCAGCGCCTCCGTGGCCTGCAGATTGCGCAGACCGGGCGTGTTCGGCGAGGAGACGTTGACCACGAGGTAGTCGGCGTAGGGCGCCAGCCGCTCGGCGGACTTCACGTAGTCCCCGACGGCCTCCTCCTCGGGTACGACCTTGGTCTTGCCGATGTTGACGCCGACGACGGTCCTGAAGACCGGCGTACGGGAGGCCAGGCGGGCGGCGACGCGGAGCGAGCCGTCGTTGTTGAAGCCCATGCGGTTGATCAGCGCCCGGTCCTTGACCAGCCGGAACAGCCGCTGCTTGGGATTGCCGGGCTGCGGCTCGCCGGTCACCGTGCCGATCTCGACGTGGTCGAAGCCGAGCATCGCCATGCCGTCGATGCCCACGGCGTTCTTGTCGAAGCCCGCGGCGAGCCCGAAGGGGCCGTGCATGCGCAGCCCGAAGGCCTCCGTGCGCAGTTCCTTGTGGCGGGGCGCGAGGGCGGCCGCGAGGAAGGTGCGCAGCACGGGAACGCGGGCGGCCAGGCGGATCCAGTGGAAGGCGAGGTGGTGCGCCTGCTCCGGGTCCAGCCGCTTGAAGAGGAGACTGAAGAAGATCTTGTACATGATGTCCTCACGAAGACGTGACGTCCTCACGAAGAGGGGGACACCGTTTCCGGTGTCCCCCTCGGGGCTGCTAGTCGCGGGCCGCGGTCAGATGTTCCGCGTGTTCCTGGAGCGACCGGACGCTCACGTCGCCGCGGTTGAGGGCGTCGATGCCCTGGACCGCCGCCGCGAGCGCCTGGACCGTCGTCAGGCAGGGCACGGACCGTGCCACGGCCGCCGTACGGATGTCGTAGCCGTCGAGGCGGCCGCCCGTGCCGTACGGGGTGTTGACGATGAGGTCGACCTCGCCGTCGTGGATGAGCTGGACGATGGTCTTCTCGCCGTTCGGGCCGGTGCCCTCGGACTGCTTGCGCACGACGGTGGCGTTGATGCCGTTGCGCTTGAGCACCTCGGCCGTGCCGGACGTGGCCATCAGCTCGAAGCCGTGGGCGACCAGCTCGCGCGCCGGGAAGATCATCGAGCGCTTGTCACGGTTGGCGACCGAGATGAAGGCGCGGCCCTTGGTGGGCAGCGGGCCGTAGGCGCCCGCCTGCGACTTGGCGTACGCCGTGCCGAAGACGGAGTCGATGCCCATGACCTCGCCCGTGGAGCGCATCTCCGGGCCGAGGACCGTGTCGACGCCGCGCCCGTGGATGTCGCGGAAGCGCGACCACGGCATGACGGCCTCCTTGACGGAGATCGGCGCGTCGAGCGGGAGCTCGCCGCCGTCACCGGTGGCCGGGAGCAGGCCCTCTGCGCGCAGCTCGGCGATGGTCGCGCCCAGCGAGATCCGGGCGGCGGCCTTGGCCAGCGGCACCGCCGTCGCCTTCGAGGTGAAGGGGACCGTCCGGGAGGCGCGCGGGTTGGCCTCCAGGACGTAGAGGATGTCGCCCGCCAGCGCGAACTGGATGTTGATCAGGCCGCGCACCCCGACGCCCTTCGCGATGCCCTCCGTGGAGGCCCGCAGACGCTTGATGTCGAAGCCGCCGAGCGTGATCGGGGGCAGGGCGCACGCCGAGTCGCCGGAGTGGATGCCGGCCTCCTCGATGTGCTCCATGACGCCGCCGAGGTAGAGCTCCTGGCCGTCGTAGAGCGCGTCGACATCGATCTCGATCGCGTCGTCGAGGAACCGGTCGACCAGGACCGGCCGGGACGGGCTGATCTCCGTCGACTCGGAGATGTACGCCTCCAGGCGCGTCTCGTCGTAGACGATCTCCATGCCGCGCCCGCCGAGGACGTACGACGGACGCACCAGGACCGGGTAGCCGATCTCGTCGGCGATGGCCTTGGCCTCGGCGAATGTGGTGGCGGTGCCGTGCTTGGGGGCCGGGAGGCCGGCCTCCTGGAGGACCCGTCCGAAGGCGCCCCGGTCCTCGGCGGCGTGGATGGCCTCCGGGGAGGTGCCGACGATCGGCACGCCGTTGTCCTTGAGCGCCTGCGACAGGCCCAGCGGGGTCTGGCCGCCGAGCTGGACGACGACGCCCGCGACGGGTCCGGCCTGCTGCTCGGCGTGGACGATCTCCAGCACGTCCTCGAGCGTCAGCGGCTCGAAGTACAGACGGTCCGAGGTGTCGTAGTCGGTGGAGACGGTCTCCGGGTTGCAGTTGACCATCACCGTCTCGTAGCCCGCGTCGCTCAGCGCGAAGGAGGCGTGGACGCAGGAGTAGTCGAACTCGATGCCCTGGCCGATGCGGTTCGGGCCGGAGCCCAGGATGATGACGGCCGGCTTCTCGCGGGGCGCGACCTCGCTCTCCTCGTCGTAGGAGGAGTAGAAGTACGGCGTCTTCGCGGCGAACTCGGCGGCGCAGGTGTCGACCGTCTTGTAGACCGGGCGGATGCCCAGCGCGTGCCGGACCTCGCGGACGACGTCCTCGCGCAGGCCGCGGATCTCGCCGATCTGCGTGTCGGAGAAGCCGTGCCGCTTGGCCTCGGCGATCAGGCCGGCGGTCAGCTCGGGCGCCTCGGCCAGCTCGTCCGCGATCTCCTTGATCAGGAAGAGCTGGTCGACGAACCACGGGTCGATCTTCGTGTACTCGAAGACCTCCTCGGGGGTGGCGCCCGCGCGGATGGCCTGCATGACGGTGTTGATGCGGCCGTCGGTGGGGCGGACGGACTCGCGGAGCAGCTCGGCCTTGTCGCCGGGCGCGCCGACGAACGTGAACTGGCTGCCCTTCTTCTCCAGCGAGCGCAGGGCCTTCTGGAAGGCCTCGGTGAAGTTGCGGCCGATGGCCATGGCCTCACCGACCGACTTCATGGTGGTCGTGAGGGTGGAGTCGGCCTGGGGGAACTTCTCGAAGGCGAAGCGCGGGGCCTTCACGACCACGTAGTCGAGCGTCGGCTCGAAGGAGGCCGGGGTCTCCTGCGTGATGTCGTTCGGGATCTCGTCGAGCGTGTAGCCGACGGCGAGCTTGGCGGCGATCTTGGCGATCGGGAAGCCGGTCGCCTTGGAGGCGAGCGCCGAGGAACGCGACACGCGCGGGTTCATCTCGATGACGATCACGCGACCGTCCTCGGGGTTCACCGCGAACTGGATGTTGCAGCCGCCGGTGTCGACACCGACCTCGCGGATGACGGCGATGCCGACGTCGCGCAGGGTCTGGTACTCGCGGTCGGTCAGCGTCATCGCGGGCGCGACGGTGATCGAGTCGCCGGTGTGCACGCCCATGGGGTCGAAGTTCTCGATGGAGCAGACGACCACGACGTTGTCGTGCTTGTCGCGCATCAGCTCCAGCTCGTACTCCTTCCAGCCGAGGATGGACTCCTCCAGGAGCACCTCGGTGGTCGGCGAGAGCGTGAGGCCCTGCCCGGCGATGCGGCGCAGCTCCTCCTCGTCGTGGGCGAAGCCGGAGCCGGCGCCGCCCATGGTGAAGGAGGGGCGGACGACGACCGGGTAGCCGCCGAGCGTCTCGACGCCGGCGAGCACGTCCTCCATCGAGTGGCAGATCACCGAGCGGGCGGACTCGCCATGCCCGATCTTCTGGCGTACGGCCTCGACGACCTCCTTGAAGAGGTCGCGATCCTCGCCCTTGTTGATCGCCTCGACGTTGGCGCCGATGAGCTCGACGCCGTACTTGTCGAGGGTCCCCGCCTCGTGCAGCGAGATGGCCGTGTTGAGGGCCGTCTGGCCGCCCAGGGTGGGCAGCAGGGCGTCGGGGCGCTCCTTGGCGATGATCTTCTCGACGAACTCGGGGGTGATCGGCTCGACGTACGTGGCGTCGGCGATCTCCGGGTCGGTCATGATCGTCGCCGGGTTGGAGTTCACCAGGACGACCCGGAGGCCCTCGGCGCGCAGGATGCGGCACGCCTGGGTGCCGGAGTAGTCGAACTCGGCGGCCTGACCGATGACGATCGGGCCGGAGCCGATGACCAGGACGGACTGGATATCGGTGCGCTTAGGCACGCTGGCCCTCCATCAGGGATACGAAGCGGTCGAACAGGTAGGCGGCGTCGTGCGGGCCGGCTGCCGCTTCGGGGTGGTACTGGACGCTGAACGCGGGGCGGTCGAGAAGCCGCAGCCCCTCCACCACGTTGTCGTTCAGGCAGACGTGCGACACCTCGGCGCGGCCGAACGGGGTCTCGGAGACCTGGTCGAGCGGTGCGTCGACGGCGAAGCCGTGGTTGTGCGCGGTGACCTCGACCTTGCCGGTCGTACGGTCCTGCACCGGCTGGTTGATGCCGCGGTGGCCGTACTTCAGCTTGAAGGTGCCGAAGCCGAGGGCGCGGCCCAGGATCTGGTTGCCGAAGCAGATGCCGAAGAGCGGGGTGCCGCGCTCCAGGACGCCCCGCATGACGGAGACGGGGTGGTCGGCGGTGGCCGGGTCGCCCGGGCCGTTGGAGAAGAACACGCCGTCGGGCTCGACCGCGTAGACGTCCTCGACGGTCGCGGTGGCCGGGAGCACGTGCACCTCTATGCCGCGCTCGGCCATGCGGTGCGGGGTCATGCCCTTGATGCCGAGGTCGACGGCGGCGACGGTGAACTTCTTCTCGCCGATCGCCGGGACGACGTAAGGCTCGGTGGTGGCGACCTCGGCTGAGAGGTTCGCGCCCTTCATCTGGGGGGCTTCCTGGACGCGGGCCAGCAGCGCGCCGTCCTCCCGCACCGCCTCCCCGCTGAAGATGCCGACGCGCATGGCGCCGCGCTCGCGCAGATGCCGCGTGAGGGCACGGGTGTCGATGCCGGAGATGCCGACGACGCCCTGCTTCGCCAGCTCCTCGTCCAGCGAGCGCCGGGAGCGCCAGTTGGACGGCACGCGCGCGGGGTCGCGCACGACGTACCCGGAGACCCAGATCTTCCTGGACTCGGGGTCTTCGTCGTTCACCCCAGTGTTGCCCACGTGCGGGGCGGTCATCACCACGACCTGGCGGTGGTACGAGGGGTCGGTGAGGGTCTCCTGGTAGCCGGTCATGCCGGTGGAGAACACCGCTTCGCCGAAGGTCTCCCCCACGGCCCCGTAGGCGCGGCCGCGGAAGATCCGGCCGTCCTCCAGGACGAGTACGGCGGGAGTCCTGGCAGCTCCCCTTGTGGAGGTGGTCATCGTTCGACGCCTTCCCTGGTGTTCGTTTCGATCATGGAGTTGAGGGCCTCGACCCACTCGTTGTGCTCGGCCGCGTGGTCGGAGCGGAACCCGGAGTCGATCAGCCGGTCGCCGTGCGACCAGGTGACGATCAGCAGGCCGCCCTCGGTGAGGACCTTGCCGGCGATGCCCTTGTCGAGCCGGGCCTCACGGAGCCGCTCGGCCGGGACGAAGAAGTCGCTCGCCCCGGGGCGTACGACGTCGAGGCCGGCGTCCGTGAGGGTCAGCTCGGCGCGGCTGCGGGTGCCCAGGCCCTGGGCCACGATGCGGTCGAGCCACTGACCGGCGGTGGTGGAGCCGTGGTAGCGGCCGCTCATGGCCAGCTTCTCGGGGCCCGGGTCGGCCGGGGCGGCGGGCAGCTCGGGCAGGTCGCCCTGGAGGGTGCCGCGCCACTTCCAGCCCTCGCGCATCAGCCAGTAGACGAGCGCGACGAAGAGGGCGAGGCCGACGACCCAGCCGATGCGGGCGGCCCAGTCGGTCACTTGCGCCGATTCCTTCTCGGCGGCCAGCAGGAATACAGGTGTCACGTGAGCTTCCCGTCGACGAGCGTGGCCTTGCCCCGCAGCCACGTGTGCGTCACACGGCCCGGCAGCTCGCGCCCCTCGTAGGGGGTGTTGCGGCTGCGCGAGGCGAAGCCCGCGGGTTCCACGAGCCCACGGTATGCCGTGTCGACCAGGGTGAGGTTGGCGGGCTCACCTGCCGAGACGGGACGTCCGTGGCCCGTGGCCTGTCCGATCTGCGCGGGCTTGACGGACATCCGGTCGGCGACGCCGGCCCAGTCCAGCAGACCCGTGTCGACCATGGTCTCCTGCACCACTGACAACGCGGTCTCCAGGCCGACCATGCCCATGGCGGCCGCGGCCCACTCGCAGTCCTTGTCCTCGTGCGGGTGCGGGGCGTGGTCGGTGGCGACGATGTCGATCGTGCCGTCGGCGAGCGCCTCGCGCAGGGCCAGCACGTCGCGCTCGGTGCGCAGCGGCGGGTTGACCTTGTAGACGGGGTTGTACGTGCGCACCAGCTCATCCGTGAGGAGGAGGTGGTGCGGGGTGACCTCGGCGGTGACGGCGATGCCGCGGGACTTGGCCCAGCGGACGATCTCGACGGAGCCGGCGGTCGACAGGTGGCAGATGTGGACGCGGGAGCCGACGTGGTCGGCGAGCAGGACATCCCGGGCGATGATCGATTCTTCGGCCACCGCGGGCCAGCCCCCGAGCCCCAGCTCGGCGGAGACGATGCCCTCGTTCATCTCGGCGCCCTCGGTCAGCCGCGGCTCCTGCGCGTGCTGCGCGACGACACCGCCGAAGGCCTTCACGTACTCCAGGGCGCGGCGCATGATCACGGCGTCGTGGACACACTTGCCGTCGTCGGAGAAGACGGTGACACCGGCGGCCGACTCGTGCATGGCGCCCAGCTCGGCGAGCTTCCTGCCCTCCAGCCCGACGGTGACGGCACCGATCGGCTGGACGTCGCAGTAGCCGTGCTCCTTGCCGAGCCGCCAGACCTGCTCGACGACACCGGCGGTGTCGGCGACCGGGAAGGTGTTGGCCATGGCGAACACGGTGGTGTAGCCGCCGCTCGCCGCCGCCCGCGTGCCGGTCAGGACGGTCTCGGAGTCCTCACGGCCGGGCTCCCGCAGATGGGTGTGCAGATCGACCAGGCCCGGCAGCAGCACGTTGCCCTCGGCCTCGACGACCTCGGCGCCCTCGGCGCTCAGACCGGCACCCACCTCGGCGATGGTCCCGCCGTCGATCAGCACGTCCTGCGGCTCGCCGCCCAGCACCTTCGCACCACGGATCAGGATCTTGCTCATCGGTCTTACTTCTCCTCGGTACGGGACTGGGTTACGGCGGGCTCGTTGCCACCGAGCAGCAGGTACAGGACGGCCATCCGGATGGACACTCCGTTTGCGACCTGCTCGACGACGGTGCAGCGGTCGGAGTCGGCGACCTCGGCGGTGATCTCCATGCCCCGGACCATCGGGCCGGGGTGCATCACGACGGCGTGCTCGGGCATCCGCGCCATGCGCTCGCCGTCGAGGCCGTAGCGCCGGGAGTACTCGCGCTCGGTCGGGAAGAAGGCGGCGTTCATACGCTCGCGCTGCACGCGGAGCATCATCACCGCGTCGGACTTGGGCAGCGTGCTGTCGAGGTCGTACGACACCTCGCACGGCCAGGTCTCGATGCCGACGGGCACCAGGGTCGGCGGGGCGACGAGGGTGACCTCGGCGCCCAGGGTGTGCAGCAGGTCGACGTTGGAGCGGGCGACCCGGCTGTGCAGGACGTCGCCGACGATGGTGATGCGCCGGCCGGCGAGGTCCTGGCCGATCCCGGCGTCCGGGCCGACCAGACGGCGGCGCATGGTGAAGGCGTCCAGCAGGGCCTGCGTGGGGTGCTGGTGGGTGCCGTCGCCGGCGTTGACGACGACCGCGTCGATCCAGCCGGAGTTGGCCAGCCGGTACGGGGCTCCGGAGGCGCCGTGCCGGATGACCACGGCGTCGACGCCCATGGCCTCCAGGGTCTGGGCGGTGTCCTTCAGGGACTCGCCCTTGGAGACGCTGGAGCCCTTGGCGGAGAAGTTGATGACGTCCGCGGACAGCCGCTTCTCGGCGGCCTCGAAGGAGATCCGGGTCCGGGTGGAGTCCTCGAAGAAGAGGTTGACGATCGTGCGGCCGCGCAGGGTCGGCAGTTTCTTGATCGGCCGGTCGGCGACCCGGGCCATCTCCTCGGCGGTGTCGAGGATCAGGACGGCGTCGTCGCGGGTGAGGTCGGCGGCCGAGATGAGATGACGCTGCATCTGTCAGGCTCCGTAAGGCAGTTCAGGAGAATTCGGGCAGACGGGTGCGCGCGGGGGCGCACTGAGCCGGCGTACGACGGCGGCGTACGCCTGAAGCGCTACTGGGAGGTCTGCTTGGCACCGAGCAGCACGGTGTCGCGACCGTCCTCCTCGGCGAGCTGGACCTTGACCGTCTCCCGCAACGACGTGGGGAGGTTCTTGCCGACGTAGTCGGCGCGGATGGGCAGTTCGCGGTGACCACGGTCGACGAGGACGGCGAGCTGCACCGCGCGCGGGCGCCCGATGTCGTTCAGCGCGTCGAGGGCGGCCCGGATGGTGCGGCCGGAGAAGAGCACGTCGTCGACGAGGACGACCAGCTTGCCGTCGATGCCGTCACCGGGGATCTCCGTGCGGGCCAGCGCACGCGGTGGGTGCATGCGCAGGTCGTCGCGGTACATGGTGATGTCGAGCGAGCCGCACGGAACCTTGCGTTCGGTGATCTGCTCGAGCTTGTCGGCGAGCCGCCGGGCGAGGAAGACGCCCCGGGTCGGAATGCCGAGGAGCACCACGTCATCGGCGCCCTTGGCGCGTTCGACGATCTCGTGGGCGATGCGGGTCAGCACCCGCGCGATGTCGGGCCCTTCGAGAACGGGCCGGGCATCGGACTGCGTGTCGTGCGTGTCCATAAGAAACGGACCTCCTTCTCCGCCTCACGGGACGGACCTTAAAGGACGTCGGGATTGCGCCATACACGGTAGCAGGTCCCCGCGATCACCCCGACGGCCCCCTCGGATCACCCGTTCGGCCTAACAGAGTGCCGATACCACGGAAGAGTCGGTGCGGACCATTCGGCTTGACGCGGCAGAGTAACGCTGCGTAACCTCACAGTGAGTTACCAGCCGCGCGGTCCGGCAACACAGCTGACCGCGTCGACACAGTGCCGGGGAGCTATATGTCCAGCGAATACGCCAAACAGCTCGGGGCCAAGCTCCGGGCGATCCGCACCCAGCAGGGCCTTTCCCTCCACGGTGTCGAGGAGAAGTCCCAGGGACGCTGGAAGGCGGTCGTGGTCGGTTCGTACGAGCGCGGCGACCGCGCCGTGACCGTGCAGCGCCTTGCCGAGCTGGCGGACTTCTACGGCGTCCCCGTGCAGGAGCTGCTCCCGGGCACCACCCCGGGCGGCGCCGCCGAGCCGCCGCCGAAGCTGGTCCTGGACCTGGAGCGGCTGGCCACGGTGCCGGCCGAGAAGGCGGGCCCCCTGCAGCGCTACGCGGCCACGATCCAGTCGCAGCGCGGCGACTACAACGGCAAGGTGCTCTCGATCCGCCAGGACGACCTGCGCACACTCGCCGTCATTTACGACCAGTCGCCCTCGGTCCTCACCGAGCAGCTGATCAGCTGGGGTGTCCTGGACGCGGACGCGCGCCGCGCGGTCGCCTCCCACGAAGAGGCCTGAGCCCCCCAGGGGCCAGCGCAGAAACGTGCCGCCGGGGGGGGGGGGCCCCAAAGGGTTGGGGGCCCCCCCCCGGGGTGGGGGGGGGGGGGGGGGCCCCGGGGGGAAA
>NZ_JBHURZ010000009.1:119057-206934 GCF_042673825.1 Streptomyces sp. NPDC057002
CGCCGCCAACGACGCCCCCTGACCCCCCCCGGGCCCTGCGCTCAACGGGGCGGCGGGGGCGCCCCCACCCTTTGGGGCCCGCCCCCCCCGGCGGCGTTCTGGGGGCCTGAGGGCCCCGGTCGCAGAAGGGAATGCCGGAGGGCCCGCAGCGAGCTTGCTGCGGGCCCTCCGGCATTCCGTCTGTCTCAGTCCTCGTCGCGGCGGAGCGAGGGCTTGAGGTCCTTCAGCCGACCGAGCAGGCCGTTCACGAACGAGGGCGACTCGTCCGTGGAGAACTCCTTGGCCAGCTGCACCATCTCGTCCAGGACGACGGCGTCCGGGGTCTCGTCGACCCAGATCAGCTCGTAGGCGCCGAGCCGCAGGATGTTGCGGTCGACGACCGGCATCCGGTCGAGCGTCCAGCCGACCGAGTACTGGGCGATCAGCTCGTCGATGCGCTTCGCGCGCTGCGCGTAGCCCTCGACCAGCTCCATCGTGTACTCGCTCACCGGCGGCTGCCGGGTGTCGGCCCGGGAGAGCCGGACCCAGTCGGCGAGGACCGTCAGGACCTCGGCGCCGCGCTGGTCCCCCTCGAAGAGGATCTGGAAGGCGCGCTTGCGGGCCGTGTTGCGGGCAGCCACGGTTAGCTGTTCACCCGGCCGAGGTAGTCGCTGGAGCGGGTGTCGACCTTGATCTTCTCACCGGTGGTGATGAAGAGCGGCACCTGGATCTGGTGGCCGGTCTCCAGCGTGGCGGGCTTGGTGCCGCCCGTGGAGCGGTCGCCCTGGACGCCCGGCTCGGTCTCCTGGATGACGAGCTCGACGGCGGCGGGCAGCTCGACGAAGAGCACCTCGCCCTCGTGCTGCGCGACGGTGGCGGTGAAGCCCTCGATCAGGAAGTTGGCGGCATCGCCCACGGACTTGCGGTCGACGTGCAGCTGGTCGTAGGTCTCCATGTCCATGAAGACGAAGTACTCGCCGTCCATGTAGGAGAACTGCATGTCCCGCTTGTCGACGGTGGCCGTTTCGACCTTGACGCCGGCGTTGAAGGTCTTGTCGACGACCTTGCCGGAGAGCACGTTCTTGAGCTTGGTGCGCACGAAGGCCGGGCCCTTGCCGGGCTTGACGTGCTGGAACTCGACGACGGACCAGAGCTGGCCGCCTTCGAGCTTGAGCACCATGCCGTTCTTGAGGTCGTTCGTGGAAGCCACGGTTGCGGAATCTCCTGGACTGACGTACGACCCTGGGGCACGCACCTGCCTACCTACAGGGCGAGCAGCTCCTTGGTCGTGATGGTGAGTAGCTCGGGTCCGCCGTCCGCCTCGGGGCGGACGACGAGCGTGTCATCGATCCGGACACCACCCCGGCCCGGGAGGTGGACCCCCGGTTCGACGGTGACCGGCACGCAAGCGTCCAGTTTACCCATGGCCGCGGGACTCAATTGAGGGTCCTCGTCGATTTCGAGCCCGACCCCGTGTCCGGTCAGGGCCGTGAGGCCCTCCGTGTACCCCGCGGAGTCCAGCACCTGGCGTGCGGCCCGGTCGACGTCCCGGCAGGCGGCGCCGGGTACCAGGCTCTCACGTCCGGCGCGCTGGGCGGCGAAGACCAGGTCGTACAGCTCGATCTGCCAGTCCGCGGGAGCCGTGCCGATGACGAACGTACGGCCGATCTCGCAGCGGTAGCCGCGATAGGTCGCGCCGAGGCAGACGGAGAGGAAATCGCCCTCCTCCACACGGCGGTCGGTGGGCCGGTGGCCGGGGCGGCCGGCGTTGGGCCCGGTGGCGACGGAGGTCGGGAAGGCCGGTCCGTCGGCCCCGTGGTCGACGAGGCGTCTTTCGAGCTCCAGGGCGAGATGGCGCTCGGTCCGGCCGACGAGGATGGACTCCAGCAGTTCACCGAGGGCCTGGTCGGCGATCTCGGCGCCGATGCGCAGGCAGGAGATCTCCTCCTCGTCCTTCACCACCCTGAGCTGCTCGACGGCGCAGCCGAGGCCCGCCAGGCGCAGCCGGGGGGCGACCGAGCCGAGGGCGCGGTGCCGGGCCACGGTGAGGTGGTGCTCCTCCACGGCGAGCGAGTCGGCGCCCTGGCCCGCGGCGAGGCCGGCGGCCGCGACGGCCGGGTCGCCGCCGCCGGATCCGGGGAGATTCTGGACGCGCAGGGCCTCGTCGGGGCGTTCCTGCGTGGAGCGGCCTTCGATCGGGCCGGCACACACCAGGAGGTCCTCGGTCTTGCCCAGCAGCAGAACGGCGCCGTTCGGGGCGGGGCCCGCGAGATAGCGCACGTTGGCGGGGCGGGAGACCAGCGCCGCCGCGCTGCCGCCCGCGTTGCAGTATTCCCTCAGACGCGTCCGGCGGGCCGCGTACACCTCTGACATGACCCGAGCGTATGAGCTTCGCGGGTTCGGCGCCGTTCGGGAGAGGCCGAGTGGGGCAGCGGGGCGGCTACCACTGGGGCGGGCTGGCGATGGAGCGGGACAGGACGTCGTTCAGGACCTGGGCCGTCTGCGGGATGTCGAGCTGGGAGTTGTCGATGATCGGGAGGCCCGAGCCGTACCAGCCGGCCATGCGGCCGTGGATGCGGGCGACCTCGTCGTCGCTGAGGCGGCGGTTGCCGGAGCGTTCGGCGTTGCGCTCCAGGACGATCTCCAGGCCCGGCAGCAGGACGACCGGCAGCAGGCCCGGCCCGACGTGTCGCTTCCAGCCGCCGAGGCCGACGACGGGCCGGTCGGGGAAGACCGCGTCGTCGAGGATGCAGGAGATGCCGTTGGCCAGGAAGTTCCGCGCGGCGAAGCCGCAGGTGCGGCGGGCGAGGCGGTACTGGGCTTCCGAGTTGTCGTTCCACCCGGACTGGGGGTCGGCGAAGCCCGAGCGGACCCATTCGCGTACGTCGTCGAGGCTGATGTGGGCCGTGGGGATCCGGCGATGGTCCGCCCAGTACTTGGCGACGCTGGTCTTTCCGGCGCCCGCGGGGCCGATGAGCAGCACCGCGAGCGTCGTGCCCGTCAGGTCGGGGCCCGCCGCGGCGGGCGGCGCGCTGGGCATGGCGACCGGACCGCCCGGCGGCAGCGGCACATGACCGGTGGTGTCCGGCGCGGCGGGAGCGGGGACCTGAGGCGGGGGTGCGGCCGGTCCGGGCGGTGGAGCGGGGTATCCCGGTGCCGGGGGCGGCGGGGGCACGGGGGCGGAGCCCTGGTGTGCGCCCGGGGGGTGCGAACCCGGGTGGTGTGCGGCCGGCGACCAGCCGGCGGCCGGTCCCTGCCCCGGCTGGTGGGGCGGCGGCAGCGGAGAACCCACTGCGTGCTGCATCCGGTGCCACTCCGTCTCGTACAGGCGATGGGCGCTGACTGCGGGGGCGGAACCCGCTGCTACCGAACGGTACCGCCCCCGGCGATCGTTGTGTGAACGGCCGGGGGCGGCCCGAAGTGCCCGGCGCCGTAAGGCTGTTTCGGACGTAAGGAGCGCGGGAGGACTTACTGCCCCACTTCGCCGTACGCGGCGAGCAGCACGGCAGGGTCGGGTCCCTCCAGGACGGTGGGCTTGGCCAGACCGTCGAGGACGATGAACCGCAGCAGGTCGCCGCGGGACTTCTTGTCGACCTTCATGGTCTCCAGCAGCTTGGGCCACTGGTCGTGGCGGTAGTACAGCGGCAGGCCGACCGCTTCGAGGACGGTGCGGTGGCGGTCGGCCGTGGCGTCGTCCAACCGGCCCGCCAGGCGGCCGAGTTCGGCGGCGAAGTGCATCCCCACGGAGACGGCAGCGCCGTGGCGCCACTTGTAGCGCTCGTTCTTCTCGATGGCGTGGCCGAGTGTGTGGCCGTAGTTGAGGATCTCGCGCAGGCCCGACTCCTTCAGGTCGGACGACACCACGTCGGCCTTGACCCGGATGGAGCGCTCGATGAGCTCGGCGGTGTGCGGGCCGGCCGGGGTGCGGGCGGCCTCGGGGTCGGACTCGATGAGGTCCAGGATCACCGGGTCGGCGATGAAACCGGCCTTGATGACCTCCGCGAGCCCGGAGACGTAGTCGTTGACCGGGAGGCCGTCCAGCGCGGCGAGGTCGCAGAGCACACCGGCGGGCGGGTGGAAGGCGCCCACCAGGTTCTTGCCCTCGGCGGTGTTGATGCCGGTCTTGCCGCCGACGGCCGCGTCGACCATGGCCAGCACGGTGGTCGGGATCGCGATCCAGCGCACCCCGCGCAGCCAGGTGGCGGCCACGAATCCGGCCAGGTCGGTGGTCGCGCCGCCGCCGACGCCGACGATGACGTCCGTGCGCGTGAACCCGGACTGGCCCAGCGCCTTCCAGCAGTAGGCGGCGACCTCGGCGGTCTTGGCCTCCTCCGCGTTGGGCACCTGGATGGCGACCACTTCGTAGCCCTGCTCGGCCAGGTCGGCGCGCAGCGCGTCACCCGTCTCGGCCAGGGCCTCGGGGTGGACGATCGCGACCCGCTTGGCCCTGCCGCCGATCAACCCGGCCAGTTCGCCCAGGAGTTGCCGGCCCACCAGGACCTCGTAGGGCTCGGTGCCCGCCGTGCCGCCGATCTGGATCCGCGTCACTGCCTCGCTCATGCTTCCTTCAACTCCACTGCGTCCAGGGCGACTTCGGTGACCTCTTCGGCCGTACGGCCATCGGTGGCGACGACGGCCGTGGCGACCTCCTCGTACAGGTGCCGACGGGCCTCCATCAGCTCGCGCCACTGCTTGCGCGGGTTGATGGCGAGCAGCGGCCGGGCCGCGTTGAGGCCGGTGCGCTTGACCGCCTCCTCGACGTCCATCGACAGGTACACGACCCGCTGCCCGGCGAGCAGCTCGCGGGTGTCCTGGTCGAGGACGGCGCCGCCGCCCAGGGCCAGCACGCCGTCGTGCCCGGCCAGGGCCTCCCGCACGGCCTGCTTCTCGATCGCGCGGAAGGCGGTCTCGCCCTCCTCGACGAAGATCTCGGCGATCGTCCGGCCCTGCGCGGCGACGATGTCGTCGTCGGTGTCCCGGTATCCGGCCCCGAGCCGCTCGGCCAGCAGCTGCCCGACGGTGGACTTGCCCACGCCCATCGGACCGACCAGCACGATCAGCGGGGTCACCGGATGGCCAGGTTGTCGAGGTAGGACCGGACGTTGCGGCCGGTCTCGGCCACGCTGTCGCCGCCGAACTTCTCGGCGACCGCGTCCGCGAGGACGAGGGCGACCATCGCCTCGGCGACGATGCCGGCCGCCGGCACGGCGCACACGTCGGAGCGCTGGTGGTGGGCGGCGGTCGCCTCGCCGGTGACGACGTCCACGGTCTTGAGCGCCCGCGGGACGGTCGCGATCGGCTTCATGGCCGCCCGCACCCGCAGCAGCTCACCGGTGGTCAGCCCGCCCTCGGTGCCGCCGGAGCGGCCGGAGGTGCGCCGGATGCCCTCGTCGGTCGTCACGATCTCGTCGTGGGCCTTGGAGCCGGGCACCCGCGCCAGGTCGAAGCCGTCGCCGACCTCCACGCCCTTGATCGCCTGGATGCCCATGAGGGCGGCGGCCAGCCGGGCGTCGAGACGCCGGTCCCAGTGCACGTGCGAGCCGAGGCCGACGGGCACGTCGTAGGCCAGCACCTCGACCACACCGCCGAGGGTGTCGCCGTCCTTGTGGGCCTGGTCGATCTCGGCGACCATCGCCTTCGACGCGTCGGCGTCCAGGCAGCGCACCGGGTCCGCGTCCAGCTTCTCCACGTCCGCCGGCGTCGGGTACACGCCGTAAGGCGCCTTCGCGGCCGCAAGCTCCACCACATGGGAGACGATCTCGATGCCGGCCGTCTCCTTCAGGTACGACCGGGCGACCGCGCCGAGGGCCACCCGGGCCGCGGTCTCACGCGCCGAGGCGCGCTCCAGGATCGGCCGGGCCTCGTCGAAGCCGTACTTCTGCATCCCGGCGAGGTCGGCGTGGCCGGGCCGCGGGCGGGTCAGCGGGGCGTTGCGGGCGAGACCGTCGAGGATCTCCGGGTCGACCGGGTCGGCCGCCATGACCTGTTCCCACTTCGGCCACTCGGTGTTGCCCACCATGATCGCGACCGGGGAGCCGAGGGTGAGGCCGTGCCGGACGCCGCCGAGGAAGGTGATCTCGTCGCGCTCGAACTTCATCCGGGCGCCGCGCCCATAGCCCAGGCGGCGCCTCGCGAGATGGTCCGCCACCATGTCCGTGGTGATCGGCACGCCGGCGGGAAGACCCTCCAGCGTCGCGACGAGTGCGGGACCGTGGGACTCCCCCGCGGTCAGCCAGCGCAACCTGCTCAACGGTGCTCCTCAGTGCTCGCGCCCGTACTGCCCTGCGTACGCGCGTCATCTCGTACGCGACGGCCTGACCGGGTGCGCGGCCCCGGTCCGCCACCTACGATCCTCCCACGTCCGGAGTGCGGACCCGGCCGCCGGTCCATCAGGCGGACGAGGCCGGGCCGCCCGTCTGCCGCTGCGGCGCGTACGCGCCGAGGAAGTCCGCGCCGCTCGGCTGCTGCGCGGGCGGCGTCTGCCCCGGTGCGTAGGCGCCCAGATGGTCGGCCCCGCTGCCCTGCTGCGATGGCTGGGAAGGTGCGTACTCCCCCAGGTAGTCCGCTCCGCGCCCCTGCCCGTACCGGGCCGCCGCGTGGACGGGCTGCCCGCCCCGCTCGGCCCGCCGGTGGGCGATCTTGCGCTTGATCTTGACCGCCCAGGAAGCGAGGACCGCGAGCACGATCAGGGCGAGCACCGTGATCTGTACCCAGTCGGGCAGGAACCCCAGCAGGGACTCGAATATCTGGGACTTCACGGACGCCTGAGGCATGCCGGTGGCCATGGTTCGTATCCCCTCCCCTGTTCCGCCCCCTGCGGAACCGAGAGCGGATCCTAGCGGGCCGCGAGTGCGCGTTCGCCCGCATTTCGCATGGCGTCCAGGGGGGCCGGGGCCTGCCCCGTCATCTGCTCGACCTGCAGCACGGCCTGGTGGACCAGCAGGTCGAGGCCGCTGACGACCGCGCCGCCGTACGCCGACCAGCGGGCGGCGAGGGCCGTCGGCCAGGGGTCGTAGAGGACGTCGAAGAGGGCCGCCGGCCGCTCCGGAACGGACCGGGCGAGGGCGTCGGTGACACCGGCCGGCGTGGTGCTGATCACCAGCGGGGCGCGCAGGGCCTGCTCGGCGTCCGCCCAGTCGGCGATGCGGACCGGGACCTCCAGCCGCTCGGCCCACTGCCGCATCTCGGCGGCCCGGGCCTCGCTGCGGACGTACACGGCGATCTCGCCGGGGCAGATCCGCGACAGCGCGGCCAGCGCGGAGGAGGCGGTGGCACCCGCGCCCAGGACCGCGGCGGCCTCGACCTTGTCGATGCCGTGCTCGCGCAAAGCCGCGACCATGCCGGGGATGTCGGTGTTGTCGCCGGTCCGGCGGCCGTCCGGGGCGCAGACCACCGTGTTGACCGCGTCGACCGAGGCCGCGGTCTCGCTGATTGCGTCGAGCAGCGGGATCACGGCCCGCTTCAGCGGCATGGTCAGCGAGAGCCCCGCCCACTCGGCACCGAGCGTCTCGAAGAACCCGGGCAGGGCGGCCTCGTCGACCTCGAACCTGTCGTACGTCCAGCCGCTCAGCCCCAACTCCTCGTAGGCCGTGCGATGCAGGACCGGGGAGAGCGAGTGGGCGATCGGGGAGCCGAGTACGGCGGCCCGGCGTGGTGCGGCCATCAGGTCTTCCTCAGTTGTTCCGCGAGGCGTTGAACTTGTCGACCAGCTTCTGGTGCTCGGCGTTGGTCTTGGTGAACTCACTGGTCTTGCCGTCCAGCGAGATGAAGTAGTACCAGCCGTCGTCGGTCGGGTTGAGGGCGCCCTTGATCGCGTCCTCGCCGGGATTGTCGATCGGCCCGGGCGTCAGCCCCTTGTGGAAGTACGTGTTGTACGGGTTGTCGTAGCTCCGCAGCTCGCTCAGGCTCAGGTCGATCTTGCTCTGGTTCTTGATGTAGTTGTACGTGGAGTCGAACTCCAGCAAGCCGTTGGTCTGCGGGTTCCCGGGCTTCATCCGGTTGTAGACGACCTCGGCCATCTTGCGGAAGTCGGCGTGGCTGGTGCCCTCGGCCTGGACCATGCTCGCGACGGTGATCAGCTGCCAGGGGTCTTCGAGTCCGAGGCTCGTGGCCTTCTTCTCCACCCCGAGCGTCTCGTAGGTCTCGGTGGCCCGTGTCACCATCTGCTTCAGCACGCCCTCGGGCTTCTGCCCCTTGGCGATGCCGTAGCTGGAGGGGTAGAGGAACCCTTCCAGCGGGTCCTTGACGTTCGGGTGGTTCAGCGCCCAGGCGGGCAGGCCGAGCTTCTTGTAGTCCTTCTTGGCGATCGCGGCGGTGGTGCCGTCCTTGACCTCCAGCCGCTTGTCGATCAGCCGGTAGATGTCGGCGTTGCGCTTGCCCTCGGCGATGATCAGGTTGTCGCGGCTCTCCGGGCTGAGCATCAGTTCGACCGCACTGTCGGCCGACATTTGCTTCTGCAGCGTGTACACGCCGTCCTGGATCTTCTGGCCGTCGGGGTTGTTGGCCTGAGCCGTGACGAAGGCGTCGACGCTCTTGACGACGCCGGCTTCCTTCAGCGCCTGCCCGATCTCGTAGCCACCCGCTCCCCTGGGGATCTCGACGGTGACCTGTTTCCCGCTGCCGTCGCCCGCGAAGTCCGGGGCGTCGCCGAAACGATCCTGGTAGAACTGGTAGCCGAACCAGCCGGCGCCTGCCACGCCTCCGCCGAGGATGAGGACGACCACCAGGCAGGCCATGCCGTTGCGGCGCTTCTTGGGTTTGCCGCCGCGTCCCCGCTGCTCGTCGCGTCGGCGTCGGTCCCCCGGCTCGTCGTCATCGTCGTCGCCGCCCGCGAAGAAGGCGTGCTCGCCCTGGTCGGGGCCTGGGTCCCAGTCGGTCTCGGGCTCCGGCGGCGGCTCGGCCCGGCGCCGGCCGGGGGGCTCCGGCGGCGGATACGCGTCGGGTGTGCCGTAGTAGTCGGACTGGCCTCCGCCGTAGGCGCCGGCCTGCTGCTGCCCGTACGGGTCGGCGGGGTCGCCCGGATACGAGACCTGCTGGTGAGGGCCGGTGGCCCAGCCGCCGTTGTCGTACTGCTGCTGGTGGTACCCCTGGTCCTGCGGGTGACCGTGGTCCCCCTGCCCGGGGTACTGCTGATGCCCGTGGCTCTGGGCCGCGTACTGCTGGTCGTACTGGTAGTGCTGCTGCGCCTGACCGTATCCGGCCTGCTCACCGGTGCCCCAGTCGCCGTACTGCGACTGCTGCGGCTGCTCTGGATAGTGCTGCGGCTGGCCGCCGTAGGGGGACTGCTGACCCGGCTGGGCCTGCTGTCCTCCCCATCCGCCGTCCCCGTACAACGGGTCCTCCGGATGCCACGGTTCGGAGCCTTGGCCCCGGCCATACTCAGTCATCGATCCCCTAGAGCCGCGAGGCGGCGGTCGCTCGGCTTCCGGCCGGGCTCCCGTCCGCCTCTCTCTGGTGCGTCAGCTGTTCGAACACCGGCGCATCGCGCGGAACGTTACCGTATCGCGATCAGATGACCACTTCGACGCCTTCGCCGGGTGCTTTACCTGACACCCGTTCGGATTCAAGCGCCTGCTGGAGGATGACCACCGCAGCTGCCTGGTCGATCACGGAACGGCCCTTCTTGGACTTCACACCGGAAGCGCGCAGTCCCTGACTGGCCGTCACCGTGGTCATGCGTTCGTCAATGAGTCTGACCGGAACCGGGGCGATCATGCGGGCCAGTTCCTGGACGAAGGCACGAACCTTGACCGCGGCCGGGCCCTCGCCCCCCTTGAGGGAGCGCGGGAGTCCGACGACGACCTCGAGCGGTTCGTACTCCTCGACGAGTTGCTTCAACCGCCGCTGAGCTGCGGGGATGTCACGCCCCGGGACCGTCTCCACCGGGGTGGCGAGGATCCCGTCGGGGTCGCACGAGGCGACCCCGATACGGGCGTCCCCGACGTCGATAGCGAGTCGACGTCCTCTGCGCATCTTTCCTGACCCGTTTCTTACTTGGCCGTCTCGGCGACCAGGCGCTCGACGGCGTCGACGGCCTCCCCGACGGCAGCCGGGTTCTGGCCGCCGCCCTGGGCGACGTCCGGCTTGCCGCCACCGCCGCCGCCGAGCGTCTTGGCGGCCGTACGGACCAGGTCGCCGGCCTTGAGGCCGCGCTCGCGGGCGGCCTCGTTGGTGGCGATGACCGTCAGCGGCTTGCCGTTCGCCACCGTGAACAGGGCCACCACGGCGGCCCGTCCGCCCTGGATGCGTCCGCGCACGTCGAGCACGAGCTTGCGCAGGTCGTCGGCGGTCGTGCCGTCCGGGACCTGACCGGTCACGACAGCAATTCCGCTGACGTCCTTGGCGGACCCGGCGAGACCGGCGGCGGCCTGGAGGACCTTCTCGGCGCGGAACTTCTCGATCTCCTTCTCGGCGTCCTTCAGCTTGCCGAGCATGGCGGAGACCTTCTCCGGGAGTTCCTCGGGACGGCCCTTGATCAGCTCCTGGAGCTGGGCGACGACCGTGTGCTCACGGGCGAGGAAGTTGTAGGCGTCGACACCCACCAGGGCCTCGATGCGCCGGACACCCGAACCGATGGAGGATTCGCCGAGCAGCTTCACCAGGCCCAGCTGGGCGGTGTTGTGCACATGCGTGCCGCCGCACAGCTCCTTGGAGAAGTCGCCGATGGTCACGACGCGCACACGGTCGCCGTACTTCTCGCCGAACTCGGCGATGGCACCGGCCTTCTTGGCCTCGTCGATGCCCATGACGTCGGCGCGCACGTCCAGATCGCGGGAGAGGACCTCGTTGATCCGCTGCTCGACGTCGGTCATCACGGCCGTGGGAACGGCGGACGGCGAGCCGAAGTCGAAGCGGAAGCGGCCGGGCTGGTTCTCGGAACCGGCCTGGGCGGCCGTCGGGCCGAGGGCGTCGCGCAGCGCCTGGTGGGTGAGGTGGGTGGCCGAGTGGGCGCGGGCGATGGCCGTGCGGCGACGGGAGTCGATCGAGGCATGGGCCGTGGCGCCGACGGTGACCTCGCCGACCTGGACGACGCCCTTGTGAACGTACACGCCCGGGACCGGCTTCTGGCAGTCGCGGATCTCGATGACGGCGCCGGTGTCGACCTTGATCCGGCCGGTGTCGCCGATCTGGCCGCCGCCCTCGGCGTAGAACGGGGTGCGGTCGAGGACGATCTCGACCTCGTCGCCCTCGGTGGCGGCCGGGGAGGAGGCGCCGTCGACGAGGATGCCGACGATCCTCGACTCGCCCTCGGTGGCGGTGTAGCCGATGAAGTCGGTGGCACCGGCCTGGTCGGCGATCTCGCGGTAGGCGCCGGTGCCGGCGTGGCCGGTCTTCTTGGCCTGGGCGTCGGCCTTGGCGCGCTCCCGCTGCTCCTTCATCAGGCGGCGGAAGCCGTCCTCGTCCACGGAGAGGCCCTGCTCGGCGGCCATCTCCAGGGTGAGGTCGATCGGGAAGCCCCAGGTGTCGTGGAGCAGGAAGGCCTTGTCGCCGGCCAGGACGGTGCCGCCGGAGGCCTTGGTGTCGGTGACGGCCGTGTCGAGGATGTTGGTGCCGGCCTTCAGCGTCTTGAGGAAGGCGTTCTCCTCGGCGAGGGCGACCTTCTCGATGCGCTCGCGGTCCGTGATGAGCTCGGGGTACTGCTGGCCCATCATGCCGATCACGGTGTCGATCAGGTCCTTGACGACCGGACCGGTGGCACCGAGCAGGCGCATGTTGCGGATGGCGCGGCGCATGATGCGGCGCAGGACGTAACCGCGGCCTTCGTTGCCGGGGGTCACGCCGTCGCCGATGAGCATCACGGAGGTGCGCATGTGGTCGGTGACCACGCGCAGGGAGACGTCCGAGTGATGGGCGTCGCCGTAGGCCACACCCGTCAGCTCGGTGGCCTTCTTGATGACGGCCATGGAGGTGTCGATCTCGTACATGTTCTGCACGCCCTGCAGAATCATGGCGAGTCGCTCGAGGCCGAGGCCCGTGTCGATGTTCTGGCTGGGGAGGTCGCCGAGGATCTCGAAGTTGTCCTTGCCGATGCCCTCGCCTCGCTCGTACTGCATGAAGACGAGGTTCCAGATCTCCACGTACCGCTCGTCGTTGACGGCGGGGCCGCCCTCGACGCCGAAGTCGGGGCCGCGGTCGTAGTTGATCTCGGAACAGGGGCCGCAGGGTCCGGGGACGCCCATGGACCAGTAGTTGTCCTTCATGCCGAGGCGCTGGATGCGCTCCTTCGGCACGCCGACGACGTCGTGCCAGATGCGCTCGGCCTCGTCGTCGTCCTTGTAGACGGTGATCCAGAGCTTCTCCGGCTCCAGGGCGTAACCACCCTTGTCCTGGGGGCTGGTGAGCAGCTCCCAGGCGTACTTGATGGCGCCTTCCTTGAAGTAGTCGCCGAAGGAGAAGTTGCCGCACATCTGGAAGAACGTGCCGTGCCGGGTGGTCTTGCCGACCTCTTCGATGTCCGGCGTGCGCACGCACTTCTGCACGCTCGTGGCGCGGTCGAAGGGCGGCTTGACCTCACCCAGGAAGTAGGGCTTGAAGGGCACCATGCCGGCCGGGACGAGGAGCAGAGTCGGGTCGTCCGCGATGAGCGACGCCGAAGGGACGACGGTGTGACCGCGCTCCTCGAAGAAGCTCAACCAGCGGCGGCGAATCTCAGCCGACTCCATCAGTGGTCCTCATTCCGGTTGTACGAGTACGTCGTCCTGTCGCTGTCGACGTACTTCGGGTTGCTGCGGTTCTCGATGGCGGTGTACCGCCGGGGTGCGGGGAGTTCGGGGTCGCTGTTGATGCCGAGGACGTCCCCCAGCTCTTCCTCCCGCTGGGCCATGTTGTCCCGGACGTCGAGCGCGAAGTCGACCGCGCGGTCCTTGAGCCGGTGGCCGGCCTCGATCGCCTTGTTTCCCGCGGTTCTGGCGAGGCTCTCGGGCGTCAGCTGCTTCAGCTTGCGGTTGACCTTGGTGGTGGCCCACACGCCGGCGGCGACGCCCGTGGTGAACCAGAAGGTACGGCGGAACATCGCTTGCTCTCAGTCCCTCTTCCCTCGGGCGCCGCGTCGAGAGACCGTGCGGCCCACGATCACGGTACGCCTGGACGCCTTGGCGGGCACGTCCTCCTTGCGGCCGCCGAGGGCCCGGCGCACGCCGTAGCCGAAGGCGGCGACCTTGACCAGGGGGCCACCGAAGGTGGAGGCGACGGTGGTCGACAGCGCGGAGGCGTTCGACGTCACCTCCTGGACGTCGGAGGCGATCGAGTCGACCCGGTCGATCTGGGTCTGCGCGGAGCGCACCGCCGAGGAGGCGTCGGCCAGCAGCGGGACGGCCTGGTCGGTCACATCCGCCACGAGCTTGGTGGTCGCCCTGAGCGTCTGGGCCAGCCTCGCCAGCGCGACGGCGAGGAAGGAGACCAGGATCGCCCAGAAGACGGCCACCAGGATTCCGGCCACCTCTCCACCGGACACTGTGTGCACCCGCTCCCTGAAACGTGCCTGAACATCTGCCTGCATACGAGAAAGTCGTGCCCCGAGCCTATCGCGCCGGGGGTGCGGCTCCGTACCGGATTGCCGCCCGGCGACGGCGGATTCGCGAAAGCCCGCCGCCTCGCCCGACCGGAAGGGACGGGGAGACGGCGGGCTGTTGTACCGCGTGCCTGCCGAGGATCAGCGGGCGTAGTACTCGACGACGAGCTGCTCGTCGCAGATCACCGGGATCTCCTTGCGGTTCGGCTCACGGTCCAGGCGGAACGCCAGGGCCTTGAGGTTCACCTGGAGGTAGCGCGGGGTCTCGCCGTCGGGGGCGAAGCCACCCTCACGGGCGATCGTGAAGAGCGTCTTCTCCTTGGAGCGCTCGCGCACCTGCACGACGTCGTCCGGACGGACACGGAAGGAGGGCTTGTCGACCTTCTTGCCGTTGACCGCGATGTGGCCGTGGACGACCATCTGGCGGGCCTGGTAGATCGTGCGGGCGATGCCCGAACGCAGGACCAGCGCGTCGAGACGGCGCTCGAGCTCGATGATCAGGGCCTCACCGGTCTTGCCCTGGACCTTGGAGGCGCGGTCGTAGGCGCGGACGAGCTGGCGCTCGGACACGTCGTACTGCGCGCGCAGACGCTGCTTCTCGAGCAGACGGACCTTGTAGTCCGAGTTCTGCTTGCGGCCGCGGCCGTGCTCACCCGGGGGGTAGGGACGGGCCTCGAAGTACTTGACGGCCTTCGGGGTCAGCGCGATGCCGAGGGCACGCGACTTCTTGACCTTGGGGCGGGACTGGTTCGCCACTGTTTCTCTTTTCCTGGTTTCGGCTTGTCAGGGTTGTGGGAGGTCGCATCCGCAGCCGGGGAAACCCGCCTCGTCCGTGGACGGGGTGGGCAGCCGCTCCCCTGGTCTGGGCACATACGTGCAGCACGCGAGTGGCCCACCGGCCGGTCCCGTCGCGGGACGGGTGGTGGTGGGCTGCCCGCGACACCGTTCGACGGTGCGCGACGCTCCTGGAGCCGGTCCGAGGATCGGCTCCGGCCGACTGTCCCGTTCTGACTGCACGGGACGCGGCACTCCGACCGAGTTTACAGGGTGCTCAGGACCGCTTTCGACCGAGGTTCTTCCGGGTCCATTCGACCGCGTCCGCGTAGCGGGCCTCCGCGCCGTGCCGGGTCGGTGTGTAGTACTCGCGGTTCTTGAGCGCGTCCGGGGCGTACTGCTGGGCGGCGATGCCCTCGGTCAGGTCGTGCGGGTAGACATAGCCCTGGCCGTGGCCGATCTTGGTCGCGCCCTTGTAGTGGCTGTCGCGCAGATGCGCGGGCACGGACCCGGCCAGCCCCTTGCGTACGTCCTCCAGGGCGGCGCCGATCGCGGTGGTCGCGGCGTTGGACTTGGGCGCCAGGGCCAGCGCGATCGTGGCGTGGCTGAGGGTGAGGGCGGCCTCGGGGAAGCCGATCATGGCGACGGCCTGGGCGGCGGCGACCGCGATCGGCAGGGCGTTCGGATCGGCCAGGCCGATGTCCTCGCTTGCGGAGATCATCAGGCGGCGGGCGATGAAGCGGGGGTCCTCGCCGGCCTCGATCATCCGGGCCAGATAGTGCAGGGCGGCATCGACGTCGGAGCCGCGGATGGACTTGATCAGGGCGCTTGCGACGTCGTAGTGCTGGTCGCCGTCGCGGTCGTACTTCACGGCGGCCCGGTCGACCGTCTCCTCCAGGGTGGTCAGGCCGATCTCCGTCTCGCCCTTGTCGAGGGCGGCTCCGGCGGCCGCCTCCAGGGCGGTGAGGGCGCGGCGGGCGTCGCCGCCGGCGATGCGCAGGAGGTGGCTCTCGGTCTCCTCGGGAAGGGCGACGGCGCCCGTGAGGCCGCGCTCGTCGGTGAGAGCGCGCTGGACGAGGCCCTTGATGTCGTCGTCCGTGAGCGGTTCGAGGGTGAGCAGCAGCGAGCGGGACAGCAGGGGCGAGATCACCGAGAAGTACGGGTTCTCCGTCGTCGCCGCGATCAGCGTCACCCAGCGGTTCTCGACGGCCGGGAGCAGGGAGTCCTGCTGGGCCTTGCTGAAGCGGTGGATCTCGTCGAGGAAGAGGACGGTCTCCTTGCCGTAGCCGCCGGAGGCGCGGCGGGCGCCGTCGATGACCGCGCGGACCTCCTTGACGCCCGCGGTGATCGCCGACAGTTCGACGAAGCGGGCGTCTGTGGCCTTGGAGACGACGTACGCCAGGGTGGTCTTGCCGGTGCCGGGCGGGCCCCAGAGGATCACGGAGGAGGCGCCGGCGGGGCCGGAGGCCTCGCCGACCAGTCTGCGCAGGGGCGAGCCCGGCTTGAGCAGATGCTGCTGTCCCACGACCTCGTCGAGGGTGCGCGGGCGCATCCGGACCGCCAGGGGGCTGCTGGACGGTTCCTTCTCCTGGCGTTCTTCTGCTGCGGCGGTGAACAGGTCGGGCTCCACGTCAGAAACCCTAAGTCACGGCACTGACAATCCCGCGGGGCCCCGGACCGGCCGGGTCAGCTGGTCCAGAAGTCCCACCAGCGGGTCAGGATCAGCATGCCGATGATCCCGATGTGCAGCACGGGCAGGACCCAGGTGAACTCGCCGAAGAAGCTCTTGAGCCAGTTCGGGGCCGGGAGGAAGCCCTTGCGGATGTTGAACGACGTCACGTACCAGAACATGAGGATCGTCGCGACCCAGGCCAGGGAGCACCACAGGCACAGTGCGTTGATCCGGTACAGGGACTGGAACGTCAGCCAGGCGCAGAAGACGACGCCGAACAGGCAGCCGGCGTTGAAGGTGAGCCAGTACCAGCGCGGGTAGCGGGCGCGGGCCAGGAGGCTGATGCCGACGGCGATGACGATGCCGTAGCAGACGAGGCCGAGCATCGGGTTCGGGAAGCCGAAGACGGCGGCCTGCTTGCTCTCCATGACGCTGCCGCAGGAGACGACGGGGTTGAGGCTGCAGCCGGGCGTGAACGTCTTGCCCTCGACCTTGGCCTCGAGGAGCTTGAACTTGTCGATCGTGATGACCCAGGCGGCGAGCAGTCCGGCCGCGCCGGTGATCACCAGCAGCAGGGCGAGGGCCCGGCTGCCGCCCTCGGTGCGGGGCGCGGTCTCGGCGCGCTCCGTCTCGGGCTCCATGGAGACGTCCTTGACTGTCGTCTTGCTCATCACGCCGATTCCGTCGCTTGAGGCCTGACCATCTTCGGGCATGGCCATTGTGCCGCACACGGGCCTCTGTCCACCGTTCAGTGGACATAAGCATGGCCGCACGGTCGGCCCTGAACGTTCGGTTCCGGCCGACGATCGTCGCATGACAGCACACGGGTACGACCTCGCCGTGGACGTGCGAGGGCTGCGCAAGCGCTACGGGGACGTGACCGCCGTCGACGGCGTCGATCTCGGCATCCGGCGCGGCGAGGTGTTCGGCCTGCTCGGCCCGAACGGCGCGGGCAAGAGCACCACGGTGGAGATCCTCCAGGGCAACCGGACCCGGGACGCGGGCGAGGTGTCCGTGCTCGGGTCGGACCCGGCGACCGCCACGCGCGCGTGGCGCTCACGCGTCGGAATCGTCTGGCAGGACGAATCCGCGCCCGCCGAGTTGACGGTCCGGGAGACCGTAGGGCACTTCGCCCGCTACTACCCCCGGCCGCGCGACCCCGGGGAGGTCATCGGCCTGGTCGGTCTGGAGGCGAAGGCGGAGAGCCGGATCAAGGCGCTGTCGGGCGGTCAGCGGCGGCGCCTTGACGTGGCGCTCGGCGTGATCGGCGGCCCGGACCTGCTGCTCCTGGACGAGCCGACGACCGGGTTCGACCCGGCTGCCCGGCGGCAGTTCTGGTCGCTGATCCGCGCCCTGGCCGACGACGGCACGACGATCCTGCTGACCACGCACTACCTGGAGGAGGCGGAGGCCCTCGCGCACCGGCTGGCCATCGTCGCCGAGGGCCGGATCGTCGCCGAGGGCGAGCCCGGGGCGCTGCGGGAACGGTTCGGCACGGAGGCCGTGGTCGGGTGGACGGAGCCGGACGGCTCGCCGCGCGTCGCGCGCACCGAGACGCCGACCCGGACGATCGCCGGGCTCCTGCACCGCTTCGACGGCGAGATCCCGGGGCTGACGGTGAGCCGGCCCACGCTGGAGGATGTCTATCTCCGGCTCACCGGTCAGGAGGACCCGCGATGACCGCGACCGTCGTACGGAAGCGCGGTGACGTCGGTGGCGAGCGGCTGCCCGGGGCCTGGGGGCTCGGGCTGGGGCGGGGCGCGCTGGAGATCAGGCAGTTCTTCCGGCAGCGCGACCAGGTGGTGTTCACCTTCGCCTTCCCGGTCGTCTTCCTGTTCCTGTTCGCGTCGATCTTCAAGGACGACGTGGAGGGCGCGGGCATCACCGCCTCGCAGTTGTACGTCCCGGCGATGATGGCCGCCGGCATCATGTCGACGAGTTTCCAGGCGCTCGGCATCTCGATCGCCGTCGAGCGGCAGGACAAGGTGCTGCGCCGGCTGCGCGGTACGCCGATGCCGCCCACGGCGTACTTCCTCGGCAAGATCTGGCTGGTTCTTTTCACCGGTCTGCTGGAGACGGTGATCCTGCTCGCCGTCGGTACCACCCTGTACGACGTGGACCTGCCCTCGGACGCGGGCCGCTGGTTCGACCTGGCGTGGATCTTCGTGCTCGGCATCACGGCGTGCGCCCTGCTCGGCATCGCGATCAGTTCCGTGCCGAAGTCCGCGACCAGCGCCAGTTCCGTGGTCGTGCTGCCGTTCCTGGTGCTGCAGTTCATCTCCGGGGTGTACATCGCCATCGGCACCATCCCGGACTGGATGCTGACGATCGGGGCGCTGTTCCCGCTCAAGTGGATGTGCCAGGGGCTGCGCGGGGTGTTCCTGCCGGAGTCGGCGCAGGTGCTGGAGCAGGCGGGGAGCTGGGAGCTGGGACGCGTGGCTCTGGTGCTCGCCGCGTGGTGCGTCGGAGGATTGGCGCTGTGCCTGCTGACGTTCCGCTGGAAGGACCGGCGCGAGGGATGAGCGATACGGCGGATGCCGGCAGCGCCTACACCTGGGAGCGCTCGTTCCGGCTCTGGGACACGTACTTCGCGCTCATCTGGGTCGTCACCGTGGCCTATGTGCTGGCCGCGGAGCATCCCGGCTGGCCGGTCCGCGCGATCGCCGCGGCGCTGCTCGTCCCGCTGGTCCCGCTGTACGTGGGGGTCGGGCGCCGGCTGATCCAGGGCGACCCGCCCGACCAGCGGCGGACCATCGGCTATCTGACGGCGGCGCTGGCGCTGTTCCTGCCGTCGGCCGTCCTCGCCGGTGAGACGCGGCTGCTGGCCTTCGCGCTGATCCCGCAGTGCTTCATGACGCTGCGGTCGCGGTCGGCGCTGGTCGCCGTGGCCGTGATCAACCTCGTGCCCGTGGTGGGCTGGGCGCTGCTGTGGCGCCCCGACGCCCGGGATGTGGTCTTCAATGTGCTCTTCTGCCTGGTCACCCTGGTGTTCTCGGTGGCGCTCGGCAGCTGGACGATCCGGATCATCGAGCAGAGCCAGGAGCGGGCCGAGTTGATCGCGGAGCTGGACGCCAGCCGGCACGAGGTCGGCCGGCTGTCCGAGGCCCACGGGGCGCTGGCCGAGCGGGAGCGGCTGGCCCGGGAGATCCACGACACGCTCGCGCAGGGGTTCACGAGTCTGGTGATGCTGATCCAGGCGGTCGAGGCGGAGCTGGATCACGACGTGCCCGCGGCGCGGCGTCATCTGCGGCTGATGGACGACACGGCCCGGCAGAACCTCGCCGAGGCCCGGGCCCTGGTCGCCGGGGGCGCTCCCGTCGACCTGGACGGCGCGACCCTGCCGGACGCGCTGCACCGGCTCGCGGCCCGCCATGACGCGAGGCTGGAGGTGACCGGGCCGGTGCGGACGCTGCCCGCCGGACCCGAGGTGGTCGCCCTGCGCGCCTGCCAGGAGGCGCTGGCCAACGCCCGTAAGCACGCCGGGAGTTCGGTGAAGGTCGGCGTGTCGCTGGCGTACGGGGACGAGTCGCTCATGGTGTCCGTGCGGGACGACGGCTGCGGTTTCGACCCGGCAGCGGTCCGCGGCGGATACGGTCTCGCGGGGCTGCGGGCCCGGGCCGTAGAGGTGGGCGGGACCGCGGAGGTGCGCAGTGCCCCGGGTGAGGGCACGGCCGTGACCGTCCGACTGCCGGTCGTGCGGAGGGAGATGCCGTGATCCGGATCATCCTGGCCGACGACCATCCCGTCGTACGGGAGGGGCTGCGGGCGATGCTCAGTGCCGAGTCGGACCTGGAGGTCGTCGCCGACGCGTCCAGCGGTCCGCAGGCGGAGGCGCTGGCGGCGGAGTTGCGGCCGGACATCGTGCTGATGGATCTGCGGATGCCCGGTGGCGGCGGTGTGGATTCCATCGTGCGGATGACGCGGGCAGGCCTGCCGTGCCGGGTGGTCGTGCTGACGACGTACGAGACCGACCGGGACATCCTGCGGGCGGTGGAGGCCGGGGCCGCGGGCTATCTGCTGAAGGACCTGCCGCGTGCCGAACTCGCCGAGGCCGTACGGGCGGCGGCACGCGGCGAGACGGTACTGGCCCCGTCCGTCGCGGCCCGGCTGGTGGACCGGCTGCGGGCCAAGCCGGACCGGCCCCGGCTCTCGGAGCGCGAGACGGCCGTACTGCGCCTGGTCGCCGAGGGCTGCACGAACGCGGAAATCGGACGGCATCTGTTCATCGGGGAGTCGACGGTGAAGACCTACCTGCTGCGGATCTTCGGCAAGCTGGGGGTGGACGACCGGACGGCCGCCGTCACCAGCGCGATGCGGTACGGGCTGCTGGAGCAGTGAGGAAGGCGCCGGGTGTCTCCGGCGCCTTCGCGCTCACGTCAGCCCAGCCGGGCCTCCAGCTCCGCCACGATCTCGTTCACGCCCACCGCCGTCTGCTCGCCCGACTCCATGTCCTTGAGCTGGACGACGCCCTCGGCGAGGTCGCGCTCGCCGGCGACGACCGTGTAACGGGCGCCGCTGCGGTTGGCGTTCTTCATGGCGCCCTTGAGGCCCTTGGCGCCGTAGGAGAAGTCCGCGGCGATGCCGTTCTTGCGGAGTTCCGTGACCTTGGCGAACAGGACCCGGCGGGCCTCCTCGCCGAGCGGGACGGCGAACACGCTGGTGGTGGCGGGGAGTTCGAGCTCGATGCCCTCCGCCTCCAGGGCGAGGACCGTGCGGTCGACGCCGAGGGCCCAGCCGACGGACGGCAGGGCCGGGCCGCCGATCATCTCGGACAGGCCGTCGTAGCGGCCGCCGCCGCCCACCGCTGACTGGGAGCCCAGACCGTCGTGGACGAACTCGAAGGTGGTGCGGGTGTAGTAGTCCAGGCCGCGGACCAGCTTCACATCGTCCTCGAAGGCGACGCCCGCGGCCGTGATCAGCTCGCGGACCTCCTCGTGGTACGCCTTGCACGCGTCGCAGAGGTAGTCGCGCAGCAGCGGGGCGTCCCCCAGCTGCTTCTGGACCGACTCACGCTTGTCGTCCAGGACGCGCAGCGGGTTGATCTCCGCCCGGCGCAGGGTGTCCTCGTCCAGCTCCAGGCCGCGCAGGAAGTCCTGCAGTGCCGTCCGGTACACCGGGCGGCACTCCTTGTCGCCCAGGCTGTTGAGCAGGATCCGGAAGTCGCTCAGGCCCAGCGAGCGGTACGCCTGGTCGGCCAGGATGATCAGCTCGGCGTCCAGCGCCGGGTCCTCCGCGCCGATCGCCTCGGCACCGACCTGCGAGAAGTGGCGGTAACGGCCCTTCTGGGGACGCTCGTAGCGGTAGTACGAGCCGGAATACCAGAGCTTGACCGGGAGGTTGCCCGCCTTGTGCAGGTTGGCCTCCAGCGCGGCTCGGAGGACGGACGCCGTGCCCTCGGGGCGCAGGGCCAGCCTGTCACCGCCCTTGGTCTCGAAGGCGTACATCTCCTTCGTGACGATGTCCGTCGACTCGCCGACACCGCGTGCGAAGAGCTCGACGTTCTCGAAGCCGGGCGTCTCGATGTAGCCGTAGCCGGAGTCCCGCAGCGGGGCGGCGATCGCCTCACGGACCGCCAGGTACTTCGCGGAGTCCGGCGGGATCAGGTCGTACGTGCCCTTGGGGGCCTTGAAGGTGCTCACGGAGGGTCTCGTCACATTCCTCGTCGGGGAGCGTCGTGGGCTCCCTGGCCGGCCGCCACCTGCCGCAGATACGGATTGGTGGCGCGCTCCTGGCCGATGGTCGTCTGGGGGCCGTGGCCGGACAGCACCACGGTCGAGTCGTCGAGCGGCAGGCACACGCGGCCCAGCGAGTCGAGCATCTCGGCCATGTCACCGCCGGGCAGGTCGGTGCGTCCGATGGAGCCGGCGAACAGCAGGTCGCCCGAGAACAGGATCGGCGGGATGTCCGCCGCCTCGGGCATGCCGAAGGTCACCGACCCCTTGGTATGGCCGGGCGCGTGCGCGACGGACAGCTCCAGGCCCGCCAGCTCCAGCTTCGCCCCGTCGGCCAGCTCCTTGACGTCGTCCGGCTCCCCCACGGTCAGTTCACCCAGGAGCGGCATCCCGATGGAACGGCCGATCCCCTTCTCGGGGTCGTTCATCATGTACCGGTCGTCGGGGTGGATCCAGGCCGGCACGTCGTGCGCGCCGCACACCGGGACGACCGAGGCCACGTGGTCGATGTGGCCGTGGGTGAGGACGACGGCGACGGGCTTGAGCCGATGTTTTCTGATCGCTTCCTCGACGCCGTCGGCGGCCTGATGGCCGGGGTCGATGATCACGCACTCCTCACCGGCGGCGGGGGCGACGAGGTAGCAGTTCGTCCCCCAGGCCCCGGCGGGGAACCCGGCAATGAGCACGATCGTCCTTCGTTGTGTCGATACGGGAGGCTGTGGCTGGTGACAGAGCCTACCGGCGCTGCCGATTCCTCAGCGAACCCATATACGGTACGGGGCACACGCAGGCGGTCGGCACACAGGACGCACGCGTACCGGTCGACGTTCGAGACCCATGAGGAGAGAACCCGGTGGTCAGCCAGGAACAGCGGCGGCGTCAGCTCGCCCGGGAGAAGTTCTTGCGGCAGCAGCAGCGACGCACGGACGCTCGACGCAAGGCCCGTATCCGCAACTCCGTGATCGCCTCGGTTCTCGGCGTGGTCGTGGTGCTCTCCGTGACGGTCTTCCTGACCAAGCCGTTCGAGGACGACGGCAAGACGGAGAACGCGAACGCGGACGTCACGCCGAGCGCCACTCCCAGCAAGGCCCCGGACCCGTGCGAGAAGCCCGCCGCGGGCAAGGTCAAGTCGGAGACCTGGAAGAAGGAACCGGCGCTGTCGATCGACGAGTCGGCGAAGTACACGATGAAGCTGGACACGACGTGCGGTGAGATAGACGTCGCGCTGAAGGCGTCGGCGGCGCCGCACACCGTCAACTCGTTCAACTACCTTCTCGGCAAGGGGTACTTGGACCACAGCAAGTGCCACCGGCTCACCAGCCAGAACATCTACGTCCTGCAGTGCGGTGACCCGCAGGGCACCGGCATGGGCGGACCGGGCTACACGATCCCGGACGAGAACCTCAAGGACAAGAGCCTCAAGGGCGGGGTGTACCCGGCGGGCACGGTCGCGATGGCGAACCAGTACAACGCCCAGACGAAGCAGGGGCGGGACAGCGGCGGCAGCCAGTTCTTCCTCGTCTACCAGGACAGTCAGCTTCCGCCCGACTACACACCGTTCGGTACGGTGTCCGAGGCGGGCATGAAGGTCCTGACGAAGATCGCCAAGGCCGGGGCGCAGGCCCCCGACCCTCAGACGGGCAACACGGCGCCCAATGCGACGGTCGTGATCAACAAGGCCACGATCAGCGAATCCTGACCCCCAACTGCGAAATTTCGGTCGCGCGGGATGCGGACACGCCCCCCGCCGGTCGCCTATGTTGGCCGTGACGAAACTGTGGACGATGCCCGGGGGTGCTGAGGCCCCTCGCAGGCATCATGTGGAGGAGGCGCTGTGAGCAGCGACCCGTGGGGCCGCGTCGACGAGACGGGGACCGTGTACGTGCGTACGGCCGAGGGCGAGCAGGTCGTCGGTTCCTGGCAGGCAGGCTCCCCCGAGGAGGCGCTGGCCTATTTCGAGCGCAAGTACGAGGGCCTGGTTGTCGAGATCGGCCTCCTCGAGAAGCGAGTGAAGACCACCGACCTGTCGGCGAAGGACGCTCAGGTCGCCATCGACCACATCCGGGAGCAGGTCGACGCGCACCACGTGGTGGGCGACCTGGATGCCCTGCGGGTCCGGCTGGACAAGCTCGTGGAACAGGTGGAGGCGCGCCGCGAGGAGCGCAAGGCGCAGCGGGCGAGGCAGTCCGACGAGGCGCGCAAGTCCAAGGAGGCGCTGGTCGCCGAGGCGGAGGAGCTGTCGCAGTCCGACCAGTGGCGGGCGGCCGGTGAGCGGCTGCGGGCCCTGGTGGACACCTGGAAGGGCCTGCCGCGGCTGGACCGCAAGTCCGACGACGACCTGTGGCACCGGTTCTCGCACGCGCGGTCGGCGTTCTCCAAGCGGCGCAAGCAGCACTTCGCGCAGCTGGACGCCCAGCGCGAGGAGGCGCGGCGGACCAAGGAACGGCTGGTCTCCGAGGCCGAGGCGCTGTCGAACTCGACGGACTGGGGTGTGACGGCGGCCCGCTATCGCGAGCTGATGGCCGAGTGGAAGGCCGCCGGCCGTGCGCAGCGTGAGCACGAGGACGATCTGTGGAACCGCTTCCGCGGCGCCCAGGACGTCTTCTTCGCGGCCCGCAGCTCGGTCTTCGCCGAGCGGGACGCCGAGCAGGCGGAGAACCTGAAGCTCAAGGAGGAGCTGGCCGAGGAGGCCGAGAAGCTCCTGCCGATCACGGACCTGAAGGCGGCCCGGGCCGCGTTCCGTTCCGTCAACGAGCGCTGGGAGGCCATCGGCCATGTGCCGCGCGACGCGCGGCCGAAGGTCGAGGGCCGGATGCACGCCGTCGAGCGGGCCCTCCAGGAGTCCGAGGAGGCCGAGTGGCGCCGTACGAACCCGGAGGCACGCGCGCGTGCCGAGGGTCTGACCGGCCAGCTCCAGGCCGCCGTGGACAAGCTGCGGGGTCAGATCGAGCAGGCCCGTGCGCAGGGCAACAACGCCAAGGCCGACAAGCTCGAGCGTGAGCTCGAGGGCCGCCAGGCGCTGCTGGACCAGGCGCAGAAGGGCCTGCAGGAGTTCGGAGGCTGATCAGCCGGTCGCGGAAGAGGGCCCCGTACCTGCCGTACGGGGCCCTCTTTCACGTGCTCTTTCGCGTGGTCGTCACGACCTGCTGCGCGCCGACGTCACCCGGTACACGTCGTAGACGCCCTCCACCCCCCGGACCGCCTTCAGCACATGGCCGAGATGCTTCGGGTCGCCCATCTCGAAGGTGAAGCGGGAGGTGGCGACGCGGTCGCGGGAGGTCTGGACGGCCGCGGAGAGGATGTTGACGTGCTGGTCGGACAGCACGCGGGTGACGTCCGACAGCAGCCGGGAGCGGTCCAGGGCCTCGACCTGGATGGCGACCAGGAAGACCGAGGACTGGGTGGGCGCCCACTCCACCTCGAGGATGCGCTCGGGCTCGCGGGACAGTGACTCCACGTTCACGCAGTCGTTGCGGTGAACCGATACACCACTACCGCGGGTCACGAAGCCGATGATGGGGTCGCCGGGGACGGGCGTACAGCAGCGGGCCAGCTTGACCCACACGTCATCGACGCCCTTCACGACGACGCCCGGGTCGGCGCTGGAGCGGCGTTTGCGGCTGCGTCCGCGGGCCGGCGGGACCGACTCGTCGATCTCCTCGGTGGCGGCCTCCTCGCCGCCGAGGGCCTGGACGAGCTTCTGCACGATGTTCTGCGCGGAGACATGGCCCTCGCCGATCGCCGCGTACAGCGCGGAGATGTCGGCGTAGCGCATCTCGTGCGCGAGGGTCACCAGGGAGTCGCCGGTCAGGATGCGCTGGATCGGCAGGTTCTGCTTGCGCATCGCGCGGACGATGGCGTCCTTGCCCTGCTCGATCGCCTCGTCGCGGCGCTCCTTGGAGAACCAGGCCCGGATCTTGTTGCGGGCGCGCGGTGACTTGACGAAGCCGAGCCAGTCGCGGGAGGGGCCGGCGCCGGACGCCTTGGAGGTGAAGACCTCGACCAGGTCGCCGTTGTCGAGGGTGGACTCGAGGGGCACCAGGCGGCCGTTCACCCGGGCACCGATGGTGCGGTGGCCGACCTCGGTGTGGACGGCGTACGCGAAGTCCACCGGGGTGGCACTGGCCGGGAGCGCTATGACGTCGCCCTTGGGGGTGAAGACGAAGACCTCGTTGCGGGAGAGGTCGAAGCGCAGGGACTCCAGGAACTCGCCCGGGTCCTCGGTCTCCTTCTGCCAGTCCAGGAGCTGCCGCAGCCACGCCATGTCGTTGATGGCGTCCTTGTCCTTGCCGGAGGACTTGGGTGCGTCCGTGCGCACCTTCGAGGCGCCGGCGACGGCCTCCTGCTTGTACTTCCAGTGCGCGGCGATGCCGTACTCGGCGCGGCGGTGCATGTCGAAGGTGCGGATCTGCAGTTCGACGGGCTTGCCGCCGGGGCCGATGACCGTCGTGTGCAGCGACTGGTACATGTTGAACTTGGGCATCGCGATGTAGTCCTTGAACCGGCCGGGGACCGGGTTCCATCGCGCGTGCACCGTGCCGAGGGCCGCGTAGCAGTCGCGGACCGTGTCCACGAGGACGCGGATGCCCACCAGGTCGTAGATCTCCGCGAAGTCACGGCCGCGGACGATCATCTTCTGGTAGACGCTGTAGTAGTGCTTGGGGCGGCCGGTGACGGTCGCCTTGATGCGGGCCGCCCGCAGGTCCTGCTGGACCTCGTCGGTGACTATGGCCAGGTATTCGTCACGCTTCGGTGCCCGCTCGGCCACCAGCCGTACGATCTCGTCGTACATCTTGGGGTAGAGGATCGCGAAGGCGAGATCCTCCAGCTCCCACTTGATGGTGTTCATGCCGAGGCGATGGGCGAGCGGCGCGTAGATCTCCAGGGTCTCGCGCGCCTTCTTCTCCTGCTTCTCGCGCTTGAGGTAGCGCATGGTGCGCATGTTGTGCAGGCGGTCGGCGAGCTTGATGACCAGGACGCGCGGGTCCTTGGCCATGGCGACGACCATCTTGCGCACGGTCTCGGCCTGGGCCGCCTCGCCGAACTTGACCTTGTCCAGCTTGGTGACGCCGTCGACGAGGAGGGTGACGACGTCGCCGAAGTCACGGCGCAGGTCGTCCAGGCCGTACTCGGTGTCCTCGACCGTGTCGTGCAGCAGGCCGGCCATCAGCGTGGCCGGATCCATGCCCAGCTCGGCGAGGATCGTGGTCACGGCGAGGGGGTGCGTGATGTAGGGGTCGCCGCTCTTGCGCTTCTGGCCGCGGTGCCAGCGCTCGGCGACCTGGTAGGCCTTCTCGATCTGGCGGAGCGTCGCCGTCTCGATCTTCGGGTCGTTGCTGCGCACTATGCGCAGCAAGGGCTCCAGCACGGGGTTGTACGGGTTGGCGCGCTGGACGCCGAGGCGGGCGAGGCGGGCACGGACGCGGTTGGAGGAGCCGGTGCGGGCGGGCTGGCCGCCGGCCTGGCGCACCGCGGGAGGGGCCGGCTTGGGGCGCGACTGCTCGGCGGTCTTGTCGACGGGCGCCGACTGGGCGTGCTCGACCGGCCCGCGGGTGTCGTTCTTCGCGTGCGGCGCGTTCGGCGCGGGCTTGGCCGCTGCCGAGGCGGACTCGGGCTTGGCGGCGGTCAGGTGCTGGGCCTCGTCTGACAAGAGGGCTCCTCGTGCGCGTTCCGGGTCCCCCGGTCAGGCTCCGGAGACCCCATGGTAGCGATCCTGTGCCCCGGGATCGCCTTCAGGCCAATGTGAGGACCGTCTACCCAGGGAACGTGAGAGGCGGGCACCGGATTCCTCCGGGCCCGCCTCCGCGGTGTCGTGCCGGTGTCCACCGGGCCGCTGTGGGCTGGTCAGACCGTGAGCAGCGCCTTCAGCGGGGCTCCGCGCAGAGCCGGCTCCAGACGGGCCCGGCCGCTGAGGAATCCGAGCTCCATGAGGACGGCGAGACCGGCGACCTCGGCTCCGGCCCGGCGGATGAGCTGGACCGAGGCCTCGGCGGTGCCGCCGGTGGCGAGGACGTCGTCGACGATCAGGACGCGGTCGTCGGCGACCAGGTCCTCGGCGTGCACCTCGATCTCGGCCGAGCCGTACTCCAGGTCGTAGGCCTGGCCGAGGGTGGCTCCGGGGAGCTTGCCCGCCTTGCGTACGGGGATGAAGCCGAGGCCGGCGCGGACGGCGACCGGGGCGCCGAGGATGAAGCCGCGGGCCTCGAGGCCGACGATCTTGGTGGCACCGGCCTCCACGGCGATCTCGGCGAGAGCGTCGGTGAGCGCGGTGAACGCCGCCGGGTCCGCCAGGAGCGGGGTGATGTCCTTGAACATCACGCCCGGCTCCGGATAGTCGGCCACGTCCCTGATGCGGCTGAGCAGCAGTTCCTTGATGTCGGTCATCGGCGCTTCCCCGAGGGGCGGCCCCGGCCGCGGTTGCGGGACGCCGGCTGGTTGCGCGGGCCGACGACGGCCGGAGCGACGTCCTCGGGCTCGTCGGCGTAGGACTCGTCCCCGGTCTCCGCCTGGGGGGTCTCACCCTTGGCGGCCCGCTTGGCCAGGACGCGCTTCTTCAGGGCCTTCATCTGCGGCTCGCGCTCCTTGAGGTCGGCGACGAGCGGCGTGGCGATGAAGATCGAGGAGTACGCACCGGCGGCGAGACCGACGAACAGCGACAGCGAGATGTCGTTGAGCATGCCGGCGCCGAGGACACCGCCACCGATGAACAGCAGGCCCGCGACCGGCAGCAGCGCGACCACCGTGGTGTTGATCGAGCGGACCAGGGTGCTGTTGATCGAGCGGTTGGCGACGTCGCTGTAGGTCCAGCGGGTCTGCTTGGTGATGTCCTTGGTCTGTTCCTTGAGGCTGTCGAAGACCACGACCGTGTCGTAGAGCGAGTAGCCGAGGATCGTGAGCAGACCGATCACCGTGCCGGGCGTGACCTCGAAGCCGACGAGGGCGTAGATACCGACCGTGATGGTGATGTCGTGGATCAGTGCGACGAAGGCGGCGATGGCCATGCGCCACTCGAAGGCGATCGCCAGATAGATCACCACGAGGATCAGGAAGATGCCGAGGCCCTGCCAGGCCTTGTTGGCGATCTGCTCACCCCAGCTGGGGCCGACCAGCTCGGCGTTGATCTGCTCCGAGTCGATCTTGAGGTCGTCGGCGAGCGTGTTCTTGATGTCGTTCGCCGCGCCGGTGTCGATTCCGGCGACCTGGATGCGCATGCTGCCGTCGCCGAGCTTCTGGACGATCGCGTCGTGGCCGGAGGCCTCCTCCGCGTACCGCTCGGCCTGGGACACCGAGGCGCTGGTGTTCTTCGGGGTGTTGAAGACCGCGCCGCCCTGGAACTCGATGCCCATGTTCAGGCCGCGCACCGCCAGGCCGGCGATGGCCAGGATGGTGATCAGGATCGAGACGCCGTACCAGATCTTGCGGTTTTTGACGAAGTCGTAGCCGACCTCGCCGCGGTGGAGTCGGGCGCCGAGGTTGCCGAGTTTCGACATCTCAGGCCTCCTTCGGGTCGACAGGGCCGGCGGGGCGGCGGGTACGGCGCAGCGGCGGCTGGGCGCCCAGGCTCTTCGGGTCGAGGCCGGACCACTTGTGGCCGTTCGCGAAGAACGGGCGGCGGGCCATCAGTGTCAGCAGCGGCTTGGTGAAGAGGAACACGACGACCACGTCGAGCAGGGTGGTCAGGCCGAGCGTGAACGCGAAGCCCTGGACCTTGCCGACGGTGACGGCGAACAGCACCGCGGCGGCGAGGAACGACACGAAGTCGGAGACCAGGATGGTGCGCCGGGCGCGCGGCCAGGCCCGCTCGACGGCGGGGCGCAGGGAGCGGCCCTCGCGGATCTCGTCACGGACGCGTTCGAAGTACACGATGAACGAGTCCGCGGTGATGCCGATGGCGACGATGGCGCCGCACACGGCCGGCAGGTTCAGCGCGAAGCCGATGGCCGGGCCGAGCAGGGCCATGAGCGTGTAGGTGAGGGCCGCGGAGACCAGCAGCGAGAGGAGCGCGATGAACGACAGGCCGCGGTAGTACGCCAGCAGGTAGATGACGACCAGCGCGAGACCGATGGCGCCGGCGATCAGCCCGGCCTGCAGCTGGTCACCACCCAGCGCCGCGGTCACGGTCGTCATGCTGTCGACCTTGAAGGTCAGCGGCAGCGCGCCGTAGGACAGCATGTTGGAGAGGTCCTGGGCGGACTGCTGGTTGAAGTTGCCGGAGATCTCGGCGTTGCCGCCGGTCAGGGCCTGCCGGACGTACGGGTCGGAGACCACGTCGCCGTCCAGGACGATCGCGAACTGGTTCTGCGGCGACTGGTTCTGCGCCAGCTTGCCGGTGATGTTCGCGAACTTCTTGGCGCCGCCGTCCGTGAAGTCCATCGTGACCGTCCAGCCCGCACCGGTCTGTGTGTTCAGGACGGCCTGGGCCTTGTCCACGTCCGTGCCGTCGACCTCGGCGGGGCCGAGGATGTACTTCTGCCACTGGCCCTGCGAGTTCTTGCCGCAGGCCAGGGTCATCTCGGAGGCCTTGACGCCGTCGCCCACGGTGGAGCGGGTCTTCTCGTTGGTGCAGTCGAGCTTGGCGTACTTCGCCTGCAGCGCGCTCGCCTCGGCCTCGGCGGAGCCGCCGCTCGCCGACGGGGAGGGGCTGGCCTTGGCCTTGTCGTCCGAGGCGCTCGCCGACGGTGTGGCGTCGGCCTTCAGCGCGTCGGTGACCGCGCGGCCCTGCGTGGTGGGCGACGGGGAGGCGGAGTCCTTGTCGGTGGCCTCGGGCTTGTCGGTGGCCTTGCCGGACGGCTTGTCCGAGGGGCTGCCGGTGGGGCTCGGGGAGGGGCTGGCCGTGCCCTTGCCGCCGGCGACCTCGGTGGCGAGGACGGGGCGGAAGTAGAGCTTGGCGGTGGTGCCGACCTGCTTGCGGGCCTGCTCGGAGTTCGTCCCCTTGGGGATGTTGACGATGATGTTTTCCCGGCCCTGCGTCTGGACCTCGGACTCCGAGACGCCAAGACCGTTGACACGTCGTTCCATGATGGAGACGGCGGTGTCCATGTTGGTCTTGTTGATGGCCGCCTCGTTGCCGGCTTCGGGGACCGCGCGGAGCGTGATGCTCGTGCCGCCGGCCAGGTCGATGCCGAGACGTGGTTTCGTGTGCCCCGAAGCGAACATCCCACCGGTGAGCGCCACGAGGGCGATCAGAATCAGGACCAGCGAGCGACCCGGCTTGCTCTGGGTGCTCGCGCTCCGGCCCTTTTTAGGTGTGGCCACCTTCTCGTACTCCCTCTCGGGCCACCTCGCTCCGGATCGGCGGACGGGCGGCCATGACATGGTGTCGGGACTCCGTGCGAGCTGGGCGTGTCCCGGGGCGCGCGGGCCGGACCCGCGCACCCCGGGAAACGACTACTTCGGCTCGGAGTCGCCGTCGGTCTTCTTCGGCTCTGCGTCCGTCTTCGCCTCGGCGGCCGGGGTGTCATCGGCCTGGGCGTCGTCGCCGGCCGGCTCGTCGGCCGCGTCCTTCTTGCCGAGGTCGACGGCCTTGTCGTCATCGCCGGCGTCGGCGGCGGAGTCGTCGGTCTCGGTGAGGGAGGAGGCGTCGTCCGGGACGATGTCGGCGTCGGACTTCAGGTCGTGCTCGACGCCGTGGACGACGCGGTTGTACTCGTCGTCGCTGAGCACGGCACCGATGGCGTTCTTGGCGAAGAGGAGCTCGACGCCCGGGCCGGCGTCGACGAGGACGGTGTCCTCGTTCACTTCCTTGACCGTGGCGTAGATGCCCCCGATGGTGCGGACGCCGCTGCCGGGCTGCATCTGGTTCCGCATGTCCACGGCCTGCTGCTGCTTCTTCTTGGCCGACCGGGTCATGAGGAACATGGCCCCGATGAGCACAATGAACGGGAGGAGGGTCAGGAGACTCACGGTCGGTACTTCCTTCACACGACCGCGCTGTGAGCGGCCAGATGGTTGGGGGTATGTACGCCGCCGACAAAGACGGCATCGGCGGAGTCTAAGCGAGTCCGCGCGCATGGAACAACGCTCAGCATGGCACCGGGGTTCCTGCCGCGGCCACTGGCCTCGCCGTCTCGGAACGGTGACGGCGCCGTCACGCCCCGAACAGGTCCTGTTGTCCGTTTCCACCGGTCTGGGAGCGGGGCGGGGTGAGGCCGAGATGCGCCCATGCGGCAGGCGTGGCGACCCGGCCGCGCGGGGTGCGGGCCAGCAGGCCCTCCCGTACCAGGAAGGGCTCGGCGACCTCTTCCACCGTCTCACGCTCCTCCCCCACCGCGACAGCGAGCGTGGACAGGCCGACCGGGCCGCCGCCGAACAGCTTGAGCAGGGCTTCCAGCACACCGCGGTCGAGGCGGTCGAGGCCGCGCTCGTCCACCTCGTAGACGGCGAGGGCGGCCGCCGCGATGTCCTTGGTGATCAGCCCGTCGGCCTTGACCTGGGCGTAGTCCCGGACGCGGCGCAGCAGGCGGTTGGCGATGCGGGGGGTGCCGCGGGAGCGGCCGGCGATCTCGGCGGCGCCCTCCGGCTCGACCTCGACCTCCAGGAGACTCGCCGAGCGGTGGATGACCCGCTCCAGTTCGGCCGGTTCGTAGAACTCCATGTGCGCGGTGAAGCCGAAGCGGTCGCGCAGCGGGGGCGGCAGCAGTCCCGCGCGCGTGGTGGCGCCGACCAGGGTGAACGGGGGCAGCTCCAGGGGGATGGCGGTGGCTCCCGGGCCCTTGCCGACGATGACGTCGACGCGGAAGTCCTCCATCGCCATGTACAGCATCTCCTCGGCGGGCCGGGACATGCGGTGGATCTCGTCGAGGAAGAGGACCTCGCCCTCCTGGAGGGAGGAGAGGATCGCCGCGAGGTCGCCCGCGTGCTGGATGGCCGGGCCCGAGGTGATGCGGATGGGGGCGCCCATCTCGGCCGCGATGATCATCGACAGGGTGGTCTTGCCGAGGCCGGGGGCGCCGGAGAGCAGCACATGGTCGGCGGTGGCGCCACGCGCGCGTGCGGCGCGCAGGACGAGGTCGAGCTGTTCGCGGACCTTCTCCTGGCCGATGAACTCGTCCAGGTCCTTGGGGCGCAGGGCGGCCTCGACGGCCTGGTCCTCACCGTCGGCTGCCGCGCCGACGAGCCGCTCGGCGGCGGGGGCGTCGGTGGTGTCGTCCCAGTTCATGATGTGCCTCGGTGTGTGGGGGTTCAGCGGGCGCGGTTCAGGGTCTGGAGGGCGGCCTTCAGCAACTGGCCGACCTGCGGAGCGCCCTCGGCGGCCTCGGCCTGCGGAGCCACGGCGGTCACGGCCTCGTCGGCCTCCCGGGTCGCGTACCCGAGGCCGATCAGGGCCGCGTGCAGCTGGTCGCGCCAGCCGCCGGCGCTGACGGGCGTACCGACAGCCGGGGCGCCGAGCGGTTCGCCGAGCCGGTCCTTCAGTTCCAGGAGCAGCTTCTGGGCACCCTTCCTGCCGATGCCGGGTACGGCGGTGAGCGCCTTCTCGTCGGCCGTCGCGACGGCTCTGCGCAGGGCGTCGGGCGAGTGCACCGCGAGCATCGCCTGGGCCAGGCGCGGGCCGACGCCGCTCGCGGTCTGGAGCAGCTCGAAGGTCTGGCGCTCGTCGTCGTCGGCGAAGCCGTACAGGGTCAGCGAGTCCTCGCGGACGACGAGGGAGGTGGCGAGCTTGGTCTGCTGTCCCATGCGGAGCCCGGAGAGTGTGTTGGGCGTGCACTGGACCGCGATGCCGATCCCGCCCACCTCGACCACCGCGGAGTCGGGGGCGAGGGCGGCGACCGGGCCGCTGACGAAGGCGATCATGCCGTACGGCCTTTCGAAGTGTGCAGGGCGACGGCCTGCTGGAGTCGGTTCTGCGCGGGGGCGCGCCAGATGTGGCAGATGGCGAGCGCGAGGGCGTCGGCGGCGTCGGCCGGCTTGGGCGGGGCGCTGAGCCGCAGCAGGCGGGTGACCATGGCGCCGACCTGTGCCTTGTCGGCGCGGCCCGAGCCGGTGACGGCGGCCTTGACCTCGCTCGGAGTGTGCAGGGCGACGGGGATGCCGCGGCGGGCGGCGCAGAGCGTGGCGACGGCGCTGGCCTGGGCGGTGCCCATGACCGTACGCACGTTGTGCTGGCTGAACACCCGCTCCACGGCGACGAATTCGGGCTGGCACTCGTCCAGCCACTGCTCGATGCCCTGCTCGACGGCGACCAGCCGCGCTCCCAACTCGGCGTCCGCGGGCGTGCGTACGACGCCGACGCCGAGCATCGTCAACGGCCGCCCCGCGACGCCCTCGACGACCCCGACACCGCATCGCGTCAGTCCCGGATCCACCCCGAGTACCCGCACCCCGCCCCCTCAGTTCGATCGCCTGTTTGTGCAGGCTATCTGCTGCCACCGACAACGGCGGCGGGCCGGTGGGGTGTGTCCCACCGGCCCGCCGTCGTCCGCTCGGTTCGCGGCAGCGTTACGCGTCGACCTTCTCCATGATCTCGTCGCTGACGTCGAAGTTGGCGAAGACGTTCTGCACGTCGTCGCTGTCCTCGAGCGCGTCGATCAGCTTGAAGATCTTCTTGGCGCCTTCCTCGTCCAGCTCGACCTGGACGGACGGCACGAAGCTGGAGTCGGCGGAGTCGTAGTCGATGCCGGCTTCCTGGAGGGCGGTGCGGACCGCGACCAGGTCGGTGGCCTCGCTGATGACCTCGAAGGACTCACCGAGGTCGTTGACCTCCTCGGCGCCGGCGTCCAGGACGGCGGTGAGGACGTCGTCCTCGGACAGCTCGCCCTTGGGGACGATGACGACGCCCTTGCGGCTGAACATGTACGACACCGAGCCCGGGTCGGCCATGGAGCCGCCGTTGCGGGTCATGGCGACGCGGACGTCCGAGGCGGCGCGGTTGCGGTTGTCGGTGAGGCACTCGATGAGCACCGCGACGCCGTTCGGGCCGTAGCCCTCGTACATGATCGTCTCGTAGTCGGCGCCGCCGGCCTCGAGGCCACCGCCGCGCTTGACCGCGGAGTCGATGTTCTTGTTCGGGACCGACTGCTTCTTCGCCTTCTGGATGGCGTCGTACAGCGTCGGATTGCCCTCGATGTCGACGCCGCCCATGCGCGCCGCGACCTCGATGTTCTTGATCAGCTTCGCGAAGAGCTTGCCGCGCTTGGCATCGATCACGGCCTTCTTGTGCTTAGTCGTGGCCCATTTAGAGTGGCCGGACATCTGCCTGTCTCCTTCGCGTAACCCATCTCAGCAACGAACGCAGGAATCCTACAAGGACTCGGCTGTACGGTTCGCGCGCACCATGTCCACGAACAGGCCGTGCACACGGTGGTCGCCGGTCAGTTCCGGGTGGAACGACGTGGCCAGGGCCACGCCCTGGCGGACCGCGACGATATGGCCGTCGTGCTCGGCGAGCACCTCGGCCGCGGCGCCGACGGACTCGACCCAGGGGGCGCGGATGAAAACGCCCTCCACCGGGGCGCCCTCGACGCCCTCGACGTCGACGGCCGCCTCGAAGGACTCGTTCTGCCGGCCGAAGGCGTTGCGGCGCACGATCATGTCGATGCCGCCGATGGTCTCCTGGCCCGAACGCGGGTCGAGGATCTTGTCGGCGAGCATGATCATGCCGGCGCAGGTGCCGTAGACGGGCAGGCCGTCCCGCACGCGGGCGCGGAGCGGGTCCATCAGGCCGAACAGGACGGCCAGCTTCGAGATGGTGGTGGACTCGCCGCCGGGGATGACGAGGCCGTCCACCTCGGCGAGCTCTTCGGGGCGCCGCACCGGCCTGGCCACGGCATCGGCCGCGGCCAGGGCGACGAGGTGCTCCCGTACGTCGCCCTGGAGGGCCAGGACGCCTATGACGGGGGTGTCGCTCATGGGTTCCTGTGCCTTACCAGCCGCGGTTGGCGTAGCGCTCGGTCTCGGGGAGGGTGTCGCAGTTGATGCCGACCATGGCCTCGCCGAGGTTGCGGGACGCGTCGGCGACGATCTTCGGGTCGTCGTAGAAGGTGGTGGCCTTCACGATGGCGGCGGCGCGCTTGGCCGGGTCGCCGGACTTGAAGATGCCGGAGCCGACGAAGACGCCCTCGGCGCCGAGCTGGCGCATCAGGGCCGCATCGGCCGGGGTGGCGACACCGCCGGCGGAGAACAGCACGACCGGCAGCTTGCCCAGCTCGGAGACCTCCTTGACCAGCTCGTACGGAGCACGCAGGTCCTTGGCGGCGGCGTACAGCTCGTTGTTGTCGTAGCCGCGCAGGCGGGCGATCTCGTTCTTGATCTGGCGCAGGTGGCGGACGGCCTCGACGACGTTGCCGGTGCCGGCCTCGCCCTTGGAGCGGATCATCGCGGCACCCTCGGCGATGCGGCGCAGGGCCTCGCCCAGGTTGGTGGCGCCGCAGACGAAGGGGGTGGTGAAGGCGAACTTGTCGCTGTGGTTGACCTCGTCGGCCGGGGTGAGGACCTCGGACTCGTCGATGTAGTCGACGCCGAGGGACTGCAGCACCTGGGCCTCGACGAAGTGGCCGATGCGGGACTTGGCCATGACCGGGATGGAGACGGCGTCGATGATGCCCTCGATCATGTCCGGGTCGGACATACGGGCCACGCCGCCGTCCTTGCGGATGTCGGCCGGGACCCGCTCCAGGGCCATGACGGCGACGGCGCCCGCGTCCTCGGCGATCTTCGCCTGCTCCGGCGTGACGACGTCCATGATGACGCCGCCCTTGAGCTGCTCGGCCATGCCGCGCTTCACACGGGCGGTGCCGGTCTCGGGAGCCTGGTTTTCGGAGATGGACACGGGTGACCTCACTGCTGGGAAAGAGGGGTTTTGTGCAGCACCGAGGAAACGTGAGGGGACCAGGCCACAGCAAGGGCCAATGAGAAGCCGGTGGATCGTTTTCGCACTGCGGCGGCGGGGATGTCCCGCCGTCAGGAGCCCGCGCGGTCGGCCAGCGCGGCCGGTGGTTCGTCGTCCATCTCGAAGGCCATCGGGAACGGCGCGTGGCCCGCGAGGCGGAACCAGCGGACCTTGCGATGGCGGCGCAGCGCCCGAGCCGCGCGTACGGCATCGTTGTGGAACCGGCGGGCCATGGGGACGCGCCGCACCGCCTGTACGAGCTCGGTCGCGGCCTCCTCTCCCCCGGGTGCCTCCCGCACGGCCTCCAGTTGCTGGGCCTCCGCGAAGACAGCTCGCAGCGCCTGGCTCAGCTCGCTCTCGGCGACCTCCCGCTGTTCCTCCTCCGCCTGGCGGGCGGCGTGCGCGGCCTCGTAGAGCACGATCGAGGCGGCCGGGTCCAGGACTCCCGAGGTCGCGAGTTCCTGCGCCACCGAGGCCCGGCGCAGCAGCTGCGCGTCCAGGGCGGCCCGGGCGGCGTCGATCCGGGCGTGGAGACGGTCGAGCCGGCCGGCGGTCCAGCTGAGATACAGCCCGATCGCGACCAGGGCGACGGCGATCCAGATGAGAGTGGTGGTCACGGGCGGCAAGGCTAGCGGCCCGGCCGGCCTCCCGGTTCACCCCGCCCCGGCGGAGCCGCCCTTCGGCTCGGCCGGGGCGGGCTCCGGATCGGCCTGGCCCTCCGGGTCGGCAGTGGCGGGCTCCGGATCGGCCTGGCCCTCCGGGTCGGCAGGGCCGGGCTCCGGCGACCGACACCGCGGCGCACGAGGCCGCCGCGGTGTCGGTCTGCGGGCGGAATCCGTCCGTCCGGCCTCAGTCCCGGGCGAACCCCAGTCTGGCCCGCAGCCCCGTCACCCGGTCGTCCTCGGCCACCGCCGCCGCGCCCGCCGTCACCGTCTCGTAGACGGACAGGATGTCCGCGCCGACGGTCGACCAGTCGAAGCGCCGCACATGGGCGCTCCCCCGCTCGCGCAGCTCCGCGCGGCGCTCCGGGTCCGCCAGCAGCCGGACGGCCGCGTCGGCGAGGGCGTCGGCGTCCTCGTTCGGGAACAGCTCCCCGGCCGCCCCCCGGTCCAGGACCTGCGCGAAGGCGTCCAGGTCGGAGGCGAGGACGGGGGCACCGGCGGACATGGCCTCGACCAGGATGATGCCGAAGCTCTCGCCACCGGTGTTGGGCGCGACGTACAGGTCGACGCTGCGCAGGAAACGCGCCTTGTCCTCGTCGCTGACCATGCCGAGGAACTCCACGCGGGAGCGCAGCTCGGCCGGCAGAGTCTCCACTGCCTCCACCTCGTCGCCGCGCCCCGCGACCAGCAGCCGGGTCTGCGGGCGGGCGGCGAGGATCTTCGGCAGGGCCTTCATGAGCACCGGCAGGCCCTTGCGGGGCTCGTCGATGCGCCCGACGAAGCCGATCGTGTCGCCCTGCCACTCGGCCTTGGGCTCGGCCTCGGCGAAGAAGTCGACATCGACACCGTTCGGGATCACCACCGCGTCCCCGCCGAGGTGCTCCACGAGGGTGCGCCGGGCGTACTCGCTCACCGCGATCCGTGCGCTGATCTTCTCCAGAGCCGCCTGGAGGATCGAGTACGCGGCGATCATGGCCCGGGAGCGCGGGTTGGACGTGTGGAACGTGGCGACGATCGGGCCCTGCGCCGCCCAGCAGGTCAGCAGGCCCAGCGAGGGCGAGGTCGGCTCGTGGATGTGGATGACGTCGAACGCGCCGTCGTGCAGCCACCGGCGCACCCGGGCCGCCGAGAGGAAGCCGAAGTTCAGCCGGGCCACCGAGCCGTTGTACGGCACCGGCACCGCCCGCCCGGCCGAGACGACGTACGGCGGCAGCGGAGTGTCGTCGTCCGCCGGGGCGAGGACGGACACCTCGTGGCCGAGGCGGATGAAGTATTCGGCCAGGTCACGGATGTGGAACTGGACGCCGCCCGGTACGTCCCAGGAGTACGGGCAGACGATGCCGATCCTCACGTGGATCCCTTCGCTGGATCGAGGTCAGCGAGCCACAGGCGCTGCAGCATGTGCCAGTCCTCCGGATGGTCGGCGATCCCCGAGGCGAAGGCGTCGGCCAGCGCCTGTGCCATCACAGACGTCTTCTCGGCGCGCGTGCCTGACTCGGGCACCTCGACGGGCGGGTGGAGGCGGCCCCGCATCACGGGCGAGTCGTCGTACCAGAGCGTGACGGGGAGCAGCAGGGCGCCCGTCTGCTGGGCGAGCAAGGCGGGTCCGGCCGGCATCCGGGCGGTGTCGCCGAAGAAGTCGACCTCGACCCCGGAGGCGGAGAGGTCGCGGTCGGCGACCAGGCAGACCAGACCGCCGTCGCGCAGCCGCCGGGCCAGGGTGCCGAAGGCGGTGCCGCCGCTGTGCGGCAGGACCTCCATGCCGAGGCTCTCGCGGTACGCGACGAACCGGTCGTACAGCGTCTCCGGCTTCAGGCGCTCGGCGACGGTCGTGAACGGGATGCCCAGCTCGGTGGTGACCCAGGCGCCGGCGAGATCCCAGTTGCCAAGGTGCGGCAGGGCGAGTATCACGCCCTTGCCGGCGGCCATGCCCTCGGTGAGGTAGTGCAGGTCCTTGGGGTCGAAGCCGCCCTTGATCCGCTCCTTGCTCCAGGCGGGGAGCCGGAAGGACTCCATCCAGTAGCGCAGGTAGGAGCGCATGCCCGCGCGGGAGAGCTCGGCCAGCCGCTCGGGGCCGGCGTCGGGCACCACGCGCGCGTAGTTGCTCTCCAGGCGCTGGACGCCCTTGCCGCGCTGTTTCCACGCGAGATCGGCGATGGTCTGCCCGAGCCGTGCGGCGACCGGCTCGGGGAGCTTCCTGACGGTGCTCCAGCCGAGGCCGTACAGCGCGTCCGTCACCCGGTCCTGTGCGCTCACGTGGCCGCCTCGCTCCCGTGAGAGGCGTTGTGCTGCTCGCCCTCATTGTCCCGCGCGGCAGCCTCGGCCTCGGCGGACTCCCGGCGGACCGTGACGACCCGCTGGATCAGCGTGACGAGGCTGCCCACGGCGACGATCCACAGGGCGACGGGCAGCAGGTACTGGATGCCGGGCACACCGAACGCGTGCAGGCCCGCGAGCCCGGCCGCGACCAGCGAGATCACCAGCCGCTCGGCCCGCTCGACCAGCCCGTTGACGGCGACCGGCAGCCCGATCGACTCCCCGCGCGCCTTGGTGTACGACACCACCTGGCCGCTGGCCAGGCAGAAGATCGAGACGGCGCACAGGACGAGGTCGTCGCCGCCCCCGGCGTACCAGAGGATGAAGCCGGCGAAGATCGCGCCGTCGGCGACCCGGTCGAGCGTGGAGTCCAGGAAGGCGCCCCAGCGGCTGGAGCGGCCGAGCTGGCGGGCCATGTTTCCGTCGACGAGGTCGGAGAACACGAAGAGTGTGATCACGACCGTGCCCCAGAAGAACTCGCCCATGGGGTAGAAGACCAGCGCGCCCGCGACCACACCGGCGGTGCCGATGAGCGTGACGGCGTCGGGGCTGACGCCCAGCCGGATGAGAAACGCGGCGAACGGTGTGAGGACACGCGTGAAGAATGCACGCGCGTACTTGTTCAGCATGGCCTTCCCGAGGGTCGGTGTCGCCGCATGGCCCCTGCTGGCCACCGGCTGGCCCATCGTAGTCACGCGCGCACGTGGCTGAGGGGCGGGCACCCGGACCCCCGCGGTGGATCCGGCGCGCCGCTGGTGGGCGGCGCGATCGCGTCCTTCGTATGGACGCACCGTGACGGGAGTGGAAAGCTCGAATAACCGCGGGCGTCGCCGGAGCCGCCATGCACGCGGAGCCGCGTGTCCGCGCCCACAGTGACCTCACCGTGCACGGGAGGCAGGATCATGGGCGACAAAGGACAGACACACCCTGGGGCCGCCGGCAGGGCACAAGCGGCCGACCACCCTCAGTCCGTACGGAATGTGGTGCTGGTCGGCCACTCCGGATCGGGCAAGACCACCTTGGTGGAAGCCCTCGCGCTCACAGCGGGGGCGGTGAACCGGGCGGGCCGTGTGGAGGACGGCGGCACCGTCTCCGACTACGACGACATCGAGCACCGGCAGCAGCGCTCGGTGCAGCTCTCCCTGGTGCCCGTCGCATGGGACGGCATCAAGGTCAATGTTCTCGACACCCCCGGATACGCCGACTTCGTCGGTGAACTCAGGGCCGGTCTGCGAGCGGCGGACGCGGCCCTCTTCGTCGTCTCGGCCTCGGACGGCGTGGACGGCTCGACCCGCATGGTGTGGGAGGAGTGCGCGGCCGTGGGCATGCCCCGGGCCATCGTCGTCACGCACCTGGAGGCGGCGCGCGCCGACTTCGAGGACATGACGCGGACCTGCGCGGAGGCCTTCGGCGCGGACGACCCCGACGCTGTCCTGCCGCTCTACCTGCCGCTGCACGGCCCGCAGGCGCCCGACGGGCACGCGCCCGTGACCGGCCTGATCGGGCTGCTGTCGCAGAAGCTGTTCGACTACTCGACCGGCGAGCGCAAGGAGTCGGAGCCGGGCGAGGACGAGCTGCCGCTGATCGAGGAGGCCCGCAACCGGCTGATCGAGGGGATCATCTCGGAGAGCGAGGACGAGACCCTCATGGACCGCTATCTCGGCGGGGAACAGATCGACGTCGGGACGCTGATCGAGGACCTGGAGCGGGCCGTCGCGCGCGGGGTCTTCTTCCCCGTCCTGGCCGCCGCCCCCGCGTCCGACGGCGCCCGGCAGGGGCTCGGCACGGTGGAGGTGCTGGAGCTGATCACACGGGGCTTCCCGACGCCGCTGGAGCACGAGACGGTGCGGGTGACCACGATCGACGGCAAGCCGCGCGAGCTCAGGCCCTGCGACCCGGACGCGCCGCTGGTCGCGGAGGTCGTGAAGACCTCCTCCGACCCGTACGTCGGCCGGCTGTCGCTGATCCGCCTGTTCTCCGGCACCCTGCGTGCCGACCAGACGGTCCACGTCTCCGGGCACGGGCTGGCCGACCGCGGGCACGAGGACCACGACGTCGACGAGCGGATCGGCGCCCTGTCCACGCCGTTCGGCAAGCAGCAGCGCCCGGTGTCGCACGTCATCGCGGGCGACCTGGCGTGCGTGGCCAAGCTGAGCCGCGCCGAGACCGGTGACACCCTGTCCGCCAAGGAAGACCCGCTGCTCATGGAGCCGTGGCAGATGCCCGACCCGCTGCTGCCGCTGGCCATCCAGGCGCACAGCAAGCCGGACGAGGACAAGCTCTCGCAGGGCCTGTCCCGGCTGGTGGCCGAGGACCCGACGATGCGGCTCGAACAGAACCAGGACACCCACCAGGTGGTCCTGTGGTGCCTGGGCGAGGCGCACGCCGACGTGGCCCTGGAGCGGCTGCGCAGCCGCTACGGCGTCCAGGTCGACGTCGTGCCGCACAAGGTGTCCCTGCGGGAGACCTTCGCGATCAAGTCGGGCGGACGCGGCCGGCACGTGAAGCAGTCGGGCGGGCACGGTCAGTTCGCCATCTGCGAGATCGAGGTCGAGCCGCTGCCGGGCGGCTCCGGCATCGAGTTCGTGGACAAGGTCGTCGGCGGCGCGGTGCCGCGGCAGTTCATCCCGTCGGTGGAGAAGGGTGTACGGGCCCAGGCCGCCAAGGGGGTTGCCGCCGGGCATCCGCTCATCGACGTACGCGTGACCCTCCTGGACGGCAAGGCGCACTCGGTGGACTCCTCCGACGCCGCGTTCCAGACGGCCGGGGCGCTCGCGCTGCGGGAGGCGGCGTCCGACGCGCGGATCCATCTGCTGGAGCCGGTGGCCGAGGTGTCGGTGCTGGTCGGCGACGACTTCGTGGGCGCGGTGATGAGCGATCTGTCGGGGCGGCGGGGCCGGGTGCTCGGCACCGAGCAGACGCCCGGCGGTCGCACGGTGATCCGGGCCGAGGTGCCCGAGATCGAGATCGGCCGGTACTCGGTCGACCTGCGGTCGCTGTCGCACGGCACGGCGCGGTTCAGCCGCCGGTACGCACGGCACGAGCCCATGCCGCCACAGGTCGCGGATCGGGTGCGTGAGGAGGCGCGCGAGGCCTCGTAGTTCGCGCCCGGCGCCACCAAGTGGCCCTCGTGAGGGCTTCCCTCCGCGTCGGCGGGCGGCTTGACAACCGCCCGCCGACGGATGTCATTGCGTGCGGATACGCTGATGACCTGATCAACAGGTGTGCGGAGCGCGGAAGTCGGGAAGGCCGCAGATGCGGATGCGGCAGCGATGGGGGCGGCAGTGACAGACGGATTCGACTTCAGCCCAGGGGCCCAGGTGCCTCTGGCGGGTTCGGCTGGGCAGACGGCGGCGACCTACGCGCTGGCCGCGGCGGCGTACCGGGACGACGAGGTCACCACGATCCTCAAAGCCGACAACGAGTGGCACCAGTCGAAGGTGAAACCGCCGCGCCCCTGGGCGAAGATCCTCCGTCCAAGGTTCGGCGAGGCCTTCTCCCGCGCCATCATCGACCGGATGCTGGGTGCCGGGCGCAACCCCGTCATCCAGTCCTTCGGCATCGAACCCCAGGTCGTCGTGGAGCACTGCCTGGCGGCGCATCGCATCCGCCGCGACCGCGACAACTGGCTCTCGGCGATCACGGTCCTCTGCGGCGTGCTCTTCCTGCCGGGCTTCCTGGTGTGGCTGCTGGTGTTCACGCTGCGCACCACCATGGCCAAGCGCGAGGACAAGCGGGCCGGCGCCCTCGCCACGACCCTGCTGGTCGCGGTGGGCGCGCTCGCCGTGCTGTTCCTGATCAAGATGCCCTTCACGGGATTCTGGGCCTGGTACGCGCGCGCGGCGGTCATCATGCCCGTCGTCGGCTGGTTCTGGGCCAAGCAGATCTGCGAGCGAACCGCCCGTGACCTGCGGGAGCGCTGGTCGAGCCTGCTGTCGGGCGGCGGCGTGGGCGCCAAGATCCCGGAGGCCGTTCCGGGCAACCCGGGCGACGCGGCCGAGCAGGTGCGCAAGGAGCTGGCCCGTCTCGGCGCCGAGCAGCGGTCCAACTCGGTCTTCTACGCCGGCCCCAAGGGCATACTCGGCATGGGCACACGGTGGGGCAGCTGGCAGCTGGCCGAGGAGCTGGTCTCCGCCGATCCGGACAAGGAATTCCACCCCTTCCGCAGCTGGGACGTCATCGTGGCGATCCAGGGCGGCCTGGGCATGCTGGAGCGCACGTCCATCAACACCGGCGGCTTCCCCAAGCCGTCCATCACGCACTGGATCGTCACGCCGATCGGCGAGAAGGCGACGGATGTGTCCCGGCCGAGCGGCACGGACGTCGACGCGTACACGGTCCGGACGCACGCGATACAGGACATCTGCAACAAGCAGCAGTTCGGCAGCGGCGACCGGCACTACCTCGGTGTGCAGTGGACCCTCTGGGACGGCCATCTGGTGATCACGATGCTGATCACGGTGACCGTGCTGCACGACACCCTCCGCATCGAGGTCACCGGACACGCCCTGGGGCCGGTGAACCCCCTGTTCAACGAGAAGCCGGCGGCCAAGGAGAAGGCGGTGCAGAAGGCCCTGAAGTTCTGGGAGACCCGCACCGTGAAGCTCCCCTTGATCGACGCCGACGAGGTGGTACGGCTGGCCGCGCGCGCCCCGCTGACCTGGTACCCGCCGCTGCTGAACTGGCTCGGCGGCAGTCTGACGCTCCCGGAGCCGTTCGGTCTGCGGCATGCGTGGGCCGACCAGCCGTGGCGGCACCGCTTCATGGCGGACGACGCGTTGCGGGCGGCTACGCCTGTGCTGCGTGTGGTGCATGCGGCGGCCCTGAAGGTGCTGCGGGAGAACGGGGTGAATGTGGAGAAGTTCGGGTCCAGGTCGGCGGCGCTCAGTGGGGCCGTGCAGGAGGCTTCGCCGAAGAAGGCCGACGTGTACGACGCGTAGGACTCGTGAGCGGCGGGCGGAAGGGGCCGGTGTCGAAAAAAGCCGGCCCCGCCGGACTCAGCTCGTCGGCCAGGCCTCCGCCAGCATCTTCCTCGTGTCCGCCAGCAACTGCGGCAGCACCCGCGTATGTCCCACCACCGGCATGAAGTTGGTGTCCCCGCCCCAGCGCGGGACGATGTGCTGGTGCAGGTGGGCCGCGATGCCCGCGCCCGCCACCGTGCCCTGGTTCATACCGATGTTGAAGCCGTGCGCGCCGGAGGCCGTGCGCAGGGCGGTCATCGCCTGCTTGGTGAGTTCGCCGAGTTCGGCGGTCTCCCCCGCTGTGAGGTCCGTGTAGTCGGCGACGTGCCGGTAGGGCACGGTCATCAGGTGCCCGCCGTTGTACGGGTAGAGGTTGAGCACGGCGTAGACCTGCTCGCCGCGCTTGACGACCAGGCCGTCCTCGTCGGACTTTGCCGGGATCGAGCAGAAGGGACAGCCGTCGCCCGAGCCCGGGCCGGTCGGCTTGTTCTCGCCCTGGATGTAGGCCATCCGATGGGGCGTCCACAGACGCTGGAACGCGTCCTGCGTCCCCACTCCCAGCTGCTGCTCCGGCTCACTCGTCATGCAGTGCAGCATATGGCGTAGAGCTGGGGGGACGGCAAAGGCCCCCGGGATCTCCCCGGGGGCCCGTGGGCCGTGTGATCAGACCTGCGCCCGCTCGTCGACCACCTTCTGGATCTTCGCGATGGCCTCGTCGAAGGGGATGCCGTTCTCCTGGGAACCGTCGCGGTAGCGGAAGGACACGGACCCGTGGGACATGTCCTCGTCGCCCGCGATGACCATGAAGGGCACCTTCTGCTTCTGGGCGTTGCGGATCTTCTTCTGCATCCGGTCGGAGGAGGAGTCGACCTCGACGCGCAGGCCCTGCCGCTTGGCCGCCGCAGCGAACTTCTCCAGGTACTCGACGTGCGCGTCGCCGATCGGGATGCCGACCGCCTGGACCGGGGCCAGCCACGCCGGGAAGGCGCCCGCGTAGTGCTCCAGGAGCACCGCGAAGAAGCGCTCGATCGAGCCGAACAGCGCGCGGTGGATCATGACGGGGCGCTGCTTGGCGCCGTCCGCGCCCGTGTACTCCAGGTCGAAGCGCTCCGGCAGGTTGAAGTCGAGCTGGATCGTCGACATCTGCCAGGTACGGCCGATGGCGTCCTTGGTCTGGACGGAGATCTTCGGGCCGTAGAAGGCGGCGCCGCCCGGGTCGGGCACGAGGGGCAGGCCCTGCTTCTCGGCGACCTGGCGCAGCGTCTCCGTGGCCTCCTCCCAGGCCTCGTCCGAGCCGACGAACTTCTCCGGGTCCTTGGTGGAGAGCTCCAGGTAGAAGTCGGTCAGGCCGTAGTCGCGCAGCAGGCCGAGGACGAAGGTGAGCGTCTTGTCGAGCTCCTCCGACATCTGCTCACGGGTGCAGTAGATGTGCGCGTCGTCCTGGGTGAAGCCGCGGGCCCGGGTCAGGCCGTGCACGACGCCCGACTTCTCGTAGCGGTACACGGTCCCGAACTCGAAGAGGCGCATCGGCAGTTCACGGTAGGACCGTCCGCGCGCGTCGAAGATCAGGTTGTGCATCGGGCAGTTCATGGGCTTGAGGTAGTAGTCCACGCCCTCGTCGAGCTGCATGGGCGGGTACATGCCGTCGGCGTACCAGTCCAGGTGGCCCGAGGTCTCGAAGAGCTTCCCCTTGGTGGCGTGCGGGGTGTAGACGAACTCGTAGCCCTCTTCCTCGTGGCGGCGCCGCGAGTAGTCCTCCATGACCCGGCGGATGATGCCGCCCTTGGGGTGGAAGACGGCGAGGCCGGAGCCGATCTGCTCCGGGACGGAGAACAGGTCCAGCTCGCTGCCGAGCTTGCGGTGGTCGCGCTTCTCGGCCTCGGCGAGGAACTCCAGGTGCTGCTTCAGCTCGTCCTTGGTGGGCCACGCGGTGCCGTAGATGCGCTGGAGCATGGGGTTCTTCTCGCTGCCGCGCCAGTAGGCGGCAGCGTTGCGCATCAGCTTGAACGCCGGGATGTTCCGGGTGGAGGGCAGGTGGGGACCGCGGCAGAGGTCCTTCCAGCACAGCTCGCCGGTCTTGGCGTCCAGGTTGTCGTAGATCGTCAGCTCGCCGGCGCCGACCTCGACGTCCGCGCCGTCGTCGGAGGAGGCCGAGCCCTTGAGGCCGATCAGCTCCAGCTTGTACGGCTCGTCGGCCAGCTCCTCGCGGGCGGCCTCGTCGGTGATCGCGCGGCGGGCGAACTTCTGGCCGCGCTTCTGGATCTCCTGCATCTTCTTCTCGATGGCCTTGAGATCCTCGGGCGTGAACGGCTTCTCGACGTCGAAGTCGTAGTAGAAGCCGTCCTTGACGGGCGGGCCGATGCCGAGCTTGGCCTCGGGGAAGAGCTCCTGCACGGCCTGCGCCATGACGTGCGCGGTGGAGTGGCGCAGGATGTTCAGGCCGTCCTCGGAGGAGATCTCGACGCCCTCGACCTCGTCGCCCTCGGACAGGGCGTACGACAGGTCCTTGAGCTCGCCGGCCACGCGCGCGGCGATGATCGAGCGCTCGCCGGCGAAGAGCTCGGCGGCCGTAGTGCCCGTCGTCACCACGCGTTCTTCCCGCTCGGAATCGCGCTGGATGATCACACGGACGTCTGACACCGGTCTCTCCTGACTGAAGGTGGGGCTGCGGCGCCGTACGGGAGCGCGCACGAGTATGGATCGTACCGACCCCGGGCCGCCGACCGCGAAGTCAGTCCTCGCAGTCCCCGCGATCGCCTCCGCAGGCCTCCTCGAAGAAGGCCGCCATCCCGGCGTTCTCCTGCAGGGCCTTCATCAGCCTGTCCCGTTCGGCGTCGTCGACCTGCACCGGTACGACGCCGTGGGCGCCGGTGAGGCGCCGGAAGCCGCCCCGGCTCTCCAGCCGGCCCTGTACCCGCACCGGCAGTCCGACGAGGTGGGCGTGCCCGGCGATCCGGTAGCCCTCCTCGTCCAGGGTGATCCGGACGTTCGGGATCTCGGCCCCGGCCAGGACCCGCAGCCGGACGGTGCCCTCGCCGCGCGGCCCCGACCGGCGCAGCCGCACCACGGCTCCGGTGATCCGCACCGGCACGGCGGGTTCCTCGCGCAGATAGCGGGCGCCCGCCTCGCGCAGGACCGGCAGGTCGCCGGGCGAGAACTCGACGGGCTCGGCGGAGGGGGCGCAGCCCTCGGGCACTCCGGCCGCCGGGGCCCACTCGACGGCGATCCGGGCGCCCTCGGTGCCCCGGACCAGGGCGACGAGGGCCTCGGTGAGCTCGTGGCTCACCCCTGCCTCGACCGCGGCGTCGAAGGCGTCCATGCCGCCCGTGGCGCGCTGGTAGTCGATGGCCTCGCGGGCGGCGTACAGCGCCTGGTGGAGGCGTACGGCCACGGGGCGGCCGCCGGCGACGGGGACGAAGGCGGTGAGCCGGCCGTCGGCGGCGGAGCCGACGAGGACGTTCTCCAGGGACGCGGCGGCGGAGCGGCGGTGGCGGGCGCCGTGATAGCCGGCACGCGCGCGTGCGGAGAGTGCCGCCGCGAGCAGCATCCGGCGGGCCGCGGTGCGCAGCCGGTCCTCGACGATCCAGGGCGCCGCACCGGCGGGCCCGGCGGGGACGTCGTGCCACCAGCGGATCTCGTCACTGGGCACGGCGAGGGAGACGAGGACCTCGCGGGCGGAGGGCGAGCCGCTGCGGGACAGGGCGAGCAGGGCCTCGCCGAGGAGGTCGTCGCTGTCGGGGAAGGCGCGGCTCTCCGGCACCAGCAGGCTCGTGCCGCTGCCGCCGGGGCCGGGCGGGGTCCAGCGGCCGTAGCGTCCGGGGGCGCCGCCGCGCCGCAGCCAGCCGTGCCGGCGCAGCAGGGCGCTCAGCACGGCCGGGTCGACCTCGCGGGGCTCGGGCGGGGGGCCGCTCCAGGAGTCGACGGGGTGGGGCCGCACGGCCCTCAGTGGCTCCTCGGTCGGGCGGTGCGTCACGGTTTCCCTCCCGTCCCGACCCGCGTCATGATCTCGCACAGGGCCCGGTCGTCGAAGATGCGTGCGGTCGGTATGCGCACGGTGGTGCGGGTGCGGCCGGTGATGGGCTGGCCGGCGAGGTTGGTCCAGTAGCAGCAGTGCCTGAGGTCGAGCCGGTCGTGGCCGGCGCGCAGCCAGTCGTCCTGGGAGCGCGGCACCAGCATCACCACCAGGATCTTGTGCACCGAGACGGGTGTGCGGGCGAGTTTCGCCAGGTGGGCGTTGTCGAGCGTGAAGGAGAAGGTGCGGCCCGGCGGGTTGGGCGGCACCTGGTAGGTGGCCTTGAGCTGCACCTTGATGGTGACCTCGTCGTCGACCGTGTGCCCGGGGGCGCTGTGGCTGACGTGCCAGTCGATGCCGTTGTCGGGAAACGGCTGGGACAGCGAGCAGCCGGCGGCCGCCGCGACGGCGTGCAGATAGCCGACCTGCAGTGTCTCCATGCAGGCGGTGGTGGCGAGGGTGCCGCGGGAGGGAGCCGTGCGCTCGGGCAGCAGCCCGCCCCGTTCGGGCTGCGCAATGGCCATGGCCAACAGCCTTCCAGAACATGTGAGTCCCCGTGGCGGGCCGCTGAACTGCAACGACCCGTACTCCTGTTGTCTCCTTCCGGCGTAGTACGCAAACAGCCCGGGTATCACCGAATCGGGCAGCGGACGGTGCGTCAACTGCCGAAGGTGAACGAGGGGTTGTGTGGCTATGACGACGTGCTGGTACGAGGGGGCGCTGGCCGCCTTCGACACGGAGACGACGGGCGTGGACGTCGAGACCGACCGGATCGTGTCGGCCGCCGTCGTCGTCCAGGACGCCCCGGGCGTCCGGCCGCGGGTCAGCCGCTGGCTGGTGAACCCGGGTGTGCCGGTGCCCGCCGAGGCGACGGCGGTGCACGGGCTGACGGAGGAGCACCTGCAGCGCAACGGCCGGTGGCCGGCGCCGGTGATGTACGAGATAGCGGAGGTGCTGGCCGAGCAGGCCCATGCCGGCCGCCCGGTCGTGGTGATGAACGCGCCGTTCGATCTGACCCTGCTGGACCGGGAGTTGCGCCGCCATCGCGCGTCGGCCCTGGACCGCTGGTTCGAGCCGGCGCCGCTGCTCGTGCTCGACCCGAGGGTCCTGGACAAGCACCTGGACCGGTACCGCAAGGGCCGCCGCACGCTGACCGATCTGTGCGCGCACTACGGCGTCACGCTGGAGGGCGCGCACGACGCGGCGGCCGATGCCGTGGCGGCGCTGGAGGTCACCCGGGCGGTGGGCCGCCGGTTCGCGTCCCGGCTGGAGCGGCTCGCCCCCGGTGAGCTGCACACCTTGCAGGCGGTGTGGCACGCGGCGCAGGCCCGGGGCCTCCAGGCGTGGTTCGCGCGCAGCGGTGTCGAGGAGTCGGTCGACCCGGCCTGGCCCTTGCGTCCGGACCTGCCGGCGGCGGCCTGAGCATCTGGTCCGGGGCATCCGGGCATGAAAAAACCGGTCCGTCTGAGACGGACCGGCTGTTTCCGGTGGGCGATACTGGGTTCGAACCAGTGACCTCTTCGGTGTGAACGAAGCGCTCTCCCACTGAGCTAATCGCCCGGGAACGGACTGAACAATACAGGCCCCGGCACGTTTCCTTCAAACCGCTTCGAGGTGCCTGACGAGTCCGCGCCGCCCGGACCGCATCATCAGCGCGTGGTTGGCGCGGAAGACGGGCCGCCCTGGTACGGCGAGCCTCCTCAGCAGCGGCTTGGTCACGCTCACGACCTGGTCGTACCGCGCGAGACTGCCCGGCCCGAGCGGCGTGACCGTCCAGCGTGCCCAGCCCTCGATGTCCCCGGACAGGGCGGTCTCCAGCACACCGGCCGCGGGGTCGCGCCGCACCTCCCGTGCCGTGAAGGTCATGTCGTACGGCAGGACGGAACGGATCCGGATCACGCCGGTGGTCTCGTCGAGCCGGGTCACCTGCCGGACCTGGCGCCACCAGCGGGGGTAGTCCTCGGCCCGTTCCAGCGCCTCGTACACGGTGACGGGCGGCGCGGTCAGGGGCCACAGGCTGCGGAAGCGATAGTGGTTCCAGTCCATGCCCGCAGTCTGCCCACTCCTGGTGGGGGCTTGTCTGAGTACGCGCCTGAGTATCCGCACTCATGCCGTGCGAGGTGACGCGGACCACACTGCCAGGCATGACGTACCTTCCGCCCCCGGCCGAGGAGTTGCGGCTCCTCGATGCCGAACTCCGGCAACTGGACGCCCGCCGGGCCCAGTTGCTGACACGTCGCGCCTGGCTGGTCGCGGCCCTGCAACGGACCCAGCAGCCGCTCCCGGTGGCCTGGTCACCCACGGCACCGCCCCGCCCGGAGACCGCCGCGCCCAACGTGCAGAACGTCCTCCTGGTCCTCGGCGGTGTGCTGCTCACGCTCGCGGCCGCGGTGTTCACGCTGGTCAGCTGGGGCCATATGGGGATCGCCGGGCGGGCGCTGGTGCTCGGCGCGGTCACGCTGGCCGCGCTCGCCGGGCCCGTGCTCCTGCTGAAGCGGGGGCTGCGGTCGACGGCCGAGTCGGTGGCGGGGCTCGGGCTCGCCCTGACCGTCCTGGACGCGTACGCGCTGCACGAGGCCGCCCTCACCGGTACGGACGGGACCGGGTACGCCGCGGCCGCGTCAGCGGTGCTCGCGGTGATCTGGTCGGCGTACGGCCTGCTTCCGGCGACGGCCGCCCTGCGGCTGCCCCTGCCCTCCGCCCTGGCCGCGGCCCAGTTCCCGCTGCTGCTGTGGGCCCTGGCCGCCGATGCGGGTGCGTACATGATCACGGCCGCGCTGCTGGTGACGGCCGGGCTCGACACGGTGGCGGCGCTGCGGGTGACGGCCGGGGCGGTGCGGATCGCCGCTGTCGTCGGTGCGTACGGCATGGGCGGCTGGGGCGTCCTGGCCGGGGGCTGGCTGTCGGCGGCGGCGGACGGTCCGGGCGCCGCCGCGCGAGCCGGGGGGCTTCTCCTGCTCGCGGCGGCGATCGCGCTGGGCGCGGCCTGGCGAGTCCCGGGTACACGGCACCCCCTCGGTCTCGCCATCGCCTCGGGGCTGCTCACCGTGGGTGCGTTCGGTGGGGTCGCCCGCTCCGGACTGCCGTCGGAGTGGGCGGTTCCGGCCCATCTGGTTTGCGGAATCGCCCTGTTGGCGGCGGTATGGGCCGGGCCGCTGCCCGACGCGCTGCGGCGGGGGTTCGCCTGGGCCTCCGGCGTCGTACAGGCGCTGGCGCTGCTGTGGACGCTGCCCGTCGTCACCGTGGTGCTGCTGGGTCCGGCCGGCTGGGTGGGCCGCGTGTGGAGCGGTGCTCCTTCGGACGCCCGCGCCGCGGTGACCCTCGAGGCGCCCTGGCCTGCGGACTCGGCGGCGACTCCCGTCGTGTCGGTCGCCGTCGCGGCCGTTCTCGCCCTGGCGCTCCGTACGGAGCCCTGGCGTGCGCGGGCGCGGCTCGGTGCGCTGGGCCTGCTCTGGGCGACAGCGCTGATGCTTCCGGCGGTCCTCGGGATTCCGTACATCGCTGGGATGTCGGTCCTGGGGGTCATGACGGCGACCGCGCTGTACATGTGCCGGGCCACGGTGCCGGCCGCGCGACTCACGGCTCTCGTCCTCGCCCTGGTCACATCCGTCAGCCTCGCCCTGGCCGCTCTCGCCTCCCAGACCGCGACCCTCGTGGTGCTGTCCTTGCTGGTGGCGGTGTTCGCCGCGGCCTCATGGCAGACGGGCGTCGCCCCCGTCACGGCTCCGGCCGCCCTCGTGTACGCCGCCGCGCTGGCCTCGGCCACCGGTGCCGCCGCGGACTGGCCGCCGGCCGGAACCGCCCTGCTGGTCCTGGCCGTCCCCGTGGCCGCAGCGCTGCTCGCGGCGCGGCTCGGTGAGCACCGGGCGACTCTGCCGGTCGAGATCGTGGGAGCCGTCACCGGCCTGCTCGCCGTGGGCCTCGCCGCCACCGATCCGCCGCTGCTCGCCCTGGTGCTGGCCCTGTGCGGAGTGATCGCCGCGGGCACGGCGCTGCGTCCCGGCCGCCGTGCCGTCGGCTACGCGGCCACGGCCCTGTTCGTGCTGGCCGCCTGGGTACGACTGGCCGCCTGGGACGTCGGCACACCCGAGGCCTACACGCTCCCGGTGACCGTGCCCGCGCTGCTCGTCGGCGCGCTGCGCCGGCGCCGCGATCCGCGGGCGTCCTCCTGGACGGCGTACGGCCCCGGACTCGCCGCCACCCTTCTGCCGAGCCTCGTCGCGGCCTGGGCCGACCCGCACTGGACGCGACCGCTGCTGCTGGGTGCGGCGGCACTGCTCATCACTCTGCTGGGAGCGCGGCACCACCTCCAGGCGCCGCTGGTGCTCGGCGGCTCCGTGCTGGCCCTGGTCACGCTGCACGAACTCGCCCCGTACGTCGTGCAGGTGACGGGCGCGCTCCCCCGCTGGGCGCCCCCCGCCCTCGCCGGACTCCTGCTGCTCGCACTCGGGGCGACGTACGAGCAGCGGATCAGGGACGTCCGACGGGTGCGGGAGGTGCTGGGCAGGATGAACTAGCCCCCGATCAAGGCATCTTGTCGCCCACCAAGGCCAGGTTCTGGATCGCCGCCAGGCCGTACAGCGCCGTGGCATTGGTGGACACCCAGGCCGCCTCGCTGCCGGGGACCAGGCCGGTCGGGCCGTCGATCTTCTTCGTGGACCAGTCGGTGGACTCCTTGTAGTCCCAGGTGTCGGCGCTGTTGTAGAACTGCCGCCACGCCCGGGCGGCCAGCTTGTCGTCGCCCGCCTGGACGGCGGCGTAGGCGTCCTGCCGGGAGTGGCCCTGGAAGAGCAGCAGGGAACCGAAGTCGGAGCCGTAGCGGGCCTTCTGCTCGGCCTTGGTGGCGTTGAAGTAGCGGCAGTAGTCGAGCCATGCCTCCTTGAACTTCGGCATGTCGATCTGGTCGATCAGCTCGGCGCACAGCTCGACCAGGCCGAACATGGCCGACAGATGCGAGACTCCCACCCTGGGCTCCGCCGCGATGGCGAACTTCCCGGTGTCCAGGTCGTAGAGCGCGTTGCCCTGGACGAAGCCATTGGGCTGGGCGGCGATGGTCTCCATCGTGGACAGGACCCTGGCCTTGGCCTTCTCCCACTTGGGTCCACGCCGCTCCCACTCGGTGAGCCAGGCCGAGACCAGTCCGCTCCAGTCGGTGCCGAAGCCGATGGACAGGGCGTTGCGGTCGGGGGTGTACGGCTCGGTGCGGATCTTGCGGATGGGGTCGAGCACGAGGAACGTCTCGTCGGAGTCGACGTTGGCGTGCATGAGGTCGCCGACGCGTTCGTCCGCCGTGAGGAAGTAGTAGTAGCGGCGATAGGTGGTGTTGGCGATGCGCTGCTGCTTGGCGCTGTCGGCGTAGTGCTGGACACCGTGCCGGGTGCCGAGGCCCGCCCATTTGCCCAGGTGGTAGACGTCGACCTCGCCGGTGTGCCGGGTCATGGCCTCGGCGAAGCGGAAGATGTCGGCGCGGCCGGAGCGCATGTAGGCGAACCAGAGCCACAGGTCGGGCGACAACTCGGAGTTGTCCCAGGCGTAGCCGCCGACGTCGTAGCACCACTGGTGACGGCTCGGGTCGTAGCTGTGCATGATGTCGCCGTAGTCCCAGAAGCCGTACCAGCGGCGCTGCTCCACCTGGTCCTTGTAGTAGGTGAAGAGGAAGTCGAGGTGGTCCTCGATCTTCGCCTTGGCACTGGTGGAGCGGTCCGGCGCGGAGAACAGCTTGCCGAAGACACCCGCCTTGATGAGCTGCTTCGGCGGGGCGGCGAGCTGTGGCGGAGTGCGTACGGCCTCGACCTGCCGGGCCGTCGCCTCGGCGCTCGGGGTGGAGTCGTGGGCCCAGAAGAGCAGTTCGCTGGTGCGGGCGATGCCGTAGGGGGTGCCGAACTCCGGTTCGTAATCCTCATAGGTGATGTTGAGGCCTTCGAGCTGCTCCGGATAGGTGTCCTGGCCCATGCCGTCGTGGTAAAAGCGCAGGTCCATGGGCTGCGCCTCGGGTGACCAGAGCCAGAGGGTGACCTCGGCCGTGTCGGTCTGGGCGTCGCGGATGTCGAGCTGGGCGGGGAACTTCTCCCAGAAATCCCTGAGGCCGAAGGCGAACCCGCCGCTCGCGCCGCCGACGTACCCGAAGCCGCTGGCGCGCCGGCCGCCGCCCGCGCCGATCCAGCCGTGGCCCTTCTTGGTGCGCTTGCGGACCGTGAAGCCGTCGGCGGAGAGCTGGGAGAGGGTGTAGTCGCCCCACTCGGGGATGTACTGGAGGCGGGTGGTGACCCGCTGGTCCCAGGTGGCGGGGTCGGGAAGCTTCTTGCCCTCGAACTGGGCCGTGCGGACGGCCGCCCCGGGGTCGCGGCGCAGTCCGGTGATGCCCTTGACGGCCTCGCGGAGCAGGCCGGTGCCGTCGCCGCCGATGCGGATGTGACGGTCGTAGGCCTGGTCCCGCATCGGCACCTGGAAGCGCACGCCGAGTCCGCGGATGAAGTCGCCGCTCGCCTTCGCGGGCTCCTGGGTGCCGTCGAAGGTGAGGGTGTGGACCATGCGGAAGGAGTCGGCGCCCGCGTAGAAGTAGAGCCGGATCGAGAAGGGCAGCCAGCTGCGGCCGCCCTTGCGGTGCTTGCCGTCGATACGGACGACCGCGCGGACCGGGCCCTCCTGCTCGACCTCGACCTTGGATATGGCGCCGTCGAAGCGCTCGGTCTTGACCGCGCCCTGGTCCTCGTCCTCGATCTCGGGCTGGCGGATCAGCACGAGCCGGCCGTTCTTCGCGATCTCCGTCGAGCCGCGGGTGACCGACTTGACGAGGGTGGACCCGGACTTGCCGATCTTGGCGGTGATGACGCCGGTCGATATGTCGATGGTGCCGCCGCTCTTGTCGACGGTGACCTTCTTCTCGGGGGCGGCGGGGGTGCCGGCGGCGAGGGTGAGCTTGCCGTTGCCCGAACCGACCGCGTGCGCGGTCCACTTGAGGGAGCCGTCGGGCCAGTAGGCGATCGGCCAGGACTGCACGGGAACGCCCTTGCCGTCCGCGTCCGTCAGCGCGAAGGTCTGCCCCTTCTCGTAGGCGCCCTTCGGCCAGGGGACGCCGACGGTGGAGCCGGGGGCCGCGCCGAGTCCGCCGTCCTCCAGCCAGTCGAGGGTGACCGGGTCGGCGTCGGCGGGCTCGGCTCTGGGTGCGGCCTGCGCGTCCTGAACCCCCAATGCCCAGCTGAACTGGGCGGCGGCTCCGGCGACGGCTGCCGCCTTGAGGAGGGACCTGCGAGGGATGGGAGACATTGAGATGCTGCCTTTCCTAGTCCGTTCCTTGTCCGTGCGGGAAGCAATTCCGTGCGCTGGTCAGGGGCATGACAGTGAGAGGTGCGGCGCCCGGGGCGCCGACCTGAGGTTGAGGGCACCGCCGGTCAGCGGTGCCGGTACCGCTCCTCCACGGCGACGGCCGCCGCCGCGACGGCCCCGAGGACCGGGACCGCCAGCGGCGCGACGAACCAGGCGGACAGAGCCACCACGGCCAGCCCGGCGATGATCAGAAAGGACCCGGCCGGGTCGAGAACCGTCCGCCGCCAGGAATGCGCGAGCAGCGTCCGCCACCGGCCCTCCGGCTCCCAGACCGCCGCCGCACGCAGCCCTGCCACTACGAAGGCGATCAGTGCGACGACCCCGACCGCTCCGACGAGCGGCCCGCCGGGAATCCCCGCCCGGGCCGCCTGGACGTCCACCCAGACCGCGGCCACCGCCGCCCACCCGGCGAGTCCGGCGAGCCACCCGCCGCGCAGAGCCGTCCGGAAGTCGGCGACGAACTCCCGCCACCCACCGCCCTCGTGCGCGGTACGGCGCCGCAGATGCCGCGCACCCGCGGCGAACGCGGCCGGATAGGTCACGACCCCCAGCGAGGCCACCGCGATCCACACCCCGGTCAGCAGACACTCGGCGAACACCGCGAACCGCTCGGCGAGCACCGACTCACCCCGCGCCTTCACTCGGGTCCCGGCCATGCCCAGTCAGCCCTTCAGACCCGACGTGGCCATACCGTCGATCAGATACCGCTGGAAGGCCAGGAAGAAGGCGAGAACCGGCAGCAGCGCGACGAGCGACATGGCGATCATGCCTCCGTAGTTGGCCAGCCCTTCCTGGTCGACGAACATCTTGAGGCCGAGCGAGACCGTGTACTTGTCGGGCTCGTTCAGGTAGATCAGCGGCCCCATGAAGTCGTTCCAGGCGTTGATGAACGTGAAGATCGCACTGGTGATCAGGGCCGGGCGGCACAGCGGCAGCATGATCGACCAGTAGATCCGCAGATGCCCGCAGCCGTCGAGCCTGGCCGCCTCGTCGAGCTCCTTGGGCAGATTGCGCATGAACTGCACCATCAGGAAGACGAAGAACGCCTCGGTGGCCAGGTACTTCCCGAGCAGCAGCGGGGTGTAGGTGTTGATCATCTCCATGTTGCGGAACAGCACGTACTGCGGGATCAGCAGCACGTGGTACGGCAACAGAAGCGTGCCGATCATCAGCGCGAACAGCAGATTGCGGCCCGCGAACCTGATCCTCGCGAAGGCGTACGCCGTCAGCGAGCAGGACACCACGATCCCGACCACCGAACCGACGGCAAGGAACAGTGAGTTGAAGAAGAACGTGGAGATCGGGATGTCGGCGATGCCGTCGGCGAGGCTGGTGTAGTTGGAGAGGACCGGATCGCCCGGGAAGAGATCCAGGCTGCCGACGACGTCCTCGCTCTTCTTGAACGAACCGCCGACGACCCAGATCACCGGGTAGAGGATCACCGCGAGGATCACCAGGGAGCCCAGGTGCCAGGCGAGGGAACCGGGCAGTTTGTGACGCGAAGCCGAGAGTCCGGTGGAGCTCATCACGCGCCCTCCTCGTAGTGCACCCAGCGCTTCTGGGACCAGAACAGCACCGCCGTCACCAGGGCGACCGCGACGAGCAGCATCCAGGCCATGGCGGAGGCCAGGCCCATCCGGCTGTTCTCGAAGCCCTGGACGTAGAGGTAGCAGGTGTAGACCATCGAACCGTCCGCGGGACCACAGGCATTACCGCCGGCGCCACCGCCGACGATGTACGCCGAACTGAAGATCTGGAAGGAGTGAATGGTCTCCAGCAGAACGTTGAAGAAGAGAACCGGGGAGATCATCGGCAGCGTGATGTTCCAGAACCGCCGCATCTTGCCCGCCCCGTCGACCTCGGCCGCCTCGTACAGCTCACGCGGGACCTGCTTGAGGCCGGCCAGGAAGATCACCATGGGCGCGCCAAACTGCCAGACGGTGAGCGCCACCAGGCTGTAGATGATCATGTCGGGATCGCCGGTCCAGCCACCGACGTCGATCCCGAAGCTCTTCTGCACCCGGTCCACGATGGCGTCGTCCGAGAAGATCGCCTTCCACACGATCGCGATGGAGACGCTCGCCCCGATCAGCGACGGCGCATAGAAGGCGGCCCGGTAGAAGGCCTGCCCGCGCCGGCTCTGGGCCAGCAGCAGGGCCACCCCGAGGGCCGCGATCAGCTTCAGCGGCGTTCCCACGACGACGTACCACAACGTCACCTGCACCGAGTGACGCCAGCGCGGATCGCCGAACATCTCCGAGAAGTTGCCGAGGCCGATCCACTTGGGCGCGTCGAACAGGTTGTAGTCGGTGAAGGCGAAGTAGAGCGAGGCGACCATCGGACCCGCGGTAAGGAGCAGAAAGCCCGCGATCCACGGGGACATGAAGAGATAGCCGGCCAGGTTCTCCCGGCGCCGCCGCCGCCTGAGGGCGGCGGGGCGCTCGGGCTTCACCGGACCGTGCCGCGGCTCGGAGCCCTTGTCCTTGGACAGGCCCTCCATCGCAGGGGCGTGTGTCACGGTGGTTCCCATCAGGTGCCGAGAGCCGTCTTCGACTCGGTGAAGAACTGCTTGACGGCCTCGTCCACCGACCTCTTGCCCAGGGCGAGCTCCTCGGCGATGCGCAGGAACGCCGACTCACAGATGTCCGCGCCGTTCGGGTGCGGTGTGATGGGCTCCAGAACCCCGGCCTTGACGAGGGACTCCTCGTAGGCGGAGATCGCCTTGTTGACCTCGTCGGTCGGCTGGTACGCGTCGTACTGGGCCTGCGTCGCGGGCACACCGCGGTCGTAGCCCATGATCTTGGCGACCTCGGGGTCGTGCACCATGAAGTCGATGAACTGGGCGACCTCCTTGGGGTGCTGGGTGCGCTTGGAGGCGCTCAGCATGAGCGAGCCCAGGTACTGGCCGGTCTTCTTGCCGTCCGTCGTCGGGATGGGGGCCAGGCCGTACTCGCTCTTGCCCTCGGAGGTGTAGCGGACGGTGAAGTTGTCCCAGGTGAACTCGCCTCCGGCCAGCTCGGCGGCGACCGCCGACTTGGGCTTGTTCTGGACGACCTTCTTGGCATCGGCGTAGATGCCCTCCTCCACACCCTTCTTCGCCTTCGTCCACCAGTCCGTCAGATCCGACTCGGTGAAGCCGAGTCCGTCCTCGGTGAAGAACGCCTTGCCGTTCTGACGCAGGTACAGGTCGTAGAGGTACATGACGCCGTACATGCCGCTGTCCCCGGCACGGCCCGTCTTGTCGCGGATCTTCTTCATCGCCGCGTCGAAGTCGTCCCAGGTCCAGCCCTGCTCGGGCTTGACGCCTGCCCGGGTGTAGACGGGCTTGTCGATGACGAGGGACATCGAGTTCGAACCGACCGGAACACCGAGGAGCTTGCCGTCGATCTCGCCGAACTTCTCGAGACCGGCCCGGAATCCCTCCATCCGGAGGTTGCCCGCCTTGGCCTGCTCACTGAGATCGAGCAGTACGTTCTTCGCGTCGTATTTACGGAGGAAGCCGATGGCATTCTGGAAGACGTCCGGCGGATTTCCGCCGGAGGCCTGGGTGTTGAACTTCTTCCAGAAGTCGAGATAGGGCTGGAAGTCCGTTTTCACCTTGATCTTCGGGTACTTCTTCTCGAAGAGCGCGATGGTCTTGTTGATTCTCTGGGCGCGGTCCTCCGCACCCCACCACGCATAACGAATCGTCACCGTCCCGTCGGCGGAGGCCCCTCCGTCGCCGCCACAGCCGGTCGTCGCGGCCAGCCCCAGCGTGACCGCCGTGGCCCCGGCCGCCTTCAGGACCGTACGTCTCTCAACATTCCTGCCGTTCACCACGGTTGGACCTCCCCGCACGTCGTCCCGCTCGCATGAATCGTTTCAAGTAAGCGCTTGCTGGCACAAGGTACGGAGGGGCTGAGAGTGCGTCAATGATTCGGACAAGAATTTCTTACCGAGGGAGGTAGGTGCCGGACAGGGCGGGTGTTGGGGCCGGCGAGCGGCTGGGGGCGACGCCGCTGGTGAGGTGCGCACGACCGAGGGAGCGAACACGGACGGACCGGCCGCCCGAGTTTCGGGCACGACCGAAAGACGACGGTGGGGTGGAGGGGCGGGCGGGGACTGGATTCGGCCACGAGATGGCCGACAGACCGAGGCGCAGCCGGGTGCGAGGCACTCGCCGTGACGGCTCGGCCGGGGTGGGTCCGCAGCCCGGCGGCACGGGGCGCCTCCCCCACTCTGGGCTTCGCTCGAGCGGGGGGGGGACCCCACCCGTGCCGCCCTTAGCGGCACGCATCCCCGCAGCCAAGCGGTGCTGGCGGCCCGCAGCCAGCACCCCGCGGCCGCTGAGCGCGGCGCGTGAGCGCAGGTGGTCCGCAGGGCGCTGAGCCCGGACGCGCCCACACCCGCCGGCTCACGCAAGGGGCCGTGTCGGGGGGTGTCCGCCCGCAGCGGTTGTCGCGTCAACGCACAGTCAGTCGGCGCCCAACCCCATCGCGACGTTCCGAGGACGGACACCCCCCGACACGGCCCCGACCCACCCCCGGCGACTAGGCGCTACGCCCACCCCCACCACACCCGCACAGGCGCCGCAGGCACACACAACGACAACGGCCCACCCGCATTACCGTAGGTGGGCCGTCGATCCGGGTGGGCGATACTGGGTTCGAACCAGTGACCTCTTCGGTGTGAACGAAGCGCTCTCCCACTGAGCTAATCGCCCGGACGCAGAAAGAACATTACCCCATGTCAGGGGGTGCCTGTGACCAGCACAAGGCCGACCCCGGCACCCCCGCGCGGACTCACTGGTCCTTGATCTTCCACGGCATGACTATGCCGAACTTCCACAGATAGATACCGACCAGTACGGCCACGATCACCAGCCCGATGGTCGTCAGGATGATGTTCCGGCGCCGCACTTTGGGATCGAGGGCGCGCTGCGCCGCCTCGGTGACCTTCCGCTTGGTCCAGCGGAGCACCAGCTGGGCCCACACGAACTCGGTCGCCCAGATCGCCATGCCACCGAAGATCACGACCCACCCCGGCCCCGGCAGGGGCAGCATGATGATGCCGGCCACCACGACCGCGAGCCCGATGATGAAAACCCCGACCTGCCAGCTCACGTGCAGCGCCCGGCGCGCTTTGATGAATTCCGGCGCCCGCGAGCCAAGCCCCCGCTCTTGCTCGCTGTGCACCTCGTCCGTCCCCGTCTCGTCCGACGCCACGGCCACCTCGCCCGGCTCGTTACTCCCCGTATTCATACGGCCAAACACTACCCGAGCGAAACCAGTCACCGGAATGGACGCACGACGCGAACGATCTCTCGGCCGGAAGAGTTACGTAAAGGCACGCAAAACACTCAGAGGGGTTTACAACGGCACCGTAGGTGGCATGTCGATTTCGCCGACGTGCGAATCCCCGAGCGCACACTGAGCGAAAGGCCCTGGCGCTTATGAACACCACGGTCAGCTGCGAGCTGCACCTGCGCCTCGTTGTGTCGAGCGAGTCCTCCCTGCCTGTCCCCGCAGGCCTGCGGTACGACACGGCCGACCCCTACGCCGTGCACGCCACCTTCCACACCGGAGCCGAGGAAACCGTCGAGTGGGTGTTCGCCCGCGACCTCCTCGCCGAGGGACTTCACCGCCCTACCGGCACCGGCGACGTCCGCGTCTGGCCGTCGCGCAGTCACGGCCAGGGCGTCGTGTGCATCGCCCTGAGCTCACCGGAGGGCGAGGCCCTGCTCGAGGCCCCGGCACGGGCCCTGGAGTCCTTCCTGAAGCGGACCGACGCCGCCGTGCCGCCCGGCACGGAGCACCGGCACTTCGACCTCGATCAGGAGCTCTCGCACATCCTGGCGGAAAGCTAGGGCGAGGCCCTCACAAAGCCGCCCGGCGCCGACGACTCGGGGAGACGGCTCGGGCTTGGACAACCGCATACGGGATACACCGGCGTCGGCACCGCGGACCACGCGGAGCCGGCGCCGGTCCATGTGTGCCGGCGGGGAGATCGGGGAGGTGACGGGAACCGCCGTCGTCACTGTCGGTAAGCGGGAACCATGGCGGGCCCGGCGGCGTTCTATTCGAAGCCATGTGCGGGCATGAGGGCCGTCCGGTGGATGCGGAGCCATTACCATCGGCCAGCATCGGCGGGCGCCTGCCCGACCCCCAGGCCAGGGAGCAAATCGTGCTGATCACCCACGACACCCGGTGCGCCCTCGACACCGTGGTCGATCTGGTGAACACCGCACCGGAGGACGACACGGCAGCGGACGGGCTGCCGGACGTGGCGACGCTCACGGACTTCGTGGGCAACCACGAGATCAGCGACGTCGGCGTGCTCTCGGAGTTCGACCTCTCCGCGGTGCGGAAGATCCGCGGGCGGTTCGCCGCCGTCTTCGCCGCCCCCGACGCCAGGGCCGCAGCCGGGGTGATCAACGAGCTGGTCGCGGCCGCCGGCACCACACCCCGGCTCACGGACCACGACGGCTACGACTGGCATGTGCACTACTTCGCGCCGGGTGCCTCCGTCGCCGACCACCTGGCGGCCGACTGCGGGATGGCGCTGGCCTTCTTCGTGGTCGCCGGGGAGCAGGAGCGGCTGCGGCGGTGCGAGGCGCCCGACTGCCGCCGTGCCTTCGTCGATCTCTCCCGCAATCGCTCCCGGCGGTACTGCGACAGCCGCACCTGCGGTAACCGTCTGCACGTGGCCGCGTACCGGGCGCGCCGCAAGGAGGCGGCCGGCTGACAGCCGTCGCCGAGACAGGGGGGGGCAGAAGCCCATCGATGCCGACGCGGCCCCGGCGGGTGACGCCGGGTACCGCGGGTAAGGCTCACAGCCACAGCAGATCATGCAACGAGGCCATGAGCAGCAGACACCCGATCACCGCAAGGAAGATCATCAGCGGTGGCTGGGAAAGGGCGAAGAGACAACCACGTGGCTCGTCCTGCGGCGGCGCGGGGTCGCTCTGTCTCGTCGTGTCCAGCATCTCGCGGCGATGATGGCGCAGTCGCACCGCCAGGCGCGATCAGCACCCTCGTTCCGTGCGGGAGTGCGCTGATTCCGTGAGGTCCGGTTCATGTTGTGATCATTTCCGCGCGCCGTGGGACCCACTGTGACGATTCAGTCCGGCGCGCGGCCGGCCGTCATATGCCGTGCTTCTTGAGGATGGCCTCGATGTCGCTGAAGTCGTCCTCTCCCCGGGACGACGCCGCGGGCCGGGAGGCAGCCGTGCGGGAGCCCTGCCCGCCCTGTCCCAGGGAGGGCGCCGAGGCCGCCGGGGCCACCGCCTCGGGACCGGCCGCCGCGCGGGCCGCTCTACGCTCCTTGCGGGTGCCGCCGCGGCGGCGCTCCACGACGCGGGTGGTCGCGAACAGCGCCCACGCGAGGCCCAGCACTCCGAAGCCGGCCCAGGCGGTCGGGCTGAACGCGGTGTCGGCCAGCCATTCGACGACTCCCGTCATCACCAGGCCGATCGGCACGAGCGAGTACGCCGCGATACGGGCCGCGGCGAGGAAACGCTTGCGGTACGCCGTGATGGCCGCAATGCCCAGGCCTGCCGCGGACACGGCGGAGCAGACGGTCTCGGCAATCATCCGGTCCTCCAGGCGTGGCGCGGTCGGGCAGGGGCACTTCGTCCCTTCCATCCTGCACCCGCCGCACCCCGGCGGGCCATGCCTCGCCCCTACATCAGGGAGATCTCCGGGTCGCCTCCTCCGCAGGTGCCGGTGCAGGTGCACGGGCTGGAAGACTGTCGGCATGAGCGACTCCTCCCCTGCCCCGTCCACCGCCGCCGTCCTCGAGATCTGGTGCGACCTCCAGTGCCCGGACTGCCGCACCGCGCTGGACGACCTCCGATCGCTGCGCGCCCGCTACGGCGACCGTCTGGAGGTGCGGCTGCGGCACTTCCCCCTGGAGAAGAACAAGCACGCCTTCGCCGCCGCCCAGGCCGCGGAGGAGGCATGGGAGCAGGGCCGGGGATGGCCGTACGCCGAGGCCCTGCTGGAACGGGTGGAGGAGCTGGCCCGTAAGGGAGAACCCTTCCTGGTCGAGGTGGCCGGCGAACTGGGCCTGGACGCCGAGGAGTTCGACACCGCGCTGATCGACGGCCGGCACATCCTGATCGTGGACGCCGACCAGGCCGAGGGCAAGGCGATCGGCGTGACCGGCACCCCGACCTACGTCATCGACGGCGAGCGGCTCGACGGCGGCAAGAGCCAGGAGGGGCTGCGCGAGCGCATCGAGGAGATCGCGGACCGGCTGCTGGCCGGACAGGAACAGGGCTGACCCGGCCCCGCCCGGCCCCTACACCAGCGGCTTGTACATGGCGTACTGCCGATCCTCGTAGCCGAGGGACGCATAGAGCCGTTCGGCCGGGGTGTTGCCGGCGAAGACGTTGAGGCCGATGGTCCGTCTGCCCTCGGCGAGCGTCTGGGCCTCGGCCAGCAGCAGGAGGGTGCGGCCGTGCCCCTTCCCCCGGTGGGCGGCCTCGGTCTCGACGTCGAAGACGAAGGCGTTGTCCTTGCGCACCCCGAGCCACAGCGTGCCCACCCGTGTCCCCTGGTGTTCCAGGACGCTGATCGGCATGCCGGGAGTGGCGAGGCCGTCGGGCAGCAGGGTGGCGTGGTCCCGCTCCGACTTGGCCCAGGCCTCGGCCTCCGGCACGCCCCGCTCGATCCAGCTCTGCGCGTAGTGCTCCTTGCCCTTCTCCAGCCAGGGGCCGAACTCCGCCTCGGTCATGGACCGGGCCCGGCTGCCCTGCGGCAGTTCCGGCGGGGTGTCGCCGAGCTGCTTCTCCATGCCGCGGTTGCGCACGACGTAGCCGAGCGCGGTGGCGAGCCGGAACGCCGGCTCGGCGTCGGCGGGCACTGTCGCCTCGATGCGCCGGCACCCCCAGCCGCGCGCCACCTCCTCGGCGGCGAGCGCGGCCACCGTGCCCCGGCCGCGTCTGCGGTCCGGTTCCTCGATGCGCAGCTTCATGATCCGGGCCACCGCGTCGCCGAACACGGGATGCGTGCCGAGGTGTATCGCCCCCACGGGACGGCTGTTCACACACACCTGGAAGCGGCGTGAGCGCGTCCCGTCGGCGTTCTGCTGAAGCGGCTCGGTCGGCCGCAGGGTCGTGGTCATCAGGGGTGTTCTACCCGCAACAAGGCCCCGGGGCAGCCGAATATGCGAGGGCTGTCAGGGATCCAGGTCGTGCCCGGAGCGCTCGTCGAAGATCCGCATGGCCTTGGCGGTCACCGGGCCGGGCGCGCCCGGCAGCTCACGGTCGTCGACGCGGTGCACGGCCTGCACGTCCCGCAGCGTGGACGTCAGGAAGACCTCATCGGCCCGTTCCAGCACGTCCAGCGGCAGATCGGTCTCCCGGGCACCGGTCCACGCGATCGCCAACGCGCGCGTGATGCCCGCGAGACAGCCCGAGGCGACCGGCGGGGTGTGGATCTCGCCGTCGAGGACGACGAAGACGTTGGACCCCGTGCCCTCGCAGAGCTGTCCCGCCGTGTTGCCGAACAGGGCCTCGGACGCGTCCCGTTCGCGGGCGCGGGCGAGGGCCACGACGTTCTCCGCGTACGAGGTGGTCTTCAGGCCGGTGAGAGCGCCGCGCTCGTTGCGGGTCCAGGGGACGGTGATCACGGCGGTGGAGTCGGGGCGCCGGTGCGTCGCGCCGAGGGCGACGACGAGGGTCGGGCCGTGCTCGCCGCGATCGGAACCGAGCGGGCCGTGGCCGCCGGTGTAGGTGATCCGGAGGCGGCCGAGCGGCGCGGGGTTGGCCTCGAGGACGGCGGCACAGGCGCGCCGCACCTCGTCGTGGTCGGGGTCGGGCAGGCCGAGGCCGCGCGCCGACCGGGTCAGCCGGTCGAGGTGCCGGGTGAGCGCGAACGGCCTGCCGTCCACGGACTTCACCGTCTCGAAGATGCCGTCGCCCACGGTCAGTCCGTGATCGAAGACGGAGACGCGGGCGGACTCGCTGTCCTGCAGCCCGCCGTCGAGCCAGATCTTCACGTCAGGTCCTCTCCATTCACCACATACCCTCCCGACGCTATCGCGAGCAGCCGGGCGGCCTTCAGCTCGGTCTCCTGCCACTCCCCCTCGGGATCCGAGCCCCAGGTGATGCCGGCACCGGTACCGAAGCGCAACACACCGTCGGCCCGGTCGATCCAGAACGTACGGATCCCGACGGCCAGCTCACCGGCCTGCCGGTCGGCGTCCACCCACCCGATCCCCCCGCAGTACGGCCCTCTGGGCGCCGTCTCCAGCGCGTCGATGATCCGCAGGGCGCTCGACTTGGGCGCGCCGGTGACCGAACCGGGCGGAAAGGCCGCGCCGAGCAGCTCGGCCCAGCCGGCCCCCTCCCTCAGCTCACCACGGACGGTCGACACGAGATGGACCAGCCCCGGATGCTTCTCGAGGGCACACAGATCGGGCACCGTCACACTGCCCGTGGCACAGACCCTTCCGATGTCGTTGCGGACCAGGTCCACGATCATCACGTTCTCGGCGTAGTCCTTCTCCAGCAGGTCCGCCTCGGTGCGGCCGGTGCCCTTGATGGGTCCGGACTCGACGACCCGCCCGTCACGCCGCAGGAAGAGTTCGGGCGACGCGGTGGCGATCTCCACACCGTGACCGGGCAGGCGGATCGTTCCTGCATACGGTGCCGGGTTGCCGCGGGCCAGCAGCGCGGTGAGGGCGTCCACGTCGGCACCGGGTGCGACGGGCGCGGACAGCACCCGGCACAGATTCGCCTGGTAGACCTCACCGGCCGCGATGTGCTCGCGGATCCGCCGTACGGCTGCCGTGTACGCGGCGTGGCCGAGCGAGGACGTCCAGTCGTCCGCCGCCGGCGCACGCCAGGCGCCGGGCACGGGTGCGGGCACGGGCCGCTCCCGCACGTCCCTGAAGCGGGCGCAGGTCAGACGGCCCTCGAAGTCGGCGCAGACGGCCCAGAAGCCGCTGGATTCCAGGGCTTCGGGATCGTCGGTGACGTCGAGGAGGCCGGTGGCGACGCGGTCGCCGAAGCGGGCCAGAGGAGGGAGCTCGGACACACAGTCGAGTCTATGGCGGTGTCCTGGGGGTGACCGGAGGATGTCCCTTCCGGAGGCTCCACGGCATCCCTGAGCAGGGGAAGCGCAGCACGCTGCACAAACGCGTTTTTGTGCTGGCCCCGGAATCCGCTAGAGTTCAACACGTCGCCGGGCCGCGAGAGCGGGCCGGAAACGACAAGCGGACGTAGCTCAGTTGGTAGAGCGCAACCTTGCCAAGGTTGAGGTCGCCAGTTCGAACCTGGTCGTCCGCTCGCAGGAACAGGGGGCTTCCCGGCCCCCTACACTCCTGGTGGAGTGGCCGAGAGGCGAGGCAACGGCCTGCAAAGCCGTCTACACGGGTTCAAATCCCGTCTCCACCTCCAAGGACGATTAGCTCAGCGGGAGAGCGCTTCCCTGACACGGAAGAGGTCACTGGTTCAATCCCAGTATCGTCCACTGGATCTGCTCGAAGATCCGAACCCGCGCGATTAGCTCAGCGGGAGAGCGCTTCCCTGACACGGAAGAGGTCACTGGTTCAATCCCAGTATCGCGCACGCAGTGCCCATGATCCGCTCCACCGAGTGGCCATGGTCCCGAGGACGATTAGCTCAGCGGGAGAGCGCTTCCCTGACACGGAAGAGGTCACTGGTTCAATCCCAGTATCGTCCACACCACACAGGAGCCCCCGGCCGTTCGCGGCCGGGGGCTCCTGTCGTGTCGCGATCCATGTCACGACACGTGCGTCACGACGAGAACAGCATGTGCCCGAAGCCCTTGTTGCGGTGGTGACCGTGGTGGCCGTGGCCGCCGTGATGACCGTGGCCGCCGTGCGGAGCGCCCCAGGCGGGGGCCGGAGGGGCGGGGTAGGCCTGCGGGGCGGGCGGGGGCGGCGGCGCGCCCTGCGACCACTGGGACTCCAGGCGGGTCAGCGACTCCAGCTCGCCGTAGTCGAGAAAGATCCCGCGGCAGCCGCTGCACTGCTCGATCTGGACACCGTTGCGGTTGTACGTGTGCATGGGCGCACGGCACTTCGGACACTGCATGGTGGTTCAACTCCTCGCCGGTCGGTCCTGCTTCGTGTCTCGCCAGGACAGACTCTGTCCCGCCATGGTCGGTTGCACCCTACTTCGCGTGCTCCTGCGCCAACTGCGGCGGGAGGGTAGCCATTCGGTCACAGGCGTCTACGACCAACCGCTCGACCTCGTCCAGGTCGCGGCCGGCCGCGGCCGCCTTGGCGACGGCCCGGGCCGCGGTCTGTGCGGTGAGGGCGCGAGCGGGGACGTCGAGAGCGGGCCAGGGGTCGCCGTCGGCGGGTACGGCCGGGCCGCCGGCCTCCCGGTAGGCGGCGAGGAAGCGGGCCCATTCCTCGGGCAGGAGCAGTCCGCAGGCGTACCAGGCGGCGGGGCGGGCGAGATCCCAGGCAGGGACGCCGACACCGAGGTCGTCGACGTCTATCAGCAGCCAGGGGCCTTCGGGGGCGGGGTGGCGTATGAGCTGGCCGAGGTGGAGGTCGCCGTGACAGAGGGTGCGGGTGCCCGGCATCGGGGCCTCGGCACGGGCCCAGGAGGGGAGGGTGTCCCAGGCTCGCAGGACCGGGGCGGCGGCGGGGTGCGGGGCGGCGTTCCGGAGCTTGTCGATGGCCCGGGCCGCCTTGGCGGGGCCTCGCATGGTGGGGAGGGCGTCGGGGGCGGGGGTGCGGTGGAGCCGGGCGAGGAGTGCGGCGGCCGCTTCCCAGGGCGCGGCGTCCGGGTCGTCCGGATCCACGGGGGTTCCGTACGGCCAGAACGTCACGAGTCTGCCGTGCAGGTCGGCCGGGGTGGGAGTGAGCGGTGCCAGGAGGATCTCGGGGTGGCGGGTTGCTACCTCGAGGCGGCTGGTCAGTTCGGTGGGGTCGGACTCCGGGGGGTGGGCCTTCGCGACGGTACCGGCGTGGCGGACGACCGTTGCGTCGGGGCGGTCCGCGAGGGTGGCCGTTCCGCAGGTGCAGGACGACGAGCGGGCGTGGGCGGCTGCTCGAGCCTTGGCGGTGAGGTCGGCCAGGAGGGGGGCGGGGGTCACGGGGTGAGGGTACGTGGGGGTGTGGGCCTTGCCGTAAGACCTGTCGGGGCCAAGTGCTGGGCGTTGGTGCTGAACCGGGTGGGTGCGCAGCTCGGCGCGACGAGGTGCCGCTGCGCCCACCCGTGCCGCCCCTGGCGGCACGCATGCCCGCAGCTGAGCCCGAGAAAAGCAATGCCGGCGCAGCTCCCCAGCTGCGCCGGCATTTTTGCCGTCCGCCGCACCCCCGTCCCCACGGGGTTTCATGGGTGGATGTCCCCGCCCGGACCGCTCTTCCGGGCCTGGGGTCGCCGCTCAGCGCCCCAGCATCTCTCCCACGGACGACGCCTGTGTGGCCACTGTCTCCCACCCGTCGAAGACGAGGAGGAGCAGGACCGCCAGGGGAAGGGCCATCAGCGTCGCCACCAGGGGGTGGCGGCGGCCCGTGCGGCGGGGCCGGAGCGTGATGCGCTCCCGCGTGCGGACCAGCGTCCGCGGTGCCGTGTGGGCCATGGTCCCTCTCCTGACCGTTCTCAGTTGTCGTTTGGCAGCGGCGGGCGTCTGACCTCGGGGGACGAGTGCTACACCCGCCGCTTGACCTCAAATCTAGGTGTCCGGCCCTCTCCGGGCGTCATGCCCTCGTACCGATTGCCGGGCCTCCCGGAGGATGAGCCGCCACCTGCGATGTACTCCCCTGGGTGGAGACGGAGAGCCGGGTCTCAGGGTCTTCCCCGACGGGATGCCTGGCTCATCCAGCTTTGTCCGAGCTTTCCTCCCGCGGAATCGGCTGTTCCACCAGTGCCAGCACCCGGTTCGCCATGAAGCGGGCCGTACGCACGACAGTCCCGCTTCGGGTGACTTCGCTCACTTCTACGACACCTCGACGTACCGCCGTCTCCACCCTGCGGCCCGCCCTGCTCGCCACCACCTCGTATGTGCGCGTCGTGTCACCGGCGTCCACGACTATCTCCACACGGTCACCCTTCATGGGTCCAATCCCCCTTCCGTGGCAGGCGGTTGGGGTCGCCCCCCGTGTGAACACGGCCTGTCCGCACGCCCCCTGACCACACTTCAAGTCTCCCACCCACCACTGACAATCCATCGGCCCGAGAGGGCGCGGCCTCTGCGCGTGGGCGGCCGTGGAAACGTAAGCTGTGGCTCGTCACAGGACCGGGCAGCGGGGATGAACATGGCGATGATGCGCCTGAGGCGCGAGGACCCGCGCGTCGTCGGCTCGTTCAGGCTTCACAGACGGCTCGGCGCGGGCGGGATGGGCGTGGTCTACCTGGGCTCCGACAAGAAGGGGCAACGGGTCGCGCTCAAGGTCATCCGCCCTGACCTGGCGGAGGATCAGGAGTTCCGCTCGCGCTTCGCGCGTGAGGTCTCGGCGGCGCGGCGGATCCGCGGCGGCTGCACGGCCCGGCTCGTGGCCGCGGACCTGGAGGCGGACCGGCCCTGGTTCGCCACACAGTACGTACCGGGGCCCTCCCTGCACGACAAGATCGCCGCCGAGGGACCGCTCGGCGCCGCCGATGTCGCGGCCGTCGGGGCCGCCCTCTCGGAGGGCCTGGTCGCCGTACATGAGGCAGGGGTCGTGCACCGGGACCTGAAGCCGTCCAACATCCTGCTGTCCCCGAAGGGGCCGCGGATCATCGACTTCGGCATCGCCTGGGCCACCGGCGCCTCGACGCTCACCCACGTCGGCACCGCGGTCGGCTCGCCGGGCTTCCTCGCACCGGAGCAGGTGCGCGGGGCGGCCGTCACCCCGGCCACTGACGTGTTCTCGCTGGGTGCCACGCTCGCGTACTCCTCGATGGGCGACTCACCGTTCGGACACGGCAGTTCCGAGGTGATGCTGTACCGCGTCGTGCACGAGGAGGCGCAGCTGCACGGCGTGCCCGACGCCCTGGCTCCGCTCGTCCGGGCGTGCCTGGCGAAGGACCCCGAGGAGCGGCCCAGCACGCTCCAACTGTCGCTGCGGCTCAAGGAGATCGCGGCCCGGGAGGCACAGGACCTCGCCGGGGTTCGGCCGCCCGCGCCGCGCGGCGCGGAGACCGACCGGCCCGTCGACACCTACCCCGAGCGGGCCCGGCGTCCGCAGGGACAGCAGGGTGCGGCGGGGGCCGGGGCGCAGCGGGGCCGGGGCACTCCCCCACCCCGGGGTTCCTCCCAGTCCCGGGACGGGGTTCCGTCCGCGGACGGTACGACTTCCCAGGGCGGAGCCGGTGCCCGGGGCGGAAGCCGACAGGCGGGCAGCGGGAACGGAAGCCGGCAGGCGGGTGGCGCGAACCGGGGCAGGACTCCGGCGCGCGGCCGCGGCGCGTCGGCGCGGTCCGGTGGGCGGCCGACGCCCACCGGGCGCAACGGGACCCGGTCGGGCAGCGGCAGCCGCCCCGCCCCGCACAGCGGCACCGGGCGTCCGTCCAGAACGGGGACCGGGCTGCGGCCCGCCAATCCACGGTTGCTGCGGCAGCGGCTGTTCGTGTTCGTCGTGGTCACGCTGCTGGTGGCGATCGGCATCGCCCTGGTGCAGGGCTGTCAGGGCCCGGCGCGGGGACTCGGCGGCGACGGAGGCGGCGTACGGGAGCAGCAGGTCCACCGGTCGCAGCCGCTGGACGACGTACCCGCGCGGCCGGACGGTACGACTCGCAGCTGACGGGCCTCGCCGACCTCGCCCCTGCTCGGCCTTGCCGCTGTTCCTAGACCTGAGGGCGGCCGGTGGCCACGGCGTAGAAGGCCACGGCCGCCGCCGCGCCCACGTTGAGGGAGTCGACGCCGTGGGACATGGGGATGCGGACCCACTCGTCGGCGGCGACCAGGGCCTGGGTGGACAGGCCGTCGCCCTCGGCACCGAGCATCAGGGCCACGCGGTCCATGGTGTGCGGGGCGGCCTCGTCGAGAGGCCGGGCCTTCTCGTCGGGGGTGAGGGCGAGCAGCGTGAAGCCGGCCTCGCGGACCGACTCCAGACCCTTGGGCCAGGTGTCCAGACGGGCGTACGGGACGGAGAAGACCGCGCCCATGGAGACCTTCACGCTGCGGCGGTAGAGGGGGTCGGCGCAGTCCGGGGAGAGCAGGACCGCGTCCATGCCGAGGGCGGCGGCCGAGCGGAAGATCGCGCCGATGTTGGTGTGGTCGTTGACCGACTCCATGATCACGACGCGGCGGGTGGTCCTCAGGAGGTCGGCCGCCGTGGGCAGGGGCTTGCGCTGCATGGAGGCGAGCGCGCCCCGGTGCACGTGGTAGCCGGTGACCTGCTCGGCCAGTTCCGGGCTGACCGCGTAGACCGGGGCCGGGAGCTCGTCGATGACGTCACGCATGACGTCGACCCACTTGGCCGAGAGCAGCATGGACCGCATCTCGTAGCCCGCTTCCTTGGCCCTTCGGATGACCTTCTCGCCCTCGGCGATGAACAGGCCCTCGGCGGGTTCGCGCTTGCGGCGCAGTTCCACGTCGGTCAGGCCGGTGTAGTCGGAGAGGCGCGGGTCGTCGGGATCGTCGACGGTGATGAGATCGGCCACAGGGTGATACTGCCTTGTCCTGGGTGCGGTGCCAACGGCTCGGTACGGTTTGTGTTACCCGGGGTTACTCGCGGGGTGCGGCAGCTGTGGGGCCGACCTTCACGACCTCGCCGATGACGATCACCGCCGGGGGCTTCACGTCCTCGCTACGGACCGCCTCCGCGACCGTCGCGAGGGTCGCGTCGACCCGTCGCTGGGCGGCCGTCGTGCCCTCCTGGACGAGGGCGACAGGAGTGTCGGCCGGCTTTCCGTGCGCGACGAGCGTCTCGGCGATCTTTCCGATCTTGTCGACGCCCATCAGGATCACCAGCGTGCCGGTCAGCCTGGCCAGGGACGGCCAGTCGACCAGGGAGCGCTCGTCGTCGGGCGCGACATGGCCGCTGACCACGGTGAACTCATGGGCTACGCCGCGGTGGGTGACCGGGATGCCGGCCGCGCTGGGGACCGAGATGGAGCTGGAGATCCCGGGGACGACCGTGCACGGGATGCCGACCTCGGCGAGGGCCTGGAGCTCCTCCATGCCGCGGCCGAAGACATAGGGGTCGCCGCCCTTCAGGCGGACGACCGACTTGCCCTGCTTCGCGTGCTCGATCAGCGCGCTGTTGATGGCCTCCTGGGCCATGAAGCGACCGTAGGGGATCTTCGCCGCGTCGATCACCTCGACATGGGGCGGGAGTTCGGCGAGGAGGTCGCGCGGGCCGAGGCGGTCCGCGATGACGACGTCCGCCTCGGCGAGCAGGCGGCGGCCGCGGACCGTGATCAGGTCCGGGTCGCCGGGGCCGCCGCCGACCAGGGCGACTCCGGGAGTGCGGGTGCGGTGGTGCGGGGCGACGAGCGTGCCGTCGCGCAGGCCCTCCACGACCGCGTCGCGGATGGCGGCGGTGTGGCGGGGGTCTCGCCCCTTGGCGTCCGTGGTGAGGACGGCGACCGTGACGCCCTCGCTGTGGCCGGTGGCCGGGGTCCAGGCCGTCGCCTCGTCGGCGTCGTCGGAGCGGACGCACCAGACGCGGCGGCGCTCCGCCTCGGCGGAGGCCCGGGTGTTCGCCTCCGTGTCACCGGTGGCGATGAGGGCGTACCAGGCGTTCTCGAGGTCGCCTTCCTCATAGCGGCGCCGCTGCCAGGTGATCTCGCCGGCGTCCGCCATGGCTTCGACGGAGGGGGTGGCGCTGGGCGACACGAGGATGATGTCCGCGCCTGCCGCGATCAGCGCCGGGAGGCGGCGCTGGGCGACCTGGCCGCCGCCGAGAACGACCACGCGGCGGCCGGTGAGGCGGAGGCCTACGGGGTAGGCGGGGTGTTCGGCCATGGGGGTGCGGCTCCTGTTGACGGCGGTGCGGTAGCCCTGACGTGCGAATTTTAATGGGCGGGCGTCAGGACGGCTCCGGTGGTCCAGTGGCTGAGCACCGGGGCCGCCCTCGGCACCTACTTCTCAGTGACTCCCGCCGAGTCGAACGTCGCCACCTCGTGCATCGCCCGGGCCGTGCTCTGGACCAGGGGCAGGGCCAGCAGGGCGCCCGTGCCCTCGCCCAGGCGGAGGTCGAGGTCGACCAGGGGGCGCAGGCCCAGCTTGTTGAGCGCCGCGACATGGCCCGGCTCGGCGCTGCGGTGACCGGCGATGCAGGCGGCCAGGACCTCGGGGGCGATCGCGCGGGCCACCAGGGCGGCGGCGCCGGCGCTGACGCCGTCCAGGATCACCGGCGTACGCAGGGAGGCGCCGCCCAGGAGGAGGCCGACGATGGCGGCGTGCTCGAAGCCGCCGATCGCGGCGAGCACGCCGATCGGGTCGGCCGGGTCCGGCTGGTGGAGTTCCAGCGCGCGGCGGACGACCTCCGTCTTGCGGGCGAGGGTCTCGTCGTTGATGCCGGTGCCCCGGCCCGTGACCTCGGCCGGGTCCGCACCCGTGAAGACGGAGATCAGGGCGGCGGACGCGGTCGTGTTGGCGATGCCCATCTCGCCGGTGAGCAGGGCCTTGTTGCCGGCGGCGACCAGGTCACGGGCGGTCTCGATGCCGACCTCGATGGCCTGCTTGGCCTCCTCGCGGGTCATCGCGGGCCCGGTCGTCAGGTCGGACGTACCGGCCCGGACCTTGCGGGGCAGCAGCCCCGGGGTGGCCGGGAGGTCGGCGGCGACGCCCACGTCGACGATGCAGACCTCGGCGCCCACCTGGGTGGCGAAGGCGTTGCAGACGGCGCCGCCGCCCAGGAAGTTGGCCACCATCTGGGCCGTGACCTCCTGCGGCCAGGGGGTCACCCCCTGGGCGTGCACGCCGTGGTCGCCGGCGAAGATCGCGACGGCCGCGGGCTCCGGGATGGGCGGCGGGCACTGGCGGGACAGGCCGGACAGCTGTGCGGAGATGATCTCCAGCATGCCCAGCGCACCGGCCGGCTTGGTCATGCGCTTCTGGCGCTCCCACGCCTCGCCGAGCGCCTTGGCGTCCAGCGGGCGGATCTGCGCGACGGTCTCGGCGAGCAGGTCGTGCGGTTCCTCTCCGGGCAGTGCGCGGCGGCCGTACGTCTCCTCGTGCACGACCCAGGACAGCGGGCGGCGCTTGGACCAGCCCGCCTGCAGCAGCTCGGGCTCGTCAGGGAACTCGTCGACGTAACCGACGCACAGATAGGCGATGACTTCGAGGTGCTCGGGCAGGCCGAGGGCGCGGACCATCTCGCGCTCGTCGAAGAAACTGACCCAGCCGACGCCGAGGCCTTCGGCGCGGGCGGCGAGCCAGAGGTTCTCCACGGCCAGGGCCGCCGAGTACGGCGCCATCTGGGGCTGGGTGTGACGGCCGAGGGTGTGGCGGCCGCCGCGGGTCGGGTCCGCGGTGACGACGATGTTCACCGGGGTGTCGAGGATGGCCTCGATCTTCAGTTCCTTGAACTGCTTCGCCCGGCCCTTGGGAAGGGACTTGGCGTACGCGTCGCGCTGACGCATCGCCAGTTCGTGCATCGCGCGCCGGGTGTCGGCGGAGCGGATGACGACGAAGTCCCAGGGCTGTGAGTGGCCGACGGAGGGCGCGTGGTGGGCGGCCTCCAGGACACGGAGCAGCACCTCGTGCGGGATCGGGTCGCTGCGGAAGCCGTTGCGGATGTCGCGGCGTTCGCGCATGACCTTCAGTACGGCCTCGCGCTCGGCGGCGTCGTAGGCGGGGGCGGCGGGGCCGGTGGACTGTCGTGCCTCTGCCACTGGCGCCGCGCTCTCCTCGTCGTGACGTGCCTGGTCGGCCAAGTCTTCCTGGTCGGCGGCCCGGGTGTCCAGGTCGTCGGCGTTCTGCGCGAGTTCGGCGTCGCCGTCGCGCGGTGCGGGGACGGTGGCGACGGGGGCCGGCGGCTCCGGCGCCTCGGGCTGTGCGGGCTCGGGCTGTGCGGGCTCGGGGGCGGCGGGCGGCTGGGACTGCTGCGGGCCCTGGACGGGCTGCATGCTCGGCTCGTCCGTCTTCTCGTCTGCCTGCTGGTCCGGCTTCTCGTCCGGCTTCTCGTCCGCGATCGGCTCGGGGAGTACGACGGTGACGTCCTCGGCGGATGCCGGGGGGACGTCCGTGCTCTCGGGCGTGGGGGTCACCGGCTCGGGCGTGGGCTCGGGGGCGACATCCTCGACCGTGGGGGCGGGCTCGGGAGCGACCTCCTCGGCCACGGGGGCGGGCTCGACTGCCTCGGCCACAGGGGCGGGCTCGACTGCCTCCGGTGCCTGGGGCGGTGCGAGGGCCTCGGCGGGCGCTTCGGGCGCGGGTGTCTCGGCGACTTGGGCAGGGACCGGTGCCGCGGGAGGCTGAGCCGGTGCGGCTGCTGTCTCCGGTGCGTCGGCGACCGGGGCCGGGGTCACCGGAGCCGGCGTCTCGGGGGTGGGAGTGGCGGCTTGTGGAGCCGTCGTCTCGGGGGCAGTTGCCTGAGGAGCGGGCGCGGCCTGCGGGACGATCGGCTCGGCAACCGGCGCGGGGGCCTCGAGGCCGAGGGCGTCCGGCTGCTGCGCTACGGCCTCGGGAGCGGCCTCGTCCACCGGGCCGGGTGCGGCGGCCTCGGGGCCGACAACCTCGGTCGGCACCTGAGCAACGGCCTCGGGAGCGACTGCCTCGGGAGCGACTGCGGGCGCCTCGGGAACACCGGCCGCCTCCACCGCACCGGCCTCGGGCCCACTGGCGGCCTCCGGGAACGGAACCGCTTCAGGGGCCGGTACGGCCTCGGCGAAGGGAGCGGAGATCACGTCCTGCTCCGCGGCAGCCGCCGGAACCTGATGGCCGGCATCGGCGAAGCCGCCGACGGCACCCGGTCCGGGAACCTCGGGAGAACCGGCGGCAAGCCCCGGCTCACCGTCCTCAGCAGAACCGTCCTGACCAGACCCGTCCACGACCGGCACCTCCCCCGGAATCGGTCCGGGCGCGGAAACGGCCCCCGCCTCGGCCTCAGCCACCTGCACAGGGACGTCCTGCTCCGGGACGGCCTGCGCGGGCTGCTCGGCGTGGACGCCCTGCTCCGCCGCCTCCGTCGCCACACTGGTCGCGACGGCCGCGGGCACCGGCTGTGCTTCCGGAACAACCGTTTCCGCAGGGGCCGCCCCTGTGCCCACCTGGGCCTGGTGGGTGACCTGCGCGTCCCAGGGCGCCGCCGGGTGCGAGGGCATCTCCGGGGCGCGCGGGGCGTCGAGGTACTCGGGTCCCGCCGGCTGCGGCGCGGGCTGTCGCAGCGGCGCGTCCGCGGGGCCGCGGTCGGCGAGCGAGCGGACCGGGCTGGCGGAGCTGTCGGGCAGCGGCGGGCCGAGGTGCAGCGGGCGGCGGGGGGTGACGGGCGGGATCGGCGGAGGGTCGGGCAGCCGGACGCCGCCGAGGTCGACCGAGCCGCTGTCGCGGCCGGAGATCTCGTGCGGACCCGGCTCGTGCACGGTCTCGGCGACCGGCTCCGGCGCGGGCGGGGCGACCTCGTTGCCCCAGGCGCCCTGGGCGCCCGGCAACAGCAGCAGGTCGTCGTCCTCCACGGTGGTCTCGGGCTCGGAGAGGTAGGTGTACGAACCGTGCGCGGGGGCGCCCGGCTGCTCCACCATGCCTGCGTTCTCCGGCAGTCCCTCGCCCGGGACCTGGCCGGTGTCGGTCATGCGTACCCCTCGCCCATCGGTTAGTGCTCCTACGACCAGCTCGCCCGGAACGGCGCACCGACCGCCCCGCTGTGAAGAACGAGCGTGCGTCCCCAGCGGCACGAGCGGCCCGCCCCAAAAAGGCGACAAAGCCATTCAATGGCATTGTCGCGGCCGTACCACCCTCGCGGCAGCTTGATCCGCGACGGTTCCGCTGTGGACTGCGCCACGTTGCGCGTCCTCAGGTTCTGCCGTACCACACACACCCCAAAACGGGCGGGTTTTCCGGACATTGGCCGACGAAGTGCCGGGCGTCCGCGTGCGGTGCAACGATCGGCCAGCCTACCGCGCGCAGTACGACAACCCGATCACGGGGACGGCGGCGGGATCAGGCGCTGCGCCGCGGCAGCACGCCGCTGAGCAGGAACGCGACGCTCCGTTCTTTCTCCGTCCAGGCCCGGGTGTCGAGTTCGACGGACTGCAGCAGGGCGCACTCGACGCCGTAGCCGTGCTCCGTCAGGTCGCGGCCGATGAGTTCGGCGGCGTCACGGGTGCCGGCGTGCGTGACGATGCGCTGCGGGCGGCGGTCGGCGACCGCCGAGACGACGGCCGCTCCCCCGCCGCCGACACGGACGACGTCCGGTTCGGGGAGGTTCTCCAGAATGTGCGGGGCGGTGCCGTGCACGATCTGGAGCTGGACGCCGAGGCGGCGTGCGGTGGCGTCGGTGCGGGCGCAGGCGGCCCGGTCGCTGTCGACGGCGATGACGGCGGCGCCGGCACGCGCGGCCTCGACGGCGAAGGCACCGCTGCCGCAGCCGATGTCCCACACGAGGTCGCCGACGCGCGGTCCGAGGCGGGCGAGTTGGGAGGCGCGCAGCGGCTGGGTCTCGCCCTCACCGAGGGGGGCGCCGTAGGTCTCGGAGGGCAGGGACCAGCCGCGGGGCCCGGCGGAGGGGTCGCGGCCGGCGATCCAGCCGCCGGCCTCCCCAATGGTGCCGGGTCCGGCCGGGCCGCCGAGGACGATGACGACGTTGGGGTCGCGCCAGGCGTGGTCGGCGGCCTTGTCGGAGGTGACGATCGTGACGCGCTCGCGTTCGGTGCCGAGTTCCTCGCAGATGACGAAGGAGCGATGGACTCCTTCGAGGAGCAGGCCCAGTTCGGCCGGGCCGGCGCCGGGTGAGGTGAGGACGGCCACCTTGGTGTGGGCTCGGCATACGTTCACCGCGCGGCGCAGGGTGCGGCGATGTGCGACGACCACCTGTGCGTCGTCCCAGGGCATTCCGGCGCGGGCGAAGGCGGCGGCGACGGAGGAGACGGCGGGGACGACTTCGACCTCGAGGCCGAACTCGGGAGCGCGCAGGGTCCGTACGACGCCGAAGTAGCCGGGGTCGCCGTCGGCCAGCACGACGGCCGTGCCGCGGTGGCCGGCGATGCGGCGGGCCGCGAGGGCGACGCTGCCGAGGCGGATGCGCTCGGCGCCGGCGGGTACCTCGGGGAGCGCCAGGTGGTGGGCGGCACCCGCCACGAGCGTGGCGGCACCCAGGGCGGCGCGTGCCGCGTCGGTCAGCGGCGAACCGTCCCAGCCGATCACCGTGACCCGGTCGGCCATCGTCGTCAGTCTCCAGAGGATCTCGCAGGTCGTCTGCGTGTCGTGTCGCGAGCGGCCCGTGGGTGGGCTTGGTGAGGGTACCCGGTGGAGCCGGCGGAGGGGACGGCGGTGCGGTCGCGCACGGTGGCCGTTCCCGTCAGTTCCAGTCGCCGAAGGAGGTGAAACCGCCGGGCAGCCGGCCGCCGACGCCCTCCAGGTCCTCGGGGAGCAGGCTCCAGACGATGAAGTCGGTGCGTACGTCCGTCCACGTGCCGTCCTCGGCACGGCTGCGGGCTATACAGGCGTTGCGCAGCACGCCCTCGCTGATACAGCCGATCTTCTGGGCGACCTGCTGGGAGGCGGTGTTGTCGGCCGCCGTGCGCAGTTCGATGCGTTCGAACTTCTGGTCCGAGAAGAGCCATCGGGCGGTGACCAGGGCGGCCTCGGAGGCGTAGCCCTCGCCCCGGGCCCAGGGGGCGATGATGTACGACAGTTCGGTGGAGCGTACGCGCCAGTTGGTCTTGCCGAGCTGGATGACGCCGACCAGGCGCTGGGTGAGGAACTCGGTGACCGCGAAGTCGAGGCCGCGTCCCTCGGTGCGCTGGGCGGGGGCGTACTCGGTGATCCAGGTGCGGGCGCCGTCCTCCGTGAAGGGCTGGGGGACGGAGGTCCAGGCGGCCACCTGCTCGTCGTTCATCATCGCAGCCAGGGCGGCGATGTCGTCTTCGTCAAGGGGACGCAGCACCAACCGCTCCGTGCTGATGGAGACGTTGGGAAAGGTGCTCGTCATGCGCCGCTCCGTAACCTTCGGTGAACCTTCAGGGCCTGCTCAACTGCCCAGCATGCAGCATGAAAGCACTGATCCGCACCACGGGGTCCTCCCCCACCAGGTGAGGAAGGACCCCTGCGGCGCGGGTGCCGGGCGCGGGCTCAGAAGGAGGCGAGCACGGCGCCGTCGTACTTGTCCTGAATGAACTTCTTCACCTCGGGCGAGGTGAGAAGCTTCGCGAGCTTCTTCACCCGCGGGTCCTTCTCCTCGCCCTTCTTCACGGCGAGGAAGTTGCCGTACGGGTTGTCCTTCGGGGACTCCAGGACGAGGGCGTCCTTCGCGGGCTTGAGGTCGGACTCGAGGGCGTAGTTGCCGTTCACGACCGCGGCGTCCACGTCGTCGAGGGAGCGCGGCGTCTGGGCCGCCTCCAGCTCCTTGAACTTGAGGTTCTTCGGGTTCTTGGTGATGTCCGAAGGGGTCGCCTCGTTGCCGACGCCCGCCTTGAGGGTGATGATCCCGTGCGCGGCGAGGAGCTTGAGGGCGCGGGCCTCGTTGACGGTGTCGTTGGGGATGGCGACCGTCGCACCGCTCTTCAGGGCGTCGGCCTTCTTGACCTTGTGGGAGTAGAGGCCGAGCGGCTCCAGGTGGACCGTGACGACGGGCACGATGTCGGTGCCGTTCTTCTTGTTGAAGTCGTCGAGGTACGGCTGGTTCTGGAAGTAGTTGGCGCCCACGGAGCCGTCCTGCGTCGCCGTGTTCGGCGTGACGTAGTCGGTGAACTCCTTGACCTGCAGATCGAGGCCCTCCTTCTTCGCCAGGTTGTCCTTGACGTAGGTGAGGATCTCGGCGTGCGGGGTGGGGCTGGCGGCGACGATCAGGGGTCCGTCGGAGCCGGAGTCGCCCGCGCCGCAGGCGCTGAGCCCGAGGGTGAGGGCTCCGGCGGCGAGGACGGCGGTGGTGATCTTGGCGGTGTTACGCACGAAAAGTGCCTTTCCTTATGGCCTTGCGAGTGGTGCGACCCCGTCGTGGGTGAACGGGGAGCTCTAGGAGGCGGCCTTGAGCAGCCGCAGTTTCGGGGCGGGGCCGGAGTGGGCGCCGCGGCGGTGCAGGGAGCGGGCCGCGTAGTCGCCGGCGAACTGGATGACCGAGATGACGACGGCGAGGATCGCGACGGTGATCCACATCAGCTGGGTCTCGAAGCGCTGGTAGCCGTAGCGGATGGCGATGTCCCCGAGGCCGCCGGCGCCGACCGTGCCCGCCATGGCCGAGTAGCCGATCAGGGCGACGATCGTGGTGGTGGTGCTGGAGATCAGCGACGGCAGGGACTCCGGTACGAGGACCTTGCGGACGATGGTCCAGGTGTTGCCGCCCATGGACTGCACGGCCTCGACGAGCCCGTGGTCCACTTCGCGGACGGCCGTCTCGACCAGGCGCGCGAAGAACGGGATGGCGCCTACGGCGAGCGGCACGATGGCCGCCTCGACGCCGATGGTCGTCCCGGTGATGGAGCGGGTGAAGCCCATCAGCGCGACCATCAGGATGATGAACGGCAGGGAGCGGGCGATGTTCACGATCTGCCCGATGACCTTGTTGGCGGCGAGGTTCTGGAGCAGGCCGCCGCGGTCGGTCAGGACCAGCAGGATCCCGAGCGGCAGTCCGCCGACCACGGCGATGACCGTGGACCAGCCGACCATGTAGAGCGTGTCCCAACACGCCTGTTCCAGCAGGGGCTGCATCTCGGACCAGGTCACTTGACGCCCTCCTTCACCAGTTCGGACTCGTGGCCCAGGACGTCGATGTGCAGGCCCTGCTCGCGCAGGAACCCGATCGGTACGACGTTGTCCTCGTAGCGGCCGGGCAGTTCGATGCGCATCCGGCCGACCTGGAGGCCGCCGACGGTGTCGATGGCGGCACCGAGGATCGATATGTCGATGTTGTAGGTGCGCGCGAGCTGCGAGATGACGGGCTGGGTCGCGCTCTCGCCCTGGAAGGTGACGTCGACGACGGTGCGGTCCTCGCCGGAGGCCTCGCCGCCCAGCGGGAACAGCGCGGAGGCCAGCTCGGAGCCCGGGGTCGCCAGCAGCTCGCTGACCGTCCCCGACTCGACGACGCGGCCGTTCTCCATGAGCGCGGCGGAGTCGCAGACCGACTTCACGACGTCCATCTCGTGCGTGATGAGCAGGACGGTCAGGCCGAGCTGCCGGTTCAGGTCGCGCAGCAGCGCCAGGATGGAGCGGGTGGTCTCCGGGTCGAGGGCGCTGGTGGCCTCGTCGGACAGCAGCACCTTGGGGTCGCCGGCGAGGGCGCGGGCGATGCCGACACGCTGCTTCTGGCCGCCGGAGAGCTGCGCGGGGTAGGCACCCGCCTTGTCGGCGAGGCCGACCAGGTCGAGCAGTTCCAGCGCCTTGCGGGAGCGTTCCTTGCCGGACTTGCCGAGGATCTCCAGCGGCAGCTCGACGTTGTCCTGGACGGTCCGGGAGGACAGCAGGTTGAAGTGCTGGAAGACCATGCCGATCCGGCTGCGTGCCTCCCGCAGTTCCTTTCCGGCGCGCGGGCCGCGGCCGGCCAGGGCGGTGAGGTCCTGTCCGGCGACGGTCACGGTGCCGGAGGTGGGGCGTTCCAGCAGGTTGACGCAGCGGATGAGCGAGGACTTGCCGGCGCCGGACTGGCCGATGACGCCGTACACCTCGCCTTCGCGGACGTGCAGGTCGACGCCGTCCAGGGCGGTGACCTCGCGGCCGCGTGAACGGTAGACCTTGGTCAGGTCCGTTGTGGTGATCACGTGGGTTTCCGTCACTGTCGAGTGCGCGGGCGTGGGTGTGCCCGGGCACAGAGGCATTCGTTCAGGGACGCGACACGGTTCTCGCTGAGGCGGGGAACCGGGGAGAACATGCGCGCGCGGCGGCTTGGCGTCTCGCACCGCTCAGGGCGTGCGGACCTGCCGCTGTCTCGCTTCGGGGCGCGAGCTCAGGGGGTGGTGCGGGGGCCCTCTAGAAGGCGCACATTCGACACATACAACGAGCACCGGGCGTCATGGTCGCCTCGGTCGCGGGGATGCGGTCGCTCGTCGTGGTCATGTCGCCAGTAAAACACGCGTACGGTCATGACAGTCACGCCGCTGTCCGGATGCTGGACAGCGGTGAACAGGGGTGGGAACGCGTCAGCCGCGGAGGGAGATTTCCACCCCCTGCTCGGTGACCAGTGCGGACAGGGCCGACAGGTTCTCGACGGTCAGGTCGGCGTCGAGCTCGTGGGCCCGGTGGGTTGTGGTCAACGCCACGGTGGTCATGCCGGCGGCGCGGCCGGCCGTCAGACCGGCGGGGGCGTCCTCGAAGACGACGCAGTGGGCCGGGTCGACGCCGAGGGTGCGGGCGGCGAGCAGATAGGGCTCGGGGTCGGGCTTGCCGCGGGTGATGTCGTCGGCGGCGACGAGTGTCTTGGTAAGGATGCCGACGGCGTCGAGCCGCGCCTCGGCCAGCCGCCGGGTGGCGGAGGTGACGACGGCCCAGCGCTCGGCGGGCAGCGAGTCGAGGAACGCGCGCGTCCCGGGCAGAAGGCGCACACCGCCGTTGGGTACGTCCTCCACCTCCAGGTCCTCGATCCGCGCGAGAGCCTGCGGCACGATCTCGGCGGGCAGCAGGTCGGCGGCTATCTCGACGGCCGGCCGGCCGTGCAGTTCGACCCGCGCGAACTCCTCGGGCGTGATCCCGTACTCCGCGGCCCACCGTGTCCAGCAGCGGTCCACCGAGTCGAGGGAGGAGACCAGGGTTCCGTCGTTGTCGAACAGCAGGGCTTGCGCGTGGATCTTCATGCCCTCGACCCTACGGTGCGGGCCAGGGCCGGAAGCATCGGGCCTTTTCGGCCGTAATAAGGTCGCAGCATGCTTGCTGCTCTGACGCTGGTGACCGGTGTCGCCGCGCTGCTGCTCGCCGCCTGGTGCGGCTGGGCGGCCTACCGAGACCAGCCGACGAAGGACTGGCACTTCATCGGGATGGCCGTGGTCACCCTGCTGTCGCTGGTCCAGCTCGTGGTGGGGTTCGTGCTGCTGGCGCAGGGCGAGAAGCCGGAGCAGGGCACGACGATCTTCGTGGCGTATCTGCTGGGGGCGTTCGCGTGCGTCCCGGCGGCGGGGTTCATGTCACTGGCCGAGCGCACTCGGTGGGGCTCGGTGACGGTTGCCGCCGGCGGTGTGGTGCTGGCGGTGCTGGAGGTGCGGCTCTATGACATCTGGGGAGGCTGAGGTGAGCCGGCGGCGGCTGATCGGTGGGCCGGGGATTCTGCTGGTGTGGTTGTACGGCGTGATGGTCGTGGGGGCGGTGTCGCGGTCCGCGTACCAGATCGCGACGGAGTTCGACCGGGCGCCGCTGGCCTATGCGCTGTCGGCGGTGGCCGGCGTGGTGTACGGGTTCATCACGTACTCGTTGGTGCGGGGTGGGGAGACTGCCCGGCGGGCGGCGCTGGTGTGTTGTGTCGCGGAGTTGGTGGGTGTGCTGACGGTGGGGACCTGGACATTGGTCGAACCGTCGGCCTTCCCGGACGCGACCGTGTGGTCGGACTTCGGGATGGGGTATCTGTTCATCCCGGTGTTGTTGCCGCTGTCTGCCATTTACTGGCTGCGGCGATCGCGTGCGCAGCAGGGGGATGCCGGCTGAGGGGGCGTCGGCGAGTGCGGGTTGTGTGTGGTTGCTCGCGCAGTTCCCCGCGCCCCTAGGGCATGACTAAGCCGTCGCCGCAAAGGTGCCGGCGGGCTTTTCGAGGACGATCATGGGGATGCCGTCCGCGCCCTGGGACGTGCCCACCGTTTCGTAGCCCACCTTGCGGTAGAGGCGGAGGTTGCCCTCGTTGCGGTGGCCGGTGTGGAGGCGGAAGCGCTTGGCGCCGTGCTGGTCGGCGAGGGCTGATTCGGCCGCCCGGAGGAGGCGGGCTCCGATGCCGTGGCCCTGGAGGCGCGGGTGGACGCAGAGCTTGCCGATCGCGGCGGCGCCGTCCTCGGTGACCGAGCCGCGGACCGAGCCGACGACCTCGTCGCCGAGCCGGGCCACGAAGACGCAGTCCCGGGTGACCTCCTCGCGGACCGAGTCGAGGGTTTGGACAAGCGGGTCGATGCGGTAGTTCCCGTACAGCGCCGCCTCCCGCTGGAAGCACAGGTACTGCAGCCTGAAAATCTGCTCCGCGTCCTGCCCGGTCGCCGCAGAGATGGTCACGCTCATGCCCATGTGCGCACGCCTCCCGCTCATCTGATCACCTGTCGTCCCCCACTCCTATCCCCGTCCTCAGTGGGCCGCAACCTCCGGCGCAAGCAATCTGCGCAGACATCCCAGGCATCTGGAACGTTCCGGGCCAAGACTCCCCTGTGACATACCCAACTCCCCTGCGATTTCCCGGTATGTCAGGTCCTGCGGGGAGAGCAGCGCCTCCATCAGCCGGGGGCAGCGGCCCGGGAGGCGGCGCACGGCCTCGCGCAGGGCACGGCCGCGGGCCGCGGCGAGGGCGACCTGTTCGGGGTCGCGGTCGCCGTCGTCTACCGGTTCGCCGGCGTACGGCCGTTCGAGGCGGCTCGTACGGCGGGTGCGGCGGGCCTCCGAGCGGACGGCGCGGCGGAGCCAGCCCTGGGGGTCGAGCGGCGGGTCGTCGGCGTCGAGGCGCTCCAGCAGGCGGAGCCAGACCGCCTGTTCCAGGTCACTGGGCTCGGTTCCCGCGGCATATGCCTCCGCAGAGGCCTCGGCGGTGAGCAGCGGGCTCAGGGCGGTGACCAGGTCGGGTGTCATATGCGGAGCGACGCGGCCGCCCGGGCGGCGGGTTGCCCGGGCGGCCGAAGCTCACTCGACCGGGTGGTGTGAGCTCAGCCGTTGACGAAGGCCTCGCGAGCCAGCAGGCCCGTGTCGGGCTGGTCGGTGAAGACGCCGTCGATGCCGGTCGCGAAGTACGCCTTGTACGCGCCGAAGACATCACCGTAGGCGTCCGCGTCCGTGCCCTTGCGGAAGTTCGCGGGCAGGAAGGGGTTCTCGTTGCGCAGGGTCCACGGGTGCAGGATCAGCCCCACCTTGTGCGCGTCCGGGACGAGCGTCGTCGGCTGTGTGAGGTTGCCCTTGGCGTCGCGCGGGATGACCAGGTCGAGGGTCGGGCCGATGCCCTGCGCGTAGGAGGCGATCTCCCTGAGGCCGGCCGGCTTGACCAGGTCGGCGACGGTGCGCGGGTCGCCGGTCTCGACGAAGTCCCAGGGGCGGGTGTCCGCCGAGGACAGCAGGACGACCAGGGGGTTGTCGACGAGCTTGTTGAGGCGCTCGATGCTGGTCGGCTCGAAGGACTGGATGATGACCGGGGAGGTCCGCCGGTCCTTGCGGTACTTGCGCAGCACCTTGGCCACCCGCTCCTCCAGCGGCAGGCCCTGCTTGCGGAAGTAGGTGGGGTGCTTGAGCTCGGGGTAGATCCAGACCTGCTTGCCGCGCTTGCGGGTCTGCTCGTCCTGCCACTTCAGGACCTCTTCGAAGGTGGGGATCTCCCAGCGGCCGTTGTAGAGGGTGTTGTGCGGGCGGTTGGCCGGGATCCGCTCGATCGCGCGCAGCGTCTTCAGCTCGGCGAGCGTGAAGTCCTCCGTGAACCAGCCGGTCGTGGAGACGCCGTCGAGGAGCTTGGTCTTCTTGCGGTCGGCGAACTCGGGGTGGTCGGCGACGTCCGTGGTGCCGCCGATCTCCGGCTCGTGCCGGCAGACCAGGTGCCCGTCCTTCGTCGGCACCAGGTCGCCCGCCTCGACGATGTCGGCGCCCAGGTCGAGCGCCAGCTGGTACGAGCCCAGGGTGTGCTCCGGGCGGTAGCCGCTGGCCCCGCGGTGGCCGACGATCGTCGGCTTGGGCAGGCTCTTGAATCCGCCGTGTCCGCCGCCGTGCCGGGAGCCGTCCGCCCGCGCCGTGCCGGTCATGCCGAGAACCGCTCCGCCGGCGGTGAGCACCGCCGCGCCGAGCAGGGCCCGCCGTCCGGTCCCGCTCGTTTCTTCGTTCGACCCCTGCGTTCCCATTGAGCGCCCTCCCTGCCGTCGACTCGTCAGTGCGGGCCGATCGTACGGGCGCGTACATGACGGGTGTGAGACCCCGGGCGGAACACACGGGTGACTCCGGATGTCGTAGTGGCTGGTGGGGACGGTGAACTGACGATTCGTCGTATCCCGTTCGATTCGGTGCGGCGGTTCTGGGAACGCGTCCGGTGCGATCCGAGGCGATGTCCGTCACATCATGGCGGCCGGGTTACACACCGTCGACGACACGCCACCGCAGGTAAACACGCGTCAACAGTGCGTAAGGCCCTGGTTAAGTCGCCGTGCCCGATGTGCGCGATCCCCGGGGCCACGAGTATCGTCCTCACCTGCACATACTCATACAGATTCCCTTGACACCGGAGGGTCCGTTGTCCCGCTTCGCGCTCATCAAGGCAGTGCTCGGTCCGGTCATGCGCCTGATGTTCCGCCCACAGGTGGAAGGTGCGGAGCACATTCCCGGCGACGGTCCGGTCATCCTGGCCGGCAACCACCTGACGTTCATCGACTCGATGATCCTGCCGCTGGTCTGCGACCGGCAGGTCTTCTTCATCGGCAAGGACGAGTACGTGACCGGGAAGGGCTTCAAGGGCCGGCTGATGGCCTGGTTCTTCACCGGCGTCGGCATGATCCCGGTCGACCGCGACGGCGGCCGGGGAGGGGTCGCCGCGCTGATGACCGGGCGCCGGGTGCTGGAGGAGGGCCAGGTCTTCGGGATCTACCCGGAGGGCACGCGCTCGCCCGACGGCCGCCTGTACCGGGGGCGTACCGGTATCGCCCGGCTCACGCTGATGACGGGGGCGCCGGTGGTGCCGTTCGCGATGATCGGCACGGACCGGCTGCAGCCGGGTGGGGCGGGTCTCCCCCGGCCTGGGAAGGTCACCGTGCGGTTCGGTGAGGCGATGGAGTTCTCCCGGTACGAGGGGATGGACCGGGACCGCTATGTGCTGCGGGCCGTGACGGACTCGGTGATGACCGAGGTCATGCGGCTGTCCGGGCAGGAGTACGTGGACATGTACGCCAGCAAGGCCAAGGAAGCCGCGTAGTTCTCCTGGCCGCGGGGGCGTGGGGGGGGGGGGGGCCGGCCGCCCCCCCCCGCCCGTGGTGAGGGGGCCCCCCCCCCCCCCCCCGCCGCCCCCCCCCCCCCCGCCCCCCACCCCCCCCCCCCCCCC
>NZ_JBHURZ010000009.1:206944-217851 GCF_042673825.1 Streptomyces sp. NPDC057002
GGGGCCGCCTTTTCCCGGGGGGTGCCCATTTATCGGTTCTTGGGCCGGGGGGGCGCGGGGGCACGGGGGGGGCCCCCGGGGTACCACCCCCCGGGGGGGGGGGGTGGGCCCCCCCCCCGCCCCCGCGGCCTATTTCTCAGTGTTCCGCCCCGCTCTCCAGCCGCTGCCCCCGCAGCAGGAACCACGCCGCCACCGCCGCGGCCAGCAGGACCGCCGCGCCGACGCCCGCCGCGAGCGCCAGGCCGTCGACGAAGGACGTGCGGGCCGCGTCCAGCATCACCGCCGAGCTGTGTGCGGGCATGCTCGCGGCCGCCTCCACGGCGCCGCCGAGTGACTCGTGGGCCGCGGCCGGGGTGCCCGCCGGGCCCGTGAAGTCGCGGTAGACGCCGGTCACGATGGAGCCGAGCACGGCGATGCCGAGGGCCGCGCCGAGTTCGTACGCCGTCTCGGACACGGCGGAGGCGGAGCCCGCCTGCTCCTTGGGCACACTGGAGAGGATCACGTCGGCGGTCACGGTGAAGGAGAAGCCGGCACCGACACCGACGAACAGCAGCGCGGTCCCGAGCAGCGGGTAGCCGGTGGACTGGCCGATCACCGTGAGCGCGGCCAGCGCGAGGCCGATCGCCGCGAGGCCCCCGGAGACGACGGCCCGCACCGAGAAGCGGCGGGCCGCACGCCCCGCGGCCAGACCGGCCGCCACCGCGCCGATCGCGGCGGGCAGCTCGGCCAGTCCCGCCTCGAAGGGGCGCCTGCCCTGGACGAGTTGCAGGTACTGGGAGAGGAAGAAGACCAGACCGGACAGGCCGAGAATGGTCAGCAGGTCCGCCAGCACGGCCCCGCTGAAGCCGCGGTGGCGGAACAGCCGCATGTCCAGCAGCGGGGCGGGGAGCGTGAGCTGACGGCGTACGAACCCGTACAGGGCGGCCGCGCCCAGCAGACCGGCGGCCAGGGTGGCCCAGGCGAAGCCATGGGTGGCGGCCTCCTTCACCGCGTACACGACGCCGACCATGCCGACCAGCGACAGCACGACGCTGACCAGGTCCCAGGGGCCGGCGTTCGCGGTCCGCGACTCGGGCAGCAGCTTGATGCCGACGAGGACCAGGACCGCCATCACGGGCAGGTTGATCAGGAAGACCGAGCCCCACCAGAAGTGCTCCAGCAGGAAGCCGCCGACGATCGGGCCCACGGCCGTACCGGCGGAGGCGGTGGCGCCCCAGATGCCGACGGCGAGACTGCGTTCGCGCGGGTCGTGGAAGAGGTTGCGGATCAGCGCGAGCGTGGCCGGCATCAGGGTGGCGCCGGCGACGCCCAGCAGGGCCCGCGCGACGATCATCATCTCGGGGGTGGTGGCATAGGCGTTGAACACGGATATCGCGCCGAACGCCGTGGCACCGATCAGCAGGATCCGCTTGCGGCCGATGCGGTCGCCGAGGCTGCCCATGGAGACCAGCAGACCGGCGATGACGAACGAGTAGACGTCGCCGATCCACAGCAGCTGCGTGCCGGAGGGCTTCAGGTCCTCGCTGATGTAGGGGGTCGCGAGACCGAGCACGGTCGCGTCGACGGCCACCAGCAGCACGGCGAGCACGAGGACGCCGAGCGCGAGCCAGCGGCCCGGGCGCTTCACCGCCTCGGTCGCTTCCGCCGCCTGCAAGGTGCTGGTCATGATTCCTCTCTCCGTAGTGCGCCGCCGAGCAGCAGCTCGACGATCATGTGCTGGAAATCCTTGGGAGCACCCTTGCCGCTGTGCACCATCCAGGCGCCGGAGGCCATCAGGCCGTAGAGCGCCTCGGTGAGCCAGGCAGGGGTGAGGTCGATACGGAACTCGCCGCTGAGCTGGCCGCGCCGGAACACGGCGGAGATCCGGTCGTCGATCAGGGCCCAGCCCGCGTTCTGCTCCTCGCCCTCGAACAGCTGGTTCTCGGTGTAGAGGAAGGCGAGCAGTCCGGCGGCGGGCTCCATAGCGCCGACCAGCCGGCGTACGGCGTCGCTCGCCGTGCCCTCGTCGAGCCGGGCCGCGTCCAGTGCGGCCTCGCACTCCGCGATGCCGAGCGACTCCAGCGCGCGGACGAGAACGTCACGCCCGGCGAAGTGGCGGTGCAGAGTGGCCCGGCTGATCCCGGCGGCCTTGGCGACCTCGTCCATGGTCGCGGTGGCTTTGCGGGTCAGCAGGGCCGCGGCGGTGCGCAGCACGTGATCAGGATCGACAGCCATGAGACAAGCATAGCCCAGATGAGACACTGACGTCTCACTCTGGGCATGCTCGTCTCACGGCTGTCGGTTTTGTCGCTGTTGTCTTACGGAGAGGCGACGCTCAGTGCTCAGTGCCAGGGCAGCTGTCCGCGCCGCTCCCAGTACGTGTGCGGCTCCTCGGCCAGCACGGCGAGGCGGGTCAGCTGGTCGTCGTCGAGGTCGACGACCGCGGCGTGCAGGTTCGACGCGAGCTGGTTGGTGGTGGCCGCGCCGGAGAGGACCACACCGGCCCAGGGCTGCCGCAGGATCACGGCCAGGGCGACGGCGTCGCAGCCCAGTCCGGCCTCCTCGGCGACCTCCCGCAGAACGTCCGGGGCGTGCGGCCCGGCGAGCCGGCCGTTGGCCATGCCCTCCTTGACGATCACGGTGAGCCCGGCGTCGTGCGCCTCGGCGAGAGCGGGCGCGGCGGAGGTCTCCAGCGCGTTGTACGTGGACTGGACGGTACGGAAGAGGGGTTCGCCGTCGACCGTCACGGCGAGGGCGGCGCGGATCGCGTCCGCCTGGGCCGGACCGCTGGTGGAGAAGCCGAGGGTGAGGCCCTGGGCGGCGGCCTCCGCGAGCTTCGCGTGCAGCTCCTTGTCGGTGAGGGCCGGACTGTCCGGGGTCACCGAGTGGATCTGGTAGAGGTCCATCCGGTCGCCGAGCAGGGCGTCGCTCTCCGCGCGCTGGCGTTCGTAGGTGGGCAGGGTGTGGTCCTTGACCTCGTGCCGGTCGGCGTCGGTGGACCAGTCCGCGGTGTAGGTGTAGCCCCACTTGCTGCCGACGACGATGTCGTCGAAGGCGGGCCTCGCGTTGAGCCAGTCGGCGAGGAACTCCTCCGAGCGGCCGTAGGAGCGGGCGGCGTCGAAGTAGCGGACGCCCTGGGCGTAGGCGGCGTCGAGGAGTTCGTGTGTGCGGTTGCGGAGCGTCTCGACGCTGCGGTCTTCTCCGAGGTCTTCGTCTCGGCCGAGGTTGATGTAGCCGGGGCGTCCTACGGCGGCGAGGCCTAGTCCGATGTGACAGGTGGGAGTAGTTGCGGTCGCGAGGCGGGCGAAGGGCATCGCGGGCTCCGTTCGGTCGGCTCCGGTTCGGCTTCGACCAACGTAACCCGCGATGACCTTCGCCTCAGAGCTCGGGACTTGCGGTGTTTTGCGGGTGCGGGTTGTGGGGGCTTGTCGCGCAGTTCCCCGCGCCCCTAGAGAGCCCGCTGTCGTGCTGTTGCCCACTCGTGCTCGGCCGACACGTCCGCCTTTACCTCTGCCAGCTGGACCGCGACCGCGCTCGGGGCCGTGCCGCCCCTGCCGTTGCGGGAGGCCAGGGCGCCGGGGACGTTGAGGACGGTGCGGACCTCGGGGGTCAGGTGGGAGGAGATCTTGGCGAACTGGTCGTCCGTCAGGTCGTCCAGCTCCTTGCCCTCCGCCTCGGCGACCTTCACACACTCGCCGGCGACCTCGTGGGCGACGCGGAACGGGACGCCCTGCTTGACCAGCCACTCGGCGATGTCCGTGGCGAGGGAGAAGCCGGCCGGGGCCAGTTCCTCCATGCGCTCGCGGTGGACCGTGAGCGTGGCCATCATGCCGGTGAAGGCCGGCAGCAGGACCTCCAGCTGGTCGATGGAGTCGAAGACCGGCTCCTTGTCCTCCTGAAGGTCGCGGTTGTACGCGAGAGGGAGGGCCTTGAGCGTGGCCAGCAGGCCCGTCAGGTTGCCGATCAGGCGGCCGGACTTGCCGCGGGCCAGCTCCGCGATGTCCGGGTTCTTCTTCTGCGGCATGATCGACGAGCCCGTCGAGAACGCGTCGTGCAGGGTCACGAAGGAGAACTCCTTCGTGTTCCAGATGATGACCTCCTCGGCGATCCGGGAGAGGTTGACCCCGATCATCGCCGTGATGAAGGCGAACTCGGCGACGAAGTCGCGGGAGGCCGTGCCGTCGATGGAGTTGCCGGCCGAGCCGTGTTCAAAGCCGAGGTCCTTCGCCACCGCCTCCGGGTCAAGACCCAGGGAGGAGCCCGCCAGGGCGCCCGAGCCGTAGGGCGACACCGCCGTGCGCGCGTCCCACTGGCGCAGCCGCTCCGCGTCCCGGGACAGGGACTGGACGTGGGCCAGGACGTGGTGGGCGAACAGGACAGGCTGGGCGTGCTGGAGATGCGTGCGGCCGGGCATCGCCACGTCGGGGTGCGCCTCGGCGAGGCCGATCAGGGCGTCCTGGAGCTCCGCGATCAGGCCGCCGACGACCCGGGCGTGGTCGCGCAGGTACATCCGGAAGAGGGTCGCGACCTGGTCGTTGCGGGAACGGCCGGCGCGCAGCTTGCCGCCGAGGTCGGGGCCGAGCCGCTCCAGCAGGCCGCGCTCCAGCGCGGTGTGCACGTCCTCGTCGGCGATGGTGCCGACGAAGGAGCCGTCGGCGACGTCGGCTTCGAGCCGGTCCAGGCCGTCGAGCATCCGCGTCAGCTCGTCGTCCGTGAGCAGCCCGGCCTTGTGCAGCACGCGCGCGTGCGCACGCGAACCGGCGATGTCGTACGGCGCGAGCCGCCAGTCGAAGTGGACGGACGCGGACAGCTTCGCCAGGGCCTCGGCGGGACCGTCGGCGAAACGGCCGCCCCAGAGCCGGACGTCACCGCTGTTGCTGCTCACTTGCGTTGCTCCTAGAGGGGTGTGGATGTGACGCAGACCTTTATATGCCTCGGCCGGGTCCCGATGGGCCTAGGCCAGGTCGCGCTTCGCCGCGATCTTCGACGACAGGCTGTAGATGTCGATGAAGCCCTTGGCCGCTGACTGGTCGAAGGTGTCGCCCGTGTCGTAGGTCGCGAGGTTGAAGTCGTACAGCGACTGCTGCGAACGCCGGCCGGTGACGACCGCGCGGCCACCGTGCAGGGTCATCCGGACGTCACCGGTGACGTGCTGGTTGGCCTCGTCGACGAAGCCGTCCAGGGCGCGCTTGAGCGGGGAGAACCACTGGCCGTCGTAGACCAGCTCGCTCCAGCGCTGCTCGACGCCGCGCTTGTAGCGGGCGAGTTCGCGCTCGACGGTGACGCTCTCCAGCTCCTGGTGGGCGGTGATCAAGGCGATCGCGCCCGGAGCCTCGTACACCTCGCGCGACTTGATGCCGACGAGCCGGTCCTCGACCATGTCGATCCGGCCGATGCCCTGGGCGCCGGCGCGCTCGTTGAGCTGCTGGATCGCCTGGAGGACGGTGACGGGCCTGCCGTCGATCGCGACCGGGACGCCCTCCTTGAAGGAGATGACCACCTCGTCCGGCTCACGGGTGAGGGCCGGGTTCTCGGTGTACTCGTAGATGTCCTCGATCGGCGCGTTCCAGATGTCCTCGAGGAAGCCGGTCTCGATGGCGCGGCCGAAGACGTTCTGGTCGATGGAGTACGGCGACTTCTTGGAGGTCGCGATCGGCAGGCCCTTGGCCTCGCAGAAGGCGATGGCCTTGTCCCGGGTCATGGCGTAGTCACGGACCGGGGCGATGCACTTCAGGTCGGGGGCGAGGGCGACGATGCCGGCCTCGAAGCGGACCTGGTCGTTGCCCTTGCCGGTGCAGCCGTGGGCGACGGTGGTGGCGCCGTGCTTCCGGGCGGCGGCCACGAGGTGCTTGACGATCGTCGGCCGGGACAGGGCGGAGACCAGCGGGTAGCGGTCCATGTAGAGGGCGTTGGCCTTGATCGCCGGGAGGCAGTACTCCTCGGCGAACTCGTCCCTGGCGTCCGCCACCTCGGCCTCGACGGCCCCGCAGGCGAGGGCGCGCTTGCGGATGACGTCCAGGTCCTCGCCGCCCTGGCCGACGTCGACCGCGACCGCGATGACCTCGGCGCCCGTCTCCTCGGCGATCCAGCCGATGGCGACGGAGGTGTCAAGACCGCCGGAGTAGGCGAGTACGACGCGCTCGGTCACGGGTTCTTCTCCTCCGTACTGCAATCACTGTCCTGCATGAGTATGCAGAGCACTGCATGATTCGTCAATCCAGCGCGCATCCAGGCTCGGGGAGAGTGGCGGTTTTTGGTCAGTCCGAGAAGAATTTGAAGATCCTTTGAACGCGGGAAACCGCTTACTCGTACCTCTCGCCGAACGCAGGCGCCGCGTTTCAGCACACCGAGGACACCCCCGTCCCCCGACCCCTAGTGAGGCATCCGCATGTCCAGGGCTCTTCCGAAGTACAACAAGCGTCGCGTCGCGTTCATCGGCGGCGCCGCCGCGGTGGCACTGTCCGGCACGGTGATCGCCGGCTTCGCCCTCGCCGGGGAGACGCCCACGAGCGGTGGGACGAACGCCCGGACGCTGGCGGGCCCCGGCACCATCTCGTGCCCGGACGTCACCGGGCAGCTGCCCGCGGTGCCCGCCTCGGCGCAGGCGGAGGTCGACAGCAACCTCGCGCAGCTGAACACCCAGATCGAGGAGGCCAACAAGCGCCTCGTCGACACGGTCGGCCAGGGCGGACCCAACTTCGTCCAGAACGCCATCCTCGGCCCGCTGGAGGACAAGCGCGTCGCCGCCCTCAACCGCATCGAGACCGCCATCGGCCGCGCCGCCGAGAAGCCCGAGGGCCTCGAGGCCTTCGCCGCCTGCCAGCTCAACGCCGACGGCGGCGCCGGGGCGGGCGAGGCGGGCGAGGCGGGCGCCGGCGAGGAGGCCGGTGCCGAGGCCGGAGCCGGAGCCGAGGCCGGAGCCGGAGCCGAGGCCGGCGCGGAAGCGGGTGCCGAGGCCGGTGCCGGTGCCGGAGAGGACGCGGGCGCGGGTGCGGGCGAGGCGGGGAACGCCGGCGCCGGCGCGATCAGCTGCCCGGACGTCACCGGGGAGCTGCCCGCGATCCCCGCCTCGGCCCAGGCCGAGGTCGACCGCAACCTGGCGCAGCTGGACACCCAGATCCAGGAGGCCAACAAGCGCCTCGTCGACACCGTCGGCCAGGGCGGACCCAACTTCGTCCAGAACGCCATCCTCGGCCCGCTGGAGGACAAGCGCGTCGCCGCCCTCAACCGCATCGAGACCGCCATCGGCCGCGCCGCCGAGAAGCCCGAGGGCCTCGAGGCCTTCGCCGCCTGCCAGCTCAACCAGTGAGGTGACAGGCACCGTGGCCGCCCCGAGGGAGCGCCGGCCGGGGCGGCCACGGGCAGGCGCCTGAGCTACGGGATCCGGCAGAGGTGACCGGATCCCGTAATTCCTCAGCGTGTCACCGTAATTCCTTAGACAGTCGAAAGACCTGCGCCCATAATCGTTTGACATGGGAAAAACTCATGAGCGCATAGAAGGCCGGCTCCGCTCGTTCATCGAGGCGCAGCCGGTCTTCTTCACCGCCACCGCTCCCCTGTCCGCCGACGGCACGGTCAACCTCTCGCCCAAGGGCCTCAAGGGTTCCTTCGCGGTGCTCGACGAGCACACCGTGGCCTATCTCGACTTCGCCGGCTCCAACGCCGAGACCATCGCCCATCTGCGGGAGAACCGGCGGATCACCCTGATGTGGTGCGCCTTCCAGGGCCCGCCGAACATCGTCCGCGTCCATGGGCAAGGGGAGCCCGTCTTTCGCGACGACCCGCGCTTCCGGGAACTCCTCGCCCGCTTCCCGGACATCGACCCGGCCCAGCACGGCCTGCGCGCGATCATCGTCGTGACGGCCGAACTCGTCCGCGACACCTGCGGCTACGCGGTGCCCTTCATGGAGTACGAGGCGGAGCGCGATCTGCACGGCAAGCGTTTCGCGCGCGAGGACGACGCCTCGCTCGACGCCTACTTCACCAAGAAGGAGCACATCGCGACCAGCCTGGACGGACTACCCGGGCTGCCGTTGCCGCTGCCTCCCTCTACGGTCTGAGACATGCGCCCAGGTGCCGTCGCCCTCACCGTCTCCTCCCTCCTCTTGCTCGGCGCCGGGCAGCCCGACCGGGCGGCGCCCCTGCCGGAGCGGATGGCGGACACCGGCGGCGGCACCCAGCTGATCACCGCGGTGGCCCCGAAGCGGGCCTCCACCACGGGCACGGTCACCTGGTGGGACCTCAAGGGCGGGCGGTGGGTGCGGACCGGCTCCGCGCCCGCGCGCTTCGGAGCGAACGGACTCGTCGAGGGCGCCGCCCGCAAACAGGGCACGGACACCACGCCCACGGGCCTGTACGGACTGCCGTACGCCTTCGGCATCAAGGCGGCGCCGCGCGGGACGGCGTACGGCTACCGCCGGGTGCACCGGGACTCCTGGTGGTGCCAGGACAACGACTCCCGCTCCTACAACCGCTGGAGCGAGCCCCGCGCGGCCGACTGCCGGGCCGCCGAGTCCGAGCAGCTGATCACCTACCCGGCGCAGTACGCGCACGCGCTCGTCATCGACTTCAACTACGAGCGTCCCGTCCGGGGGCGTGGCGCCGGGATCTTCCTGCATGTCAACGGGCGGGGAGCGACGGCCGGCTGCGTCTCCGTGCCGAAGGACGCCATGCGGCGGATCCTCGTCTGGGCCGACCCGGCGAAGCGTCCCCACATCGCCGTCGGGACGAAGAGCGGGACCACCGCCGTCACGCGCTACTGAGGCGGGGACGCCGCGGGGGCGCGTGGGCGTGTTACCGCCGGTCACTCCCGTGCGCACATGACTCGGTACGCGGCTGAACACTCCCGCGTCCCGGCACGTATCTGTGGGCCAAGGGTCAAGTCCCCACGGAGGAACCGTGACCACCACGCTCGCAGGCGGCCGTGCCGCCCGTCGCCAGACGATGCGCCGCATCCGCCCGCGCCGCTCCCCGGCCGTCCCGCTGCTGATCGCCCTGTGGGCGGGAGCGGCGGCCGTGCTGTGGCTGTGGTGGGACAACACACCGTCCCTCGCGGACGACGCGAGCAAGATCCTGGCCGCCGGCCGGATCACCGGCCTGCTCGCCGGCTACCTCATGGCGCTGGTGGTGCTCCAGATGGCCCGGGTGCCCGCGCTGGAGCGACGGGTGGGCACCGACCGGGTCGCGCGCTGGCACGCCATGACCGGCCGCTACACGCTCTGCCTGGTCCTCGCCCATGTCTTCCTCACCATGTGGGGCTACGCCCTGCAGGCGGGCAAGGGACTCGGCGACATCGTCCAGCAGACGACCGACTCCATCAACCAGCTGCCGGACATGGGCAAGGCCGCCATCGGCACGGGTCTGCTGTTCGTCATCGGGATCCTCTCGATCGGCGGGGTCCGCCGTCTGATCGGGTACGACACCTGGTACCACGTGCACCTGCTCACCTACGTGTCGGTGTACATGACGTTCTGGCACCAGATCACGACCGGCAACGAGTTCGCCGTCGAGCCGGCCGCGAAGACCTTCTGGTACGGGCTCTACGGCGTGGTCACCGCGCTGGTGCTCTGGTACCGGATCATCACCCCGATCCGCCTGAACCTGCGGCACCGCATGCGGGTCGAGGCGGTCATCGAGGAGACTCCCGGGATCGTGTCCGTGCTCATCGGCGGACGCAAGCTGCACCGGATGGGCGCGGAGGCCGGGCAGTTCTTCCGCTGGCGGTTCAAGGCGCCGGGCATGCGCTTCAGTTCGCACCCGTACTCCCTGTCGGCGGCGCCCCGCCCGGACATGCTGCGGATCACCGTCAAGGCGATCGGCGACCACACCTCCCGGCTGCGCGAGCTCCAGCCCGGCACCAAGGTGTGGGCCGAGGGCCCGTACGGCGCCATGACCGCGCAGCGCCGCAGCCGCGGCAAGGTGCTGCTGGTCGCGGGCGGTGTCGGCATCACCCCGATGCGGGCCCTGTTCGAGACTCTGCCGGGCTCCTCCGGCGACATCACGCTCCTCTACCGGGCCAACAGCACCCAGGACCTGGCTCTGTGGGGCGAGTTGGCCAAGATCGCCGACGAGCGCGGCGCGCGGCTGATGTACGCGGTCAACAGCCCCGACGGCGAACGCCCCGACATCTCCGCGGAGTCCCTCCAGCGGAAGATCCCCGACGTCGACAACCACGACGTCTTCATGTGCGGGCCGCCCGGCTTCGCGCAGTCGGTCTACGAAGCACTGCGCGGCGCGGGAGTCCCCGCCCGCCGTATCCATCACGAGTCGTTCGAGATGTGAGCGACGGGACATCAACGGCCCTTCAGGAGCTTGAGAAACGATGAGGAAGAGTCACCCCGTCCGGCGTGCCGTGCTCGCCGGCGCAGCCACCGTCTCCGGGATCGTGCTGCTGCTGTCCATGAAGCCGGCCTCCGACCCGGGCGGTGCCCAGGCGGCGGGCGGCCAGGTCCCGCCCGCCGCGGCCGGGCAGGCACCGCAGGGCGGCGTGAACGGCGCCGTCACCGGTGACGCTCAGCAGACGCAGTACGGTCCGGTGCAGGTCCGGGTCACCGTGGCCGGCGGGAAGATCACCAAGGCCGAGGCCGTCCAGGCGCCCAAGGGCGGACGCAGCGACCAGATCACCGCCAGCTCCGTGCCCCGCCTCAACCAGGCGGCGGTCGCCGCCCAGAGCGCGGAGATCGACGCCGTCTCCGGGGCGACGTACACCAGCGCCGGCTACAAGAAGTCCCTCCAGTCGGCCCTGGACAAGGCCAAGGCCGCGGGCGGCGCCGCGCAGGGCTCGGGCAACGCCCAGACCCTCACGGGCGATGCCGTGCAGACGCAGTACGGCCCGGTCCAGGTCCGGGTCACCGTGGCCGGCGGGAAGATCACCAAGGCCGAGGCCGTCCAGGCGCCCAAGGGCGGGCGCAGCGACCAGATCACCTCCT
>NZ_JBHURZ010000009.1:217951-227557 GCF_042673825.1 Streptomyces sp. NPDC057002
CCTCCGTCCCCCGCCTCAACCAGGCGGCGGTCGCCTCCGGGAACGCGCAGATCGACGCCGTCTCCGGAGCCACCTACACCAGCGCGGGCTACAAGAAGTCGCTCCAGTCCGCGCTGGACAAGGCTCCGGCAGGGGGCGGCGGCGCCGCGCAGGACTCCGGGCAGGGTGCCGGGGCGGGCGGCGCGCAGGCCAAGACGGTCACGGGCACGGCCGCGCAGACGCAGTACGGTCCCGTCCAGGTCCGTATCACCGTCGCGGGCGGGAAGATCACCAAGGCCGAGGCCGTCCAGGCGCCCAAGGGCGGGCGCAGCGACCAGATCACCTCCTCCTCCGTCCCCCGCCTCAACCAGGCGGCGGTCGCCTCCGGGAACGCGCAGATCGACGCCGTCTCCGGAGCCACCTACACCAGCGCGGGCTACAAGCAGTCCCTCCAGTCGGCGCTGGACCAGGCCGGTGGCTGACACGGTGGCCGACCCCGCACAGGCTCCCGCCGCGGCACGTCATGTGGAAGAGACGATGGGGACCGTCTTCTCCCTCGACGTCCGCGGCGGGGAACCGGCCGCCGTGCGCGCGGCCCTGGACGAGGCCGTCGCCGGACTGCACCGCGTCGACGAGGTGTTCAGCACCTACCGCGAGGACAGCCAGATCGCCCGGCTGCAACGCGGTGAACTGACCGTCGCGGAGTGCGATCCCGAGGTCGCCGAGGTCCTGGAGCTGGCCGCCGAGGCGGAGCGGCTGAGCGACGGCTGGTTCAGCACGTCGTACCAGGGCCGTCTCGACCCGACCGGCATCGTCAAGGGCTGGGCGGTCGAGCGGGCGGCCCGGCGGTTGTCGGAGGTGCCGGGGGTGTGCGGGGTGAGCGTCAACGGCGGCGGCGATGTGCAGCTGCTCGGGGCGCCGGGGGCGCAGCGGCCGTGGCGCGTGGGGGTGTCGGACCCGTTGCGTCCGGGGGGTCTCGCGGCCGTCATCTCGGCGGCCGGGGTGGACGAGTTGTCCGTGGCCACGTCGGGTACGGCGGAGCGGGGCGCGCATATCCTCGACCCGCGTACGGGGCATTCGGCCGTGACCGACCTGGTCGCCGTGACCGTGGTCGGGCCTCGGCTGACCTGGGCGGATTGCTGGGCCACTGCGGCGTTCGCGATGGGGTCGCGGGAGGGCTTGGCATGGCTGGAGTCCCTGCCGGATGTCGAGGCCTTGCTGATCACGGCGGGTGACGAGGTGCGGTGTACCGGAGGGTTGGCAGCGCGGCTGGGGTGAGACTGACTCTCTTGGGGGCGCGGGGAACTGCGCGATCAGCCGCAGTCCACCCGCACACAACCACCGGCATGCACCCCTACGGCGCTCCGTGCCCGTTCTGTGCCAGCCTCAGCAAATGCTCCGCCAGCGCCTGTCCCCCGTCCGGCTCCCTGCTGATCAGCATCAGCGTGTCGTCCCCGGCGATCGTCCCCAGGATGTCGTGCAGCTCTGCCTGGTCGATCGCCGACGCCAGGAACTGCGCAGCCCCCGGAGGGGTCCGCAGCACCACGAGATTCGCCGAGGCCTCCGCGGAGATGAGCAGTTCCTGCGACAGCCGCCGCATCCGCTCCTCCTTCGCCGACCCGCCCAGCGGCGCCCGGGGCGTACGGAAGCCCCCCTCGCTCGGCACCGCGTAGATCAGGTCACCGTCGGTGTTGCGGATCTTCACCGCGTTCAGCTCGTCGAGGTCCCGGCTGAGCGTCGCCTGTGTGACGCTCAGCCCGTCGTCGGCGAGCAGCTTCGCCAGCTGGCTCTGCGACCGCACCGGCTGCCGGTTGAGGATGTCCACGATCCGGCGGTGGCGTGCGGTGCGGGTCTGCGGCACGGCGGGCCCGTTCGCCCCCTGCTCGTGGTCCTGCGCCTGGCTCATCGTCGTCTCATTCTCCGGATCGTCCGTCCCCGCTCACTGCCTGGAGGATGCCGGGCAGCGCCCCGAGGAAGGCGTCCACCTCGTCGTCGCCGAGGTTCAGCGGCGGCATCAGCCTGACGACGTCCGGGGCGGGCACGTTCACCAGGAATCCGGCCTCCTGAGCCGCCTGGCGCACCTGGGGCGCGAGAGGCTCGGTGAGCACGATACCCAGGAGTAGGCCCGAGCCCCGGACAAAATCGATCAACTCGTGACCGAGGCCTTCGATCCCGTCCCGCAATGCCGCGCTCTGCCGCTTGACGTTCTCCAGCAGCCCCTCGTTCTCGATGGTGTCGAGGACGGCGAGCCCGGCCGCGCAGGCGACGGGGTTCCCGCCGAACGTCGTGCCGTGGTGCCCGGGCTGGAGCAGCTCCGCGGCCCGCCCGAAGGCGACGGTCGCGCCCAGCGGCAGCCCGCCGCCCAGTTGCTTGGCGAGGGTGACGATGTCGGGCAGGACACCCTCGTGGGCCTGGTACTCGAACCAGTGCCCGGTCCGGCCGATGCCGGTCTGCACCTCGTCGAGGACGAGGAGCGCCCCGGTCGAGGCGGTGATGGCACGGGCGGCCTTGAGGTAGCCGGCGGGCGGGACGACGACGCCGAGTTCGCCCTGGATCGGCTCGATGATGACGAGCGCGGTCTCCTCGGTCACGGCGGCGGCCAGTGCCTGCGCGTCGCCGAAGGGGACGTGGGTGACATCGCCGGGCAGCGGCAGGAACGGCTCCCGCTTGCCGGGTTGGCCGGTCATCGCCAGGGCGCCCATGGTCCGCCCGTGGAAGGCGCCCTCGGTGGCCACCACATGGCTCCGCCCGGTCAGCCGGCCGATCTTGAAGGCGGCCTCGTTGGCCTCGGCGCCGGAGTTGCAGAAGAAGACCCTGCCGTCCCGGCCGAAGAGCCGGAGCAGCCGCTCGGCGAGGGCGATGGTGGGCTCGGCCATGAAGAAGTTGGAGACGTGGCCGAGAGAGCCGATCTGCCGGGTCACGGCCTCGACGATCGCCGGGTGGGCGTGGCCGAGGGCATTCGTCGCGATGCCGCCGACGAAGTCGAGGTAGGAGTTGCCCTCGGCGTCCCGGACCCGGCTGCCCTCGCCGCTCACCAGGGGCAGCAGCGGGGTGCCGTAGTTGTTCATGAGAGCGCCCTGCCACCGCGCGGTCAGTTCCTCATTGCTCATGACTCCCCCTGTTCGCCCGGTCCTCCGGGCTTCTCGTCGGGCACGACCATCGTGCCGATGCCCTCGTCGGTGAAAATCTCCAGCAGGATCGAGTGCTGGACCCGGCCGTCGATGACGCGGGCGGTGGTCACGCCGCCCCGGACCGCGTGCAGGCAGCCCTCCATCTTCGGCACCATGCCGGAGGACAGGTCCGGCAGGAGCCGCTCCAGTTCGGAGGCGGTGAGGCGGCTGATCACCTCGTCGCTGTTCGGCCAGTCCTCGTAGAGGCCCTCGACGTCCGTGAGGACCATGAGGGTTTCGGCGCCCAGAGCAGCAGCGAGTGCCGCAGCCGCCGTATCAGCATTGACGTTGTAGACATGTCCGTCGTCCTGGGAGCGGGCGATCGAGGAGACGACCGGGATCCGGCCGTCGGCGAGCAGGGCCTCGATCGCGCCGGTGTCGATCGCGGTGATCTCGCCGACCCGGCCGATGTCGACGAGTTCGCCGTCGATCTCGGGCTGGTGCTTGGTGGCGGAGATGGTGTGGGCGTCCTCGCCGGTGAGGCCGACGGCCAGCGGGCCGTGCTGGTTGAGCAGTCCGACCAGCTCGCGCTGGACCTGACCGGCCAGCACCATGCGGACGACGTCCATGGCGTCCTCGGTGGTGACCCTGAGGCCCGCCTTGAACTCGCTGACGATGCCGTGCTGGTCGAGGGCGGCGCTGATCTGCGGGCCGCCGCCGTGGACGACGACGGGCTTGAGGCCGGCGTGGTGCAGGAACACCACGTCCTGGGCGAAGGCGGCCTTCAGGTCCTCGTCGACCATGGCGTTGCCGCCGAACTTGATGACGACGGTCTTGCCGTTGTGCCGGACCAGCCACGGCAGCGCTTCGATGAGGATCTGCGCCTTGGGCAGGGCGGTGTGCTTACGCGTGACGCTCATGAGGAGTAGGCGCTGTTCTCGTGGACGTAGTCGGCGGTGAGGTCGTTGGTCCAGATGGTGGCGGTCTCGGAACCGGCGGCCAGGTCGGCGACGATGTGCACCTCGCGGTAGCGCATGTCGACCTTGTCGCGGTCCTCGCCGACACCGCCGTTCTTGCAGACCCAGACGCCGTTGATGGCGACGTTGAGCCGGTCCGGCTCGAATGCGGCGGAGGTCGTGCCGATCGCGGAGAGCACGCGGCCCCAGTTGGGGTCCTCGCCGTGGATGGCGCACTTGAGGAGGTTGTTGCGGGCGATGGAGCGGCCCACCTCGACGGCGTCGTCCTCGGTCGCGGCGTTGATCACCTCGACCTTGATGTCCTTGCTGGCGCCCTCGGCGTCCCGGATGAGCTGCTGGCCGAGGTCGTCGCAGACCTGCTGTACGGCCTCGGCGAACTCCTCGTACCCGGGCGTGACTTCGGCGGCGCCGGAGGAGAGGAGCAGCACGGTGTCGTTGGTGGACATGCAGCCGTCGGAGTCGACCCGGTCGAAGGTCGTCCGGGTGGCCGCCCGCAGGGCCTTGTCCAGAACCTCGTCGTCCAGGTCCGCGTCGGTGGTGAGGACGACGAGCATGGTGGCGAGGCCGGGGGCGAGCATGCCCGCGCCCTTGGCCATGCCGCCGACGGTCCAGCCGTCCTTGGTGACGACGGACGTCTTGTGGACGGTGTCGGTGGTCTTGATGGCGATCGCGGCCTTCTCACCGCCGTGCTCGGAGAGCTGGGCGGCGGCCTTCTCGACGCCCGGGAGCAGCTTGTCCATCGGCAGGAGGATGCCGATGAGGCCGGTCGAGCAGACGGCGACCTCGATGGCGCCCCGGCCGAGCACCTCGGCCACCTTCTCGGCGGTGGCGTGCGCGTCCTGGAAGCCCTTCGGGCCCGTACAGGCGTTGGCGCCACCGGAGTTGAGGACGACGGCGGAGATCTGGCCGCTCTTCAGCACCTGCTCGGACCACAGGACCGGCGCAGCCTTCACACGGTTGGCGGTGAAGACGCCGGCGGCGGCGCGGCGGGGGCCGGTGTTGACCACGAGGGCCAGGTCGGGGTTGCCGTTCTCCTTGATCCCGGCGGCGATCCCGGCCGCCGTGAATCCCTGTGCTGCCGTCACACTCACGGCGCAACTCCGATCGTCGTCAGTCCCGTGGTCTCGTCGAGACCGAGGGCGATGTTCATGCTCTGGACGGCACCGCCCGCGGTGCCCTTGGTGAGGTTGTCGATGGCGCTGATCACGATGATCCGTCCGGCGGCCGCGTCGTACGCGACCTGCACCTGAACGGCGTTCGAACCGTAGACGGACGCCGTGGCGGGCCACTGCCCCTCGGGGAGCAGGTGCACGAAGGGCTCGTCGGCGTAGGCCTTCTCGTAGGCGGCGCGCACGGACTCGGCCGTGACGCCCTCCTTCGCGGCGGCGCTGCACGTGGCGAGGATGCCGCGCGGCATCGGCGCCAGGGTGGGCGTGAACGACACGGAGACCGGCTCGCCGGCGGCCGCGCTGAGGTTCTGGGTGATCTCGGGCGTGTGCCGGTGCCCGCCGCCGACGCCGTACGGGGTCATCGACCCCATGACCTCGCTGCCCAGCAGGTGGGGCTTGGGCGCCTTGCCCGCGCCGGAGGTGCCGGAGGCGGCGACGATCACGGCCTCGTTCCTGGCGAGTCCGGAGGTGTACGCCGGGATGAGGGCCAGGGAGACGGCGGTCGGGTAGCAACCGGGCACCGCGATGCGCTTGGACCCCTCCAGCGCGGCGCGGGCACCCGGCAGTTCGGGAAGGCCGTAGGGCCAGGTTCCGGCGTGCGGCGAGCCGTAGAACTTCTCCCAGGCGGCGGCTTCCGTCAGGCGGAAGTCCGCGCCCATGTCGACCACCAGCACGTCCGGGCCGAGCCGCTCGGCGACGGCTGCGGACTGCCCGTGCGGCAGTGCGAGGAAGACGACGTCGTGACCGGCGAGGACCTCGGGGGTGGTCTCCTGGAGCACTCGGCCGGCCAGGGGCAGCAGGTGCGGCTGGAGCGCACCGAGGCTCTGCCCCGCGTTGGAGTTGCCGGTGAGGGCGCCGATCTCAACCTCGGGGTGGGCCAGCAGCAGACGCAGCAGTTCCCCGCCCGCGTATCCACTCGCTCCGGCCACTGCCGCACGTACCGCCATGGAACCTCCTCCTTAGAGAGCATGACTATACGTTGCGCCGCAGTTTTATGCAACGCTCTGTGGTGCGCGGTAAGCAGATCATGACCGCTCGAGCCGCGCTGTGGGGCTCCCTGGCCGGAACAAGGCGTATGGGGCCGCACGCGGCGTGGGTATGTTGCGGCCACCACGGGGGATGCCCGCGGTGTCCACGGGGATGGCTCGCATGGCCCTGCGCATTCACTTCACCGACGACGACCTCAGCCGCATCAGGTTCGCCCAGGCACCCGACCCGATGTGGGAAGCCCTGCAGAGCATGCACATGCTCCAGACCCGGGACGGCTGGGCGGTCTTCGGCCGCTGGCGGGCCCGGGTCCGCCCGGCCCTCGGCGCACCGGAACGCCAGCTGCTGCGCCTGGCCCCGCCGGTCGGCTACTCACCGGACTTCCTCACGCCCGCCGCCGGCCAGAGAGGTCTGGAGCCGGGGATCGACGCCCTGCTGTCCACGCCCCGCGCGCGATTACGCCACGATCTGCTCGAGCTCTCGGCCGACGGCCGCAGGCTCCCGCCGTGGGGCCGGGCCCTGGCGGACGGCGACGGGGCGGCGGTCCACCATCTGGGGCGGACCCTGCGGACCTACGTCAGGGCCGGTCTGGCGCCCTACTGGGATCATGTCCGCGCCCGCTTCGAGGCCGAACGCGCCCTGCGCACCCGGACGCCGGGCGCCGGTGCCGGGAGCCTGCTCGGCGCACTGCACCCCGAACTCCACTGGCGGCCCCCGGTGCTGACCGTGGGCGGACTGCGCGTGGAGCGGGACGTGCATCTGCGCGGGCGCGGACTGCTGGTGCTGCCGTCCTATTTCTGCTGGCGCTATCCGACGGTGCTGAAGGATGCCGCACTGCCCCCGGTCGTCGTCTATCCCATGACGCACCAGGGCGCCCTGAACCCGGCCGAGCCTGCGGACGCTGACACCCGGGCACCGTCGCGGTCGCTGGTCGCGCTCCTGGGGCGGACCCGGGCGGAGATCCTCCGCCACGCCTCGGAGAACGGCGCCACGACCACGGAGCTGGCCCACGGCACCGGTGTCTCCGCCGCCACCGCCAGCTACCACGCCTCCGTACTGCGGGACGCCGGCCTGCTCAGCACCCACCGGCTGGGCAACGCCGTCCTGCACACCACCACTCCGCTCGGGGCCGCCCTGCTCGAAGGGCGCCACGGCTCGGCCGTTTGACGCCCGCCCGGACGAGGGCCTTTCGAAGGCGCTCTAAAGGCGGTGCGCCGGATCCGCCCCGCTGCCCAGACTCTGCCTCAGCGATGTCGACCGCCGGGCGGACAAAGGGGATGCTGCCATGGAGAAGCCGGAACCGCGCTGGGTGCTCGCCTTCGACGGGTCGTGCGCGACCTGCCGCAAGATCTCCGGCGCCGTCTCCCACGCCTGCGACGGCAAGCTCGAGGTGCTGCCGCTGGACGACACCCGGGTAAGGGACTGGCGCGAGCAGGCCTACGGCACCGACGCCCCCTGGGCGCCGACCCTGCTGCGGGCGGGCACCGGCCGGGTGCGGGCCTGGACCGGAGCGGCGATGACGCCGCCGCTCCTGCGGCGGCTCGGCCCGCGCTCCACGCTGCGCGTCCTGCGCGCCCTGGGCGACCTGCGCCGCGCGGACGCCCACCACACCGCCGACCGTCCGGTCACGGGGCGGACCCTCCGGCGGGCGCAGTTCCTGCGGGCCGGGGCCGGTCTGGTGGTGGCGGCCGGTGTGATCATGCGTGGCAGCACTCCCGCCTTCGCCGAGAACGAGCACGAGGCGGCCCGCCGCTGGGTGCTCGCCCACCGCGGCGCGCTGCCCACCACCTACGACGACGTGGTCGCGCACCCGCTGAGCCACCGGCGCGCGATCCACGAGGCGCTGCCGCCGAAGGCCCGCAGCGGACTGTGGGCCGAGCATCTGCGGCGCTTCGGCGCCGCCCGCCCGGAGCTGAGCCCGGCGCAGCGGCGGATCCTGGACCGGGCCCTGGCCGTCGCCTCCGACCCGGCGACCTTCGAGGGCGAGCCGCCCGCCGAGGTCGCGGAGCTCGGCCGGGCGGCCCGCGAGGCCTTCGGCCCGGACGGCGCGCGGGCGATGCTGGCGGTGCTGGGCCCGGCGTCGGAGGCTGCGGTGCCCGCGCCCAACTGCGAGTGCAACCGGATCGACGTGTACTGCGGCTGGGACGGCGACTGCATCGACAACGGCTGCCGCCACACGAGCGCGGGCTGCGGAAGTCTCTACATCTATCCGTGCAACGGACTCTGCTTCAACTGACCACGGCGACCGCGTCGCCGTGCGGCGACGCGGAGGACGGGAGTGTTCTCCATGCGTGATTCCGGGGTGCGCTGGATGCTGGCCTTCGACAGTTCGTGCGGAGTCTGTCGCACCATCTCGTCGATCGTGTACGAGGCGTGCGACGGCAAGCTGGAAGTGGTGCCGCTCGGGCGTCAGGACGTACGCGACCTGCGCGAACGGGCGCTGGGCCCGGACGCGCCCTGGGTGCCCACGCTGCTGGCCGTCCCCGGCGGCGAGGGTGCCGGGCCGGACACCCGGGTGCGGGCCTGGACGGGTGCCGCGCTCGCCGTGCCGCTGGCCCGGCGGCTGGGACCGCGTTCCTCGGTGAAGGTGCTGCGCGCCCTGGGGCAGGCGCGTGCCGAGGCCGCGACGGGCCGGGGCAGGCTGGGGCGCGCCGAGTTCCTGCGCCTGGGCGGAGGCCTCGCGGTCGCCGCGGCCGTGCTGGTGAAGGGCACGACCCCGGCCTTCGCGCAGGACAAGGACGCGGCGGCGGCCCAGGAATGGGTCGGCCGGAACGCCGGCCGGCTGCCGACCCGCTACGACGACGTGGCCGCCCTTCCCGTCACCCACCGCCGGGCGGTGTTCCAGGCGCTGCCCGCCGAGGCGCGCAGCGCGCTGTGGGTCGAGCACATCGACCGGTGGCGCTCGGCCCAAGCCGGCCTGACGCCCGCTCAGGCCAGGGTGGTGGACCGGGCCCGGGCCGCGGCGGCGGATGTGTCGACGTTCCGGTTCGAGCGGGGCCGCCGGGGCACCGAGGAGATGCTGCGGCTCGACGCCGACGCCCGTGCCGCCTTCGAGCCGGCCGCGTCGAACGCCCTGCTGGCCACCCTGGGACCGGTCGAGGCCGCCGCCCTGCCGGACTGTGAGTGCAACACCTACAGCGACAAGTGCTGGAGCAGCTCCTGCATCTGGGTGCAGAACTCGTGCGTGCGCTCCGACAGCGGATGCGGAACGCTGTGGACGTGGTCCTGCAACGGGCTCTGCTACGCATGACGGCCGGGCGTGGGGGGGGGGGCCGGGGGGCCCCCCCCCCCCCCCGGGGGGGGGGGGGCGCGTGTATTTAGGCGAGCCCGGCCCGGGCGCCCGGGGCCTGGGTGGGGGCGGAGGCCCCGACGCCCCGCCACGGG
>NZ_JBHURZ010000009.1:227564-292158 GCF_042673825.1 Streptomyces sp. NPDC057002
GCGGGGCGGGGGGGGGGGGGGGGGGGGGGGGGGGGGTGGGGGGGGGGGTGGGGGGGGGGGGGGGGGGGGTGGGCGGGGGGGGGGGGGGGGGGGGGGGGGGGGGGGGGCCCCCCCCCCCCCCGCCGGCGGGTGCTACCTCTGCTTGATCCTCAGGAACGTGACGGAGTCCGCCGGGAAGGTGTAGGTGAACTTCCCGGAGACGCCCCTGAAGGTGGACGTCACCGGCGTCACCGGCGTGTCCGTCTCGGTGTTCACCGCGTCCGGCTCGGCGGCCAGCGTGGTCACACGGGCGGTGGAGGCGACCTTGGCGCCGCCCAGGTCGATGGCCGTACGGGCCTCGGCGGACCGGGCGTTGACGACCTTGACGATCAGATCACCGGTCTTGGCGTCCTTGGTGACGACCTGGCGGAACGGCTCGGCCGGCTTGTCGTCGGTGAAGCTGCCCCACTCCTTGCCGTCCAGGAAGAGGGTGACCTGGCGGCCGCGCACCTTGATGTCGATGTCGTAGGCACGGCCGGTCTCGATCGAGCCCGCCTTCGTCATCAGCGTGCCCTTGCCGCCGTCCACGGCCTGCTCGATGGCGCCCTGGGTGTTGTTCCAGCCGCCCAGGTTCCACCAGTAGTAGTTGCCGGTGTCCTTGACTCCGAAGGCGACCAGGAAGCCCTCCTTGCCGGACTTCTTGGTGGCCTTCACATGCAGGTCGTAGTCCTTCCAGGCCGGGTCGCCCGCCGTGACCATGGTGTTCTCGGTCGCGGCGTCGGTCTGGACGTACTGCCCGTCCTGGATGCTCCAGCTGCCGCGGCCGCTGCCCGTCCACTTCGAGGCGTCACCGGAGAAGTCGTCGCTCAGCAGGGTCGAGCCGTCCGCCGAGGTGACCTTCACATCGTCGTACGCGGCGCTGGTGGCCCACGTGGACAGGCCGACGGCGCCGGTGATGGGGCCGCTGACGTCCGGTGTGGTGGTGGCCTTCGACGGGACCACGCGGTCGCCGACGTTGGTCATGAACAGCTTCTGGACCTCGTAGTTGGCCGAGTTCCAGGAGGCCCGGTTGTTGAACCAGATCATGTCGGGCCGCCACTGGACGTAGTCCTCGTTGGCGAGCAGCGGGGCGTACGAGGCGAGCTTGACGATGTCCGCGTTGCGCTCCAGGCCGGTCATGTACGCGGCTTCGGAGAGGCCGTTCTTCCAGGCGTTGCCCTGGGAGGCGTACTCACCGAGGAAGACCTTGGGGCCCTTGCGGTCGTAGGAGTCGTAGCGGTCGTTGTTCTGCAGGAACCAGTTCGGGCTGTTGTAGTAGTGCTCGTCGACCATGTCGACCTTGCCCTCGCGGTTGAGCTGCCAGGCGGTGTCGAAGGTCGTGCCGGCGTCGTCCGGGCCCGAGTTGGAGATGACGGTGATGTCCGGGTACTCGGCCTTGATGGCGGCCCGGAACTGCTGGAAGCGGGCGAAGAACTCCTTGGGGAGGTTCTCCTCGTTGCCGACCCCGATGTGGGTGAGGTGGAACGGCTTGGGGTGGCCCATCTTCGCGCGCACCTTGCCCCACTTGGAGGTCGCCGGTCCGTTGGCGAACTCGATGAGGTCGAGGGTGTCCTGGATGTGCCGCTTGAGCAGGGCGTCGTCGTCGGTGGCCTTGTTCTGGCCGCAGCCCGTGACCAGCGCGGGGACGACGGGCAGCGGCATGGCGCCGATGTCCTCGGAGAGGCGGAAGTACTCGTAGTAGCCGAGGCCGTAGCTCTGGTTGTAGCCCCAGAAGTTGGAGTTGGTGGCGCGCTCCTCGACCGGGCCGATGGTGTCCTTCCACTGGTAGCTGCGCTTGCGCTGCCAGTTCGAGGCCTCGCTGTAGTCCTCCATGGAGCCGGTGTTGACCAGGCAGCCGCCGGGGAAGCGCACAAAGCCCGGCTCGAGGGCGGCGATCTTCTCGGCGAGGTCCTTGCGCAGGCCGTTCGGCTGGTTCTTGTACGTCTCGCGCGGGAACAGCGACACCTCGTCGAGCGCGGCGGCGTTCGTCGAGGCCACGGCGAGGCGGCCCCGGTTGCTGGTGCGGGTCGCGGTGAAGGTGGCCTTGTACTTGGCCCAGCCGCCCTTCACGGCGACCTGGCGTGCGGTGGCCAGCGTGCCCGCGGTGTCCTTCAGCGAGACGGTGAGCGTGGTGCCGTTCTCGGCACGGGCCCATACGGAGAAGTCGTACCGCTTGCCCTTGTCGACCCGGATTCCGGTGTTGTAGCCGGCGTTCGTGACGGACGCGCCGGCGCCCAGGGAGAGGTAGTTGCGGTTGCGCGCGTTGAGGCGGCCCGCGTCGTTCACGACCTCGGCCGTGCCGCCGACCGCCCAGGAGGTCAGGGGCGTGTAGGAGCCGTTGTCGGCGGTGGAGTACTCGAAGGATCGGTTCTGCACGAGCTCGGCGTACAGACCGCCGTCGGCGGCCCGGTTGATGTCCTCGAAGAAGACGCCGTACATCGTGTCGTCGATCGCCGCGCCCTTGGCTGACGGGTCGACGGTGATCGCGTAGTCGGTGACGTCCTCGGCGTGCGCGGGGGCCGGTACGAGGGCTGCTGCCGTCAGGAGGGCGGTGGTCGCGAGACCGAGTCTCCATCGGGTGCGGGCGGTGCGTGGCATGGATACTCCGCGGCTCTCTGGTAGAGGAGTGTTCGAAATATCAGACATTGATCAGCACTTCGAACGGCAAGATAGGGAGGGGGCCGATGCGCGTCAATGGGTCGCGCAGCAACGGGTGGGACGGAGAGCGGGACGGAATGGGCGAGTTCTGGCCAGTGCCGGACGCGCTGGCGTATCTGGCCGGACGCTGGGGCGTGACGCGGTCGGTGCGGGATCTCGCGGGCGGCGAGCAGGGGGAGTTCTCCGGAACCACCGATTTCCGGACGGAGTCGGGCGGCGGCCTGCTGCACCACGAGTCCGGCACCTTCGTCTGGCAGGGCGTCGCCCGGCCGGCCGAGCGGACGCTGCGGTTCCTGCCGGGCCCGGACGGTACCGCCGACGTGCGGTTCGCGGACGGCCGGCCGTTCCACGACCTGGACCTCACGTCCGGGCGGCATGTCGCCGACCACCCCTGCTCGGCGGACCTCTACCGCGGCGAGTTCACGGTCCTGGACGCGGACCACTGGCGGACGGTGTGGCGGGTGCGCGGTCCGGCCAAGGACCTGGTGCTGCGCACCGACTACGCGCGCGAGGGCTGAGCGGACACCCCGTCGAAGCGCAGGTTCCAGCGCCCGCCCCGGCCTGTCACCGAGGTCGTCGACAGCGGGCGGACGTCGATGTTCCAGTACGTCGAGGGCGGCGCCTTCAGGGCGTAGACCAGGGCGGCGCGGATCACGGACGGCTCGGCCACCGCCACGACACGGCAGCCGTCGTCGACGGGCCGGGTGTCGAGCCAGCCGCCGACCCGGGTGATGAAGTCCATCAGCGACTCACCGCCGTGCGGTGTGGCACGCGGGTCGGCGAGCCAGGCGTCCACGGCCTCCGGCTCCCGGGCCATCGCCTCGCCCAGGGTCAGCCCGCGCCAGCGGCCCATGCCGCAGTCCCGCAGGGCGAGTTGCACGAGCGGCGCGTACCCGAGCCCCTCCCCCGTCGCGCGGCTGCGCGGGGTCGGCGAGCAGTAGCGCAGCTCGGCCGCGGCGAGCGGCAGCAGTTCCTGGGCGGCGAGCTCCACCTCACCCCAGCCGGCCTGGTCCAGCGGCCGGTCGTCCTCGAATCTCTCGGCGAGCAGCGGAGAGCTGCGCGCTGCGGCGACGAATGTGACCCGAAGTGGCATGCGGCGATCGTGGTTCCCGCAAGTGCGCAGGTCAAGAGCTGTTACCTGGGAGTTACCCAGGGTGCGCCGGCCCTCACTGGCCGAAGATGAGCGCCATCCAGTGCTCGGGGTGCTCCAACTCCGCGAAGCCCAGCCGCTCGTAGACACCGTGCGCGTCGTGCGTGGCGAGCAGGACGCGCCGCACACCGTACGACCGCAGCTCGTCCCGTACGGCCGTCAGGAACGCGGTGCCGATCCCCTTGCCGCGCACCGACCGGTCCACGTAAACGTCGCACAACCATGCGAAGGTGGCCCGGTCCGTGATGACCCGGGCATACGCCACCTGCTCCCCCGAAACCGTCTCGTACACGCCGAAGTTGAGCGAACCCTCGATCGCCCGGTCCTGCTTCTCGCGGGAGCGTCCCAGTGCCCAGTACGCGTCGGTGGACAGCCAGTGGTGGACGCGCTCGGGGTCGATACGAGCGGGGTCGGCGGACATCTCGTAGCCCTCGGGCAGGGGCGGCGTCTCGGTCATGACGGGATGCTCGCAGGCCCCCGCCCACGCGTCGAACGCTTATCCCAGCACCTCGTCGCAGGCCGTACGCAACCGCCGTACGCCCTCCGTGATCTCCCCGGTCCCCGCGACCGCCGCGAAGCTCAGCCGGATGTGGGCGGCCGGCGGCTCGGCGCTGAAGTAGGGGCGCCCGGGAGTGATCGCGACACCCGCGCGCAGGGCGGCACCGGTCAGGGCGGACTCCTCCACGCCCTCGGGCAGCCGCGGCCACAGGTGGTAGCCGCCCGACGGGATGTGCGGCAGTGCGAAGTCCGGCAGGTGCAGCCCGAGCGCGGTGGTCATCGCGTCCCGGCGCGCCTTCAACTCGGCGGAGACGGACCGCAGATGACGCGGCCAGGCGGGCGAGCCGACGAGTTCCAGCGCGGCCTCCTGAAGGGGCCGGGGCACGAAGAAGGTGTCGACGACCTGGATGGCGCGCAGCCGCTCCAGGACCGGCCCGCGCGCGGCCAGGGCGCTCACCCGGAAGCTCGGCGAGGTCGCCTTGGTCAGCGAGCAGACGTGGACGACGACGCCGTCGGGGTCGTCGGCGGCCAGCGGGCGCGGCAGCGGCCCGGCGTCCTCGTGCACCAGCCGCCGTACGAAGTCGTCCTCGACGACGAATGCGCCCGCCTCGCGCGCGATGCGCAGCACCTCGGCGCGGCGCTCGGGCGCGAGCACCGCACCGGTGGGGTTCTGGAAGAGCGGCTGGCAGACGAAGGCCGGGGCGCCGGTGGCCCGGAAGGCGTCGGCGAGCAGCGCCGGTTTCACTCCGTCGGCGTCCACCGGGACGGGCACGGGGCGCAGGCCCGCGGCACGGGCGATGGCGAGCATGCCGGGATAGGTCGGCGACTCGACCAGGACGGGGGCGCCGGGCGGGGCGAGGGCGCGCAAGGAGGTGGTGAGCGCGGACTGTCCGCCCGCGGTGACCAGCACCTCGGCGGCGGTGAAGGACCCGCCGATGCCACGCGCGAACCACTCGCGCAGCTCCGGCAGCCCTTCCATGGGCGGGCGCCCCCAGGCCCCGGGACGCCGTCCGGCACGCGACAGGGCGGCGGCCATCGCCCGCTCCGGCTGAAGCGACGGGTGCAGATAGCCGCCGTTGAACTCGATCACGCCGGGCGGCGGGGCGGCCAGCGACACCAGCACGCCTGAGGCGTCCACCGAGCGCGGTACTAGGTCGGCGGCGCCGTCCGCGCTGAGCGCGACCTCCTGCCAGGAGGTGTCCCCGGCGGACGCCGGTGCCGTCCTGGTCTGCGCGCGGAACGCGCCCGCACCGGGCCGGGTGATCACCAGGCCCTCGGCGGCGAGCTGCGCCAGAGCCCGGGAGACCGTCACGGGGCTCACTCGGAACCGCTCGACGAGGGCACGGCTCGACGGCAGCTTTCCACCCGGTGAGTAGCGGTCAAGCTCCCTCCGGAGCCGTTCTGCCAGCTCAGCGACACTGCTACGCTCTTGCATGAGAGTACAGAGTAGCGCTACTACCGCACCTCGGATAGCAGTCGCCACGGATTCCGACCGCCCCGGCCTCGGCACCCTCCAGGCCGCCCTCGGCGTCATCGCCTTCTCCCTCACGTTCCCCGCCACCGCCTGGGGACTGGAGGGCTTCGGGCCCTGGTCGCTGGTCGCCGTGCGGAGTGTCCTGGCCGCGGTGATCGCGGGCGGGTGTCTGCTCGCCCTGCGTGTGCCGCTGCCCGACCGGGGGCACTGGCCGGGCCTCGCGGTCGTCGGGGGCGGCGTGGTGCTCGGATTCCCGCTGCTGACCACGCTGGCGCTGGGGACCTCGACCACCGCGCACGCCGCCGTCGTGGTCGGCCTGCTCCCCCTCACCACCGCCCTCTGCTCCGCCCTGCGCGTCGGCACCAGGCCCTCGCGCACCTACTGGACGGCGGCTCTCGTGGGCGCGGCGGCGGTGCTGGCCTTCACGGTGCAGCAGAGCGGCGGCGCACTGAGCACGGCCGACCTGTACCTCTTCGCGGCGCTACTGGTGTGCGCGGCCGGCTACACCGAGGGCGGCCGGCTGGCCCGGGTGATGCCGGGCTGGCAGGTCATCGGCTGGGCGCTGGTGCTGTGCCTGCCGCTGACCGTGCCCGTCGCGGCGTTCGCGCTGGCGCAGGAGCCCGTCCGCCTGACCGCGCACAGCGTCACGGGGCTGCTGTGGGTCGCGGCGGGCTCGCAGTTCGTCGGCCTGGTGGTCTGGTACCGGGGCATGGCGGCCATCGGCATCCCGAAGGCCAGCCAGTTGCAGCTCGCCCAGCCCCTGCTCACACTGGTGTGGTCGGTGCTGCTGCTGGGCGAGCACCTGCCGGTGGCCGCCCCGCTGACGGCAGCGGCGGTGCTGGTCTGCATCGCCGTCACACAGCGGGCGCGCGGCTGAGCGCGGCGGGCCCGGCCCCCTGCCAAGTGGCGTCCCCCGCCGTAGACTCGAGGCCACGGACCGCTGCTCCGCACCTCGTGAGGAGGCCCCAGATGCGCGCAACCGTGGGCGACCAGCTTGTCCAGCACGGCAGGGTGGTCGGTCAGCACGACAAGGTCGGCGAGATCGTCGAAGTGCTCGGCCAGGAGGGCAGCCCCCCGTACCGCGTCCGGTTCGAGGACGGGCACGAGGGAGTGTGCTCACCGGGACCCGACACCGAGATCCGGCACCGGGAGACCACCACCGGGCCGTGATGCGGCCCGGAGGCGACGTCTACTCGTAGTGGTCGGCGACGACCTTCGCCATCGCCCCGATCCGATCGGTCGCCACGTCCTTGGCGGCGAAGAAGACGTGCCCGCGCACCTGCGCGTAGTCCTCGGCCAGCGCCAGGTGCCGGGACAGCTCGGCCGGGTTCTGCCAGGCCGCGGGCTGCGCCGGGTCACCGGCCTTGTACAGCGCCTCCCCCACGTAGAGCTGCGTCGAGGTGCCGCGCGCGACCTCCGCCCACCAGGGCACCAGCTTCGCGTAGTCGGCGGCGGCGAAGCCGATGTTCCAGTACAGCTGCGGGACGATGTAGTCGATCCAGCTCTCGCGCACCCACTTGCGGGTGTCCGCGTGCAGGTCGTCGTAGGTCTGCACGCCGGCCCGGGTGTCCGAGCCGCGCTTGTCCGTGGCGGCGTTGCGCCACACGCCGAAGGGGCTGATGCCGAAGCGGGCGCTCGGCCTGGCCTTCTTGATGCGGGCCGCCGTCTCCTTCACCAGCTTGTCGATGTTGTCCCGCCGCCACGCGGCCCGGCTCGGGAAGCCGCCGCCGTGCTCCTCGTAGGCCGCGTCGTCGTCGAAGCGCCGGCCCGCCACCGGGTACGGGTAGAAGTAGTCGTCGAAGTGGACGCCGTCCACGGGGTACTTCCGCACCGCGTCGAGCATCGCGTCCTGCACGAAGGCACGGACCTCGGGCAGCCCCGGGTTGTAGTAGAGCTTCCCGCCGTATGTCACCACCCAGTCCGGGTTCCGGCGCGCCGGGTGGGAGGCGGCGAGCCGGGACGGGTCGGCGTGCGTAGCGACCCGGTACGGATTGAACCAGGCGTGCAATTGCAGACCGCGGGCGTGGGCCTCCTCGACGGCCGTGCCCAGCGGATCCCAGCCCGGGTCCTTGCCCTGCGTGCCGGTGAGGTACTGCGACCACGGCTCGTACGGCGAGGGCCACAGGGCGTCCGCCGTCGGCCTGACCTGGAAGAACACCGTGTTGAGCCGCCTGCGGACCGCCGTGTCGAGGTGCTTGCGCAGCTCGGCGCGCTGCTTCGACGCGCTCAGCCCCGGCTTGGACGGCCAGTCGCGGTTGGCCACGGTCGCCAGCCATACGCCCCGCATCGCGGAGGCCGCCCTGTCACCTCCCTTGCCGTCCCTGTCGACGTCCCCCTTGGGTGCGGCCGACGCCGGAGGCACCATCGTGAAAGCCGACAGCGCCGCCACCGCGAACGCCCTGCGTGACACTCGTCCCATCCGCATGCCCCAAAATGCCGCGGATCCGCCCGGTCGCGGATCGCTCCGGGCCCAGAATGCCCGACTCTGGGCCTACCCCCGCGATCGATCATCGATACTTGGGAGTAACGTGCTCGAACGGAGCAGGCACCGGACCACGGAGCACCTGCCCGGACGTGGATCAGCAGCGAAAGGGACGATGTGACGGACATCCCAGCGGGAGACATTGCACGCGTCGGAGTCGTGGGCTGCGGTCAGATGGGCGCGGGGATCGCCGAGGTGTGCGCCCGGGTCGGTCTGGACGTCATGGTCGCCGAGACCACCGGCGAAGCCCTGGAGATCGGCCGGACCCGGCTGTTCAACTCCCTGGCCAAGGCAGCGGAGCGCGGCAAGATCACCGAGGAGGAGCACGAGGCGGCGCAGGCCCGCCTGAGCTTCACCACGGACCTCGGCGAGTTCGCCGACCGTGACCTGGTGATCGAGGCCGTCGTCGAGAGCGAGCACGTCAAGACCGAGATCTTCCAGGTGCTCGACCAGGTCGTGACCCGGCCCGACGCCATCCTGGCCTCCAACACCTCCTCCATCCCGCTGGTGAAGCTGGCCGTGGCGACCTCGCGGCCCGACCGGGTCATCGGCATCCACTTCTTCAACCCGGCCCCGGTGCAGAAGCTCGTCGAGCTGATCCCGGCGCTCACCACGTCCGAGGACACCATCGGCCGGGCCGAGCAGTTCACCGAGAAGCTCCTGGGCAAGCACGCGATCCGCGCCCAGGACCGCTCCGGCTTCGTGGTCAACGCGCTGCTGATCCCGTATCTGCTCTCCGCGATCCGTATGTTCGAGACGGGCATCGCGAGCCGCGAGGACATCGACAACGGCATGGAAATGGGCTGCGCCCACCCGATGGGCCCGCTGAAGCTCTCCGACCTCATCGGCCTGGACACGGTCGCGTCGGTGGCCCAGTCGATGTACGAGGAGTACAAGGAGCCCCTGTACGCCGCTCCCCCGCTCCTCCAGCGCATGGTCGACGCGGGCCGCCTGGGCCGCAAGACGGGCTCGGGCTTCTACACGTACGACTGACCCGCTTTTCATGCGGCCCGGACGACCCCGAGGCCGATTACGGACGGTCAGATTTCGGCCAAACCGTGGGCCCGGCACCGGAATTGGTGCCGGGCCCACGGCATTCACACACCGTGTGCGTGCCGGGCTCGCATATGCCCCTCGCACACTCTCCCCAGGCGCCCACCAGGCGAGTTGACTCCACATGCGCATACAAGGGATGTGAAACGACTACGGAAAGGAGCGGACTCGTGGCCGCCGATCCCGAGCATCCCGTCGTTCATGGAGAACTCGCAGAGTTACGACGCCGCCTCGACGTGGCCTACGCCCGCGTCGAGGGAGGGCTGGCTCTGCTCAGCCACCGCACCGAGGAGACCGCCAAGGAAATCGACGAGCTCAACACCCGGATCCACACGCTCGAGCACACGCGCTGGCCGCTGCCCGCGGTCGCCGCCCTCACCGCCGTGGGTGCCCTCGTCCTGGCGATCTGGCAGGCGCTGGGACGCTAGCCCCTGCCCGACCTAGGGCAACGCGTCCTGTCCGAGCCTGAGATGGTGCAGCAGAAGTAACGCGGCCGCCATGTTGGCGGCCGGGACCTCGCCGCGGGCGACCATGTCGGGGACGAGTTTGAGAGGGACCCATTCCCGGCGGTCCGACTCGAAGTCGTCCACGGGGTGCCCTACGTACTCGCCTTCGTCGGCCCAGTACACATGGTGCCGGGCGTCGGTGAGCCCGTTGGACGGCTCCACGCTCATGAGGTGGTGCAAGGGCCCCGGCCGCCAGCCGGTCTCCTCCTCCAGTTCCCTGGCGGCCGCGCGGGCGATGTCCTCGCCGTCCTCGACGACGCCCGCCGCGAGTTCCCACCCCCAGCTGTCCGTGATGAAGCGGTGCCGCCAGAGCAGCAGCACCTCGTTGGCCTCGTTCACCACCGTGGCCACCGCGACAGGCCGCATCCGTATGAGGAAGTGGTCGAGGTGCCGGCCGTCCGGTAGTTCGACATCCGCGAGATTGACGCTGAACCAGCGGTTTGAGTACACAGTTTGTTCGTTGTGTTTCGTCCACTGCACGGTTCTGCCACCTTCCGTCGAGTAAGTGGCAATATCGCAGCAGGGACGTACTGACAGCAGGCGCACAGGAAGCGCCTCGGAGGGACACGGGCACCACCGCCCGGATCTACAACGGTACGCGCAGTGCCCCGTCGATGAGTTCGGCGGCCTCGGCCGTGCCCGCGCCACCGCTGCGCACCAGATGCTCGCGCACCGCGCGCAGCCGGTCCCGCAGCCGCTGGGACTCCATGCCGCGGGCCTGCTCGGCCATCTGCACGGCGATGGCCACCGCCTTGTCGGCATTGCCCTGCCGCAGTTCGATGGTGCTCAGCATGGCCAGCCGGTGCACCCGGCCGCGGTCGTGCGCCGGGTTGTCGACGGCGGCGGCGGCATGCTCCCCGGCGGCCGCGACCTCCCCGAGACTGAGCAGCGCCTCCGCCACCTGGACGTTGACGAGCCCCGGCTGGACATAACCGGTCTCGTCGGGCTCGTGACCACGCCGGATGCGCTCGGCGGACTGCTCGGCCCGCCGGATGCAGGACAGGGCACTGGTGCCGTCGCCGAGATGCGCGTACGCCTTGGCCTGCATCGCGTACAGGTCGGAGGCGAGTGCCGGGGTGATCTGCTTGCCGGCGGCCCGCAGCGCTGCCTCCGCGAAGGCGACGGACTGCCGGTACTCCCGCATGAACAGCGACTGGTTGACGAGCAGGGCGATCACATACGCCCCGAGTCCCCGGTCCCCACTGGCCTTCGCGAGCCGCAGCGCCTGGTGGAAGTAGCGCTGCGCGAGGCCGTGGGCGTCGGAGTCGTAGGCACAGATCCCGGCGACGGCCACCAACCCGCCCGTCGCCCGGTGGAGTTGCCGGCCGGTCTCGTCGGTGTAGCTGCCGCGCAGCAGCGGGGCGGCCTCCGCGTTGAGGAAGCCGACGATACGGGCCCGCGTCGCGATGCCCCCGGCCTTGCGGTACATCTGCTCGTAGTGGGCCCGGGCCGACCGCAGCATCTCCAGATCGCCCGCGGTGACCCGGTGTCTGCCGCCACGGGAGACGTCCACGTCCTCGGGCGGGTTCTCCCACTCCCACACCGGCATGACGGCGGGCGTACCGGTGAGCGCGGGCGCGCCCAGGATGTGCGGACGCTGCTGCTGGTCGGAGCGCCACAGGGCGGTGGCCCGCTCGACGAACCCGGACAGGGAACCGGTGTGCGGGGCGGACGGCTCGCCGGGCATACCGAGGCCGATGTCGTCGAGGGTGATGTGCCGTTGGAGCCGGGCGGCGAGCACCTCGCAGATCAGGTCGGGTACCTGGCCCCTGGGGCGCTGCCCCTTCAACCAGCGGGCGACGGCGGTGTGTTCGTATCTCAGGGACAGGCCCCGTGCCCGTCCCGCCTGGTTGACGTGTGCGGCCAGCCCCGCGTGCGAGATCCCGGCTTCGTCCAGGATCGCGTCGAGCAGAGTGTTGGGCTGCATATGGGCCCCCCGTGTGGCTCGGTGCGGCCAGATTAGTGGTTCCTTCTTCACACGGGGTGTGAACGGAGTGCTCGAATCCGCGCTGTGTGCGCGCTGTCGCGCAGAGTCGCCGGCCGGTTGACTGAAATGCCTCGAAAGAGGCCGGCCGGGCCGCCGGCTCCCCCTCGTACAGTGCGGCGGCCCGCTTCCGCCGTCCGCCCAGCCGCCTGCCCGACACTCCGTGGCGGGGCGGACGGCATCGCCGGCCGGCCGGGCGAGTCATCGCCGGTGGGTCAGAGGTGCGTTGTCGACTGCGGGGGTGTTGCGGTGGTTCGCGCGGTTCCCCGCGCCCCCGGGGGCATGCATGCGCCGTTCCTCAGGACCAACAGGGCGATGTCGTCGGCCGGGGCGCCGTCGGTGTGCTCGACCAGCGCGCTCCGGACACGGCGGAGAACCGCCCGCGGTACGGGCGACTCCTCCCGTGCGGCGCCCGTCAGCGCGGTGGGCAGGGGGAAGAACCGGCCACGCGAGTCCCTCGCGTCCTGGACACCGTCCGTGTAGAGGAACAGCGCGTCGCCGGGCGGGAGATGCCCCAGACCGACGGTCGACAGCACGTCCGGCAGGGGAAACACTCCCAGCGGCGGGTACGGGTCGGCGGGGGCGAGCAGTTCGGCCCGGGTACCGCTCAGCCGGTACGGCCACGGATGCCCGCAGTTCAGGGCGACCATCTCGCCGTCGACGCGGATCTCCACCAGCAGCAGGGTCACGAACTCCTCGGCGATGCTCGCCGGATGCACCTGGCGCAGATGCCGGTCCAGGGCGCGTTCCAGCCGGCGCAGCACCCCGCCGAGGTCCGCCTCGTCGTACGCGGCCTCGCGGAAGCAGCCGAGCACGGCGGCGACGGTCCCGAACGCGCCGATCCCGTGCCCGCGTACATCGCCCATCACGGCCCGTACGCCGTGCTCGGTGGCGACGACCTCGTACAGGTCACCACCGATCGCGGCCCCCGGCTCCGCCGACAACTGAACGGCGGCGACGTCCAGCCCGCCGATACGCGAGGGCAGCGGCCGCAGCACCGCGTTCTGTGCGGCGGCCGCGACCCGGCGCAACTGCCGCAGCTCACGCACCAGCGTCCGCCGCACATGAAGGATCACCCCGGTACCGACCGCGAAGAGGACTGCACCGGGAAGACCGAGGCTGCGCACCCGACCCTTGAAGCGGATCATGCCGATGGCCCCCCAAATAGGCCCTGACACACAGAATCGGACCGGCCCAAGAAGGCCGGTCCGATTCTGTCGACAGCAAGCCGGAAAGGGCAGGATTACCTACCCTTACCACCCAGATGAGTGATCCGGCCCTAGCTCCGCAACTCGGCGCCCACACGCTCACCGGCTCGGGCAACCGCCGCATCCCGGGCCGCCGACGCCTCATCCACCGTCAGCGTCCGGTCAGCCGCCCGAAAGCGCAACGCGTAGGCGAGCGACTTCCGTCCCTCACCCAACTGCTCGACATTCTCGTACACATCGAACAGCCGGATCGACTCCAGCAGCTCCCCGGCCCCGGCACGCAGGGCCTCCTCGACCTCCGTCGCCGGAACCACCGCGTCGACGACCAGGGCGACATCCTGCGTGGCGACGGGGAACGCGGAGATCCGCGGCGCCGTCAGCGTGGCGTCGCCGGCCTTCTCCACCGCGTCCAGGTCGATCTCCATCGCGCAGGTACGCGCGGGCAGCCCCAGCGCCTTGACGACGCGCGGGTGCAACTCCCCCGCGTGCCCCACGACCCGCTCGGCACCGTCCACGGTGATCGCCAGCTCGGCGCACCGGCCCGGGTGCCACGGTCCGTACTGCCCCTTGCGGATGATCAGCTCGGCGCCCGCCTCACGGGCGACGCTCCGCGCCGACTCGACCGCGTCGGCCCAGTCGGCCGGACGGCCCTTGCCCCACCAGCCGGACTGCTCGCGGGCACCGGCGAGGACGACGGCGGCGTGCCGCGGCTGCACGGGCAGCGCGGCGTTCAGCTCGGCGATCTCCTCGTCGGTCGGGCGGCGGTCGACGGTGAGCACGGCGGCGGTCGGCTGCTCCTCGCGCGGCTGGAAGACCAGGCCGGTCTCGAACAGCGCGAGATCGTGCGAGCCCCGGCCGTCGTTGCGCCGCAGGGCACCCAGCAGGCCCGGCAGCAGCGAGGTGCGCAGCGCGGGCTCCTCGTCGCTCAGCGGGTTGCTGAGCCGCACGACACGGCGGGCCGGGTCGTCTGACTCCAGGCCGAGCTGGTCGAAGACCTGCTCGCTGACGAACGGGTAGTTCGGCGCCTCGACGTACCCGGCACCGGCCAGGGCCCGGCCGACGCGGCGGTGCAGCCGCTGCCGGTGGGTCAGGCCACGGCCGGCCGGCGGCCTGGGCAGCGTGGAGGGCAGGTTCTCGTAGCCCTCCAGTCGGATGACCTCTTCGGCCAGGTCGTTCGGGTCGGTGAGGTCGGGCCGCCAGGACGGCACGGTGACGATCAGCTCGTCCTGCCCGTACACGTCACAGCCGACCTGCTGGAGGCGGCGTACGACGGTCTCGCGGCCGTACACGACGCCCGCGACCTTGTCCGGGTGGTCGGCCGGGAGGGTGATGGTGTGCGGCGCGGTCGGGGCGAGGACCTCGGTGACACCGGCCTCGGCGGTGCCGCCCGCGAGCAGGACCAGCAGGTCGACGGTGCGCTGCGCGGCGGCGGCCGCGGCCTGCGGGTCGACGCCGCGCTCGAAGCGCCGGGACGCCTCGGAGGACAGCTTGTGCCGGCGGGCCGTGCGCGCGATCGACACCGCGTCGAAGTGCGCGGCCTCGATCACCACGTCGGCCGTGGCGTTCTCCACGTCGTCGTGGTCGGCGATCTCCGTGTTGGCGCCGCCCATGACGCCGGCGAGCCCGATCGGACCGCGGTCGTCGGTGATCACCAGGTCCTCGGCGCCCAGCGTGCGCTCGACACCGTCGAGGGTGGTGAGCTTCTCGCCCTGCTCGGCCCGGCGTACGCCGATGGTGCCCTGGACCAGTCCGCGGTCGTAGGCGTGCAGCGGCTGGCCGAGCTCCATCATCACGTAGTTGGTGACGTCGACGGCGAGCGAGATCGGGCGCATGCCGGCCTTCTGCAGCCGGCGCCGCAGCCAGATCGGGGAACGGGCCTCGGCGCTCAGGCCGGCCACCGTACGGGCGGTGAAGCGGTCGCAGCCGGTGGGCTCGGAGATCCGCACCGGGTAGCCGTAGGCGTTCGGGCCGGGCACGTCGAGCAGGGCCGGGTCGCGCAGCGGCAGGCCGTAGGCGATGGCGGTCTCGCGGGCGACGCCGCGGATGGACAGGCAGTCGCCGCGGTTGGCGGTGACGGCGATGTCCAGGACCTCGTCGACCAGCTCCAGCAGCTCGACGGCGTCCTTGCCGACCTCGGTCTCCGGCGGCAGCACGATGATGCCCTTGGTGCCGTCGTCGCCCATGTTCAGCTCGTCGCTGGAGCAGATCATGCCGCGCGACATCTTGCCGTAGGTCTTGCGCTCGGCGATCTGGAAGTCACCGGGCAGGACGGCCCCGGGCAGGGCGACGACGACCTTGTCGCCGACGGCGAAGTTGCGGGCGCCGCAGACGATCTCCTGGGGCTCGCCGGTGCCGTTGGCCTGGCCGACGTCGACGGTGCAGAAGCGGATCGGCTTCTTGAACTCCGTCAGCTCCTCGATGGTCGCCACCCGGCCCACGGCCAGGGGACCCTTGAGGTCGGCGCCGAGCTGCTCGACGGTCTCGACCTCCAGACCGGCCGAAATCAGCTTGGCCTGCACGTCACGACCGGTCTCCGTCTCCGGCAGGTCGACGTACTCCCGCAGCCAAGAAAGCGGGACCCGCATCAGATCTCCATCCCGAACGGCCGGGTGAACCGGACGTCACCCTCGACCATGTCTCGCATGTCTTCGACGTTGTGGCGGAACATCAGCATCCGTTCGATGCCGAACCCGAAGGCGAAACCGCTGTACTTCTCCGGGTCGACACCGCAGGCCCGCAGCACGCGCGGGTTGACCATGCCGCAGCCGCCCAGCTCGATCCAGCCCTCGGACGAGCAGGTGCGGCAGGGGCGGTCGGGGTTGCCGACGGAGGCGCCTCGGCAGACGTAGCAGACCATGTCCATCTCGGCGGACGGCTCGGTGAAGGGGAAGAAGTTCGGCCGCAGCCGGGTCTTCATGCCCTCGCCGAACAGCGACTGGACCATGTGGTCCAGGGTGCCCTTGAGGTCGGCCATGGTGAGGCCCTCGTCGACCGCGAGCAGTTCGACCTGGCGGAAGACGGGCGTGTGCGTGGCGTCCAGCTCGTCGGTGCGGTAGACGACACCGGGACAGATCACGTAGACCGGCAGCTCGCGGTCGAGCAGGGAGCGGATCTGCACGGGCGAGGTGTGGGTGCGCAGCACGACGCCGGACTCGGTGCCGCCCTTCGGACCCTTCACGAAGAAGGTGTCCTGCTCGCCGCGGGCCGGGTGGTCCGGGCCGATGTTCAGGGCGTCGAAGTTGAACCACTCGGCCTCGACCTCGGGCCCCTCGGCGACCTCGTAGCCCATGGCCACGAAGATGTCCTCGATGCGCTCCGACAGTGTGGTGAGCGGGTGCCGGGCGCCGGCCGGTACACGGTCGTGGGGCAGCGTGACGTCCACGGCCTCCTCGACGAGCACGCGGGTGTCCCGCTCGGCCTCGAGTTCGGCCTGGCGGGCGGCGAGGCCCTTGTTCACGGCGCCGCGTGCCTGGCCGACGCGCTTGCCGGCCTCCGCCTTGGCGTGCGGGGGCAGGGCGCCGATCTCGCGGTTGGCGAGGGCCAGCGGGGAGGTGCCGCCGGTGTGGGCGACCTTGGCCTCCTGGAGCGCGTCGAGGGAGTCCGCGGCGGCGAAGGCGGCGAGCGCCTCGTCCCGCATGCGCTCGATCTCTTCCGGTTTCAGTGTCTCGACCTCGACCGGGTCGTACGACTTATTGGGTGCCGACATCTCTTCCCGTGCTTCCGATTGTCCCCCAGCTACCGCTGGGAGGTGCCCCCACGCTGAGGGTCCCCGTCACCCACTCCGAGACTCCGCGATGGGCCGTGTGCAGGACACATGGGTGCCAATGGCCGAGTCTAACGGGGTGGAGGTATACGAATGCGCCCGCGGGCACTCAGGCGAGATAGGCCGGAGCGCTCACGGGCAACGTAAATCGGAACTCGGCGCCGGCGCCGGGCGCCCGGCCGACCGTGATGGTGCCGCCGTGGGCCTCGACGATGCCCTTGACGATGTAGAGCCCGAGGCCGGTGCCGCCGCGCTTGCTGCCCCGCCAGAAGCGGGTGAAGACGCGGTTCATGGACTCCTCCGGGATACCGGGCCCCTCGTCGCTCACCGTGACCGACGTACCGGTGTCCTCGCCCTCTCGGGGGGACGCCGTGGCCGTGACGTCGATCGTGACAGTTCCCTCGCCGTGCCGCACGGCATTTTCCAGGAGGTTGCTGAGCACCTGGTCGATCTTGTCGGGGTCGGCCCACAGGTCGGGCAGCGGCTGCTGGACGCGCAGCAGGAACCGGTCGGCCCGCTGCCCGGCGGCGACGTAGGCCTGGATGTGCCGTCCGACGGCCGCGCCGATGTCGACGGGCTGGCGGCGCACCTCCAGCCGGCCGGAGTCGATCCGCGAGATGTCGAGCAGCTCGGCGATGAGCCGGGTGACCCGGTCGGCGTCGGCGTCGACGGTCTCCAGCATCAGCCGCTTCTGATCGTCGGTGAAGCGTTCCCACTTGGCGAGCAGGGTGGCGGTGAAGCCCTTGACCGAGGTGAGCGGGGAGCGCAGTTCGTGGGCGACGGTGGCGATCAGCTCGGCGTGGCTGCGCTCGGTTCGGCGCCGGGCCTCGGTGTCGCGCAGGGTGACGACGAGGCGCCGGACGGGCCCGGTGGGCCGGCCGCGGACGTAGCGCGCGGAGACCAGCACTTCACGCCCGCCGGGGAGAAGGAGATTGCGCTCGGGCTGTCCGACGCGGATGGCGAGGCCGCCGTACGGGTCGGTCAGCTGCCACCAGCGGCGGCCCTCCAGGTCTTCTAACGGCAGGGCTTTCTCAAGCCGCTGCCCGAGGGCGTCCCGGGCGCTGACGGCGGTGATGCGCTGGGCGGCGGCGTTGAAGCAGATCACGCGGCCCTGCTCGTCGGCGACGACGAGTCCGTCGGGCAGCTGGTCGGGGTCTATGCCGAGGCCGGCGAGATCACCGGGCGGCCCGAACGCGGCGGGCGGGTGCCCGGCGTCCTGGGCTCCCGGTGCGCTGCTCGTCCCGACGCTCATCCCCGTTCCCCACCTCTCAGGTTCCATGGGGGTCCCCCCTGCTCGAGCGCAGCCGACAGCTTGGGGGAGGGTCCCTGAGCTGGTCACCCTACTAGTTCCCGGTGACGGAACGGCACCCTCCGGCGGCGCGCTGTGCACGCGCGGACGCATAGAGACATACGGCGGCGGCGGTGGCGAGGTTCAGGCTCTCGGCCTTCCCGTGGATCGGGACGCGCACGACGGCGTCGGTGAGGGCGCGGGTCTCCTCCGGGAGGCCCCAGGCCTCGTTCCCGAAGACCCAGGCGGTGGGCCCGCCCATGGTGCCCTTGTCGAGCTCCTCGTCGAGGTCGCGGTCGCCCGCCCCGTCGGCGGCGAGGACCCGCACACCGGCGGCCCGCAGCCTGTCGACCGCCTGCTCCACGGGCACGCCGACGGCGACGGGCAGGTGGAACAGGGAGCCGACGGAGGCACGGACGGCCTTGGGGTTGTACACGTCGACGGAGGCGTCGGTCAGGACGACGGCCTCGGCACCGGCGGCGTCGGCGCAGCGCAGTACGGTGCCGGCGTTGCCGGGGTCGCGGACGTTCGCGAGGAGGGCGACGAGCCGGGGTCGCGCCTGGAGGACCTCCTCGAAGGGCGTGTCCAGGAAGCGGCAGACGCCGACGAGTCCCTGCGGGGTGACGGTGGTGGAGATGTCGGCGATGACCTGCTCGGAGGCGAGGTGCACCCGGGCGCCGGCGTCCCGGACCGCCCCCAGGATGTCGGCGTACCGCTCGGCGGCCTCCAGCGTCGCGAACAGCTCCGTGAGCGTGGCCGTGTCCCCGGCCCGATGCCCGGCCGCCTCGCGCACGGCCTGCGGCCCCTCCGCGAGGAACAGCCGCTCCTTCCCCCGGAAGTTCCGCTTGGCCAGCCGCCGCGCGGCCAGGACACGGGGCGAGCGGGGGGAGATGAGCTCGGGCGTGGCGGGGGACATCCTGTTCACTTTCTCCTAGCTGCACAGCAGGACCCGCAGGCCGTTCGGCCTGCGGGTCCTTGAATCACGTCGGCTTGCGGCCGGCGCGGCGTCACGCAGCCTTGGGCGCGTTGACGTCGCTCGGCAGCGCCTTCTGAGCGACCTCGACGAGCGCGGCGAACGCACCGGCGTCGTTGACGGCCAGCTCGGCCAGGATCTTGCGGTCGACCTCGACGTTCGCGGCCTTCAGACCCTGGATGAAGCGGTTGTACGTGATGCCGTTGGCGCGGGCAGCGGCGTTGATGCGCTGGATCCACAGCTGACGGAAGTCACCCTTGCGCTTCTTGCGGTCGTTGTAGTTGTAGACCAGCGAGTGGGTGACCTGCTCCTTGGCCTTGCGGTACAGGCGCGAACGCTGACCGCGGTAGCCGGAAGCCTGCTCGAGGATCGCCCGGCGCTTCTTGTGGGCGTTCACTGCCCGCTTGACGCGTGCCACTTTTTAACTCCTTGTAGCGGGGCCGCGGTGGTCGTCACACGGCCCGAAATCGATTGGGTCCCGGTCCTGACGTACGGCGCTCGCGCGCCGAAGCGTCACTTGCCGAGAAGCTTCTTGATCTTCTTGGCGTCGCCCGGGGCCATCTCGGCGTTGCCGGTGAGGCGACGCGTCACACGGGACGACTTGTGCTCGAGCAGGTGGCGCTTGCCGGCGCGCTCGCGGAGCACCTTGCCGGAGCCGGTGATCTTGAAGCGCTTGCTGGACCCGCTGTGCGACTTGTTCTTCGGCATAGCGCCGTACTCTCCTCGTCGGTGGCGCTCCGGTGCCCGGTCGTGAAACCGGGCACGGTGGAGCGTCGTCTTGTTTCGGTTGCTTCCTCGGGACTCACGTCCCCAGGGGTCACGCCTCGGCGGGCTCCTCGGCCGGCGCCTCGACGTCCACGTCGGCGTCCGCGTCGGCTTCCGCGGCGTTCTGCGAACGGCCGGGGTTGGCCTTCGCTTCCGCCTTGCGGGCCTCCTGCGCCTGGCGAGCCTCGGCCATCGCCTCGGTCTTCTTCTTGTGCGGACCGAGGACCATGATCATGTTTCGGCCGTCCTGCTTCGGGTTCGACTCCACGAAACCGAGGTCCTGGACGTCCTCCGCGAGACGCTGCAGCAGTCGGTAGCCCAGCTCGGGCCGGGACTGCTCGCGACCACGGAACATGATCGTGATCTTGACCTTGTCGCCCTGCTTGAGGAACCGGACGACGTGACCCTTCTTGGTGTCATAGTCGTGCGGGTCGATCTTCGGCCGGAGCTTCATCTCCTTGATGACCGTGTGCGCCTGGTTCTTGCGCGCCTCACGGGCCTTCATGGCCGACTCGTACTTGAACTTCCCGTAGTCCATGAGCTTGCACACGGGCGGACGGGCATTCGCCGCGACCTCGACCAGGTCCAGGTCGTACTCCTGCGCAAGCTCCAGTGCCTTGGCCAGCGGGACGATGCCCACCTGCTCGCCACTGGGACCGACAAGTCGCACCTCGGGAACGCGAATCCGGTCGTTGATGCGGGGCTCGGCGCTGATGGATCCTCCTCGGTAGCACCACGCGACGGTCTGGCGGACGGCCGCGTAACGTCTCTATTCGATAGACCTAACCGAGCGGAAGCAGAAAAAATGCCCCGGACGATCCCAGGCGGGGCTCCTCGAACTACCGGAGCACCGCCGCGGTGACCGCGGGGCGCGCTTTCGGACGGATCGCCGCCGCTGGGACGGGATCGTCTGACCGGTGACCCGCCGCCCTGGGGGCGGTCAGGTGGGAGTTCGAAAGCCTCCACTTGTGGGCCGGGCTCGCGGGCCGTGAGGCATACGGGTCCGACCGGTCGTTACACGAGGTTACCAGCAACGGCCAGGAGAGGCTAATTGGGACGCCGTGGGGCCTGGTGCGGCTCGGGCCCGTCCTGCGCCTATCGTGTGGGGCATGAGTGAGACCCCTCCTGAGTCCCCCGACTTCGACGCCATGGCCCGCGACATCGCCGAGGTCCCGGCGGTCGAGGTGATCGTGACGGTCGCCGTCAACCTGATGAGCGCCGCCGCGGTGAAGCTCGGTCTGACCGAGGAGGGCGACAAGCACAAGGACCTGGACGAGGCCCGCAAGCTGGTGCACGCGCTGGCCGGCCTGCTGGACGCCTCCGCGACCGAGATCAGCTCCTTCCACGCGTCGCCGCTGCGCGACGGTCTGAAGTCGCTGCAGCTGGCGTTCCGCGAGGCGTCGCTGAGCCCGGACGAGCCGGGCCAGGGGCCGGGCGAGAAGTACACGGGCCCGGTCTACGGCTAGTCCGGGAGGCCGGCCGCGGCCAACCGGTTACGGCCGGCCACCGCCAGTCCGTCAGCGTTCGTACAGGGGCTCGCCCGGGGGCGTCGCCTCGGCCGGCAGCAGTGCCAGGTCGAGGCCGCGCACCAGGCGGGCCCTCAGTGTCTCGTCGGCGGCGAGCCGCTCGGCGACGGCCCGGGCGGCCTCGGCCGGGGTCGCCGACTCTTCGAGGACCAGGGCGAGGGTGCCGTCGGCCCGGCCCGGTCCGAGATGGGCGCGCAGGACGGCGGGCTCGGCGGCCACGGCCTCGCGTACGGCCGCGATCACGGCCGGGTCGGCCAGCGGGTCGGTGCTGGACCGCCCCTCCGCGAGGGCGAGCAGCGCGGAGCCGGTCAGTTCGAAGGGCACGGGTCCCGCCAGATCCAGCACGACCGTGTCCGCCTTCTCGTGGGCGGCGGCCTGGAGGGCCTGGTGCAGGGGCACGGCGACGGGGCGCGCCTCCGGGTCCCAGCGGGCGAGGGAGTCCGTGGACGTGAAGGCGGGGAGGGCGGTGCGGTCGCCGGCCTTCAGGGTCGGTACGGCCATGTCGCTGGTCTTCTCGCGGCGCAGTCCCCGCTCGTCCTCCTCGACCTCGCCGAGCACGGCCACGACGGGGACCAGCAGCCGGGCGTCCTTGAGGGCGTCGAGGACCGGGCCCACTGCGGCGCGGTCCTCCGACCAGGCGGCGAGTGCCGCGCTCAGCCGGGGGTCGGCGGAGCCGTCGTCGTCGGAGAAGCCGGAGTCGGGGATGTTCTTGTTCGCCACGGTCGTCGACCCTATCGGCCGGCTGCCGCGGCTTCGGCGGCGGTTCTGACGGCCGGCCGCTAGAAGTCGTCGCGGCTCGTGCGGCGGCCGCGCCACAGGACCACGGCCGCCACCAGCAGGACGCCGCCGGCGCTGCCCGCGAGGGGGGCGGCCCAGTCGGCGGTGTCGTCGCCGGAGGCGGCGGCGTCCGGCCCGCTGCCGAAGTACTTCTCGCCGTGCGACGCCGAGCGCAGGCCCTCCGGCTCGAGCCCGTCGGCGGCCTTGATGGCGGCGGCCGGGTCGATGAAGCCGAAGCCCCGGGAGTCGTCGCGGCCCCCGACGGGGGCGTTGCGGGCGGTGTCCTCGAGGAGCGACTTGACCTGGGCCGGGGCCAGGTCCGGGTGGGCGGCCTTGACCAGGGCCGCGGCGCCGGAGACGAAGGCGGCGGCGGCGCTGGTGCCCCAGCCCTCGTAGTACTTGTGGTCGGGGTCGGCGATGACGACGTCGACGCCGGGGGCGCTGACGGTGGCGTACCAGCGGCGGGTGGAGAAGGAGGCGCGGGTTCCGGAGCGGTCGACGGCGGTGGCCGCGATGACGCCCGGATAGGCGGCCGGGTAGGAGATGTGGTCGCCCTTCTCACCGCCGTTGCCCGAGGAGGCGACGACGACCACGCCCTTCTTCAGGGCGTACTGGATGGCCGAGTCCTCTGTGGGTTCGGGGTGTGCGGAGGCGGAGTCGTCGCCGAGGGAGAGGTTGATGACGTCGGCGCCGTGGTCGGCGGCCCAGCGGATGCCCTCGGCGAGGGCGTTGCCGCGGGTGCTGCGGGCCTTGGCTCGGGAGGGGTCGCCGTCCTCCAGGATCACGCGGACGGGGAGGATCTTCGCCTCGGGGGCGATGCCGAGGACGCCGTCGGCGTTGCCCGGGCCGTGTCCGTGGCCGGCGATGATGCCGGCCATGGCGGTGCCGTGCCGGGCCCAGGCGCGATCGCCCGGCTCGGCTCCGAAGCCGACCAGGTCCTTGCCGGTGAGGACGTTGCCGGTCAGGTCGGGGTGGTCGGCCTCGACGCCGGTGTCCAGGACGGCGACGGTGACGCCGTCGCCCTTGGTGGTCTGCCAGGCCTCCTGGGTGTGCATGGCCTCCAGGGCCCACTGCTGGGCGCGGATGCTGTCGGCGTGGGCGGCGGGGGCGGGGAGCAGGACGAGGCCGGCGGCGAGCAGGACGCCCAGGGCTCCGGCCCGCCGGAACGGGACGGCTCGCCGGGGCGCGACGGCCCGCCGGGGCGCGGGGGCTCGGCCCGCCGGGCGGCTTGCGGCTTTCACGACGGCTGCTCCGTGGCCGAGCGGACGTTCTTGCGGAGGCCGCGTTCGACGCGGTCGGCGAGGCCCTGCGCCTCGTTGCCGAGGCCGGCCTGGGCCGGGGCGGTGGTGGCGTTCGGCTCCATGGCGTCCTCGGCCGGCTGCGGGTCGTCGACGGTACGGCCGTCGGCCCAGCCGGAGACGGCGTAGACGACGACCGGCGCCTCGGTGAGCACGGAGACGGTCCAGGCGGCGCGCTGCCCCGCGCCGAAGTGGACGGCGGGGGTGTCCTTCGCGGCGTACGGCAGGGGTATCAGGTCGTTGCGGCGGTCCAGGCGCTCCTTGCGGAAACGGTTCGCGAGGGAGGTCATGCCCGGGGCGTCGGCGGTGGTGAAGAGCAGGCCGACGGTGGTCACATAGCTCTGGGTGGCGTCGGTGTAGGTGGCGCGCAGGAGCCGTTCGCAGCCGACGGGGGCGAGGGCCTTGCGCAGCAGGGGGTCGAAGGCGTCCTTGCAACCGCTGTCCGGGGCGACGGCGATCCGGGTCCAGGTGCGGTCGGCTCCGCCGGGGCCGGCGCCCCGGCCTTCCACGGTGGGCGGGAACAACTGGTCGACGGGGACGTTGTGCCAGAGGCTGCCGGCCGTGGCGAAGGTGCTGCGCGAGCCCTCCTCACCGGAGTCCCCGACCAGCCAGCTGCCGGTGACCGCGCCCGAGATGAGTCCCAGCCCGAGCACGAGACAGGCCGCGGCCGCGGCGGCCTGCGACGCACCGCGCCGGCCGAGCGGGCGGGGCCGGGCTTCACCGTCGTATCCCTCGGGCTCCCCGAACGACACGACGGGCCGCGCGCCGGTGAGGGTTCCGCCGGGCGTCAGGGGGGCGCTCCAGGAGAAGGCCGGGTCGGGGGAGGCGGGGGCGGAGTCCGGGAGCGGAGGGGCCGAGGCGGCAGGGCGGGGCCGCTGGGTGGGCGCGGGCGGCACGCGCGTCCCCAGGCCCTCACCGGAACCGGAACTGGAGCCGGCACCGGCTCCGGCTCCGGCTCCGGCTCCGGCTCCGGCGAACAGACCTTCACCGGCCTGCGGCTCACGCGTGAGGGGCGGCGGGGTGCCGGGGCGTACGGGGCCGGGACGGCCGGAGGTCTCGGTGGTCCCGGAGGCCGGCCGGTCGGACCGCTCGGCGGGTGACGGGTCCGCGGGGATCGGCCGCAGGCGTCGGGTCGTCTCCGCCGCGTTCTCGGCGGGGGCGCCGGTACGGCGTGGCATGGGGAGCGGCCCGGGCCGGACGGAGGAGCCCGGAAGGTGACGCGGCCGCGGAGGGGTGTCGGGCGGTGTGGACGGCCTGTTCGACGCGGGCCGGCTCTCGAGGCGGACGCCGGGCGGCGTGTCCGGGAAGCGGGCGGAGGCGAGGGGCGGGGGCGGTGTCGTGGGCTCGGTGCGCTCGGTGCGCTCGGGCGCGGTGGCGCCGAGGCTCGGGAAGCGAGGGCGGCCGTTCGCACCGCCGCGGGTGCCGGAGGTTGCCGGACCGGACGAGCCGCCGCCCCGGGCCGCCGTTCCGGGCCCGGTGCCGTCCCCTGCCGACGAGCCACCCGCACCGGAGCGCCCACGGGACGAGTCCCGGTCCTCGGCGGCAGAGCCCGTCGAGGCCGCCTCACGCGCCGAGGAGGGCCCCTGCGCACCTGCCGTCAGGCCACCGGCATCGAAGAACCCACGCCCGTCCGACACACCACGCGCCCCGGCGACGGAAGAACCGGGCTGGTCGGTGTCCCGCTGCGCGGAGAGCCTCGGTGAACCCGTCGTCGAGCCCTCGCCCTGCATGGTGCGCGACCGGCCGGTGTCAGCTGACTCGCGCCCGTCCGCACCCGACGGGGCGTCGTCGCCCGTGGCCGTGTCGGGCGGTTCGGCTGTCGTGTTCTTCGGGGGGTGCGGGGGACGCGGTGGGCTGCTGGGGCGTGGGGGGAAGGAGGCACGCCGCGCTTCCGTGCTCATGCACCCCCCGTTTCCTCGTGCCCGGGCCGCTGCGTTCCGCGCGGGCCGGTGGCGCCCTGCCCGAGGCCCGGCACGGAATCGTCCCGGGCACACATACCCGTACGGACGGAGCGTCATCCGGCGCGGATCCCCGGCCGGCTCGTCCGCCGTACGTGCGCGTCACTCTACGGCTTGTCGCCGCACGAACGGGAACCAGTCCACGACCCCGGGGCATCTGCCCGGAACGTCCCCCTACCCTGCGGTAATCCAGTCTGGCAGGCTGCGTTCATGACTGCGCGCGCCGCCGACCGGGCCCGTTACGACCGGGCCACAGCCCATCTCGACGCCCCTCTCGCGATCGTGGACCTGGAGGCCTTCGACGCCAACGCCGCCGATCTGGTCCGCCGCGCCGGGGGCAAGCCCGTCCGGGTCGCCAGCAAGTCCGTGCGGTGCCGGGCGCTGCTGGAACGCGTTCTGGCCCGGGAGGGCTTCGCCGGGATCATGTCCTTCACGCTCGCCGAGTCGCTGTGGCTGGCCCGGTCGGGGTTCGAGGACGTGCTGCTCGCCTACCCGTCGGCCGACCGTGCCGCGTTCGCCGAGCTCGCCGGTGATCCCAAGCTCGCCGCCGCCGTCACCGTCATGGTCGACGATGTGGCCCAGCTCGATCTGATCGACGCCTCGCGGGGTGGCGGTCGTGAAGTGGTGCGAGTGTGCCTGGAGTTGGACACGTCCCTGAGGCTGCTCGGCGGGCGGGTGCGCGTCGGGGCCCGGCGTTCGCCGCTGCACTCCCCCGCGCAGGTCGCGGACGTGGCCCGGGCGGTGGCCCGGCGGCCCGGCTTCGAGGTCGTGGGGATCATGGCGTACGAGGGGCATGTCGCCGGTGTCGGGGACGCGGTGGCGGGGCGCCCGCTGCGGTCCCGTGCCGTACGGCTGATGCAGGCCGCCGCCAAGCGTGAACTCGCCGAGCGGCGTGCGGAGGTGGTGCGCGCGGTGCGGGCCGTCGTGCCGGGGCTGGAGTTCGTCAACGGCGGCGGCACCGGTTCGGTGCAGCACACGGCGGCGGAGGACTCGGTGACCGAGATCGCCGCCGGGTCGGGGCTGTACCTGCCGCGGCTGTTCGACAACTACACGTCGTTCAGCGGCCGTCCGGCGGCCCTCTTCGCCCAGCCGGTCGTCCGGCGGCCCGGGGTGGGCGTGGTGACCGTGCTCGGTGGCGGGTATCCGGCTTCCGGGGCCGCCGGGGCCGACCGGTCGCCCGTGCCGTATCTGCCCGAGGGGCTGCGCTACGACCCTCAGGAGGGGGCCGGTGAGGTGCAGACTCCGCTGCTCGGCTCGCCCGCCGACGATCTGCTGATCGGTGACAAGGTCTGGTTCCGGCACGCGAAGGCCGGTGAGCTGTGCGAGCGGTTCGAGCGGCTGCAGCTGATCGAGGGCGACGCGGTGACGGCGACCGTGCCGACCTACCGCGGCGAGGGTCACACGTTCCTGTAGGACGTCAGCCCGTCAGCCCGCCGGCCGTTCAGTCCGACGGGCCGATGCTGCTGCCGACGCCGCCGCCCGTGTCCCCGTCGCCGACCGGGCGGATGCCCTTGGTGACGCGGTCCATGTCGGCGAGCGGCGGTCCGTCCTCGCCCGCGTCGAAGACGTAGCGGACGAGGACGGGTGACTCGGTGCCGACGCTGGAGGGGAAGACGAGCGACTGGACGTAGCCGCCCGGTCCCTTGGCGGTGTGGACGCGCCAGCGCACGAAGTACCCGGCGCGGCCCGCCACCGCGACCGGACCGGACTTGACGACCTCGTGGGATTCCATGCCCCCGTAGGGCTTGCGGCCGATCCGGTCGCGGTCGTAGGCATCTTTGGCCGCCTCGGAGATGTCCGCCTTGGCGAGGGCCTCGGGGGACTTCTCGTCGTTCGCGGTGACCGTGCGGGAGAAGACGAGGCCGTGGCGGCAGGCGGTGCCGTCGCCGGGGCAGTCGTAGGTGCCGTCCGTCGTCATGACGACGTCGTCCTCGGCGACGTACTGCGGGCGGACCCAGCCGTCGAGCAGCGGGAAGGTGACGCCGTTGAGCTGGTCCTCGACGACCGCCGGGTCGTCGGCGGACGGCTCGGAGGCGGACGCCGCGGGAGCCGGCTCCGAGGATGCCGAGGATTCCGGCGCGGTGGGGCCGGAGGGCGTCGGAATCGTCCTCGTCTCAGCGCCGCTGTCGTCGCCGCTGGTGAGGGCCACGGCTCCGGTGACGATCGCCGCGACCAGGACCGCCCCGGCGGCGACGAGGGCGATCACCTTCGCCCGCCCGGTGCCGCCGCCCGGGGGCGGAGGCACCGGGCCCGCGGCGCCCCCCGGCGCGCGGCGGTGCTCGGTCCAGGCCGTGCCGTCCCACCAGCGTTCCAGATGGGGGCCGTGCGGGTCGGGATACCAGCCGGGCGGAGGCGTCATGCTCATCCCGGCACTCTAGAGCCAGGGCCTAGAGGGGGGTGACGTACGCCCCCGCGATCCCGCCGTCGACCAGGAAGTCGGTGGCGTTCACGAAGGAGGAGTCGTCGCTGGCCAGGAAGGCGACGGCGGCGGCGATCTCCTCGGCCTCGGCGAAGCGGCCCAGCGGGATGTGCACCAGACGGCGCGCGGCGCGCTCCGGGTCCTTGGCGAACAGCTCCTGGAGGAGCGGGGTGTTGACCGGGCCGGGGCAGAGGGCGTTCACGCGGATGCCCTCCCGGGCGAACTGCACGCCCAGTTCGCGGGACATGGCGAGGACGCCGCCCTTGGAGGCCGTGTACGAGATCTGGCTGGTGGCGGCGCCCATCCTCGCCACGAAGGACGCCGTGTTGATGATCGAGCCCCGGCCCTGGCGCCGCATGTAGGGGATGGCGGCCTTGCAGCACAGGTAGACGGAGGTGAGGTTGACCTCCTGGACGCGCTTCCAGGCCTCCAGGCCGGTCTCCAGGATGGAGTCGTCGTCGGGCGGGGAGATGCCGGCGTTGTTGAAGGCGATGTCGACGCTGCCGTAGGTGTCGTAGGCGGTCCGGAAGAGGGCCTCGACCTGCTCGGGGTCGGTGACGTCGACCTTGACGAAGGTGCCGTCGGTCTCTTCGGCGGCGGCCTTGCCGCGTACCTCGTCGACGTCGCCGCAGACGACGTGCGCGCCCTCGGAGGCGAGACGGCGCGCGGCGGCGAGGCCGATGCCGCTGCCGGCTCCGGTGACGACGGCGGTGCGGCCGACCAGACGGCGGCAGATGGTGTCCTGAGCAGTCACTGTGCGGGGCCCTCCGTGCTGATGAAGACGTTCTTGGTTTCGGTGAAGGCGGCCAGGGCCTCGGGGCCGAGCTCGCGGCCGACGCCCGACTGCTTGTAGCCGCCGAACGGGGTCCAGTAGCGGACGCTGGCGTGGGAGTTGACGGACAGATTGCCGGCGCGGACGGCCTGGGAGACGCGGAGCGCCCGGCCGACGTCCCTCGTCCAGATGGAACCGGACAGGCCGTACGGGGTGCCGTTGGCCAGGCGGATCGCGTCCGCCTCGTCGGTGAACGGCAGCAGGACGGCCACGGGGCCGAAGATCTCCTCGCAGGCCGCCGCCGAGTCGGGTTGCTCGCCGGTGAGCACGGTCGGCGGGAACCAGAAGCCGGGCCCCTCGGGTGCGCTGCCGCGCAGGGCCGGGGTGCCCTCGGGCACATAGCCCCGGACGCGGTCGAGCTGCTGCCGGGAGATCAACGGGCCCATCTGCGTCCGCTCGTCGGCCGGATCGCCCACCACCACGTCGGCCAGCGCCTTCGCGAGCAGCTCACGGACCTCGTCGTACACCTGCTCCTGGACCAGGATGCGAGTACGGGCGCAGCAGTCCTGGCCGGAGTTGTCCAGGAACGAGAAGGGGTCGACGGCGGTCTTGAGGTCGGCGTCGGCGAAGACGATGTTGGGGCTCTTGCCGCCGAGTTCGAGGGTGACGGGCTTGACCTGCTCGGCGCCGAGCGCGGCGACGCGCGTCCCGGTGCGGGTGGAGCCGGTGAAGACGACCTTGGCGACGCCGGGGTGTCGTACCAGTGCTTCGCCCGCGACGGCGCCGTGCCCCGGCAGGACCTGGAAGAGGTGTTCCGGGAGCCCTGCCTCCAGGGCGAGTTCGGCGAGGCGCAGCGCGGTGAGGGGTGTGGTCTCGGCGGGCTTGAGGATGACCGCGTTGCCGGCCGCGAGGGCGGGGGCGGTGCCCCAGGCGGCGATCGGCATGGGGAAGTTCCAGGGCGCGATCACGCCGACGACGCCGAGCGGTTCGAGGATCGTGACGTTCAGGCCGCCGGGCACCGGGATCTGCCGGCCGGTGAGCCGCTCCACTCCCCCGGCCGCGTAGTCCAGCAGGTCCCGGACGTTGCCGGCCTCCCAGCGGGCGTTGCCGATGAGGTGGCCGGCCTCGCGGACCTCCAGACGGGCCAGTTCCTCGAGGTGCTCGTCGACGGTGGCCGCGAAGCGGCGCAGCAGCCGGGCGCGGTCGCCCGGCGCCAGGGCGGCCCAGACGTTCTGGGCCCGGGTGGCCAGGGTGACCGCGGCGTCGACATCGGCCGGGCCGGCCGCCGCGATGGCGGCGACGACCTCCTCGGTCGCGGGGTTCAGTACTTCCAGGAGGTGCTCGGAAGACAAGAGGGGCCTCACATGCGTTCGAAGGAGCGGCGCAGCTCCCAGTCAGTCACCGCGGCGTCGAAGGCGTCCAGTTCGACCCGCGCCATGTTGCGGTAGTGCGCGACGACCTCGTCCCCGAAGGCGGCCTGGGCGACGGGGCTGTTCTCCCAGAGCTCGGCGGCCTCGCGCAGGGTGGTGGGGACGTGGGCGAAGTCGGCGGTGTAGGCGTTGCCGGGGCAGGGCTCGGGCAGCTCCAGTTTCTGCTCGATGCCGTGCAGACCGGCCGCCACGAGTCCGGCGACGGCGAGGTAGGGGTTGACGTCGCCGCCGGGCAGCCGGTTCTCGAAGCGCAGGGAGCGGCCGTGGCCGACCACGCGCAGCGCGCAGGTGCGGTTGTCGTGGCCCCAGGCGACGGCGGTCGGGGCGAAGGAGCCGGGCTGGAACCGCTTGTAGGAGTTGATGTGGGGGGCGTAGAGCAGGGAGAAGTCGCGCAGGGCGGCGAGCTGGCCGGCGAGGAAGTGGCGCATGACGTCCGACATGCCGCCTTCGCCGTCGCCTGCCATGGCGTTGCCGCCGTGCGCGTCCGCGAGCGAGAGGTGGATGTGGCACGAGTTGCCCTCGAGCCCGTTGTACTTGGCCATGAAGGTGATCGACATGCCCTCCTGGGCGGCGATCTCCTTGGCGCCGGTCTTGTAGACGGAGTGCTGGTCGCAGGTGACCAGGGCCTCGTCGTAGCGGAAGGCGATCTCGTGCTGGCCGGGGTTGCACTCGCCCTTGGCGGACTCGACGGTGAGGCCGGCCGCCGCCATCTCGTTGCGGATGCGGCGCAGCAGGGGCTCGATCCGGCCGGTGCCGAGGACCGAGTAGTCGATGTTGTACTGGTTGGCCGGGGTCAGGCCTCTGTAGTTGGCGTCCCACGCCTGTTCGTAGGTGTCCTTGAAGACGATGAACTCCAGCTCGGTGCCGACCTGGGCGGTGTAGCCGAGCTCGGCCAGGCGTTCCAGCTGGCGGCGCAGTATCTGGCGGGGCGCGGCGACGACCGGGGAGCCGTCGCTCCAGGCGAGGTCGGCGTGGAGCATGGCCGTGCCCTCGTTCCAGGGGACGCGGCGCAGGGTGCTCAGGTCCGGGTGCATCGCGAAGTCGCCGTAGCCGCGGTCCCAGGAGGACATCGCGTACCCGTCGACGGTGTTCATCTCGGTGTCGACGGCGAGCAGGTAGTTGCAGCCCTCGGTGCCGTGCTGGAGCACCTCGTCGAGGAAGAAGCGGGCGGCGAACCGCTTGCCCTGGAGCCTCCCTTGCATGTCGGGGAAGGCCAGGACGACAGTGTCGATCTCACCGCCCGCGACGAGGGCGTGCAGCTCCTCGACGCTGAGCGGGGCTGTGCGGTCTGCCACGGGAGGGCCTCCTAGGCTCCTTGGATCCGCCGGGAGCCATAAGGTATTGCGGAGAACCATTGCTTGGGAAGGGGGTACGGCCACATGCCGGAGGAAGCTGGGGGCGAGGTGCGGGACGGACTGACGCCGGTGCTGCGGCCGGTGCGCGCGGGCAACGGCTTCGAGGAGGCGCTGGAGCAGATCCTTCAGGTCGTACGGCTGGGCCTGGTGGCGGGGGGCGAGCGGCTGCCGGCCGAGCGGGAGCTGGCGGAGCGGCTGGGGATCAGCCGGGTGACGCTGCGCGAGGTGCTGAAGGTGCTCCAGGACCAGGGTCTCGTCGAGTCACGGCGCGGCCGGTACGGCGGGACGTTCGTACGGCACCGCACGGACGCCGGCGGCGAGGACGAGCTGCGGCGCCGGGTCGCCGAGGTCGACATAGAGGACGTCCTGCGCTTCCGGGAGGTGCTGGAGGTGGGCGCCGCGGGGCTGTGCGCGGCCCACGGACTGGACGAGAAGCAGGCCGGACAGCTCCGCGAGGCCTTGGCCCGTACGCACGACGCCCCGCTCGCCGAGTACCGCCGTCTGGACACGCTGCTGCACCTCACGATCGCCGAGCTGTCCGGCTCCCCCACGCTCACGGCCCAGTACGCGGCCGTGCGTGCGAGCGTCAACGACCTGCTCGACTGCATCCCGCTCCTGGTGCGCAACCTGGAGCACTCCCAGCGGCAGCACACCGCCTTGGTGGAGGCCGTGATCGAGGGCGACGCGGACCAGGCGCGGGAGATCATGCGCGAGCACTGCGGAGGCACGGCGGCGCTGCTGCGCGGGTTCCTGGGCTGAGCCGGGCCGTGTTCCGGCGCGGTGGCGCCGTGAGGATTTACGGGCGATTAACGCACGGGTCTTGCCTTCCCTCGGTCGGCACCGCAAAGGTATGGCCTCATTCCATTGAGTTCCATCGAGTTCCATCGAGTCGCATTGAGTCGAAGCCCGCTCGACGCCGTGTCCGCCGCCCCGTGGGGAGTCTGCCCATGTCCCAGGAATCCGCCACCCCTCCCGCCGCCCCGGAGGGCGACGACTATCTGGAGCGCAGAGCGCTCCGCCGCGGCAGTGCCGGCTGGGTGCTGCTGACCGGCCTCGGTGTCGCCTACGTCGTCTCCGGCGACTACTCGGGCTGGAACTTCGGCCTGGCCGAGGGCGGCTTCGGCGGGCTCGCGATCGCCATGGTGCTCATGGGCGCGATGTACGCCTGTATGGTCTTCGCCCTCGCCGAGCTGTCCTCGATCCTGCCGACGGCGGGCGGCGGCTACGGCTTCGCCCGTCGGGCGCTGGGGCCCTGGGGCGGCTTCCTGACGGGTACGGCGATCCTCATCGAGTACGTCCTCGCGCCCGCCGCGATCGTCATCTTCATCGGGGACTACGTCGAGTCGCTGGGCCTGTTCGGCCTGGAGTCCGGCTGGCCGGTGTACCTGGTCTGCTTCGCGATCTTCCTCGGCATCCATCTGTGGGGCGTGGGCGAGGCGCTGCGGTTCAGCTTCGTCGTCACCGGCATCGCGGTCGCCGCCCTGATCGTGTTCGGGCTGGCGGCCCTGCCCGACTTCTCCTTCGCGTCGCTGGACGACATCCCGGTCGACGCCTCGGCCGCGGGATCCAGCTCCTGGCTGCCGTTCGGCCTGCTCGGCATCTGGGCGGCGTTCCCGTTCGGCATGTGGTTCTTCCTGGGCGTCGAGGGGGTGCCGCTGGCCGCCGAGGAGACCAGGGACCCGGCGCGTACGCTGCCGAAGGCGATCCGCTGGTCCATGGGCATCCTGGTGGTGCTGGCCGTGGTCACGTTCTTCGCGGCGGCCGGCGCACGCGGTTCCGCGGCGATCCAGGAGGCGGGCAACCCGCTGGTCGAGGCACTGCAGCCGGGCGGCGAGGCGACGACACTGAGCCGGATCGTGAACTACGCGGGCCTCGCCGGCCTGGTGGCTTCCTTCTTCTCCCTGATCTACGCGGGCTCGCGCCAGCTCTTCGCCCTGTCCCGCGCGGGATATCTGCCCCGCTTCCTGTCCCTCACCAGCCGCCGCAAGGCGCCATATCTGGGCCTGCTGGTGCCCGGCACGATCGGCTTCGTGCTGGCGGCGTGGTCGGGCAACGGCGCCCGCATGCTGAACATCGCCGTCTTCGGCGCGACCATCTCCTACGCGCTGATGTCCCTGTCGCACATCGTGCTGCGCCGCCGCGAGCCGGAGCTGCCGCGGCCGTACCGTACGCCGGGCGGGGTGCTGACCTCCTCGGTCGCCCTGGTGCTGGCCTGTGCGGCGCTGGTGGCCACGTTCCTGGTGGATGTGACGGCGGCTGTCATCGCGCTCGTGGTGTACATCGTCGCCATCGGGTACTTCGGCCTGTACAGCCGCAAGCGGCTGGTGGCGAAGGCACCGGAGGAGGAGTTCGCGGCGCTGGCGGCGGCCGAGGCAGAGTTGTCACGGGACTGAGGAAACCGGGGCGTCGAGGTGAGGGAGTTTCTGTGTCCAGGCCGTTGATCGGGGTCAGCACGTATCTGGAGTCCGGTGCGCGCTGGGGCGTGTGGGAGCTGGAGGCGGCGCTGCTGCCGGCCGGTTACCCGCGGCTGGTGCGGCGGGCGGGCGCGCTGGCCGCGATGGTTCCGCCGGACGACCCGCTGCACGCGGCCGATGTCGTGGCCCGGCTGGACGGGCTGGTCATCGCGGGCGGGCCGGATGTCGAGCCGGTCCGCTACGGCGCGGAGCGCGAGCCGCGGACCGGGCTGCCGGCGCGGGAGCGGGACGCGTGGGAGCTGGCGCTGATCGACGCGGCGCTGGCGGCCGGGGTGCCGTTGCTGGGCATCTGCCGGGGCATGCAGCTGCTCAACGTCGCGCTCGGCGGGACGCTGGTGCAGCACATCGACGGGCACGCGGAGCAGGTGGGCGTCTTCGGCGGCCACACCGTCAAGCCGGTGCCGGGGAGTCTGTACGGCGGTGTCGTACCGGAGGAGACATTCGTACCGACGTATCACCACCAGGCCGTGGACCGGCTGGGCGAGGGCCTGGTGCCGTCGGCGTACGCGGCGGACGGGACGATCGAGGCGCTGGAACTGCCGACTCACCCGGGGTGGGTGCTGGGTGTGCAGTGGCACCCGGAGATGGGGGATGACGTGCGGGTGATGCGAGCGTTGGTGGAGGCGGCAGCAGCGGCCTGAGCGGATACGCACACGGCCCAGGGGCGGAGCCCCCTGGGGATGAAACTACCCCCGCGTCAGCGACAGCAGATCCCGCGCCGGACCGGTAGGCCGATGCCCCGTAGGCCACACCGCCCGCAGATCCCGCGCCAAGGCCACCCCCTCCACCGGCACACTCACCAGCCGCCGCATCGCCAGTTCCTCCCCCACCGCCAGTTCACTCAGCACCGACGGCCCCGCCCCGCTCACCGCCGCCGCCTTGACCGCCGTCGTCGAGGACAACTCGATCAGCGGCCGGGCCAGCCCCCCGAGCGCCGCGTCCAGGACCTGCCGCGTACCCGAACCCTTCTCACGCAGGATCAGCGGTGTCGACGCCAACTCCCCCGCCGCCAGCGGCCGTCGCCGGCGGGCCCACGGGTGGCCGGGGGCCGCGACCACTATCAGCCGGTCGTGGGCGATGACGACGGAGTCCAGCCCCGTCGGGACCGACAGCCCCTCCACGAAGCCCAGATCCGCCTCGTCCGACAGCAGGCGTTCCGCCACCACCGTGGAGTTGCCCGCGTGCAGGGACACCGCCGTGTCGGGCCGCTGGGCGCGCAGCGCGAGCAGCCAGCCCGGCAGCAGGTACTCGGCGATCGTCATGCTCGCCGCCACCCGCAACCGCGAGTCACGGCGGTCGCGCAGCGCCTGCGCCCCGACGTCGAACGCCTCCGCCGCCCCGACGATCCGCCGCGCCCAGTCCGTCACCAGCGCACCGGCGTCCGTCAGCCGGGACCCGCGGGGCGAACGGTCGACCAGCGCCACACCGAGCTGCCGCTCCATCGACCGGATCCGGCTGCTCGCCGCGGGCTGGGTGATGCCGAGTTCCCGCGCCGCCCCGCCGAGGCTGCCGAGCCGCGCCACCGCCAACAGCAGCTCCAGCGCCCCGAGATCCGGCACCCGGTGTGCCAGGGACCCGGTCGCGGTGGTCGGCACGTCACCCTGCTCATCCGTCCTGCTCATAAACCCAGCTTATGTCGCCATAGAGGCATGGTCCCTGGTGGTACGGCTCCGGCGGACCGACCGTGGAGTCATGGTCACCGCAGCCCAGCCCCTCGCGTACCCCGTGTCGGTCCGTCATCTCGGGCCCAACTGGTACGCCACCGTCATGGGCACCGCCGTCGTCGCCACCGCCGGAGCCGCCCTGCCGTCGCACCTCCCCGGGCTGCGCCCCGTGCTCGCCGGTGTCTGGGCCCTCGCGCTCGTCCTGCTCCTGACCCTGCTCGGGGCCCGGGCCCTGCACTGGGCCCACCACCGGGACCAGGCCCGCGCCCATCTCCTCGACCCGGCGACGGCCCCCTTCTACGGCTGTCTCGCCATGGCCCTGCTCGCCGTGGGCGGCGGCGCGCTCACCGTGGGCCGGGACGTGATCGGCGTCCGCGCGGCCGTCGCGCTCGACGGCGTGCTGTTCAGCGCGGGTACGGCTCTCGGGCTGGCCGCCGCCGTCGCCGTGCCGTATCTGATGGCCGTACGGCACCGGGTCGAAGCGGGACAGGCCAACCCCGTCTGGCTGCTGCCGCTGGTCGCGCCCATGGTGTCGGCCGCCGTCGGGCCGCAGCTGGTTCCCCATCTGCCTCCCGGGCAGGCCCGGGAGACGCTGCTGCTGGGCTGCTTCGCGCTGTTCGGGCTCAGTCTGCTCGCGACGCTCGTCATGCTGCCGCTGGTCTTCGGGCGGCTGCTCACCGGCGGACCGCTGCCCCTCGCCCTCACCCCCACGCTGTTCCTGGTGCTGGGCCCGCTCGGGCAGTCGACGACCGCCGTCGGCGCCTTCGCGGACACCGCCCCCGGAGTCGTACCGGAGCCGTACAGCCAGGGCTTCGGTGTGCTCGCCGTGCTCTACGGCGTGCCCGTGATGGGGTTCGCGCTGCTGTGGTTCTGCCTGGCCACCGTCCATGTGCTGCGCGCCCGGCGGCACGGGATGCGGTTCGCGATGACGTGGTGGTCGTTCACCTTCCCGGTCGGCACCTGCGTCACCGGCGCCGAGGCCCTGGGCCGGCACACCGGGCTCGTGGCCTACGAAGGGCCGGCGGTCGTCCTGTACGCGGTGCTGGTCGTCGCGTGGGGCACCGCCGCCGCGGGCACCGTACGCGGGCTGCTCAGGGGCGAGCTGCTCGCAGGGCCCGCTCCAGGACCCGTGGCGCCTCGGCCAGCGATGGCCCGTACCAGGTGAGGTGCCGTCCGCTGACGAGCGCGCAGGGCAGGCCGGGGAAGGCTTCGGGGCCGTCGTCGGCGGTGAAGCGGTAGGGCTCGTCCGGGAGGATCACCAGGTCGGGCGCCGCGGCGCGCAACTCCGCCGGCGGGATGCGGGGGTAGCGCTCGGGGTGCGCCGTGTGTACGTGGTCGATGCCGAGGCGGGCCAGGACGTCGCCCGCGAAGGTGTCGCGGCCCAGGACCATCCAGGGGCGGCGCCAGATCGGCACGACCGCCGTCAGGCGGGTCACCGGCCGCGGCAGGGACGACCAGGTGTGCTCCGCCTCGTCCAGCCAGCGCGGGCGCGCCGCCACCCCGCAGGCATCCAGGACCCGGGCCAGTTCCCGGAAGGCCCCCGGCACGTCGCGGATCTCCGTCACCAGGACCTCGACGCCCGCCGCGCGCAGGGCCGCGAGGTCGGGCTCGCGGTTCTCCTCCTCGTTGGCGATCACCAGGTCGGGGGCGAGGGAGACGATCCGTTCGGGCTTCGGGTTCTTCGTGCCGCCGACGCGCACGACGTCCAGGCCGGGCGGATGGGTGCACCAGTCGGTGGCGCCGACCAGGGCGCCGGGCGCGGAACGGGCCACGGCCTCGGTCAGCGAGGGGACCAGCGAGACGACCCTCACCGGCGCGGCCGGTCCCGGACCGCCTCGATGTGCTCCGCCACGGCGACGACGATCACGCGGGTGTCCGACTCCGTGGCCCGCCAGCGGTGCCGTACGCCGCCTGTGAGGTACAGCGTGTCGCCGCGGCCGAGCCGGTAGGCGCGGCCCTCCGCCTCGATCTCCACCGCGCCGTCGGCGACGTACATCAACTGGTCGTTGCGGTACTGGAATTCCCGGCCCGCGTCATGGTCGCCGATGAACTCGGAGGCGTGCATCTGGTGGTGGCCGCGCACCAGCGACCGGGTCCGGGGCCGGGGCAGCGGTTCGCCGTTCTCGGCGCGGACTACGTCCACGCTGCACGCCGGGTCGGCCGCGGCGAGCAGTTCCACGGCGGTGGTGCGCAGGGCGTCGGCGACCTTCTCCAGGGAGCTTCGGCTGGGACGCGCCCGGTCGTTCTCGATCTGGCTCAGGAACGGGACCGACAGGCCGCTGCGCTCGGCCACGGCGGCGAGGGTGAGCTCCAGCGCGCGGCGCCGGCGGCGCACGGCCGCGCCCACCCGAAGGGACTGCTCTTTGTGGTCGCCCATCGCTCCGGCTCCCTCCTTCGCCCGTCGATCCGGTCCTTGTGCGCCGGTGTCCCGGCGCACCGCTTCTGTTGAGTTGTCTGCACCCTACGCATGTTCGGCAAACCGTTTCATGCGCCCGTCACATCGACGTCATACAGGGCGGTGCGCGACCTCATGGTTCGCGCCAGGGGATCCGCCGCCTTCAGGGGAGGGGTGCGGATTCCTCCTACGGGAGGAACAGGGTGCCAGGAGGGGCTCTGGGGGTGGCGTCGCGCTCTGTGGTTGTCCGGATCCCGCTCGTGGAAACGGGTGCGGGGCGGGACGCGTCGTGCTCGCGTCCCGCCCCGCATCCGGCCTCACTGCGGCGTCATGCGCTCCACCATGTCGGGGTGCTCCTTCAGCCACGCGGCGACGGCCTCTTCCTCATGGCCCTGACCGCGGTTCTTGATCTCGCTCTCCAGGGTGCCGAGCTCCTCCTCGGTCATCTTGAAGTTCTTGATCCACTTCGTGAGCTGCGGATACTCCTCGGGGAACTTCTCGTTGGAGATGGTGCGGATCGTGTTGCCCTCGCCGAAGGCCTTCTTGGGGTCCTTCAGCTTGGTCAGCTCGTAGTCGCTGTACGCCCAGTGCGGCGACCAGAGCGTGACGGCGATCGGCTCCTTCTTGGCGTACGCGCGCTTCAGCTCGGCCAGCATGGCCGGGGTGGAGCCGTCGACGACCTCGTACTCCTTGTCCAGGCCGTAGGCGGGCAGGACCTTGTTCTTCGCCAGGTCCATCTCGCCGGTGCCCGGCTCGATGCCGATGATCTTCCCCTTGAAGGTGCCGGACTTGCCCTTGAGGTCCTCCAGGGAGTCGACGCCCTTCACATAGGACGGTACGGCGATCTCCAGGGAGGTCGGTTCGTACCAGGTGCCGAGGTCCTTGAGCCGGTCCTTGTTCTTGTCCCAGTAGTTCTTCTGGGCATAGGGCAGCCAGGCGTCGAAGTTGAGGTCGAGATCGCCCGAGGCCAGGCCCGTGTAGACGGGGCCGACGTCCATCTGCTTCAGGTTCAGCTTGTAGCCGCGCCGCTCGAGGACGTTCTTCCACAGGTAGGTGACGGCGATGTCCTCGTCCCACGGGAACCACGCCACGTCCAGAGGCTGCTTGGCCTCGGCCGGTGTGCTGCCGCCTGCGTTCTCCACCGGGGCCATCTTGTCGGCGAAGCCGGGGTTCTGCTTCAGCCAGGCGCGCACGGCCTCCTGCTGGTTGCCCTTGCCGGCCTTGTTGATCTCGGCTTCGAGGCTGGTGAGCTCTTTCTCGTTCATCTTGAAGTTCTTCAGCCACTTGGCGACCGTCGGGTCGTCGTCGGCGAAGCCCTTGCGGGACAGCGTGTGCACGCCGTCGCCCTTGCCCCAGGCGCCCTTGGGATCCTTGAGCTTCTTGAGGTCGTAGTCGTTGTACGCCCAGTGCGGCGACCAGAGCGTGACGACGATCGGCTTCTTCTGGGCGTAGGAGCGCTTCAGCTCGGCCAGCATGGCGGGCGTGGAGCTGTCGACGACCTTGTACTCCTTGTCCAGGCCGTACTCCTTGAGGACCTTGCTCTTGAGCAGGGCCATCTCGCCGGCGCTGGGCTCGATGCCGGTGATCTTGCCACCGAACTCGGACGCCTTGCCCTTGAGGTCCTCGAGGGAGTCGATGCCCTTCATGTAGGAGGGCACGGAGAGCTCCAGGGACGTCTTGTCGTACCAGGAGCCGAGGTCGTCGAGCTGCTTGCCGTACTTCTTCCAGTACTGGGCGTGGGTCGTGGGCAGCCAGCCGTCCGTCTGGAAGTCGACGCTGCCCTGGGCGAGCGAGGTGTACAGCGGGCCCGCTTCGAACTGCTTGGCCTCGACCTCGTAGCCGCGCTGCTCCAGGACCTCCTTCCACAGGAAGGTGGAGGCGACGCCCTCGTCCCAGGGGATGTAGCCGATGCTGATCTTCTTGCCCTGGCCGACGTTCTTGCCGCCCGCGACGGCGGTGGAGTCGGCGCTCTTGCCGAAGACACCCATGCCGCCCGCGGCGAGCGCGAGGACGACGACGCCGATCACGGCGACGACCGGGCGGGGCCGGTAGGACCAGATCTTCAGGCCCTGGGCGGCGCGCAGCTTGGCGGCGGCGCGGCGGCCGAGCGGGGAGACCTGGGTGCCCAGGGCGCTGGTCATGCGGTCCAGGTAGATCGCGAGGATCACGATGGCCACACCGGCCTCGGAGCCGAGACCCACGTTGAGCTGGCCGATGGCCTCGTTGACGTCGCCGCCGAGGCCGCCGGTGCCGACCATGCCGGCGATCGCGGCCATGGAAAGGCCGAGCATGATGACCTGGTTGACACCGGCCATGACGGTGGGCAGGGCGAGCGGGAGCTGGACGCGCAGCAGGGTGTTGCGGGGCGTGGTGCCGAACGCGTCGGCGGCCTCGACCAGTTCCTTGTCGACCTGCCGGATGCCCAGCTCGGTCATGCGCACGCCCGGTGCGAGCGCGAAGATCAGCGTGGCGACGATGCCGGCGGGGGCGCCGGTGCCGAAGAACAGGATCGCCGGGATGAGGTAGATCATCGCGGGCAGCGTCTGCATGAAGTCCAGGACGGGCCGGACCAGACCGCTGACGCGGTCCGAGCGGGCCGCCCAGATGCCGACGGGTATGGAGATCACGAGCGCGATGACGGTCGCCACGAGGACGAGCGCCAGGGTGATCATCGCGTTCTCCCACAGTTCGAGGGAGTCGATGAACGCGAATCCCACGAACGTGAGGACACCGGCGAGCGTGCCGCGCAGCCAGAAGGCGACCACGGCGAAGATGCCCGCGAGGAGGAGCGGTTCGGGGGCCTGGAGGACGGCGTTGATGCCGTCGTAGAGGCCGAGGAAGACGGTCTTGCAGAAGTCGAACAGCCACGCCATGTGGGTGGTGAGCCAGTCGACCGCGTCGTTGACCCAGGTGCCGAGCTCGATCCTAGGCACGGGCGGTCACCTTCTCTCCGTCTCCGCCCTTGTCCCGCGGGGAGTCGCAGGGCTGCGGGGTGGCGTCCTGCTCGTCGCTGAGGAAGCCGATCAGGCGCTGCCGGGGGACGACGCCGATCTGCTTGTTGTCCTTGTCCACGACCGAGACGGGGTGGGAGAGCCGGGCGCTGATCGCGCACAGCTCCGTGAACGGGGTGTCGGCCGTGGCGGTCCGGCAGTCGCAGCCGGGGTCGTCGGCGGTGACCGAGGGGTCCATGAGCTCGCCCGCGGTCAGGACGCGGGAGCGGTCGACGTCCTGGGTGAAGGAGGCGACGTAGTCGTTCTCCGGTCGCAGCAGGATGTCCTGGGCGGTGCCGATCTGGACGATCCGGCCGTCGCGCATGACGGCGATGTGGTCGCCCAGGCGCATGGCCTCGTTCAGGTCGTGGGTGATGAAGACGATCGTCTTCTTGAGCTTCTGCTGGAGCTCCAGCAGCTGGTCCTGCATGTCGCGGCGGATCAGCGGGTCCAGGGCGCTGAAGGACTCGTCCATCAGCAGCAGGTCGGCGTCGGTGGCGAGCGCGCGGGCGAGACCGACGCGCTGCTGCATGCCGCCGGACAGCTCGTCGGGCCAGGACTTCTCCCAGCCGGCCAGGCCGCACAGGGCGAGCGCCTCGTCGGCGCGGCGTACGCGCTCGGCGCGGGGCACGCCCTGCACTTCCAGACCGTAGGCGGCGTTCTCGCGCACGCTGCGGTGCGGGAAGAGCGCGAAGTGCTGGAACACCATGCTGATCTTCCGGGAGCGGACCTTGCGCAGCTCCCGGTCGCCGAGCGCGGTCAGGTCCTGGTCGTCGAAGCGGACGTGTCCGGCGGTCGGCTCGAGCAGGCCGTTCAGCATGCGCAGCAGGGTGGACTTGCCGGATCCGGACAGACCCATGACGACGAAGATCTGGCCGGGCTCCACGGTGAAGGACGCGTCGATCACGGCGGCGGTCGTGCCCTCGGCGCGCAGTTCCTCCCGGTCGGCTCCGTCACGGAGCCGCTCGACCGCTCGGTCCGGTCTTCTGCCGAACACTTTGTACAGGCTCTCTGCCTGAAGCCTCGCTGACACGTGCACCTCAATCTCGACGGCAATAGAACAGAGCGAGGACAGGGCCGCAAACAGTTGAATTGCGCAACCAGCCTCGCTCTGGGGCCGCGCCTCCCCCCGATCCGGAAAGCCAAACCCACAAGTGGGGCGCTTCACACAAGACGCACACACGGCAACGCGCTGCTCAGCGGCGAGTGGCTGTCAGTGGCGTACGGCATGATGCGTGGCGTGACCGGACGACTGATGCTCCTCGACACCGCCTCCCTGTACTTCCGCGCCTACTTCGGCGTCCCGGACTCGGTCAGGGCCCCGGACGGCACGCCGGTGAACGCCGTGCGCGGGCTGCTCGACTTCATCGACCGCCTGGTCAAGGACCACCGGCCGGACCAGCTCGTGGCCTGTATGGACGCCGACTGGCGGCCGCACTGGCGGGTGGAGCTGATCCCCTCGTACAAGGCGCACCGCGTCGCCGAGGAGCGCGCGGCCGGCCCGGACGAGGAGGAGGTGCCCGACACGCTGTCGCCGCAGGTGCCGGTCATCGAGGCGGTGCTGGACGCGGTGGGCATCGCGCGCGTGGGCGTCGCGGGGTACGAGGCGGACGACGTGATCGGCACGTTCACCGCGCGGGCCGAGGGCCCGGTCGACATCGTCACGGGCGACCGGGACCTGTACCAGCTGGTGGACGACGCGCGCGGGGTGCGCGTGCTGTACCCGCTGAAGGGCGTGGGCACCCTCCAGCTCACCGATGAGGCCGTGCTGCGCGGGAAGTATGGGGTCGGCGGGAGCGGGTACGCGGATCTGGCCCTGCTGCGCGGCGACCCCAGCGACGGCCTGCCGGGCGTGCCGGGCGTCGGAGAGAAGACGGCCGCCAAGCTGCTGGCCGAGTACGGGGACCTGGCGGGGATCATGGCGGCGGTCGAGGACCGGCGGTCGAAGCTCACGCCGACGCAGCGCAGGCGGCTGGACGAGTCGCGCCCCTATCTCGCGGTCGCGCCGAAGGTGGTCCGGGTCGCGGACGACGTACCGCTGCCCGATGTCACCCCGGCGCTGCCCCGGTCCCCGCGCGACCCGGCGGAGCTTCAAGCGCTGGCGACCCGCTGGGGACTGGGCGGCTCACTGGAGCGTCTTCTGACCACACTGGCGGTGTGACGGGGGCGGGCCGGCGGCCTCCCGGAGACCGGCGGTGTTCATGAACCTCTCATTCGGGAGGTGTTAAGTGGGGGCGAGGTGCTAACTTAGGTAAGCCTAACTATGCGAGACAGGGAGGTCCTCATGGCAGAGCGACCCGGACGCCAGCCGCGTAAGCCGCATTCCGCTCAGGTCGTCCGTACCGAGCGGCTGACTCCGCACATGCAGCGTGTGGTGCTCGGCGGCGAGGGCCTCGCCGACTTCGCGGCGGGCACATGCACCGACCACTATGTGAAACTGCTGTTCGCACCCGAGGGCGTGACCTACCCGGAACCCTTCGACATGCAGCGCATTCGCGACGAGCTCCCCCGCGAACAGTGGCCGGTGACCCGGACGTACACGGTGCGCCAGTGGGACGCCGAGCACCGCGAGCTGACCCTGGACTTCGTCATCCACGGCGACGAGGGCCTGGCCGGCCCCTGGGCGGTGCGTGTCCAGCCGGGCGAGACCGTGCGCTTCATGGGACCGGGCGGGGCGTACGCGCCCGACACCGACGCCGACTGGCATCTGCTCATCGGTGACGAGAGCGCGCTGCCCGCGATCGCCTGTGCCCTGGAGGCCCTGCCGCGCGGCGCCAAGGCCTGGGCCTTCGTGGAGATCTCCGGCCCCGAGGAGGAGCAGAAGATCGACTCGGACGTGGACGTCGTCTGGCTGCACCGCGGCGACCGGCCCCTCGGCGAGGCGCTGGTCGAGGCGGTACGGAGCCTGGAGTTCCCCGAGGGCCGGGTGCACGCCTTCGTCCACGGCGAGGCGCATTTCGTGAAGGAGCTGCGCCATCTGCTCCGGGTCGAGCGCAACATCGCGCGCGAGGACCTGTCGATCTCCGGCTACTGGCGACGCGGCCACAACGAGGACGGCTGGCAGGCCTCGAAGCGGGACTGGAACGCGCGCATCGAGGCGGAGCAGGAGAACACCCCGGCCGCCTGAGCGCCGCGAGCGCGACGGCCCCGGCGACGCCCTTTCAGTCACCCCGCACGCGCGCGTGCAGATGCGCGTCGTGCCGGCCGTCCGGCTGCAGGAGGGCGCTGCGCTTGGTGCCCTCCAGGAGGAAGCCGGTCCTGGTGGCGACGCGGCAGGACGCCTCGTTGCGCACGGCGTGCAGCAGTTCGAGGCGGTGGAAGCCGGTCTCGTCGAGGGCCCAGCGGGTCAGTGCGGTCGCGGCACACACGGCGACGCCCCGCCCCCGTGCCGCCGGGACGGTCCAGTACGCCACCTCCGCCACACCGTCGTCGAGCCGTATCTCGCGCAGCGCGACCCGCCCCAGCAGCAAGCCGGAGTCCGCGTCGGTGACGGCCCACTGCGCCTCCCGCTCCTCCTCCCACGCCCGGTGCCAGTCACGGATCCAGCCGGTGACCTCCTCCTCGGAGTCGGCGGCCCGGGCGTGCCACTGGTGCATCACGGGATCCTGGAAGACCTCGTACACCGCGGGCGCGTCCGAGGCCCGCCAGGGACGCAGGAGAAGTCCCTCGTCGGCGAGGGTGGGCTGCGGGCGGTGGGCGAGGGTCCCGGCGGCCAGGACCGGGCTGGTGAGGAACGGCATGCCCCGCATCCTGGCAAGGACGTGAGGGGCTGCCCCAGTGGTTTTCCGCCCGGCGCGCCGGGCCTCGTACGCTGGGCGCGATGAGACGCAAGCCCCGCATCCCGCCCTCTCCCCTGCCGCAGCGCCACGGTGTGGATCCGGTACGGGTGCGGCTGCCCGTCGCCGGGTCGTGGACCACCGTGCGCGAGCACCTGGTGGAGCGGCTCAGCGGCGCGGGTGCCGGTGTCGTCGACGGAATGTTCGACGCGGGGCGGATCGTCGGGGCGGACGGACGGGCCGTGGCGGCGGACGCGCCGTACGCGCCGGGGATGTTCGTGTGGTTCCACCGGGAGCTGCCCGAGGAGGTGCCGGTGCCCTTCCCGCTGAAGGTCGTGCACCGGGACGAGCACATCGTCGTCGTCGACAAACCCCACTTCCTCGCCACCACCCCGCGCGGCAGCCATGTCACCCAGACCGCGCTGGCCAGGCTGCGCCGGGAGCTGGACATCCCCGCGCTCGGCCCCGCACACCGCCTGGACCGCCTCACCGCGGGGCTCGTGCTGTTCACCGTGCGCCCCGGGGAACGCGGCGCGTACCAGACGCTGTTCAGTGACCGCCGGGTCCACAAGGAGTACGAGGCCGTCGCCCCGTACGACCCCGCCCTCACCCTGCCCCGGACCGTACGCAGCCGGATCGTGAAGGAGCGCGGGGTGCTCGCCGCGCGGGAGGTGGCGGGCGAGCCGAACGCCGTGAGCCGTGTCGAACTCGTCGAGCACCGACCGGAAGGAGCAGGCGAACTCGCCCGGTACCGGCTGGTGCCCGGCACCGGGCAGACGCACCAGCTGCGGGTGCACATGACCGCGCTGGGAGTGCCGATCCTCGGCGACCCGCTCTACCCGGAGGTGACCGACCCCGTCCCGGCCGGTGACTTCCGGCGCCCGCTCCAACTGCTGGCACGGGCCCTGGAGTTCACCGATCCGGTCACGGGCGAGGAACACCGGTTCCGCAGCGGCCGGGAGCTTTCGGCGTGGGCGTCGTACGACCGGTGGGCCGCCGGGACGTACGACGGCCCGTCAGCCGGTCAGTAGCCGCGCCACCAGCTCAGGAAGCGCTGCCAGACGCCCTTGCGGCGGACCGGCACCTGCGCCGTCGGCTGCGCCTGCGGGTGCACAGGCGCCGGCTGGGGCTGCGCCGGGGCCGGCTGCGGCTGGGCGGCGGCCGGTGCGGCCTGCGGCTGGGGACTGCCGATCTGCCAGTCGGAGCGCTGCGCGGGGACCTGCTTGTGGTTCGGCGGCTCCGTCACGTCCTGCGGAGGCTTGGGCGAGAACTGCACCGGCATCTCCACGAGGTGCCGGGAGGCGATGGACGCCGTCCAGCGCAGTTCCTCCTCGTCGCAGTCGAGTTCGACGTCGGGCAGCCGCATCAGCAGCGCGTCGACGCCGACATCGGCGATGGAGCGGCCGACGTCCTGGCCGGGGCACTCGTGCGGGCCACCGCCGAACGCGAGGTGCGAGCGGTTGCCCTGCATGCTGGCGGACAGGTCGGGCCGTACCCGCGGGTCGACATTGGCCGGTGCCGGGGCGAAGAGCAGTCCGTCGCCCCGGCGGATGCGCTGACCGCCCAGCTCGGTCTCCTGCTTGGCGAAGTAGGCGAAGACCGTACTGAACGGCGGCTCGTTCCACAGGGACTGCTCCACCGCCTCCGGCACCGTCATCTGGCCGCCGTTGAGCTGGGCCCGGAAGCGCGGGTCGATCAGCACCGTGAGCAGCACGTTGGACAGCAGGTTGGTGGTGGCCTCGTAGGCGGCGAAGAGCACCAGGCGCAGGTGCTCCCTGACCTCGTCGTCGGTCAGCCGGGCCGGGTGGGTGATCAGGTAGCTGGCGAAGTCCTCCTCCGGCTGGGCGCGGCGCCGTGCGGTGAGCCGGCTCAGGGCGTCCATGACGTAGGAGTGGCTGGCGATCGCGGTCTCGGTGCCCTTGAGCGCGTCGCGGGCGGCCTCGACGAGACGGTCGTTGTACTCGTCGGCCATGCCGAGGATCTCGCACATCACGGCCATCGGCAGGTGCTCGGCGAACTGGCCGACGAGGTCGGCCTCGCCCTGCTCGCAGAAGCGGTTGACGATGGCCTGCGTGCTGCGGTTGATGTAGCGGCGCAGGCTGCGGAAGTCGATGGTCGAGATGGCGCCCATGACCGCGCCGCGCAGCCGCTTGTGCTCATCGCCCTCGGCGTGCGAGGCGATGGGCTGCCAGGCGATGTGCGGCATCAGCGGGTGGTCGGGCTTGACCAGGCCGTCCTTGAGCGGGGTCCAGATGCGGCTGTCCCGGCAGAACTGCGAGGGCGCGCGCACCATGTGCAGGTTCTCGGCATGGCCGAGGACGACCCAGATCGGTACATCGTCGTGGAGCAGCACCGGCGCCACGGGGCCGTGGTCCTTCCGCAGCTGCTCGTACAGCGCTCCCAGATCCTCCGACTCGTGCAGCCGGTGCAGTCCGCCGGGCCCGAGGCCGTGTGCGGGGCAGCCGGGAGGCGGGCCGAGCCGGGAGGCGTCGGTATCGGTCGGGGCGTGGGATTCAGGCGTCACAGTGGTCGCTCCGAAACTGAAGTGAATCCAGGTGTCTGGTGGGGGAAATCGGGGGTGGAGTGGGGCGGGTACGGGATCAGGTGCGCGAGCCCGACATCGCGAGCGAGTGCAGGAAGCGCATGAGGGTCATCAGGACGTCACGGCTGGAGGCCCGGCGGCGTACGTCGCACTCCATGATCGGGATGTCCGGGGCGAGGTCGAGGGCCGTACGGAGCTCCTCGATGGCGTAACGCGGCGCGTCCGGGAAGGAGTTGACCGCCACCACGAACGGCACACCGCGCTCCTCCAGGCGCCCCATGACGTCGAAGCTGACCTCCAGCCGACGGGTGTCGACCAGCACCACCGCGCCGAGCGCACCTTCGAACAGGCCGTTCCACAGGAACCAGAAGCGCTGCTGGCCGGGTGTGCCGAACAGGTACAGCACGAGCTGGTCGGTGATGCTGATGCGGCCGAAGTCCATGGCGACGGTGGTGGCCGTCTTGGACGCGGAGCCGAAGTTGTCGTCGACACCGATGCCGGCCTGCGTCATGGTCTCCTCGGTGGTCAGCGGTGTGATCTCGCTGACCGAGCCGACCATGGTCGTCTTGCCGACGCCGAAGCCACCCACGATCACGATCTTGGCCGCGGACTGTGCCGTGTGGGGCAACTGGTCCTCGGCCCGGGGGCCCGGGATGGTGTCAGAGCCTTTGAAGTCCATTCATCACCGCTTCGAGGAGGGAACGGTCGGTGCGTGACTGGCGGACGATCGGGGCGCGCGCCTGCACCAGTTCCGCCGTCATCAGCTCGGTGAGCAGCACGCCCATCGCGCTGAACGGCAGGTGGAGGTAGGCCGAGAGCTCGGCCACGGACAGGGGGGCGGCGCAGAGCCGGAGCAGCGCCGCCTGCTCGGGGGAGGCGGAAGGCGGCGGGTCTTCGGCACGCGCCACGATTAACGTGACCAGGTCGAGCTCGGCCCGTTCTCCGTCCGGGCCGGCCACCACGTACATCCGCTCCGGGTTTCTGACCTTGCCCTCGCCCTCCTCGGGCGGGGGCGATTCCGGGGTGGGGTCGCGCCGCTGGCGTTGCGGAGGCGTCATACGATCTGCCCGTTGCGCCGGGGCGGAGTGGTCAGATGGCCGCCGATCCGGACGATGAGGTCACGCATCATCGCGCTCATCCGGCCGGGTTCGCACCGCACGTCGGAGAGCACCGCGAGGAAGGCGTTGGCGCCGGCGTTCATCAGATAGAAGTAGCCGCGGTCGATCTCGATCATGACGAGCTTCATCTCGCCGTCGCCCACGGAGAGTTCCTGGCAGATGCTGCCCGCGAGGGACTGCAGGCCGGCGCAGGCCGCGGCGACCCGGTCGGCCGCGTCGGGCTCACCGCCGTAGCGGGCGATGCGCAGACCGTCGGCCGAGAGCACCACGATCATCTCGATGCCCGGCACGCCGTTGGCGAGCTCCTTGAGCATCCAGTCGAAGTTGCCTCGCTGCTGGATCACTTGAGGTCCCCCTCGTCATCGGCCTCGGTGCGGGCCGGGTCGTTGATCAGGTGCAGATACTTGGTCGGGTTCCGCAGGAAGTCCGTCGGGTGGGTGCCGGGTTCGATGCCCTGCTTGAGTCCCTCCCAGAAGGCCTCGAGGCCCTTGCCGGGGGCGTCCGGCGCCGACATGTCGCGCAGGGGCTTGGACTCGGGCTCCGCCGTCGCCGCCCAGGGGTTGTACTCGCCCCGCTCCTCGGCCTCCCGGTCGGCCTTCTCGTTGGCGGCCTGCTGGGCGAGTCGCTCGGAGAGCGGCATCTTCACCCGGCTGCGGCGCTGCGGCAGACCGTTCGCCGTCCACTCGGTGACCTCAGGGACGTCGTCGTCCTCCATGGAGACCGTCTCGGGGATGCGCGGGCTGGTGGGACGGCGCCTCTTGGGTGCGCGCTTGGGGCCCTCGGGAATGCCGACCGTCATGGGGGCGCCGGTGGCGCCGATGCCGTGGGCGAGTCCGACGCCGGGCTCGTGGGTGACCATCTCGCTCGGCACGATGAGGATGGCGCGGACGCCGCCGTAGGCGGAGGCGCGCAGCGACACCTGCATGTTGTACGCCGTGCAGAGGCGGCCGACGACGGCCAGGCCCAGACGCGGGTGCTCACCGATGTCCTGGAGGTCGACGCCTGCCTTGGCGGCCTCCAGCATGCCCTCGATCCGGGCCCGCGCCTCCTCGTTGAGGTTGACACCGCCGTCCTCGATCTCGATGCAGACGCCGGTCTGCACCTCGGTGGCGGTGACGTGCACCTTGGTCTGCGGGGGCGAGTAGCGCGTGGCGTTGTCGAGGAGCTCGGCGGCGGCGTGGATGACCGGCTCGACGTAGATGCCCTTGACGCTGATCTTGGCGATGGAGGACAGCTGGATGCGCCGGTACTCCAGGATGCGGGACATGGCGCCGCGCAGCGTGCTGTACAGGGACACCGGCTCGGGCCACTGCCGTCCGGGGCGGCCGCCGCCGAGGACGGAGACGGAGTCGGCGAGGCGGCCGATCAGGGCGTTGCCGTGGTCGATGCGCAGCAGGTCGTCGAAGACCTCGGGGTTGCGGCCGTGGTCCTCCTCCATCTCCCGGAGTTCCTCGGCCTGCTGGTGCGCGATCGCCTGGACGCGGCGGGCGACCGTGACGAAGGAGCGAGCGGCGGCGTCACGCATGGTCACTTCGTTGTCGACGATCCTGAGCACCGTCAGGAGCGTCTCGACCTCGGGCTCGGGCAGGTCGCGGTACGCGGGGTCGGCGAGGCCGAGCTTGCGAATCACCTCCCTGGGGGATTCTCCGGTGCGCAGCAGGTCGAGGGCGGCGGGGACGACCTCCCTCGAGAAGCGGACCAACTCGTGCTCGTGGCCGGCGATCCGCTGTTCCAGATACGCGCTGTGACGGGCGTGCTCGGCACGCTGGTTCCGCAGGGCACGGCCGCGGCGGACCGCCTCGGCTGCCGTCGCGATCACCAGCGCTGTGGCGATGCCGCCGCACCAGCCGACGGCGAGCCGGGCCGACTCCGTCACCAGGGCGACGGCGGCTCCGGACGCCGCGGCCATCGCTATGGCCGGCAGCAACAGCACGCGCGCGTAGGGAAGTTCACGGCGAACGGGAGGGGATTGAACACTCACCATGTAGGCCTTCTGACAGGAGTCGGCTGGGGTTCCACACAAACGGGGAACAAGCGCACGAATTCATCTCAAGCCGGTGCGCTGCGGGCGAGCTTAGTCCGACCGGATCATCGCCGTGTCATATTCAGCATCCGCCGGAAACCGGACGCGAAGGGATAGTACGCTCGGTCGTTTGCACGCTGCGGCATCGTTCGAATGCAGTAAGTAACGGCGTACAGACATACGAAAACCACTCACCGTGACGGGTGAGTGGCCTTCAGAACAACGCCCCTAAAAGGGGCGCGGGGAACTGCGCGAGCAACCACACACAACCGGCACCCGCGCAGCAACGATCACCCCACCGACGAGTAGGCGACAACTCCCCGCAGCAACAGATCAACAGCCTTACGCGCGTTCTTCACCACAGAAGACCCCTGCGGCGCCGCCGCCGCGATCTGCCCCAGCACATCGATCACCTGCTTGCACCACCGCACGAAGTCCCCCGCCGGCATCTCCGCCTCACGCAGCACCTCGTCGAGCCCCGACCCGGAGGCCCACATGTACGCGGCCCAGGCGAACCCAAGGTCCGGCTCACGCTGTCCGACACCCTCGGTCTGGGTGATCCGGAACTCCTCCTCCAGCGCGTCCAGCCGCCCCCAGATCCGCACCATCTCACCCAGCGCGGCCTTGGCCTTCCCCGACGGCAGCTTCGGCGCCATCGCGTCGTCCGCCGCGCGCGCCTCGTACACCAACGCCGAGACGCAGCCCGCCAGTTCGGCCGGGCCGAGCCCCTCCCAGACACCCTCGCGCAGACACTCGCTGGCGAGCAGGTCCAGCTCGCCGTAAAGCCGCGCGAGCCGCTTGCCGTGCTCGGTGACCTCGTCGGCACGCAGATAGTCGAGCTCGGTCAGCAGCGCGACGATCCGGTCGAACGTCCGCGCGATCGTGTTCGTACGGCCCTCGATCCGGCGCTCCAGCTGCGAGGTGTCCCGCAGCAGCCGGTGGTAGCGCTCGGCCCAACGGGCGTGGTCCTCACGGTCGTCGCACCCGTGGCAGGGGTGTGCGCGCAGCTCCGTCCGCAGCCGGGCGATCTCGCGGTCGTCGGCCGCCTGGGAGCGCCGCTTGCGGTGCCGGTCGGCCGGGATGTGCCCGGCCTTGGTGCGCAGCGCGGACGCGAGGTCCCGACGGGACTGCGGGGAACGCGGGTTGAAGGACTTCGGGATCCGCATCCGCTCCAGCGGCTCGACCGGCACCGGGAAGTCCATGGACGCCAGCCGCTTCACCTGCCGCTCGGCGGTCAGCACCAGGGGGCGCGGCCCGTCGTGGTGCTCGAAGCCCCGATGGCCGTTCGAACGGCCCGCGGGCAGGCCCGGATCCAGCACCAGCGCCAGGCCCGCGTACTTGCCGGTGGGCACATGGATGATGTCACCGGGCTTCAGCTTCTCCAGCGCGACAGCGGCCTCGGCGCGCCGCTGTGCCGCGCCCTGCCGGGCCAGGTCGTTCTCACGGTCCTTCAGCTCGCGGCGCAGCCGCGCGTACTCCTCGAAGTCGCCGAGGTGGCAGGTCATGGAGGCCTTGTAGCCCTCGAGACCCTCCTCGTTGCGCTGCACCTGGCGGGAGATACCGACGACCGACTTGTCCGCCTGGAACTGCGCGAAGGACGTCTCCAGCAGCTCTCGCGAACGATGCCGGCCGAACTGCTCGACCAGGTTGACCGCCATGTTGTACGACGGCCTGAAGCTCGAGCGCAGCGGATACGTGCGCGTGCCCGCCAGGCCCGCCAGGTGCTCGGGGCTGGAGCCGCGCTGCCAGAGCACCACGGCATGGCCCTCGACGTCGATGCCGCGCCGCCCCGCACGCCCCGTCAACTGGGTGTATTCGCCCGGGGTGATGTCCGCGTGCTGCTCGCCGTTCCACTTGACGAGCTTCTCCAGCACCACCGAGCGGGCGGGCATGTTGATGCCGAGGGCGAGGGTCTCGGTCGCGAACACGGCCTTGACCAGGCCGCGTACGAACAGCTCCTCGACGACCTCCTTGAAGGTCGGCAGCATGCCGGCGTGGTGGGCGGCGATGCCGCGCTCCAGGCCTTCCAGCCACTCGTAGTAGCCGAGGACGTGCAGGTCCTCGGTCGGGATGGAGGCCGTACGCTCCTCGACGAGTGAACGTACCTGCTCGCGTGCCTCGTCGTCGTTGAGCCTGAGGCCCGCGTACAGGCACTGCTGGACGGCGGCCTCGCAGGCGGCGCGGCTGAAGATGAAGGTGATGGCGGGCAGCAGCCCCTCGGCGTCGAGCCGTTCGATGACCTCGGGCCGGCTCGGCGTCCATACCCGGGAGCGCTGTCTGCGGTCGCGCTCGCGGTCGGCCTCGCGCATGGACCGGCCGCGCCGGCGGTCCTGGTACGACGGCCGGCTCGCCTCCATGCGCGCCATGCGCGTGAGGTCGGGGTTGACGGCCTTCTTGTGGCCCTCGCCCTCCTCGAACAGGTCGTACATCCGCCGCCCGGCGAGCACATGCTGGAACAGCGGCACGGGCCGGTGCTCGGAGACGATCACCTCGGTGTCACCGCGGACGGTGTCGAGCCAGTCGCCGAACTCCTCGGCGTTCGACACGGTCGCCGACAGCGACACGAGCGTCACCGACTCGGGAAGGTGGATGATCACTTCTTCCCACACGGCGCCCCGGAACCGGTCGGAGAGGTAGTGCACCTCGTCCATCACCACATGGCCGAGGCCCAGGAGGGTCTGCGAACCGGCGTACAGCATGTTCCGCAGCACCTCGGTGGTCATCACGACCACCGGGGCGTCGGAGTTGACGCTGTTGTCGCCGGTGAGCAGGCCCACCTTGTCCGTGCCGTAGCGGCGGCACAGGTCGGCGTACTTCTGGTTCGACAGCGCCTTGATGGGTGTCGTGTAGAAGCATTTCTTGCCCTGCTGGAGAGCGAGGTGGACGGCGAACTCGCCCACGATCGTCTTGCCCGAGCCGGTGGGTGCGGCGACCAGGACGCCCTTCCCCGCCTCGAGCGCCTGGCAGGCCTCGATCTGGAAGGGATCGAGGCCGAAGTCGTACATCTCGCGGAAGGAGGCGAGCGCGGTGGCCTGCTCGACAGCACGCTTGCGGGCTGCCGCGTACCGCTCGGCCGGTGAGAGGTCCTCTGTCATCGTGCTTTCGAGCGTACCGGGCCGCACTGACAACAGGACGATCATTATCCGGATCCATTCCTGTGAAACCGGGGATCGGCGCAGTTCAGGGGCCGACGACGCGCACGCCCCCGCGCACGCAGCGCGCGCTCAGCGGCAGCGGGCCGAGCGGCTCCCCGTCCGCGTACCCGGTGATCCCCTCGGCGGCGATCTCGACCCGGGACGCCCGCAGCACGGTCACGGCCGGATGCTCGGCGTGGGTCCCCCGGTACACCCGCGGGAACACCCGCAGCAGGGTCGTACGGCTGCAGTCCCCGACCACCGTGATGTCGAACAGCCCGTCGGTGAGATCGGCCCCGGGGCAGATCCGCATTCCGCCGCCGTACGACGAGCCGTTGCCGACGGCCACCAGAGTCGCCTCGACCTCACGGACCTCGCCGTCGTCGAGCCGGATCCGGTACGGGACGGGCCGGAACGCGGCGAGTTCGGCGATCATCGCCAGGTCGTACTTGAAGCGGCCGGCGGGCCACCGCATGCGGTTGCCGCGGTCGTTGACGCGGGAGTCGAAGCCGGAGGCGAGGACCGTGCCGAACCAGCGGTCGCCCACCTGGCCGAGATCGATGTCGTGGATCCGGCCGCACTTGAGGGCGTCGGCGATCATGCGGCCCGCGGCGGCCGGCTCGCGCACGGGCAGGCCGAGGGCGCGGGCGAAGTCGTTGCCGGTGCCGACGGCGACCAGGCCGAGCGGGGTGGCGGTGCCCGCGACCGCCCGCAGCGCCAGGTTGGCCATGCCGTCACCACCGACGGCTATCAGCGCTCCGGTACCGCCCTCGACGGCGGCACGGGCACGGGTGAGGGCGTCCGCGGCGTCCTCACCGAGCACCGTGCGCACCGAGAAACCTGCCGCCCGCAAAGCGGAAGCGGCCGGCTGCGCCGCGCGGGCGCCCCGGCCGCGGCCCGCGGTGGGGTTGACGAAGAGGGTGATCTCGCTGGTCACGCGACCGACCCTATGAGCTGCCCGGCGATCTTCAGGTCACGTCGTCATAACCGTTGACCCGGTCCGAGCGGTCCGAACTCGCCTGCTCGGGCAGCGCGGCCCGGCTGGTGGTCACGGGTTCGATCTCGCCGATGTCGTCGGGCGTGAGGTCCAGCTCGGAGGCCTCGTCGTCGTCGGGGCCCAGGGCCTCGCGACGGCTGCGGCGGCGGTCGTTGAGCAGGGAGAAGCCGACGGCCGCGAAGTACAGGATCCAGATCGGCCCGGCGAGCATCAGCATGGTCAGCGGGTCGGTGCTGGGGGTGGCGATGGCCGCGAAGACCGTGATGCCCATGATCATGCCGCGCCACCAGCCGAGCATGCGCTTGCCGGTGAGTGCTCCGGTGAGATTGAGCATGACCAGCAGCAGGGGCAGCTCGAACGAGAGGCCGAAGACGAGCACCATCCGCATGACCAGGTCGAGCAGGTCGTCCAGCGGGAGGAGGTTGGACGTGCCGCCCGGGGTGAACTCGAGGAGCACCTTCGCCGTGGTGGGAAGCACCGTGTAGGCGAAGTAGGCGCCGATGATGAACAGCGGGGCGCCGGTGCCGACGAAGGCGTACGCGTACTTCCTCTCGTGCCGGTGCAGGCCCGGCGCGACGAAGGCCCACAGCTGGTAGAGCCATACCGGCGAGGCCAGTACGACGCCGGCCATCAGGGACACCTTCAGCGCCAGCGTGAAGGGGGTGATCAGACCGTTGATGGTGATCTGCGCACACGGCTTGGAGGACGCCCGCGACGCGGCCAGTTCCTCGAAGGTCTTGTCACAGCCGACCGAGTCGAGGATCGGCTTGGTGATCAAGTTGATGATGTCGTTGTAGAAGAAGGCGGCGACGACCGTGATGACGACGATCGCCAGCATCGCCTTGGCGAGCCGGTTGCGGAGCTCGCGAAGGTGCTCCGCGAGGGGCATCCGCCCCTCGGGATCCCTCTCCTGCTTGCGGGCAGACTTCAGCAACCCACGTTCCCATCTCGTGCGGCGGGCCGGAGGTCACCGGCCCGGCTTCAGCGCTTGGTCGTGTCCGTGGGCTCGTTGACCGGGCGGGAGCTGGTCACGTCACCGGGCGCTGACTGGATGGTGCGCTGCGAGGGCTGCTCGTCGTTGTTGGGCGGGCCGGCCGGGGTCGTGGACGACTTGCTCTCGTCCTTCATCGCCTTGGCCTCGCTCTTGAGGATGCGGGCGGACTTGCCGAGCGACCGAGCCATGTCCGGAAGCTTCTTCGCGCCGAACAGCAGGATGATGACGACGAGGATGAGAATGATCTCGGGGGCTCCGAGCCTTCCGAACATAAGTCTTTACCTTCTCACCGAGGCGGCTGGGGTGGGATGCTGTCCGACCGGTCGGACATATGTCCGAACGATCGTGTTGACAGCGATCGTAACGCCCAGGGGTAAACGCGGGGCAATCCCTCTGCATCTCCTGTGCGTACTCCCGTCCGCGGCCAGTGCCTCGTTAACCGGGCCGCGACCAGCAGAGTACCTGTCCGAACCGCAGAGGTGACAGGGCGAAGTGTCCCAAAGCGCAACTCACAGCCGCCTGCCGAACGGCTCACAGGGCGTCCACGGACCGGGCCGCGCTCCCCGCGGCCCGCTCCAGGTCCTCGGCGGCCCGGTTGATACGGCGCGCGGACTCCGAGACCTGCCTGCCCAGGCGCTCTGCCTCGACGAAGACCCGGACGGCGAGCACCCCGAGCACGGCGAGACCCACGAACCCCACGGCAACCGCGAACATCGGCCAGAACATGCCGTCGAGCCTAGACCCTCCAGGAGGGACGGACGCTCAGACCCTCAGAGGGCCGGAGCGAGCCGCAGGGTCCGCACACCGCCGCCGGTGAGCAGCTCCACGATCCGCTCCCCCGCGGGCTTGCGGACGGACGCGCCGCACTCCGGGCAGGTGAAGGAGTAGAAGGTGGTGCGGCTGCTGGCGCCGATGGCGAGGCGCAGGGCTCCGGCGGTGAGTTCGAAGCGCTCCCGGCAGTCCGGGCAGCCCGCCTTGAAGACCACCGGGGACACACTCGTCATCCCGGCGAACGCGGACTCCACCGTCATGCCGCGCGCACCGGGCGTCGCCGACTCGCTCACAGGCCTCGCTCCTCTTCCTCGGGTCGTGCGACTCCGGGGCGCCCGGGTGACACCGGTGCGGGCCGGCTCATCAGCGACGCCGGCCGGGGCCGTGTCCCGGTACCGCGGCCGGTGCCGGGGGCAGTCCCACTCGGCCGTCGACGCCGCGGGCACCCGCGCATCACGCGCGCCCGCCGTCCGGCCCGTCCGGGGCGAGGCGCACCGCGCTCACGCCGCGCGGCCCGCCGGCCTCGGCCGTCTCCACCGCGTCGGCCGTCCCGGCCGCCTCGATCCCGTCGTACGCCGTCAGCGCCTCGCGGGCCGCCTGCCGGGCGCTGTCGGCGAGCTCGGGCGGCGAGACGATGCGGCCGTCCCGCCCGAGCCGCAGCGCCAGCCGGCGGAGCGACGCCGGGTCGGGCGTGCGCAGGGTGATCTTCAGGCCGCCGTCGGGCAGTTCGTCCGCGCTGTCGTGCGGGTAGTACTCGGCGACCCAGCGGCCGCCGGGCCCGACCTCGACCACGACCTCAGGGTCCTCGGCCGCGGGCTGCACCAGGGCCTCCGACAGGTCACGCAGCTCGATCTCCGGCGGCGCCGAGGGCTCGTCCAGGATCTTGATCTCGGCGACGCGGTCGAGCCGGAACGTGCGCCGCGCCTCGGAGCGCCTGCACCAGGCCTCGACGTAGGTGTGCCCGACGCTGACCAGGCGGATGGGGTCGATCTCCCGCTCGGTGACCTCGTCGCGCGCGGGCGAGTAGTAGCGGATCCACAGACGGCGGCGCTCCGCGATCGCCCGGTCGACGTCCGCGAAGACCCCGCCCTCGGACTCGAAGGTCACCGACAGGCGCGAGCTGGCGCCCGCCGTCTCACCGGCCGCGGTCTCCACCTTGGCCGTCGCCCGCAGCAGCGCCTGGCGGTCGCTCTCGCGCAGTCCGGGCAGCGTGGCCACGGCCCGGGCGGCGACGAGCAGGGCGGTGGCCTCGTCGGCGGCCAGCCTGAGCGGCTCGGCGACGTCGTCCGGGTTGTGCCACCAAATACGCTCACCATCGGTGTCGATGTCGAGCAGATCGCCGCCGCGGAAGCTCGTACCGCACATGGGCAGCACGTCGAGGTCGGAGACCAGCTCGTCCTCGGTGATGCCGAAGGCGCGCGCGACATCCTCGACCCGGGCGCCGGGACGCTCCTTCAGATACGTCACCAGCGAGAGCATCCGCCGGGTCTGGTCGATGGCGTTCACGGGCCTGACCGGTTTGCCTGCCACTGTCTTGTCCGCTCCCCCTCAGCCCTTGGCCACGGCCCGCAGCCGGTCCACCACGTCTGCCCGCAGCTCGGCGGGCTCCAGCACGACCACGTCCGGCCCGAACTCCACCAGCCAGGCGTCCAGCCCGTGGCCGTACGGAATCTCCAACTCGTCCCAGCCGTCGCCGAGTTCCCGTAGGACGGTGGCCTTCGCCCGAAGGGGGTACCCCGCGCCCGAGCGCAGCCGGATCCGGGCGGAGCGGTCGGCGATCTCCCCGGCCCAGCCCGCGACGGTCTCACGGACGGTGACGACGTCCGGCACGTCAGCGGTGTAGCGGCCGCCGCGCGAGCGGACCTTGCCGGTGATCCGGGACAGCCGGAAGACCCGCTCGGCGCCCCGGTCGCGATCCCAGCCCGCGAGGTACCAGTGGCCCCGCCAGCACTCGAGCGCCCACGGCTCCACGTGCCGCTGCTCGGGGTGGGCCGCGGTGGCCTTGCGGTAGTCGAATACGACGGGGCGGCGGTCCCGGCAGGCGAGCATCAGCGGCTCGAACGCCGCCTCGTGGACGGGGATCCTCGGCTCCAGCGCGCCGTGCGGCCCGTAGGGGTCGACGTCCTCGGGGAGGCCCGCAGCACGCAGCTTCTGCAGGGCACCGCTGGCCGCGCCGGCGAGCCGGGCCTGCTGCCACACCTTGGCGGCGACCCCGAGGGCCGCGGCCTCCTCGGCGTCCAGGGTGATGGGCGGGAGGCGGTTGCTGTCACGCCGGGCCAGATAGCCGATGTCGCCGTCGAGGCTCTCGACGGTCTCGATGACCAGTCCGAGTTCGCGCAGGTCGTCCTTGTCGCGCTCGAACATACGGTTGAAGGAGTCGTCGGATCCGGTGGCGCCGTTCCCCGGTCCGAAGGCCTCGACGTACGCCTCGATGGAGTCACGCAGCTCACGCTTGCTGAGCGGGCGTCGCGTCCCGAGCAGACACAGCGCCAGATTCATCAGCCGCTCGGCCTTGGCAATGGCCATCGACGCCCTTCGCCTCCCTATGGTGCTTACGACCGTTGACCGTACCGCCCCGCGGTGGCCCGGCAAAGCCGAGGGCCCATGCCGAACAGGCATGGGCCCCACGTGATCGAGTCTGTCCGAACCCTGCTCAGACCCCGAGCAGGTCGACCACGAAGATCAGCGTCTCGCCGGGCTTGATCAGAGGGGTCGGGCTCTGGTTGCCGTAGGCGAGGTGCGCGGGGACGGTCAGCTGGCGGCGGCCGCCGACCTTCATGCCCTGCACGCCCTGGTCCCAGCCCTGGATGACCCGGCCGCCGCCCAGCGGGAAGCGGAACGGGGTGCCGCGGTTCCAGCTGGCGTCGAACTCCTCGCCGGTGCTGAAGGCGACTCCGACGTAGTGCACGGTGACGGTCTGGCCGGCCTGCGCGACCGGGCCGTCGCCTTCCCAGATGTCCTTGATCTCGAGGTCCGCCGGGGGCTCGCCGCCCGGGAAGTCGATCTCGGGCTTGTCGATGCTCACGTTTCTGGCTCCTGCTTGTCTGCGAAAGGGCGAACACGCACAGTCTTACATCCCCCGCACGTCAGAGCTTCGCGAGGATGTCCACCGAAAAGACCAGCGTGGAGTCCTTCTTGATGCCGCTGCCCTGCGGCGGGTTGTCGCCGTAGCCCAGCTTCGGCGGGATGACGATGAGGACCCGGCTGCCGACCTTCTTGCCGGTCAGACCCTGCGCCCAGCCCTTGACGACCTGCTGGAGCGAGAACGAGACCAGCTGCTTGTTGGCGTACGAGGAGTCGAACTCCTTGCCGCCGTCCCAGAGCACGCCCTTGTACTGCACGAGGACGCTGTCGGCGGCGGCGACCTTCTCGCCGTCGCCCTCCAGGATGTACTCCGCGACGAGCTTCGTCGGGGCGGTCGCCTTGGGCACCTCGATGGAGGGGGCCTTGCCGTCGGTGTTGGTGCCGACCTTGGGCAGGTCCGCGTCGTCCTGGGCGACCTTCTCGCCGTCGGCGGAGCTCTTGGAGTTGAACGTGTCCTGCACGTCGACGACGAAGACCAGCGTGTCGGTGCCCTTGATGCCCGCCTGCGGGTTGCCCTGCGAGCCGTAGCCCCAGGTCGGCGGGACGGCCATCTCGACACGGCTTCCGGCCTTCTTGCCGGCCAGCGCGTACCGCCAGCCGTCGATGATCTGGCCCTGGGCGAGCTGGATGGCCAGGCGGGCCTTGCGGTCGTAGGAGTTGTCGAAGACCTTGGCGGTGCTCCAGACCTGGCCCAGGTAGTTCGCGACGACGAAGTCGTTCTCCGCGACGGTCTTGCCGCTGCCCGTGATCAGCGTTTTCACCGCGAGCTGCTTCGACGGTTCTCCGCTGCCCTTGGCGATCGTCGGCTTCTCGTCGAACTTCGTGCCCGCGGTGACCGCCGGCAGCGGGCCGTCCACGATCTTCGGCGGCGGCGCCGAGGACGGGGCCGATGCCGAGGGCGAGGGCGAAGGGCTGTCGCTGGCCTTGCTCGAATCCGACTTGTCGTCGCCGCATGCGGCGAGTGTGGCCAGTCCTGCGGGTACAGAGATGAGAAGTGAGCGTCGGCGCACTGTGGGGGCCTCGTAATCCATCGATCTCGTTGTTGGCGTGCGCGCAACTCTACGGCGTGAGCAGGGCGCCGTACTTGTAACGTACGGCGCCCGTGTGGCGTTCCGGCTGAATATCCGCCGGCGCATTTCCTCACATTCCGGCGATCAGCTTCTCCACCCGGTCGTCCACGGAACGGAACGGGTCCTTGCACAAGACGGTGCGCTGAGCCTGGTCGTTGAGCTTGAGGTGCACCCAGTCGACCGTGAAGTCACGGCGCTGTTCCTGGGCGCGCCGGATGAAGTCGCCGCGCAGCCGGGCCCGAGTGGTCTGCGGCGGAACCGACTTGCCTTCGAAGATCTTCAAGTCGTTGCAGATGCGTGCCGCCTGGCCCTTCTTCTCGAGCAGGTAGTACAGGCCACGACGGCGGTGGATGTCGTGGTAGGCGAGGTCTATCTGCGCGACCCGCGGGTGCGACATGGTCATGTTGTTCTTGCTGCGGTACCGCTCGATGAGCTTGTACTTCATGACCCAGTCGATCTCGGTGCCGATACGGTCGAGGTCCTCGGCCTCGATCGCGTCCAGCGTGCGGCCCCAGAGCTCCAGGACCTGCTCGACGGTGCCGGTGCGGATGCCGCGGCGCTCGCAGAAGTCCACGGCCTTCTCGTAGTACTCGCGCTGCACCTCCAGGGCGGAGGCCTCGCGGCCGCTGGCCAGGCGCACCTTGCGCCGGCCGGTGATGTCGTGGCTGACCTCGCGGATCGCCCGGATCGGGTTCTCCAGGGTCAGGTCGCGCATCACGGTGCCCGCCTCGATCATGCGCAGCACCAGGTCGGTGGCGCCGACCTTGAGCAGCATGGTCGTCTCGGACATGTTGGAGTCGCCCACGATGACGTGCAGGCGGCGGTAGCGCTCGGCGTCCGCGTGCGGCTCGTCGCGGGTGTTGATGATCGGCCGGGAGCGGGTCGTCGCCGAGGAGACGCCCTCCCAGATGTGCTCGGCCCTCTGGCTGACGCAGTAGACGGCCCCGCGCGGCGTCTGCAGCACCTTGCCGGCACCGCACAGCAGCTGCCTCGTCACCAGAAACGGAATGAGAATGTCCGCGAGCCGGGAGAACTCCCCGTGCCGGGCGACCAGATAGTTCTCGTGGCAGCCGTAGGAGTTGCCCGCCGAATCGGTGTTGTTCTTGAAGAGGTAGACGTCGCCCGCGATTCCCTCCTCGTGCAGGCGTCGTTCGGCGTCCACCAGGAGTCCCTCGAGAATGCGCTCGCCCGCTTTGTCGTGGGTGACCAGTTCGGTCACGTTGTCACATTCCGGTGTGGCGTATTCCGGATGTGAGCCCACGTCGAGATAGAGGCGGGCGCCGTTTCGCAGAAAGACATTGCTGCTGCGGCCCCATGACACGACACGGCGGAAGAGGTACCGCGCCACCTCGTCAGGAGACAGGCGGCGCTGTCCCCTGAACGTGCACGTGACGCCGTACTCGTTCTCCAGCCCGAAAATGCGGCGGTCCATGAGGGAACATTACGCCCGATCCCCTGAACTGAAACGGGGTTCGGGGGCACGGTTTGGATCATTTTCCGAACCGGACACAACAACGGCTCCCCCGCCGGGAGCTGCGAGTACCCGTCCTGTGGCGACCAAAACCAGCAGGGACACGCCACCCGCGGCACCCGGCACGGCGAAGCCCCACAGGGCCCCGCCCGCCTCCACGACGGGCCCTGCGACGCCCGCTCCGACCGAGTGGCCCACGGTGAACGTGGTCACCAGCCAGGAGAACGCCTCGGTGACCGTGCCGCGCGGGGCATGACGGTCGACCAGGACGAAAGCACAGGCGATGGCGGGCGCGAGGAAGACACCGGCGAGCGCGGTCAGCGCCACCATGGGCACCGCGTCCGGCATGAGAAGCAGCGGCAGGTAACACACCACCAGAAGGGCTACCAGCACCTGGAGTCGCCGGGCGGGCTCACCGGCCCACTGCCGGGCCCCGTAGACGGTGCCGCCGACCAGCGCCCCGAACCCCAGGGCCGCCATCAGCCAGCCGTACACGGCGTCACCGCCGTGCGCGTCCGCATAGGGCACCGAGGCGACCGTGATGGACCCGAGCGCCATCCCGATGAACAGGAATGCCCCCAGCAACGCCAGCAGCCCCGCCGAGCGCAGCGCGCCCAGCCAGTGGGCCTCCCGCGGCGCCGACCGCCAGGCACGCGACGGCGGCGACACCACCACGGACAGCGCCCCCAGCACCCCGACCACGTTCAGCACCAGCAGCGCGACCTGAGCCGACCACAGGGACACGCACAGCGTCACGAGCAGCGGCCCGACGGTGAACATCACCTCCTGGGCCACGGCGTCCATGGCGTACGCCGTGTGCACCTGGTCCTCCTTCCGGAGGACGGAGGACCACAGGGCCCGCAGCCCGCCCTCCAGGGGCGGCGTGAAGAGCCCCGCCGCCGCGACGGCACCGTACGCGACCGGCAGCGACCCGATCCCGGCGAAGGCGAACACGGCCATCGCGAGCCCGGACAGCACAGCCGCCGGCAACTGCACACGCGGCTGCCCGCGCAGGTCCACGAGCCTGCCCAGCACCGGCTGCCCCACGGCGTTGGCGACGCCGTACACACCCGCCAGCGCCCCCGCCAGGCTGTACGAACCGTCCTCCGCCCGCACGAACAGCAGGATCGCGATGGCGCCGGTGGCATTGGGCAGCCGGCCCACGAGCGTGCCGACGAGCAGCCGGGCGGCGTGTCGCGCCCGAAGGATCTCCAGGTATCCCGTAGCCATGTCCCCGCCCTAGGTTTTACGTATAACGTCAACGTTTCATACGTACCATGTCCGCTGTTCACGAGTCCAGACGAAGGAGCGGCCCGACGGTGGCACGAGGCAGCACCCGCCCCACGAGCCGGGACGTCGCCCAGGCCGCCGGCGTCTCCCAGGCGGCTGTCTCCCTGGTCCTGGGCGACAAGTGGCGAGGCCGCGTCTCGGAGGCGACGGCGGAGCGGGTCCGTGAGGCCGCCCGCGACCTGGGCTACCGCCCGAATCTCGCGGCCCGCAACCTGCGCCTGGGCCGCACCCGCACGGTCCTCCTGGTGGTCCCGGCCCTCACCACGGAGTTCTTCGCGGGCGTCTACACGGGCGCCGCCCGGGTCGCCGCAGAGCACGGATTCGGCGTCGTCCTCTACCCCTCCCCCGAGGGCGTCGGCCCCGCCCGCGACCCCTTCGCCTCCGCCCAGGCCGCCCTGGACGGCGTGATCGCCTCGTCCATGGCCGCCGACGCGCTCACCGCGATCCGCGGGGACCAGCTGCCCCTGGTGATGCTGGACAGCGATCCGGAGGGGAGCCTGGGTGCGGCGACCGTGAACCTGGACATCGCCGACGGTGTCCGCCAGGTCGCGGAACACCTGCTCTCCCTGGGCCACCGCCGCTTCCTCCATCTGGCGGCGGACGTACCGTCCTGGACCTTCGAGGCACGGGCCCGGGAACTGGCGAGCCGGCTGAGCGATGTGCCCGGTACGTCGGTCCGCACGACCCGCGCGCCGATCTCCATCGAGGGCGCCGTGACAGCCACGGAGGCCGCCCTCTCGCTCCGCGGGCCGCGCCCCACCGCCCTGGTCTGCGATGACGACAAACTGGCCGCCGGTGCGTACAAGGCGATCCGCCGTCTCGGCCTACGCGTCCCGGACGACGTCTCGGTCACCGGCCTGGACGATCTGGCCCTGGCCACGGCGATCGACCCGGAACTGACGACGGTCCGCCTGGACGCGGAGCTCTTCGGGGAACGGGGCATGCGGGCCCTCCTGGCCGTCATGGAGGGCCGCGCACCCGAGGGCGGGGATATCCCGGTGCAGCTGGTGATACGGGGCTCCACAGCCCCGCCTGGGCCGCCGTAGCCACTCGGCGCCACTGCTGAGGCCGGGTGAGTCCGCAGCCCGGCGTAGCGGCGTGCCGCCCCTAGCGGTACGCATGCCCGCAGCCAAGCGGCTACGGCGAGGCCCGCAGCGGCGGCGCCTGCGGCAGCGACAGCGGCAGCCGGGACGGCCAGCGGCAGCCGGGACGGCCGGCGGGAGCCCGCAGCCAAGCGGCAGGCCGGAGACGCGCGCCACGACGCGCCCGCACCCGCCGGCTCACGCAAGGGGCCGTGCCGGGGGGTGTCCGCCCGCAGCGGTTGTCGCGTCAACGAACAGCGAGTCGGTCCCCGACCCCATCGCGACGTTCCGAGGACGGACACCCCCCGGCGCGGCCCCGGCCCCCCCCCCGGCCGGTGGGGGGAGCGCGCCCCCCCCCCCCCCC
>NZ_JBHURZ010000009.1:292167-478636 GCF_042673825.1 Streptomyces sp. NPDC057002
CGGCCGGGTGTGGGGCTTAACGCCACCGCCCGGGGGGCCCCACCCCCTGGGGGCGGGGCCCCCCCCCCCCCCCCCCGGGCGCGCCCCCGACCCACCCCCGGCGAGATGGCGCTACGCGCACCCCCACCCCACCCGCACAGGCGCCGCAGGCATAAAGACCGCGCGCCCCGGCCGCAACAGCAGCCAGGACGCGCGCCGTGACGATCGTGCCGAGCTACTCGGCGTCCTCGGCGTCCTCGGACGCCGTGTCCTCCGCGCCCCCGTCTCCCTCCGCCCCCAACAGCCGGGACAGCTGACGCCCACCGATCCGCTTGAACTTCCGCTTCTGCGGCCGCGTACGGTCCAGCACCGCCACCTCCAGCCGCTCCGCGGGAATCTCCCGCTCACTGCCGTTGGTGTCGCGCGACAGCGCCTGCACCGCCAGCTTCAGGGCCTCGGCCAGCGTCATACCGTCCCGGTGGCGCTGGTCCAGGTAGCTGCTGATCTGCTCCGCGTTGCCCCCCACCGCGACCGAGCCGTGCTCGTCCACGATCGAGCCGTCGTGCGGGAGACGGTAGAGCTGGTCACCTTCCGGGGTCTCCCCGACCTCGGCGACGACCAGCTCCACCTCGTACGGCTTCTCGGCCGCCGAGGAGAAGATCGTGCCCAGGGTCTGCGCGTAGACGTTGGCGAGGCCACGGGCCGTCACGTCATCGCGGTCGTAGGTGTAACCCCGCAGGTCGGCGTACCGCACCCCGCCGATCCGCAGGTTCTCGTACTCGTTGTACTTGCCGGCGGCCGCGAAACCGATCCGGTCGTAGATCTCGCTGAACTTGTGCAACGCACGGGACGGGTTCTCGCCGACGAACACGATGCCGTCGGCAAACTGCAGCACGACCAGGCTGCGGCCACGGGCGATGCCCTTGCGGGCGTACTCCGCCCGGTCGGCCATCTGCTGCTGGGGTGAAACATAGAACGGCGTCGACACCGGTTATCCGTCCCTTTCTGTGGAAGTCACTGGATCACCTTGACAAGAAACGGCCGCTGTCTAGAGCAGCGCGGCCCGCGGGCCGTCCGGCTGCTCAAGGCGCCGCGCCAGGATCGAGCGGGCGATCTCGGAGGATTCCTCCTCGTCGAGCCGGCGGAAGCCGTCCTCGGTGATCACGGTGACGATCGGGTAGATCCGGCGGGCGACATCGGGACCGCCCGTCGCCGAGTCGTCGTCGGCCGCGTCGTACAGGGCCTGGACGACCAGGGTCGTGGCCTCTTCCTCGCTCAGGTCGTCACGGAAGAGCTTCTTCATGGCGCCCCGCGCGAAGATCGAGCCCGAGCCGGTGGCCGCGAAGTTCGTCTCCTCGGAGCGGCCGCCCGTCACGTCGTACGAGAAGATCCGGCCCCGGTCGCGGCCCACGTCGTACCCCGCGAACAGCGGCACCACGGCCAGGCCCTGCATGGCCATGCCGAGGTTGGAGCGGATCATCGTCGACAGCCGGTTCGCCTTGCCCTCCAGGGACAGCTGCGCGCCCTCGACCTTCTCGAAGTGCTCCAGCTCCAGCTGGAAGAGCTTCACCATCTCCACGGCCAGACCCGCCGTACCGGCGATGCCCACCGCGGAGTACTCGTCGGCCGGGAAGACCTTCTCGATGTCCCGCTGCGCGATGACGTTGCCCATCGTCGCCCGGCGGTCACCGGCCAGCACGACGCCCCCGGGGAACGTCACGGCGACGATCGTGGTCCCGTGCGGCGCCTCGATCACACCCTGGGTGGGAGGCAGTTGCCGGTTGCCGGGCAGGATCTCCGGCTGGTGCTCGGACAGGAAGTCCATGAAGGAGGAGGACCCTGGCGTCAGGAAGGCAGCTGGTAGACGCCCGGTGCTACGAGTGTTGGCTTCCACGCGATTCCTTCCACGTATGCGACAGCCCGCCCTGTGACGTCGGGCCGATCCTTGGAACAACCCCGGTCCGGTTGCGACCGGGGGCACGGTATGCCTCGGACCCTACCCGTCCTTCGGCGGTGATCCACATGTCCGGCGGGACCAACTCCACCGGATCGACGCCGTACTTGCCGGCCGCGCACGACCGGCGGGGCACCCGGGGCTCCGGACGCCATCGACGCCCGGAGCGCCGCACACGGAGGCGTCATGTCACTCACCGCCCCGCGCACAGCGCTCCGCGCTCCGCCCGTCCGTCACCCGCACCCGCTCACCTTCGAAATGAAGGCAAAGGCGCCTTACTGGCCACCCTTTTGAACGAAGGAGCGCACGAAGTCCTCGGCGTTCTCCTCGAGGACGTCGTCGATCTCGTCCAGAACCGAGTCCACGTCGTCGTTCAGCTTCTCCTGACGCTCCTTGAGGTCCTCCGAAGCCTGCGTCTCCGCCGCCTGCTCCTCGACCTCCTCGGTGGACCGGGTGGCCTTCTGCTGTCCGCCGCCGGTGTCCTTGGTCGCCATATCCCTCACCCCGCTCGGTTCGCCCGACACAGTTGCTCGGTCAAGATCAGACCCTACTCGCCGGGTCTGACAATGGCCCCGCAGTTGCTCCAACGTACGGGGACCACCTCGATGATTCCCGGGCCCGGGATTTTCCACCCCGCCCGGCCGTCTCCTCCCGAGTACCCACTGAACGCGATCATCCGCCGGACAGGACCCTGACCAGGTCTTCCGCCGTGCGGCAGCGGTCCAGGAGCTCCTTGACGTGATTACGCGTTCCGCGAAGCGGTTCCAGGGTTGGAACGCGCTGCAGGGAGTCGCGGCCCGGCAGATCGAAGATCACCGAGTCCCAGGAGGCCGCCGCGACGTCGTCCGCGTACTGCTCAAGGCAGCGCCCGCGGAAGTACGCGCGGGTGTCCTCAGGCGGCGCCGTACGGGCCCGCTCGATGTCCGCCTCGGTCAGCAGCCGCTTCATGCGCCCGCGGGCCACCAGACGGTTGTACAGGCCCTTCTCGGGCCGCACGTCGGCGTACTGGAGGTCGACCAGGTGCAGCCGCGCCGCGTCCCAGTCGAGGCTGTCCCGGCGCCGGTAGCCCTCCATGAGCTCCCGCTTGGCGACCCAGTCCAGCTCGCCGGCCAGGCTCATCGGGTCGTGCTCCAGACGGGTGAGGGTGTCCTCCCACCGCGACAGGACGTCCTTGGTCTGGTCGTCGACGTCGGCCCCGAACCGCTCCTCCACGTACTTGCGGGCGAGCTCGTAGTACTCCATCTGCAGCTGGACCGCGGTGAGCGTCCGGCCGCTACGGAGTGTGACCAGACGCTTGAGCGACGGGTCGTGCGAGACCTGGTGCAGCGTACGAACCGGCTGGTCGACGGCCAGGTCAACCGCGATGAAGCCGTCCTCGATCATCGACAGGACGAGAGCCGTCGTACCCAGCTTCAGATACGTCGAGATCTCCGAGAGGTTCGCGTCGCCGATGATCACATGCAGGCGGCGGTACTTCTCGGCGTCCGCGTGCGGCTCGTCGCGGGTGTTGATGATCGGGCGCTTGAGCGTCGTCTCGAGGCCGACCTCCACCTCGAAGTAGTCGGCCCGCTGACTGAGCTGGAAGCCGTGCTCGTGCCCGTCCTGGCCGATACCGACGCGGCCCGCTCCGGTGAAGACCTGGCGGGAGACGAAGAACGGCGTCAGATGGCGCACGATGTCCGAGAAGGGGGTCTCCCGCTTCATCAGGTAGTTCTCGTGCGTGCCGTAGGACGCGCCCTTGTTGTCGGTGTTGTTCTTGTACAGGTGGATCGGCTGGGCCCCGGGCAGCTGTGCGGCCCGCTCCGCGGCCTCGGCCATGATCCGCTCGCCGGCCTTGTCCCAGAGGACGGCGTCCCGGGGGTTGGTCACCTCGGGGGCGCTGTACTCGGGGTGCGCGTGGTCGACGTAGAGCCGCGCACCGTTGGTGAGGATCACGTTGGCCAGGCCGATGTCCTCGTCGGTGAGCTGGCTGGAGTCGGCGGCCTCGCGGGCGAGGTCGAAGCCTCGCGCGTCCCGCAGCGGGTTCTCCTCCTCGAAGTCCCAGCGAGCCCGGCGGGCCCGGTGCATCGCAGCCGCGTAGGCGTTCACGATCTGGGACGAGGTGAGCATGGCATTGGCGTTGGGGTGGCCGGGGACGGAGATCCCGTACTCCGTCTCGATGCCCATTACTCGCCGTACGGTCATGCGGCCCTCCTTGCCCGGCGGCACCCTCGGTCGTGGGCGCCACTCAGATACCGCTGGCGCTCGGTTGCGTGTGCGGTGCCCGTCCCCGCACTGCGCGACTCGGCGGTACGGAAGAGCCTAGAACGCCTTTGCGCTGGTGGGGAGATCATTTGCGTCATTGCGTTGCTCCAGCCGTGGCCTGAAAAACAGTCGGCTGCGGGTACCCGCCGAGGGCACCCGCAGCCGCCCTGCCTTTTACAGGTACTGACCGGTGTTCGCCACCGTGTCGATGGAGCGTCCGGTGTCCGCGCCCTGCTTTCCGGTGATGAGCGTACGGATGTACACGATCCGCTCGCCCTTCTTTCCGGAGATCCGGGCCCAGTCGTCCGGGTTGGTGGTGTTCGGCAGGTCCTCGTTCTCCTTGAACTCGTCCACGCAGGCCTGGAGGAGGTGGGAGACGCGGAGACCCTTCTGGTTCTTCTCGAGGAAGTCCTTGATCGCCGACTTCTTGGCACGGCCGACGATGTTCTCGATCATGGCGCCGGAATTGAAGTCCTTGAAGTAGAGGACTTCCTTGTCACCATTGGCGTAGGTGACCTCCAGGAAGCGGTTCTCCTCGGACTCGGCATACATCTGTTCGACGGCCGTCTGGATCATGCTCTGGACCGTGGAGGCCTTGGAGCCACTGTGCTCGGCGACGTCGTCGCCGTGCAGCGGGAGGCGCTCGGTGAGGTACTTGCCGAAGATGTCCTTGGCCGCCTCGGCGTCCGGGCGCTCGATCTTGATCTTCACGTCCAGCCGGCCGGGCCGCAGGATGGCGGGGTCGATCATGTCCTCACGGTTGGAGGCGCCGATCACGACCACGTTCTGCAGGCCCTCCACGCCGTCGATCTCGGCGAGCAGCTGCGGGACGATGGTGTTCTCCACGTCCGAGCTGACACCGGAGCCACGGGTGCGGAAGAGGGACTCCATCTCGTCGAAGAAGACGATGACGGGGGTGCCCTCGCTGGCCTTCTCACGGGCCCGCTGGAAGACGAGGCGGATCTGCCGCTCCGTCTCACCGACGTACTTGTTCAGGAGCTCGGGGCCCTTGATGTTGAGGAAGAAGCTCTTGCCTGCGGCCTGGCCGGTCACCTCGGCGACCTTCTTGGCCAGTGAGTTGGCCACGGCCTTGGCGATCAGGGTCTTGCCACAGCCGGGAGGCCCGTACAGCAGGACGCCCTTCGGCGGCCGCAGTTCGTGCTCCTTGAACAGGTCCGGGTAGAGATACGGGAGCTCGACCGCGTCGCGGATGGCCTCGATCTGGCCGCCGAGACCGCCGATCTGCTCGTAGCCGATGTCGGGGACCTCTTCGAGGACGAGCTCCTCGACCTCGCTCTTCGGCACGACCTCGTAGACGTAGCCGGAGCGGGGCTCGAGCAGGAGGGCGTCGCCGGGGCGGATGGTGACGTCCAGCAGCGGCTCGGCGAGCCGCACCACCCGCTCCTCGTCGGTGTGCCCGAGCACCAGGGCCCGCTCGCCGTCCTCGAGGATCTCCTTGAGGGTGACGATGTCTCCGACGCTCTCGTACTCCATGGCCTCGACCACGTTGAGCGCTTCGTTGAGCATCAATTCCTGGCCGCGCCGGAGCTCGTCGAGCTCGACGCTGGGGCTGACGTTCACCCTGAGCTTGCGGCCGCCGGTGAAGATGTCGGCGGTGCCGTCCTCATTCGCCTGCAGGAAGACCCCGAAGCCGGCCGGCGGCTGCGCGAGCCGGTCGACCTCCTCCTTGAGGGCCACAATCTGGTCACGGGCCTCACGGAGCGTGTTGGCGAGTCGCTCGTTCTGCGCGGACACGCCGGCCAGATTGGTCTGCAGCTCGACGATCCGCTCTTCGAGAATCCTCGTGTGTCGCGGAGAGTCGGCGAGCTTGCGTCGCAGGACGGCGATCTCCTGCTCAAGGTAGGCGATCTGCCCGGCCGGGTCGTCGGACCCGCGTCCCGGGCGGATGCCGCGGTTCATGTCGTCGTCGTGGGCTGCCACGGTCCTCACCTCCTCCAAGGGGAGCTGGACGCTTCCAGACCCTACCTGGGCGGGTGTCGATTGAAACCCCTAGATCACAAAGACGGTCGGGGTGTGTCCGATCTTCACCCTTGCGCTCTCCCTCACGCCAGGGGAATACCCACCGAACATGAATGGAACCCAGCCGGAGGTAGGGTCGAAGCGTTCAACACCCGTCAGAGCTGGCCGGATTCCCGATACGGCTCGACGCATGAAACGGCAGGAGACATGAGCGTGCAGCAGGAGGCCGGGGTCGACGGCGAGGCTCTGGAGGTCTGGATCGACCAGGACCTGTGTACCGGCGACGGCATCTGCGCCCAGTACGCGCCCGAGGTGTTCGAGCTGGACATCGACGGTCTGGCCTATGTGAAGGGCGCCGACGACGAGCTGCTCCAGGACAAGGGCGCCACAACGCCCGTACCGCTGCCGCTTCTCACGGACGTGGTCGACTCCGCCAAGGAGTGTCCGGGCGAGTGCATCCACGTACGTCGAGTTTCGGACAGGGCCGAGGTCTACGGTCCGGACGCGGAGTGACTCTTTCCGCACACTCCGTCACTGCTGTCTGATATCTCACACGCACCGGCGCGCAGGCCTCACACGCTGCGAGCGCCTGACGGCGTCGAGCGGACGAACGCGCCGTTCTGCCAACGCCATTTCACGTCGCTCTTCACGTCGGGACAGCAACGCGGCACGTCGGCCGACGAGTAGCCGAAGAGCGTGGCCGTGACGGCGCCCTGCCGTACGGCGAAGTCACTGACGGTGTTGCCGTCCTTGGGGGCGAGCAGGGTCGCCACCACGCGCGGCTTGCCGCCGTCGCCGTCCCGGGTGAGGACGTAGACGCCGTCCGGCGGGGTGCCCATCGGGGAGTCGCAGTGGACCACGGCGACCGTCTCCGGGGAGCCGTCGCCGTCGAGGTCTCCGGAAGCACGCTTCTTCACCACGGCCTTCACCGGGCCGCACTCGATGGGGAACGTAACCGCTGCCGGGTCGGGCGGAGCGACGGCCGCCGGAGCGCTTCCGGTCTCGGGGGCGGCCGCCTGGGCCGCTGTCGCCGCACCCGGCTGCAGGAACGAGGAGAGGGCCATGACGCCGGCGACGGCCGTGGCGGTGGCGAGCCAGTGGATGGGACGGGTGTGGGTGTGGGCGAGCTCCGGGACGGCGGAAGGCTGCACTAGGAGTGTCTCCTGAGGGCTGTGCCGGTGGGATGGCCAAGGGGGGATGGCCAAGATGGTGCCACACGTCACACCACGTGGGAACGGCGGGGTGTGCGCGTCCTGTGCCGGGGAAGTCAGAAGAGTTACGGTTCCTGCCGCTGTGTCAGCGGGCCGGATTCGGCACAGGCCGCTGCCGCGCGCATCGCGTCGACGGGGCGGGCCGCGGTCGTGTTTCTGTCAGGTCAACCGATGAGCGGCGTGGTTCACCCGCTGCGGCCACAAGGGACAACGGAAGAGACAACGCACAGGCGCTGTGGCGGAGTTCCGGAGTGGATCCGGGAACTCCGCCACAGCGCCTGTGCGTTGGGTGCGGCGGCGGGTCGCCTCAGCGGCCGGAGCCGCCGTCGGCGTTGGGTCCGGCGTAGTCCTCGCCGTAGGCGCCCTTGGCGGGGCGGCGGCGGCGCATGGGCGGCTCGACGCCGTCCGCGAGACGGCGGGCGGTGAGCAGGAAGCCGGTGTGTCCGATCATCCGGTGGTCCGGGCGGACGGCCAGGCCCTCGATGTGCCAGTTGCGGATCATCGACTCCCAGGCGCTCGGCTCGTTGAAGCAGCCGATCTCGCGGATGGACTCGACGGTCCGGGCGAGCTGGGTGGTGGTCGCCACGTAGCAGCACAGGATGCCGCCGGGGACGAGCGCCTTGGAGACGGCCTCCAGGCACTCCCAGGGGGCGAGCATGTCGAGGATGACGCGGTCCACGTCGGCGTCGGACAGGTTGTCCTGGAGGTCGCCGACGGTGAGCTGCCAGGCGGGGTGCGGGCCGCCGAAGTAGCGCTCGACGTTCGCCTGGGCGATCTCGGCGAAGTCCGCGCGGCGCTCGTAGCTGTGCAGCATGCCCTGGTCGCCGATGGCGCGCAGCAGGAAGCTGCTGAGCGAGCCGGAGCCCACGCCGGCCTCGACGACGCGAGCGCCGGGGAAGATGTCGGCGAAGGCGAGGATCTGCCCCGCGTCCTTCGGGTAGACGACGGCTGCCCCGCGGGGCATGGACAGGACGTAGTCGGGGAGCAGGGGGCGCAGCGCGAGATAGGCGACGTTACCGGTGGTGCGGACAACGCTGCCCTCGGGTGCGCCGATCAGTTCGTCGTGGGGGAAGGAACCCTTGTGGGTGTGGAAGTTCTTCCCGGCCTCGAGCGTGAACGTGTAGTGGCGGCCCTTGGGGTCGGTCAGCTGAACCTGGTCCCCGACCTTGAAGGGCCCGCGCCTGCGGGCGGCACCGGTCGGTTCGGACATGTGAACAGCCTACCGGTCCCCGGAGGGGGTGCCGACCACCTCAGCTGGGCCTCGCCATGGCCTTCACGAAGGCCCGCTCCACGTCGGCCGCCGACAGGACGCCGTAGATCTCGCCGGTCTCCTCGACGACGAGGTACTCGGTGGCGGGCGTCGCTCTGAGGGCGTCGAGGAGTTCCTCGCCCGAGAGCTCCGCCGAGACCCGCATGCCGTCGGTGAGGTCCTGGGCGAGGCCGCTGACCGCGACCCAGGGGCGTCGGTGTTCGGGTACGCCGACGATCGCGGCCTCGCGGACCAGCGAGAGGGGCTTGCCGTCGGCGTCGACGACGACCAGGGCCCGGGCGCCGGCGGTGTTGGCGCGGCGCAGGGCCTCCGAGAGCGGGGTGTGGGTCTCGACGGGGACGGCACGGCGGGTGAGCGCACGGGCGCGCAGCTCGGGGAGGTGCTCGCGCAGCCGGGCCATGCGCAGGCTGTTGCCCGCGCCGGTCCAGATGATCGCGGCGAGGATGGCGGCGAGCAGGGCGTCCAGGACGGTGTCCATGCCGACGTTGTCGACGGCCTCGGAGCCGAGGGCGCCGGACTGGGTGAGCAGCGGCAGGCCGATGAGGACGGAGACGGCGAGGGCGCGGCCGACCCAGGCGGCGGCGACGGTGCCGGTCATCGGCTTGCCGGTGATCTTCCATACGACCGCGCGGAGCATGCGGCCGCCGTCGAGGGGCAGGCCGGGCAGGAGATTGAACGCGGCCACGATGAGGTTGGAGATCATCAGGCCGGCCAGCAGGACGCCCGGGACGGTGCCGGGGTCCACGGTCTGCATGGCGAGGTAGAAGACGCCCGCGAGCAGGAGGGAGAGCAGGGGCCCGACGAAGGCGAGCACGAACTCGCGTCCGGGGGTCTCGGCCTCCTTCTCGATCTCGGAGACGCCGCCGAAGAACTGGAGCTGGATGCGGCGGACCGGGAGCTTGAAGCGGAGGGCGGCGACGGTGTGGGCCAGTTCGTGGACGAGCACGGAGGCGTAGAAGGCGACCGCGAAGAACAGGGAGACCAGGTACCGGGCGGCGCCGAGCTCGGGCAGGACGCGCTCCAGCTGCCCGCCGAACACCCAGGTGATCAGCGCGGCGACGAGGAACCAGCTGGGCGCGACGTACACGGGCACCCCGAAGGGCCGTCCCATGAGCAGGCCGCCCCGGGGCTCCGGAGGCCGCTGGGGGGCGGGTCCCTTGCCGTCGGCGGATTGGGCGAGGGGGCGGTCGCCGGCGCCGGGCGCGGCGTGCTCTGTACGGCTGTCCGGGTCAGGAGTGGAGGGCTGCTGCCCGCGGTCCGTGGCGCCGGGGTCCGGGGGCGGGGTCGCACCGGCGTTCTGACCGGTCGCGGGGTCACCCGTCGAGCCGGGCTTCCGCAGCGACGGACCGTCTCCTTCGGCCGAGCGAGAGTCCTGGTCCGCGGCGGAGTCGTCCTCGGGCCCGGTCGGTTGCGTCGGCGTGGGGCCTGCCGTCGGGGCGTCGTCGGGCCGTTCGGGGGTGAAACGCCGTCCGTCCACGGGCTGTTCGTCGGCGGGGGTCGGGTCGGTGGCCCGGGCCGGTGCCCCTGTGCGGCGCTCGGCCGACTCGTCGTTGCCGGACCGCGGCTGCCCGCGCCCGCCGCTCTCGTCCACCGGTGTCCCCTCGTTCGAAGCGTCCCCCGCGCCTGCCGGCCGGGAGGGTCTCGAGTCGATGGTATGCGTCCGTCGGGGTGCGTTCCGCCCCGGCACCCCTGTGTTTCCCCGTCCCTCCCCTCCCTTCCCGGCTCCCGGCGTCGCACACGGCCCGACCGTGGCTGGGTCACTGTCAGTGGCGGGCCGTATGGTCTGGGGCATGGAGACGAGCACCGAGGGCGCGGCGCAGCCCGACAGCAGCCCTGCCGCGGCGGTGGATCCGCCGGTCCCGGCCGGGTCCGTGGAGGCGGTCATCGAGACGACGGTGGAGACGGCGCCCGTGACCGCGGCCGTGACCGCGCCCACCGCCATACCGCCCTCGGCGCTGTCCCCCTCGCGTGCGAGCGACTTCATGCAGTGCCCGCTGCTCTACCGCTTCCGGGTCATCGACCGGCTGCCGGAGAAGCCCAGCGAGGCGGCGACCCGGGGCACGCTGGTGCACGCGGTCCTGGAGCGGCTCTTCGACGCCCCGGCGGCCGAGCGCACGGCACCACGGGCGAAGTCGCTGATCCCGGGCCAGTGGGACCGGCTGCGCGAGTCGCGGCCGGAGGTCGTGGAGCTGTTCGCGGACGATCCGCAGGGCGAGCGGCTGGCGCGCTGGCTGGGCGAGGCGGAGCAGCTCGTCGAGCGCTGGTTCTCACTGGAGGACCCCAGCCGGCTGGAGCCGGCCGAGCGGGAGCTGTTCGTCGAGACCGAGCTGGACTCCGGGCTGCGGCTGCGCGGGATCATCGACCGGGTCGACGTGGCCCCCACGGGCGAGGTCCGGATCGTCGACTACAAGACGGGGAAGGCACCGAGGCCCGAGTACTCCGAGGGCGCCCTGTTCCAGATGAAGTTCTACGCCCTCGTGGTCTGGCGGCTGAAGAACGTGGTGCCGCGGCGGCTCCAGCTGGTGTATCTGGGCAGCGGTCAGGTGCTGACGTACGACCCGGTCCTCGCCGACCTGGAGCGGGTCGAGCGCAAGCTGCTGGCGCTGTGGGAGGCGATCCGGCTGGCGACGGAGACGGGCGACTGGCGGCCGCGCCCCACGAAGCTGTGCGGCTGGTGCGACCACCAGGCCCACTGCCCGGAGTTCGGGGGTACTCCCCCGCCGTATCCGCTGCCGGTGAGGGCGGCGGAGTCCGGCGGGCCCGCGCAGGGCAGAATGGGGCCGGACTAGCGAAGGAGACTTACGTGGCCATCCGCGTCCTACTGGTCGATGACCAGCCGCTGCTCCGCACGGGCTTCCGGATGATTCTGGAGGCCGAGCAGGACATCGCGGTCGTCGGCGAGGCCGGAGACGGCCTCCAGGCGCTCGACCAGGTGCGGGCCCTGCAGCCCGACGTGGTCCTGATGGACATCCGCATGCCGCGGATGGACGGTGTGGAGGCGACCCGGCAGATCACGGGCCCCGAGCGGGACGGCCCGGCGAAGGTGCTGGTGCTGACCACTTTCGACCTCGACGAGTACGTGGTGGAGGCGCTGCGCGCCGGTGCCAGCGGCTTCCTGCTGAAGGACGCCCCGGCCAACGAGCTGGTGCAGGCGATCCGGGTCGTGGCCGCGGGCGAGGCGATGCTCGCGCCGAGCATCACGCGCCGGCTGCTCGACAAGTACGCCACGCATCTGCCCTCCGGTGACGAGCCGGTGCCGGACACTCTGCACACGCTCACCGACCGCGAGGTCGAGGTGCTGAAGCTGGTGGCGCGCGGACTGTCCAACGCCGAGATCGCCGCCGACCTGTTCGTCAGCGAGACGACGGTCAAGACGCACGTCGGGCACGTGCTGACCAAGCTGGGCCTGCGCGACCGGGTGCAGGCCGCGGTGTACGCGTACGAGAGCGGGCTGGTGCGCCCCGGCGCGCAGTAGGCGGTCCCGCGACGGACGAACAGAGGGCGCCCCCTGCCGAGGCAGGGGGCGCCCTCTTCGCACGAGGTGCGTCACGCGTCCTTGCTGAGCTCCCAGAAGCGGAACACGGTCGACGCGTCGAGGCAGTACTCCAGTCCGTAGACACCTTCGCGAGCGACCGCGTACTGCTTGGCCTGCCACACCGGCAGGACGGGGAGTTCGTCGGCGACGATGTCCTGCAGCTCCCCGAACTCCTTGTCGGTGGCGGCGCGGTTGGTCAGTGCCGCGGTGCTCGGGATGAGCGTGCCGGTGATGGTGTCGTTGTCGTAGTTGTTGCCCAGCACGTTGCCCTTGCCGAAGAAGGGGGCCGTGAAGTTGTCGGCGTCCGGGTAGTCGGGCACCCAGCCCTTGACGTAGACGCCGTACTTGCCGGCCGCGATGTCCTTCTCGTACTGGGCGAAGGAGACCGACTTGACGTCCGCGTCGAACAGGCCGCTGGCGTTGAGCTGGCCGGCGATGGCCGTCAACTCCTGGTCGGTGGCGGGGCCGTAGCGGGACGGGGTCGACCAGAGGGTCAGCTTCACCTTGCCGGTGATGCCGTCGGAACGCAGCGCGTCGGCCGCCTTGGACCGGGAGGGGCGGGCGCCGTAGGTGTCGAAGAAGGCCGTGTTGTGGCCCGCGACACCGGCCGGAATGATCGAGTACAGCGGGGTCGCGGTGCCCTGGTAGACGTCCTTGATGAGGGCTTCGCGGTCGAGCAGGTGGGCGATGGCCTTGCGTACGCCGACCTTTCCTGCGACCGGGTCGTCCATGTTGAACACCAGGTGCTGGACCTCGGCGCTGCTGCCCTCGACGACCTCGGTGCCGGTGCCGTCGTCGGCCTTCTCCATGTCGGCGATGTCGCCCGCGGTGAGGCCGCGGTAGGCGATGTCGACGTCCTCGTTCTGGACGGCCTGCTTCAGGGCGGTCTGGTCGCCGTCGAAGAACTTGAGCGTCACACCGGTGTTGTTCACCTTGGCGGTGCCCTTGTAGTTCTCGTTGACGGAGAAGACGGCCTGGCCGTCGTCGAACGAGTCGAGCTTGTACGGGCCGGAGCCGACGGCCTGGCCGTCCTTGCGCAGCTTGCCCGCGTCGTACTCGTCGTGGTTGACGATGGAGCCGGCGCCGGACGCGATCTTGCTGGGGAAGGTGGCGTCGGACGTGTTGAGGTGGAAGACGACCGTCGCATCGTCCGGGGTCTCGACCTCGTCCAGCGTGGGGAACATGATCGCGGGCCCGTCGGGGTCGTTGATCTTCAGCATCCGCTCGAAGGAGAACTTGACGTCCTCCGAGGTGAGGGCGTCACCGTTGCTGAACTTGAGGCCGTCCTTCAGCGTGCACCGGTAGACCGAGCTCTGCGTGTCGGTGAAGGCGCAGCTCTCCGCTGCCTCGGGCTGCGGTTCCGTGGCGCCCTTGGGGAAGCTGAGCAGCGACTGGAAGACGTTGTTGAACAACAGCCAGGAGCCGGGGTCGTAGCCGGAGGCCGGATCGGTGGCCAGGATGTCGTCGGACATCCCCACCACCACGTTGGAGCCCTCCCCCGCGGAGTCCCCGGTCTCCGAGCCGCAGCCGGTCAGCAGGCCGGAGGCGAGCCCCGCCACGACCGGCAGGACCGGCCACTGCTTGCGTATGTTCACGTGTGTGCCTTGTCGTCGGTTCTCGAGAACTCCCGGAGCATGTCCCTGGCTCCGGGGCACGGTTCCCCGGGGGCCGTGGTCACAGGCCCCGGGGTTCCATCGGGTGCGTCAGCCGCTCACGCCTCTGCCGAGCTCCCACAGCTGGAGCGTCGAAGAGGAGTTGAGCGCGTAGGCGGTACCCGTGATGTCGTCGCGCGCGGCGACGTACTGCTTGCCCTGCCACAGCGGCAGCACCGGCACGTCGGAGGCGACGATGTCCTGAATGTCCGTCAGGCTGGTGGAGGCGGACAACCGGTCCGCCTCGCGGCGGGACTCCGGGATCAGGGTGTTGCGGATCTGGCTGTTGTCGTACGGCGAGCCAAGGGTGTTGTCCCTGTCGAGGAACGGCGCGAGGAAGTTGTCGGCGTCCGGGAAGTCGGGGAACCAGCCCATACCGTAGACGTCGTACTCACCCTTCTTCTCGGCCGGGCGGAAGGTGTCCCACGGCGTTCCCTTGATAGCTACGTCGAACAGGCCGCTGGAGTTCAGCTGGTCGCGCAGGACCTCGAACTCCTTCTTGGTGCCCGGACCGTAGTGGTCGGTCGTGTAGTGCAGCGTCAGCTTCACCGGCGTGGTGACGTTCGCCTGGTTCAGCAGGGAGCGGGCCTTGGTGACGTCGGCGTCGCCGTACTTGTTGAAGAACGAGTTGGAGTGGCCCGTGACGCTGGCCGGGACCAGCGAGTACAGCGGCTCGGCCTGGGAGCCGTAGACCTTGGAGACCAGCTCGCTGCGGTTGACGACCTGGGCCATCGCCTGGCGCACGGCCTTGGACTCGACGGTCGGGGCGTCGGTGTTGAAGCCCAGGTAGCGGATCTCCAGGCCGGGCATCTCGACGAGGTCGATGCCGGTGTCCGCGTCACCCGAGAGCTTGCGGATCTGGTCCGGCGACATGGTGCGGGTCATCAGGTCGATGTCGCCCTTGTCGATCGCCTCGCCCATGGCGTCGGTGTCCTTGAAGGAGACCATGTCGACCTTGTCGTTGTTCACCTTCAGGCTCCCCTTGTAGTCGGGGTTCCGGGTGAACTCGGCCTTGACCAGCTCGTCGTTCTCGACGTCGGCCTTGAGGGTGTACGGGCCGGAGCCTTCGAGGTCGAAGCCGTCGCGCAGCTTGTTCTTCGGGTAGTCGTCGGGGTGGACGATGCCGGCGACCGGGGTCGACAGCTTGTACGGGAAGGTGGCGTCGGCGGTCTTCAGATGGAAGATGACGTCCTGGTCGCCCTGCGTCTCGACGGTGTCGATGGTGGACAGCAGCGCGAACACACCGCTGTCGGCCTTGAGGGAGCGGGCGCGGTCGATGGAGTACTTCACGTCGGACGCGGTGACGGGGTCGCCGTTCGCGAACTTCAGGCCGTCGCGCAGGGTGCAGGCGTAGCGCTCGTTGCCCGTGTCGGTGAAGCCGCATCTCTCGGCCGCCTCAGGCACCGGGTCGCCCTCGCCGCGCGGCTGGATCATCAGGGTCTGCACGGTCTGGCGCAGGATGTTCCAGGTGCCTACGTCGTAGGCGTACGCCGGGTCGAGGGGTGCGGGGGCGTCCTTCGAGGCGGTGAACCGGTCCGTGGTGCCGACGACGATCGCGCCGCCGTCATCGCTCCCGCTGTCGGACCCGCCGCAGGCGGCGAGCACCGGCGCGAGCAGGCCGATCACGGCCGGCAGCACCAAAGTCTTGCGGTTCATGCTCGAGTTTCTCCAGAGCTGTCGACTCCGTGTACCCGGCATGCAGGGGTGGCGCAGCGGATCACGGGGGTGGGGCGATGTTCTCGCAACGAGATTAGTCGGGGCCGGCAGGAAGGTTCGCAGCGACCGGAGTTGAGCCCTCATCACGCTGCGGAACCGGGCGCGGACACACCGAAAACCCGATGGTGGAAGCTTTGGTGCAGCGTTCCACCAATCGGGACACAAGGGCACGTCAACAGCCCCCCACGGCACACGCCGGACCCTCTGTCGACCCCTGGCCGCGTGGGGAACGTCACACTGCAAACGGGTTCCGGAGTACGGTAATTCGACCGCCCGGAGATCACCCGGAGACGGTCGAATTCATCTGCGAAATTGCCGCCTTAACTCCGCTGCACGCTGGGTGAACGGCTAGCGCATTTCCGTCATCAGACCGTGCAGAAATGTCAGGTCGACCTCTTCGAGGGAGGTGACGACCGTACGGCGGAGGGCCGGGGTGATGGGGGCCACGGAGGGCACCGCCACGACCTGGCAGCCCGCGGCCTCGGCGGCGGCGACTCCGGTCGCGGTGTCCTCGATGACGGCGCACCGGGCCGGGTCCGCGCCGAGTCCGGCGGCGGCCGCCAGATACGGGTCCGGGTGGGGCTTGGTGCGCGGCACCTCGTCACCGGCCACCGTCAGACGGAAGTGGTGCGCGCCCAGCGAGGTCAGCACCCGGTCGATGATGCGCCGGTGCGAGGCGGAGACCAGGGCCGTCGGGATCTCGTACTCGTACAGCTCGGCCAGCAGCCGCCCGGCGCCCGGCATCAGCGGCAGTGCGCGGTCGATGCGGTCCTCGAAGCCGTCGTTGAGCAGCACGGTGAGCTCGTCGAGGGTGATGTCGGCGCCGGTGGCCTCGATCAGGAACCCCGCGCTGCGGGTCATGGGGCCGCCGACCACGACATGGCGCCAGGAGTCGTCGAGCGTGTGGCCGAGGGAGGCGAAGACCTCGGCCTCGACCTCCCACCAGAAGCCCTCCGTGTCCACCAGGGTGCCGTCCATGTCGAGGAGCACCGCCTGCAGGGCGGAGCCCTCGGCCGTGCGGGTTCCGAGCGCGGGGACCGTACTGGTCATCCACGTACCTCCTTGAGGGACGTTCAGGCCGGCTCCCACGAGGGGAACCGGCCTGCGGTGGACCGACCAGTCTACGTCGTGCGCGGACGAAGCGCCTCTTCTGGCCCGTGTGCCCGGTGAGGCGGCTCAGCGGGCGTTGAAGTACTTCGCCTCCGGGTGGTGGATCACGATGGCGTCCGTGGACTGCTCGGGGTGCAGCTGGAACTCCTCGGACAGGTGGACGCCGATGCGCTCCGGCTGGAGCAGGTCGGCGATCTTGGCGCGGTCCTCCAGATTGGGGCAGGCGCCGTAGCCGAGGGAGAAGCGGGCGCCCCGGTACTTCAGCTCGAACATGCCCTGCATCTCGTCCGGGTCCTCGCCGGCGTAGCCGAGTTCGGAACGCACACGCGCGTGCCAGTACTCGGCGAGCGCCTCGGCCAACTGCACGGACAGCCCGTGCAGTTCGAGGTAGTCGCGGTAGGCGTTGGCCTCGAACATCCGGGCGGTCTCCTCGCCGATGCGCGAGCCGACGGTGACGACCTGGAGGCCCACGACGTCGGTCTCGCCGGACTCCTCCGGGCGGAAGAAGTCGGCCAGGCACAGGCGGCGGCCACGGCGCTGGCGCGGGAAGGTGAAGCGGGTGCGCTCGTTGCCCCGGTCGTCCAGGAGGATCAGGTCGTCGTCCTTGGAGACGCACGGGAAGTAGCCGTAGACCACGGCCGCCTCCAGCAGGTTCTCCGTCTGGAGCCGGTCCAGCAGGCCGCGCAGCCGGGGCCGGCCCTCGGTCTCGACGAGCTCCTCGTACGAGGGGCCGTCGCCCGCGCGGTTCTGCTTCAGGCCCCACTGGCCCTTGAACAGGGCGCCCTCGTCGAGCCAGCTCGCGTACTCCTTGAGCTGGATGCCCTTGATCACGCGGGTGCCCCGGAAGGGCGGCTCGGGGACGGGGTTGTCGGTGGCGACGTCGGAGCGGACGTGCCCCTCCTCGGGGCGCTCCTCGACCACGGCGGCGGCGGTGGCGCGGACGCGGCGCTGCTTCAGCTCGGGCAGCTTCGCTCCCGGCACCCCCCGCTTGACGCCGATCAGGGCGTCCATCAGGCGCAGGCCCTCGAAGGCGTCGCGGGCGTAGCGGACCTCACCCTGGTAGATCTCGTGCAGGTCCTGCTCGACGTAGGCCCGGGTGAGGGCGGCGCCGCCGAGGATGACCGGGAAGTTCGCCGCCAGTCCACGCTGATTCAGCTCCTCCAGGTTCTCCTTCATGATCACGGTGGACTTGACCAGGAGCCCGGACATGCCGATGACATCGGCCCTGTGCTCCTCGGCGGCGTCCAGGATCGCGGAGACCGGCTGCTTGATGCCGAGGTTGACGACGTTGTAGCCGTTGTTGGACAGGATGATGTCGACGAGGTTCTTGCCGATGTCGTGCACGTCGCCGCGGACGGTGGCCAGGACGATGGTGCCCTTGCCGGCCTCGTCGGTCTTCTCCATGTGCGGTTCGAGGTGGGCGACGGCCGTCTTCATCACCTCGGCGGACTGGAGGACGAACGGGAGCTGCATCTGGCCGGAGCCGAACAGCTCGCCGACGACCTTCATGCCGTCCAGCAGGGTCGCGTTGACGATGTCGAGGGCGGAGCGCTCCTGGAGGGCGTCGTCCAGGTCGGCCTCCAGGCCGTTGCGCTCGCCGTCGATGATGCGCCGCTTCAGGCGCTCGTCCAGCGGCAGGGCGGCCAGTTCCTCGGCCTTGCCGGCCTTGAGGGACTTGGCGGTGGCGCCCTCGAACAGCTGCATGAGCTTCTGGAGGGGGTCGTAGCCCTCGGCGCGGCGGTCGTGGATGAGGTCCAGGGCCGTCTGGACTTCCTCCTCGCTGAACCGGGCGATCGGCAGGATCTTGCTGGCGTGCACGATCGCCGAGTCCAGGCCCGCCTTGACGCACTCGTCGAGGAAGACGGAGTTGAGCAGGATGCGGGCGGCCGGGTTGAGGCCGAAGGAGATGTTGGACAGGCCGAGGGTGGTCTGCACCTTCGGGTGGCGCCGCTTCAGCTCGCGGATGCCCTCGATGGTGGCGATGCCGTCCTTGCGGGACTCCTCCTGGCCGGTGCAGATGGTGAAGGTCAGGCAGTCGACGAGGATGTCCTCCTCGTGGATGCCCCAGTTCCCGTTCAGGTCGTCGATGAGCCGTTCGGCGATCTCGACCTTCTTCTCGGCGGTGCGGGCCTGGCCCTCCTCGTCGATGGTGAGCGCGATGAGGGCGGCGCCGTGCTCCTTGGCGAGGCGGGTGACCTTGGCGAAGCGGGACTCGGGGCCGTCGCCGTCCTCGTAGTTCACCGAGTTGATCACCGCGCGGCCGCCGAGCTTCTCCAGGCCGGCCTGGATGACGTCGATCTCGGTGGAGTCCAGCACGATCGGCAGGGTGGAGGCGGTGGCGAAGCGGCCGGCCAGCTCCTCCATGTCGGCGGCGCCGTCGCGGCCGACGTAGTCGACGCACAGGTCGAGCATGTGCGCGCCTTCGCGGATCTGTTCCCGGGCGATCTCCACGCAGTCGTCCCAGCGGGCGTCCAGCATGGCCTCGCGGAACTTCTTCGAGCCGTTGGCGTTGGTGCGCTCGCCGATGGCCAGGTAGGAGGTGTCCTGCCGGAACGGCACGCTCTGGTAGAGGGAGGCGGCGCCCGGCTCGGGCTGCGGGCTGCGCTCGGTCGGGGTGAGGTCCCGGACGCGCTCCACCAGCTGGCGCAGGTGCTCGGGGGTGGTGCCGCAGCAGCCGCCGACCAGGGACAGGCCGTAGTCCTGGACGAAGTTCTGCTGGGCGTCGGCCAGGCCCTCCGCGTCGAGCGGGAAGTGGGCGCCGTCCTTGGTCAGGATCGGCAGGCCGGCGTTCGGCATGCACAGCAGCGGGATGCGCGAGTGGCGCGTCAGATAGCGCAGGTGCTCGCTCATCTCGGCGGGGCCGGTGGAGCAGTTCAGGCCGATCATGTCGATGCCGAGGGGCTCCAGCGCGGTCAGCGCCGCGCCGATCTCGGAGCCGAGCAGCATGGTGCCGGTGGTCTCGAAGGCCATCGAGCACAGCAGGGGCACATCGACGCCGGTGGCCTCCATGGCCCGGCGGGCGCCCAGGATGGACGCCTTCGTCTGGAGCAGGTCCTGGGTGGTCTCCACGAGCAGCGCGTCGGCGCCGCCGGCGAGCATGCCCTCGGCGTTGGCCTGGTAGCCGTCGCGGATGGTGGCGTAGGAGACGTGGCCGAGCGTGGGCAGCTTGGTGCCGGGGCCGACGGAGCCGAGCACCCAGCGCGGCCGGCCGTCCCGGGCGGCGTACTCGTCGGCGACCTCGCGGGCGATCCGGGTGCCCGCCTCGGACAGCTCATGCACGCGGTCGGAGATCTCGTACTCCGCCGCGGCCGTGTGGTTGGCGCCGAAGGTGTTGGTCTCGACGCAGTCCACGCCCACCGCGAAGTACGCGTCGTGGACGGATCGGACGATGTCCGGCCGGGTCACGTTCAGGATCTCGTTGCAGCCCTCGAGATTCTCGAAGTCCTCGAGCGTGGGGTCCTGGTCCTGGAGCATGGTGCCCATGGCACCGTCGGCCACGACCACACGGGTGGCCAGGGCCTCTCGGAGGGCGGACACGCGGGTCCGGCTGTCAGCGGAAGGGGTCAGCGGCAACGAGGCCATGTAAAGGGCTCCCTCGGATGCGACGGCTGTCGGCTTTGCGGCTTCCCGGACATCCGCTAGGCATCCGTGGAAGGGCGCACCGCGCCAGCGTAACCGGGAGTCGGCTTGGATGGGCACCGCGTCCACGGGGCGGACGCCGATGGCGCCGGGCCGGCCCTTGTGCGTCCGATGAACCCGGACCTGAACCGCCCGTGACGCAACAAATGGCGTCCGGCCATTAGCGAGAGGTCGGCATCGACCGGTAGTGTTCGACATTGCCGAACAAGGGCTGTGGTGCCGCTTGTCGGCGGTCGAAGGGGACGGAGGCAGTACGGCGATGGCACGGAACATCCAGTCGCTCGAACGGGCGGCCGCGATGCTGCGGCTGCTCGGGGGCGGCGAGCGACGGCTCGGCCTGTCGGACATCGCCTCGTCGCTGGGCCTGGCCAAAGGCACCGCCCACGGCATCCTGCGCACGCTCCAGCAGGAGGGTTTCGTGGAGCAGGACGACGCCTCCGGGCGCTATCAGCTGGGCGCGGAGCTGCTGCGCCTCGGCACCACCTACCTCGATGTGCACGAACTGCGGGCGCGCGCCCTGGTGTGGGCCGACGACCTGGCCCGTTCCAGCGGCGAGAGCGTCTATCTGGGCGTCCTGCACCAGCAGGGCGTGCTGATCGTGCACCACGTCTTCCGGCCCGACGACAGCCGGCAGGTCCTGGAGATCGGGGCCATGCAGCCGCTGCACTCCACGGCCCTGGGCAAGGTGCTGTCCGCCTACGACCCGGTGGCGCACAGCGAGGCCCTGGAGAACGACCGCAAGGCGTTCACCGACCGGACCGTGTGCGATCCGGAGGACTTCGAGCACCTCCTCGACCTCACCCGCGCGCGTGGCTACGCGGCGGACGTCGAGGAGACCTGGGAGGGCGTCGCCTCCCTCGCCGCGCCCATCCACGACCGGCGGCGCATGCCCGTCGGCTCGGTCGGCATCACCGGCGCCGTGGAACGGCTGTGCCGGTCCGACGAGGAGGGCGCGGTTCGGCCGGAACTGATCGCGGCCGTCCGGGACTGCGCCCGCGCGGTGTCGCGGGACCTGGGCGCCGGGCGGTTCTGACGGGACACAGCGGGACCGGGGCGTCGTACGGCGTTCCGGTCCTCGGCATGTCCGCGATCACGGGCGTCGGCGACCCGCAGAACGGGCAGCGATCAGTAACGATCGTATTTTCGCCAACAGAGCCCTTGACGTGCTCGTAACCCCGAAGCAAGACTCCCGTCCATCGGTCGACATTGTCGAACAGCTACCGGCAATACGCGCTAGAGTGGGACAACGCCAGGCCGGTATCGAACTTCCCCCCTGGACGAAGGACAAAGGAGTCGCGGGTGTCCAGCTCCGACATCTTCATCGGCGAGACCATCGGTACCGCCATACTCATCCTCCTCGGCGGCGGAGTCTGCGCCGCCGTCACACTGAAGGCTTCCAAGGCCCGTAACGCCGGCTGGCTCGCCATCACCTTCGGGTGGGGCTTCGCGGTGCTCACGGCGGTCTACACGACGGCGCCGCTCTCCGGCGCCCATCTGAACCCGGCCGTGACGCTCGCGCTCGCCATCAAGGACGGCGACTGGAAGAACGTCCCGGTCTACTGGGCCGGACAGGTCCTCGGCGCCATGATCGGTGCCGCTCTGGTCTGGATCGCCTACTACGGTCAGTTCCACGCGCACCTCACCGACCGCGAGATCGTCGGCGGTCCGGGTGCGCAGGACACCGCGGCCAAGGCCGTCGAAGCCCAGGAGCAGGGCGCCGGCCCCGTGCTGGGCGTCTTCTCCACCGGGCCCGAGGTCCGGGTCGCCTGGCAGAACCTGGCCACGGAGATCATCGGCACCGTCGTGCTGGTGCTCGCCGTGCTCACCCAGGGCCTGAACGACAAGGGCAACGGCCTGGGCACCCTGGGCGCCCTGATCACCGCGCTCGTGGTGGTCTCCATCGGTCTGTCCCTCGGCGGCCCGACGGGATACGCGATCAACCCGGCCCGTGACCTCGGTCCGCGTATCGTGCACGCCCTGCTGCCGCTGCCCAACAAGGGCGGCTCCGACTGGGGCTACGCCTGGGTCCCCGTGGTGGGTCCGCTGATCGGCGGCGCCATCGCGGCAGGCATCTACAACGTCGCATTCGCTTAGGAGCAAGTGATCCTCGCGCGGGAGCAGCAGTATTCCCGCGCCTTGCGAAACTCTCAGCACGCGCCGTACGTAAAGCCCCATAAACACGGAACTTCCAGGAGCACACAGTGACCGACGCGCACACCGCCGGCCCCTTCATCGCCGCCATCGACCAAGGCACGACCTCCTCCCGCTGCATCGTCTTCGACCGCGACGGCCGGATCGTGTCCGTCGACCAGAAGGAGCACGAGCAGATCTTCCCGAAGCCGGGCTGGGTCGAGCACAACGCCACCGAGATCTGGACGAACGTCCAGGAGGTCGTCGCCGGGGCCATCGCCAAGGCCGGCATCACCCGCGACGACATCAAGGCCATCGGCATCACCAACCAGCGCGAGACGACCGTGCTGTGGGACAAGAACACCGGTGAGCCCGTCCACAACGCCATCGTCTGGCAGGACACCCGCACCGACGCCCTCTGTCGCGAGCTCGGCCGCAACGTCGGCCAGGACCGCTTCCGCCGCGAGACGGGCCTCCCCCTCGCCTCCTACTTCGCCGGCCCCAAGGCCCGCTGGCTGCTCGAGAACGTCGACGGCCTGCAGGAGCGCGCCGAGGCGGGCGACATCCTCTTCGGCACCATGGACACCTGGGTCATCTGGAACCTGACCGGCGGTGTCGACGGCGGCAAGCACGTCACGGACGTCACCAACGCCTCCCGCACGATGCTCATGAACCTGCACACCATGCAGTGGGACGACAAGATCTGCGAGTCGATCGGCGTCCCGAAGCAGGTCCTGCCCGAGATCCGCTCCTCCGCCGAGGTCTACGGCGAGATCACCGGCGGCAAGCTGGGCGACCTGCTCGGCGGCATCCCGGTCGCCTCCGCGCTCGGCGACCAGCAGGCGGCCCTGTTCGGCCAGACCTGTTTCTCCGAGGGCGAGACCAAGTCGACGTACGGCACCGGCACCTTCATGGTGATGAACACCGGTGACAAGATCATCAACTCGTACAGCGGCCTGCTGACCACCGTCGGCTACAAGATCGGCGACCAGGACACGGTCTACGCCCTGGAGGGCTCGATCGCGGTCACCGGCTCGCTGGTGCAGTGGATGCGCGACCAGATGGGCCTGATCTCCACCGCCGCCGAGATCGAGACCCTCGCCCTTTCGGTCGAGGACAACGGCGGCGCCTACTTCGTGCCGGCCTTCTCCGGCCTGTTCGCCCCGTACTGGCGCTCCGACGCCCGCGGTGTGATCGCCGGCCTGACCCGGTACGTCACCAAGGCGCACCTCGCGCGCGCCGTCCTGGAGGCCACCGCCTGGCAGACGCGGGAGATCGCCGACGCCATGACGAAGGACTCCGGCGTCGAGCTGACCGCCCTCAAGGTCGACGGCGGTATGACCAGCAACAACCTGCTGATGCAGACGCTCTCGGACTTCCTGGACGCCCCCGTGGTGCGCCCGATGGTCGCCGAGACCACCTGCCTCGGCGCCGCCTACGCCGCCGGCCTCGCCGTCGGCTTCTGGAACAGCACCGACGACCTGCGCGCCAACTGGCGCCGGGCCGCCGAGTGGACCCCCCGCATGGACGCGGAAATCCGCGACCGTGAGTACAAGAGCTGGCTCAAGGCCGTCGAGCGGACCATGGGCTGGCTCGAGGACGAGGAGTAAGAAACAGCATGACCACTCAGTCCACCCTGCAGTCCGTGCCTGCCCTGGGGACGCACCCGGCCTCCGGCTCGAACCCGAGCCGAGCCGAGACCAGGGAGCAGCTCGCCAAGGCGTCGTACGACCTTCTCGTGATCGGCGGCGGCATCCTGGGCATCTCCACCGCCTGGCACGCCGCGCAGTCCGGCCTCAGGGTGGCTCTGGTCGACGCCGGCGACTTCGCCGGTGCCACATCCTCCGCCTCCTCCAAGCTGCTCCACGGCGGTCTGCGCTACCTGCAGACCGGCGCGGTGAAGCTGGTGGCGGAGAACCACTTCGAGCGCCGTGCGGTCTCGCGCCAGGTGGCCCCCCACCTGGCGAACCCGCTCACCTTCTACCTCCCGGTGTACAAGGGCGGACCGCACGGCGCGGCGAAGCTCGGGGCGGGCGTCTTCGCCTACTCCGCGCTCTCCGCGTTCGGTGACGGCGTCGGACATCTGCTCTCGCCGGCCAAGGCCGCGCAGGACGTGCCGGAGCTGCGCACCGAGAACCTCAAGGCCGTGGCCGTGTACGGCGACGACCAGATGAACGACGCGCGCATGGCGCTGATGACGGTCCGCGGCGCCGTGGAGGCGGGCGCGGTCGTCCTCAACCACGCCGAGGTGACGGGCCTGCGCTTCACCCAGGGCCGGGTCACCGGGGCCGAGCTGAAGGACCGGCTGTCCGGCGACGAGTTCGGTGTCAGCGCCCGGCTGGTGCTGAACGCGACCGGCCCGTGGGTCGACCACCTGCGCAAGATGGAGGACCCGAAGGCGGCGCCGTCCATCCGGCTGTCGAAGGGCGCGCACCTGGTCCTGAAGCGCACCTCCCCCTGGAAGGCCGCGCTCGCCACCCCGATCGACAAGTACCGCATCACCTTCGCCCTCCCCTGGGAGGACATGCTGCTGCTGGGCACCACCGACGAGGAGTTCGAGGGCGACCCGGCGGATGTCTCGGTCACCGAGAAGGACATATCCCAGATCCTCGACGAGGCCGCCTTCTCCGTCCGCGACCAGCAGCTGAGCCGCGACCTCATCACCTACTCCTTCGCGGGCCTGCGGGTGCTGCCGGGCGGCCCCGGCGACACCTCCAAGGCCAAGCGGGAGACGGTCGTGACCGAGGGCCGGGGCGGCATGCTGTCCGTCGCGGGCGGCAAGTGGACCACCTTCCGGCACATCGGCCGCACCATCATGCAGAAGCTGGAGTCGCTGCCGGGCCACCCCCTGGGCGACGACTTCGAGCCGATCAGCTCGCTGCCGAAGAAGCTGCCGCTGCCCGGCATCGCCAACCCGCGCGCGGTCGCCCACCGGCTGCTCACCGACCGCCCGGCGCCCGGCCCCCGGATGGGCGCCGACACCGCCAAGCACCTGGCCACGCACTACGGCTCGCTGGCGTTCGACATCGCCCGCATGGCCAACGACAACCCGGAGCTCGCCGAGCGCGTGCACCCGGACGCCCCGGAGATCTGGGCGCAGGTCGCCTGGGCCCGGGACCACGAGTGGGCCGAGACGCAGGACGACGTGCTGCGCCGCCGGACGACGCTGACGATCCGCGGCCTGGCCACGGACGACGTCCGCGCCAAGGTCCAGGACCTGCTCGACAAGAAGTAGGCGCGATACGGGCCCCGTGCACGAAGGGGCGGCTCCCCGCCGACGGAGCCGCCCCTTCCCCGTTTCCGTGGCCGCATAATGACGTGATACGTCGGAGGTCTTAAGCGACAGGAGGCCGGCCATGGCAGTCACCGACGAGGCGATCGAGAAAATCAAGGGAATGATCGTCTCCGGCGCGCTGCGCCCGGGCGACCGGCTGCCCAAGGAGAGCGAGCTCGCCGCCGACCTCGGCCTGTCCCGCAACTCGCTGCGGGAGGCCGTACGGGCGCTGTCCCTCATCCGGATCCTGGACGTCCGGCAGGGCGACGGCACGTATGTGACGAGCCTCGATCCGCAACTCCTGCTGGAGGCCATGAGCTTCGTCGTGGACTTCCACCGCGACGACACGGTCCTGGAGTTCCTCGCCGTACGCCGCATCCTGGAGCCGGCCGCGACGGCCATGGCGGCGCTGCGGATCAGCGAGCAGCAGCTGGACGCGCTCACGGCCCAGCTGGACAAGCTCGGCGACGCCCCGTCCGTGGAGGATCTCGTCGCCTGCGACCTGGAGTTCCACCGGGGCATCGTGCACAGCTCGGGCAACTCCGTGCTGTGCTCGCTGCTCGACGGGCTGTCCGGCCCCACCACCCGGGCGCGGATCTGGCGCGGCCTCACCCAGGAGGACGCCGTCGCCCGCACCCTGCGCGAGCACCGGGCGATCCTCGCCGCCCTGCGCGACCGGGACGCCGAGGCGGCGCGCTCGTGGGCGACCGTGCACATCGCGAGCGTGGAGCAGTGGCTGCGCTCCACGCTGTGACCGGAGCCTCACGGACAGCTCGGATGAATCCGGGGTGTTCAGGAGTGCGTCGCGGGGCAGTGATGGGGTCACTCCCCCTGCGAGGGGGCTGCGGGCGCCCCCTTGGCACGCCGTAAGGTTGGGGCGTTCGCGAGGGTACGTCGGAAGGAGGCACTGGGTGATCGAGCTCGAGGGGGTTCCCGAGCTGGTCGACCCGGTCATGGTGGCCGCGTTCGAGGGCTGGAACGATGCCGGCGACGCCGCCTCCACCGCGGTCGCGCATCTGGACAGGGAATGGAAGGGCGAGGTGTTCGCGGCGCTGGACGCCGAGGACTACTACGACTTCCAGGTGAACCGCCCCACGGTGTTCATGGAAGCGGGCGTCCGCAAGATCACCTGGCCGACGACACGGCTGTCGGTGGTCCGGGTCGGCGGGGACAAGCCGCGCGATCTCGTTCTCGTGCGGGGCATCGAACCGTCCATGCGGTGGCGCTCGTTCTGCAACGAACTGCTGGGCTTCGCGCACGAACTGGGGGTGGAACTGGTGGTCGTCCTGGGCGCCCTGCTCGGCGACACCCCGCACACGCGTCCGGTTCCGATCAGCGGGACGACGTCCGACGCCGACCTGGCCCGCCGGATGGACCTGGAGGAGACCAAGTACGAGGGCCCCACGGGCATCGTGGGCGTCCTCCAGGAGGCGTGCACGCACGCGGGCGTACCGGCCGTCTCGCTGTGGGCTGCGGTGCCGCACTATGTGTCGCAGCCGCCCAACCCGAAGGCCACGCTGGCTCTCCTGAACCGCCTGGAGGACCTGATCGATGTGCGCATCCCGCTGGGCGAGCTGCCCGAGGACGCGCGCGCCTGGCAGGTGGGAGTGGACCAGCTGGCCGCCGAGGACAGCGAGGTCGCCGAGTACGTCCAGTCGCTGGAGGAGGCCCGGGACACCGCCGAGCTGCCGGAGGCGTCGGGCGAGGCCATCGCGCGTGAGTTCGAGCGCTATCTGAGACGCCGGGACGGCGGCGGACCGACCGCCTCCGGCGGACACGCCACGGCGGACGGCAGCGACAGCACGTCGTATCTGCGGGACAGCCCCAGCGGCCGTACCCGACCGCCGAAGCCGCCCAAGGCGGGCACGGACGACGGGGAGTCCCCGTCCCAGCCCAAGCCGGGCACGGACGACGAGGAGTCGTCGGAGGACTGAGCCGCGCATGCACAGGCAGAAGGGGCGTCTCCCGGCCGGGAGACGCCCCTTCTGCCTGTCTACGGCTAGAGCGCCACGCCGAGCAGCGCGTCCACCGCGCGGGAGACGACACCGGGTGCGCCGATGTCCGTACCGCCGCTCTCCTCCTGGAGGGCGGCCCAGCGGTCGACCGCGGCGAGCGCGGCAGGGGCGTCCAGATCGTTCGCGAGGGCTTCGCGGATCTCCTCCACGAGGGCCTCCGCGGGCGGGCCGTCGGGCCGGGACACGGCGGCACGCCAGCGGCCGAGCCGGGCGACGGCGTCCTGGAGGACCTGGTCGGTCCACTCCCAGTCGGCGCGGTAGTGGTGGGCGAGCAGCGCGAGCCGGATGGCGGCCGGGTCGACGCCGTCGTGCCGGAGCTTGGAGACGAAGACCAGGTTGCCCTTGGACTTGGACATCTTCTCGCCGTCGAGGGCGACCATGCCGGCGTGCACATACGCCTTGGCCATGGGGAACTCGCCGGTGAGGGCCTGGGCGTGCGAGGCGCCCATCTCGTGGTGCGGGAAGGCGAGGTCGGAGCCGCCGCCCTGGATGTCGAAGCCCATGCCGAGATGGTCGAGGGCGATGGCCACGCACTCGATGTGCCAGCCGGGCCGTCCGCGCCCGAGCGATCCGCCGTCCCAGCTGGGCTCGCCCTCGCGGGCCGCCATCCAGAGCATCGGGTCGAGGGGGTTCTTCTTGCCCGGCCGGTCCGGGTCGCCGCCGCGCTCGGCGGACAGCAGCCGCATCGCCTCGGCGTCGAGGTTCGAGACCTTGCCGAAGTGCGGGTCGGACTCGACGGAGAAGTAGACGTCCCCTTCGAGTTCGTAGGCCGCGCCCGCGTCCCGCAGCCGCTCGACGAGCGGGATGATGCCGGGTATCGCCTCGACGGCGCCTATGTACTGCCGCGGCGGCAGCATCCGCAGGGCCGTCATGTCCTCGCGGAAGAGAACCGTCTCCTTCTCGGCGAGGGCGGCCCAGTCGATACCGTCGCGCTGCGCCCGCTCCAGGAGCGGATCGTCGACGTCGGTGACGTTCTGGACGTAGTGAACCTGCCGCTTGGTATCGAGCCACACGCGCTGCACGAGGTCGAACGCGTTGTACGTCGCCGCGTGTCCCAGGTGGGTGGCGTCGTACGGGGTGATGCCGCAGACGTAGATACGGGCGACGGGACCGGGGTCGAGGGTGACGAGGCCGCCGGTCGCGGTGTCGTGGATCCTCAGGTCGCGGCCCTGACCAGGCAGGGCGGGGACCTCGGAAGCGGGCCAGGCATGCATGTCATGAGCGTAACCGGACTGAAGTTCCATATACGAATGGGAGCGGTCCGGACGGCCGAGAAGGCGTTCTTGCGCGATCTCGGCCTCTGTGCTCCTACACGGGTGGCCAGGGAATCGCCGGCCACTCCCCACTCGGCTCCGGATGCGTCCCCGAGGCGAGGAGCGCACCGACCCGCGCGCGTGCGGCGTCGATCTCGGCGGCGGTGATCAGCGGTTCCAGCCGTGCGGTGAGGGCCCCGCCCTCGGCCAGATCCTTTCTGAGGCCCTCGAGGACGTCGGCGGCCTCCCGGGTGAGGGGCTCCCCCGCCCAGCCCCACAGCAGGGTCCGCAGCTTGTTCTCCGCGTTGAAGGTCACGCCGTGGTCGATCCCGTACAACCGCCCGTCGCCCGTGGGCAGCAGGTGCCCGCCCTTGCGGTCGGCGTTGTTGATCACGGCGTCCAGCACCGCGAGCCGCCGCAGCCGCTCGTCGTCGGCGTGCACGAGCAGCGCGGTACGTCCCTCGCCGACCTCGGCGAACCCGATCGCCTTCCAGCCCGGTTCGGGTTCCTCCCCGTCGACCAGCGCGAGCAGCTCGGCGTCCGGCACCGCCTCGATCCACAGCTGGCACATGCCCTCGCCGTAGGGGCCGTCGCGCAGCACGGTGGGCGGTACGAGGCCCCAGCCGGTCGCCTCGGAGACCTCGTACGCGGCGACCTCGCGCTGGGCGAGGGTCCCGTCGGGGAAGTCCCACAGGGGCCGCTCCCCGGCGACCGGCTTGTAGACGCAGGCCGCTTCCCGGCCGTCGTAGGACACCGAGCAGTACAGGGCGGCGTTGGAGGCGTCACGGATGCGGCCGCGTACGGTGAGTTCGCCCCGGGCGAGCAGCTCGGCGGGGTCGTCAGGAGGTGTCACGCTCCGCGGCGGTATCCGTTCTGGCGCGGACATACGTGTCCTTCCGGGTCGAGCGGGAGGCTGCACAGCGGGCACGGCGGCCGCCCGGCGTTGACGACGTCGAGGGCGCGCTTGGCGAAGGCCCTCGCCTGCGCGCCGGTGAGCCTGACCCGCAGCATCGGCGGCCCGTTCTCCTCGTCCTGGAGCAGCCGCTCCTCGGCCTCGGCGAGGTCCTCCTCGGAGTCGGCGTCGAGCTCCACGAGCGCCTGCGCCTCGACGATCATGAGCTGCTCGTCGCCGTCCCAGGCGAGCGCCATGGTGCCGACCCGGAACTCCTCCTCGACGGGGGTGTCCAGCGGGGCGCTGTCGTTGATCTCCGTCGGTGCGACGGCGGGGACGGAGGCGCTGCCGCCGCTACGGCGTACGACCTCGTCGAGCAGTTCGTCCATGCGCTCGGCGAGCGCGGCGACCTGGGTCTTCTCCAGGGCCACGCTGGTCACCCGGGAGCCGGCGGTGGCCTGGAGGAAGAACGAACGGCGTCCGGGCAGCCCGACCGTACCGGCCACGAAACGCTCCGGATGGTCGTAGAGGAACACCTGACGGGACACGTCCTGTCTCCATTGGAATCGTGGGGGCCGTGTGACCACGGCACTGCTGCGACCGCTTCACCCTACTGCGGCGGACGATCACGGTGCGCCCGCACCACCCCCGACTTGGGCGTCGTCGCCCGGCGGTTCCTCGCGCGGCACCAGGGACGTGAAGTCGCCGGTGTCGCCGAGGCGGACGAGAAACGGTCGCAGTCGTGTGTAACGGATCGCGGTGATGGAACACGGTTCAACGGAAATCCGCTGGAAGAGGTCCAGATGAAGTCCGAGTGCCTCGGCGACGAGCGACTTGATGATGTCGCCGTGCGAGCACATGAGGTAGACGGCGTCGGCGCCGTGGTCGCGCTCCACGCGCGCGTTCCACTCGCGCACGGCCTCGGCGGCACGGGTCTGCATGGCCCGCATCGACTCGCCGCCGGGGAAGGCCGCCGCGGACGGGTGCGCCTGCACCACCTCCATCAGGGGCTCGTCCTTGAGCTCGGCGAGCTTGCGCCCGGACCAGTCGCCGTAGTGGCACTCGCCGATGCGCTCGTCGGTGTGCGGGCGCAGATCCGGCCGGGCCTCGAGAAGGGGCCCGATCGTCTCCTGGCAGCGCTGGAGCGGGCTGGCGACGATCTCGGCGAGGGGCAGTTCGGCGAGCCGCCCGGGCAGCGCGGCGGCCTGCGCGGCGCCGCGTTCGTCGAGGGCCACGCCGGGCGTCCAGCCGGCGAGCAGTCCCTCGGTGTTGGCGGTGGAACGTCCGTGCCGGACCAGGATCAACGTGGGCATGCGATCCAGCGTAGGCGCACGCGCGCGTACGGTGTCGTTCGAGTGACGGGAGACTCGCTTCGTGATCGTCGACTGTGCCATCTACCGCGACGGACACCGGACCGAGGGGCCGGAGGACTTCTCCGACGCCCTGGGTGAGGCCCGTGGGGCGGGAGGTTTCGTGTGGATCGGGCTGCACGAGCCGACAGAGCGCGAATTCGACCATGTCACCCGGGAGTTCGGCCTGCACCCGCTGGCCGTCGAGGACGCCCTCAAGGCCCATCAGCGGCCCAAGCTGGAGGTGTACGACGACTCGCTCTTCGTGGTCCTCAAGCCGGTGGTCTACGAGCCGCGGAGCGACACCGTCTCCACCGGCGAGATCATGATCTTCCTGGGCGACTCCTTCGCGGTCACCGTCCGGCACGGCGAGGGCGCCCCGCTCAAGGCCGTACGGCACCGGCTGGAGCACGAGCCGGAGCTGCTGGGCAACGGGCCCACGTCCGTGCTGTACGCGATCGCCGACGCCACCGTCGACCACTATCTGGACGTCGCGATCGAGTTGCAGGCCGACCTGGAGGGGCTGGAGACGGAGGTGTTCTCACCGCTCGACGGCGGCTCGCGGAACACCGCGTCCCGGATCTACGCCTTCAAGCGCCAGGTTCTGGAGTTCCGCCGGGCGACCGGGCCGCTGGCCCTGCCGGTGAGCCGGCTGGCGGGCACGGCGCAGTCCGGTGTGACGGTGCCGTTCGTGGACGACCGGGCCCGGCCCTTCTTCCGGGACGTCGGCGACCACCTCACGCGCGTCAACGAGTCCGTGGAGAACTTGGACCGGCTGGTGTCGGACATCCTCTCGGCACATCTGGCGCAGATGAGCGTCCGGCAGAACGACGACATGCGGAAGATCTCCGCCTGGGCGGCCATGGCCGCGATCCCCACGATGGTCGCGGGGATCTACGGCATGAACTTCGAGCACATGCCCGAGCTGCGCTGGGAGTGGTCCTACCCGGTTCTCATCATGCTGATGGTCGTCCTGGAGGTGCTGGTGTTCCGCCTGTTCAAGCGCCGGGGGTGGCTGTAGACCGGGTGGGCTCAGGCGAACTCGGGTGCCGTGGAGGCCGGGCCGCCGAGCGCGTCGCGGCGCTCGGGCATCTCCAGGGACACCATCCGGCGCCAGCCGCCCAGCCGTTCGTAGGCGTACACCGCGTGGATGCCCGCCGCCAGCATCGCCGACTTGGCCTTCGGCCAGCCCAGGATGCGCCCCATGTTCGCCATGACCGCGAGGCTGACGTCCCGGTAGATCCGGATCTCGGCGAGCGCGCACTCGCGCAGGGTCCGCTGGATGACCCGGCCGTGGCCCGCGTAGGCGAAGCGCAGCAATTCCTCGTGGCAGTAGGCGAGGTGGTTGTCCTCGTCGTTGGAGATCTGCTTGACCGCGCGGCCGATGTCGGGGTCGTCGGCGAAGTGCTTGCGGAGCAGGTCCATCTGCTCGGAGGCGCGCTGTTCGGTGACCCTGCTGTGCGAGAGGTACGTGACGATGTCCCGGACCGCGAGCCGCTCGTCGCGCTTGAGCTGCTCGTGCGCGAGGCCGATGCCGTTCTTCTCCAGGAGCATCGTGTAGTCGGTCTCCGGCGGGACCGGGACGGGGTCGAGGCCGCGCTTCTTCAGCAGGGCGTTGAAGATCCGCCCGTGCTTGTCCTCGTCGGCGCCGTGGCGGGTGATCTTGGGGGCGAGTTCTCGCTCGCTCTCCGGGACGAGCGCGGCGATACGGGCGTTCTCCCAGCCGCCCTGGGACTCGCCGCTCGCGGCGATGGAGCAGAACAGGGCGAAGGACTCGTCGTTGGCGAGGATCTCCTGGAACAGACTCTTGGCCGAAAGCATCGTGGGCACCTCTCCCGCGCGCGTGCGCGTGCTGCAGGATTCCGCAGTTTCCGCAAAGAACGAGTCAAGTGCGGGCCGCACGGTGCTGCAACAGGTGCGACGGACAACTCCGCCAAATGGAGGACGTAACCGTCGGCGGCTCCCCGCGTTGTTCTGCGTGACGGCCGTGGCGGGGAAGACCCCCCGAGCCCCCACCACGGCCGCAGAAATCTCCGTCGGGCTTCAGCCGTGTCAGGCGAGCCCGGCGCGCTCCAGGGCCTCCGTGCCGGCGCGGAGGGACGCGATCCGCTCGTCGAGCGTGAAGCCCGCCGGGGCCAGGGTGAGCGTGGTGACACCGGCCTGAGCGTAGGCCTTCATCCGGTCCGCGATGCGCTCCACGGAACCGAGCAGGGTCGTCTTGTCGATCAGGTCGTGCGGTACGGCGGCCGCGGCGCCCTGCTTGTCGCCGGACAGGTACTTGTCCTGGATCTCGGCGGCTTCCTTCTCGTAGCCCATGCGCTGGGCGAGCTGGTTGTAGAAGTTCTGCTTGCGGCTGCCCATGCCGCCGACGTACAGCGCGGTGTAGGGGCGGAAGGTGTCGGCGAGCGTGGTCACGTCCTTGTCGTCGCCGAGGGCCAGGGGCAGGGTCGGGCAGATGTCGAAGCCGTCGAGGGTCTTGCCCGCCTTCTCCCGGCCGGCCCGCAGGTACTGGATCGCTGTGTCCTCGAGGTGGTCGGCGGAGGGGAAGATCAGCAGGGCGCCGTCGGCGATCTCGCCGGTCTGCTCGAGGTTCTTGGGGCCGATCGCGGCGATGTACAGCGGGATGTGCTCGCGCTGCGGGTGCACGGTCAGCTTGAGGGGCTTGCCCGGACCGCCGGGCAGCGGCAGCGTCCAGTGCTGACCCTCGTACGACAGGCGCTCGCGCGTCATGGCCTTGCGGATGATCTCGACGTACTCACGCGTGCGTGCCAGCGGCTTGTCGAACTTGACGCCGTACCAGCCCTCGGAGACCTGCGGCCCGGAGACGCCTAGGCCGAGGCGGAAGCGGCCGCCGGAGAGCGAGTCGAGGGTGGCGGCCGTCATGGCGGTCATCGCGGGCTGGCGCGCCGGGATCTGGAAGATGGCCGAGCCGACGTCGATCCGTTCGGTCTGGGCGGCGACCCAGGTCAGTACGGTGGCGGCGTCGGATCCATAGGCCTCGGCGGCCCAGCAGACGTCGTATCCGAGCCGGTCGGCCTCCTGGGCGACGGCCAGATTGTCCGCGTCCATGCCGGCACCCCAGTAGCCGAGGTTGATACCGAGCTGCATCCCGATTCCCCTTACCCATCAGTAACGTGCCTTGTCCGCAGACCATAGCGCGCGGAAATCGGTCGTCCACAGCCCCCCACACCGTAGGTTCTGGCCAGTAATCTCGGCGTTCATGGAGCAGAGGCATCTCGGCCGCACCGGCCTTCGTGTGTCGCGGATCGGGCTCGGCACCCTGACCTGGGGGCGGGACACCGACGAGCACGACGCCGCGGACCTGATGAAGACGTTCTGGGAAGCGGGCGGGACCCTCGTCGACACCGCGGACGTGTACGGCGACGGAGAGGCCGAGTACCTGCTAGGCCGACTCATAGACGGCCTGGTGCCCCGCCGTGACCTGGTCATCTCGACCAAGGCCGGCAGCGTACCGGACCCCGACCGCCGCTTCGACGGCTCGCGTGGCCATCTGCTCGCCGCGCTGGACGCCTCGCTCTCCCGCCTCGGAACCGACTATGTCGACCTGTGGCACGTGCACGCCTTCGACCCGGACACCCCGCTGGAGGAGACCCTCCAGGCCCTGGACCTCGCGGTCACCAGCGGACGTGCCCGCTACGCCGCGGTCTCCAACTTCTGCGGCTGGCAGCTGGCCAAGGCCGCCACCTGGCAGCTCGCCTCCCCCGGCACCCGGACCCGGCTGGCGGGCACCCAGCTGGAGTACTCGCTGCTCCAGCGCGGTGTCGAGCGCGAGGTGCTGCCGGCCGCGCTGGACCTGGGCATCGGACTGCTGCCGTCCTCCCCGCTGGGGCGTGGGGTGCTGACGGGCAAGTACCGGGGCGACACGACGCCCTCGGACTCGCGCGGCGCCTCGGAGCACCTCGCCCCGTTCGTCGCGCCGTACCTCGACGACACGGCGAGCCGCATCGTGGACGCCGTGACGACCGCGGCCGACGGCCTCGCGGTGACGCCGCTCCAGGTGGCCCTGGCATGGGTCCGTGACCGGCCGGGCGTGGCCGCCCCCGTCGTCGGCGCGCGCAACGCGCAGCAGCTCACGGCCGCGTTGTCAGTGGAGGCCCTTAGTCTTCCTGACGAGATCTGCCGGGCGCTCGACGATGTGTCGGCGCCCGTGCACCGCTATCCCGATCACGACTGGAGCACGCTGTGAGCACGGAGCCGGAGACCACGGAGGACGCCGAGCCGGGGAAGCCGACCGGTGGTGCGGAGACCGAGGAGGCCCAAGGGGACGCGGCCGCTGCCGGCCAGGTGTCCGAGGCCGAGGCCGAGCTGCGGGCCCAGCAGGCCGAGCGGGAGCGCATCGAGCAGCGGAAGGCCGAGAAGCAGGCGCCGATCGAGAGCGGCACCAAGCTGAGCGGCAAGGCCGCCGATCTGCTCGCCGCCGTACGGGCCGTGGAGAGCGGTGAGAAGCCGGCGGCCGCGGTGTTCGCAGAGCCCGCGCCCGCCCCCCGGCGCTCCGCTCCCGAGCCGGTACGGCCACCGCGGCCGGTGCCGGCCGAGACCGTCGCCGCGTCCTCGGCACCCGCTCCGGAGGCGGTGCGGGCCGTCCTGCGTGTGCTCGGCGAGGGCGGTGCCCCGGACACGCTCGCGCCGCAAGTGGCCGAGGCACTCGGCGAGGGCGCGGACGAGCGGCTGCGCGCGGACCCCTGGCAGTTGCTGCGGGTCGCCGGTGTGCGGCCCGAGCAGGCCGACGGATTCGCGCGGGCGCTGCTCGGCGCCGAGTGCGGCCCGGACGACGAGCGACGGGGCCGGGCCGTCACCGTCTGGCTCCTGGAGCAGGCCGCGCTGGCCGGGCACACCGCCCTGGAGATGCCGGCGCTTCTCGCGGCCCTGGCGCAGCGGGGCGTGCCGGAGCCCGACAGCGCCGTGCAGGACACGATCGCGGAGGGCGACGCGCTGGTCTTCCAGGACGCCCTGGAGGAGACCGGTGCGCCGGCCCGGGCGAAGCAGGACGACTCGGAGGAGGACGGCTCGGAGGAGGACGAGGAGCGCCCGGTCCGGGTCCTGGTCGGGCTCGAGCGGTACGCGCTCGCGGAGGAGAGCCTGGCGGACGGTCTGGCCCGGCTGGTCAACTCGGCGCCCAAGCAGGACGGTTCGGCCGAGGAGTGGGAACGGCTCGCCGCCGCGGCCCAGGGATCGGCGGGTGAGCTGCTCCGCGCGGTCGCCGGTCATGGCCTGGTCCTGCACACCGGCGCGGAGGCGTCCCTGGCCGAACCGGCCGCGCTGCTGACCGCCGCGCACTCCCTCGGGCTGCGCGCCTGGGCGGCCGCCCATGGCCCGATCGGCCGGAACCGTTTCGCGGCTCTGCTGCGCTCCGGCCCGGAGGGCGCGGCGGATGAGGGCGCGGCGGATGAGGGCCGCTCCCCCGTCGCCACCGTCTCCGGGCTGCTCGCCGGCCTCGAAGGCCCCGGCCGGGATGCCGAGGGGGCGCTGGATCTCGATCTGCTCGTCGTGCTCGACGCGCCGCAGCTGGACGTCGAGACGGCGGCGCTGCTGACGGAGTCGCTGCCCGACGGGGCGCGGCTGGTGCTGGCCGGGGACCCCGCGGTGCTGTGGTCCGTGGGGCCGGGCCGGGTGTTCGCGGATCTGCTCGCGGCGCGGATCTGCCCGCAGGTCGCCTCGCGGCGGCCGGACCCGGGGCCGCTGGGCGAGCTGGTCTCGGGGATCGGCATCGGCGAGCTGAACCCGGTCGAGGCCCCCGGCAAGGAGGTCGTGATCGTGCCGGTGCGGGACGCGGGCGAGGCGGTGCACCGGGCGGTGCAGCTCGTGGTCGACTCGGTGCCGCGGGCGATCGGCGTACCGGCCGAGGAGACTCAGGTGATCACACCGGGACACGGCGGCGCCGTCGGCACCCGCGCGCTCAACACGGCGTTGAAGGAGCGGCTCAACCCGGGCCCGGGCCGCTTCGGCGGCTTCGACCCCGGTGACCGGATCGTCCACTCCCCCACGCCGGGCCGTACGCTGCCGGGCCGTGTGGTCAAGGCGGACGCCGAGGGGCTCCATCTGTCGTGCGAGGGCGAGGACGTCGTCGTACCGAAGGAGCGGGTCGAGCAGTCCGTACGGCACGGGTGGGCGCTGACCGCGCACCAGGCGGTGGGGAGCCGGTGGCCCGCGGTGGTCGTGGTACTGCCCGGCGATGCCGCGCAGACGCTCAGCCGGCCCTGGGTGTACACGGCGTTCGGGCGGGCCGACCGCCATCTGTCCGTGGTGCACGGGGTGGAACAGGCGTTGCCCAAGGCCGTGGCCGAGGTTCCGGCGAAGCCCCGGACGACCCGGCTTCCGGTGCTGCTCGCTCCGCAGGTCGACGGAAGCTGACGACGGCGGTGGTCACGGGGCAGTCCCCGTGACCACCGCCGTCGGGTGGCCGGCGTGTGCGCTCAGCGGCGGTCCGCGTCCAGGCGCTCCAGGTCCTCGTCCTCGTCCAGGTCGGTGAGGCCCTCCTCCAGGCCCTCCCCATCGTCGTCCTCTTCGTCCTCTTCGACATCGTCGTCCTCGACGTCGTCGAACACGGCGCTGACGTCGAAGCGGCAGACCACCTGCTGCGGGTCGACCTGCTCGAACGGGGCCTCCAGCCACTCTCCGGGTTCGGCCGGTTCGTCCGCCGCCATCACCCAGAGAGTGGAGTCGCCCTCCTCGAGTCCGAACTCCTTGTGCCGGGAGGCGATCTCGTCGGGCTCGAACTCGCCGAAGAGCAGGCCGAGCGCGCCATGGGTCGTCCCGGAGGCGGCCGGGCCGTCCTCGCCTTCGGCGGCCTCGATCCGCTGCGCCTGTGCCAGGAGACGCTGTGGCTCCGCCACCGCGTAGTCGCGGCGGATCAGTACGCTCAGCGCGTTCGGTTCCTCGGGGCCCGCGTACGGGGGCAGCGCGTCCTCCGCACCGGGGATCTCGAAGGGGGTGACCTCGTCATAGCGGTCGTAGAGCAGTTCGTCGTACACCTCTGCGGCCGCGGCCAGCTGGTTGAACGCCTCGTAGACGGCCGGGTCGTCCTCACCCGACCTGCCTTCGACCGCGGCCAGGTGGCGGTCGAGCGCGGTCTTGACCGCCTCGGCGGCGGCGCGTACCTCGGCAGCGGTGGGCTGCGCAGCATCAGACATAGTGCAGACGCTATCCGTACCAGGCCCCAGCCCGCACAATAGATGCGATGCCGGAATACGAATTTGTCGACGTGTACGTACCTCGTGGGGTCTCCCGCAAGGAAACGGCACGTCTGCTGACGGACCACGCCGAGTACGGACACTGGGAGTTGCACCGTCTGAGCCTGCTGCGCGACGGCAGCCGCAAGGTGCGGTTGCGCCGGCGGATCATCCGCCAGGTGCGGGCCACGTGGTGAGCTGAGACGGCGCACCGGGAGAAGGCATACACGGGAGCGGGCCCCGCATCGGCGGGGCCCGCTCCGTTTGCCTGGGTGTTTGCCGCAGGTGTCAGGCCGAGGCACGCGCCTTGCGGTAGAGGATCGCGCCCGCCAGCAGCGCGCCCGCACCGGCCGGCAGGGTGAGGCCGAGCGGCAGGCTGCTGCCGGTCTCCGCGAGCTGGGCGTCGCCCTTGGGCTGGGTGACGAACTGGCCGCCCGGCTCGTTCCCGGGGTTCTCGGGGCTGCCCGGGTTGCCGGGTTCACCGGGGTTGCCGGGCTCCCCCGGGTTACCGGGGTTGACGGGCTCACCCGGGTTACCGGGCTCACCCGGGTTGCCAGGCTCACCGGGGTTCCCCGGCTCACCAGGATTGCCGGGCTCACCCGGCTCACCCGGGTTGCCGGGCTCCCCCGGCTCACCGGGGTTCCCCGGCTGCCCGGGCGGCGTCTCGTATCCGCCGCCGGGCGGGTCGGTGTGATGCCCGCCGGAGCCGTTCGCGCAGTCGTTGCCCGTGGTGGAGTTGCCGACGCCGATGACATCCACGCTGTTGCCGCAGGCGTTCACCGGCACATGGATCGGCACCTGGACGTGGTTGCCCGAGCCGACGCCGGGCGAGTCACTGGCGTGGCCGCCCGCGTGCGAGCCGCCGTGGCCGCCCGGGGACGATCCACCGCCCTTGTTGGCACACGAGTTGCCCACCGACGGGTTGAGGACACCGATGACGTTGACCGTGTTGCCGCAGACGTTGACCGGCGCGTGCACCGGCGCCTGCACCGTGTTCCCGGAGAGCACGCCGGGCGAGCCCGAACTGGAGCCCTGCGCGCCCGAGTCGGCGTAAGCGGAGCCGCCCGCGGCGGCGATCACGCCGGTCGCGGCCGCCACGGTCATCAGACCCTTGCGGGTGACCTGTCGCATTGCTGAATACCTACCTTCGGCCCTGTCTCGAATTCTTCTCGAATTACTCGAAAGAAGCGTTCGGTCCCGGAGCGCATGGCACGCGCTCCGGGACCGATGGCTTTTGAGCTCCCCTCAGCGAGGGGAAAGCATCACTTGTTGATGCAGGTGTTGCCGAAGGCGGGGTTCAGCAGCCCGATCACGGAGACCGTGTTGCCGCAGACGTTCACCGGGACGTGAACGGGCACCTGAACAACGTTGCCGGACAGGACACCCGGGGAGTGCACGGCGGCACCCTGGGCACCCGAGTCGGCGACGGCCAGGCCCGCGCCCGCGAGAACCAGCCCACCGGTGGCAGCCGCAGCAGCGACGACCTTCTTGATCATTATTCCTCCTAGTTGGCAAAGCGACCCATCTTGCGATCGCATTACCTGTAACGAGGAGGGAGTAATGAGGCTACGAGCTTATGGTCGCATTCACTCTTCCCAGTCGGTTCCGTACGGGCGAGCGAATAGTTCCGTACCGGAGGGCCGATTCAGGACGCGTCGATGAACCGGTCGAGCACCCGCACGCCGAACTTCAGGCCGTCCACCGGCACCCGCTCGTCGACACCGTGGAACATGCCCGCGAAGTCCAGCTCCGGGGGCAGCTTCAGCGGTACGAAGCCGAAGCCCCGGATGCCCAGGTCGTCGAAGGACTTGGCGTCGGTGCCGCCGGAGAGCATGTAGGGGACGGCCTTGGCGGTCGGGTCCTCGGCCAGCAGCGAGGACTGCATCGCCTCCACGAGCGCCCCGTCGAAGGTGGTCTCGACGGCCTTGTCGGCGTGGACGTCCTCGCGCCGCACGTTCGGACCGAGGATCCCGTCGAGGTCGGTGAGGAACTCCTCCTCGAAACCGGGCAGGAACCGGCCGTCGACGTGGGCGGTCGCCTCGCCCGGGATGACGTTGACCTTGTAGCCGGCACCGAGCTGCGTGGGGTTGGCCGTGTTGCTCAGCGTCGCGCCGATGAGCTTGGCGATGCCGCCGAGCTTCGCGAGGGTCGACTCCATGTCCTCCGGGTCGAGTTCGGTGCCGAACGCGTCACCGAGTTCGTCGAGGAAGGCGCGGGTGGTCTTGGTGACCCGCACCGGGAACTTGTGCCGCCCCAGCCGCGCCACGGCCTCCGACAGCTCGGTGATCGCGTTGTCCCGGTGGATCATCGACCCGTGCCCGGCCGTGCCGGCCACGGTGAGCTTCATCCAGTGCATGCCCTTCTCGGCCGTCTGGATCAGGTAGAGCCGCCGCTGCTCGCTCACGGTGAACGAGAATCCGCCCACCTCACTGATCGCCTCGGTGACGCCCTCGAAGAGGTCGGGGTGGTTGCGCACGAGGTGCTTCGCTCCGTACGTACCGCCCGCCTCCTCGTCGGCGAGGAACGCGAGGACGATGTCGCGCGGGGGCTTGCGCCCGCTGCGCAGCCGGTCGCGGACGACCGCGAGGGTCATCGCGTCCATGTCCTTCATGTCGACGGCCCCGCGGCCCCACACGCAGCCGTCGGCGACCTCGCCGGAGAAGGGGTGGTGGGTCCAGTCGTCCGCGTTGGCCGGTACGACGTCGGTGTGGCCGTGGATGAGAAGCGCCGGCCGGGAGGGGTCCTCGCCCTCGATCCGGGCCACCGTGGAGGCGCGGCCCGGGTGCGACTCGAAGATCTGCGGTTCGAGCCCGACCTCCGCGAGCTTCTCGGCGACGTACTCGGCCGCCTTGCGCTCGCCCGGACCCGAGTGGTCGCCGTAGTTGCTGGTGTCGATCTGGATCAGCTCGCGGCAGAGGTCCACGACCTCGTCCTCGCCGGTGACGCTCCTGGCCGTGTCCGTCTCGCTCACGTGCTTCCTCCCGCTGTCACTGCTGGTGGGTCTCTCTCATCCTCTCTCCAGACGGCCCGGTCCCCAAGACCGCTCCCGGCCCGTCACACGCCGTTCACACCCCACCGCGGCGCGGGCGGGGGTGATCGGCCACCCCTGAAAGCCTGGTAATGTTTACGTCGTCGCCGCGGGGAGAACCCACGCGACAGACACCTTGTCCGGGTGGCGGAATGGCAGACGCGCTAGCTTGAGGTGCTAGTGCCCTTTATCGGGCGTGGGGGTTCAAGTCCCCCCTCGGACACAGATCGAAAAGCCCCTCTCATCGAGGGGCTTTTCGTCGTTTGTGCCCGGGACGCGAGGAATGTGGTCGACGTCTCGCCCCGCCGGGAGAAGCGCAGGTGGGAGGGGGCGGCGCCGCGCCTGAGCGGTGTCTCGCGTTTGCCTCCGAGTGGCGGACATGACAGGACGAAGTCACCCGACCACTAGAGTATTGGGCTTGTTCGCGCCGGACCGGAACATCCCCAGGCAGACCTGCGGGCCCGACGGCGCCCCGGACCGTCCGGGTTCGAGACGCGAGGATCCGATGGCCGCCCTGCACGAAAGCCCCGACCTCACTCTGCTGGACCGGGAGTGGAGCACAGGACTCCGCGACATGGCCCGCTTCTCCGCCGGCCCCGCGGCCTCGCCCCGCACCCTGGTCGACATCTTCGAGGCATCCGTACGGTCGTATCCCGACGAGCCGGCGCTCGACGACGGCCACCGGCTGCTCACCTACCGCGCGCTGGCCGCCGAGGTGGAGAACCTGCGCCGGAGCCTGGCCGCCGCGAAGGTCGGGCTCGGGGACCGCGTCGGGGTCCGGGTCCCGTCGGGCACCAACGACCTGTACGTGGCGATCCTCGCCGTGCTGGCCGCCGGTGCGGCCTACGTGCCCGTGGACGCCGAGGACCCGGACGAGCGGGCCGCGCTGGTCTTCGGCGAGGCCGGGGTGCGGGCGGTCATCGGGGCCGGTCACGAGCTGACCGTCGGCGATGCCGCCGGGCACACCGCCGCCCGGCCCGGCCTCGGGCACGACGCGTGGATCATCTTCACCTCCGGCTCCACCGGCAAGCCCAAGGGCGTGGCCGTCGGCCACCGCAGCGCCGCCGCGTTCGTGGACGCGGAGGCCGGGCTGTTCCTGGCCGAGGAGCCGATCGGGCCCGGTGACCGGGTCATGGCGGGGCTGTCCGTGGCGTTCGACGCGTCCTGTGAGGAGATGTGGCTGGCGTGGCGGCACGGCGCCTGTCTGGTGCCGGTGCCCCGCTCGCAGGTCAGGAGCGGTGCCGATCTCGGGCCCTGGCTGGTCGAGCAGGAGATCACCGTCGTGTCCACCGTGCCGACGCTGGCCGCGCTCTGGGAGCCGGAGACGCTCAACGACGTACGCCTGCTGATCTTCGGCGGGGAGGCGTGCCCGCCCGAGCTGGCGCAGCGTCTGGTGACCGAGGGGCGCGAGGTGTGGAACACCTACGGGCCGACCGAGGCGACCGTCGTGGCGTGCGCGTCGCTGATGAGCGGCGAGGAGCCGATCCGGATCGGGCTGCCGCTGGACGGCTGGGAGCTGGCCGTCGTGGACGAGGCTGGGGAGCCCGTGCCGATGGGCGGCAGCGGTCAGCTGGTGATCGGCGGGGTCGGGCTCGCCCGGTATCTCGACGCCGAGAAGGACGCGGAGAAGTACGCACCGCTTCAGTCGCTGGGCTGGGAGCGGGCGTACCGCAGCGGTGACCTGGTGCGGGCCGAGCCGGAGGGGCTGGTCTTCCTCGGGCGGGCCGATGAGCAGATCAAGCTCGGTGGGCGCCGTATCGAGCTCGGTGAGGTGGACGCGGCGCTTCAGGCGCTGCCCGGGGTGGCCGGGGCCGCGGCCGCGGTGCGTACGGCCCGCAGCGGCAACGAGCTCCTCGTGGGCTACGTCGTCATCCAGGACGGCTGGGACCACTCGACCGCCGTCGAGCGGCTGCGCGCCGAGCTGCCCGCGGCCCTGGTGCCGTTGCTCGCGCCGGTCGACGAGCTGCCGACGCGTACGTCGGGCAAGGTGGACCGCGACGCGCTGCCCTGGCCGCTGGAGGGGCTGGAGACGGGCGGCCCGGCGGAGCCGCTGTACGGCACCGAGGCCTGGCTCGCCGAGCAGTGGACGGATGTCCTCGGCATTCCGGTGACGTCGGCCTCCGACGACTTCTTCGCGATCGGCGGGGGCAGTCTGGCCGCCGCCCAGCTGACGACGAGGCTGCGCACGCGCTACCCGAGCGCCGCCGTCCTCGACATCTACCAGCGGCCGGTCCTGCGGAAGCTGGCCCGCCACCTGGAGGAGTCGGTACAGGACGACAACGCCCAGCGGGTCGTGGCCCCGGTGCCGAGGCGTGCCCAGCTCGTCCAGCTCCTGCTGCTGGTTCCGCTGTTCACACTGCTCGGGCTGCGCTGGACCGTGCCGCTCGCCGCGCTCGGGAACGTGCTGCCCGGCTACGCCTGGCTGCCGACCGCGCCCTGGTGGCTGGTCGCGGCCGGTGCCGTGCTGCTCTTCAGCCCGCCCGGGCGTCTGGGGCTCGCCGCGGGCGGGGCCCGGTTGCTGCTGCGGGGGGTGCGGCCGGGCCGTTACCCGCGCGGCGGGAGCGTCCATCTGCGGCTGTGGACGGCCGAGCGGCTGGCCGAGTTCAGCGGGGCGACCTCACTGACCGGATCCTGGCTGGAGCGGTACGCGCGAGCGCTGGGCGCCAAGGTCGGGCAGGACGTGGACCTGCACTCGCTGCCGCCGGTCACCGGCATGCTCAAGCTGGGCCGGGGCGCGGCCGTCGAGTCCGAGGTGGACCTGTCCGGGTACTGGCTGGACGGCGACCGGCTGGAGGTCGGGCCGGTGAAGGTGGGCGCGCACGCCGTCGTCGGCACGCGCAGCCTGCTCTTCCCGGGCGCGCGGGTGGGCAAGCGGGCCGAGGTGGCACCCGGCTCGGCGGTCACCGGACAGATTCCCACCGGGCAGCGGTGGGCGGGCGCGCCGGCGGTCAAGCTGGGCCGTGCCAAGCGCAACTGGCCGGGGGACCGGCCCGGGCGGGGCGCGTTCTGGCGGGTGATGTACGGCGTGACGGGTTTCGCGCTGACCGCGTTGCCGGTGGTCTCGGCGGCTGCCGCGCTGCTGGTGGCGGGGCTGTTCGTCGGTCCGGACGCCGGGCTCGCGGCGGCCCTGCGTGGTGCCGTGCTCGCGTTGGTGCCGGCGACGCTCGCCTTCGGGCTGGCGTACGCGCTGCTGATCGTGATCGGCGTACGGCTGCTGAGCCTGGGGCTTCGGGAGGGCACGCACGCCACGCACAGCCGGGTGGGCTGGCAGGCCTGGACCGTGACCCAGCTGATGGACCGGTCGCGGGACACGCTGTTCCCGCTGTACGCGGGGCTGGTCACGCCGGTGTGGCTGCGGCTGCTCGGGATGCGGATCGGGCGGCGGGCCGAGGTGTCCACCGTGCTGGCCCTGCCCAGCCTGACCACGGTCGGTGAGGGCGCGTTCCTCGCGGACGACACCCTGACCGCGCCGTACGAGCTCGGCGGCGGCTGGCTGCGGGTCGGGCGCGCGGAGATCGGGCGGCGGGCCTTCCTCGGCAACTCGGGGATGACCGGGCCGGGGCGCAGCGTGCCGGACGGCGGCCTGGTGGGTGTGCTGTCGGCGACGCCGAAGAAGGCCAAGAAGGGCAGCTCGTATCTGGGGCTGCCGCCGATGAAGCTGCCGCGGGCCGCGTCCGACGGCGACCAGAGCCGTACGTACGATCCGCCCGCGCGGCTGCTGTGGGCGCGCGGTCTTGTGGAGCTCTGCCGGATCCTGCCGGTGTTCTGCTCGGCGGCGCTGGCGGTGGGGACGGCGGCGGCGCTGTGCGCGCTCGGGGTGTGGGCTCCCCTGCTGTCGGGTCTTGTGCTGCTCGGGGCGGGCTGCGCGGCGGGGCTCGTCTCGATCGCCGCGAAGTGGCTGCTCGTGGGGCGGCATCGCCGGGCCGAGCACCCCTTGTGGAGCTCCTTCGTGTGGCGCAACGAGCTGGCGGACACCTTTGTCGAGGTGCTGGCCGTGCCGTGGCTGGCCGGTTCGGTGCCGGGTACGCCGCTGCTGTCGGCGTGGCTGCGCGGACTCGGTGCGCACATCGGCAGGGGGGTGTGGGTCGAGAGCTACTGGCTGCCGGAGACGGATCTGGTGACCCTCGGGGACGCGGCGACCGTGAACCGGGGCTGTGTGCTCCAGACCCACCTCTTCCACGACCGGATCTTGCGGACGGATACTGTGGTCCTCCGTGAGGGCGCCACTCTGGGCCCGGGCGGAATCATCCTGCCCGGCAGCGCCGTCGGGGCCCGCGCCACGCTGGGTCCGGCGTCCCTGGTGATGGCCGCGGAGTCCGTGCCCGACGACACGCGCTGGCTGGGCAACCCGATCGAGGCATGGCGTCGCTAGGCACAGCCCCCCACGGGGCCGGCGGACGTCGTACGAGCGCAGTGCAGGGAGCAGACGCAACAGTGGCGGTTCAGCAGTCAGTGGGTCAGGACCCGTATTTCCCGGGCAACGGTGACCTCAGGTACCGGGTGCACCGGTACGAGCTCACGCTGGACTACCGCCCCGCGCCGAACCGGCTGTCGGGGACCGCGCGGATCAACGCCATCGCGGGCCGCGGGCAGCTCACCGAGTTCCAGTTGAACCTCGCGGACTTCCGGGTGGGCCGGGTGAAGGTCGACGGCCGTACGCCGCACTACACGCACCGGGGCGGCAAGCTGCGGGTGCGCCCCGCGAAGCCGGTGCGCGCCGGTGCGGCCTTCACCGTCGAGGTGCAGTGGTCGGGGAACCCCCGGCCGGTGAACAGTCCCTGGGGCGGTCTCGGCTGGGAGGAGCTGGAGGACGGGGCGCTGGTGGCGAGCCAGCCGGTCGGGGCGCCTTCGTGGTACCCGTGCAACGACCGGCCCGCCGACAAGGCCTCGTACCACATCTCGGTCACGACGCCGTCGGCCTACGCGGTGGTGGCCGGTGGACGCCTGCTGACCCGCACCACGAAGGCCTCGACGACCACCTGGGTCTACGAGCAGGCGGCGCCGACGTCCAGCTATCTGGTGGGGCTGTCGATCGGGAAGTACCAGACGGTGCTGCTGGGTGACCCGGGCCCGGGCGGGGTTCCGCAGCACGGGCACATCCCGGCGCATCTGCTCCCCCGGTTCGCCCGGGACTTCGCGCGGCAGCCCGCGATGATGGACCTGTTCCAGGAGCTGTTCGGGCCGTACCCGTTCGACGAGTACGCGGTCGTCGTGACCGAGGAGGAGCTCGACGTCCCCGTCGAGGCGCAGGGGTTGTCGCTGTTCGGGTCCAACCACGTGGACGGGGAGCGGGGTTCGGAGCGGCTGGTCGCGCACGAGCTGGCGCACCAGTGGTTCGGCAACAGCGTGTCCATCGCCGACTGGCGGCAGATCTGGCTGAACGAGGGGTTCGCGAAGTACGCCGAGTGGCTGTGGTCGGAGCGCTCGGGAGGGCGCAGCGCCCAGCAACTGGCCGCCGGTGCACACCGGTTGCTGTTCTCGCTGCCTCAGGACCTCCGGCTGGCCGATCCGGGGCGGAAGTCGATGTTCGACGACCGTCTCTACCAGCGGGGCGGGCTCGTCCTGCACGCGGTGCGGTGCGCCCTGGGCGACGACGCGTTCTTCCGCATGCTGCGCGGGTGGGCGGGGCAGCACCGGGGCGGGGCCGTGACGACGGCGAACTTCACCGCGCACGTGGGGCGGTTCACGGACGAGCCGCTGGACGCGCTGTTCCACATGTGGCTGTACGGAACGACGCTGCCTCCGCTGCCCTCGCCCCGGACGGGTGGGGCCGTCTAGGACAATGACCGGCATGACGACGCCTTCCTGCACCTGTGGCCGCCCCGGGACCTACGGCGACTGCTGTGGGCGCTACCACTCGGGAGGCGCCGCCGCCCCGACCGCCGAGGCGTTGATGCGGTCGCGGTACAGCGCCTTCGTGAAGGGGGACGCCGGGTATCTGCTGCGGACCTGGCATCCTCGGACGCGGCCCGGGCGGCTGGACCTCGATCCCGGGATGCGGTGGACGGGCCTGGAGATCCTGGACACGAGTGACGGGTCCGCGTTCCACACCACCGGGACCGTGACGTTCCGGGCCTCGTACCGGGGCGGATCGCTGCACGAGCGGAGCCGGTTCGAGCGGGTCGGCGGGGCCTGGGTGTACGTCGACGGAGACATCCTCGACTGAGAGCCGCTCAGAACTAGGGCGCCAGGATGTCCAGTTCCTGGAGGGCTCCGACCGTGATCTCACGGGTCAGTTCCTCCGCGCGGGCCGCGTCGCCCGCGCGGACCGCCTCGGCGACCTGGACATGCAGGGTGACGGCGGCCGGGTCGGGGTCCTCGAACATCACGTCGTGGTGGGTGCGGCCGGCCAGGACCTCGGCGACCACGTCGCCGAGGCGGGCGAACATCTCGTTGCCGGAGGCGGCCAGGACGGCGCGGTGGAAGGCGACGTCGTGGACGAGGTACTCCTCCAGCCTGTGACCGCGTGAGTTGGCGACCATGCCGAGGGCGCACTCGGTGAGCTCGGCGCACTGCTCGGCGGTGGCGTGCCGGGCGGCGAGGCCCGCCGCGACCGGTTCGACCGCCGAGCGCAGCACCGTGAGGGACCGCAACTGCCCGGCGCGGTCGGCGCCGGCCAAACGCCAGCGGATGACCTCGGGGTCGTAGACGTTCCACTCGGACTTGGGGCGGACCGTCACGCCGACACGGCGGCGGGACTCGACCAGGTGCATGGACTCGAGGACGCGGACCGCCTCGCGCATCACGGAGCGCGACACATCGAAACGCTGGGCCAGCTCGTCCGTGCGCAGCACACTGCCCGGCGGGTACTCGCCCGCCGTGATCTCGGGGCCGAGGGTGTCCAGTACATGGCCGTGCAGCCCTCGACCCGGTGTGCTCATGCACTCAGCGTACGGGGTAGATCACGGAGATAAAAAGTCAGACTTATTTGTCACGGCCTCTTGAATTAGTCGTACCTAATGGGTTTCAGTTGCGTCGACATCACGTGTCGACGAAGACAGCAGACAGTGAGGCAGCGATGAACACCCCCCACGTCGTCGTGGTCATGGGCGTCGCGGGCACCGGCAAGACCACCATCGGTCCCCTGCTCGCGGCCCGGCTCGGCGTTCCCTACGCCGAGGGCGACGATTTCCACCCGCAGGCCAACATCGCCAAGATGTCGGCCGGTACGCCGCTCACCGACGAGGACCGCTGGCCCTGGCTGGACGCCATCGGCGCGTGGGGGCACGGGCGGGCCGGGCTCGGCGGGGTGGTCAGCTGCTCGGCACTGAAGCGGTCGTACCGCGACCGGCTGCGGGCCGCCGCGCCCGGCGTGGTCTTCGTGCACCTCGCGGGCGACCGCGCGCTGATCGAGGACCGGATGTCGCACCGGCAGGGGCACTTCATGCCCACGGCGCTGCTCGACTCCCAGTTCGCCACCCTCCAGCCGCTGGAGAGCGACGAGGCGGGGGTCCGCGTGGACGTCCTGGGCAGCCCGGAGGAGATCACCGAACGGGCGGCTAGCGCGCTCGAGGATCTCCCCGAGCCCGTCCAGTAGCCCCTCACTCCCTTCCTACGACTCCTCACCCCAAGGACACCTCACCCGTGACCAGACTCAGCGTCGAGATGCTGGCAGCGGACGCACCCGAGCCGATCACCTCGGCCGGCCACGCTCAGCTGGGCATCGCCGTTCTGGCGGGCATCGCCGTCATCGTCCTGCTCATCACCAAGTTCAAGCTGCACGCGTTCCTGGCGCTGACCATCGGGTCACTGGCGCTCGGCGCGATCGCAGGGGCTCCGCTGGACAAGGTCCTCACCAGCTTCAGCGCCGGCCTCGGCACCACGGTCGCCGGCGTCGGCGTGCTGATCGCCCTGGGCGCGATCCTCGGCAAGATGCTCGCCGACTCCGGGGGCGCCGACCAGATCGTCGACACCATCCTGGAGAAGGCCGGCGGGCGGTCGATGCCGTGGGCGATGGTGCTGATCGCCTCCGTGATCGGACTGCCGCTCTTCTTCGAGGTCGGCATCGTGCTGCTGATCCCGGTGGTGCTGATGGTCGCCAAGCGCGGCAACTACTCGCTGATGCGCATCGGCATCCCGGCGCTCGCGGGCCTGTCCGTGATGCACGGCCTGGTGCCGCCGCACCCCGGTCCGCTGGTCGCGATCGACGCGGTCGGGGCCGACCTCGGCGTGACGCTGGCGCTCGGTGTCCTGGTCGCCGTCCCCACGGTGATCATCGCCGGTCCGGTGTTCTCGAAGTACGCCGCCCGCTGGGTGGACGTGCCCGCCCCCGACAACATGATTCCGCAGCGCGCCTCCGAGGACCTGGAGAAGCGCCCCGGCTTCGGCGCCACGCTGTTCACCGTCCTGCTGCCGGTGATCCTGATGCTCGCCAAGGCGCTGGTCGACATCGTCGTGGACGACCCGGAGAACCCGGTCCAGCGCGTCTTCGACGTCATCGGCGCCCCGATGATCGCGCTGCTCGCCTCGGTGCTGGTCGGCATCTTCACGCTGCTGCGGCCCGCCGGGTTCTCCAAGGAGCGCGTCTCGCCGCTCGTCGAGAAGAGCCTCATGCCGATCGCGGGCATCCTGCTGATCGTCGGCGCGGGCGGCGGCTTCAAGCAGACGCTGATCGACACCGGCGTGGGCCGGATGGTCCTGGAGATCTCCGAGGACTGGTCGATCCCGGCGCTGCTGCTGGCCTGGCTGATCGCGGTGGCGATCCGGCTGGCGACCGGTTCGGCGACGGTGGCGACGGTCTCGGCGGCCGGTCTGGTCGCCCCGCTGGCGGCCGACATGTCGACGACGCACGCGGCCCTCCTCGTCCTGGCCATCGGCGCAGGCTCGCTCTTCTTCAGCCATGTGAACGACGCCGGGTTCTGGATGGTGAAGGAGTACTTCGGACTGACCGTCGGCCAGAACATCAAGACCTGGTCCGTCATGGAGACGATCATCTCGGTGGTCGCCGGCGGCATCGTCCTGCTGTTGTCCTTGGTGATCTAGGAGAGGTACGGCCATGACTGCTCACCCCCTGTTCGACATCGGCGGCCGTACGGCCCTGGTGACCGGCTCCAGCCGGGGCATCGGACTCGCCCTCGCCCGTGGTCTGGCGGAAGCCGGCTGCACGGTCGTCCTGAACGGACGCGACAAGGACCGGCTGGCCGAGGCCGCCGCCGGGCTGCCCGGCGACAAGGTGCACACGGCCGCGTTCGACGTGACCGACGGATCGTCCGTGGCGGACGGGATCGCCGAGGTCGAGGAGCGGGTGGGCCCGCTCGACATCCTCGTCAACAACGCGGGCATGCAACTGCGCGCCCCGCTGCTGGAGTTCACCGACTCGGACTGGCACCGGATCCTGGACACCAATCTGACCAGTGCCTTCCTGACCGGCCGTGAGGCTGCGCGCCGGATGACGGAACGCGGCCACGGCAAGATCATCAACATCTGCTCGCTGCAGAGCGAGGTCGTACGGCCCGGGATCGCGCCGTACGCCGCGACCAAGGGCGCGCTGAAGATGCTCACCAAGGGCATGTGCGCGGACTGGGGCCCGAGCGGTGTGCAGGTCAACGGGCTCGGCCCGGGCTACATCGAGACCGAGCTGACCAAGCCCCTCGTCGACGACGAGGAGTTCAGCGCCTGGGTGCGGCGGCGTACCCCGGCCGGGCGCTGGGGCCGTACGCAAGACCTGGTGGGCGGGGTGCTGTTCCTCGCCTCCCCGGCCGCCGACTTCATCAGCGGGCAGGTGCTGTACGTCGACGGCGGCATGACGAGCGTGCTGTGACCATCGCAGTGACCGATCAGGAGGTTTCGATGCTGGGTTGTGTGATTCACGGTCAGGACGACCTCCGGGTCGCGCAGTTGCCGGTTCCTGAGCCCGGTCCCGGGCAGGCCCTGATCGCCGTCCGGTACGGCGGGGTGTGCGGGTCCGATCTGCACTACTGGCGGCACGGCGGCGTCGGGGACTTCCGGCTCCGCGAGCCGATGGTGCTCGGGCACGAGGTCGTCGGCACGGTGCTCGCGTACGGGGACGGCGCCTCGGGCCCGGCTCCGGGTACGGCCGTGGCCGTGCACCCGGCGACCCCGTGCGGAGTGTGCCCGGAGTGCTCGGCCGGGCGGCGGAACGTGTGCCGGGACACCCGCTATCTGGGCAGTGCGGCGCGTTTCCCGCATGTGCAGGGCGGGTTCGCGGCGCGGGTGGTCGTGCCGAGTGAGCAGTTGCGGGCGCTGCCGGACGGTCTGGAGCCGCGCCGGGCCGCGCTCGCCGAGCCGCTGTCCGTCGCGCTGCACGCGGTGCGGCGGGCCGGGGACGTGGCCGGGCGGCATGTTCTGGTGACCGGTGCCGGGCCCATCGGGTGTCTGGTGGTCGCGGCGGCGAAGGCGGCGGGGGCGGCGCGGGTCACTGTGACGGACCTGCTGCCCGAGGCGTTGGAGTATGCCCGGGTCGCCGGTGCGGACACGGTTGTCCGGGCCGATGACCCGGATGACGCCGGGTGGCCCGATGAAGTCGATGTGGCGATCGAGGCGTCCGGGGTGGCCGCGGGGCTTGACGCGTGTCTGCGGCGGGTGCGGCGGGGTGGGGTTGTCGTGCAGTTGGGGATGTTGCCGCCGGGGCAGAGTCCGTTTGCGGGGAACCTTGTGGTGAGCCGGGAGATCGAGCTTCGGGGGGCGTTCCGGTTCGACACGGAGTTTGATGCGGCGCTGGAGTTGTTGGCTGTGGAGCCGGCGTTCGACGGTCTGGTGAGTGCGGTGGTTCCCGTGGGGGAGGCCGAGTCGGCTTTTGCCCTGGCCGCTGATCGGAGTCGGTCTTGCAAGGTGCTGTTGGATTTCGCCGTTGCGCCGTAGGTGGTTGATGTCGTCCGGGGGCTGCGGGGGCGGTGTGGTTGTTCGCGCAGTTCCCCGCGCCCCTGAAGGGCAACACCTACAAGCGCCATAGAGAGTGCTGTCGGGTCGCCCAGTCGCTGCTCACCTTGCCCGTTCGCATTCCTCTGCGGGCCTCCGGGTCCGCCACCGCCATGCCGATGTGGCCCGCCAGGACGATTCCTATGGTGAGGGCCAGCCAGTCGTGGACGAAGGTTGCGCTGGTGCGCCAGAGCAGGGGGGTGAGGTGGGTGAACCACATCATCAGGCCGGTGGCGAGCATGACGAGGGTGGCTCCGGCGATCCAGGCCGCGTAGATCTTCTGGCCGGCGTTGAACTTGGCGGCCGGGCGGGAAGCCTGCCGTTTGTCGCGGTGCAGGGCGGCGCGCAGCCAGGTGCGGTCGTGGGGGCCGAAGCGGTTGAGCCGGCCGAGGTCGGCTCGGAAGGCGCGGGAGGCGAGGCCTGCCAGGACCGGGACGGGCAGGGCGAGGCCTGACCACTTGTGCAGGGTGACGACCAGGGCACGGCGGCCTACGAGTTCGGCGAGCTGAGGGACGTAGAGGCAGGCCGCCGTCAGTACGCAGACGCCCATCAGGGCGGCCGTCGTGCGGTGGATCCAGCGCTCGGCCCGGGTGAAGCGGCCGACCTCGGCCGCGGTGTCAGCTAGTGGGGGCATCGTCGCGTCCGTTCGAGCGGCCCACCCAGGCGTCGACGTCGTAGCCGCGCTCCTCCCAGTAGCCCGGCTCGACCTCGTCGGTGAGGGTGATGCCGGAGAGCCACTTGGCCGACTTGTAGAAGTACATGGGCGCCACATAGAGGCGTACCGGGCCGCCGTGGGAGTGGCCGAGGTCCTTGTCCTGCATCCGCAGGGCGACCAGGACGTCCGCGCGGCGGGCCTGGGCGAGGGTGAGGCTCTCGCTGTACGTGCCGTCGAAGCAGGTGAAGCGGACCGCCTTCGCGGTGGGGCGTACCCCGGCCGCGTCGAGGAGCCGGGAGAGACGTACGCCTTCGAACGGCGTGTCCGGGACCCGCCAGCCGGTGACGCACTGGACGTCGCGGACCATGCGGGTCTGCGGGAGGGCCTTCAGCGCGTCCAGGGTGTAGGTGGTGGGGCGGTCGACCAGGCCGTCGATCCTGAGGCGGTAGGTGTCGTCGTTCTTGCGCGGGACGGACGAGGCGACCGAGTAGTAGCGGAAGCCGCCGCCGTTCGGGAGCAGTCCGGTCAGGCCGGTGGGGTCCTTGTCGGCGGCGCCGCCGAGGAATCCCTCCAGGCCGCGCTGCAGCTTGGGCGCGGCGGCGACGCCCAGGGCGCCCAGGGCGAGGGTGCCGAGGAAGACACGGCGGCCGACCGGGGTGCCCCGCTCCTCGGGGTGTCCGTCGTTCACGCCGTCTTGTACGTCCTCGTGCACGCCCCCATTCACGTCCTTGCCCGCGTTCTCGTTCACGTTCTCATTCGAACACCCGCAGCCCCCGGTAGGACAGGGATCGCGGGTGCTCGTCAGAGTTCCGTAACCGGTTCTTACGTCCGGTGCGTCAGGACGACGCGGCCTTGTCCAGCTGGAACGCCTCGTTGCCGAGCCCGATCCGGGCGTGCTTCTCGGGGGCGCGGGCGCGCAGCACCAGGCCCAGGACCAGGCCGGCGGCCAGGGCGAGGCCGATGACGCCGGGCAGGACCCAGCTCAGCGAGGAGTCGGGGCCGGCGCCGACCAGCACCTCGAAGTCCTTCACCGTGTAGCCGGCGATCACGAGCAGGGCGAGGCCCGACAGCGTGGCGGTGGCCAGCCGCCAGGCCTGGGCGCCGGCGGCGCCGCGGCGGACGAAGAAGACGACGACCGACAGGGAGGCCGCCGCCATCAGCACGATCACGCCGAGGGCGCCGATGTTGCCGAGCCAGGTGAACAGCTGCAGGACGGGCGCGGTCGGGTCGCCGACCGGCTTGTCGTCGGCGATCGCGAAGGCGATCACGACCACCACGGCCGTGACGGTCTGCAGCAGCGAGCCGGTGCCGGGGGCGCCGCTGGTGCCGCTGGTGCGGCCGAAGGCGGCGGGCAGCAGGCCCTCGCGGCCCATGGCGAAGGCGTACCGGGCGACGACGTTGTGGAAGCTGAGCAGGGCGGCGAACATGCCGGTGACGAACAGGACGTGCAGGACGTCGGTGAAGGTGCCGCCGAGGCGGGACTCGGTGAGGAAGAACAGCAGTCCCGCGCTCTGCTTCTGGGCCGTGCCGACGATCGCGGAGGGGCCGGTGGCGACGGTGAGGGCCCAGCTGCTCAGCGCGAAGAAGACGGCGACCCCGCCGACGGCGAAGAACATCACGCGCGGCACCAGGACGTGCGGGCGGCTGGTCTCCTCGGCGTAGACGGGGGCCTGCTCGAAGCCGAGGAACGCGGCGATGCAGAAGCACAGGGCGGTGCCGACGCCCGCGCCGGTGAGCGTGTCGGGGTTGAAGGCGTGCAGCGACAGGCCTTCCTTGCCGGGGTCGGCGAGGGCGGCGACGTCGAAGATCACGACGAGGAGCACCTCGATGACCAGCAGCACGCCGAGCACCCGCGCGTTGACGTCGATCTTCAGCCAGCCGAGCAGTCCGACGGCCAGGGCGGCCACCAGGGCCGGTATCCACCAGGCGATCTCCACGTCGGCGTACGTGGCGAGGAGCCCGGAGACCTCGAAGCCGAAGATGCCGTAGATGCCGATCTGGAGCGCGTTGTAGGCGACGAGGGCGACCAGGGCGGCACCCGCGCCGGCGGTGCCGCCGAGGCCGCGGGAGATGTACGCGTAGAAGGCGCCCGCGTTGTGGACGTGGCGGCTCATCTCGGCGTAGCCCACGCTGAACAGGACCAGGACGACGCCGAGGACGACGAAGAGCAGCGGCTGGCCGACGATGCCCATCACCGCGAATGTAGTGGGCATGACACCAGCGACCACCATGAGCGGGGCGGTCGCCGCGAGGACGGAGAGCAGCAGTCCCCCGGTGCCGAGGCGGTCGGCGCGCAGGGCGCGCTCCTGCCCCTTGAACGTACTGATGCCGCCGCCGGCGGCGGACGTGCTCGTACTCGAACTGTCCGTGGTCATCGGGAGAGCGTCCTCACTTCTGAAATGGCGGGGGGTCAGGCCGTGCCGAGTGCGCCGGCGCGAGCGGCGGCGAAGGCGGTGTGCGGGTCGCGGTCCGGGTACGACCAGGGCGCCGGGGTGGCGTACCGGCCGATCCGGTGGAACAGGGCGGCGGCCTCGGCGCCCCGCCCCTCGCAGAACTTGGCATGGGCGAGGAAGTTCAGGTCGATCAGCCGGCGCGGGTGGCCCTCCAGCTCCCACTCCAGCCACCAGTCGAAGGCGGCCTTCATCACCTGCCGGGCACGGCGGCCGGCCCAGTGGCCCGAGGCGGCCGGATCGGCGGGCTCGTACCCGGCGGCGGCCAGCACGCGGTAGCGCTCGGCGTGGGCGACGACGGGCAGGATCGCGAGCGGAGAGTCGGCCGGCGCCTGTTCGGCGGCCCAGTTGGCGAAGTCGTAGACCTCGTGCAACGGGTCCGGGCCGGCGTCGGTACGGCGTGCGGCGAGCCGGGCGACCATCAGGTGGTGGGCGTGGTGGTGGTCGGCATACCGGCCGCGAACCGCCTCGAACTGCCGGACCACGTCCAGGTCCCTGCCGGTCGCGCACTCCAGCATGAGCAGGCCGAGCCACGGGGTGGGGTCGGCCGGGGCACGGGCGGCGGCGGTCTCGCAGGCCTCGCGGGCGCGGACCGGCTTGCCCTTGCCGCGCAGCACCCGCCGGACCTCGGCGAGGGCGAGCAGGACGGAGGCGTCGGCGGACTCGGGTTCGGCGAGCAGCCACTCACGGGCCCAGGCGGCGCTGTAGGACTCCCCGGCGAGGACCGTGATCCGGTGGCCGCGGCGGTCCCAGTCCTCTCCGGTCCGGACTAGCAGGGAACGGACGTGCTGCCAGCGGCCCTGCGCCAGCGCGGCGCGCGCGGCCACGAGGTCGGCGTCGTCGAGGGCCTCGTCGAAGGCCTGTGCCGCACGTCTGCGGCCACGGCCGAGGGGAGGCGGGGGTGGGGACACCGCGGGACTTCCTCACGCGCTCTTCTGGTGTTTCGGCTCACGGCGGTCGATGGGGCGCGGGTGTGCGCAATGCCATGAACTGATCACACACAGCCAACCCCCCGCCAACGGTTGACGTCAAGGGCCGCCATCGCGTTACACGCGTCAAGTAGCGTGACTCGTGAGGGTTTTGTGATCAACGGGGTGTGGGAGGAGCGTGAGACCGACATCCGATTTTTCCGTTTCGCCCTTTGTGACGTACGTCATAGCGTTGGCCGGTTTTGACCCGGACCATGGCAGGACGTACGGGCGCGCCGGGCGGAGCCGGCCGGTACAGTCGGCCCCTACGCAACCGTGAACCCGACCTGATGATCGAGGTACACCGCGTGTCGGTTCTAGTACTCGTGCTCGCCCTGAGCGCCGCCTGCTGTCTGGGCTTCGGCTTCGTTCTGCAGCAGAACGCGGCCCAGCGGGCTCCGCTGAGCGACTTCCTCTCCTTCCGCCTGCTGATCGACCTGGTGAAGGTGCCGCGCTGGCTCGGCGGCATCGCGCTGATGGTGGTCGGCATGGCGCTGGGCGCCGCCGCCCTCGGGCAGGGCGAGCTGTCCCTGGTGGAGCCGCTGCTGGCGACGAACCTGCTGTTCGCGCTCGCGCTGTCCCGCAGGCAGACCAAGCAGCCACTGGGCCGCCAGGGCTGGGCGGGGCTCCTGCTGCTGGCGGGCGGGGTGACCGCGTTCATCGTGGCGGGCCAGCCGCAGGGCGGAGCCGCGACGGCGGATCCGGTGCGGCAGTGGCTGATCATCGGGGCCATGGTCGGTCTCGCCCTGCTGCTCACGACCCACGCCAAGCGTTCGCGGCTGAGCTCCGGACCGGTGCTGCTGGCCCTGGCCGCCGGGCTGCTGTACGGCGTGCAGGACGCGCTGACCCGGGTGAGCGGGCAGAAGTTCTCCGAGGGCGGCTTCGCCGAGCTGCTGACCGGCTGGCAGCCGTACGCGGTCCTCGCGCTGGGCGTCACGGGGCTGGTCCTCGTGCAGAGCGCCTTCGAGACTGCCTCCCTGCGCAAGTCGCTGCCCGCCCTGACCGCGGCCCAGCCGCTCGCCGGGATCATCTGCGGCGTCGGCTTCCTCGGCGACCGGCTGCGGACCGACGCGGTGGCCCTGAGCTGGGAGGCGGGCGGTCTGCTGGCCGTGGTCGCCGGGATCGTGCTGCTGGGGCTGCATCCGGCGATGCCGCACGGACTGGCGAAGCGGGCCCACGTGGGAAAGCTGCAGGCACAGCCGCAGCCCCAGTGATTTCCGGCGCCGCTCACTGCTTGGATGAGGGCATGAGCGCTGCTGACGAGATCCTCGACATCGTCGACGAGAACGACCAGGTCATCGGGCAGTTGCCCCGAGGCGAGGTCTACGCCGGCGGCCTGCGGCACCGCTGTGTGTTCATCCAGGCCCGGGACGCCGAGGGGCGTCTCTTCGTGCACCGGCGGACACCCACCAAGCTGGTCTTCCCCTCCCTCTACGACATGTTCGTCGGCGGCGTGGTCGGCGCGGGCGAGGCCTACGGCACGGCGGCCCTGCGCGAGGCCGAGGAGGAACTGGGCGTGACCGGCCTGCCGGACCCGCGGTACCTTTTCAAGTTCCTCTACGACAACGGCGCCGGCCAGAGCTGGTGGTCGGCGGTGTACGAGGTCCGCTGCGAGCTTCCCGTGCGGCCCCAGGCCGAGGAGGTGGCCTGGCACGACTTCCTGCCCGAGGACGAGGTGGAGCGGCGCCTCGGGGACTGGGAGTGGGTGCCGGACGGGCTGGCGGCGTACGAGCGGCTCAAGGCGTTCCGGGCGAGGCCGTAGCCGGCGCCGGCGACCGGCGATCGCCTCCCGGGTAGGGTCGCGCACGTGATCGAGTTCGTACGGAACGTCCGGTTGTGGTTCGCGCCCGCCGAGGTCCGGCAGGACGGCGAGACGCCCGACTACCGGTTCTCACTGGCGAACGAACGCACCTTCCTGGCCTGGCTGCGCACCGCCCTCGCGCTGATCGGCGGCGGCTTCGCCGTGGACCAGTTCCTGCCGGACCTGCGCTGGGGCTGGCGGGTGGGGCTGGCCCTCGCACTGCTCGCCGCGGGGGTGCTGTGCTCGCTGCGGGCGGTCAACCATTGGGTGCGCTGCGAGCGGGCCATGCGCCGGGGCGAGGATCTGCCCGTCTCCCGGTTCCCGGCGTTGCTGAGCCTCGTCGTGGCGGTCGTCGCCGTGGCGATGGTGCTGGTGGTGCTCGTGGGGTGGGAGGGGTGAGCGCGGCTCACAGCGCGCCTCGCACACCCGACCGCGACCCCGGGCTCCAGCCCGAGCGAACCCGGCTCGCGTGGCGGCGTACGACCCTCTCCGGCACGGTCTCGGCCGTGCTCGCCGTGAAGACCGCGCTGCACGGTGGCGTGTCGGTGGCCGGGGTCGTCGCGTGCGCCCTGTGCTGTGTCCTGTGGCTGGGCTTCCTCGGCGTCGCCCACCGCCGTATCCGCACGCTCTCCGCCTCGGGCAGCCCAGCGGCGTTCGCGCCCCGGCACGCGACGGCCGCGGTGCTGTGCACGGTGGCGATGGCGGCGTGCGGGGCGGCCCTCGTCCTCTGAGACGCACTGCGCCTCGACGGCCGACGGCTACGCGCCCTCCGTCTCCCAGTCCACCGTCACGACGATCTTGCCGCGGGTGCGGCCCTCCTGGTTCAGCACGTGCGCGTCCGCCGCCCGCTCCAGCGGGAACGTCTCGGAGACATGCACGCTCACCACGCCCTGTTCCGCCAGTTCGGACAACCGCTGGAGGTCCTCGGCGTCGGGGCGCACGAAGTAGTAGCGGCCGCCGTAGTTCACCACGTCGCCGTCGGCGATCGACACCAGTCGCCCCTCGGGGGCCAGCAGGTTCGCCGAGGCCTTCAGCGCGTCTCCGCCGACCGTGTCGAACACCGCGTCCACGCCCTCGGGCGCCAGCCCCCGCACCCGCTCCCCCAGGCCCTCCCCATAGGTCACCGGCTCACCGCCGAGGCCCCGCACGAAGTCGTGGTTGGGCTCGCTCGCCGTACCGATCACCCGGGCGCCGAGGTGGGTGCCGAGCTGTACGGCGAGCGATCCCACGCCGCCGGCCGCCGCGTGCACCAGGACGGTCTCGCCCCGCTTCACCTGGAGCACCTTCAGCAGCACCTGGTAGGCGGTGAGCCCGACCAGCGGCAGTCCGGCCGCCTCCTCGAAGGAGAGGTTGCGCGGCTTGCGGGCGAGGGTGCGCAGGGGCGCGGCCACGTACTCGGCGAAGGTGCCCCGGGAGAGGAAGTCCTCGCGTACGTACCCGATGACCTCGTCCCCGACGTCGAACTCCGAGACGGCCACGCCGGGCCGTACGACGACGCCCGAGACGTCCCAGCCGGGCACCACGGGGAAGACGGGTTCGAGGATGGCGTCGAGGTAGCCCTCACGGGCCTTCCAGTCGACGGGGTTCACGGACGCCGCCCGCACCTTCACCAGCACCGCGTCCGGGCCGACCTTGGGATCGCGGACCTCCCCGAACGCCAGCGCCTCGGGTCCGCCGTACCGTGAGTAGCTGATGGCCTTCATGGCTCCGACCTTCGAGGCTCCCCGCACGGCCCGCAAGCCGGATGGCCTGAACGAAGCGGGCCGGCTCTCGGGCCTCCCCGGCGTCCCGCGGGAGGAGCCGTCGGCCTATCGTGGCTCCGATCACGTTTCGGCCCCCCTCTGGACGACATACCGACCGGTCGGCATCATGAGTCGGGAACCGTCCATCTCCCCGTAGGAGCGACGCATGAGCCCCGACCACCCGCCCGGACTCGATCTCGACCGGCTTCGCGGCCTGCTCGACCGGGAGCGCCCCGGCCTGGTGAACGGCCCGCTGTCCGGCCGGCTGATCGAGGGCGGACGGTCGAACCTCACGTACGCGGTCTCCGACGGCACCGCACGCTGGGTCGTAAGGCGGCCTCCGCTCGGCCATGTGCTGGCCACCGCGCACGACATGAAGCGCGAGCACCGGGTGATCAGCGGGCTGTATCCGACCGCCGTGCCGGTTCCGCGGCCGGTGCTGCTGTGCGAGGACGAGGAGGTCCTCGGGTCGCCCTTCTACGTCATGGAGTTCGTCGAGGGCACCCCCTATCGCACCGCCGACCAGCTCGCCCCGCTCGGTCCGGAGCGGACCCGCGGCGCGGTGCTGAACCTGGTGGACACGCTGGTGGAGCTGCACGCGGTGAACCCGGGCGAGGCCGAGCTCGCGGACTTCGGGCGGCCCGAGGGCTTCCTGGACCGGCAGCTGCGGCGCTGGGGCAAGCAGCTGGACGCCTCCCGCAACCGCGAGCTGGACGGCATCGACGAACTGCACGCCGCCCTCGGCCGTGACCTGCCCCGCTCCCCCGCCCCGGCCGTCGTGCACGGCGACTACCGGCTCGACAACGTCCTCATCGGCGAGGACGACCAGATCAAGGCCATCCTCGACTGGGAGATGTCGACGCTGGGCGACCCGCTCACCGACCTCGGTCTGCTGGTCATGTACAGCATGCCGCTGGGCATGCCCGAGTCCCCCGTCTCCACGACCGCCGAGGCCCCCGGGCATCCGGCGCCGTCCGAACTCATCGAGCGGTACGCCGCGCGCTCGGGGCGCGACGTCTCCGCGGTCTCCTGGTACACGGCGTTCGCCTGGTTCAAGCTCGCCGTGATCCTCGAGGGCATCCACTACCGCTACACGCTCGGCCAGACGGTCGGGCGCGGGTTCGACCGCATCGGCGACCTCGTGCCCGTCTTCGTCCGGCACGGGCTGACCACGCTTCACGAGGGCCTTCAGGAGGGCTGATCCATATGGACTTCGCGTTCGACGCACGCACCGAGGAGCTGCGCGCCAAGCTGCTCACGTTCATGGACGAGTACGTCTATCCGGCCGAGGCGGTGGCGGACGAGCAGCGTGCCGCGCTCGCCTCGCCGTGGGAGACGGTGCCCGTGGTGGAGGAGCTGAAGGCCGAGGCGCGCAGGCAGGGCCTGTGGAACCTCTTCCTGCCGGACTCCGAGTACGGGGCCGGTCTCACCAACCTCCAGTACGCGCCGCTCGCCGAGATCATGGGCCGGTCCCCGCAGCTGGCGCCGACGGTGACCAACTGCGCGGCGCCCGACACCGGGAACATGGAGGTGCTGACCCAGTTCGGCGACGAGCAGCAGCAGAAGCAGTGGCTGGAGCCGCTGCTGGCCGGTGAGATCCGCTCGGCGTTCGCGATGACCGAGCCGGAGGTGGCCTCCTCGGACGCCACCAACATCACCACGCACATCGAGCGGGATGGCGACGAGTACGTCATCACCGGCCGCAAGTGGTACATCTCCGGGGCGATGCACCCCGACTGCAAGATCTTCATCGTGATGGGCAAGACGGACCCGGACGGCGACGACATCCGCCGTCAGCAGTCCATGGTGCTGGTGCCCCGTGACACGCCGGGTGTCACGATCAAGCGGGCGATGCAGGTCTTCGGCTACGAGGACCACTACCACGGCGGCCATGCCGAGGTGATCTTCGACCGGGCGCGCGTGCCGGCGTCGAACCTGATCGGCGAGGAGGGCGGCGGTTTCGCCATCGCGCAGGCCCGGCTCGGTCCCGGCCGGATCCACCACTGCATGCGGCTGATCGGCATGGCGGAGCGGGCGATCGAGCTGATGTGCCGGCGGGCGGTGTCCCGTACGGCCTTCGGGAAGGCGCTGGCGCAGCAGGGTGTGGTGCACAACTGGATCGCGGACGCGCGGGTGACGGTCGAGCAGTTGCGGCTGCTGGTGCTGAAGACGGCCTGGCTGATGGACACGGTCGGGAACAAGGGCGCGCACACCGAGATCCAGTCGATCAAGATCGCTACGCCTCGGGCGGTGGTGGACATTCTCGACCGGGCGATCCAGCTGCACGGTGCGGGGGGTGTCAGTCAGGACTTCCCGCTGGCGGAGCTGTACGCGGGGGCGCGGACGCTGATGATCGCGGACGGGCCCGATGAGGTGCATCAGCGGTCGCTGGCTCGGCGGGAGTTGAAGAAGTACGTCTGAGGTGGTGCGGGCGGTGGGGGTCTTCTCGCCCCCGCCGCCCCTACCCGTCCCATCTTCCAGGGGGCTCCGCCCCCTGGGTCAGGGGCGCAGTGCCCGCATCAGCAGGTCGGCCAGGTGGTCGGCTACCTGTTGGGGGCTCATGGGACCATCCGGCCGGTACCACGTCGACAGGTGGTGGACCGAGCCGAAGTGGTAGTCGACGACCAGGTCCGCCGGGGTCGTCTTCGAGAAGACACCCGACTCCTGGCCCTCCTCCACCAGCGCGCGGAAGCGCTCGTGGTAGCGGCGGCGCTCGGAGCGGACCTGCTTGTTCTTCTCGGGGCTGAGGTGGTGCATCGACCGCCAGAAGATCATCGCGTCGTCGAGGTTGTCGATGGTCGTCACCACGACGTCCGCGGCCGCGGACCGCAGCCGCTTCTCCACCGGCTCGTCCGCGTCCGCGACGGCGTCCAGCCGCTCCTGCTGGATGCGCAGCACACGCGCGTACACCTCGTGCAGCAGGTCGTCCTTGGAGCCGAAGTAGTGGTACAGCGCCCCCTTGGTGACACCGGCCGCCTCGACGATCTCCTGCACCGAGGTGCGGTCGTAGCCCCACTCGGCGAAGAGCCGGGTGGCGGCGGCCAGGAGCCGCTGAGGCACGGGGATGCCGTCCGAGTCCGTCGTCCTGGGCACTGCCGCCACCTGCCTTTCCGTACTGCTGGTCAATTGTCTTGCGTCCGGGAACGCAGTTCCCGACGGAGGATCTTCCCACTGGCCGTCTTCGGCAAGTCGGGCAGGATCTCCACCTGGCGCGGGTATTTGTAAGCGGCCAGTCTCTCCTTGCAGTACGCGGCGAGCGCATCCGGGTCCGTCTCGGCGTCCGGACGCAGGCTGATGTACGCCTTGACGGTCTCCCCGCGATAGCCGTCGGGCACCCCGACCACGGCGGCCTCGCGCACCGCCGGGTGCGTGTAGAGCACGTCCTCGACCTCACGCGGCCACACCTTGAAACCGGACGCGTTGATCATGTCCTTCTTGCGGTCGACGACGTACAGCCAGCCCTGCTCGTCCATGAAGCCGATGTCGCCGGTGCGCAGTTCGGCCCCGGGGAAGGTCTCGGCGGTGGCGTCGGCGCGCCGCCAGTAGCCGGGCACGACCTGCGGGCCGCGTACGGCGATCTCGCCCTGCTCGCCGAAGGGCACCTCGGCGCCGTTGTCGTCGACGATCCGTACGACGGTGTCGGGGCCGGGCAGGCCCACGGCGAGCGTCCCGGAGGCCGGGTCGACGGGCGCCTCCAGACCGGGCGGCACGGAGGCGCAGGGCGCGGTGCACTCGGTCAGCCCGTAGCCGTTGCGAATGTACGGACCGAAGCCCGCCCGGAACTTCTCCACCAGCGCGGGCGGCAGCGGGGCGCCGCCGGAGGAGATCACCCGGAAGGAGGAGAAGTGCTCACGGGTGACGGAGGGGTGGGCGGCCAGCGCCATGAAGGCCGTGGACGGGCCGACCGTGTAGTGCGGCGCGTGCTCGGCGAACGCGTCCAGCACCGTGCCCGCCTCGAAGCGGTAGGCCAGCACGAGCGTGCCCCCGCTGTTCAGACAGGCGCCGAACTGGCAGACCATGCCCGTGATGTGGAACAGGGGCGCCATCGCGAAGTACACGGGCCGCTCGGGCAGCCCCAGGCCGGTCCGCTGCCGCTCGGCGTTGTACATGATGTTGCCGTGGGTGTTGGTGGCACCCTTGGGCGCGCCGCTCGTGCCGGAGGTGTAGCTGATCAGCGCGATGTCGGAGGGGCCGGGTTCCCGGTCCTCGGGCGCCTTGTGCCCGGCCCGCGCCACGGTCACCAGGTCATCGGCGTCCCGGGCCTGCGGCAGCCGCTCGAAGGTGAGCACGCGCGCGTCGTCACGCGTCTGGAAGTCCAGCTCGCACCCGGTGAGCACGATCCGCACGGGCGAGTCCGCCGCCGTCTCGCGCAGATACGACTCCCACGCCCGGTCCGAGCAGATCAGCGCGGCCACCTCGCCGTCCCGCAGGACGTGGGTCACCTCGCCCGCTTTGTACATCGGGTTGACGGGCACGACGACCGCGCCCGCCTTCCACGCACCGAGCACGGCGAGCACGAAGTGCGGGGAGTTCTGGAGCAGCACCGCTACCCGGTCACCGCGTTCCAGGCCGCGTGCCGCGAGGTGCCCGGCGACGGAGTCGCTGAGCTCGTCGACGTCCCGGTAGGTCAGCCGGCCGTCGAAGTAGGCCAGGAAGTCACGGTCCGGCGTCTCGGCCATCACCCGCCGCAGAGCGTGTACGAGGGAGCCGGCGGGGCTTATCGGGCCCTTCTGGGCCTCGTCGAGCAGGTCCAGCCAGGGCTTGGCGGCGTAGCGGGACTCTGTCACCGGCTCGCCTCCCACTGCTGCTGGATGCGGTTCATGCCGGTCAGCCACCGGTCGGGGTCACCGGCCCGGGCCTGATGGTAGGCGGCGACCTCCGGGTGCGGCAGGATCAGGAACCGGTCCTCCTCGATGCCCTTGACCAGGGCGTCCGCGACGGCCTCCGGCTCGATCGCGGTCGGCTGCAGGACCAGGTCACCCGCGCTGCCGGTGGCGGCGAGCATGTCGGTGCGGACGCCCTGCGGGCAGATGGCGTGGACCTTCACGCCCCGGTGCCGGTAGGTCAGCGACAGCCACTCGGCGAAGGCCAGGGCGCCGTGCTTGGTGACGGCGTAGGGGGCGGCGCCGATCATGGTGAGCAGCCCGGCGGCGGACACGGTGGACACGAACCGGCCACTGCCGCGCTCCAGCCAGGCGGGCAGCAGTTGCTCAGCCGCCCGGACATGGGCCATGACGTTCACGTCCCAGGACGTCGCCCACGCCTTCTCGTCCAGCGCCTGACCGGAATCGACGCCGTCGAAGGCGACACCGGCGTTGGCGCAGTACACGTCGACGGTCCCGCCGAGCGCGTCCCGGGCGTCCCCGACGATCGCCGAGGCATCACCGGGCACGGCGATGCCCCCGACCTCGTCCGCGACGTGCTTGGCCCGCTCGGCGTCCAGGTCGTTGACGACGACCCGGGCCCCCTCGGCGGCGAAGCGCCGGGCAAGCGCGGCCCCGATACCTCCACCGGCCCCCGTGACAACGACTCCGGCCCCTTGAAAGGCTCCCACCATCGGTCTCCTTAGACGCGGCTCAGCAATGGCGCCAGACTAACCGGTCGGTATGTACCGCGGAAGGGGTATCGGCAACGCCCCTCAAGGGGCGCGGGGAACTGCGCGATCGACCACAGACGGCCCGCTGCCTCCCCACAGCCCGCGGGAGCGCATACCGTGCCCATGCCGACCGTCCCCGCTCAAGGAGGCCACCGCATGCGCCCTTCCAGACGAGCCGTACTCACCGCGACCACGGCGGCAGCCCTCTCTACCGCACCCGCCGCCGCAGCAGCCCAGCGCCACAGAAAACTACGCACCGGCTTCGAACGACTCGCCCAAGACGGCTACACCCTGCTCGGCAACCAAAAGGTCGGCATCGTCACCAACCCCACCGGCATCACCCGCGACGCCCGCCACATCGTCGACGTCATGCACGCGGACGACCGCGTCGACCTCACCTCCGTCTTCGGCCCCGAGCACGGCTTCCGGGGCACCGCACAGGCCGGCGGCTCCGAGGGCCGCTACGACGACCCGGCGACCGGCCTGCCCGTCTACGACACGTACCTCAAGAGCGGCCGGCCCCTCGCCGACATCTTCACCGCGTCCGGCGTGGACACGGTCGTCTTCGACATCCAGGACGTCGGCGCCCGCTTCTACACGTACATCTGGACCCTGTACGACTGCATGGAGGCCGCGCAGCTCGCCGGCAAGCGGTTCGTGGTCCTGGACAGGCCCAACCCGGTGACCGGGCGGGCGGCGCTGGGGCCCGTGCTGCACAAGGAGTTCGCCACGTTCGTCGGGCGGCAGCCCGTCTCCCAGGCCCACGGGATGACCGTCGCGGAGCTGGCTCGGCTGTTCAACGGCGAGTTCCTGACCGACCCCGTGCCGCTGGAGACCGTGACGATGTCGGGCTGGAAGCGCTCGGAGTTCTACGACGCCTCCGGCCTGCCCTGGGTGCCGCCGAGCCCGAACATGCCGACGCCCGAGACGGCCCTGGTGTACTCGGGGACGTGTCTGTTCGAGGGCACGAACCTGTCGGAGGGGCGGGGCACGACCCGGCCGTTCGAGCTGCTGGGCGCGGAGGGCGTCGACCGGCGCTGGGCGGAGGGGGCGAACGAACTCGGGCTGCCCGGTGTGCGGTTCAGGGAGGCGTACTTCGCGCCCACCTTCTCGAAGTTCCAGGGCAAGACGATCGGCGGCGTACAGGTCCATGTGCACGACCGGGCCGCGTTCGACCCCGTGCGCACGGGAATCGCCCTGCTGGTGACCGCCAAGCGGGCCTGGAGCGGTTTCGCCTGGCGCCCCGACAACTGGATCGACAAGCTCACCGGCTCCACGCGCGTGCGCACGATGATCGACGCGGGTGCGGACACCGACGAGGTCGTGGCGGGGTGGCAGCAGGACCTGGCGGCGTTCCGGCGGACGCGGCGGGAGTACCTCGTCTACCGCTGAGCGAGGCATGCCGCGGTACCCAATGCGCCCGTGACGTATGGCCAAGTCGCCCCGTTGGCAGGACGATGCGCCCAGATCGTGGCGTCACCCGGGGGCTAGGGGGCCTGTCATGGCGGATCCGGCGATGAGTGTGGCTCCCTACTGGGAGCTGACCTTCGACGCGGACGGGGACCCGGCGGGCCGCCAGCGGGACCGGTTGCTCGCCGGGGTGGCCGAACGGAAGGTGCGCGACCTGATCGTCTTCGCGCACGGCTGGAACAACGACCGTTCGGGCGCGACCCGGCTCTACGACCGTTTCCTCGCACCCGTCCCACGGCTGGCCCCGGCGGCCCGGGTCGGGTACGTCGGGGTGCTGTGGCCGGCGATGCGGTTCTCCGACGAACCGATCCCGGACCTGCCCCGGGCCGTGGCGGCCGGGGCCCCCGGGCGTCCCGCGCTCGACAAGGACACGCGGCACGCGCTGCTGGAGACCTTCCCGGGCCGGGCGATCCTGGTCGACCAGATCGCGCGGCTGCTGGAGCAGCAGCCGCGGGAGGAGTCCGAGCTGGAGGAGTTCGGGCGACTGGTGCGGCTGCTGGTGGAGGTGGTGGCGCCCGGGCCGCAGGAGCTGTTCGCGGCGGACACGGTGGCGGAGGGGGCGCCGCAGAGCGAGCCGGAGATGTTCGCCGGATCCTCGGCGGCGGCCTGCGAGGAGTTCGCGCAGGCGCTCGCGGAGCTCGAAGCGTCCGGCGCACGGCGGGACTTCAGGCTCCCGAACCCCTGGGACGGTGCGCACGAACTGCTGCGGCAGGCGGCGTACTACGCGATGAAGCGGCGCGCGGGAACCGTCGGTGAGCGCGGTCTCGGCCGGGTCGTCGGGCAGCTCGCGAAGGCGGCGCCGGGCGTGCGCGTGCACCTCGTGGGGCACAGTTTCGGCGCCCGGCTGGTGTCGTTCGCGCTGCGCGGACTCCCCGAGGGCGTGCGCACGGTGAAGTCCGTGACGCTGCTCCAGGGGGCGTTCTCGCACTACGCGTTCGCGGCCCGGCTGCCGCACGACGCGCGCGCCGGAGGGGTGCTGCAAGGGCAGCAGAACCGTGTCGACGGCCCTGTGGTGTGCTGCCACTCCCGGCACGACTCGGCCCTCGGCACGTTCTACCCGCTGGCGTCGCGGATGGCGGGCGACAGCTGGTCGGCCACCGGCCTCGATCCGATCCGGGCCCTGGGCGAGAAGTGGGGCGCGATGGGCTGCGGCGGGGTGCGGGCGGTGCCGGGCACGCGCGCGTACACGCTCGCCAAGGCCCTGACGGTGGAACTGCCCGCCTCGGGGTGCGTGAACGTCGACGCGGCGGCGGTGGTCAGACGCGGCGGCCCGCCGGCCGGCGCGCACAGCGACATCCTGCACGAGGAGCTGGCGCGCTTGGTGCTGGCGGCGGGCCGCGTCCGCTGACCCGCCGTCAGCCACAGAAGCCCTGGCGTCACCGGTGCGAGGTGAACTCCACGACCTGCTGGTAGGTCGGCCGGTTCTGCCAGCTGATCTTGCCGTGCTTGATGCCGCCGAGGGTGCGGTGGATGACCGAGTCGGCGCACCACTGGTCGCCCGCCGAGCACTGGTCGTCGCCGGGGTAGACCTGGGCGGCGGTCTTGCCGGCCGCCTCCTTCAACGTGCTGATCAGCGTGTCGCGGCAGGCGCCGAGGCTGCCGTCGCCGCAGTACTTCCTGGCGAGCGGACCCTGCACCTGCTCGCCGAGCACGGCCCGGATGTCCTTGTCGACATAGCTCCACCAGCCGTACTGGAATGAGCTTCCGGCGTGCGAGCCGGTCGGTCCGTGGGCGGCCGACGGGGACTCGTCGACGGGCAGGTTCGCGGTCATGGCGGCATAGAGCTCACTGCCGAGGCCCGGTTCGAACTCGGCTTTGACCAGCAGCAGCCACCAGGCGTCCAGGATGCGGATCGCGTCGGCGTCGGCGTACTTCTTGGAGCCGGCCGAGGTCTCCGTGCGCTTGCCGCCGGCCGCGACCCAGGCCTGGAGCTTGCTCACGGCAGCGGCCGCGGCGGGGTCGGTGACCGGTGAACTGTTGACGACCTTCAGCAGGTCGGGCAGGACGTCCTCCGCCCTCAGGTCGGCCGTTGCCGCGTCGGCCATGGCCTTCACCAGCGCGGCCCGGGTCACCCCGCCCTGCCGGACCAGCTTCTTCACCCGGTCCTCCAGGAGGTTGCCGCGGTGCACGGAGCCGTTGCCCCAGGGAGCTGTCGTGTAGTCCTTGGCCTGCTTGTTGTTCCAGGAGATGTAGTAGTCCTGGTCGATCGAGTTGGGATGGGCGGAGGGCGGGGTGTAGTCGGCCGTGTTGGTCGCCGGGTCCCAGCCACGCCACTCGTACGCCGGCCGCGCCCACGCCGGGAACTCGGCGTCGACGCCGTTCGCGCGCACCGGGTTGTCGCCGCTGTTGTAGTACGCGGTGTGCTCGGAGTCGGCGTAGAACCAGTTGAAGGTGTAGTTGATGTGCTGCACCGCCTTCTGGAAGGACTCCGGGCCCTTGACGTAGTCGGGGTCGTTCAGCATCTGGAAGCCGATGATGGAGTCGGCCTCGTGCAGGAAGGACGAGCGCAGGGTGGTGTAGGCGACCTTCTTGCCGCCGACCGTCGCGCGGTACTCGACGGGGCCGTACTTCGTGCGCCAGACGCGCATCGTGTAGGAGCCGGCCGCGGTGCCGTCGGCCGTGGTCGGCTTCCAGGCGTTCTTCTGCTCGACCTTCTCCATCGGTGTGCAGGTGCCGCGGTACAGGTAGTGGTAGTCGTCCTGGCACAGTTCGACGGCGTAGGTGTCGATGATGTCCTGGCCGGAGGTCGTGGCGCTCCACGCGTAGTCCTGGCCGCGGCCGAGTTCGACGTACATGCTCAGGCCCGCGAAGGAGGCGCCGCGGGCGCTGATGCCCGGGCCCTGGATCTCCTGGAGCAGCAGCAGCTGGGGGGCGAAGTAGCCGGTCTGCGGGCCGAACACGGCGACGGGGTGGCCGCTGGCGGTGTGCTCGCCGCCGACCACGAGGGCGTTGGACATACCGCGCCTGGCGGACGACAGGGCCGTCTTGGCCGCTTCGCCGGACGCGCCGGTGGCACTGGGGGTCTTGGCGCTGCCGGTGCGGTCGTACACGAGCGGCTCGGGCTCGACCGAGCCGGCGTCGGGCAGGGCCGTGCCCTGCGGGTCGTCGGGCTTGGTCGCGTACGGGAAGCTGCCGTCGTGGACGGTGAGGACGGCCTCCGGGTCGTTGCGCTCGCGGAAGGACTCCCAGACCTTGGTGCCCTCCGCCACGCCGTACTTCTCCTGGGCGGCGAGCAGCGAGAGCGCGTTGTTGACCTCGCCGCCCCCGCCGGAACCGAACAGCGCGCCGATGACCGCGCCCAGCGCGACCAGGTCGGTGATCTTGAAGTGCTCGATCTTCCCGGCGTTGGTGACGGAGTCCTTGTGCCCGGTGAGGACGTACTCGCCCGGGAAGTAGCGGCCGCTGTCCGAGGCGTCGATGTAGGAGTTGATGCCGTCGAGATAGGCCGTGGCGTCGGCGAGGGCCTGCTTGCCGCGCTCGCCGTTGGTGGCGACGGCGTTGTCGATCTGTGCCTGGAGATCGGCCTCGGTGTACGGGGCGTGCCGCCAGAACTGCTGCTCCAGGCCCTGGTTGGAGGGCGCGCCGCCGGCGAAGGAGGTCAGCTGACCGCGCCCGACGTGCCGGAAGACGTCCATCAGCCACAGCCGGTCCTGGGCGGCCGCGTAGCCGGCCCCGAACTCGGTGCCGTACCGAGTGGTGCCGGTGATGTGCGGCACACCCGTCTTCTTGTCACGGACGATCGTCACGTCGCTGCGCCCGGCCGGCTTGACCGTGGAGGCGACCTGGTCCGCCGGGACCCCGAAGGACGCGTCGTTGAAGAAGTTGTTGATCTTGTCGTTGGTGAGGCCGGTGTAGCCCTTGGCGAGATTCGCGTAGGGCCCGAGCTGGTCCTCGGCGTGCTCGGGCTGGGTGCCGAAGGCCTGGTTGAGGAGGATCTGGGCGAGGGTGGCGTTGCCGTTCTGGCCCGGCGGGAGGATGTCCGAACACTGGTTCCCGCAATGGTCGTTCGCCGCGGCCGCGACCTGCGCTGTCGGTGTTTCCGCGGCGGCCGCCGGGGCAAGCGGCGACAAAAGACCTGCGATCAGGGCGCATACCGAAGCGGTCTTCAGGAACCCGGGGAATCCCCGGGGAGTTCTCATTCTGCCGAGAACGGTGCGTGGGGTACGCCGTGGCATGGGGGGCTCCTCCCGAGGGGGTGGCCGGATGTTACCGCCGGTAGCCCCGGGATTGAAGATGAACAAGCGTCACTTCTTGGAGTCAGCACAACAGGCACACGGACCACGGCAGTCGACTCGCGAGCCTCTTAGGACGGCTTATGGAGGGCATTTGAAATCGGATGGAGCCGATTCGCTTGTCGATACGTCTATTCGGCGACGTCCGTACGACGACGCCGAAGTGACCGGATTACAGGTGCAGGTGTGACGGAGGTGCAGGACGATGGCCGGTTTCCGGAGTCTGGCGAGACAGGTCCGCGATCCGCGGTGCGATCTGGCCTTGCGACGCTATTCGCTGCGCAAGTGCCTTGAGAGGTTCGCCCCTTACGGGCACAGGGCGACCTGGGACCATTTGTGCGCCCGGGCGGGATTCGGTCCCGAGGACCGGTCCCCCGATCCAGTGCGGCTCGTGGCCGCACTGGACGAGCTGGAGGAGGCGCGGGCGGTCTGGCTGGCCTACGAGGTCGAGTTCGCCGAGCGCCGCAAGAAGGAGAAGCACGACGGACTGCGCCGGCCGGGCAGCGTGGACGACTGGCACCGGCTGACCTGGGGCGGTTTCGGCGTGGCGTGGTGCGACGATCCGGCGGTCCATCCCCGTGAACCGCTGGCCGAGGTGCTGCGCCGGCTGATCGCCGCGCTGGAGCGCGAACCGGGCTCGGCGTGCCCGGTGTGCGGCGGGGAGCAGCTCGCCTGGAAGTACGACCTGGACCACGAACCATCGGCGGGTCCGGTCTGCGCGGACTGCGGAATCCTGGTACCGCGTCCCGTGCTCACGCCCGAGTCCCTGGCGTACGCCAGGCGGGCACGGCCACTGTTGATGTCGGCTTGACGAACGCGGGTGCGCGGGGGGTGCGCCGGGGATGCCGCACCCCCACTGTCGCCGCCGGGGCCGGCTGTCAGTGGTGACTGGCACCATCGGGACATGGTGCAGGTGTGTCTGAACGGGACGCGGGGAGCCGCCGACGGTACGGCGGTGCCGCTGTCGCCCGAGACCATGGCCGAGTCCGCGGCGGAGGCCGTCGCGGCCGGGGCCACGGACGTCCATGTCCATCCCAAGACGCCGTGCGGGCGGGACACGCTGTCGCCGCGGGTGCTCGCGGTGACGCTGGAGGCGATCCGGGCGCGGGTGTCGGTGCCGGTCGGTGTGACGACGGGGGCGTGGGCGGAGCCGGACCCCGCCGCCAGGCTGGACCGGGTCCGGGGCTGGAGCGTGCTGCCCGACCATGCGTCGGTCAACTGGCATGAGCCGGGGGCGGAGGAGGTGGCCGCCGCGCTCCTCGATCTCGGGGTGGGGGTCGAGGCCGGTATCTGGTCGGGGACGGACGGGGCGGAGCGGTTCGCGGCCTCTCGGCTCGGGCCGAAGGTGTTGCGAGTCTTGGCGGAGGTGACGGACACGGACCCGGGAGGTGCCGTGTCAGCAGCGCGGGTGTTGCTGTCCGATATCGGATCCGCCCATGGCCGTCCTGTGTTGTTGCACGGGGAGGACGGGGGTGCTTGGCCTGTGCTGCGGCTCGCGGGGCGGTTGGGGGTGGCTACGAGGGTCGGGCTGGAGGATGTGCTGGTGCTGCCGGACGGGAGGCGGGCCGGGTCCAATGCGGAGTTGGTTTTGGCGGGGTTGGGTGAGTACGGGGCTCGTTAGCTTGCGAGGTACTCGGCGTCGCCGCTGGGGCCGGGGCGTTGCGCAACCCGGCGGAGCGGGGTGCCGCTGCGCCCACCCGTGCCGCCCCCAGCGGCACGCATGCCCGCAGTTATAGCTACGTGCGGCCCTTGTCCACCAGCAGGCGGGAGCCCGTGCGGCGTTCGCCGAAGGCGTCGTCCGGGTTGGAGAGGACGCAGCCGTCGAGGGAGAGGCAGCCGCAGCCGATGCAGTCGGTGAGGTGGTCTCGAAGGCGGTTCAGCTGCTTGATGCGTTCGTCCAGTTCGGAGCGCCAGGCTTCCGAGAGGTGCGCCCAGTCCTCCTTCGTCGGCGTCCGCTCCTCGGGGAGTTCCGCCAGCGCCTCGCGGATCGTGGCCAGCGGGATGCCGACCCGCTGCGCGGCCCTGATGAAGGCGACCCGGCGGAGCGTGTCACGTGAGTAGCGGCGCTGGTTGCCGGAGGTCCGGCGACTGCCGATCAGGCCCTTGGACTCGTAGAAGTGCAGCGCGGATACGGCCGCGCCACTGCGCGCCGCGAGCTGGCCGACCGTGAGCTCATGGATCTTCTCTGGAATCTGGGGCACCCATCGAACCCTACCCAGTCCGTTGACACGACCCCCCGGCGCCGACCATGCTAAGCAGTCGCTTAGAGAAACAGCATCCCTGATATGCGAGAGGCCGGGACATGGCACAGCCGAGGATCTTCACGTCCGTCGACGACCTGAAGTCGGCGGTGGGCGAGCAGCTGGGGTACACCGACTGGCTCGACATCGACCAGAAGCGGATCGACCTCTTCGCGGACGCCACCGGTGACCACCAGTGGATTCACATCGACCCCGAGAAGGCCGCCGCGGGCCCCTTCGGCACGACCATCGCGCACGGCTATCTGACGCTGTCGCTGCTCCCCCTCTTCGGGCCGCAGCTGATCGCCGTCGAGGGCGTGAAGATGGGCGTCAACTACGGCACGAACAAGGTGCGTTTCCCCGCGCCCGTGCCCGTCGGTTCCCGGCTGCGCGCCACCGCCACGATCACCGGCGTCGAGGACGTGACCGGCGGTGTCCAGGTCACCGTCGCCTTCACCCTGGAACGCGAGGGCGGCGACAAGCCCGTCTGTGTCGCCGAGTCCGTGGCGCGCTACTACTTCTGAGCCGGCGCCGGCTCCCCGGCTCCGACCATCCGCAGCACGAGGTCGGCGTACAGCGCGCCGACCTCGTCCGGCGTCCAGGGCCCGTCGACGTTGAACCAGCGGGCCACGTCGATGCAGAGGGAGAGCACCGCGAGGGTGGTCCCCTTGACGTCGAGCACGTCGAACTCGCCCGACGCCACGCCGTCCTCGATGACCCGGTGCACCTCGTCGTCGCACTGCCGGCGCAGCGCGAGGATCTCGGCCCGGGCGTCCGGCCCGAGCGAGTCCAGCTCGTACTGGACGACCCGGGCCGTGGTGCGCCCGCCGGCGTGCCAGCGGACGAAGGAGCCGACCGCGTCGGCCAGGCGCTCACGGGCGCTGCCCTCGCGCCGGGCCGCCGTCCGCAGGATCTCCAGGGCCTTGGCGTGCCCGATCCTGCTGATGCGGTGCAGCAGCTCTTCCTTGGTCTTGTAGTGGATGTAGAGCGCGGCGGGGCTCATCCCGGCGCGACCCGCGATGTCACGGGTCGTCGTGGCGTGGTACCCGCGCTCGGCGAAGGCCTCCACCGCGGCGATCAGCAGCCGCCGCGCCGCGTCGGGCGTGACCTCGCCCCACGCCTGCGCCTCGCCGCCGGCCGTCTCCTCCGCCGTACCCATCACATGCCCCTCTCCACTGGCAGGGCCACCACCATACCGTTGAAGGTGAGCGGGCGCTTAGTGCGGCCGGTCAGTGCTTCTCGAAGGGGGTGTAGGCGGGCGCCGCCGCTCCCTCCTGCCGGTCCCGGATCACCTTGGCCAGGGTGAAGGCGGAGGTGACCAGGTACAGGACGGCGATGGCGAGGAAGCCCCGGACCCAGGCGTCGGCGCTGAGCTGGTAGATACCGATGGCGGTGGCCGCCATGGCGACGGCGAAGGAGGCTACGGCCTGGCCGTAGAAGGCCGCGGTGTTCTGCTTACCCGGTGTGTCACTCATGGGGGCAAGCTTCGGCCGAAGTGGCCCGCGCCACATCCGCCGATGTACTCAGAAGGTACTCAGAACGCCGAAACCCCCGTCAGCGCACGCCCGATGACCAGCTTCTGGATCTGGCTGGTGCCCTCGTAGAGGGTCATCACGCGGGCGTCCCGCAGGAGCTTGCCCGCCGGGTACTCGTCGATGTAGCCGTAGCCGCCGAAGACCTGGAGCGCGTTGTTCGCGGCGCGGACGGCCGCCTCCGAGGCGAACAGCTTGGCCTTGGACGACTCGACGGCGAACGGTCGCCCCCGGTCGATCAGATCGGCGACCCGCCATGTCAGCAGCCGGGCGGCGTCGACGTCCACGGCGATGTCACTGATCAGCTCCTGGACGAGCTGGTGCCGGGCGATGGGCTTCCCGAACTGCTCGCGCTCGCCCGCGTAACGCACCGCCGCGTCCAGAGCGGCCTGGGCTATGCCGACACAGCCCGCGGCGACCGACATCCGGCCCTTGGCGAGCGCGGACATGGCAACCGAGAAGCCCTTGCCCTCCTCCCCCAGCAGCGCCGAGGCGGGCACACGTACGTCGTCCAGCACCAGTTCGGCCGTGGCCTGGCCGCGCAGCCCCAGCTTTCCGTGGATCGTGCGGCGCGTCAGGCCGGGTGTGCCGGTGGGGACCAGGAAGGCGGAGACACCCTTGTGGCCGGGGGCGTCCGTGGATCGGGCGAAGAGCAGGACGACGTCGGCCCAGGTGCCGTTGGTGATGAACATCTTGGTGCCGCTGATGACGTAGTCGTCGCCGTCCCGGACCGCTCGGGTGGCGAGGTTGCCGGCGTCCGAGCCGGTGCCCGGCTCGGTGAGTCCGAAGCAGCCGACCGACTCGCCGGACGTGAGCCCGGGCAGCCACTGCCGCTTCTGCTCCTCGCTCCCCCACGCGGCGACGGTCTTGGCGACCAGTCCCAGCGACACGGAGACGATGCCGCGCACCGACGAGTCGCCCCGGCCGAGCTCCTCCGTGACCAGGCAGTACGCGAGGTGGTCGCCGCCGGAGCCGCCGTACTCCTCGTCGATGGTCAGGCCCAGGAAGCCGACCTCGCCGAGCTTCTTGACGATCGCGCGGTCGACTTCCTCGGCGCGGTCCCAGGCGATGACGTTCGGGGTGATCTCCCGCTCCACGAAGTCCCGCGCGAGCTGCCGGACCGCGCTCTGCTCCTCGCTGAGCTCCAGGTTCACCACGAGTCACCCCACTTGAAAACCGTACATTTAAATTAGCACTGCTAGTTTCCAGTCGCAGCCCTACTATGTGCGCCATGGCCCGACCGCGCAAGCCCTTGCTCAGCACCGACCGGATCATCGAGACCGCTCGTGTGCTCGTGGACGCGGAGGGCCTCGCGGCCGTCTCCACCCGTCGGCTCGCCGCCGAACTGGGCGTCAGCGGGCCCTCGCTCTACAACCACTTCCGCACCAAGGACGAGATCCTGGAGGCGGTCGCCGACTCGGTGAGCGGCCAGGTGGACCTGTCGATGTTCGAGGACGGCCGCGACTGGCGGACCGCGCTGCACGACTGGGCCGTCTCCTACCGGGCCGCGCTGCGCGACCACCCGAACATCGTCCCGGTGCTGGCCCGCGGCCCCGGCCGCCGCCCGGCGGGCCTGCGCCTCGCGGACGCCGTCTACGGCGCGATGGTCGCCGCGGGCTGGCCGCCGGCGCAGGCCACGTCCATCGGCGCGCTGATGCGGTACTTCGTGATGGGCTCCGCGCTCGGCTCCTTCGCCGGGGGCTTCGTGGACGACGCGAGCGCCTACGACCCCGCCGACTACCCCCATCTCCAGCAGGCCCATCTCCTCGCCGAGCAGCAGGAGAAGATCGACGAGCGGGCCTTCGAGACGGGGCTGACGGCCCTGCTGGACGGGCTGGCACGCCAGTACGAGCAGGTGCGGCGGACCGCGTAGGGACACTTCGGCGGCGGCCGAACGGTCCGTGTCCCATGCTGGGGCCATGACGACGAGGGACCCGCGGGCGACGAGCCTGGCACGGCTCGCCGGGCTGTTCGCGGACGAGACCCGGGCCGCGTGCCTGCTGGCGCTGCTCGACGGGCGGGCCTGGACCGCGAGCGAGCTGGCGCGGCACGCGGGTGTCGCCGCTTCGACGCTGAGCGAGCACCTGAGCAGGCTCGTCGCGGGCGGGCTGCTCACTGAGGAACGGCAGGGCCGGCACCGGTATGTCCGGCTGGCCGACGCACGGGTCGCGCAGCTGGTGGAGGACCTGGCCGCGCAGGTCGCGCCGGGCACGGCCGTACGGCCGCGGAGCCTTCGGGAGTCGAGCGCGGGTTCGGCGATGGCCCGGGGCCGCACCTGCTACGACCATCTCGCCGGCCGGCTCGGCATCGCGGTCACCGACGCCCTGACGGCGCGCGGGCTGCTGCAGCAGGAGACCGGGTTCGCGCTCACCGACACGGGCCTGGCGTGGTTCGCGTCGGCCGGTATCGGCCTCGAACGGCGTAGCCGGCGTCCCCTGGCGCGGGCTTGTCTCGACTGGACCGAACGCCGGCCCCATCTCGCGGGCGTGGCGGGCGCGGCGCTGTGCCGGCATGCCCTGGACACCGGGTGGTGCGTGCGCATCGGCTCCGAACGGGCCGTGAAGGTGACGGGGGCCGGTGAACAGGCCTTCTTCGACCTGCTGGGCGTGGAGCCGACGGCGCTGCGCTGACCCCGAACCCTGGCCGGACCGGCCCGGACACACCACCGTCCGGCATGCCTCGACGCCCGGTCCGAAAACCGCGAGCGTCCGTCCCTCCGCCCTCCTAGCCTCTGGAGCATGATGAACACCTCCCCGTCCCGTACCGACCGCCGGGCGGAACTGCTGGCCGCCGGTGCGGCCGCGGTCACCGTCGTGCTGTGGGCGTCCGCCTTCGTCTCGATCCGCAGCGCGGGTGACGCGTACTCGCCGGGCGCGCTGGCGCTCGGGCGGCTGCTGGCCGGGGCGCTGACGCTGGGGGTGATCTGCCTGCTGCGGCGGGAGGGGCTGCCGCCGCGCACGGCCTGGCGCGGGATCGCGATATCGGGGCTGCTGTGGTTCGGCTTCTACATGGTCGCGCTCAACTGGGGCGAGCAGCAGGTCGACGCGGGTACGGCCGCCCTGGTCGTGAACACCGGGCCGATCCTGATCGCGCTGCTCGGTGCCCGGCTGCTCGGGGACCCGATGCCGCCGCGGCTGCTGGCGGGGATGGCGGTGTCGTTCGCCGGCGCGGTGACGGTGGGTCTCTCGATGTCGGGCGAGGGCGGTTCCTCGGTGCTCGGGGTGGTGCTGTGCCTGCTGGCGGCGGTCGCGTACGCCGGTGGTGTCGTGGCGCAGAAGCCGGCGCTGGGCACGGCGAGTCCCTTGCAGGTGACGACGTTCGGGTGCCTGGTCGGCGCGGTCCTGTGTCTGCCGTTCGCCGGGCAACTGGTCCAGGAGGCCGCCGACGCTCCGGCCTCCGCGACGCTCAACATGGTGTACCTGGGCATCTTCCCTACCGCCCTCGCCTTCACGACGTGGGCGTACGCCCTGTCCCGGACGACCGCGAGCCGGATGGGCGCGACGACGTACGCGGCGCCCGCGCTGGTCGTCCTGATGTCCTGGCTGTTCCTCGGCGAGGTGCCGGGGCTGCTGACCCTGGTCGGCGGTGCGCTGTGCCTGGCGGGTGTCGCGGTGTCCCGGTCGCGGGCGCGGGCGACGGCTCGGGACGGGGCTCCGGGAGCGGCTGCGGAGCCCCGGCCCGAGGAGGCCGCGGACTCAGCTCGCTGACTCGGCCTCCGCCGCCGGCTCGGTCGCGGGTTCCGCCGCTGATTCCGCCGCACGGGCACGGTCCGCGAGGACCTTGATCGAGACCAGCGCGATCACCGAGAGCACGATGATGTAGCCGGACACGGCCATCGACGTGCCCGTCGCCTCCAGCAGCAGCACCATGACGAAGGGCGCGAGCCCGCCGCCGGCGACGGCCGCGATCTGGTAGCCGAGGGAGGCGCCGGTGTAGCGCATCTCGGGCGTGAACAGCTCGGCGAACAGGGCGGCCTGGGGGCCGTACATGATGCTCAGGAAACAGCTGGCGACGAACGTGCCGACGGCGAGCCACAGCAGCGAGCCGGTGTCGATCAGCAGGAAGAGCGGTACGGCCCACAGCGCGATGCCGACCGCGCCGATGGCGTAGATCCGGATGCGGCCGAACTTGTCGGAGAGCGCGGCGGCAGCCGGGATCAGCACCAGCTGGGTGAGGCTGATGCACAGCGAGACCATGAGGACGGCGCTCTTCTTCATGCCGAGTTCGCGGGTCGTGTAGTCGAGCACGCCGGTGATGATGATGTAGAAGGTCGCCGTGTTCACGGCGAAGGAACCGCCGGCGAGGAGCACCGTACCGAGGTGGCCGCGCAGGATCGTGCGCAGCGGAGAGGACTGCTCGCCCTTCTCCTTCTCGGCCAGCTTCTTCTCCGCCTCCCGGAATTCGGGGGTCTCCTCGACGCGGGTGTGGATGTACCAGGCGAGCACGAGGACGAGCAGGCCGACGAGGAACGGCACACGCCAGGCCCAGGCCGCGAACTCGGAGTCGGTGGTGAACGCGCCGGCCAGCAGGAACACCGTGTTGGCGGTCACCACGCCGATGGGGACGCCGAGCTGGACGAAGCTGCCGTAGATGCCGCGCTTGCCCTCGGGGGCGTACTCGGTGGCCATCAGCATCGCGCCGCCCCACTGGGCGCCTACGGCGATGCCCTGCAGCACGCGGAAGAGGACCAGCAGGATCGGGGCCGCGACGCCGATCGTTTCGTAGGTCGGCAGCAGGCCGATGCCGGTGGTGGCCACGCCCATCAGGGTGAGGGCGAGGACCAGCATCGGCTTGCGGCCGCGCTTGTCGCCGAGGTGTCCGGCGACGATCCCGCCGATGGGGCGGGCGAGGAAGCCGACGGCGAAGGTGGCGAACGAGGCCAGGACTCCGGCGGTGGGGCTGCCCGCGGGGAAGTAGAGATCGCCGAGAACGAGAGCCGCGGCGATGCCGAAGACGAAGTAGTCGTACCACTCGACGGCCGAGGCGAGCGCTGCCGCGGTGGCTACCCGGCGGCGGTTGCCGGCGGCCGGGGTGGTGGTGGCGGGTTGAGCGGAAGGTGCCGTGTCCATGCGGTGCACGCTCCGATGGGTGCGGGGACGGAACGGGGGGGTGGCTCGGGTTCCGGGAACGTACTGACCGGACGGTATGTACGTCAACGGGTCGCGCACCAGGACTTTTACCTGTACTTGGCACCGACTGTGCGTGCGGGCATGCCTAGGGCCCCGGCCTCGCGCGGAGGCCGGGGTGCGGGGGAACCGGGCTAGAACACGACCAGCGCCCGGCCGCCCTTGCCCGCCAGCATGTTCTCGAACGCGGCCGGGATGCCCTCCAGGGAGATCCGCTCCGTCACCAGCGCGCTCAGGTCGAGGCGGCCCGCCCGGACGTGTTCGGCGAGCACCGGGAGGTCCTCGGCCGGGTTGGAGTTGCCGTAGACGCAGCCGGAGAGGGTGCGGCCCCAGTGGAAGATCTCCAGGGCGTTGAAGGTGACCTGCTGGTCCTTGCCGCCGATGCCGACGACCGTGGTGCGGCCGCCGCGCCGGGTGGAGTCCCAGGCCGTGCGGATGCTGACCGCGCGGCCGGCGCACTCCACGGCGACGTCGACGCCCTGCTTGCCGGTGAGGGCGCGGATCTCGCGGGCGGTGTTCTCGGAGGCGATGACGTAGTCGGTGGCGCCGGCCGCCCTGGCCAGTTCCTCCTTTTCGGCGGAGACGTCGACCGCGACGATCTTCGAGGCGCCCGCGATCCGGGCCGCCTGGAGCGCGGCGAGGCCCACTCCCCCGACGCCGAACACCGCGACCGTCTCGTCCGGCCGGACCCGCGCCGAGTGGTGGACGGCGCCGTAGCCGGTGAGGACGGCGCAGCCGAGGAGGGCCGCGTCGGTGAGCGGGACGCCCTGGGGCACGGGCAGGACGCAGGCGGCGGACACGACCGTCTCCTCGGCGAACGCGGCGACGTTCAGGCCGGGGTGGAGGTCGGTGCCCTCGGTGGTGCGGGCGTAGACGTCGGCGGCGCCGTTGAGGGCGTTGGCGCACAGCCAGACCTCGCCGAGCGAGCAGGCGTGGCAGGCGCCGCAGGACGGGGCCCAGTTGAGGACGACCCCGTCGCCGGGCGCGACATGGGTGACGTCCTTGCCGACGGCGACGACCGTGCCGGCGCCCTCGTGGCCGAGGACGGCGGGGACGGGGACGCGCATGGTCCCGTCGGACAGGGACAGGTCGGAGTGGCAGACCCCGGCGGCGGCGAGCCGGACGCGGACCTGTCCGGGTCCGGGGTCCGGCAGGTCGATGCCGGTGATCTCCAGCGGAGATCCGACGGCGGGCAGAACGGCGGCGCGGACAGCCATGGCGGAAGGGACTCCCCTGGTTCTAGAACTGGAGGGACTTGGTCTGGAGGTACTCGGCCAGGCCGTGCACGCCGAGTTCGCGGCCCACGCCCGACTGCTTGTAACCGCCGAAGGGCGCGAGGGGGTTGAAGCGGCCGCCGTTGATGTCGACCTGGCCGGTCTCCATCCGGCGCGCGAAAGCCACGGCCTCGGCCTCCTCACCGGCCCAGACGGCGCCGGCCAGGCCGTAGACCGTGCCGTTGGCGATGCGCAGGGCGTCCTCCTCGTCGTCGTAGGGGAGGATCGACAGGACCGGGCCGAAGATCTCCTCCTGGGCGATGGTCATGTCCGGGGTGACGTCGGCGAAGACGGTCGGGCTGACAAAGTAGCCCGTCTCACGCGGGGATTCGGGGCCGCCGGCGACCAGGCGGGCACCCTCCGCGACGCCCTTCTCGATGTAGCCGCGTACCCGTGCCTGCTGCTTGGCGTTGACGACGGGGCCGATGCGGTCGCCGTACTTGGCGGCAGCCGTCGCGGCGAGTTCCACCGCCTCGTCGTACCGGTCGCGGTGGACCAGCATCCGGGTCCAGGCGCTGCATGTCTGCCCGGAGTTGGACATGACGTTGGCGACCCCGACGTTGACCGCCTTGGCCAGGTCGGCGCTCGGGAGGATGACGTTGGCGGACTTGCCGCCGAGTTCGAGGGCGACCTTCTTGACGGCCCCGGCGGCGATCGCGGCGATCTGCCGGCCGACGGCGGTGGAGCCGGTGAAGGAGACCAGGTCGACGCCGGGATGTTCGGCGAGGGCCTGGCCGGCGACCGGGCCGAGGCCGGTGACCAGGTTGAAGACGCCCGCCGGGATCCCGGCCTCGTGCACCGCGTCGGCGAACAGGCGGGCGACCAGCGGGGTGTCCTCGGCGGGCTTCACCACGACCGTGCAGCCGGCCGCGAGGGCCGGGGCGACCTTGGCGACGATCTGGTGCAGCGGGTAGTTCCACGGCGTGATCGCGGCCACGACACCGACCGGCTCGTGGTGCACGACCGAGTTGCCGGTCTTCTCCTCGAAGGCGTACGTCGCCGCCAGGTCGGCGTAGGAGCCCGCGACCGCGATCGGCACGCCCGCGTGGACGGCCTGCGAGAACTTCAGGGGCGAGCCGAGTTCGGCCGTGACCGTCTCGGCGATCTCGTCGGCGCGGGCCACGAGCACGTCCCGGAGGGCGGCCAGGCGGGCCGCACGCTCGGCGGGCGGGGTCGCGGCCCAGTCCGCGAGGGCGGCGCGGGCGGCCCGTACGGCGGTGTCGACGTCCTCGGCGGTGCCCGCCGGGACCGTGCCGATGACCTGCTCGTCGACCGGGTTCACGACCTCGATCACGTCCTGGCCGGCGGCCGGGCGCCAGGCGCCCCCGATGTACATGCCGTCGTATGCCTTCATCGCGCTTCCTCCGGGGCGGGGCGTCGTCGTCCGGCACATAAACTAGCGGCGATAGTTTTCTGACGCCAGACGTCCCGGTCACCCCGGTCATCACAGCACGGAGCGGGCCCCGCCCGGGTGTGCGGCTCCTCACTCCCCCAGGTCGGGCAGGCGCGCCGGGTGCGGGCAGATGCGGTCGCCGTTCTGGTCGAAGACGAAGAGGTGGGCGAGGTCGACGAGGAGCGGCACCTGCATGCCGTGGCGGAGGGCCAGGTCCGGGGTGGTGCGGACGATGAGGTCCCCGGGCAGCCGGGGTTCGGCGGTGGCGGGGGCGGCGGCCTCGGGGTGGTCCAGGGCGACCACGGGGCCGGCCCGCCCGGCCGCGGACCGCTCCCGCAGCCGGGTGAGCACCGAGCCCTCGCGGCGGCGCCGCCGGGCGGGGCGGCCGGGGCGGGGGCGCGGGGCCTCCAGGTCGGGGACGACGGCGGGGCTGGAGCCGGTGTTGAAGTGGACGAGGATCTCGTGCCCCTGGAACTCCACATGCTCGACCAGGCCGGTGATCGGCACCTCGCCGGGACGGGCCGAGGAGTGCTTGGCGATCCGGACGGCTTCCGAACGCAGGCCGACGATGACCTCGCGGCCCTGCTGGACCCGCAGCAACTGGTGGTCCAGGGAGAGCGGTTCGGGCAGGCGCAGGAACTGCTTGCCCAGACTGATGGTCATCGCACCGTCCAGCGGGGCACGCACCAGGCCGCGCAGGAGGTTGATGCGCGGGGTGCCGATGAACGCGGCGACGAAGACGTTGCTGGGCAGCGCGTACACCGCGCGCGGGCTGTCGGCCTGCTGGAGCACACCGCCGCGCAGCACGGCGACCCGGTCGCCGAGCGACATGGCCTCGGCCTGGTCATGGGTGACGTAGACCGTGGTGACGCCCAACTCCCCGGTGAGCTGGGATATCTCGGCGCGCAGGTGGGTGCGGAGCTTGGCGTCGAGGTTGGACAGCGGCTCGTCCATCAGGAAGGCGGAGGGGTGGCGGGCGATGGCCCGGCCCATGGCGACGCGCTGGCGTTCGCCGCCGGAGAGCTGGGCGGGCAGGCGGTCGAGGAGGTCCTCGATGCCCAGCATGCGGGCGGTGGCGTCCACGCGTGGGCGGGGGTCCGTGCCGGGGGCCTCGATGCGCAGCGGGAAGCCGATGTTGGCCCGGCTGGTCATGTTCGGGTAGAGGGCGAAGTTCTGGAAGACCATCGCCATGTCCCGGCCGGACGGCGGCAGGTCGTTGGCGTACTCGCCGTCGAGCAGCAGCCGGCCCTCGTCGATCTCCTCCAGCCCGGCGATCATTCTGAGCACGGTCGACTTGCCGCAGCCGGACGGGCCGAGCAGCACGAGGAACTCGCCCGGGGTGATGTCCAGCGACAGCCGGTCCACCACGCGGGCGCCTCGCGTGTAGGCCTTGCTCACGTCGTGCAGGGAGATGGCGCGTGTCATGAGTGCCCCCGAGGGGTCTTCAGGGCGCTGGTGCTCCGCGGGTCGGAAGCCACGCGCGGTTCGCACGGGGCTGTGGGTCACGGAAGTTAACGGAATGTGTGCGGCCGGGGGAAGACACCGGGCGGGATCGGGGGCTTCGGTCCATCTGGTGAGAAGGCGGACGGCCTGATTCGGCCAGGCGTCAGCGGACGGCGGTGAGATGGGCGAAGACCACGACGTTCCCGGAGTAGCCCTTCCTGCGGTCGTAGGCGCCGCCGCAGGTGATCAGGCGCAGCTCGGGGCGGCCCCGGGCGCCGTACACCTCCTGGTTCGGGAATCGGTCCTTCTCGTACGACTTGATCGCGTCGACGGTGTAGACGGCGATCCGTCCGTCGGCGCGGCGGGCCTTGATCTCCCGGCCGCGCTTCAGCTCCGTCAGCCCCGCGAAGACGGCGGGACCGCGGTCCGTGTCGAGATGCCCGACGGCGACGGCGGTGCCCTGTTCGCCGGGCGAGGCGCCGTGCTGGTACCAGCCGACCAGTTTCGGGTTGTCCTCCGGGGGCGCGGTGAGACGGCGTTCGCGGTCGAGGCCGAGGGGCATGATCGGGGCGTCGATGCGGAGGTAGGGGATGAGGAGGCGGGTGGCACGGGAGCGGGGCAGGGAGTGGGGCAGGGGGTGGGTGGAGGGCTGGGGGCGGGTCTGGGTGCGGGCGGGGTATCGGGGGCGTGTGGAGGTCGGGGGGCGGTTCGGGTGGGGGGTGCCGGCTGCGGGGCGCCGGCCCGGTGCGGGGTGGCCGGCGGCGGGGGGCTCGGAGGCCTGGGCGCCGGGCCCCTGAGCCGGGGCGGTACGGGATGCGGGTGCTTGTGGCGTACGGGTGCCTGGCCCGGGGGCTCCGGAGGGGCCGGTGGAGCGGCCTGGAAGGGCAGGGGTAGGGGTGGGATCGCCCGGCGAGGCAGAAGCGGAGGCTGCATTGCCCGGCAGGGCAGGAGTGGGGGCGGAGCGGCTGGGCAGGGCGGAGGTGCCGGCGGAAGTGTCCGAGGCGTCGGCCGGGGCGTTGTCGGAATCGCCCGGCAGGGCGTCCGCGGCAGCTTCGGTGGAGCCCGTCGGGAGAGCCGTGACCGTTTCGCCGGGCTCGTCGCCCGGGTCCCAGCAGACACCGAGCAACAGCAGCGAGAAGGCCACCGCGATCGTCCGCGCCAGCCGGTAGGCACGCGTCCGGTACCAGGGCCTGCGCGGCCGCCGGGGCCGGGCCGCGGGGCCGCTGCCCCCGGTCCCACGGCGGCCTCCGGCCCCACCGGGGCCCCCGGCCCCGGCCCCACGCCGAACCACGGGCCCGGCACCGGAACCCGCCCCACCCCTTCGCCGACCCCCCGGAGGGGCGGCAGCCCCGACTCCGGCTCCTCGCCGGCCAGAGGCGGCAACGGATCCAGAACCAGCCCCACGCCGACCCACCGAAGCCCCAACGGACCCGGGCCCGGCCCCACGCCGACCCCCCGGAGGGGCAGCAGCCCCCACTCCGGCCCCTCGCCGGGCAGAGACGGCAACAGATCCAGAACCAGCCCCACGCCGAGTCACCGAAGTCCCAACGGACCCAGGCCCGGCGCCACGCCGAGTTACCGGCTCAACCCCAGCCCGCTGTCCCCCCGAGCCCGCACCATCGCCTCCCCCGGCCCCACGCCGCCCCACCGGAGAGCCGTCAGAACGGGAACCGGCCTCGCGCCACCCCGCCGGGCCATCGTCAGGGCCAGCCTCACGCCACCCCATCAAGCGGCCGTCATAGCCAGACCCGGCCCCACGCCGACCCCCCGGCTCAGCCCCAGACCCCATCCCACCCCCACCCCCACGCCGAATCCCGGGCGCGGTTCCAGATGCACCACCCCGCCCCACCGAACCCGCACGACCACCCGCCCCGGACTCGCGCCGCCCCACAGGAGCGGCGCGATACGCGGATGGTGTCCTACGCCGCGCCATCAGGGCGGCGGCGGAGGCGGAACCAGACCGCTCCGGCGACGGCGGCCAGGCCGACGGCGGCGGCGCCGGCGACCGGGGTGAAGGCCTCGGCACGGGCGATGCCGCCACCACCCGCCGGCGCGCCGCCGTTCGGGGTGATGGTGGCCTTGGAGTCCGGGCAGGCGACCTGGAACACCTTGAACTTGCCCGCGCCGTGGGCCCGGTCGGTGAGCCACGTCAGCTTGTACTGCCCGTTGGGCAGGTCGATGAGCGGGCTACGGCCCGCTCCGGCCGCGTTGAGGGTGACCGAGCCGCTCTTGGCCGGTACCTCGGGCAGGGCCTGGATGGTCCAGTTGACCGTCTCGCCCGCCTCGAAGTCGAACGCGGCGAGGTAGAAGTCGCAGACCTTCGGATCGTTGCGGCGATCTCCGGCGGCCGTCTCGGTGGCGTGGATCTTGACGTCCCCGTTGTCCCCCGGAGCGGCGACAGCGGGCACCCCGCTCAGGGTGGTCCCGGCGAGGGTGAGAGCGGCGAGGACGGCGGTGCGGGTGCCGGCACGGCGTGCGAGGGGTACGACGGGCATGAACATGCCTCCAAGTCAGATGATTTTCATACAAACACCTCGTCACCTGACTATCTGCCACATGTCACCCGGAAACGCCGGAGCAGCGCCCACGACGCGTCAGATGTCGCTCTTCCGGCCCAACGGCATCCCGTTCCGCCGGGGTTCGGGGTCCGCTCCGCCCGCCTCGTCCGGCTCCCGCGGCGACCGCACCGCGACCCCCGAGGACACCAGCAACAGCACCCCCAGCATCACGAACGGCGCCGCCACCCCCGCGACCCCGGCGATCAGCCCGGCCGCTGCGGGCGCGGCGACCTGGCCGAGCCGGTTGCCGGTCAGACGCAGGGCGAGGGCCGTGGAACGGGCCTCGTCGGGTGCCGCCTGGACGACCGTCGTCATGGACAGCGGCTGCCCGACGCCCAGGCAGAAGCCGAGCAGCACGAGCAGCAGACCGAGCGCCCACACCGGCACGGGCAGGGCGATCCCCGCGCACAGCAGGGCGGCCAGCAGACACGTCACGGTGAGCAGCAGGGTCCGGCCGAGCAGCCGCAGCAGGGGCGTCAGCACCAGGCGGCAGGCGATGGTGGCCGCCGCGCGCAGGCTGAGCAGGACGCCGATCACGGAGGGCGCGATGCCCCGGTGCTCGCCGACCACCGGGAGGTACGCGGTGAGGATGTCGGTCGCGGACAGCACGGCGAGGCTGATGAAGATGCCGGCGGGCACGCCCCGGGTGCGCAGGATGCTCCGGACCGGTACCCGGTCGCCCTTGTCCGGGCGGGACGTGGCCGCCGTACGGCGGTGTTCGATGCGCCACAGCGAGGTGAAGGCGACCGCGCCGACCCCGCCCGCCACGACCAGGGCGAGCGCGCTGGTGCCCGCCATGTCCTCGCCGCCGATCAGCCCGCCCGCCGCGATGGGGCCGACCAGCTGGCCGAGCGCCGCGCCGATGGTGAAGTGGCCGAAGTTGCGGTCCTGGTCGTGTGGCGCGGACTGGCGGGCGACCAGGGACTGGGAGCCGATGACGAAGCAGAGGTGGCCGAGGCCCATCACCCCGCTCCACAGGGCCATCGTCGCCAGGGAGCCGGCGACGCCGCTGAGGGCGCAGCCGCCGGATATGAGGACCACGCCGAAGGGCAGCAGGGGCGCGCAGCGGCCGTGGTCGGTACGGCGGCCCAGAGGGACGGCGGCGAACAGCGGAAGCAGCGCGTACACACCGGCAATCACACCGACGGCGCGTTCGTCCGCGCCCAGCGCGAGGGCCCGGTAGGAGACGGCGGGCCGGGCCATCGACACCGCCGCCTGCGCGAAACTGAAGGCGATGACGAGACGGAGCAGCCAGCCGCGGTTCCCACCGGGCCTCACGATGTCCTCCAACGGGGATCGAGCAACATCAATCGAACGACGTCAGATGATTCCGAACAGGATGCCCGCTCCGAGGATCACCAAGCAGGTGAGGGCGGCCCACTTCACCACGAACTTGGTGTGGTCGCCGAACTCCACCTTGGCCATGCCGACCAGGACGTAGACGGCCGGGACGAGCGGGCTCGACATGTGCAGCGGCTGGCCGACCAGCGAGGCGCGGGCCATCTCCACCGGGGAGACGCCGTGCGCGGCACCGGCCTCGGCGAGGACGGGCAGGACACCGAAGTAGAAGCCGTCGTTGGACATGAAGTACGTGAGCGGCAGGCTCAGCACACCGGTGACGATGGCCATGTGCGGTCCCATGCCCGCCGGGATGACGTCCACCATCCACTTGGCCATGTTGTCGACCATGCCGGTGCCCTGGAGGACGCCGGTGAAGACGGCGGCGGCGAAGACCATGCCGGAGACGTTCAGGACGTTGTCGGCATGGGCGGCCAGCCGGGCCTTCTGGTCGGGGATGTGCGGGAAGTTCACGGTGAGGGCCAGCGCGGCACCGAGCAGGAACAGCACCGGGATCGGCAGCAACTCCATGATCATGGCGGTGAGCAGCGCGACCGTGAGCAGCGCGTTGAACCAGTAGAGCTTGGGGCGCAGGGTGGCCCGGTTCGGGTCGAGACCCTGGAAGCCGTCGTCCTCGGTGTCGTCATCGGCGTCGGCGCCACTGCCGGAGCCCGCACCCGCACCCGCGTCGGCACCGGCACCCGTGCCGCCGCCCTTGCGCATGGAGACCTTGCCGTCGCCCGAGCCGCCGGAGCCCACGAGGACCGTCTCGCTCTCCTTCTCCTCCTCCAGCACCTCGTCCAGCGTCAGCATGCCCAGCCGCCGGCGCTCACGCACACCGAGCACGTAGGAGAGGCCGAAGACGAAGAGCAGACCCACCAGGAGCGCCGGGATCATCGGGACGAAGATCTCGCTGGCGTCCAGCTTGAGCGCGGTCGCGGCGCGGGCGGTCGGGCCGCCCCAGGGGAGGGTGTTCATCACGCCGTTGGCCATCGCGGCGACACCGGTCATCACGACCAGGCTCATCTTCAGGCGCTTGTACAGCGGGTACATCGCCGAGACGGTGATCATGAAGGTGGTGGAGCCGTCGCCGTCCAGCGACACGATCGCCGCCAGCAGGGCGGTGCCCACGACGATCCGCATCGGGTCCGCTTTACAGAATTTGAGGATCCCGCGGACGATCGGGTCGAAGAGACCGACGTCGATCATCACGCCGAAGTAGACGATCGCGAACATGAGCATCGCCGCGGTGGGGGCGAGGTCGGTCACGCCGTCGAGGACGTAGTCGCCGAGCTTGGCGCCCTTGCCGACGAACACGCAGAAGAGAGCGGGAATCAGCACGAGCGCCGCGATCGGCGACATCTTCTTCATCATGATCAGGACCAGGAAGGTCGCGATCATGGCGAAGCCGAGGATGGTCAGCATGAGTGGGTACCTAACGTTCGCCCTTGAACATTCCACCAGGGCCGGCGGTTCCCGAGACGTTAGGTCCCGCAAAGCAGCGTTAACAAGACGTTGACGTGCGAGCAATAAGCGCAAAACTGCTGGTCACAGCTTTGCTCAGGTCAGGGGCATGAGCTTTTCGGCCGCCGGGGCGCATTCGACGGGCACTCCGTTGAGGACCGCGTTGCCCGACAGCGGGTCGAGCAGAGATCCGTCGAGGAGCTGGTTGACGTTGACGCCGGGGTCGGTCGAGGCGTGACCGAGGCGGGTGCCGGGCCGGTCGTGGCCCCAGCCGTGCGGCAGGCTCACCACACCCCTGCGGACGGCGTCCGTGACCTCGGCCGGTGCGGTCACCTCTCCCCCGGCGCCCTTCACCCGTACCGGCGCCCCGTCCGTCACGCCCAGCCGTTCGGCGTCCTCGGGGTGGATGTGCAGGGTGCAGCGGTTGGAGCCGCCGGTCAGGGCGGGCACGTTGTGCATCCAGCTGTTGTTGGAGCGCAGATGGCGGCGGCCGACCAGGACGAGCCCCTCGGGGCGTTCGGCCAGGGCCGCGCGCAGACGGGGCAGGTCCCCCGCGATCGGTTCCGGCAGCAGCTCCACCAGGCCGCTCCGGGTCTTCAGCGGCTGCGGGAGCCGGGACCGCAGCGGGCCGAGATCGATGCCGTGCGGATGCGCGAGCAGCTTCTCCAGAGAGAGTCCGTCCGGTCGTACGCCGAAGCCGTCACCGTAGGGGCCGAGGCGCAGCATCATGTCCAGCCGTCGTTCGGGGCCGGTGTCGCCGGTGAGCTGTGCGGCGAGCTCGCGGGGATCGCGGCCGTGCACGGGCGAGTGGGGTTCCTCGACGGCCTTGCCGAGGGTCTGGTCGATGACCATGTGGTCGACGGCGGCGGGGTCGGCTCCGTGCATGCCCGTCGCGGCGAGGATCAGCCGGGCCAGGATCTCCGTCTCCGCCATCCGGCCGGGTTCCAGCGGGACCGCGGGGCGGGTGTAGCGGACCTGGTTGCGTACGGCGAGGGTATTGAAGGCGAAGTCGTGGTGCGGGCTCTGGGAGGGCGGGGGCGGGGGCAGCACGACGTGGGCGTGGCGTGAGGTCTCGTTGAGGTAGGGGTCGACGCTGACCATGAAGTCGAGCGAGTCGAGCGCCTTGTCGAGCCGGTCGCCGTCGGGCGCGGACAGCACGGGGTTGGCGGCGACGGCGACGATCACGCGGACCGGCTCGCCTTCCTCGGTGGCGGTGTCGATCTCCTCGGCGAGGGCCGACAGGGGCAGCTCGCCCTTCGCTTCGGGGTGCCTGCTGACCCGGGAGAGCCAGCGCCCGAGGGCGAAGCCGCGGCCGGGTCCGGCGGGGCGCGGGGTCTTGTCGGTGGCGGCCTGCGGGAAGAGCGCGCCGCCCGGCCGGTCGAGGTTGCCGGTGAGGATGTTCAGGACGTCGACGAGCCAGCTGGCCAGGGTGCCGTGCGGGACGGTGCAGCTGCCGATACGGCCGTACACGGCGGCGGTGGGGGCGGCGGCGAGTTCGCGGGCGAGGGTGCGGATGAGGCCGGCGTCGACGTCACAGGCCGGGGCCACGGCTTCGGGGGTGAACTCCCGCAGGGCGTCGGCCAGTTCCTCGACGCCCTGGACGTGCGGGGTCGGCTCGACGAGGCCCTCGGCGTAGAGCACCTGCGCCATCGCGGCCAGCAGCAGCGCGTCGGTGCCGGGCCGCACGGCGATGTGCCGGTCGGCGAGCTTGGCGGTCCGGGTGCGCCGCGGGTCGATGACGACGAGGGTGCCGCCGCGGGCCTTGAGCGCCTTGAGCTTGCCGGGGAAGTCGGGGGCGGTGCACAGACTGCCGTTGGACTCCAGCGGGTTGGCGCCGATCAGGAGCAGATGGTCGGTGTGGTCGAGGTCGGGCACGGGGATGGCGTTCGCGTCGCCGAAGAGCAGTCCGCTGGAGACGTGCTTGGGCATCTGGTCGACCGTGGAGGCGGTGAAGACGCTGCGGGTGCCGAGCCCGGCGAGCAGCATCGTCGGGTAGAGCGCGCCGGCCATGGTGTGCACATTGGGGTTGCCGAGGACGACACCGACGGAGTTCGGGCCGTACCGCTCGACGACCGGGCGGATCCCGGCGGCGACGGCGTCGAAGGCCTCCTCCCAGGTGGCCTCGCGCAGCTCGCCGTCCCTGCGCACCAGCGGGGTGCGCAGCCGGTCGGGGTCGGAGTCGACGGCTCCGAAGGAGGCGCCCTTGGGGCAGATGAAGCCCTCGCTGAACACGTCGTCGCGGTCACCTCGGGCACGGGTGACGCGCGTCCCCTCGATGGTGAGGGTCAGGCCGCAGGTGGCCTCACACAGGGGACAGATACGCAGGGCGGTGCGGGACACGGGTCCTCCCGGGGGCGGCGGCTTCGGTGACGCGCGAACGCGCCCGAGCATACCGACCGGTATGCACGGAGGGGAGGCCCTGACGACACCGGATCACCTGAGGGACCCTTAGTCGAGCACCCGGGACAGATACGCCCGGAGCATCTCCCGCATCTCCTCGATGATCTTCGGGTCCCCTTCCGGCATGACCCGGAACGCCAGGTGCACGAGGGTGTCGGCGGTCTCGACGGCGATGAGGAACACCCGGCGCAGCTCCTCGTCGGGCTCGCGGTCGAGGTAGCCGGAGAGCAGTTCGGTGAGGCGGTCGGCGACGCGGTGGTTGGGTTCGGTGTGGCGGGCGCCGACCGGGATCTGGTTGCCGAAGTCGACGAGGGAGAAGCCGGGCGCGGTGCGCTTCATCTCCAGGTACTCGTCGAGCACGGCGTCCATGGCCACGCGCCAGTCCCCGTCGCCCGTCTCCCGCAGGCGCTCGGTGACGCGGGCGGAGTACCGCTCGAGGTTGCGCTGGGCCAGCGCGTCGGCCATCTGGCGCTTGTTGCCGAAGAAGCGGTAGACCGAGCCGATGGGGACGCCGGCCCGCTGGGCGACGGCGCGGGTGCTCAGGGCGTCGTAGCCGACCTCGTCGAGGAGGTCGGCGCAGGCGTCGAGGATCCTGGTCAGGCGTTCGACACTGCGCCGCTGCACGGGCGCACGACGGAGCGATGTCGCGTGGGGCACGGGCTTCATGATGCCTTTCCGGCGCGGTCCGGTGAACCTCGCCCCCCGATCCGGGACCGGTTGTCCGTCGCGTGCGTCCGCGCTTCCCCCGGGGCGCTCGCGCTCGGCGTCGCGCCCGGGCCGGGCTCCGACGCGGTGATGTCGGCCGTGCTCTCCACGGGCCGGCCGTCCACCGCCCAGGCGGTGCCGTCGTCGGCGTAGAGGCGGGCCGTGACATGGTGCGTGCCGCGCGGCACGAGGTGGGCGGCCAGCCGGTACTCGGAGGCGCGGAGCCGGGTGACGAGCCGGCCGTCCACATAGAGGTGCGCGAGTCCGCGCCCTGCCACCGCCTCCCCCTCCGCACCCGCCCGCGAGAAGCGGAACCTGCGGACGGCCAGCCGGACGTCCCAGCCGCCCCCCGCGTCGGGCTGCACCTCGATGCCGACGTCGGGCGCGTCCCGCCGCGCCACCTGGCGGAAGGGCCGCCCCTCGGGATCCCGGTCCTCCAGGAGCGTGCCCACGGGCGTGGGCGAGGCCCCGCTCCCCCGCTCCCCGGCGTCGCCGGAGCCGCAGCCCGCGGCTCCGGCCAGCAGCACGCAGACCGCGAGCAGGGTGCGAGGTCCACGTGTCCACGTCATGTCCGCGAGCGTAGAACGCGCGTCCGATCCGGCGGATCGTTCTCAAGTCGGGTTCAGGTCATCCCCCGAGAGGAGGGCGCGTGTCCCTCTTGCGCAGGGGAAAACGCAATCCTACGGTGTTGCATAGGAATCAGACCGCAAGGGAGCAGCGATCATGGGTTCGGACGCGCGGAAGACCGCCGAAGGGCTGACCTACCTCTCCGGCTTCGGCAACGAGCACGGCTCGGAGGCCGTCCCGGGCGCGCTGCCCGAGGGCCGCAACTCACCCCAGCGGGCCCCGCTCGGGCTGTACGCGGAGCAGCTGAGCGGTACGGCCTTCACCGAGCCGCGGTCCCACAACCGCCGCTCATGGCTGTACCGGATCCGCCCGTCGGCCGCGCACCCGGCGTTCACCCGGACCCACAACGGCTCGGTCCGCACCGCTCCCTTCACCCAGACCGCGCCCGACCCGAACCGCCTGCGCTGGAACCCCCTTCCCGACCCGGCACCCGAGACCGACTTCCTGGCCGGGCTGTGGACGCTGGGCGGCAACGGCGACGCCACCCAGCGCACCGGCGTGGCCGTGCACCTCTATGCCGCCAACGCCTCGATGGAGCGGGTGTTCAGCGACGCCGACGGTGAGCTGCTGATCGTCCCGGAGCGCGGCGGGCTGCTGCTGCGCACCGAGTTCGGACTGCTCCATGTGGAGCCGGGCCATGTCGCGCTCGTCCCGCGTGGGGTCCGCTTCCGTGTGGAGCTGCTGGACGCTTCGGCCCGCGGCTATGTGTGCGAGAACTACGGCGCGCCCTTCCGCCTCCCCGATCTGGGCCCGATCGGCGCCAACGGGCTCGCCAACCCCCGGGACTTCCGCGCCCCGGTCGCCGCCTACGAGGACGTGGAGGGCCCGGTGGAGGTGGTGAACAAGTTCTGCGGCAACCTCTGGACGGCCACCTACGACCACTCCCCGCTCGATGTCGTCGCCTGGCACGGCAACCATGTGCCGTACGTATACGACCTGCGCCGTTTCAATGTGCTCGGCACCATCACCTACGACCACCCGGACCCGTCCATCTTCACGGTGCTGACGTCCCCGTCGGACACCCCGGGCCTGGCCGGTGTCGACTTCGTGGTGTTCGCGCCACGCTGGCTGGTGGGCGAGGACACCTTCCGGCCGCCGTACTTCCACCGGAATGTGATGAGCGAGTACATGGGCCTGATCGAGGGCGCCTACGACGCGAAAGCGGAAGGCTTCGTGCCGGGCGGCGGTTCGCTGCACAACATGATGTCGGCGCACGGCCCGGACCGGGAGACCTTCGACCGGGCGAGCGCCGCCGAGCTGAAGCCGCAGAAGATCGACGACGGACTGGCGTTCATGTTCGAGACCCGCTGGCCGCTGACCCTCACACCGCACGCGGCCCGGGCGGAACACCTGCAGCAGCGTTACGACGACGTCTGGCAGGGCCTGGAGCGGCACTTCCGTCCCTTGCACTGAACACCCCTGACCGGTACGGATGGCCCGTGACCTCCTTCGCCCCGGACTCGATCGTCCTGAACCGCAAGCTGCCGCTCTGGTACCAGGTGTCGCAGTCACTGCGTGCCTCGATCCTCGGCCGCTCGCCCCAGGACCCGCTGCGCCTGCCCACCGAGGAGCAGCTGGCCGGGCACTACGGCGTGAGCGTGCTGACCATGCGGCAGGCGCTGAAGGAGCTGGAGGACGAGGGGCTGATCACCCGCCACCGCCGGCGCGGCACCTTCATCGAGCCGCACGCGCGCAGGGGTTCCCCGGTGCGTCTGCTCGGCTCGGTGGACGCGATCGTGGCCCAGCAGTCCGGCATGACGACCACGCTGCTGGACCACGGCACGGCCCCCGTGCCGGGTGAACTCGCCGAGTTCTTCCCGGAGGTGCGGGAGGTCGCGACGTACCACCGGCTGCGGAGCGACGAGAAGACGGGTGAGCCGACGAACCACGCCCGGAACTACGTCCGCCCCGAACTGGCCGCGCGGATCGACCTGGACGACCTCGTCCGGTGGCCCATGACCAAGGTGCTGCGGGATGTCGTCGGGGTGGACATCAGCCGCATCACGGACACGGTGGAGGCCCGGCTGGCCGACCCGGAGACCGCGAAGCTGCTGCAAGTGCCGCTGCTCAGCCCGATCCTGCACTACACGGGCATCACCTACGACACCGACGGCCGGCCGCTGGACGTGGCCGTCATCCAGTACCGGGGCGACCGGTTCTCCTTCACGGTGACCCTCGACGCCAACTGACCCGCGTGTCAGAGCCGCACCGTACGATGCCCTGCGTGACGCACGACGACGCTCCGCCGCTGGCGGACCTCATGCCGTGGTCCGTCGCACCGCCGCGGCTCGGCCGGGGCTGGCCGGCGGCCCCCGACCCGGCGTTCCTGAAGGCCCGCTGGGACGCCTTGGTGAAGGCCGAGGGACCCGACCGCGAGGCCCTGTTCGAGCCGAGCCGCTCACGCACGCTGCACACGGCGGTCGGCCAGCTGCCCGGCCGGACGGGCGGCACGGAGAAGCTGCTCCGCGCCTCGGGCCCGTGCCCCGAGCCGGTGCGCGTGCTGCACGCGCCCTTCGACGAACAGTGGCTGATCCCCGACCAGCGGCTGATCGACGCGGCCCGCCCGGAGCTGTGGCGGGTGGCGGACGAGCAACAGGTCTTCCTGGTGGAAGCGCCGGAGACCCTCCTGGTCACCTCGCTGCTCCCGCTGCTCCGCCCCGGCCGCGTCCGCCCGCTGTTCCGCCGGCCGGGCGGGCGGGAGCCGAACCTGGCCCCCGGCCTGCTGGAGCACCTGGGCACCCGCCTGGGCGACGCCCCCGCGCCGCTGGACGTACTGGCCTGGATCACGGCGACGGCCCGCCCGGACCTCACCGTCCCGCTCACCGGTGACGCCGAGGCATGGGCGCGGGGCGTGGAGCGGGGCCACCGCCTGCTGTGGCTGATGCGCCGCGACGGCGAACGCCCGAAGCTCCCCGGCGGCCGCCGCCCCTACGTCCGCGCCCCGCTGCCCTCCCGGCCCCTGACCCTGGACTACGACGGGGACGAGGAGGCCCTGCTGCTGGACGAGGGCCGCATCTCCCCGGTGCCGCCGGAGGCCTGGGACTTCGAGGCGGGCGGGGTCCGCGTCCTGGAGCAGTGGTTCGCGGCGCGCGTCACCGAGGCCGAGCCGGGCACCCTCGCGGCGATCCGGCCCGCGACCTGGTCGCAGACCTGGACATCGGAACTGCTCGAGCTGATCACGGTCCTCGCACTGCTGGCCGAACTGCGTCCCTCGGACGAGCAGGCGCTCCCCGACCCGGTCACCGCCGCCGAACTCCGCGCCGCAGGTCTCCTCCCGGTACCCACGACGGCCCGTCGGCCCGCCTCCGTGCTGGACGGCCCCGAGGAGGGCCCGGAGGGCCAGCTCGCGCTGCTCTAGCGCGGATCGGGGCCCTCCTGGCGCAGCTCGGGGTCGTAGGCGTCCATGACGCGTTCGAGCGCCCGCCGGAACACCGCCTCCAGATCGACCGGCCCGCTCTGCTCCATGAAGGCCGCGGCCAGTCGCGGATAGGCGCCGGTGGCCACCTGGCTGCCCAGATAGGCCATACGCACCGCGTTCTCCTCCTCCTCGGACCACGGCATGGAGCGGGTGCGCTCGACGGTCGCGATGTCGTTCGCGGTGTACGTCGACACGATGCCGTTGAGCAGCGCGATCAGCTCCGTCTTCGCACCGGCCGGCACGTCGAGCGGTTCGAGGCAGGCCAGGCAGTGCTCCAGGTAGCGCAGGGTGTTGGGGCTGAAGCCGTGCACCCCCGCCATCAGACGCGGCACCCAGGTGTGGCGGTACATGATGGCCCGCGTCTCCTCCGCGTTGCGGAGCATGTCGGCGCGCCAGTCGCCCGTGGGTTCGAACATCTCGTGCTCGGCACCGACGGCGTCCACCATCAGCTCGTACAGGTCCTCCTTTCGGGGGACGTAGTTGTACAGCGACATCGTGCCGCAGCCCAACTCCGCGGCGACATGCCGCATGGACACCCCGTCGAGCCCCTCCGCGTCGGCGATCCGCACCGCCGCCGCCGCGATGCCGGCGCGGGTGAACGCCGGTTTCGGCCCACGGCCGGTGCGCTCGGGGCGCGCCCAGATCACTTCGGGTACGGCCGCTCGGCCCGCCATCGATCATCACCTCGGCCACCATCCTAGTTACGTACAGCGTACGTAGTGCGCTATGGTCGAGCCATGACTTCTACGTACGCTGTACTTAGTGAGGGTCTCGAGAAGCGGTTCGGGGAGGTCCGTGCCGTGCGCGGACTGGACCTCGCGGTGGCCGAGGGCACGGTGTGCGGGGTGCTCGGGCCGAACGGCGCGGGCAAGACCACGGCCGTGCGGCTGCTGACCACGCTGCTGCGGCCGGACGCGGGCTCCGCGCGGGTCGCCGGGCACGACCTCGTCCGCGAGGCCGCCGCCGTACGGAGCCGGATCGGCGTCACCGGGCAGGACACCTCGATCGACGGGGACCTGACCGGACGCCAGAACCTGAAGCTCTTCGGCCGGCTGCACCGGGTGCGTGGTCCGGCAGGCCGGACCGCGGAACTCCTCGACCGCTTCGGGCTGGCCGAGGCCGCCGACCGGCCCGCGTCCACCTACTCCGGCGGCATGCGCCGCCGCCTGGACCTGGCGGCGAGCCTGATCCGCCGCCCCGACGTGCTGTTCCTGGACGAGCCGACCACCGGCCTCGACCCGGCCAGCCGCAACCTCATCTGGGACGCGGTGCGCGATCTGACCGCCGAGGGCACGACCGTGCTCCTCACCACCCAGTACCTGGAGGAGGCCGATCAACTGGCCGACGACATCGCCCTGGTGGACCGCGGCCGGGTCGCGCACACCGGGTCGCCTGCGCAGCTCAAGGCGCTCGTCGGGGCGCACGCCGAGGTCGTCGTGACGGACGCGGACGTGCTCGTGCGGGCGGCGGGCGTGCTCGACCGGCTCACCGGCGCACAGCCGTCGTTCGACCACGAGCGCAACGCCGTCGGCGCGGTCAGCAAGGACCCGACGCTCACCCTCCCGCTGCTGGTGCGCGCGCTGGACACGGCGGGCGTGCCGCTGCTCGACGTGAGCCTGCGGCCACCGACCCTGGACGACGTGTTCCTGCGCCTGACCGAGACCACCACCGAGAAAAGGGAGGCTGCCGCATGAGCATGCTGGCGTACGACGGGACCGCGATGCTGGGGCGCCAGCTGCTGCGGATGCGGAACAACCCGGGGCTGCTGATCCTCACCCAGACGATGCCGGTCAGCATGCTGCTGTTCTTCGGCTATGTGTTCGGCAGCGCGCTGGCGATGCCGGGCGAGGCGTACCGGTCGTTCCTCGTACCGGGCCTGCTGGTGGCGACCGCCGCGGGCGGCATCATGACCGGCATGTTCCAGGCGGCCCAGGACACGCACCGGGGTGTGACGAACCGCTTCCGTACGCTGCCGATGAGCCGGGCGGCCGTACCGCTCGGACAGGCCGCGGCGGACGTGGTGGTCACGGCCGTCGGAACGGTGCCGTTCCTGCTGGTGGGGCTCGCGGTGGGCTGGCGGATCGAGGGCGGCCCGCTCGAAGCGGCGGGGGCCGTCGGGCTGTTGATGCTGTTCCGCTTCGCGTGCACCTGGGCCGGAATCTACCTCGGCCTGCTCACCCGGAACGAGGAGGCGGCCGGTCAGCTGGGCGGGGCGACCTTCCTGCTGCCGCTGCTGTCCAGCGCGTACATCCCGACGACGGGGCTGCCGGGGTGGCTGCGGACGGTCGCCGAGTGGAATCCGATCAGCGCGGTGGCGACGGCTCTGCGGGATCTGTTCGGCAACGCGCCCGTGCCCGGCGAAGCGGCCTGGCCGGTGGCCCACCCCGTCGCGGGGTCACTCATGTGGTGCGCCGTGCTGCTCGGGATCTTCGTACCGCTGGCCGTGCGTCAGTACGCGCGCGGGGAGCGGTGAACCGGGGGGGTAGGGGGAGCGTGCCGCGCTCGGGAACACACCTGGCGCTGCTGCGTGCCGTGGGGATGACGGACGACGAGTGCGCAGCGTGACGCCGGGGGCGGTGTGACCGCCCGAGCGCGGGCCCCTACCTGCCGCCGAACAGCGTGCGGCGCAGTCGGCGCAGCGGTGCGAAGAGCGAGACGCGGCGCACGCGCGCTCCCCTGCCACTGCGGTCGTGCGGCTGGCGCGCGGTCAGTTCACGCATCAGCGAGGTCGCCTCGACCGTCTCCCGCTGCGGGACGGCAGGACCGCCCAGCACCGACAGATGGCGGTCGAGGCGCGAACTGGTCGCGCTGCTCCCGCAGGTGATCGCAGGGACCCTCGCCCTGCTGCGCACTGTTATCTGTTCCATGTCACTCCCCACCCGTACGAGTCCACCCGGCCCGGGCAGGTTAACCCTATCGCCCCGCCCGGGCACTCGTGTATCGCGGTCACAGGATTCACCTTCCCCATAAGGGGGTTGACGATGTATCTCCGATTACTCTCCGAATCCAACAGATTTCAGGGCGAGTTGGACGATTGGCTGGGTGGTGGGCTGCGGAGAGCCGCCAGCGGGCTCGACGGTTACGGCCAGTGACGTCGCGGAGGAGCCCAGACTGGTCGCGACCAGGGGCGTGTCGCCTTTGAGGAGCCCCAGGGAGCGTGGTTGCGCGCCCGGGCGCATGAGCCACAACTGGTGCACTCGGCCGCCCGGCGGGGTGCTGTATCCGCCGAGGGTGACCACCGCGCTCCCCTCTGTCGCGGAAGCGATCACTCCGATGGTTCGGCCCCGTCCGTCCCGGCCACTGCTCGCACGGGCGTCCGGAGCCGCCAGAACGTGGGCGATCTCACGTGACCGGTCCCGCTCGGCGGTCAGTTCGTCCTGGGTCCGGTTCGCCTGGACGGCGAACAGCGAGGCGACGACGAGGGCCGCGGCGGCGGTGGCCGTGGCGAAGGGCACGAACAGCGGGATCCGGCGCCGCCCCCGCTGCCGCGGCGGCGGCTGGGTGCCCCACACATGCGGCGGCAGCTGAGTCGCCCGCGCGCGGGCCGGCTCGCGCGCCGCCTCCTGGGGCACCGGGTCCTGCGGAGTGGTCCGTACGGCGGCCATGACGCGGTCGCGCATCGCGGCCGGGGCCGGGGCGGCCGTGGACCAGGCGAGCCGGACGGCGTCCTCGGACAGGTCACGCACCTCGGCGGCGCAGCGGTCGCAGTCCTTCATATGCCTCTCGAAGCGGACCCGCTCCGGGGGTTCCAGGGCGTCGAGCGCGTAGGGCGCGGCCAGCGAGTGCGGGTCGTCGCGGCGGAAGAGACTCATGCCACGCCTCCCAGGCACTCGCGCATCCGGGTCAGCCCGTCGCGCATCCGCGTCTTGACGGTGCCCAGCGGCAGGGAGAGCCGCTCGGCCACCTCACGGTAGGTGTAGCCCTCGTAGTAGGCGAGGGTGACGGACTGGCGCTGGAGTTCGGTGAGTCGGTCGAGGCAGCGGCGTACCCACTCGCGTTCGAGTCCCGCCTCGACCTCCTCGGTCACCTGGTCGAAGGCCGGGAAGTGGGCGCGCCAGGCCTCGCGCTGCTCGCGTTCCCCCGCCGCGCGGGCGCTGCGCACCCGGTCGACGGCACGGCGGTGGGCGAGGGTGAGGATCCAGGACAGCGCGCTCCCCCGGTCCGGGTCGAACTTCGAGGCGGACCGCCACAGTTCGAGCAGCACCTCCTGAGCCACCTCCTCCGACTGGGCCGGATCGCGCACCACACGCCGTACAAGACCGAACACCGGGCCGGACACCAGTCCGTACAGCTCCTCGAAGGCCTGGTGGTTCCCGCCCGCCACGAGCAGCAGCAGCTCGTCCGCCTCCACTCGTTCCCCCTCTCCGAGGCCGCATCGGGCCTGTCCCCTCACACGAGGTATTCGCAACGCACACACCTCCGGATGGGGTTACGGATCAACTCGCCGAAAACGCGGGTCGCCTGGCGATGAAACAACTTTTCAGTCGCGCCGTAAGAACGTTTGAGATTCGACCAATCCGCTCTGCCGACCACTCCGAATGGCGTGTGTCAGGCAAGTTGGCACCGAGGACGGACGGCATGACACCTAGCTTCAGGACCGGCGCGGGGCGCCGGAGCATCGCGACTGTGATCTGTGGTGCGCTGGCCACCGGCGGGCTCACCGCCGCCGGTGTGACCGCGCTGGCACCTGAGGAGGCCTCCGCCTCCAGTCACCGCGAGGCCCCGCTGATCTCGGGGACCCCGCAGTTCGACAACACCGACGTGTACGCGTTCGTCAGCCCGGACAAGCCGGACACGACGACCATCGTCGCAAACTGGATCCCCATGGAGGAACCGGCGGGCGGGCCCAACTTCTTCACGTTCGCCGAGGACGCCGAGTACGACCTGCGCATCGACAGCAACGGTGACGCGCAGGAAGACCTGCTGTTCCGGTACACGTTCAAGACGCACACGAAGAACGACAAGACGTTCCTGTACAACACGGGTCCGGTCGAGAGCCTCGACGACCCCGACCTCAACATCACGCAGACCTACGACATCGAGCTGATCAAGCTGAAGGACCTGAAGGCGGTGTCGAAGACCAAGGTCGCCGACGACGTGCCGGTGGCGCCGTCGAACGTCGGCAAGGCGTCGATGCCGGACTACAACACCCTGCGCAAGCAGGCGATCCACAAGCTCGCCGGGGGCGCCCAGACCTTCGCCGGGCAGGCCGACGACCCGTTCTTCCTGGACCTGAGGGTCTTCGACCTGCTGTACGGCGGGAACCTCTCCGAGGTCGGCAACGACACGCTCAAGGGCTACAACGTCAACTCGATCGCCCTGCAGGTCCCCAACAGCTTCATCGCCGAGTCGCACGAACAGCCGATCGTCGGCCTCTGGTCGACGACGCAGCGCAAGAACGCCAAGGGCTACTACTCCCAGGTCTCGCGCCTCGGCATGCCGCTGGTGAACGAGGTCGTCAACCCGCTGAAGGACAAGGACAAGTTCAACGCGTCCGCACCGCGGGACGACGCCCAGTTCCTGGAGAACGTCACCAACCCGGAGCTGCCCAAGCTCATCGAGGCGATCTACAAGATCCCGGCGCCCGACGAGCCGCGCAACGACCTGGTCGACGTGTTCCTCAAGGGCGTCAAGGACCTCAACCAGCCGCCGCACGTGACGCCTTCGGAGCAGCTGCGGCTCAACACCTCCATCAAGCCGGCCGCCAAGCCCAAGCGGCTGGGTGTCCTGGACGGTGACAACGCGGGCTTCCCGAACGGGCGGCGGCTCACCGACGATGTGATCGACGCGTCGCTCCAGGTCGTCGAGGGTGAGCTGCTCGGCGCCAAGAACGACCTCGGCGACGCGGTGAACGAGAACGACAAGAAGTTCGGCAAGTCCTTCCCGTACCTGGCCAACCCCACCGAGGGTTCGCGCGGCCCGCTCGCCAAGGGTGTGGACGGCGGCAACGACGTCCGCAGCCAGCTCGGCGACGCGCTGCAGCCGGCCGGCGCGCAGGGCTCGGACGACATGCGCCTGATCGCCGCGTCCGCCGGGGCCGGCGCGGGCGGAATCGTCCTGATCGGCGCGGCCCTGATGTGGTGGCGCCGTATGCGGAACCGGGCGTACTGACCCGTTCCGCTCCCCCTTGCTGGCGCGGCCCGTTCCCACCCATCCCCCACGGCACGGGCCGCGCCGCCTACTCCCGCACCCGCACCTGCACAGCCGACTGAGGAGACCCATGCCTCCGCGTACGACGGACAGCGCACCGGAGAGGCGCGACGACCGCCCACGCCCGGACCACGAGCCGGCCGCGGAGGCAGGGCACGAGCACGCCGCCGACCCGGCCGTCGAGCCGGAGGCCGAAGCCGCCGCCGGGCGTGACGCGGAGGCCGGCGAAGCACGGGACGATGAGCAGGACACCCGGCCGGACACCGGCAGCGACACCGACACCGACACCGACAGCGACAGCGACAGCGACAGCGACAGCGACAGCGACAGCACATCCTCCGCCGGCGAGGGCGTCGAGCAGCGCGTGGCCGCGATGCGGCGGACCGCCGACGGCGCGCGGCGCTGGCGGGCGGCTCATCTGGCCGGGTGTGCCGCGCTGCTGGCCGTCGCGCTCACCGGCGGGGCCATCGCCTTCGGGGGTGCGGGGAACGGCCCGGCCGGCGGCGAAGTGGCGGCCGTGTCCGCGGCCGGGGCGTTGTCGCCGGGCACGCTGGCCCGGGGGGACCTCGACGCGGGGATCGCGTCCCTCCAGAAGCACCTCCGGGCCCAGCCGAGGGACTTCGGCAGCTGGGCCACCCTCGGCCTCGCCTACGTCGAACAGGCCCGGACGAAGGGCGACCCCTCGCGCTATCCGCAGGCCGAGCGCGCGCTGAAGCGGTCTCTCGGACTGGAGCCCGGCAACGACCCGGCCCTGGCCGGCCAGGCCGCCCTCGCCGCGGCCCGGCACGACTTCCCCGGCGCCCTGAAGTACGCCGACCGGGCCCTGAAGCAGAACCCCTACAACGAACGTGCGCTGTGCACCCGTATCGACGCCCTCGTCGAACTCGGCCGGTACGACGACGCCGAGAAGGCCGCCGACACCGCCGACGACAGGCGCCCCGGCGTGCCCGTCTTCACGCGGTACGCGTATGTGCGGGAGCTGCGCGGCGACGTCCGTACGGCGCGTGAGGTGCTGGAACGCGCCCTGGACTCCGCCGACTCGCCCGCCGACATCGCCTACGTCGCCACCGCGCTCGGGCAACTGGCCTGGAACCAGGGCGACTACAAGGCGGCCCGCGGCCACTATGCCCGTGCGCTCGCCGCCGACGACTCCTACCTGCCCGCCCTGGAGGGCCGCGCCCGCGCCGAGGCGGCGGACGGCGACCGCGCGGCCGCCGTGCGGGGCCTGGAGCAGGTCGTCGCCCGCTTCCCGCTGCCCGGCCCGCTCGTCGCCCTCGGCGAGCTGTACGAGGACCGCGGCGGCGACGGCGACCGGGCGAAGGCCGGCGACCAGTACGCCCTGGTCGACGCCTGGACCGCGCTGGCCCGCGCCGGCGGTGTCAACGCCGACCTCGACTCGGCCATGGCCGCCGCCGACCACGGCGACAAGAAGGAGGCCCTGCGCTCCGCCCGCGCCGAGTGGGACCGCCGCCACAGCGTGCACACCGCCGACGCCCTCGCCTGGGCCCTGCACGTCAACGGCCGCGACGAGGAGGCCCTGCCGTACGCCCGCAGGGCCACCGCCACCGGCTACCGCAACGCCACCTTCCTCTTCCACCGCGGAATCATCGAACGCGCCACCGGCGACGAGCGCGAAGCCCGCGAGCACCTGAAGGCGGCACTCGACCTGAACCCCGGCTTCTCGCCCCTCGGCGCCCGCGAGGCCCGTGCCGCGCTCAAGGACCTGGAGAAGAACCGGTGACCCTGCGCCGACTGTTCGCGTCGGGCGCCGCCGTCCTCACGGCCGCCTGCGCGCTCACTCTGCTGCCCGCCGCCACGGCGAGCGCCCACCCGCTGGGCAACTTCACCGTCAACCGCTACGACGGCCTCGTCGCCGCCCCCGGCGAACTCCGGGTCCAGCACGTCGAGGACCTCGCCGAGATCCCGGCGACCCAGGCGAAGCCGGACATCGAGCGGCTGGGCATCGCCCTGTGGGCCCGCGAGCGCTGCGCCACGGCCGCCGCGGACAGCAAGGTGACCGTCGACGGCCGTGCCGCCGCCCTCACCTCCGAGCGCAGCCGGGCGCGGGTGCGGCCCGGGCAGGCGGGGCTCGACACCCTCCGCGTGGAGTGCGAGCTGACCGCTCCCCTCCCGTCGGACAAGGAGAGCGTGTCGCTCGGCTTCCGCGGCGCGGGCGCCTCCTCCGGCCCGGGCTGGCGGGAGGTCACGGCCCGGGGCGACCGAATGACCCTCATCGCCTCGGACGTACCCGAGAAGTCGATATCGGGTGAACTGACCAAGTACCCCGAGGAGTTGCTCTCCTCTCCGGCCGACACCGCGTCCGCCGCCCTGCGGGTGCGCCCCGGCGGGGCCGCTCTGGCCGAGGAGGAGTCGGACGCCCCCGCCGCCTCCGTGCTGCCGCGCGGCGCCGACCGCTGGACGCGTGCCCTGGACGAACTGGTCGCCCGGCACGACCTCACCGCGGGGTTCGCCGCACTGGCCCTGGGCATCGCCGTCGTCCTCGGCGCGATGCACGCGCTCGCCCCGGGCCACGGCAAGACCATCATGGCCGCGACGGCGGCGGCCCGGGGCGGTGCGGCCCGGATGAAGGACGTCCTGCCCATGGCGGCCTCGGTGACGGTCACCCACACCCTGGGCGTGGTCGCCCTGGGCCTCCTGGTCACGGCCGGTTCGGCGGCGGCCCCCTCGGTGATCGCCTGGCTCGGCGTCGCCAGCGGTCTGCTGGTGACCCTGGCGGGCGCGAGCCTGGTCCGCCGCGCGCTGCGCAGCCGCGCGCCCCACCCCCACCCCCACCCCCACGCGCACAAACACGACCACGATCACGAACACGACCACCGGCATGAGCACACGGGCCACAGCCACACGAACGACCACCACCACGACCACGCGCACGACGATCACCACGACCACAGCCATCCGCACGACCACGCGCACCCCCACTCCCACCCGCACACGGTCGTGCACACCCACGGCGGCTTCACCCACTCGCACCCCGTCGCCCCCACCCTCCGCGGCACGATCCTCATGGGCTTCGCGGGCGGACTCGTGCCCAGCCCGTCCGCCGTGGTGGTACTCGTCGGCGCCGCGGCCCTCGGGCAGGCCTGGTTCGGTCTGCTGCTCGTCGTCGCGTACGGCGTCGGACTGGCGCTCACCCTGACGGCCGCCGGGTACGCCGTCGTCAAGGCGGGCAGCGGGATGACACGGCTCCTGGACCGGCGCCCCCGCTGGACGGCCGGCCCGATGGCGGCCCTGATACGCCGCACCGCGCCGCTCGGTTCGGCCTTCGCCGTGGTGGTACTCGGCGCCGGACTCGTGTTCAAGGGGGCGGCATCCGCACTCGGCTGAGTTACGTTCGTGAGAAAACAGGCGTCAAAGGGAAAGCGGACGTCGTGAGGAAAACCGACCCCGTGGGGAAAACAGACCTCGTGGAGAGTTCGCCCGGCTGCGAATGGGGGCGCCGTGTCCGAAGAACCGGGCCATGAGCGTGTGATCGCGGGCCGCTACCGGCTCCTGGCGCCGCTCGGCGAGGGCGGCATGGGGACGGTGTGGCGCGCCCGAGACGAGGTGCTGCACCGCGAGGTCGCCGTCAAGGAGGTGCGCGCCCCGGCCGGACTGGCGGCAGACGACGTGCAGCGGATGTACGCCCGGCTGGAGCGGGAGGCGTGGGCGGCTGCCCGGGTCGCCAGCGGGAACGTGGTGACGGTGTACGACGTGGCCACGGACGGCGGCCGGCCGTGGATCGTCATGGAGCTGGTCCGCGGGCTCTCGCTGGCGGAGGTGCTGGAGGCCGAGGGCCCGATGCCGCCGCAGCGGGCCGCGCACATCGGCGCCGAGGTGCTGGCCGCGCTGCGGGTCGCGCACGAGGCCGGGGTGCTGCACCGGGACGTGAAGCCGGCCAATGTGCTGATCTCGAACGACGGCCGGATCGTGCTCACCGACTTCGGGATCGCCATGGTCGAGGGCAGCTCCGCGCTGACCATGACCGGGGAGGTGATCGGCTCGCCGGAGTTCCTCGCCCCGGAGCGGGCGCTCGGCCGTACGCCGGGTCCGGAGTCCGACCTGTGGTCGCTCGGGGTGCTGCTGTACGCGACGGTCGAGGGCCACTCCCCCTTCCGCCACGACACGCCGCTGAGCACGCTGCGCGCGATCGTCGACGAGGAGCTGCCGCCGCCGTACCGGGCCGGTCCGCTCGCCCCGGTCATCGAGGGACTGCTGCGCAAGGATCCCGAGCAGCGGCTGCCGCCCGAGCGGGCCGAGCAGGAACTGCGGGTCATCGCCGCGGGCGGCGCGCCGAGCGTGGACACCACGCGGGCGGTCCCGTACCCGCCGCCGTCCGCGACCCGCGCCGAGCCCGCCGCCACGCCCCCGATGCCCTTCCCGGGGCAGCCGGTGCCCTCCGGTTCGGGTGCGACGACGACGGCCACCCGTCAGGATCGCGACCGCCGGACCGGCCGGGTGCTGGTCGCGGGCGTGGTCGCAGTGGCCCTGGCGGTGGGCGGGCTGACGTACGCGCTGCTGAACAACGGGGGCGGTGACGGCTCCCGGGACAACGACCAGGGTGGCGGGGCGAGTACGCCGGCCGAGACCGGCCCGAAGGAGAACACCGGGAGCGGGAAGTCGAGCCCGTCCCCGACGCCGAGCGAGAGCGAGACCGAGAAGAGCAGTCCGCCGCCGCAGTCGGTGCGGGTGGCTCTGGAGGGCAGGCGCACGGACTACTCGGGTCCGTGTCCGCCGCCGAACGCCGAGGCGCCGCAGTTCACGGCGACGTTCACGGTGGGCCGGCTGCCGGCCGAGGTGCGCTACCGCTGGGTGACGCAGGACGGCTCGGTGCTCGACGGGGGCTGGAAGACGCTGTCGTTCGCGGAAGGGGGCGGGCGTACGAAGCAGGACGCGGTGACCGTGACGACGGACGCGGAGAGCGGGGCGTTCGAGAACGAGATCAGCGTCGAGGTGCGGGAGCCGGTGCGGACGACGTCCGAGGGGGTGCCGTTCTCGGTGACGTGCGAGACGGAGACCCCGACGGACGGGGCCTCCCCTTCTCCTTCGGGCACGGACACGGACACGGGTTCGGACTCGGGTTCGGACTCCGGATGACCGGTCAGTCGTTGGCGTTGAGCACCGGCAGATAGCCGCCCGACTGGCCGGGGGCCTTCGGGTGGTAGGACTCGCCGATGTTGAGCCAGCTGACGCTGTGCAGCCAGGAGTCGCCGGAGCAGATCTCGTGGCCGGTGAACGTGGTGCGTACGTCGCCGAAGACGAAGCCGTGGTCGGCGGCGCGCTTGGCGACGGCGGTGTTGAGGTAGTCGGAGGCGTCGTTGATGGCCTTGCGCTTGGTCTCGGAGAGACCGAGACAGGTCGTGCCGAGCTTGTAGAAGCGGGGGTAGCCGAGGACGACGACCCGTGCGTTGGGTGCCTTGGAGCGGATCGCCGAGTACACGCCGTCGAGCTTGCCGGGCAGCGTGGAGTCGACGTACGCGCGGGCGGTGTTGATGCGGGAGACGCAGGAGCTGTCGGACTGGGTCACACAGGTCGTCATGACGTCGGCGAATCCGGCGTCGTTGCCGCCGACGCTGACGGAGACGAGGGCGGTGGCACTGCTCAGGGGGCCGAGCTGACCGGCCAGAACATCACCCGTTCGGGCGCCCGAGCAGGCCGTGAAGTCGAAGGTCGAGGGTGAGTGGGCGGCTGCCCAGAGGTGGGGGAAGGCCTTCGTGCTGCGCTTGCAGTCACCGCTGGAGCTGATGTAGCTGCCGGCGCCCACTCCGGAGGAGTAGGAGTCACCGAGCGCCACATAGCCGCCGGTTGCTGCGAGTGAGGACGCCTGCGCCGTCGCGGCCCCGGTGAGGGCGGTGCCGACGGCGAGGAGGAGCGAGCTCACGAGGACGACAAGTCGGGAACGTCTCATGGAACCTCCCTTTAGCAGGATCTCTGCCATAACCGTCGTAGCAGCTACGCGTGTTGACAGGAAGTGTCCATGCCAAGTCTGTTGATTTATTTCGTGCTCATGACAGATTTGTTGACTGATGCTCAACTCTCTTGTTCTACGCCGGTAGATGGCAGACGCTTTACTCCGGCCGAGAGCGGAACGCGACGCTCCCCGGCCGGAGTGCGCGAGCACGCGCACCACCCCCACATGACGCGCGCCCCACCCAGGCGCGCGCCGCCTAGAGGAGGACTCCCTCGTAATGGCACAACTGCGTAGCAAGAGACTCGGACTCGCCGCGATCACCGTGTCGGCGACCGCCGCCCTCGTGGGCGGGCTGACCGCCCTCCCCGCCCAGGCCGCTCCCGCCGAGGGCCGGGTGCTCGCCGCGGACTCCCCGACCGCCGTCAAGGACAGCTACATCGTCACGCTCAAGAAGAGCGCGGGACTGAAGGCGTCCTCGGCCGCGGGCAAGGGCCTGGTGAAGGAGTACGGCGGCACCGTCGACAGGACCTTCGGCAAGGCGCTGAACGGCTACTCCGCCGTCCTCTCCGCCACCGAGGCCAAGCGGCTCGCCGCCGACCCGGCCGTGGCCGCAGTCGAGCAGAACCAGCGCGTCCAGGCCGACGCCACCCAGACCAACGCCCCCTGGGGCCTGGACCGCATCGACCAGACCTCGCTCCCGCTCTCCGGCACCTACACCTACCCGGACAGCGCGGGCAGCGGCGTGACGGTCTATGTGATCGACACCGGTGTGCGCGTCACCCACCAGCAGATCAGCGGCCGTGCCGCGCACGGTTACGACGCCGTCGACGGCGACAACGACGCCTCCGACGGCAACGGCCACGGCACCCATGTGGCCACCACCATCGCGGGCACGACCTACGGTGTCGCCAAGAAGGCGAAGATCGTGGGCGTGCGGGTTCTGAACAACAGCGGCTCCGGCACCACGGCCGGTGTGATCGCGGGCATCGACTGGGTGACGCAGAACCACTCCGGCCCCTCGGTCGCCAACATGTCGCTCGGCGGCGGCGCCTCGGCCTCGCTGGACACGGCGGTCCGCAACTCCATAGCCAGCGGCGTCACCTACGCCGTCGCCGCGGGCAACAGCAGCACCACCGCCTCCTCGTCCTCCCCGGCCCGGGTCGCCGAGGCCATCACGGTCGGCGCCACGACCAACACCGACGCCAAGGCGAGCTACTCCAACTACGGCTCGGTCCTGGACATCTTCGCGCCCGGCTCGTCCATCACGGCCGGCTGGCACACCAGCGACACCGCGACCAACACCATCTCCGGCACCTCGATGGCGACCCCGCACGTCGCGGGCGCGGCGGCGGTCTACCTGGCGGGCCACACCTCCTCCACCCCGGCCCAGGTCGCCTCGGCCCTGGTCGCCGGCGCCACCACCGGCAAGGTCACCAGCGCGGGTACGGGCTCGCCGAACCGGCTGCTGAAGCTCGTGCAGTAACCGGCACGGACGTCGGTACGGACGTCGGTACGGACGTCGGCACCTGAACAACTGTTCCCCGGAGGCGGGTCGCGCCTCCGGGGAACGGTTGTTTTCGTGACCGGAACCTTTCAACTTACGGCCCACAAAAGACATCCCGTAACGGCCAAACCAACAAAAACGTGAGGGGCCGTTCCAGGTCTTGCCATACGGGTTCAATCGTCAATACCGTCATACATCTCACCCGCATCGGTCCGTCAGTACGCGGCTCTAGGGGAGGGCTCAAGGACCGCGACGTACCGGCGCGGGGCGCGGTAGGGGGGTGCCGTGCTCGGTGACCGCACATGGTGACCGAGCCGTGCCGCGCGGTCGGCTGCCGTTTTCGCGGCCGGCCAGCTTTGCCAGCTCACCCGGCGTGCCCGAAGCTCCATCTCGGCGTGCGTGCCACGGGTGAGAACCCCCCTTTCGAACCGGATTGGATCCGGACTGCCCTGGGGGGGCGGTCCACCGGACGAGAGGGACCAGACTCATGAGCTCAGTTCTGCAGCCGGCCGCCGCGGAGCAGCATCCGCCGGTCGCCGGGAAGTACCGGCCCGTCTCCTCTCACCTGGCCATCGCGCCACCGGTGAGCGTGGTCATCCCGGCCATGAACGAGGCGGAGAATCTTCCGTACGTCTTCAAGACCCTGCCCGACTGGATACACGAAGTGGTCCTGGTCGACGGGAACTCCACCGACAACACCGTCCAGGTGGCCCGCGAGCTGTGGCCCGAGGTGAAGGTCGTCGAGCAGCGCGGCAAGGGCAAGGGCGACGCCCTGATCACCGGGTTCCAGGCCTGCACCGGCGACATCATCGTGATGGTCGACGCGGACGGCTCGGCCGACGGGGGCGAGATCCTTTCGTACGTCTCCGCCCTGGTCTCCGGCGCGGACTTCGCCAAGGGCTCCCGCTTCGCCAACGGCGGCGGCACCGACGACATGACCTTCATCCGCAAGCTCGGCAACTGGGCGCTGTGCACGGTCGTCAACCGCAAGTTCGGCGCCCGCTACACCGACCTGTGCTACGGGTACAACGCGTTCTGGCGGCACTGCCTCGACAAGATCGACCTCGACTGCACCGGCTTCGAGGTCGAGACCCTGATGAACATCCGGGTCGTCAAGGCCGGGCTCAAGGTGCAGGAGATCCCGAGCTACGAGTATCTGCGCATCCACGGCACCAGCAATCTGCGGGCCGTGCGGGACGGGCTGCGCGTGCTGAGGGTGATCCTTCAGGAGCGCTCCAACCGCCGTGCGCTGCGCCGCCGTTCGGACCGGTCGCCGATGGTGGACGCCATGCGGGGAGAGGTGTCTTGAGCGGTCCCGGCATCTCCGTCGTGATCTGCGCGTACACCGAGGACCGCTGGGAGGACATCCTCGCGGCGGTCTCCTCGGTGCGGGCGCAGTCACGGCCGGCCCTGGAGACGCTGCTGGTCGTCGACCACAACGACACGCTGCGGGAGCGGCTGGCCAAGGAGTACAAGGAGCCCTCCCGGGGCGCTGTGGTGCGGGTGCTCGCCAACGCGGGCCCCCGTGGCCTGTCCGCGGGCCGCAACACCGGGATCGCGGCGGCGCGCGGCGAGATCGTCGCCTTCCTCGACGACGACGCCGTGGCCGAGCGCGACTGGCTGCTGCACTTCGCCGAGGCGTACTCCGACCCGCGGGTGATGGCGGTCGGCGGGCGCACGGTGCCGGTCTGGGCGTCGGGGCGGCGGCCGGACTGGTTCCCGGAGGAGTTCGACTGGGTGGTGGGCTGCACCTACCGGGGTCTGCCGCGCGGCCGGGTCCGGGTGCGCAATGTGCTCGGCGGCAACGCCTCGTTCCGTCGCAGCGCGTTCGACGCGGCGGGCGGCTTCGCCACCGGCATCGGCAGGGACGGCGACAAACGCCCGCTGGGCTGCGAGGAGACGGAACTGTGCATCCGTCTCAGTCGCGCCCGGCCCGACGCGGTGCTGCTGATCGACGACCGTGCGGTGATCCACCACCGGGTGCCGGAGGTCCGCGAGCACTTCCGCTACTTCCGTACGCGCGCCTACGCCGAGGGCCTGTCCAAGGCCCTGGTGGCCCGGAGCGTCGGCGCCGAGAAGGGACTCGAGTCGGAGCGACGGTATACGACCCGGGTGCTGCCGGCCGGGGTGGCCCGGGGCCTTCGGGACGCGCTGCTGGCCCGGCCGGGCGGTGCGGGCCGGGCGGGCGCGATCGTCGCCGGGGTGCTCACGGCGGCGGGCGGGTACGTGGTGGGGAGCGTGCGGGCCCGCCGGGGCGGCGCCACGTTCTCGGTGCCCGCGGTGGAGCCGGCGCGGCCGTCGGTGCCGGAGGAGGTGCGGGTCCGTGAGTGACATGCGCGTACCGGTCCTCATGTACCACGCGGTCGCGACCGATCCGAACGACGCGACCCGCGCCCTGTCCGTGACCCCGGAGGCGTTCGCCGAGCAGATGGCGGTGCTCGCGGACCGGGGGCTGCGGCCCCTCACCACGGCCGAACTGGCGGCGTGCTGGCGCTCCGGCCGCCCGCTGCCCGAACGGCCGGTCCTCATCACCTTCGACGACGGCTACGAGGGCGTGCACCGGCACGCGCTGCCCGCGCTCGCCAAGCACGGCTTCCCGGCCACCCTGTTCGTCTCGACGGGGTGGCTGAAAGGGCCGTACGACACCGGCGGCGGCCTGGACACCATGCTGGACTGGGACCAGGTGCGCGAGCTCGCCGCGGCGGGCGTCGAGATCGGCGGGCACAGCCACAGCCACCCGCAGCTCGACCAGGTCTCCGATGCCACGCTGCGGTTCGAGCTGATCCACTGCAAGGAGATCGTCGCGGACCAACTGGGCAGTGTTCCGGCCTCGTTCGCCTACCCCTACGGCTACTCCAGCCGCCGGGTCCGGCGGGCGGTGCGGGAGACGGGGTACGCCCAGGCACTCGCCGTGGGCAACGGTCTGGCGCGTCGCGCGCAGGGGCCGTACGCCCTGCGGCGCGTGACGGTGCGCCGCGGCACGGGCATCGACGAGTTCGAGCGGGTGGTCGAGGGGCGCGCGATCGCCCGTACGTTCGCCGGGGACCGTGCCCTGACCAAGGGGTACGCACTGGTCCGCAGGACCCGGCGGGCACGCCGGCTGGTGTCCCGCTCCGGGGTCTGACCTGCGCGGGGGAACCTGCCGCGTGCACCGGGAAACCGGGTGCACGCGGCGCCCCTGTGCCGGATCATGGCGGCATGTCTGGAAACCCGCACGAGGCGCTGCCGATCAGGCTCAACGTCGACGACTCCGACTCCCCGTCCGATGTCGTCGACGCGCTGTTCCTCGGCCGCTTCGCGACGGGCGAGCAGCCGTACTCCCACGCGGCGAACATTGACCGCGTACGGTCCGGGGCGGCGCTGATGCCGTCCGGCGCCCGCGTGCTGCGCGTCGCCCGGGACGACGACCGCAGCGCCACACTGGCGGAGGGCGACGGCTGGACGCTGCTGGTCTCCCGCTGGAACCGGGGCGCCGACGTCACGGTCACGGCGACCAGCGCCGAGTTGGCGCAGAAGGTCCTCGACCAGGCCACGGAGGGCGCGGCGGACGAACCCGAACCGCAGCCGGAGAACGTCACGATGGGCTTCTGGTACGTCTCCCCGCGCCGCGGCCCGCACCGCACGACCCGCCAGATCGCGGCGGGCACCTGGGACGAGGTGCGGCCCAACTACACCGCGCCGGTGGCGGACGCCATGGACCGCCTGATGAAGACCACCCCGGAGGACATCGCTGGCCGGCTGCTCCTGCTGCACGGCCCGCCCGGCACCGGCAAGACGTCCGCGCTGCGCACCCTGGCCCGTTCCTGGCGGGACTGGTGCCAGGTGGACTGTGTCCTGGACCCCGAGCGGCTCTTCTCCGACGTCGGGTATCTCATGGACATCGCGATCGGCGAGGAGGACGCGACGGGCAAGGGCCGCTGGCGGCTGCTCCTGCTGGAGGACTGCGACGAGCTGATCCGCGGCGAGGCCAAGCACACGGCGGGCCAGGCGCTGTCGAGGCTGCTGAACCTGACGGACGGACTGCTCGGCCAGGGCCGCAACGTCCTGGTCGGTGTCACGACCAACGAGGACCTGGAGCGCCTGCACCCCGCCGTCGTCCGCCCCGGCCGCTGTCTCGCCCGGATCGAGGTGGGTCCGCTGACCCGCTCGGAGGCGGTGGGCTGGCTTGGCCACGAGGACGGCGTCGGCCGCGAGGGCGCGACCCTGGCCGAGCTGTACGCGCTGCGCCGGGGCACGTCACCGACGGCCCTGCCGGAGCCGCGCGGGGACGCCGACGCGGGGCTGTATCTGTAGAAGGCCCCTGCCGGCCGGTGTTTTGATGGGGTTATGACCCTGTTCGTCGGCACGTCCGGGTGGCAGTACAAGGACTGGCGGGACGTCCTGTACCCGTCCGGGCTGCCGATGCGGCTCTGGCTGGAGGAGTACGCCCAGCACTTCGCGACCGTCGAGATCAACAACGCGTTCTACCGGCTGCCGGCGCGGGAGACCTTCGAGGACTGGCGGGGGCGGGTGCCCCGGGACTTCGTCGTGGCGGTCAAGGCGAGCCGCTATCTGAGCCACATCAAGCGGCTCAAGGACCCCGAGGAGCCGGTGCACCGCCTGATGAGCCACGCGGCGGGCCTGGGGAGCCGCCTCGGCCCGGTCCTCCTCCAGCTCCCGCCCAACCTGCGCGCCGACCCGGGCCTCCTGGACGCCTGCCTCGCCTGCGTCCCCGGCTCGACCCGGGTCGCGGTGGAGCCCCGCCATGACTCCTGGTGGACACCGGAGGTCCGCGCGGTCCTGCGGTCCCGTGGCGCGGCCCTGTGCTGGACCGACGTCCTGGCCCGCCCCGCGACACCGCTGTGGCGCACCACCGACTGGGGCTACGTCCGCTTTCACCAGGGCCGCGCCCACCCCTGGCCCCGCTACGGCCGGCGCTCCCTGGCCACCTGGCTCGACCGCATCGCCACGACCTGGCCCGACGGCGAGGACGTCTACGCGTACTTCAACAACGACCCGGGCGGCGCGGCGGTGGAGGACGCGAGGACGTTCGCACGGGTGGGGAGGTCGGCGGGCCTGGAGATCACCCGGACGCCGGGGCGGCTGGCGCGGGCCGGCTGAACCGGGCTTCATCGACACATCCCCGCGCCCCTGGAGCGACGCCCTCAAGGGGCGCGGGGAACTGCGCGAACAACCCCCACCGGCCCGCACCCGGACGACAGCCCAACCCGACCAGCAGCCCGACGCCCTACTCCCCGTAAGCCGCCCGCAGGGCATCCCGTACCGCCGCCAGTGCGTCGGCCTCCGTGAGCCCGAGCCGTCGGGCCCGCTCCACATAGGCCTGCGCCGCGGTCGCCAGCTCCCGGTCCGCCGCCGCGCCGGCGGCGGCCACGAACGTGCCGTGGCGCCCTCGCGTCTCGATCACGCCGTCCGCCTCCAGCGCCCGGTACGCCTTGGCGACGGTGTTCGCGGCGAGTCCCAGCGACTCGGCCAGCCCCCGCACGGTCGGCAGCCGGTATCCCACCGGCAGCGCCCCCGACCGGGCCTGCTCGGAGATCCGCGCTCGCACCTGCTCGTACGGCGGAGCACTGTCATCGATGTCGATCTTCAACGTCACAGGCCGATTGTCCCGTACCCGGCGGAAAATGAGAGGCAGCCGGGGTGTGCCTCCACGTAACGTCCGCCTCCATGACTGTGATCGTGCGCGACCTGCGTCCCGACGTCCGAGCCGACGCCGAGGGGTTCTCCGACACCCGTCGCCTGGCCCTTCCGTACATGCTGTCCACCCCCGAGTCGGTGGTGCACACCCTGACGCACGTCCATCCGGACGCCCACTTCGGACAGCTCATCGCCGAGGAGGACGGCGAGATCATCGGCACGGCCCAGATCAGCGTCGCCCACGACAGCCCGGAACCCGGCCAGGGTTCCGCCAACATCTATGTGCGCCCCGACCGCAGGCACCGCGGTGCCGGTTCGCTGCTGCTGCGCACCGCCGAGGAACGCCTGGCCGCACTGGGTGTCAGAAAGCTGTTCGCCTGGGTGCTGGACGAGCCGGAGAACCTCGCCTTCGCCGAGCGCAACGGCTTCCGGGCCAGCCGCTCCGCCTACTTCCTGCGCCTGGACCTGGCGGCCGGCACGCTGCCGCCGCGCCAGGAGCCGCCGACGGGTGTCGAGCTGCGCACGGGCGCCGACTTCGCGGACGACCCGCGCCCGTTGTTCGAACTGGACGCGGCGACGTCCACCGACGAACCGAGCGACATCGAGACCGAGTTCACGGACTACGAGGCCTGGATCGAGCAGCACTGGAAGCACCCGCTCCTCGATCTCGACCTGACCACGGTCGCGGTCGTCGACGGCAGCCCCGCGGCCTTCAGTGTGGCGTACACCGACGGCGGCACCCGCTACGCCACCGCCATGACCGGCACCGCCCGCGCCTTCCGCGGCCGGGGCCTGGCCAAGCTCGCCAAGAACGACTCCCTGCACCGGGCCCGCGCCGCCGGGTGCACGGAGGCCTTCACCGGCAACGACACCGGCAACGACCCGATGATCGCCATCAACAAATGGTTCGGCTACGAGATCTGCGCGAAGGAGGTGCGCCATGTCCGTGAACTCGGCTGACGGGCCCGGCGAGGTGGACGTCGTACTCGTCAAGGCGGGCCGTACGAAGATCCGTTACACCGGCGAGCTCCTGGCGGACGACGGCACCCGCGTCACGGTCCGGGCCCCGTGGGCGGGCAGCGGCGTGCGCGACTTCGGGTTCGTCCGCTTCGAGCCCGGGGACGTCTTCACGGAGTACTACTGGCGTGACCGCTGGTACGCGGTGAAGGAGGTCCGCTCCGCCACGGGCACGCTGAAGGGCTGGTACTGCGACATCACCCGCCCCGCCGTCAGATCCGGCCCGGAGCTGCTCGTCGAGGACCTCGACCTGGACCTCTGGCGCTCCGCCGACGGCACGGACGTACGCCGCCTCGACGAGGACGAGTTCGCCGAAAGCGGCCTCGCCGAGACGGACCCGAAGGCCGCGGCCGCCGCCCTGTCCGCACTCGACGAACTGGAGACCCTGGCCCGCGGTGGCGACTTCTCCGCGCTCCTGGCCTGATCCCCGCTTCAGCCCGTCACCGCGACCACCGCATACCGCTCGTCCGTCACCTCCCCGCCCCACAGCTGCGGGTCGTCCGACAGCCGCTCCATGCGCACCTGCCCGGCGACCGGGGCGAGGAGAGCGGTGAGGCGCTCCGCCGGTATCCCGACCGGATCGACCGTCCCCCACACGCCCTCGACCAGCACGAGCCGCCCTCCCGGCCGTAGCAGCCCGGCCCAGTGCCGCAGGGCGCGGGCTGGATCGGGCAGGGCCCACAGGACATGCCGTACGAGAACGACGTCGTAGCGCTGCTCCCCGATCGGCGGAACCGCGGCGTCGCCGACGAGGAACACCGCGTCGCGCCCGGCCAGTTTCTCCCGGGCGAGCGTCACCATCGCCGGCGAGAGGTCCACGCCCGTCACCCGGTGTCCCTGCTCGGACGCGAGGAGCGACAGGCTGCCGGTGCCGCAGCCGAGATCGAGGAGGTCGCCCGCGCGTCCGGGCAGCCAGCCGCGCAGCCGCCCGGCCCAGGCGCGGCGCACTCCCGGATCGCGCAGCCCGTGGTCCGGCTCCTCGTCGAAGGAGGCGGCCCGCGCGTCCCAGTCCACGCCCGGGCAGGGGGTGTTCGCCGAGGTCACAGGTTCATCGTCAGGCGTCATGGGCCCAAGAGTGACACCCGCCACTGACACTCGAATGGTGACAGCCGCCACAGACAGACCGGGAGCGATGAGGAACTCTCCCCCGAAAGGTCTACCTCCGTGAGAACGCGGAACCCGGTAGCCCCTAAGGAGGCAGCCATGCGCCGTGTGACCGTGCAGAAGCCCCTGAAGAAGTCGGAAGTCCGCAGGGTCCGCGAGGAGGCCGACGAGTGCCCCGGCGGGCGCCCGGAGGTCCGCAAGGACGTCGCGCGCACATGGTGGCCGGACAGCTGACCGGCCGGTGCCGATCATGAGACGCGTTCAGAGCAGCCGCTTGCGGTAGTGGACACGGTCGTAGGGCCCGTCCACACGCCGCTCCATCAGCTCGTAGCCGTACCTCGGGTAGATCTTCTGGTTCTCCCACATCATCGCGTTCGTGCAGAGCCTGATCTCCGGCAGACCCAGCGCACGCGCGCGTGCCTCGACGAAGCGAAGCAGCCGTCGCCCCACTCCCCTGCCGTGCGCGGTGGGGTGGACGGCGATGATGTCGAGGAACAGATGGTCCTCGAAGGCCTCGACCACGACGAGGCCGATCACGGGCTCGCCCGTCACGAACACCTTCCCTGCGGCCACATTCGCCGCGTGGTCCTCCTCCATGGGCTGCGGCACCCGGCCGATGCGCTCGATGTACGGGCGGAAGGCCGCGTCGATCACGCCCTCGACGACCGGTACGTCGGCGGCTCCGGCCGGCCGGATCTCCTCGTCTGCCATGCCGCGACGGTACCTACCTGATGCCAGTCTGAGCACTCCCTTAACGCGGCCATAAGGATCTCCTCCACCCGTCCCCAGCAGGCGATTTCACGGTTCTCTGGGGCTAGCTTCGGATCACCCCACGGGATCCGGCCCACTCGGGCCCGGACCTGTCCCCATGCACCGCATGAACCGTTTCGAGGAGTTCCCGCATGCCCGCACGCCGCACGGTAGCCACCATCGCCGCCCTCGGCAGCCTTCCGCTCGCCCTGACCGCGCTGACCGCCACGCCGGCGGCCGCGCACGGTTCCATGGGCGACCCGGTCAGCCGGGTCTCGCAGTGCTACGCCGAGGGTCCCGAGAGCCCGAAGTCGGCCGCGTGCAAGGCGGCCGTCGCCGCGGGCGGCACCCAGGCCCTCTACGACTGGAACGGCATCCGCATCGGCGACGCGGGCGGACGGCACCAGCAGCTCATCCCGGACGGCAAGCTGTGCAGCGCGAACAACGCGCAGTTCAAGGGGCTCGACCTGGCCCGCGCCGACTGGCCCGCCACCGGCGTGCGCAGCGGCTCCCACACCTTCAAGTACCGCGTGACGGCGCCCCACAAGGGCACCTTCAAGGTGTACCTCACCAAGTCCGGCTACGACCCGGCCAAGCCGCTGGCCTGGAGCGACCTGGATCTGAAGAACCCGGTGGCGACGTCCACCGACCCGGCCGCCAAGGGCGGTTTCTACACCTTCTCCGGCACCCTGCCCCAGCGTTCGGGCAGACATCTGCTGTACGCGGTCTGGCAGCGGTCGGACAGCCCGGAGGCGTTCTACTCCTGCTCGGACGTCTCCTTCGGAGGCGGCGGCGACACCGCGACGGGCGGCACGGCCCCGGCCCCGACCGCCTCCGCTCCCACCAAGGAGCAGATCGAGGACGGCACCGACAAGTCGACCGTCGAGAACCACGGGCACGGCGACCACGACGCCAAGACGTCGGCGGAGCCGGCAGCGGTCCCGGACAACGCCACAGACACCGCCACGGGAGAGACCCCGAACGAGGCCCCGACCACGGCCCCGAACCGCCCGAAGGCGGCCGGTGCCACCGAGAACCTCGCCGAGACCGGCGGCGACTCCAGCACGACGTATCTCGCGATCGGCGGCGCCGCCGCGCTGGCGCTCGGCTCGTCGGCCCTGTTCCTCACCACCCGGCGCCGGGCGGTGAGCGGCGGCCGCCACGGCCGCTGACCAGCGTCCGCCCCTGACTCGGGGCCTGTCCGGCGGCTCAGGCCGGACAGGCCCCGAAACGTTTCCCCTACACGTGTCAGCAGACACGGGCCAGCGGTACTCGCGTCAGCGTGACACGTGTCAGTCGAACGCCGACGCACAGGTCGTGGGCCGAGCCCGCCCCGGATCCAGCGCGTTGGCCACCTCATGGAAGGCGATCCGGTCGAACAGCCCGATGGCCACATGCTCGGAGAGGTCGACGGGGCACAGGTCCTGGAGCAGGACGTTGCGCACGTCCGGCCCGCTCAGATACTGGCTGCGCCACGGCGTGACCACCTCGTCGTACTTGGTGGCGATGACGGTGTAGCGCACGCCGGGCACGGTGTCGCCGCCCGCGTTCAGCCGCTCGAGGAAGTCGGAGCCGGCGACCTGGTCGGCGAGGGCGGGGGTGTTCTTCGCCAACAGGTCCGCGGCACCCGGGAAATAGGGCAGCAGGTTGGTGAAGCCGCTCAGGGTGGTGCCGTGGTTGGAGGGCGCGATGCCGACCAGTGCGTTCACCTTGGCCGCTCCGCCGAGGAAGCGCAGGTAGTAACGGGGCATCATGCCGCCCTGCGAGTGTCCGACGACGTCGGTCTCGGCGGCGCCGGTCGCGGCGAGTACCTTGTCGACGAACTCCTTCAGCTGTCCGGCGGACTTCTCGACGGGCCCGAGGCCGTGGAAGAAGGGGACGCCCTCGAGCTGGCCGTAGTCGAGGGAGAAGACGCAGTAGCCGCGGACCTTCAGATAGGGGGCGAGGCCCAGCCAGTTGTCGACGGAGTTCCCGAGGGTGCCGTGGACCAGGACGACGGGGCGGGGATGGGCGGCGGACGGCTTGCAGGAGTAGTCGTTCCAGCCGGCGCCGGTGGCGGCGGCCTGGGCGGTGGTGGCGGGGACGGTGACGGCCGCGGCGGTCAGCAGCAGCGCGGCCAGGGGTCTGAGCACTCGTTTCCAGGGCAGCATCGAGTGATCTCCTTGCGGGTCAAGGGAAGTGCGACGGCACGACGCCTGTGATCCGGATCACGAGGATGCTGTTCACTCGTCAAGTTACGAGCGAGTAGCCAACCTGGGAAGTTACGCGTCAGTAAAAACTTCCGGCGGTAACCGGCACCGACCGCCCCACCCCTGCCACCGCCCTCACCAGGAAGGCCGCACCGGACCCTGCGGCGCGATCCGCAGCAACTGCTCCCGCAGCACCCGCACTTCCCCCTCCCCCAGCACCGCGCCCCACTCCCGCACCACCTCCGCGGCGGCCTCCTCGGCCGCCCGTGTGCAGGCCCACCCCCGCGCGGTGAGGACGACCAGCCGCGCCCGCGCGTCCCCGGGGTGCGCCCGCCGCTCGGCGTACCCCTTGCGCACCATCTCGTCGACGAGCTGACTGGCGGCCTGCTTGGTCACGCCGAGATGGACGGCGAGGTCGGTGGCCGTCGCGCCGTCCGGAGCGAGCCGGGCGAAGGCGAAGCCGTGCGCGGGCCGCAACCCCTCGAAGCCGCGCGCGACCACGCCCTCGTGGATGCGCTGCGTGAGCCCGCCGGCGGCGGCGAGCAGGGCGGCGGACAGGGCCATGGCCTCGGAGTTCTGCACGCATGCATTGAAACACCCTTGACGTGACGGTCAAGCGGCTTGACCATATAGTCAAGCTACTTGACCAACTGACCCGACTGATCGACCGGAGGCAGCCATGCCCGTCATCCGCTCCTCGGAAGCCGTCACACACGAGATCCACGGCGCCCGTTTCGTCTCGTACGCCACACCGCTGAGCGGGAGCAAGGAGTTGTGCGCCTGGCGCGGTGAGATTCCCGCCGGCCTCAAGGCTCCCGCGCACACGGTCAGCCGGGAGGAGATCTTCCATCTGCTCGACGGCGAGCTGCTGATCACCCTCGACGGCCGCACCGACCGGATCACGGCCGGCGACACGGTGATCATCAACCCCGGCGCCACCCTGACCGTCGAGAACCCGACCGACCGGACCGCGTACTCCTGGGTCACCACCTCCATCGGCCTGGAGGCACGCCTGGCCGACGGCACCCGCATCGCGCCGCCGTGGGCCAACTGACGTCACGCGGAGGGACCTACGCCGCCAGCCCCCCGGGCATCACCGCCCGCGGCCCGAACTTCGCTCGCGCGCGGTCCGCGACCTCCTCGATACGGCGGACCCGCTCGTCCACGGGATCGAAGGTCAGCTGGTAGGAGGCCTGGTCGGCGGGATCGAGCCCCTCGGCGCGCAGGACGAGCGCGCGCACCCGGGCGCGCTGCAGCCCGAGCGCCTCGTACATGCCGTACGCGGTCCTGGTCAGCGCCGGTGAGTGCGCGGTCGGTTCGGTCAGTGTGCGGCTGCGGGTGGTGGCCGACCGGTCGGCGTAGCGCACGGTGAGGGTGAGCGTGCGGCAGACCTTGTCCAGGGCCCGCAGCCGGGCGCCGATCTCCTCGGCGGCCGACAGCAGCGCCCGGCGGTGCCGGTCCGGGTCCAGTTCGTCGCGCTCGAAGGGGCGTTCCGTCGCGAGCGAGCGGGAGACGGCGTTCGGGACGACCCGGCCGCGGTCGACGCCGTTCGCCTTCTCGTGCAGCTCACGGCCGGCCTTCGCGCCGACCAGCCGCTGGAGCGTGGACAGCGGCGCGGCGGCGACCAGGCCGAGGGTGTCGAGGCCGTAGTCGCCCAGCGTACGGGCGGTCCTGGTGCCGACACCGGGCAGCGCGGCGACGGGCTTGACCGCGAGGAACTCCGCGATGGCGTCCCGCCCCTCGGGCACCACGGACGTCATCCCGGGCACGGCGTCGCCCAGCGCGACACGGGCCAGCATCGGCCCGGGCCCGGCGCCGATCACACAGTCGACACCGTGCAGTGCGAGCGACCGCACCCGGATCACCGAGGCCAGTTCGACGGCGTCCCGTCCGAAGTACCGCTCGGCGCCCCGCAGGTCGGCCAGTGCCCCGTCCGGTGGCAGGGCCTGGACGACGGGCGTGAACTCCTCGAGCATCCCGAGCAGTCTGGGCAGATCCGCCTCGCGCGTCGGAGGCAGCTGGAAACGTACGCAGAGGATGGTCATCCCGCACTCCCCGGACTCTGGTGCCACAACTTCCGTCCCACCGCGGGCCCTTCGCCCGCGGGGCGCAGATCGGCCCAGGGGTGCATCTCGTACCCCGTGGGCATGCGGATCTTCCGCTGCTCCGTCGGATCCTGGGCCGCGGAGCCCGCCGGTGCCGGTGCCCCCTCCGACCCGGCGAGCCGCCGGCGCGCCGCTCCCTCACCGTCGTCCTCACCGTCGCCACCGGAATCGCCCCCGGCGTCACCGCCGCCGGCCAGCCGGGCCGCGACCCCCTCCAGCCCTTCCTCCCGGCGCACCTCCAGCAGTTCCGCGAGGTTCCAGGCGGCGGCGCCCACCACGCTGAGGCTGCGCGGGCCGCGCCGCTGCACCACCCCGCGCACCAGCAGCAGCCAGGAGTGGAAGACGGTGTGGGCGCAGGCGTCGTGGGAGTCGTCGAAGAAGGCGAGGTCGACCAGGCCCGTGCCGTCGTCCAGGGTGGAGAAGATGACCCGCTTGCCGGACCGGATCGGCGGGGTCTGGGTGGCCGCCTTGGCGCCCGCGACCAGCACCGTCTCCCCGTGCCGGGCCTCGCGCAGCCGCCGCGCCGAGACCACGCCCAGCTCGTCGAGGAACTGCCGGTGGTCGTCCATCAGATGGCGCGAGGCGTCCATGGACAGCACGCCCAGTTCGGCGCTGAGCCGCTCCGCCGAGGAGAGGTCGGGCAGCCCGGCCGGGGCGGTCTTCCGCCCTCCGGCCATCGGGAGCTGGCCACCGCCCGCACCCCGCGCGCCCCGGTGCAGCTCGGTCAGATGCAGTTGCAGATCACGGCGGTTGGCGCCGAACGCGTCCAGCGCCCCCACCTGCGCGAGCCGCTGGGCCAGCGGGCGGCTGGGCCGGCCGCGCTCCCAGAAGTCGACCAGCGAGGCGTACGGCTGCCCCTCGGCGATCCGTGCCGCCTCGGCCTCGCTGATGCCGTGCACATCGGAGAGAGCCAGCCGCAGCCCCCAACTACCGGACACCAGTTCGATACGATGTGCGATCCCCGACGCGTTCACATCCAGCGGCAGCACCGGCACCCCCCGCCGCCGCGCGTCCGCCAGCAGCAGCCGCTTCGGATACATCCCGGGGTCATGAGTGAGCAGCCCGGCGTAAAAAGCAGCGGGGTGATGCGCTTTCAGCCACGCCGACTGGTACGTCGGCACCGCGAAGGCGACCGCGTGCGCCTTGCAGAAGCCGTACGACCCGAAGGCCTCGACGATCTCCCAGGTCCGCTGAATCGTTTCCGCGTCATAGCCCCGGGCCGCCGCGTGCTGCGCGAACCACACCTTGATCCGCCCCTGCGACTCCGGATCCGACAAGCCCCGCCGCACCCGGTCCGCTTCACCACGCCCGCACCTGGTCATGATGTCGACGATGTCGATGATCTGCTCGTGGAAGACGACGACCCCGTACGTCTCCTTCAGCGGCCCTTCCAGGTCCGGATGCGGATAACGGATCGGCGCCCGCCCGTGCCGCGCCTCGATGAACGGCCGCACCATGTCGGCGGCGACCGGCCCGGGCCGGAACAGCGAGATGTCGACGACGAGATCGTGGAACGTGGCCGGCTGGAGCCGCCCGACCAGGTCCCGCTGGCCCGGCGACTCGATCTGGAAGCACCCGAGCGTCTCGGCGGACCGCACCAGGCGGTACGTCTCCGGATCCCCCGGCGGCAGGGCGTCCAGATCGACCCGGACACCCGACACCCGCTCCACTTCCGCCACCGCGTGCGCCATCGCCGACTGCATCCGCACACCCAGCACGTCCAGCTTCAGCAGCCCGAGGTCCTCGACATCGTCCTTGTCGAACTGCGACATCGGAAAACCCTCGCCGCTGGTCGGCATGACCGGCGTACGCGCGAGCAGCGAGGCGTCCGACAGCAGCACCCCGCACGGATGCATGGCCACCCCGCGCGGCAGGGCGTCCAGCCCCTCGACCAGCTCCCACAGCCTCCCGTACTTCTCCTTCTCCCCGGCCAGCGCACGCAGCTCGGGCAGTTCCTCCAGTGCCGCACGGGCATCCCGCGCCCGGATATGCGGGAAGGACTTGGCGACCCGGTCGATCTCGGCCGGGTCCATGGACAGGGCGGCCCCCGCGTCCCGGATCGCGTGCCGTACGCGATACGTCTCCGGCATCGCGACCGTCGCGACCCGCTCGGTGCCGAACCGGCCGATGATCGCGCGGTAGACCTCCAGCCGGCGCGCGGACTCCACGTCGATGTCGATGTCGGGCAGCACGACCCGCTCCTTCGACAGGAACCGCTCCATCAGCAGCCGGTGCTCGATCGGATCGGCGTGCGCGATCCCGAGCAGATGGTTGACGAGCGACCCCGCCCCGGACCCCCGGGCGGCGACCCGGATGCCCATCCCCCGGACATCGTCGACCACTTGGGCGACGGTCAGAAAATAAGAGGCGAAGCCGTGATGGGCGATGATGTCCAGCTCATGGTGCATCCGCTCCCAGTACTCCCGCCGCCGGTCGTACCCGCGCAGCACCATCCCCGCCACCGCCCGCGAGGCCAGCGTCCGCTGGGCGGTACGGCGCCCGGCGCCGACCAGCTGCGGCTCGGGGAAGTGGACCGTACCGATCCCGAGGTCGTCCTCGGGGTCGACCAGGCACTCGGCGGCCGTGGCCTCGGTCTGTTCCACCAGCCGATGAGCGGTGTCCCGCCGGAACCCCGCGGCCTCCACGATCCGCTCCGCCGCCCCGAACATGGCCCCCGCCCCCTTGAGCCAGGCCTCGCCGGAGTCCAGCTCCTTGGTCGGGTCGATGGGCACCAGACGCCGGGCGGCGTCCAGGACGTCGGCGACCGGGCCCAGCCCCGGGTCGGCGTACCGCACGGCGTTGCTGAGCACGGGCCGGATCCGCTGCTCCGCGGCGAACCCGACGGTGCGGGCGGCCAGCCGCAGGGACCCTGGACCCGTACCTTTTCGGCCATGCCAGACGGCCTCCAGCCGCAGATCGTCGCCGTAGACCTCACGCCAGGGCACGAGCAGCCGCGCCGCACGATCGGGACGCCCCGCGGCCAGGGCGCGCCCGACGTCCGACTCGGGCCCGAGCAGCACGGTCAGCCCCTCGGCGTGCCGGTGCTCCCAGGGCAGCAGCGGCGTAGGACCCTCCCCCGCGTGCGCCGCCGAGACGAGCCGGCACAGCTCGGCCCACCCCCGGGCACCGTCCCGGGCAAGAAAGATCACGCGGGGAGCCGACTCGTCGACGAAGGCACCGCCCCGCACCGGAGTCCGACGCCGCCCCCTCCGGTCACCGCTCTCCGGAGCCTGGGCGCCCGCCACCGCCAGATCCGCCCCGAACACCGGACGGACCCCCGCCTTCGCACTGGCCTTCGCGAACCGGACGGCACCGGCGAGCGTGTCGCGATCGGTGAGAGCCAGGGCGTCCATACCCCGCTCGGAGGCACGCTCGGCCAGCCGCTCCGGATGCGAGGCTCCATATCGCAACGAGAATCCGGAGACGGTGTGCAGATGCGTGAACCCCGGCACACGCACCTCCCGCACTCGTGAGCCACACCAGCTCTCGAACATCTGTTCCCAGCTACCTCACCCCCACCATAGACCAATTTTCGAATGTGTGTGCGACATCCGTTCGGCCCCGCCCCACCTGCGGAAACACCCGGCCACCCCCGACCGTGGAGGCATGCCGCACAGCTCGTTCCTCAGTGAGGTGAAAGACGCCGTCACCCCGCGGGCCACGCTGCTCATCCTCGGCGTGATCGCCCTCCAGCTGCTCTTCATCGCCTCCTACGTGGGGGCACTGCACGACCCGAAACTCAAGGACGTGCCCTTCGCGGTGGTCGCCCCCCAGGCCGCCTCCGCACAAGCGGTGACCCGACTGGAACAGCTGCCCGGCTCCCCGCTGGACCCTCGCGCACTGCCCGACGCGGCCGCGGCCCGCAACCAGATCATGAACCGGGACATCGACGGCGCCCTGATCATCGACCCGGCGGGCACCGACACCCTCCTCGTGGCCACCGGCGGCGGCAGGGTCCTCGCCAGCACCCTGACGACCCTCGTCACCACGCTGGAGAAATCGGAGAACCGCAGACTCCGCACGGTCGACGTCATCCCGTCCGCCGCCCACGACCCCAACGGGCTCTCGTCCTTCTATCTGGTGGTCGGCTGGTGCGTGGGCGGCTATCTGGGCGCCGCGGCCCTGGCCATCAGCGCGGGAGCGAAACCCTCCAACCCCGAACGCGCCGCGATCCGCCTGGCGGTCATGGCCCTGGTCGCGATCACCGGCGGCCTGGGCGGAGCCCTAATCGCCGGCCCGGTCCTGGACGCCCTCCCCGGCAGCACAGCGGCCCTCTGGGGCCTGGGCGCCCTGATCATCTTCGCCGTGGGCGCGGCCACCCTCGCCCTCCAGGGCATCTTCGGCACGATCGGGATCGGCCTGGTGATCCTGCTGGTGGTGATCCTCGGCAACCCGAGCGCCGGCGGCGCCCTCCCCCCACCCCTGCTGCCGCCCTTCTGGAAGGCGATCGGCCCGGCACTCCCCCCGGGGGCGGGCACCTGGGCCACCCGCTCGATCGCCTACTTCGAGAACAACGCCATGGCCACATCACTCCTGGTACTGGCCGCCTGGGCGGTGGTGGGAGCGGCCCTCACACTGGCGGCCGCCGCGCTGCGAAAGCGAGCAGCCACCCCGCTCCCGGCGCACGAGCCGTAGGACACACACGAAAAGCCCCGCCCCTCACACAAGGGGCGGGACTTCGCGAAGCTGTGCGTGTGTCAGCCGATCTCGGTACCGGTCGCCGACAGCGCCTCGGTCACCGGCTGGAAGAACGTCTCCCCACCGGAGGTGCAGTCACCGCTGCCACCGGAGGTGAGCCCGATCGCCTTGTCGCCGGAGAACAGCGAGCCGCCGCTGTCGCCGGGCTCGGCGCAGACGTCGGTCTGGACCAGACCGTTGACGATGTCACCGTTGCCGTAGTTCACGGTGGCGTCCAGCCCGGTGACCTTGCCATCGTGCACCTGGGTGGTCGACCCGCTCCGGGTGACCTCCATGCCGACGGTCGCCTCGGCGGCACCCGAGATCTTCTGGGTCGAGCCGTTGTAGAGGTTCACCTCGCTCGGGTGAGCCACCTCGGCGGTGTACTTGACCAGCCCGTAGTCGTTGTCCGGGAAGCTGGAGTCCGCGTTGGTGCCGATCTCCTTGCCGCTGGAGTCCGACCAGGTGGAGATGCCCTCGGTGCAGTGCCCGGCGGTCAGGAAGAACGGCTCGCCGCCCTTGACCACGTTGAAGCCGAGCGAGCAGCGGCCGCTGCCACCGGTGATCGCGTCGCCACCGGCGATGAAGGGCTTGTACTCCCCCTTCGACCTCTTCAGTTCGGCCTTCGCCCCGAGCCCGTCGACGACCTTCGTCAGCGTCGCCCACTCGGCCTTGGAGACCGTACGGTCGGCGGTCACGACGACCTTGTTCGTCGTCGGGTCGGTCACCCAGGCGGTGCCGGGGATCGTCGCGTCCGCCTTCAGCGTGCCGCGGGCGCTCTTCAGCTCGGCGAGGGAGTTCGCCACGACTCTCGCCTTGGCGCCGGCCTTCTCGACGGCCTTGGCCGCGGCCTCGTCGAGCACGTTCACCACGAGGTTCTTGCTCTTCGTGTCGTAGTACGTACCGGCCGAGTCGGCGCCCAGGTCCTTGGCCAGCGTCGAGGCGAGCTTTCCGGCCGCGGAGACCGACAGGGTCTCGGGCGCGGAGGCCTTCGCGGGCTCACTGGCGTTCGCAGACTGGAAGGTCACTCCAGCGGCGACCAGTGCGGCGACACCCGCACCTGCCAGGGCTGCACGTCGCTTGGGTATGCGTCGGTGCTTCAACTCATGTCCTCCTGTGGGGGGTCGACCCGGGAGGTTGTGGGGACCTCGCGGGCCGGAAGGCCTTGTTGACGAGCGCCCACTATTCCGAGGACAACGGGGAGCACACAAGGTCGAGTTCAGGACGCGCGTAGATTGCCGACCCCACGCCCCCACATTTTGACCGCGCACGGTCAAATCGGACCCAACTCGCACGCGCTTCACACGCGTTCACACTGCAAACATTACGCGTGAGTAATGTGTGCGCACTCTGCGAGGTCTGGCCATGGCTGAAAATCGCCCAACCAAGTGACCCCAATCGGCATCCGAGGGGCGGACATTGGCCCACCTTTCCCTGCACTCTCCCTAAGGCATGACAAGCAGCCACAAACCGCCCCACCCCACAAAGGAATGCCCCCGCACGCAATGCGTGCGGGGGCACAAACGCTGCCTACTGCTGCTCGGTAGGGCTTAGTACACGCTGACCCCGTAGGCGCTCAGGGCCTCCGTGACGGGCTGGAAGAACGTCGTACCGCCGGAGGAGCAGTTGCCGCTACCGCCGGACGTCAGACCGTACGCGGTGCCGTTGCTGCCGTAGAGCGAGCCGCCGGAGTCACCGGGCTCGGCGCAGACGGTGGTCTGGATCAGGCCGGAGACGATGTCGCCGCCGCCGTAGTTGACGGTGGCGTTGAGGGCGGTGACCCGGCCGCTGTGCGTACCGGTCGTGGAGCCGTCGCGGATGACGGTGGTGCCCACGCTCGGGGTGGCCGCGCGCGTGATGTCCACGCCGTTCGCGGTGCCGGGCCGGCTGACGGACCCGCTGTAGCGCACGAGGCCGTAGTCGTTGCCCGGGAAGCTGGAGCCGGCGGTAGAGCCGATGACCGTGGTGCGGCCGGAGTTGGAGTACCACGTGCCCGCGCCGTCGGTGCAGTGACCGGCGGTCAGGAAGAACTGCTGACCGCTGCTGTTCTGGACGTTGAAGCCGAGGGAGCAGCGCCAGCTACTCGCATAGATGGCGTCGCCGCCCTGGATGAGCTTGTTGAACTTGCCGGGGGTGCGCTTGATCGTGAGCGCGTCGGCGTTGGCGCCGGCCTGCTGCTTGATCTTCGCGATCTCGGCCTGGGTGACCGTGCTGTCGACGGTGACGAGCACACGGTCGGTCTTGCTGTCGACGGCCCAGGCGGTGCCCGGGATGTCGGCCTTCAGTATCGAGCCGCTCGCGCTCTTGAGCTCGGCGGCGCTGAAGGTGGTGGGGGTGTCGGACGCGTTCGCGCTGGGGATCGCGATCGCTGCTGCGGCGACGAGGCCGGTGGAAACGGCGATCAGCCGGGTCCGTCTCGAGATGCCGCTGCGGGGGGTGGTGCGCTTGATCCTCACTTTTCGTTCCTCCACAGGGGAAGTAGGGGGCCCTCGTGGGGTCTCGGGCCCGTGAGGCGCAGCCTGGGACCGCGCGTCCGGTTCCCGAACACGCCGTGCCCCTGACAAGCGCTGTGGGGGAGTATTCGGCCGAACGGCCGGTAGGCGCAAGGGTGCCTTTCGGCCGTCAACCTTTGAACGATCTTTGCGACACGCGCTCCCACCGCACCTCACGTGCCCGTACGCCGCGCCTCACGCCAGCACGCGCTCCCCCGCGCACAGCGGCAACAGTGCCCGCCCCGCCCTTCCACGGGCGTCCCCACCGGTGCCTCAGCAGTTGCAGCCGCAGTCGCAGCCGTCACAGCCGCAGTTGTCACAGCAGTTGCCGCAACAGTCGCAGCAGCTGCAGCAGTCCCCGCATCCGCTGCAGTCGCAGTTGCCGCACTGCCCTTCCTTGCGCTCGCCCGTCCACGGGTCCTGATACGTGCCGCAGCACATCTGACACGTACAGGCGAGCCCGAGCCACACCGCGCACCCGGCGAGCGGCCCGCGCCGGTTGCCGCGCGGCGGCTCCGGCGGCAGCGGGGCGCCGGGGCCGCCCGGGGCACCGGTACCGGGCGGCGCATGAGGACCGGCCGCCTCGGGGCCGGCGGTGTGAGCGCAGGCGGTCGTGCCGAAGGCGCGGTCGACAGAGGTGCGCAGCTCGTGCACGAGGAGCCGGTGCACCAGCCGCCCGTCGGTGAACTCCGCCTCCCGCAGCGCCAGCCGGACGCCGTGCACCGCGTCGTCGGCGAGCCGCCGGGCCTCCACGAGGGAGGTGCCGGTCGCGGTGATCGGGTTCCAGGCGCCTGACGCGGCGTCAGCGTGCCGATCTTCCACGGCGTCCAGGAGGTGGGCGAGCCGCCCGAAGAGGCGCCCCGCCTCGGCGAGCGGCCCGGCGTTGTACGGCCGGCCGGCGAGGACCGCCGTGTGCGCGAAGGCGGCGGCGGTCGCGGTCTCGGTCGGTTCGGTCACCGTCAGAAGCGGTGTCCCGGGCCCGGCGAGCGCCTCGATGCCGCCCTGCCGGTCCACGGCATCGACCAGGACGGCCGTGTCGAACCCGACGGCGGAGCCGGTCCGGGCCCCGGCCCGGTCCCAGCCCGCCGCGACCCGGCGCGCGGCACGCGCCACCGGCGCCCGCGCCAGCAGCCCGTCGCCGTCGGCGACATGGTCGCGCACCTTGGCGGAGGCGAGCACCAGCGACACGGCCGCCGCGAGCCGCGCTCCCTCACCGTGCGCGACGGACGCGGTGCGCATTCCCCGCAGCGGACACGGACCAGCCGTACGCCGCCCCACACCACCCGACGCGCCGGTGACAGGACGTGTCTGAGCCTCCGTCAATACAGAGACGAGAAGCCCGTCATAGTTCGTCACGATGCGCGCGAGCTGCCCGTGATCCCCGCGCAATGCGAGACACAGCCCACACAAATGCGCCATCCACTGAGCGGTGAGAGTCTCACCGAGCCGATGCCGACAGGGCCTGACCATTCCGAACACGACGTCCCCCGCGCTCCGTACGATGTTTGGGCGCCGCATAGTATCGGCCAACCCGTTCACCCGTACGCACTGCCCATCACCCATACGCCGTGAAGAATCATATTTCACTCACAGTCAGCAGTCGTTTACGACAAGGCCCTTGGGAAACACGGACTCTCGACGGAATCGCTGTGCACCAGTACCGTCACAAACCCCCCGTGCGGCGTCTATCCACTTGGCGCGCCATCCGCATCATGGACGACCATAGGGATGCGGAAAGCAGAAAGACCGCTGTGAGAGGAGGCGTCCATGGGATCGGTACGCAAGGCAAGTGCCTGGCTTGGCCTCGTCGACGACAACGAAGACGAGCGTTACTACGACGACGACTACTCCGACGGGACCGAGTCCGGGGAGGCCTGGGTCACCGATCCGCGTGTCAAGGTGGCCTCGGACGTCGCCGAGGAGAGAGGCCGTCGCATCGGCACGGTGACCCCGGACAGCTTCCGGGACGCCCGCGCGATCGGCGAGCTGTTCCGCGAGGGCGTGCCGGTCATCATGAACCTCACGGCCATGGACGCCGCCGACGCCAAGCGCGTGGTCGACTTCGCTGCCGGGCTGATCTTCGGCCTGCGGGGTTCGATCGAGCGGGTGTCGACCCGCGTCTTCCTGCTGACCCCGGCCAACACGGAGATCGTGAACGGCGACCCGGCCGGGCACCGCACGGACGGCTTCTTCAACCAGAGCTGAGGCAGGGCCGCTCACCGGCCCTGCCCCCGCGCAGGGTTCACCGGACGGCGTCTACCGGAAGGCGTCGAGTCCGGTGAGCGCCTTGCCCAGCACGAGCTGGTGCATCTCGACGGTGCCCTCGTAGGTGAGCACCGACTCGAGGTTGGTCGCGTGCCGCATCACGGGGTATTCGAGCGAGATCCCGTTGGCGCCGAGAATGGTGCGGGCCGTGCGGCAGATCTCGATCGCTTCTCGTACGTTGTTGAGCTTGCCGAAGCTGACCTGTTCGGGACGCAGGCGGCCGGCGTCCATACGCCGCCCCAGATGATGGGCGAGCAGAATCCCCTTGTGCAGTTCGACCGCCATGTCGGCGAGTTTGGCCTGGGTGAGCTGGAAGCCGCCGATGGGCCGCCCGAACTGCTCCCGCGACTTCGCGTAGTCGACCGCGGCCTCGAAGGAACTGCGGGCCGCGCCCATGGCGCCCCAGACGATTCCGTACCGGGCGTGTGACAGACAGCTGAGCGGTCCGCGCAGGCCGGTGCCCTCCGGAAGTACGGCGTCGGCGGGCAGTCGTACGTCGTCGAGGACGAGTTCGCTGGTCACCGAGGCGCGCAGGGACCACTTGTGCTTGATCTCCGGCGCGGAGAATCCACTGCTGCCGGCCGGCACGACGAACCCCCGGATCCCGTCCTCGGTCTGCGCCCACACGACGGCGACACCGGCGACCGAGCCGTTGGTGATCCACATCTTGCGCCCGTTGAGCACCCAGTCCGAACCGTCGCGCTTGGCGTACGTCCGCATGGAGGCGGGGTCGGACCCGTGATCGGGCTCGGTGAGCCCGAAGCACCCGATGACCTCGCCGGAGGCCATACGGGGCAGCCATTCCCGCTTCTGCGCCTCACTCCCGAACCGGTGGATGGCGTACATGGCGAGAGAGCCCTGCACGGAGACGAGGGACCGGATGCCGGAGTCGGCGGCCTCCAGTTCCAGACAGGCGAGCCCGTACTGCACGGCGGAGGCGCCGGCGCACCCGTACCCGCTCAGCGACATTCCGAGCGCGCCGAGCCCCCCGAGCTCCCGGGCCAGCTCCCGGATCTCCGGCAGCTCCCCCTTCTCGTACCAGTCGGCCACATACGGCAGCACCCGGTCCGCGGCCCAGGCCCGGACGGTGTCCCTGATCCCGAGGTCCTCCGCATCCAGCAGGTCGTCGAGACCGAGGGGGTCGGTGGGGTCGAAGGGGGGCAACTTGGACGACATGGACATGACGACACCCTCCGAGGCTTCTATAACTAGCACCGCTAACCAAGACGCTACGACCTCCGCCCACCCGCGCACCACCCGTAGCTGCCAAATAAGGAGGGAAGGTCGCCTTCCACCTCCCCGTTCCTCCAAGGCCCTCAGGCCCGGGCCCTCCCGCTACCCGCAAGCCGCCGACGGCGCCCCGCCACCACAGGCGGGCCGGACCCCTCGGTCGGCAGTTACGGGCGGTGCATGGGTGGGCGATCTATACGGAGACGCGCGACTCCGCGGCGTCCCTCGGTGCGGGTACCTCCACCGGTCCCGTCTCCTCGCACTGCATGGTCCGCGGCAACCGCAACGCCATCGCCGCCCCGAGCAGCAACAACCCCGCACTCACCAGCAACGTCACATGCAGCCCGTGCACGAACGCGTCCCGGGCGGCATGCCGCAGAGCGGCTCCGGCCGACCCGCCCAGCTGCGCGGCAACCTCGTAGGCCTCCCCCAGCGAATGCCCCGCCGAGGAGGACGCCGACTCCGGCACCCCCGAGACACCCGACAAGCCGGGCGCGTACGCCGCGTTCATCACGGTGCCGAGCAGCGCGATCCCGATCCCCGCCCCGAGCTGGTACGACGTCTCCCCGATCGCCGCAGCCCCACCGGCCTGCTCCTGCGGCGCCTCGCTCAGCATCGACTCGTACGCCCCGAACAGCGTCGTCTCCAGCCCGAAGCCCAGCAGCACGAACGCAGCCAGCATCAGCCCCCAGTCGTCCGTCCGGCCCAGCGCCGTCAGCAGCAGCACCGCGAACGCCGTGAGGCAGAACCCGACACTCACCATCCGCCGCGGACCGAACCGCCGCAGCATCCGCGCACCGGCCAGCCCGGCCGCCATCGCGGCGAACGTCAGCGGCAGCAGCCGCAGCCCCGTCTCCAGCGGCGACAGCCCGAGCACCAGCTGGAGGTACTGCGCCGCGATCAGCTCGAGACCGACCAGCGCGAGCATCGCCAGCACGATGCAGCCGACGGACGTACTGAACGCCGGCCGGGCGAACATCGTGAGGTCGACCAGCGGAGACACCCGCCGACGCTGCCGCCGTACGAAGGCCACCAGCAGCCCCGCGCCCAGGACCAGCGGCAGCACGGTGAACATGCTCCACACCGGCTCCCCGCCCCCGAGCCGCTTGACGCCCAGCACCACGCCGAACAGCCCGGCGGCCGCCATCAGGGCGCCGACGACGTCCCAGGGGCCGGTGCCGTCGCCCTTCGACTCGGGCAGCAGCAGCCGCCCCACCGGAAGACTGACCAGCATCAACGGAATGTTGACGAGGAAGACCGAACCCCACCAGAAGTGCTCCAGCAGGAAGCCGCCGAGCAGTGGCCCGACCGCCGCGCCCACCGCGGCCACGGCGCTCCAGATGCCGATCGCGAGCGCCCGCTCGCGCCGGTCCGGGAAGACCTGCCGCAGGATCGACAGGGTCGCGGGCATGATCATCGCGCCGCCCACACCGAGCAGCGCCCGCGCCACGATCAGTACCTGGGCGTTGTCCGCCAGGGCCGCGAGGCCCGAGGCGACGCCGAACAGCGCGTACCCGAGGAGCAGAACCCTCCGGCGGCCGACGCGGTCGCCCAGCGTGCCGAACAGGATCAGCAGCGAGGCGCAGACCAGCGGGTAGATGTCGACGATCCAGAGCAGCTCGATCCCGCCGGGCTTCAGGTCCTCGGTGACGGCGGGGACCGCCACGTGCAGCACGGTGGCGTCGACGGCGACCAGCAGCAGGCTGACGCAGAGGACGACGAGAACCACCCAGCGGTTGGCACCGGCCCCGGCCGCCCGACGGCGCAGCGCAGCGGCAGCCGTGGTCGTCCCGGACATGTACGTACCTCCCAGATGTTCCCTCGCGATCGGCGGGCTCACGGGGTGGGGGACGCCCCCGCGACTCGGCCGGAGAGGAGCGGTGGTCTCCGGCCCGCGCAAACGAAAAGCGAGTGACACGTCAGCGTACGCGAGTCCCCGCCGGAGCCTAGTGGCGGACCTCTCACAGTCCCGGCGGAACGATGTGGCGTACGCCACTCCCCTCAGCGTCGACCACGCCCCGGCCGGCCGTGCGGTTCCGCCGCGGGTCGATAATCGGGCGCGTGACCGATCTCGAGACGCGCGCGGCTCCGTCCCGCGCCGGGGCGCTGCGCCGGGCGGCCCCGGCCCTGCTGGGGTACGCGGCCGTGCGCGCCCTGGGCCTTGTCGCCCTGGCCCTGTGGAGCGCCGCGCGGGACAAGAACGCGTACACGCTGCTGACCGCCCGCTGGGACTCACTCTGGTACACCCGGGTCGCCGAGCTCGGCTACGGCTACGAGGTGCGCCTGGCGAACGGGGACGTGCACTCCAATCTCGCGTTCTTCCCGCTGCTGCCCTGGCTGGAGCGGCTGGTGACGGCGGTGTCCCCGCTGTCGTACACGGACGGGGGTTTCCTCGTCAGTCTGTTCGCCTCTCTCGCCGCGGCCTGGGGGATCTTCGCGGTGGCCGACCATGTGTACGGCCGCCGGGCCGGGGTGTGCGCGGTGCTGCTGTGGGCCGTGCTCCCGGTCGGGATCGTGCAGTCGATGGCGTACAGCGAGTCCCTGTTCACGGCGCTCGCCGCGTGGGCGCTGTACGCGGTTCTGACCGGCCGCTGGCCGTTGGCGGGCGCGCTGGCACTGCTGGCGGGGCTGACCCGTCCGGTGGGTCTGGCGGTGGTGGCGGCGGTGTGGGTGACCGCCGTGGCCTCTTTCGTGCGGGACCGACGCGCGAGCGAGCCGGACGGCGCGCGGACCACGCCGAGCGCCCCCGCCTCCGCCCTCACCTCGATGTCCGTCTCCGCCTCGGCCGACGCCTCCCGTGTCCTCGGCATGCTGCTGGCCCCCCTCGGCACCGCCGGCTACGTGCTGTGGGTCGGCCACCACACCGGTAAGGGGCCGCTCGGCTATCTCGACGTGCAGGCCGGGTGGCGCAACGGCTTCGACGGCGGTTACGCCTTCGCCCGGTTCGTCGCGGAGAAGTTCACGTCGTTCCCCTCGGCCCTGGCCGGCGTCGGGCTGATCGTCGGGGTCGCGTCAGTCATCTGGCTGTATGTGGTCGGGGTACGTCAGCGCCAGCCGCTCCCGCTGCTGGTCTACACCGGGGTCGTCGTCGCGCTCGCGCTGTGCGCATCGAGCTACTTCGGCTCGAAACCGCGCCTGCTGGTGCCCGCCTTCCCCCTGCTGCTACCCCTTGCGCCGGCCCTCGCCCGGCTGCGTACGCGCAGGTCAGCACTGGTGCTGGGGTCGGTGGCGGTAGCCTCCGCGGTGTACGGGGCGTTCTGGCTGAACGGCTCCGGTCCGCCCTGACCCGCTGTGAGCACCGGGGGAATTCCGCGCCATGCTCCGGTGAACGAATTCAAAAGCGCAATAAAACCCCCATCCGGAATGATCAAAGGAATTGAAGGCCGCAGCGGTCGACGATTGTAGATTCGGTGGAAATAAACCTCCTCCTGAGAGGAATCCCACATCACATCGTCATCACAAAGCCGTTGATTCGCCCGGCATCAGAGCTCACTCGCTGTAACGTCGATTGGGTGCGTACCGAACCGAAGCTCACCCGTCTGGACCGGGTGTTCGCCCGGCTGGATCGTGAGCCGGAACGACCCGCCCACATCGATGTGCCGAAGATGAGCAGGCACCGCATCGTGCTCGTCGCCGCCACCGCGGCGTTCTACGGCGCGATCGTGTGGGCCGTGGTGATCACGTCCTGGCTGGTCCGGCTCGACTGGCAGGTCATGTTCTTCCGGCCGTACCAGCAGTGGTCGGAGATCCACTGGTTCGTCGACTACTACGTGGTGCTCGGCCAGCGCGGCCCGACCGCGGTGATGGTCGCGGCCTGGCTGGGCTGGCGCTCGTGGCGGCAGCACACCCTGCGTCCGCTGCTCGCCCTCGGCGTCTCACTGATGCTGCTGAACATCACGGTCGGCGCCGCCAAGTACGGCATGGGCCGCCTGGGACCGCACTACGCGACCGTGATCGGCTCCAACGAGATGTGGCGCGGCGGCGATATATTTCCGAGCGGTCACACCGCCAACGCCGTGGTGACCTGGGGAATCCTGGCCTACCTGGCTTCTACCGCGAGAGCGCAGCGCTGGCTGTCCGCCGTGTCCGCCGTGACCTCGCTCGGCGTCGGGCTGGCCACCGTCTACCTGGGTACGCACTGGCTGAGCGATGTACTCCTCGGCTGGGTCGCGGGACTGCTGATCATGCTCGCCCTGCCGTGGTTCGAGCCGCTGATCGCCCGTGCCGAGGCCAGGATCTTCGAGCTTCGCGACCGCTGGCGGTCCCGCCGGAGCAGTACGCTTCCCGTCCCGGTCAGCGCGCCGCCCGTGGCGGTCACTCCGCTGCCCGCCGACCGGGACGACGTCGCGGCCCGTTCGCCCCGGGCCCCCGCCTATCTGGCCCCGGGGCCGCACACGGCCCGCTCGGAGCGCACCCCGGTCACCCCGGCCGGCAGCCGCCGTCCGCCGCATCCGGAGCGGCTCCCGCGCGGCTCGGCATCCTCGGCCCACCCCTGACGGGCACACGAAGGCCCCGGTTCCGGAGCGGAACCGGGGCCTTCGCCGTGTCTCAGCCCTTCCAGGCGCGCGCCACCCGGCCGCCCTTCACCTCGAAGTTCAGCCGTCCCACGCGGTACTCCATCGTGATGATCGCCCCTGGCGGCAACGAGCGCACCGTCGGCCAGCCGCGCTCACGCGCGAGGTGTTCGGCCCGGTCGGCCGGCAGGCCGACATAGGTGTCCGGGCTGTCGTCGGGTTCCGCGGAAGGTGTCGGAATCGGTGCCATGCCGCCACGCTACCCCCGGTGGCTGTCCGGCCCCGGTCACACTTCTGTCACAAGATCACGACAGGCGTTTCCGGCGCTGTCCGTCACACGGACGAGCGGTTCCCTAGGCCTTCCGCAGGCATTCGATCGTAATTCCCGCGTGTCACATGAGCTCCTGGAAAAGCCCGGCGGAAAGTTCCGGGAGAAGTACCCCCGGAGCTCCATTCCATTCCGGCGCCGCCCCCGGTCCGGCCGAGCCGGCGCCGCACAGGAAATGCGTGGATCGGGCACGGAGAGGCCGATACGCCCCTGTCGGAGCACGCGGCGACCCGAGCATCATGGCGTGAGCTCGCGGGCACGTGCGGCGCGGGCTTCGGCGGGCCCGGTGCGCGATGAGCGAAGGGGCGAGCGAGCGATGGGGACGCAGACCGTACAGGCGAAGGCGTGGCCTGCACCGAGGACGCGGCACGGGCGGGCGGTGGTCGACTGGCTGACGACGACGGACCACAAGAAGATCGGCCATCTGTACCTGATCACGTCGTTCGGCTTCTTCCTGGTCGCCGGTGTGATGGCGATGCTGATGCGCGCCGAACTGGCCCGCCCGGGACTGCAGATCCTCGACAACACGCAGTTCAACCAGGCGTTCACGCTGCACGGCACGATCATGCTGCTGCTGTTCGCGACGCCGACCTTCGCGGGCTTCGCCAATGAGCTGATGCCGCTCCAGATCGGCGCGCCCGACGTCGCCTTCCCGCGGCTGAACATGCTCTCGTACTGGCTGTTCCTGTTCGGCGGGCTGATCGTGCTCGGCTCGCTGCTGGTGCCTTCCGGTCCGGCGGACTTCGGCTGGACCGCCTACGCCCCGCTCAACAGCATGGAGCGCACGCCGGGTATCGGGGCCGATCTGTGGATCATGGGGCTGGCGCTGTCCGGGTTCGGCACGATCCTCGGCGCGGTCAATTTCGTCACCACCATCATCGGGATGCGCGCCCCCGGGATGACCATGTTCCGGATGCCGATCTTCGTCTGGAACACGCTGTTCACGTCGATCATGATCCTGATGGCGTTCCCGGTGCTGGCGGCGGCGCTGCTGGTGCTGGAGGCGGACCGGCGGTTCGGCTCGCAGGTCTTCGACGCGGCCAACGGCGGGGCGATCCTGTGGCAGCACCTGTTCTGGTTCTTCGGGCATCCCGAGGTGTACATCATCGCGCTGCCGTTCTTCGGGATCATCACGGAGATCATCCCGGTCTTCAGCCGCAAGCCGATGTTCGGCTATCTGACACTGGTCGGCGCGACGATGGCGATCACCGGTCTGTCGATGATCGTGTGGGCACACCACATGTTCGCCACGGGCGCGGTGCTGCTGCCCTTCTTCTCCCTCATGAGCTTCCTGATCGCCGTGCCGACGGGAGTGAAGTTCTTCAACTGGTCCGGCACCATGCTCAAGGGCTCGCTGTCCTTCGAGACCCCGATGCTCTGGGCGGCGGGCTTCCTGGTGACGTTCCTGTTCGGCGGGCTGACCGGGGTGATCCTGGCGTCGCCGCCGATGGACTTCCATGTGACGGACTCGTACTTCGTGGTCGCGCACTTCCACTACGTCGTCTTCGGGACCGTCGTCTTCGCGATCTTCGGCGGCTTCTTCTTCTGGTGGCCGAAGTTCACCGGGAAGATGCTCGACGAACGGCTCGGCAAGATCCAGTTCTGGGTACTCTTCGTCGGTTTCCACACCACGTTCCTGGTGCAGCACTGGCTGGGCGCCGAGGGCATGCCCCGCCGGTACGCGGACTACCTCGCCGCGGACGGGTTCACCGCGCTCAACACCGTCTCGACGATCGGCGCGTTCCTGCTCGGCATGTCGACGCTGCCGTTCCTCTACAACGTGTGGAAGACCGCCAAGTACGGGCGGAAGGTCGAGGTCGACGACCCCTGGGGCTACGGCCGCTCCCTGGAGTGGGCGACGTCCTGCCCGCCGCCCCGGCACAACTTCACGACGTTGCCCCGGATCCGGTCCGAGTCGCCGGCGTTCGATCTGCACCATCCGGAGTACGCGGCGGTGACTGCGCAGCCCGAGCCAAAGCGGCATCAAGCCGGTCGCGAGTCCTCCTGACCGCCTCGATCAGCTCAACCGGCTCCAGCACCTCGAACTCGAAGCCCAGCATCACCACGTGGATGACCATGACGTCGAGGCTGCCGGCGCCGCAGCGCAGCAGGCAGCTGTCGGGGCCCTCGGCCTCCAGCACCCCGGCGGAGGGCGAGATGTGGGCGGCGGCCTCCTCCAGGGGCGCCAGGAGCCGCACCACGGCGTGGGCGGCGTACACGCGCGTGGAGACGCCCTGGGAGACGTAGGCGGCCAGGTCCTCGGCGGGCGGCTCGCGCGGCACGAAGCGCGGGCCGTGGGGCGGCCTGGGCGTGACGCGGTCCACGCGGAAGGTGCGCCAGTCCTCCCGCTCCAGGTCCCAGGCGACCAGGTACCAGCGGCGTTCGGTGCACACCAGGCGGTGCGGTTCGACGCTGCGGCGGCTGAGGGTGCCGTCATGGCCCCGGTACTCGAAGCGCAGCCGCTCGGCGTCCCGGCAGAGGTGGGCGAGCTCGGTCAGCACGACGGGGTCGACGGCGTCGGGCACGGGGCCGCGCAGCATCGGCACGGTGAAGGCGTTGAGGGCGCCCACCCGGCGGCGCAGCCGGTTCGGCAGCACCTGTTCCAGCTTGGCGAGGGCCCGTACCGAGGTCTCGCCGATGCCCTCGATGCCCTGCCCGGCGGCCGTGCGCAGCCCGACCGCCACCGCCACGGCCTCGTCGTCGTCCAGCAGCAGCGGTGGGAGTTCGGCGCCGGCGCCCAGCTGGTAGCCGCCGCCCGTCCCGGGGCTGGCGTTGACCGGGTAGCCGAGCCCGCGCAGCCGGTCGACGTCGCGGCGCAGGGTGCGGGCGCTGACGCCGAGCCGCTCGGACAGGTCGGCGCCGGACCACTCGCGGTGGGCCTGGAGCAGTGACAGCAGTCGCAGCAGGCGTGCCGAGGTCTCCAACATGGGGCGAGTCTGCCAGCCCTTGCGGACAGCGGCTGACCTCAAGGCCCCGCTGTCCGCAAGGCCCCGCTGTCCTCATGGCTCGTACGCCAGTTGGGGTACGTCGAAGCAGTTGCGGTTCATGTCGCCCTGGCCGACCCAGCCCTCGCCGTCCTGCCAGCGGGCCACCGACAGACAGGTCTCGCGGGTCTTCGGGGGCTCGGCGAGCCGCTGGAACGCGACGGGCAGGAGCAGTCCGCCCGCCGTGTAGCCCTGGCTGCGGTTCATGTAGCCGTCGACGCACGCGCGCGTGATGCCCGACTTCGCGCAGGACTTCGCCGCGTCCGTGAACCAGCGTGCGGCGGCCCACCCCTCCAGCTGCCACTGGGAGTGCGTCTCCAGGTCTTTCGTCGCCTCGCGGAACTCCCGTACGGCCGGGTGGCCGGTGTCGTCGAAGTCGCGGCTCGCGCCGGTCGCCCAGAGGGCGTTGCGGCAGCGCGGGGCGTCCTCGTAGTCGTCCGGGACGGTGGACGTCCAGTTCTGCACGTTGGTCACCTTGGCGGTGACACGGGCACCGGCCTCGTCCATGGCCTGGCAGAGCCGGGCGTTGCCGTGCGAGTCGATGGCGTCGAAGACCAGGTCGGCGCCCTGTTCCTTCAGGTCGGCCGCGACGGCGCGGAAGTTGGGCAGGGCGAAGTCGACCTGCTCGGTGACGACCTTGTAGCCCTCGGCGCGCAGGCCCCGCTCGACGAGCCGGGCGTAGGCGGCGGACGCGGACTGGTTGTAGGAGACGACGGCCGCGGTACGGGCGCCGTGCTCACGTTTGAAGTAGCGGTAGACCTCGGTGCCGCCGTACAGCTTGCCGTCCCAGCCGGTGGTGCCGTCGCGGGGCGCGAGGCTGCCGTAGATGCCGTAGAGGTGCGGGTAGGTGTCGTAGGCGCCGCCGATGGGCTGGCCGCCGATGTCGGGCACGCGCGCGCGTGAGACCCGGGAGGCGCCCGCGTAGTCCAGGGCGGTGGTGGCGACCAGGGCGACGACCTCGTCCTCCTCGACCAGCTTGTGCACGCACTCGTTGTTGCCGACGCCGCTGCCGCCGTCGTCGCACAGGCGCACCTCGACACGGCGGCCGTCGATGCCCCCGCGCGCGTTGAGCCGGTCGAACCAGGCCTCGGCGCCGTCGCGCGGGCCCGTGAAGGCGCTGCCGCCGACCGGGCTGGTGGCGCTGGTGATGATGCCGACCCGCAGGGGCACGGAGTCACGGGGCGCCGGGGTGCGGTCGTCGCGCTCGAAGTCGCTCTCCGGGAGCCGGCTGCCGCAGGCCGCGCTCAGGGCGAGCAGCAGCACCGCGGCGAGGATCTCAGCAGCCCGGGACCGGCGACCCATTGCCGCTCATCTGCACCAGCGAGCACAGCGTCTTGACGGACACCTTCCAGGTGCCCTCCTGCTCGACGGCTGTCCCGGAGGCGTCCGGCAGAGCGGTGGCGCCCTTCAGGGTGAGCGTGTACGTCACGTTCGCCTCGGTCGCCGAGGTGAACTCGATCTTGGTGACCTTCGCCTGGACCTGTCCGCCGCGCTCGTCACCGCTGAAGGCCTGGAGCACCGGGCCCATCCGGTCGCCGTTCTCCAGAACGGCCTGTTTGTCCTCGGTCGAGGTCTCCGGGTCGAAGAACGTCTCCCAGTTCTGCTTGATCTCCTGCTCGGCCGCGGCCCGGTCCGCCGGTGCGCTGGCCGGCGCGCTCGCGGTCCGCTCCGCGGTCGGTGTGGGCGGCGTGCTCTCGCTGCCGCCGCCGCTGTCGTCACTGCATGCCGCGAGGGCCGGGGCGAGGGCCAGGACCAGGGCGGCCGCGATCGCCGTGCCCCGTCCCGCGGCTCGCGGGCCCTCTGTCGCTCTACCCCGCCTGAGGTCGCTGCCGAGAACCATCTGGCTCACCACCGGGTGTCGGTCCGGGCCATGTGCGCCCGGTGCTTTCAGGGTCAGCTTCCACGGGGCATAGTGCAAGCGATCGCCGGACTTGAACAGGCAGCCAGCACACAGCCGAACCGACGTGTGGGAGCCAGCGATGCGAACGAGCCGACTGCGGACCGTGCACCCCGTCCTGTGGACCGGCTGGGCCGCGCTGGCCGCGGGCGCGGTGCTGTGCGTCGTCGGCTGGTACGGCGTCTCCGGCGAGCGCTTCGCGGAACGGCAGCTTCCCTATCTCGCCTCCTGCACGGTCCCCGGCGCCGCGCTGATCGTCTCCGGGGCGGTGCTGCTGGCCCACGGCCGGGGCTCGATCGCCGCCGCGCGTGTGGAGGAGCTGTACGGCCTGCTGGTGGCCGCCGAACCCGCCGACACGGACGAGACCGGGCAGGCGTCCCTCGCGCCCCTGGCGGTCAGCGGCGAGCAGCTGATGGTGCCGGGCGGCACGCTGTGGCACCGCGCTGACTGCCCGCTGGTCGCGGGCAAGGCGGAGGCGGTCCCGGTGGACTCCAAGCTGGTGGCGAGCGGTGAACTGGGCCCCTGCCCGATCTGCGAGCCCACCGGGGAAACCGACTGAGCCCGGCCGATGTCCTCGCTGACGTACGACCTCACCCTCGCCGGCCTCTCGGTCGGCAGCGCGGCGGCCCTGACCGGGATCGGCCTGATCGTGACGTACCGCGCGACCGGGGTGCTGAACTTCGCACACGGCGCGATCGCGATGGTGTGCGCGTACGTGCTGCGGCAGTGCGTGGTCGAGTGGGGCTGGCCGCTGTGGCTCGGGGCCGCGGTGACCCTGCTGGTGCTGGCGCCGGGGCTGGGTGTCGTACTGGAGCGGTTCGTCTTCCGGCCGCTGGCGGTCCTCGGCGGCGACCCGGCGCAGACTCTGGTGGCGTCCATCGGGGTGTTCGTGCTGCTGGTGGGCGGGGCGGCGCTGCTGTGGGGGCAGGGGGCGCGCCAGGACGCGCCGGAGCTGGTGCCGGACGAGCCGTGGGGGCAGCTGGCGGTGGTGCTGGTGCTGGCCGCCGGGGTCGCGGCGGTGGTCCGCCGGACGCGGTTCGGGCGGGAGCTGCGGGCCGTGGTGGACGACCGGCAGCTCGCCGTGCTGGGCGGCGTCGACGCGGACCGGGTCGCGGCGGCGGGCTGGGCGTTCGGCTCGTTCACGGCGGGTCTGACGGGCGTGCTGCTGGCGCCGTACGTGCGTCTCGATCCGTACGGTCTGCCGCTGCTCGTGATGGAGGTCGTGGCGGTCGCGGTGGCCGCCCGGATGCGGAGCCTGCCGGTCGCGGTGGTGGTGGCGCTGGGCATCGGGGTGGCGCAGAGCCAGCTGACGCGGCTGCATCCGTCGGGCTGGGGCGAGCCGCTGCTCCAGGCGGCCGGCACGAACCTGTTCGTCGTCGCCCTGCTGATCGCGGCGCTGGCACTGCCGGGGGCCGATGCGCGTGACGCGCTGCCGCGCACGGCCACCGCGCGCGTACGGACCCCGCCGGGCGCGTGGATCGTGGCGCTCGTCCTGTTCCTGCTGCCGCTCGGCCTCGCAGGCCGGGACCTGCACACCTCCGTCCAGGTACCGGCGCTGGCCGTGATCCTGCTGTCCCTGGTGGTGGTCACCGGCCGGGGCGGCCAGATCTCACTGGGGCAGGCGGCGTACGCGGGTCTGGGCGCCCTGTTCACCGCGCTGCTGGCGGCGGGCCGCTTCCCGGGGCTGCCGCGCCTGCCGGAGCTGGCGGCCCTCGCGGTGGCGGTCGTCCTGGTGGCGCCCCTCGGTCTGCTCACCGGCTGGCCGGCGATCGGCCGCCGGGGTCTGGCGCTGGCGCTGGCGACGTTCGCCGTCGGCGTGGGGGTGAGCCGCTTCGTCTTCGCCCAGCCGTACGCCACGTCGGGCCTGTCGCTGGGCCGTCCGGCCGGGTTCGACGGGGACCGTGCCTACTACGTCCTGGAGCTGCTCCTGCTGGCGGTCGCGCTGCTGGCGACGCACGCCCTGCGGCGGGGGCGGACGGGCCGGGCCCTGGCGGCCATGCGGGACCACGAGCGGGGCGCGCAGGCGGCGGGCGTCCAGGTGCCGTCCCTCAAGCTGCTGGCCTTCGTCGCGGGCGCGGCGCTGGCGGCGCTGGGCGGCGGCATGCTCGGCATGGGCCTGCGCGCCTTCGACGCCGCCGCGTACGACCCGGTGCGCGGCCTGCTGTGGTTCGCGGCGGTCGTGGTGCTGGGCGCCGACAGCACCCTCGGCGCCCTCGCCGCCGCGGCCCTCCTGGTCGGTCTGGACGCGGGCACCCGGGGCGGTTTCGCCGCGGCCCTGATCGGCATCCTGGCGATCCTCGTGGGCCGCTTCCCCGGCGGCCCGTACGAGGCCCTGCGCACGGCGGCGGAACGCCTGCGGTTGCGCCGGGCACCGGCCCTGACACCACTGGGTGCCCGGGCCCGAGCGCTGCTGCGCCCGGTGGAGCCACGGGCGGCCCGGCCGGCACCGGTGCCCGCGGGGGCGACGGCGACGGCTGCGGTACCGGGCAGCGGCGAACGGCCACCGGCGTCGCCGCCCGCACCCACACCCGAGGCCTCCGCAGCCACACCCCCCACCCCTGCCGCTCCCCTCCTCACCGCCCGCCGTATCCACGCCCGCTACGGCGGCTTCACCGCACTCGACGGAGTCGACCTGGACCTCTCCCCCGGCCGGATCACCGCCGTCGTGGGCCCCAACGGGGCCGGGAAGAGCACCCTGTTCCACTGTCTGGCCGGGACACTGCGGCCCGCGCGCGGGACCGTAAGGCTCGCCGGGCGGGACATCACCGCGCTGCCCGCCCACGCCCGCACCCGGCTCGGTGTCGCGCGGACCTTCCAGCAACTGGCCGTCTTCCCGTCGCTGACCGTGGCCGAGAACGTCCGGGTCGGTGCCGAGCAGGGCCGGGTGACCGACCCGGGCGCGGTGGAGCGGACGCTGAGGCTGCTCGGGCTGGACGGGCCGGTGCGGGCACTGCCCGCCGCCGGGCTGCCCACCGGGACACTGCGCCGCGTCGAACTGGCCCGGGTCCTCGCGGGCGGCCCCCGCGTGCTGCTGCTCGACGAGCCCGCCGCCGGCCTGGACAGCGCCGAAGTGGCCGCCCTGGCCCGGGTCCTGAAGGCCCTGGCCGCCGACGGCACGGCCCTCCTCGTCGTCGAGCACGACCTGGACCTGGTCGCGGGCCTCGCCGATGTCGTGCACGTCATGACCGCGGGCCGGATCGTCGCCTCGGGTCCGCCCGAGCGCGTCCTGGACGCCCTGGGAACGGCGGCCGGCCGATGACGACGGTCTCCCTGCGCCACGCCCGCGTGCGCTACGGCCCCCTGGAGGCCCTGCACGGCGTCACCCTCGCCGCCCCGGGCCCCGGCCTCACCGTCCTGCTGGGCCGCAACGGCTCCGGCCGCACCACCGCCCTGCGCGCACTGGCCGGCATCGTGCCCCTGTCCGGCGGGGCGGTGGTGTGGGACGGCGTCGACGTGACCCGCGTACCGGCGTACGAGCGGGCCCGGCGCGGGCTGTGCCTGGTGCCGGAACGGCAGGCCGTGTTCGGCTCGCTCAGCGTGCGCGAGAACCTCGGACTCGCCGCCCCGGACCATGCCCCGGCCCTCGACGCCTATCCGCAGCTGCGTCCTCTGCTGGAGCGGCGCGCCGGCACCCTCTCCGGCGGGGAGCAGCGCATGCTCGCCCTGTCCCGGGCTTTGCTGGCACGCGCGCGCGTGGTGCTCGTCGACGAGCCCGCCCAGGGCATGTCGCCCCCGGTCGCGGCCCGGACCTACGAGCTGCTGAGCGCGCTCGACGCGTGTGTGGTGATCGCCGAGCAGCGACTGCCGCCCGATCTCCGGGACCGGCCCGCCCTGGTCTACGAACTGCGCCGCGGGTCGGTCGTGTTCGCCGGGGAGGCGGGCGAGCTCAGGCGATGACCGTGCACCGGTGCCCGCACGGCCGAGGTCCCGTCCGGTCGGCGACCGGACGGGACCCGTGTCCCGGCGAGGGGGTGCAGCGGCTCAGATGTCGAGGCGCAGGCCGGGCACGATCATGTTCGGATCACCGCCGATGGCGGCCTTGTTGGCGGCGTAGAGGCGCTGCCAGGTGGTCCCGTGCCGGGCGGCGACGCCGCTCAGGGTGTCGCCCTCGCGGACGGTGTAGTCGCCGCGGGACGAGCTGCGGTCCGGGTGCTCCGCGGAACGCGCCGGCGCCTTCCACTGCTTCGCCGGAGCGGGCTTGGAGGTGACCGGAGCGGACGCGGAAGCCGCTGGTGCGCTTCCGCTCGCCCCGGCGCGAGCCGAGCAGGTCGGCCAGGCGCCCCAGCCCTGGGCGCGCTGGACCTTGGTGGCGACGGCGATCTGCTGGGACTTGCTCGCCCGGTCGGCGGTGGCCGCGTAGGCCGTGCCGCCGTAGGCGCTCCAGGTCGACGGGGCGAACTGGAGTCCGCCGTAGTAGCCGTTGCCGGTGTTGATGTGCCAGTTGCCGCCGCTCTCGCACTGGGCGATGCGGTCCCACACCCCGCTGTCAGCGGCCGCGGCGTTGCCGGTCGCCGCCAGCAGTCCGAGGGGCGCGAGCAGTGCCGCCCCGGCGAGGACCGCCGTCGTACGAACCGGGTTCTTCCGAGCGCTGTCGCGGGTGGTATCGGCACATTCGGACATGTAGATCCCTCTCGAAACACCCGGGGTCCCCCAAGGCGGAACGCCACTCCCCGCGCCATGGGGCACGTGGGTCGCGCTCGCCCCGCCCGCCGGTGGTGGTGCTGCCCGGTTCCGGGGAACCGTGCGGCCGGCGGACGTACCCGAGCGGTGCTCGCTGCACACGGCGGAGGAATCTAAGGAGTTGACGGCCTGTCATCAACCGGCGGCCCGTCACGCCAGGCCAGTTCACCGATACCCCGGGTAACGGCAATTTCCGGACACCCACTTCATTCCTGGATTTCGTGATTTATCGACCAACCGGCTCGTCGACGTGTGACCCACTTCACCACTCCAACGCCCTTTACAAATCAGGGACTTGACCGTGAGTGTGCGATTCCGTGCCGAACGTGACCCTGCGCGCTGGTTGGTTCGATTCCGTTCGCCCTGGGGCGTGACTCCCGCCACAGATCGTCCGTTGTCTTCTTCATGAGCCGGGACCTACCCGGACCACGGGCCGGGAGCCACCCGGCTTTGCCACGCACCGCATCCCCGAGGGAGCCACCCGTGCCGCGCATGCTCGACGTCAGCGACGAGGTACGCGCCGAGATCGGCGACGAAGAAGCAGACCGCCTGCTCGCCGGAGAGACCGCCCCGGGCAGTTACGACTGCACGTCCTGCCGCACTCCGGGCGACTCCGAGCAGGAGCGCACCAGCACCGTCCTCTTCATCGGGGACGAGACCGCCGTTCTCGCCTTCGCCCACTCCGGCTGTCTGCCCTCGCAGGTCGTCCAGGTGACCGAGGAGCAGCTCCGGGGCGCCGTGAAGTCCATCGCCGGCGACACCGACGGCATGGTGTCCGACCAGTCGGCGCCCGAACCGGCGGTGCTCGGCGTGACCAGCGGGCTCGTCCTGATCGCCGGGGAGCTGCACCCGGCCCTGGTGGTGGAGCCGACCGCGCCCATCGCCCGGGCCGGCACCACCGGCTCCGGCGACGACTTCCTGCCGCTGCTCATCGAGCAGGGCTTCATGCCGCTGAGCGACCTGTCCGCCGTACCGCCGGTGCTGCACGGCTGGTCGGTGCTGCTCGCCGTGGGCCAGCTGCACGCGGTGCTCCAGCCGGGCAGCAACGGCGGACAGCCGGTGGCCTGGTGGCAGGCGCACCAGCCGCTCCAGGTGACCGACCCCTGGCGCGCGGCCGCCAACAAGCACCAGCAGGTGCTGATGTTCGCCGCGCCCGTCGGCTCGATCGGCCGTCAGCCGCGCGAGGACCTGATGCGGGACGCCCTGGACAAGGCGGCGGCGACCGGAAAGCTGGTCGGCGCGGCCCTGCCGCTGGCCGGCACCTGAACCGGCGGGTCACCCGCCTGCGCCGTACACCGGCGAAAGCCGTACAAGGGCCGCATCCCCTGACCCGCGGGGTCGTTTGGACATACGTGCACGCATACGACGTTCCCCGCCGCCAGTCCTTCTCGTCGATCCCCTCCGCGCGGTCGGCTCAGGACTCCCTGGGCGGCCCATCGGCCACGCCGATCTACGACGCGCTCTACGCCGAGTACGTCAAGTCCTTCCGCGCACTGCCCGGCGACCGCAGCGGCGAGGAGAAGCTGGGGTTCACCGCCTTCGGGACCATCCCGCACAGTACGGGCTCGTACAGCCATTCGTACGGCAGCTCGTACAGTGCGTACAGCGCGGGGGCCCAGAGCGCCCGCCATGCCGCCGGACAGCAGCCGCACTGGCAGCGTGTCGGGACCGTCAGCGCACACGGCACGGCGATGCACTATGTGCCGGCCGCCCTGCCGCCGGTACCACGAAGCGGCGTCTGAGCGAGCACCGGACACAGTGGAGGGGCGGCCCCGTGGGGCCGCCCCTCCACTGTTTGCTGTCTCGCGCTACTTCTTCTTCGCGCCGCGCTTCTCGCGCACCCGCACCGAGATGTGGATCGGCGTGCCCTCGAAGCTGAACTCCTCGCGCAGGCGGCGCTCGATGAAGCGCCGGTAGCCCGCCTCGATGAAGCCGGAGGCGAACAGCACGAACCGCGGCGGCTTGGTGCCCGCCTGGGTGCCGAACAGGATGCGCGGCTGCTTGCCGCCCCGGACCGGGTGCGGGTGGGCGGCGACCAGCTCGCCGAGGAAGGCGTTCAGCCGGCCCGTCGGGACCCGGGTCTCCCAGCCCGCCAGGGCCGTCTCGATCGCCGGGACCAGCTTCTCCATGTGCCGCCCGGTGCGGGCCGAGACATTGACCCGCGGGGCCCACGCCACCTGGCCGAGCTCGGTCTCGATCTCCCGCTCCAGGTAGTAGCGGCGCTCCTCGTCGAGGGTGTCCCACTTGTTGAAGGCCAGGACGATCGCGCGGCCCGCCTCCACGGCCATGGTGACGATCCGCTGGTCCTGCACCGAGATCGACTCGGCGGCGTCGACGAGGATGACGGCGACCTCCGCCTTCTCGACGGCGGCGGCGGTGCGCAGCGAGGCGTAGTAGTCGGCGCCCTGCTGGAGGTGGACCCGCTTGCGGATGCCCGCCGTGTCGACGAACTTCCAGGTGACTCCGCCGAGTTCGATCAGCTCGTCGACCGGGTCACGGGTGGTGCCCGCCAGCTCGTTGACGACGACGCGCTCCTCGTTCGCCACCTTGTTCAGCAGCGAGGACTTGCCGACGTTGGGGCGGCCGATCAGGGCGATGCGGCGCGGGCCGCCGATACCGCCCGGGCCGAACGCCTCGCGCGGGGCCTCGGGCAGCGCCTCCAGCACCTGGTCCAGCATGTCGCCGGTGCCCCGGCCGTGCAGCGCCGAGACCGGGTGCGGCTCCCCCAGGCCCAGCGACCACAGATACGAGGCGTCGGCCTCGCCGCTCGGGCCGTCCACCTTGTTGGCGCACAGCACGACCGGCTTGCCGGCCTTGCGCAGCAGTCGTACGACGGCCTCGTCGGTGTCGGTGGCGCCGACCTTGGCGTCGACGACGAAGACGACCGCGTCGGCGGCCTCGATGGCGTACTCGGCCTGCGCGGCCACGGAGGCGTCGATGCCGAGGACGTCCTGCTCCCAGCCGCCGGTGTCGACGACCTTGAAGCGGCGGCCCGCCCACTCGGCCTCGTAGGTCACACGGTCGCGGGTGACGCCCGGCTTGTCCTCGACGACGGCCTCGCGGCGTCCGATGATGCGGTTCACGAGAGTCGACTTGCCGACATTGGGCCGGCCGACCACGGCGAGCACGGGCAGCGGGCCGTGCCCGGCTTCCTCGATCGCGCCCTCGACGTCCTCGGGGTCGAAGCCCTCCTCCGCGGCGAGCTCCATGAACTCCGCGAACTCGGCGTCGCCGAGCGCCCCGTGGTCGTGCTCGTGCGCGCCCTCGGAGGCGGCCGAGCCGTCGGGCTGGATGTGGTCGTTCATGAAGTCCGTACCTCGTCGTTCATCTTGGTGGTCGGTGGAGTACCCGCTGTCTGCCGGGCTGATCCACTACTCAGTGTTGCCTAGCGCCTGGTGAGGCGCCTGGAGTTTTCCAGGTGGGCGGCGAGCTGCTTCTGGATGCGGCCGGTGGCCTCGTCCAGCGCCTTGCGCGTACGGCGCCCGCTGCCGTCGCCCGCGTCGAAGGGCTCGCCGAAGACGACGTCGACGCGCGAGCGCAGCGGAGGCAGCCCCTTTATCAACCGTCCGCGCTTCTCGGTGCTTCCCAGCACGGCGACCGGCACGATCGGGGCACCACTGCGCACCGCGAAGTACGCCAGCCCGGCGCGCAGCGAGGCGAAGTCGCCCTCGCCCCGGGTGCCCTCGGGGAAGATGCCGAGCACGCCGCCGTTGTCCAGGACGCCGATCGCCTGGGTGATCGCCGTCCGGTCGGTGGTGTCGCGGTCCACCTTCACCTGCCCGATGCCGAGCAAGAAGGGGTCCAGCGGCCCGATGAACGCCTCCTTCTTGATCAGGAAGTGCGTCGGCCGGGGCGCCACACCCATGACCATCGGGCCGTCGATGTTGTGGGAGTGGTTGACCGCGAGGATCACCGGGCCGTTCGTCGGCACCCGCCAGGCGCCGAGCACCCGCGGCTTCCAGAACCCGTACATCAGGCCGACGCCGATGCGCCGCCCGACCTCGGCACCCCGTACCGAAGGCAGCTCGGTCACTTCCCCGCCCGCTTCTCCTCGACGAGGGTGACGACGCACTCGATGACCTGGGCCAGCGTGAGTTCGGTGGTGTCCACCTCGACGGCGTCGCCCGCCTTGGCGAGCGGCGAGGTCTTGCGGCTGGAGTCGGCCGCGTCCCGCTTGATCAGGGCCTCGCGGGTGGAGTGGACGTCGGAGCCCTTCAGCTCGCCGCTGCGGCGGGCGGCACGCGCCTCCGGGGAGGCGGTGAGAAAGATCTTCAGGTCGGCGTCGGGCAGCACGGTGGTGCCGATGTCACGGCCCTCGACCACGATGCCGTTCTCCGTGGAGGCCGCGATCGTGCGCTGCAGCTCGGTGATCCGGGCCCGCACCTCGGACACCGCGCTGACCGCGCTGACCTTGGAGGTGACCTCCTGGGTGCGGATCGGGCCGGCCACATCGACGCCGTCGACGGTGATGGTCGGGCCCTGCGGGTCGGTGCCCGAGACGATCTCCGGCTTGCCGGCCGCGGCGGCGATCTCGGCGGGGTCGTCGATGTCGATGCCGTTGCTCACCATCCACCAGGTGATCGCCCGGTACTGGGCGCCGGTGTCCAGGTAGCTCAGCCCGAGCTGTGCCGCCACGGCCTTCGAGGTGCTCGACTTGCCCGTGCCGGAGGGGCCGTCGATGGCGACAATCACGGGCGTGGGGCTTTCCACAGTGGAGACCTTCCTGGACCGGGCTGGCGGGGGTGAGGGCGCGACTGCCCCGCACAAGGTTACTGGGTGCGGGTCACTCGTCCGGCCGCGCGTCGGCCGGCCCTGTTCCAGGATGCCCTACTGCCGAATGGCCCAGCCCCGCTCGCGCAGCGCGGCGCTCAGCACGGGTGCCGCCTTCGGTTCGACCATCAGCTGCACCAGGCCGGCCTGCTGCCCCGTCGCGTGCTCGATCCGTACGTCCTCGATGTTGACGCCGGCCATGCCCGCGTCCGCGAAGATCCGGGCCAGCTGTCCCGGCTGGTCGTCGATGAGCACCGCCACGACCTCGTAGACCCGCGGGGCGGACCCGTGCTTGCCGGGGACGCGGATCTGCCCCGCGTTGCCGCGCCGCAGGACGTCCTCGATGCCGGTACTGCCCTCGCGGCGCTTGTGGTCGTCGGTGGACTGCAGGGCGCGCAGGGCCCGCACGGTCTCCTCCAGGTCGCCGGCGACGTCCGTGAGCAGGTCGGCCACCGGCCCGGGGTTCGCGGAGAGGATGTCGATCCACATCCGGGGGTCGGAGGCGGCGATCCGCGTCACATCCCGGATGCCCTGCCCGCACAGCCGTACGGCGGCCTCCTCGGCGTTCTCCAGACGCGCGGCGACCAGGCTGGAGACCAGGTGGGGCATGTGGGAGACGAGGGCGACGGCACGGTCGTGGGCGTCGGCGTCCATGACCACCGGCACGGCGCGGCAGTGCGAGACCAGCTCGAGGGCGAGGTTCAGCACCTCGGTGTCGGTATCCCGGGTCGGGGTCAGCACCCAGGGCCGGCCCTCGAAGAGATCCCCGGTCGCGGCCAGCGGGCCGGACTTCTCCCGGCCCGACATGGGGTGCGTGCCGATGTAGGCGTTCAGGTCGAGGCCGCGTGCCTCCAGCTCGCGGCGGGGCCCGCCCTTGACGCTGGCGACGTCCAGGTAGCCGCGCGCCGCACCGCGGAGCATCACGTCGGCGAGCACGTCGGCCACGTGTGCGGGCGGGGCGGCGACGATCGCGAGGTCGACGGGCCCGTCCGGCGCCTCGTCCGTGCCGGCGCCCAGGGCGGCCGCCGTGCGGGCCTGCTCCGGGTTCGGGTCGGCGAGGTGCACGGTGACGCCCCGCTGGGACAGGGCCAGGCCGGCGGACGTGCCGATGAGGCCGGTGCCGATGACGAGTGCGGTTCTCACTGGGCGATGTCCTTGCGCAGGGCGGCCGCGGCGCCGAGGTAGACGTGGGCGATACCGGCCCGGGGCCGGTCGGACTCGATGTGCGCGAGGACCCGGACGACGCGCGGCATGGCGCCCTCGATGTCGAGTTCCTGGGCGCAGATCAGCGGTACGTCGACGATGCCGAGCTTGCGGGCGGCGGCCGCCGGGAAATCGCTGTGCAGGTCGGGCGTGGCCGTGAACCAGATGCTGATCAGGTCGTCGGCCGCGAGTTCGTTGCGCTCCAGGATGGCCGTGAGCAGGGCTCCGACCTGCTCGTCCATGTGCCCGGCCTCGTCCCGCTCGAGTTGGACGGCCCCCCGGACCGCTCGTACCGCCACGGCGCTGCTCCTTGCTGACGTGCGTGTCGCTCTACGTCCGACCAGCCTAGTCAGCCCGCGCGAACCGGATGCGCGGCGCCCGCCCGATGAGACACCGGAATTACTACTCCTTGGGTATTTTCAGTGCCAGGATTCAGAAAAGTCCCTTTTCTCCCTTATTGGCACTTCCGGAGTGACGACATGACGTACGACACCACTCGCCGGACGGTTCTCCTCGCCACGGGCGCGACAGGAGCGGTGGCACTGGTCGCGGCCTGCGGAGGGGGCGGCGGCGACGACGGCTCCACGTCGACGGTCTCCCCCACCGACAAGGAGACGACGGGCGCCCCCGCCGGCCAGGAGCTGGCCTCCACCGACGAGATCCCGGTCGGCGGCGGCAAGATCTTCAAGGACGAGGAGGTCGTGGTGACCCAGCCGGAGCAGGGCCAGTTCAAGGCCTTCTCGGCCATCTGCACCCATCAGCGCTGTCTGGTGTCGACGGTCTCCGACGGCACGATCAACTGCCCCTGCCACGGCAGCAAGTTCCGCATCGCCGACGGCGCGGTGGCCCACGGCCCGGCGACCCGCGCCCTGCCCGCCGAACAGATCACCGTGGAGGGAAACTCGGTCCGCCTCACCTGACCCTCACGCGTCCCAGAGCGCCCCGAGCGTGAGCAGGTCGCTTCGATGTTCAACGCGGTCGGCCCACTCGGTCGGCCAGGCCTCCGCGCCCAGATACGCGCCGGCGAAGGCGCCCGCCAGGCAGGCGATCGAGTCCGAGTCACCGGCGGTGCAGGCGGCGCGCCGCAGGGCCGTCACCGGTTCGTCGGCGAAGAGCAGGAAGCACAGCAGCCCGGTCGCCAGGGCCTCCTCGGCGATCCAGCCCTCGCCTGTGGCCAGGCACGGGTCGTCCTCGGGCGAGACGGTGCGCACGGCGTGCCCGAGACGGTCGAGGATCTCCAGGCACTCGTCCCAGCCGCGCGCGATGAACTGCTCGGGGCTCGGGTCCTGGGCCCGGCGCCACAGATCGCCGAGCCAGCGCTCGTGGTAGTGGCTGCGGTTCTCCAGGGCGTACGAACGGAGCAGGCCGATCAGCCCGGCCGGCTCGGCGCCCTGCGCGAGCAGGCGTATCGCGTGTGCGGTGAGATCGGACGCGGCGAGCGCCGTGGGATGCCCGTGAGTGAGGGCGGACTGCAACTGGGCGGCTCCCGCGCGCTGTTCGTCGCTCAGACCCACGATCAGCCCCAGGGGCGCTACGCGCATGTTGGCGCCGCAGCCCTTGGAGTGGATCTGGCTGGCGTCCTGCCAGGGGCGGGCCTCGTCCTTCAGCAGCGAGCAAGCCTTCAGGCAGGTGCGACCCGGAGCCCGGTTGTTCTGCGGCGACTGGTACCAGTTCACGAACTCCTCGCGCAGGGGCCGGGCCAGCCGCGCCGGGGTGAGCAGCCCCCGGTCCATCGCCGTCCGGACCGCCCACCCGAGCGCCAGCGTCATCTGCGTGTCGTCGCTGACGATCGCCGGTGTCGGCAGCTCCAGCTGCCGCCAAGGGCCGAATCTGTCCAGGATCGCCGGCACGCCGCTGAACTCGGTCGGATAGCCCAGCGCGTCCCCCAGGGCCAGGCCGGTGAGCGCGCCGGTGGCGGCTTGCTTGTGGACGAGGAGGCTCATGCGGGGTGTCCTTCCGGCCGGTCACGAACAGTTCCCCGCGCCATGGAGGACGCGGGGAACAGAAAGCACTGGGAGGTCGGCGCCGTGCCTAGAGATCGACTTCCTGCATCAGCATCCCCACCTCCGTGTTGGACAACCGCCGCAGCCAGCCCGACTTCTGGTCGCCCAGGGTGATCGGCCCGAAGGCGACCCGGACCAGCTTGTCGACCGGGAAACCGGCCTCCGCGAGCATCCGGCGCACGATGTGCTTGCGACCCTCGTGGAGGGTGACCTCGACCAGGTAGTTCTTGCCGGTCTGCTGGACGACCCGGAAGTGGTCCGCGCGCGCGTAGCCGTCCTCCAGCTGGATGCCGTCCTTGAGCTGCTTGCCCAGGTCGCGCGGGATGGGGCCGACGATGTGCGCGAGGTAGGTCTTCTTCACGCCGTACTTCGGGTGGGTCAGCCGGTGGGCCAGCTCGCCGTGGTTGGTGAGCAGGATGACGCCCTCGGTCTCGGTGTCGAGCCGGCCGACGTGGAAGAGCCGGGTCTCGCGGTTGGTGACGTAGTCACCGAGGCACTGCCGGCCCTCCGGGTCCTCCATCGTCGACACGACCCCGGCGGGCTTGTTCAGCGAGAAGAACTGATAGCTCTGCGTGGCGACGGTCAGCCCGTCGACCTTGATCTCGTCCTTCTCGGGATCGACACGCCGTCCCTGCTCCAGGACGATCTCGCCGTTGATCTCGACCCGGGCCTCCTCGATCAGCTCCTCGCAGGCCCGCCGGGAGCCGAAGCCCGCGCGCGCGAGGATCTTCTGGAGCCGCTCGCCCTCCTGCTCGGCGCCCGGGAAGGTCTTGGGCAGCTTGACATCCTTCTTGCCGGCGTACCGGTCGCGGTTGCGCTCCTCGATCTGCGCCTCGTACTCACGGGGGCGCGCCGGAGCCGTACGCCCACGCTGCTGGGGCTGCTTCGGACCGCCCTTGGCGCCGCCGCGGGCCGCACCGCCGCGCCCGGACTTGGGCCCGTCCTTCGTCGCCCCGGGGCCCACGTCGTAGCGGCGCTCCTCGGGGCGGGGCTTGCTGGGGCGGCCCTGCCCCTGCTTGTCGTCCCTGTTGTTGCCGGCACCGCGGTGGTTGCCCCGCCCGCCGTTTCCGCCGTTCCTGCCGCTGCTTCGCATCAAAGTTCCGTCTGGTCGTCTTCGTCGTCGGTACCCGGGGAGACCGGGCGGCCCGGCACGTCGTCATCAGGCGCGTCCGGGTCGAACGACGGTACGCCCTCCTGGGTCTCGGCCTCGATCGCCTCCGCCTCCGGGAGGAAGGGCGCGAGCTCCGGGAGCTCGTCCAGACCGCGCAGGCCCATCCGCTCCAGGAAGTAGTTCGTCGTCGTGTACAGGATCGCACCTGTTTCGGGTTCCGTGCCCGCCTCCTCGACCAGACCCCGTTGCAGGAGGGTGCGCATGACGCCGTCGCAGTTGACTCCGCGCACGGCCGAGACCCGGCTGCGGCTGACCGGCTGCCGGTACGCGACGACGGCCAGGGTCTCCAGGGCGGCCTGGGTGAGACGGGCCTGCTGCCCGTCCAGCACGAAGCGCTCGACGGCGGGCGCATACTCGGCGCGGGTGTAGAACCGCCAGCCGTTCGCGACGAACCGCAGTTCGAAGCCGCGCCCCTGGACGGTGTACTCGTCGGCCAGCTCGCGCAGCGCGTCCGTGATCTGGCGGCGCGGGCGGTCGAGGATCTTCGCGAGATGTTCCTCGGTCGCGGGCTCGTCCACGACCATCAGGACGGCCTCCAGAGCGGGCTTGAGGTCGAGGTCGGCGACGGTACGCAGCCCGGCCGGGAGCTCGCTGATTTCTTCGCTCACGCCTGTTTCTCCTCCTTCGGCGGCTCGGGCGGCCGGTCGAACTCGTCGGTGACGGTCGGTGTCTCGTCCCCGTCCCCGCCGGTCCACCGCACGAGCAGCTCGCCCAGCGCGGCCTCCTGCTCCAGCTCCACCGCCTTCTCGCGGTACAGCTCCAGCAGTGCGAGGAAGCGGGCCACGACGGTGAGTGTGTCGTCGGTGTCCTCGATGAGCGCCCGGAAGCTGACCTCGCCGAACTCCCTGAGCCGGGCCACGACGAGCTGGGCCTGCTCCTGCACGCTGACCAGCGGGGCGTGGATGTGGTCGACGTAGACCTGCGGTCTGGGCTTGGGCTGCATCGCCTTCACGGCAAGCTTGGCGAACCCTTCCGCCCCGATGCTGATGACGACCTCGGGCAGCAGCTCGGCGTGCTGCGGTTCGAGCCCGACGGTACGCGGATAGCGCCGGGCCTCGTCGTCGAGCCGCCCGCTGAAGATGTCCGCGATCCGTTTGTACGCGCGGTACTGGAGCAGCCGGGCGAAGAGCAGGTCCCGGGCTTCGAGCAGCGCCAGATCGCCCTCGTCCTCCACCTCGGCGGCGGGCAGCAGCCGGGCCGCCTTCAGATCGAGCAGCGTGGCCGCGACGACGAGGAACTCGGTCGTCTCGTCCAGATCCCAGTCCGGCCCCAGCGCCCGGATGTACGCCATGAACTCATCGGTCACCTTCGACAGCGCGACCTCGGTGACGTCCAGCTTGTGCCGGGAGATCAACTGAAGCAGCAGATCGAAGGGCCCTTCGAAGTTTGCGAGCCGAACCTTGAAGACCCCGTCACCGGCGTTACCCGGGCTCTCGGACCTTGCATCCGGCTCAACGGGCGCCGTCGGCTCTACAACCACCACCGACTCGACGGCCGACTGCGGCTCAACGGGCTCCACCCGCTCGGCCACCGGCCCCAAGGTCTCCGCCGCTGTCGGCTCAGCCCGTGCCGGGGGCTCGGGCGGCGCAGCCTCGGGCCAAGCCATCTCCGGAGGCGATCCCGGCTCTACCGGCTCAGCTCCCGGCAGGGGCCCGGCGCCCGGCCCCCGCCCCAACGCGCGCCGACGGCCGTTCGGGCCGTCGGCGGGTGGAGGGGAAGCGTTCGAGGTCATAGCCCCCGCAGGCTACCGTTACCGCCCGCGCAGACGTCGTACGAGGATGCTGGCGTCCCCGCGGGTCTCCAGGTCGGCGAGGACCACGGCGACCGCCTCGCGGACGATGCGGCCCCGGTCGACGGCCAGGCCGTGCTCACCGCGGAGCACGAGACGGGCGTGCTCCAGGTCCATGAGCTCCTCGGCGGACACGTACACGGTGATCTTCTCGTCGTGCCGCTCACGGCCGCTGGGGCGGCGCGCGGCCGCCCGTCCGCGCTTGCGGGGCGCCGCGCCCGCGGACGCGGCGGCAGAACCTTCCTGCGCCGCCTGACGCCGCTCGGAGCCGGAGCGCTCCGCGGCCGCGGAGCGGCTGCGGGACTCCCCGGCATCGGCCGGCTCCGCGTCCGTCGCCACATGCTCGGCGCCCTCGCCGTCGCCGCCCTGTGCGGGCACCGACTGCGGCGCGTCCTCCGCGCCGGCTGCCGCCGCCGCGTCGCCCTCACCCGCCGGAGCGGGCACCCGGGCGTCGCCGTTGGCCTGGCGCCTGGGCGAGGACGACTGCAGCCCCATCCCCCCTGTCGTACGGAAGAGTTCGTCGGCCCCCGGCAGACTCACTCGGCGTGACACCGGGCGAGCACCTCCCTGGCGAGCTGGCGATAGGCGGCGGCACCGACGGAGTTGGAGGCGTACGTGGTGATCGGCTCACCGGCGACCGTGGTCTCCGGGAAGCGGACCGTGCGCCCGATGACCGTGTGGTAGACGTGGTCGTCGAACGCCTCGACGACACGCGCGAGGACCTCACGGCTGTGCACCGTGCGCGAGTCGTACATCGTGGCGAGGATCCCGTCGAGTTCCAGCTCCGGGTTGAGCCGTTCCTGGACCTTCTCGATGGTCTCCGTCAGCAGCGCCACACCGCGCAGCGCGAAGAACTCGCACTCCAACGGGACTATCACCTTGTGCGCGGCCGTCAGGGCGTTCACCGTGAGCAGGCCGAGCGAGGGCTGGCAGTCGATGACGATGAAGTCGTAGTCGGGCAGCAGCGGCTTCAGGGCGCGCTGCAGTGTCGACTCGCGGGCGACCTCGGAGACCAGCTGGACCTCGGCCGCCGACAGGTCGATGTTGCTGGGCAGCAGGTCCATGTTGGGGACCGCCGTCTTCAGCAGCACCTCGTCGGCCGCCATGCCCCGCTCCATGAGCAGGTTGTAGACGGTGAGGTCGAGTTCCATCGGGTTGACGCCGAGACCGACCGACAGCGCGCCCTGCGGGTCGAAGTCCACGAGCAGGACCCGGCGTCCGTACTCCGCGAGCGCGGCACCCAGGTTGATGGTCGACGTCGTCTTGCCGACGCCGCCCTTCTGGTTGCACATCGCGATGATCTTCGCGGGACCGTGGTCGCCCAGCGGGCCCGGGATCGGGAAGTACGGCAGCGGACGCCCGGTCGGGCCGATGCGCTCCCGGCGCTGTCTGGCCGCGTCGGGCGCGAGAGTGGCCGCGTACTCGGGGTCGGGCTCGTACTCCGCGTCGGGGTCGTAGAAGTGCCCCTCGGGCAGGTCGTCGTAGTCGGCGAGTTGGTTGTGGGGCGCGCCACTTCCGCCGCCGGCCATGGCGTTCACGTGATGGCCATCCATCTTCTGGTGTGCTGTGTGAGTCGCCTGCGGACTCTGGTGGGCTGCGAAGGTGCGCACAGCGACGGAGCCGACAGCCGCGAATCCCGCGGGCTCCTGGTCCCGTGCAGGCATTCCTGGCTGGCCACCCCCGGGAGTAAATGTCGACTCATTCACAAGTCGTCTTACCTCCTTGGTGACCAGGAAACTTCTAGACAGGTCAGCGTGGCACCATGCCGACGACTGGCGACTCTATGGCGTGTCGGGCGTCCGCAGCAACACAATCCGCCGGACCCGGCCCGATGTGTCGGCAATGAAACATCCCGCTGTCAAGGGCGTACGGCCGTCGCACGGCAGGTTTCACCGGTGTGCGAATCGGTTGAAGGGTTACGTTCGAGGCGAGTTGCTCGAGAAGCGCGAAGTGACCATACACACATCCGGCCGGACCTTGTCGGGCAAGGTCCGGCCGGGTGCGCGGCGTTGACGGCCTGTGTTGACGTATCGCCTTTACCGGTTGATGACTTAGCCGATTTACCGGCCGCCGGACTCAGACGAGCAGCGAGGCCAGCTCCACGTGCTCCACGCCGTGGGCCTCGGCGACCTCGCGGTAAACGACCTTGCCGTCATGCGTGTTGAGGCCCCGGGCCAGTGCCGGGTCACGGCGCAGCGCCTGCGCCCAGCCGTGGTTCGCGAGCTCCACGATGTACGGCAGCGTGGCGTTGGTCAGCGCGTAGGTGGAGGTGTTGGGCACCGCGCCGGGCATGTTGGCGACGCAGTAGAAGACCGACTCGTGGACCGGGAAGGTCGGCTCGGCGTGGGTGGTCGGGCGGGAGTCCTCGAAGCAGCCGCCCTGGTCGATCGCGATGTCGACAAGGACACTTCCGGGCTTCATCCGCGAGACGAGCTCGTTGGTGACCAGCTTCGGGGCCTTGGCGCCGGGGATCAGCACCGCGCCGATGACGAGGTCGGCCTCCAGGCAGGCCTTCTCCAGCTCGAAGGTGTTCGAGACGACGGTCTGGATCTTCGTGCCGAAGATCTTGTCCGCCTCACGGAGCTTGTTGACGTCCTTGTCGAGCAGGGTCACATGGAAGCCCAGGCCGATGGCGATCTGCGCCGCCTGCCAGCCGGAGACACCGCCGCCGATGACGACGGCCCGTCCGGCCAGGACGCCGGGGACGCCGCCGGGCAGCACGCCCCGGCCGCCGTTGGCGCGCATCAGGTGGTAGGCGCCGACCTGCGGGGCCAGCCGGCCCGCGACCTCGGACATCGGGGCGAGCAGCGGGAGCGCGCGGCTGGGCAGCTCGACCGTCTCGTACGCGATGGCCGTGGTGCCGGACTCCAGGAGGGCGTCCGTGCACTCCTTGGAGGCGGCGAGGTGCAGGTAGGTGAAGAGCGTCTGGTCCTTGCGGAGGCGGTGGTACTCCTCGGCGATGGGCTCCTTGACCTTCAGCAGCAGGTCGGCGGCGGCCCACACCTCGTCGGCGGTGTCCAGGATCTGGGCACCGGCGAGGACGTACTCCTCGTCCACGATCGAGGAGCCGACGCCGGCGCCGCGCTCGATGACGACCTGGTGGCCGTAACGCACCAGCTCGTGCACGCCGGCGGGGGTGATGGCCACCCGGAACTCGTTGTTCTTGACCTCGCGGGGGATGCCGACCTTCACGTCGATCACGGTCCTTGGCTCAGAGGGTATGGGGGCATTACTACACATACCCGGCCGCGCTCGGGCACACCGGGAGAGACCGCAGGAGAACGTGCGGCACAGCCAGTCTAATGAAGGTGTTCCCGCTGTCTAGCCTTTCATTGCATCAATCTTCAGCTGATGCGGTACGGATTTCGCAGGCGTCAGGGTCGTCTTCCTGGTTTATGTCTCCGAGGAGCCGCTCGGCGGCGCCCCGGTGCAGCCCGGCCGACGCGGGATCGCCGAGGTGTTCGAGGGTGTCGGCGACCCGCAGATGGAGCGCGGCCTGCAACCGCGTGTCCTCGGCCCGCCGCGCCCATTCCACGGCCTCCCGGCAGGTGCGCAGCGACTCGTCGGGCCGGCCCGCGTACTCCTGGACCCGCGCCAATTCGCTCAGGGCCCGCGCCTGGGCGGCCACATCGCCGAGCTTGCGGTGCCCGGAGATCGCCGCGCGCCAGTTCCGCAGGGCCTCGCCGTAGCGGCCCGCGAAGGTGTGGGCGGCGGCGATCCGCCCGTACAGCCGCGCGGCGTCGGCGCGCTCGCCCCGGGCGAGCCGCTCGACCAGGGCCCGGCCGAACCAGTCGGCGGCCCGGTCGAAGTCGCCGAGATCCAGGTGCGCACCGCCTACGGATTCCATCGCGCGTCCGGCCGCGTACGGGTCGTCGACCTCGCGTCCGGCGTCCAGCGCGGCCCGGTAGCGCACCAGCGCGTCGGCCGTACGGCCGCTCCGGGCGTCGAGGTCGCCGAGGTTGAGCAGGGCGGCGGCCCGCTCGCGGGGCAGATCGCGGCGCTCGGCCACGTCGAGGACCAGGCTGTGGATGTCGTAGAGGTCGGGTGCGGCCGCCTGGGTGCCGACGTGCGCCGCCATCGCCCGCACCAGCTGGGACATCAGCCGCCGGGCCAGGGTGTCCAGCTCCCCGTCGTCGACCGCGAGCCGGGCCGAGGCCAGCAGGGCGGGCCGGGTCAGGCGCAGCCAGTCGGCGGCCGCCCGGGGAGTGGGAAAGCGCAGGGCGCGCGGCATGTCGAGGAGCTTCTGGCGTGCCTGGGGGCTGTCGGTCTCGGTGATGGCACGGCAGACCTGGAGCAGTCGTACGGTCCGCTCCAGCATCCGGGCCCGGGCCACCTGGAGATCGGCGGGGCGCTCGTGGTGCCCGGCGAGGACGCGGAGCATGGGGTGCAGACAGCCGGGGACCTCGTACTGCGGCAGCGGCGAGTCCACCGCGTGCAGGAAGCCGAGGGCGACGAAGTCCTCCAGGGTGGTGCGGGCGCTGTCGACCGAGCAGCCGACGAGCGCGGAGGCGGTCTGCGGGTCGACCAGTCCGGCCGGGGCGAGGGCGAGCAGGCGCAGCATCCTCGCGGCGGTGGCCGGCAGGGCGTCGTAGGCGAGGCGGAAGACCCGGCTCAGGGCGGTTCCCTCGGCGGGGTCGGTGCGCAGTTGCTTGGCGAGGTCCAGGACGGCCGCCTTGGGGCGGGCGGCGAGCCAGCCGCCCGCCAGCATCAGCGCGGCGGGCTGCCCCTGGCACTCCTCGGCGAGGCCCTCGGCGGCCCGGGGGTCGACGGTGATGCGGACCGAGCCGGTGTGCCGGGACAGCAGCTCCACTCCGGACTTGGCGTCCAGGCCGCCCAGCGTGCAGGGGCGGACGTCCGAGATGCCGGTCAGCGGGCCCTCGGAGACCGCGACGACCAGGCAGTCCGGGGTGTCGGGCAGCAGGGCGTCGACCTGCTCGGCGTCGGCCGCGTCGTCCAGCAGGAGCAGGGCGCGGCGGTCGGCCAGGGCGCCGCGCAGCGAGTCGGTGAGGTCGTCGCCGCAGGCCCCGGCCGGGGCTTCCCGGTCCAGGGCGGCGAGCAGCTCGCGGGCCGTTCGTTCGACCGGTACGGGGGTGCCGTCCGGGTCGGTCAGTCGGGCACGCAGTACCCCGTCCGGGTAACGGTCCGCGACCTGGTGGGCGAGTTCCTCGGCGAGGGCGGTGCGTCCCGAGCCGGGCCGGCCGGCGATGAGCAGCACACGCGCGCGTGGGGGTTTGCGGCCGGCGAGGGTGTCCAGGCCGGCGCGCTCGATATCGGCGCGCAGCTCCTTCAACTCCCGTGTGCGGCCCAGGAACTGACTCTCGCCGGCAGCGTGTCCGGTCAGCCGCACGTCGCCTTTCTCCACGACCTGATCCGTCACGGGCCACACTCCCGTCCCACGCACGCAAGCCCGCCGGGAATCCGGTTCGGGCGTGCCTCAGAGCCTAGTTCACGCTCTGCAACGTTCCGGGTGGAGCACGACGGGCACGGCAGCCACATCCCCCGATCGGATCAGCCGATCTTCACACCTTGGAGCTCCTTCACGCCTCGAACGGCCGCGCCGGCCACGGCGCCTGGGCCGGGCGCAGTGCGTCCAGGCCGTCCCCCGCACGCGCGGCGACCAGGGACAGGACGCCCACCACGAGGCAGTTGTTGTGGAGTTCGCCGGCCAGTACGCCCCGGACGAGGTCCTCGACCGGAACCCGGTCGAGCTCCATGTCGGCCTCTTCCTCCTCGACCGCGAAGCGCTCGCCCTCGGCCTCGGACAGATCGCGGGCGAGGAAGATCCGTACGGCCTCGTCGCAGCCGCCGGGGGTGGTGTAGACGTCGGTCAGCACCCGCCAGTCCTCGGCCTTGACGTGCGCCTCCTCGTACAGCTCCCGCTGCGCGGCGTGCAGCGGGTTCTCGCCGGGGACGTCGAGCAGACCGGCCGGGATCTCCCACAGCTTGTGGCGCACGGGGTGGCGGTACTGGCGCAGGACCAGGACGCGGTCGGCCTCGTCGAGGGCGAGGACGGCCACCGAGCCGGGGTGGACCTGGTAGTCACGGCCGACCACGGTGCCGTCGGGCATGACCACGTCGTCGGTGCGGACGGAGGTCTTGTTGCCGACGAAGGGGGTGTCCGTCGCCCGGACCTCCCACTCCTCCGGGGTGTCCTTGATGGTCATGCCTGTCCTTCCACGTACCCGACCCGACCTGCTGAAAGAAAACCGGGGTGCACACCCTTTGAAGGGATGCACCCCGGCCACCGTACAACTGGTGTGTTACTTCGAAGTCTTCCGCTCGACCGAGGCCTTGACGAGCCCGGCGAACAGCGGGTGCGGACGCGTCGGGCGCGAGCGCAGCTCCGGGTGTGCCTGGGTGGCGACCAGGTACGGGTGGACGTCGCGCGGGTACTCGACGTACTCGACGAGCTTGCCGTCCGGGGAGGTGCCGGAGAACTGGATACCCGCCTTCTTCTCCAGCTCGGCCCGGTAGGCGTTGTTCACCTCGTACCGGTGACGGTGCCGCTCCTCGACGTACTCCTTGCCGTCGTACACCTCGCGCACGATCGAGCCCTCGGCCAGCTTGGCCGGGTACATGCCCAGCCGCATCGTGCCGCCCATGTCACCCTCACCGGCGACGATGTCGAGCTGCTCGGCCATGGTGGAGATGACGGGGTGGCCGGTGGCCGGGTCGAACTCGGTGGAGTTTGCGTCCTGGATGTCGACCAGGTTGCGCGCGGCCTCGATCACGATGCACTGCAGGCCGAGACAGAGGCCGAGCAGGGGGAGCTTGTTCTCGCGGGCGTACTTGATCGCTCCGACCTTGCCGAGCACGCCGCGGTCGCCGAAGCCGCCGGGGATGCAGACACCGTCGACGTCGCCGAGCTGCTGGGCAGCGCCCGCCGGGGTCTTGCAGTCGTCGGAGGTGACCCACTTGATCTTCACGCGGGCCCGGTTGGCGAAGCCGCCGGCGCGCAGCGCCTCGGTGACCGACAGATAGGCGTCGGGCAGGTCGATGTACTTGCCGACCAGGGCGAGGGTGATCTCGTGGTCGGGCTTGTGGACACGGTCGAGCAGGTCGTCCCAGGTGGTCCAGTCGACGTCCCGGAACGGCAGGTCCAGCTTGCGGACGACGTAGGCGTCCAGGCCCTCGCCGTGCACGGTCTTCGGGATGTCGTAGATCGAGCGGGCGTCGGGGCAGGCGACGACGGCGGCCTCGTCGACGTCGCACATCAGCGAGATCTTCCGCTTGATCGCGGTGGGCACCTCGCGGTCGCAGCGCAGCACGATCGCGTCCGGCTGGATACCGATGTTGCGCAGGGCCGCAACCGAGTGCTGGGTGGGCTTCGTCTTCAACTCACCCGAGGGGCCGATGTAGGGCAGGAGCGAGATATGGACGACGAAGACGTTGTCACGGCCGACCTCGTGACGGACCTGGCGGACGGTCTCCAGGAACGGCAGCGACTCGATGTCGCCGACCGTGCCGCCGACCTCGGTGATCACGACGTCGACCTCGTCCGTCGCCATGCGGCGGATGCGGTGCTTGATCTCGTTGGTGATGTGCGGGATGACCTGCACGGTGTCGCCGAGGTACTCGCCGCGCCGCTCCTTGGCGATCACGGTGTTGTACACCTGACCGGTGGTGACGTTGGCGGAGCCGTCCAGGTCGCGGTCGAGGAAGCGCTCGTAGTGGCCGATGTCCAGGTCGGTCTCGGCGCCGTCGTTCGTGACGAACACCTCACCGTGCTGGAAGGGGTTCATCGTCCCCGGGTCCACGTTCAGGTAGGGGTCGAGCTTCTGCATCACGACGCGCAGGCCGCGGGCCTTGAGCAGCATGCCGAGGCTGGAGGCCGTCAGGCCCTTGCCGAGCGAGGAGGCGACACCCCCGGTGACGAAGATGTGCTTGGTCGTCGTGGAATTGGGCATGGCCAAGAGGGGGCTCCCGTGGTCGCGATCTGGAGGTGCGGTTCGGGGGTCAGACGCCCACCGGTCCACGGGCTACCAGCGTATCAGCGCCGCGAGGCGATGGCTTCCGGCCACGCTCCGCACACGCGCCGACACGGAGGCGATCATCGTTACCGGTCTCTCACCCGTTGCTCACTCGTTCGGCGTACCTGCCTTGCCCGGAGCGGCACACAGATCATCTGCGTGCGTCGTATCCTGCTCGGACACTCGCTGCCGAGCCCGCCGGCCCAACGGCACCACCCCCCGCCCGTAAGCACCGGAACAACGTGAGCTCGTCAGTTCGTTGAGCAACAATCGGCGCTTTGCGTCGCAGCTGAGTGAACTGTTTTGCTTCATGACTCAACGACGCATTGCAGGACCTGCTGAAAACCCCCCTTGACCGCACTAGCGACAGCCCCCTCGTGGGGTGACGTGGCCGTTCGACTGGAGTTGCACGTGGCCGGGCGCATCGAAGATTACGCACTCATCGGAGACATGCAGACCGCTGCCCTGGTCTGCCGGGACGGGACAGTCGACTGGCTGTGCCTGCCCCGCTTCGACTCGCACGCCATCTTCGCCGGCCTGCTGGGCACCGAGGAGCACGGCTTCTGGCGGCTCGGCCCCGCGTACGCCTCCGACCAGCAGCCGCCCACCGCCGCCCGGCGCAGCTACCGCGGTGACTCGCTGGTCCTGGAATCCGAGTGGGACACCCAGCGGGGCACGGTCCGGGTGACCGATTTCATGCCGCCGCGTGACGGCGCCCCGCAGCTGATCCGGATCGTGGAGGGCGTCTCGGGCCGCGTGCCGATGCGCTCGGCGCTCAGGATGCGGTTCTCCTACGGCCGGGTGGTGCCCTGGGTGCACAAGCACGAAGGGCGCACGGTGGCGGTGGCGGGCCCCGACTCCGTGTGGTTCGACACATCCGCCGAGACCTACGGCAAGTCGCTCACGACGTACGCGGATTTCACGGTCGCCCCGGGTGACCGGATCGCGTTCACGATCTCCTGGCAGCCCTCGCACAAGGAGCCGCCGCCGCTGCCCGAGCCGGAGCAGTCGCTGGAGGCGACGGAGGACTTCTGGCGCGAGTGGGTCGATCACTGTACGTACCACGGCCCCTACCGCGAGGCCGTGATCCGCTCGCTGATCACGCTGAAGGCCCTGACGTACGCCCCGACCGGCGGCATCGTCGCCGCGCCCACCACCTCCCTGCCGGAGGACATCGGCGGCGTCCGCAACTGGGACTACCGCTACACCTGGCTGCGCGACGCGGCGATCACCCTGTCCTCGCTGCTGCGCACCGGCTACCGCGAGGAGGCCCGCGCCTGGCGCGAGTGGCTGCTCAGGGCGGTCGCGGGCGACCCGGAGAACCTGCAGATCATGTACGGCATCGCCGGCGAGCGCGAGCTGGGCGAGGCGGAGCTGGACTGGCTGCCGGGCTATGAGAACTCCGCCCCGGTCCGGGTCGGCAACGGCGCGGCCCACCAGCTCCAGCTGGACGTGTACGGCGAGGTCACCGAGGCCCTGCACCTGGCCCACATGACGGGCCTCGCGCGCAACGACTACGCATCGCTGCTCCAGCTCAAGCTGATCCGCTACCTGGAGGGCCACTGGCAGGAGCCGGACGAGGGCATCTGGGAGGTGCGCGGCCCGCGCCGCCACTTCGTGCACTCCAAGGTGATGGCCTGGGTCGCCGTCGACCGCACGATCAAGCTGATCGAGTCCGGTGACGCCGACGGCCCGCTGGAGCGCTGGAAGGAACTGCGCGACGACATCCACCGGGACGTGTGCGAGAAGGGTTACGACAAGGAGCGCAACACCTTCACGCAGTCGTACGGCTCGAAGGAACTGGACGCCTCGCTGCTGCTCATCCCGCAGATGGGCTTCCTGCCGCCGGACGACAAGCGCGTCATCGGCACCATCGAGGCGATCCAGCGGGAGCTGTCCACGCCGGACGGCTTCATCCTGCGCTACCCGACGGAGGGCGACAACGCGGGCGTCGACGGGCTGCCCGGCGACGAGGGGGCTTTCCTCGCCTGCTCGTTCTGGATGGCCGACGACCTGGCGATGATCGGCCGCGTGGACGAGGCCCGCAAGCTGTTCGAGAAGCTCCTGGCCCTGCGCAACGACCTCGGTCTGCTGGCCGAGGAGTGGGACCCGCACCTCCAGCGCCAGGTGGGCAACTTCCCGCAGGCGTTCAGCCATGTGCCGCTGATCGACACGGCCCTGCGTCTGACGGCCTCGGGCGCCTACGGCGGCTGAACGCGGTGCGTCACACCGGCCTGAGGGCCGTGAGTGTGCGCTCCCCCGCCAGGTCGCCCGCTGTGGCCGGGACCAGGGCGATCTCGTCGAGGCCGGCCTCGGCGTAGGCGTCGATACGGGCGCGGACGGTGCCGGGGTCGCCGACGAGGGCGACCGTGCCCGCGGCCTCGGGCGGCATGGCCCGCAGCAGGGTGTCCCGGTCGGCGCCCTTGGCGGCCAGTTCGACGACCTCGGCGAGCCCCGCCTCGACGAACATGTCGCTGTAGCCCGGCACGGCGAGATAGCCGACGACGCTGCGCAGGACCTGTGTGAGCGACTCCGGCCCCGGGTCCACGGCGGCGGGCAGCCAGGCGGCCAGCCGGGGCGGCGTACGGCCCGCCCGCTCGGCGGCGGCGAGCATGCGCGCCCGCAGGACGCGGACCTGTTCCGGCGAGACGATGTCGAGCAGCATCCGGTCGGCGTGCGCGACGGCGGTGCCGATCGCGCGCTCGCCGAACGCCGCGACGGTGACCTCGCCCCCGGGCGGAGGCAGCCGGCGCGGGAAGCCGCTGCCGGGCACGATCGGATCGCCCGGCACGCTGTCCCACAGCGCGCGCACGGCCGCCGCCGACTCCTCGAGGGCAGCGGCCGGCCGGGTCCGCGGCCGGCCGTGCACGCCCTCGACGACCCGCTTGCTGGACGTGCCGAGGGCCACACCGACGGGCCGGCCGGTGACGGCGGCGGCGGACGCGGCGCCCCGGACGACGGTGAGCGGGTCGCGCACCGACACCGGCACCGGCCCGGCCGTCAGCACTGCCTGCTCGGTGGCCGCGCCGATCGCCGTCGCCAGGACGAACGAGTCCCACGTCGGTCCCTCACCCGCCCACACCTCCCGGTACCCGAGCCGGTCGGCGAGCATCGCGACCCGCAACGGCTCCTCGACCGGACTGTCGTCCTCGCGCCCCACTGCCACCACGCTGATGTCCATGACAGCGCCCGTACCCGGGCGATCACGCCGTAATCCGGGCATGATCGACCCCGTGCCCCGCCGGAGATGTCCGGGAGGCATCCGCACGGGTAGCGTCCGGCACATGGACAGCGGGACGGACAGCGGTCACGACACCCAGGGCGCCGGGATCACCGTGCAGCGGGCTCTGGAGCTTCCGGGGCTGCGCAGCGGGCTGCCCGAGGTGCTGGCGGGCGCCGACCGGCTCGGGAGGTCGGTGCGCTGGGTGCACGCCGGTGAGGTGCCGCACATCGCCTCGCTGCTCAAGGGCGGCGAACTGCTGCTGACCACGGGCTACGGCCTCGGCACCCGCCCGGCCGAACAGCGGGCGTTCGTGCGCACGCTGGCCGAGCGGGGTATCGCGGCCCTGGTGGTGGAGCTCGGCCCGCGCTTCACACGACTGCCCGCCGCCCTCGTCGACACGGCCCGGTCGGCCGGACTGCCGCTGGTCCAGCTGCACCGCGAGGTGCCGTTCGTCACGGTCACGGAGGAGGTCCACACCGAGATCGTCAACGGCCACTACGCGCTGCTCCAGCGGGCCGAGGAGGTGCACCGGCGGTGTACCGAGGCCCTGCTGGGCGGCGGCGGTGTGCCCCAAGTGCTGGGCATTCTGGCGGACTTCGGCGGCAATCCCGTCTTCCTGGAGACGGCGGACGGACAGTTGCTGTACGCCGCCGGGGCCGGTCCCGAGGGCGCGGACCCGCTCCAGGTGTGGGAGGGGCTGCGCGGCCAGCACAAGGACGAGCCGCCGCTCGCGGGCTCGGTGCTGGTGGATGTGCCGGGCGGCGGGCCCGGCAGCGGTGGCGTTCGCGCGCGTCTCGTCCTGCTGCCGGTGCGGACGTCCCTGGCGCAGGTGCACCGGATGGCGGCCGAGCGGGCCGCGGGCATCCTGGCCGTGGTGCTGATGCAGGCCCGGCAGGAGGAGGAGCTGGCGGCGCGCGGACGCGGCGACTTCCTCACGGACCTCGCCGAGGGCCGGGTGACGGCGGAGGACGCCCCGGCGCAGGCACGTGTGCTGGGCTTCAGACCGGGCGAGGGCCCGTTGCTGCCGGTGGTCATGCGGCTCGGGGACGCCCTGTCCCCGGGGGGAGGCTGGGCCGTGCTGGCCCGGGCGGTCGCCGAGGAGCTGGCGTCGGTGGGCGTGCCGGTGCTGCTCGGGGTGCGGCCGGTGGAGGGCCGGGTGCCGGTGCTGCTCGGGCTGCGCTCGGAGTCGGAGCGGCCGACGATCGCGGACCGGGTCGCGGCGGCGCTGCGGGCCGGTGTGGAGCGGGCCGGGATGCTGCGGCCGGGCGGACAGTCACCGGTGGTGGTCGTCGGGATGGCCGGCGGCTGGACGGCGGCGGCGTCGGGCCTGCGGCACGCGGCGGAGACGGCGACCGCGGCCCAGGGCCTGCCGGACCGGCCCTGGTACGACGCCCGCCGTCTGGACATCGACCTGCTGCTGTGGCGGCTGCGCGACCACCCCGACCTGGCCGCCTTCGTCGACCGGGCCCTCGGCCCGCTCCTGGAGCACGACCGCCGCTCCCGGCCCCCGCTGCTGCCCACCCTGACGACGTACCTCGCCCACGCGGGACGCAAGGCGGAGACCGCCCGGGAGCTCCACCTCAACCGGCAGACCCTGTACAACCGCCTGGCACGGATCGGGGAGTTGCTGGGCACGGACCTCGACGACCCGCAGACGGTACTGGCCCTGAGCCTGGCGCTGCGGGCCCGCCGGCACGTCTCCCAGATCGTCAGGTGAGGTGGTTCCTCAGATGAGGGGCCGGGGCTGGGTCAACTCGTCGTAGACGCTGAGCACTTGGGCGACCGTCTCGTCCTCGCTCGGCCAGGTGGCCGCCTGCCGGACGCCCTTCTCCCGCAGTGCCTCCCGGCGCTCCGGGTCGCCGAGCAGGCGTACGACGGAGCCGGCGAGCGCCTCCGGGTTGCCGTGCGGGACGACTTCGGCCGCGTCGCCGACGAGTTCGGGAATGCCGCCGACGTCGGTCGCGACGAGCGGCACGCGCGCGTGGAGGGCCTCCTGGGCGAGGACGGAGCGTGCCTCCTCCCGACGGCTCGGCAGCACGGCGAGGTCGGCGGCGGCGAGCAGCTCGGTGATGTCGTCACGCCGCCCGATGAGCCGGACGGGCAGCCCCTCGCCCTCGATCCGCTCCTGGAGCTCGCCGCGCAGCGGCCCTTCACCGGCGATCACGACCAGGGGGACGGGGTCGAGCCGGCGCCACGCGCGGGCCGCGTCCAGCAGCACGTCGTACCCGCGATGCCGCTCCAGCGAGCCGACCGCCATCAGCAACGGCCGCCCGATGGCGCCGAGTTCGGCCCGCACCTTGGGGCGCAGTCCGTCGGGATCGTCGGGCTCCACGGGCCTGCGGGGGCCGGGCAGCGCGACGGCCGCGAGCCGTGCGTCGCGGGCACCCGTCCGGCGCGCCCGGTCCACGAGCGCCGACGTCGTCCCCAGCACGACCGTGGCCGCCTTCACGACCCGACGCTCCAGCACCCGCAGCAGATGGGCACGCGCACCGTCGGCGTGCGCCCGGTCGTGCCAGGTCACGACCAGCGGAGTGCCCACGCGCCGCCCGCTGAGAGCCAGCACGGTACGGAACGAGGCGTGCAGCCCGTGCGCGTGCACCAGATCGGCGTTGGCACAGGCCGCGCGCAAGGCCGCCACCGACACCGGATCGCTGCTGCGCGGCACGTGCACGTGATCGGCCCCGACACCGCTGAAGTCATAGGCGTGATTCGCCTCATAAGGGGCGCACACCGTGACTTTCACGCCCCTCTCGACGAGCCCCGCGGTCAGCGAGCGCACATGCGCACTGCTGGCGGCGTTGCCTCCACCCAGCACCTGCACGGTGCGCAGCGGCGACTGGCCAGGCGGTGAGTGGCTGCTCACGGGGGTCACGTGGGGCCGGGCTCCTGGTTCGGATCGAGCGGTCACGACGAACGTACAGAACGAACGAGCACGGAGAACGCACCGCGCGGATTCCTACGCGTACTCCGCCAAGGATGCCAGGACATATGAGGGTTCCGGGAACGGCGGGAGGGTGGAGTGCGGGGCGCACGGGGGCTGAACGGAGCAGGTCACCCACACGAGTGAAGGGAGGCGGACTTCCGGGAGTAATCGCACATACGGTGCCCTACTCACTCGGAAGAGGCCCCTCCCTCCCGCACTCGCTAGGCGTCCGCCCGAGCCGTCGCCAGCAGCTCCTCCGCGTGGGCCCGGGCCGTCTCGGAGTCCTCCTGGCCCGCGAGCATGCGGGACAGTTCCCGGACCCGGTCCTCCCCCTCCAGCACCTTCACACCGGAACGGGTGACCGACCCGTCATTGGTCTTCTCGACCAGCAACTGCCGGTCGGCGAAGGCCGCCACCTGCGGAAGGTGGGTCACGACCACGACCTGCGCGGTCTTCGCCAGGCGTGCGAGCCGCCTGCCGATCTCGACCGCCGCCTTGCCGCCGACACCGGCGTCGACCTCGTCGAAGAGATACGTCGGCACGGGATCCGTCCCCGCGAACACGACCTCCACGGCCAGCATCACACGCGACAGCTCACCACCGGACGCGCCCTTGGCGATCGGCCGCGGCGGCGCGCCCGGGTGCGGGGCCAGCAGCAGCTCGACCTCGTCGGCACCCGCCGGCCCGTACGCGACCGCACGTCCGCCGACCTCGACGCCCTCCGGGTCCTCGGTCTGCCGGATGTCGAAGGACACGCGCGCGTGCGGCATGGCGAGCGAGGCCAGCTCGGCGGTCACGGCTGCGGCGAACCGCTCGGCGGCCTCCGTCCGCGCGTCCGTCAACGCCTGCGCGAGCCCGCCCAGTTCGGACCGCAGCGCGTCCCGCTCGGCGGTCAGCTCCCCGATCCGCTCGTCGTCGCCGTCGAGTTCGGTCAGCCGCGCGGCACTCGTCTCGGCCCAGGCCAGCACGGTGGCGATGTCCTCGCCGTACTTCCGGGTCAGCCCGGTGAGCGCGGCCCGCCGCTCCTCGACGGCCGACAGCCGCAGCGGATCGGCGTCCAGATCGTCGGCGTAGCCGGCCAGGTCCCCCGCCGCGTCCCGCAGCAGGATCCCGATCTCCCCGATCCGGTCGGCGAGCGCGGCCAGCGCGGGATCGTACGACCGTACGGCGTCCAGGGCCCGCTGGCCGCCCGCGACGAGCGTCCCGGCGTCGACGCCCTCGGGGTCCTCCGGATTGCCCGCCAGCGCCGCGTGGGCGGCCGCCGCGGCGGATGCCAGCGCCTCGGCGTGCCCAAGACGCTCGGCCTCCTCGGCCAGTTCCACGTCCTCACCGGCCCGGGGCTCGACGGCGGCGATCTCGTCGAGGCCGTAGCGCAGCATGTCGGCCTCCTGGGCCCGTTCCCGCGCGCGCGTGGTGATCTCGTCGAGCTCGACGGAGGCGGCCCGCAGCCGCTTGTACGCCTCGCCGTACTTGGCCAGCGGCACGGCGACGGCGTCGCCCGCGTACCGGTCGAGCGCCTGGCGCTGCCGGGACAGCTTGAGCAGCCCCTGCTGGTCGGTCTGCCCGTGCACGGCCACCAGCTCGTCGGCGAGTTCGGCGAGCACCCCCACGGGCACGCTGCGCCCGCCCAGGTGCGCCCGGGATCTCCCCTCGGCGGAAACGGTACGGCTGATCAGCAGGGCACCGTCGTCGAGCTCGGCCCCGGCCTCCTCTGCGCGCACGGCGGCCGTGGCGTCGTCCGGGACGGTGATCCGCCCCTCCACGACGGCCTTCCCGGCCCCGATCCGCACGAGCGCCGGGTCGGCGCGCCCGCCCAGCAGCAACCCCAGACTGGTGACCACCATGGTCTTGCCCGCACCCGTCTCACCGGTGACAGCGGTGAACCCGGGCGACAGCTCGACCACGGCGTCGTCGATCACGCCGAGCGACCGTATCCGCATCTCCTCCAACACGGACACGACCTTACGAGGTCCGGGCCAAGGATTGCGACCGGCCCACTCTTGTCACCCACGCGAGTGGTAGAGCGCGTTCCGCTAGTGCGGCGCCCCCCGCCACCCGGAAACAGGCAGCGCGAACTTCGCCACCAGCCGGTCCGTGAAGGACGCGTGGTGCAGCCGGGCCAGCCGAACCGGCACAGCCCCCCGCCGCACCTCCACCCGCGCCCCCGCCGGCAACTCCACGGTCCGCCGCCCGTCGCACCACAGGACACCCGGCGGAATATGCGGCAGAACCTCCACAGCCAACACAGAATCCGGCGATGTCACCAACGGCTTCGCGAACAGCGCGTGCGCGCTGATCGGCACCATCAGCAACGCCTCGACCTCCGGCCACACCACCGGCCCACCGGCCGAGAACGCGTAGGCGGTCGACCCGGTGGGCGTCGCGCACACGATCCCGTCACAGCCGAACCCCGTGACGGGCCGCCCGTCGATCTCGAGGACGATCTCCAGCATCCGCTCGGCGGACACCTTCTGCACGGCCGCCTCGTTCAGCGCCCAGTCCGTGTGCACGATGTCGCCGTTGCGGTGCACCACGACGTCGACGGTCATCCGCTCCTCGACCTCGTACGCCTTGGTCACCACCCGGTCGACGACCTTGTCCAGGTCGTCGCGCTCGGCCTCCGCGAGGAACCCGACCCGTCCGAGGTTGACGCCGAGCATCGGCACGCCCGAGGCCCGCGCGAACTCGGCGCCGCGCAGCAGCGTGCCGTCGCCGCCCAGCACTATGAGCAGCTCGCACCCGTCGAGGCACTGCGGAGTGGCTTCCTTGACCAGCTCCACCTCGTCCGGCAGCGGCAGGTCACGCGCCTCGGCCGCCAGGACGCGCACGCCCAGACCGGAGCGCAGCAGCCCCTTCACCACGAGTTCGGCACTGCGCACGGCCGCGGGCCGCCCCGTGTGGGCGAGCAGGAAAACAGTACGAGCTCGGTTCTCGGTCAACGCGGCCCCTCCGCCACTGCTCGGTCGACATCGGCCGGGTCCAGTTCCGGTGCCCCGGCCCGCAGCCACAGAAAGTATTCGACATTCCCCGACGGCCCGGGCAGCGGACTGGCCGTCACGCCCTTCACCCCGAGCCCCAGTCCCCAGGCCTTCTCGGCCACCCCCCGCACCGCCTCGGCCCGCAGCTGGACGCTGCGTACGACTCCCCCGCTGCCGAGGCGCTCCTTGCCCACCTCGAACTGCGGCTTGACCATCATCACCAGATCGGCGTCCGGTTTCACGCACCGCACCAGTGCGGGCAGGACCAGCCCGAGCGGGATGAAGGACAGATCCCCCACGACAAGATCCACAGGCTCCCCATCGATCACTTCAAGCGTCAACTCGCGTACGTTCGTACGGTCCTTGACGGTGACGCGTTCATCGTTTCGGAGGGCCCATGCGAGTTGTCCGTATCCGACGTCCACGGCGACGACATGAGCGGCGCCCGACCTCAGCAGTACGTCGGTGAAACCGCCGGTGGACGCGCCCGCGTCGAGCGCCCTGCGCCCCTCGACGGCCAGCCCCCGCGGCACGAACGCCGCCAGCGCGCCGGCGAGCTTGTGGCCGCCCCGGGACACGTAGTCGGGGTCGCCGTCGTCCTGGGCCACCACGATCGCGGCCGCCGTCTCCACCTGTGTGGCGGACTTGGTCGCGACGGTCTTGCCGACGGAGACGCGCCCGGCGGCGATCAGCTGGCCGGCATGCTCACGCGAGCGCGCGAGCTTCCGGCGGACCAGCTCCGCGTCGAGACGGCGGCGTGCGACTCCTGCCACGTTCGGTTCAGCTCCTAGGTCCGTGCTGCTGGTGCTGCGACGGGGGCGCCGGAGGTCCCGGGCGGGCGTCGAGCGCGGTGAGCGCGTCGCGCAGCCCCCGGTGTACATCCTCGTACACCTCGATGTGTCCGTCCGTGGCGAGGTGGTCCGCGTCGCCGAGCCGGTCCAGACAGGCGTCCACGTCGGCGACGCCCGTGGGGGTGCGGGGCACGTTCAGGGGCGCGGGGGCTGCGGGGTCGAACCCGGGATCGGGGGCGGGCTCGTCCTCCGCCACCGCCGGGGTCTCGGGAACTGCGTCGTCCATGCCCCGACGCTACCGCGAACCACTGCGGTACCGTCGTCGGCGATGGCCACGATCGAGGAGTGCCGCAGCGCACTCGACAAGCTCTCGGACAACATGCAGCGCGCCGAAGGGGACGTCCGCGACGCCGCGGCCCTGGACCGCTCGGTGAGCTGCCACATCACGGACCTGGACGTCACCTTCGTCGGCCGGATGCGCGGCGGGCGGATCGAGGTGCACGACACCGTGCAGGGACCGCCGCCCGCCAAGGCCGAGATCAGGCTCGTCATGGCCGGCGACGATCTGGTGGCGCTGGTCGACGGCGAGCTGAGCTTCGCCAAGGCCTGGGGCTCGGGCCGGGTGAAACTGCACGCGGGCGTGCGGGACCTGCTCCAGCTCAGGAAGCTTCTGTAGTCACCTTCTCGACCCCTGCCCCGGCGCGTGCCCGCCGCGCCGCCGGCACCACCAGGGGCGTGCCCGTCTCCGGGTCGTCGATGACCTGGCAGCGCAGCCCGAAGACCTCCTCGACCAGCTCGGCCGTGACGATGTCCTTCGGCGCGCCCTCGGCGATGACGCCTCCCTCGCGCAGGGCGATGAGGTGCGTGGCGTAGCGGGCGGCGTGGTTCAGGTCGTGCAGCACGGCGACGAGCGTGCGCCCCTGCTCCTCGTGCAGCTCCGCGCACAGGTCCAGTACGTCGATCTGGTGCTGGATGTCCAGGTACGTCGTCGGCTCGTCGAGCAGCAGCAGCGGGGTCTGCTGGGCGAGCGCCATGGCGATCCACACACGCTGGCGCTGACCGCCGGACAGTTCGTCGACGTAGCGCTCGGCCAGCTCGGCGACGCCCGTCTGCCTCATGGACTCCTGGACGACGCGCTCGTCGTCGGCCGACCACTGGCGCAGGATGCCCTGGTGCGGGTAGCGGCCACGGCCCACCAGGTCGCCGACGGTGATGCCGTCGGGCGCGATGGACGACTGGGGCAGCAGGCCGAGGGTCCTCGCGACCTTCTTCGCGGGCATCGACTGGATGACCTGACCGTCGAGCAGCACCCGGCCCTCGCTGGGCTTGAGCATCCGCGACAGTGCCCGCAGAAGCGTCGACTTGCCGCACGCGTTGGGGCCGACGATCACGGTGAAGGAGTTGTCGGGTATCTCCACCGACAGCTGCTCGGCGATCACCCGCTGGTCGTAGGCGAGGGTGACGTTCTCGGCGGACAGACGGTTCACAGTGCTCCTTTGGTTCTTGCTCATATCCGGCCCGCCTTGCGCTCGGTGACCAGCAGCCACAGCAGGTAGACACCGCCCAGCACGCCGGTGACCACGCCCACGGGCAGTTGCTCGGCGCCGAACGCCCGCTGCGAGAGCCAGTCGGCGGTGACCAGCAGGGCCGCGCCCATGCACAGGGAGGGCAGCAGGTTCGGGCCGGGCGAACGGGTCAGGCGCCGGGCCAGCTGCGGCGCGGTCAGCGCGACGAAGCTGACGGGACCGGCGGCGGCGGTCGCGGACGCGGTGAGCAGCACGGCCGCCACCATCAGCAGCAGACGCACCCGCTCCACCCGGACCCCCAAGGCGTACGACACGTCGTCGCCCATCTCCATCATCCGCAGCCCGCGCGCGTTGCAGAGGACGAGCGGCACGAGCACGGCGCACAGCACGAGCAGCGGCCACACCTGGTCCCAGTCACGGCCGTCGAGCGAGCCCGTCATCCACACGACCGCTCGGGCCGCGTCCACGATGTCGGACTTGGTGAGCAGATAGCCGTTGACCCCGGTGACGATCGCGGAGACGCCGATGCCGACCAGCACCAGCCGGTAGCCGTGCACGCCCCGCTTCCAGGCGAGCACATAGATCGCGAGCCCGGTCACCAGACCGCCCACGAGCGCGCCCAGAGCGATCTGGTTCGCGTCCCCGGAGAACAGCACGATCATCGTGAGCGCGCCGGCCGTCGCCCCCTGTCCGAGGCCGAGTACGTCCGGACTGCCCAGCGGATTGCGGGAGATGGACTGGAACAGCGCGCCGCCGAGTCCGAGCGAGGCGCCGACCAGCAGTCCGACCAGAACCCTCGGCAGCCGCAGCTCGTTGACGATGAACTCCTGGCCCTCGTTGCCCTGCCCGAACAGGGTCCGCAGCACATCGGCGGCCGGGATCGGGAAGTCGCCGGTGCCGATGAGCACGACACTCGCCGTGAGCGCCGCGGCCAGCAGCAGAAGCACGACGACGAAGGCCCGCACGTCCAGGCGTATCGAGAGCCCGCCCGGGGACCTCACAGCACGGTTGGTGGTCTTCACAGCTGCGCCGTCCTCCGCCGTCGTACGAGGTAGATGAACACCGGTCCGCCGAGGATCGCGGTCACGATGCCCACCTGCAGTTCCGCCGGCCGGGCCACGATCCGGCCGACGACATCGGCACCGAGCAGCAGCACGGGCGACAGGATCGCCGCGTACGGCAGGATCCAGCGCAGGTCGGGCCCGGTGAAGGAGCGCACGACGTGCGGCACCATCAGTCCGACGAACACGATCGGCCCGCAGGCGGCGGTCGCCGCCCCGCACAGCACGGTCGCGGCCAGCATGGACAGCGCCCGGGTCCGGTTCAGGTTGGCGCCGAGCGCTTTGGCGGTGTCGTCGCCCATGGCCATGGCGTTGAGCGGCCGGGCCAGGGCCAGTGCCAGGGCCGTCCCGGCCAGCAGGAACGGCAGCACCTGCTCGATGGTCGAGTCGGTCGCCGCGGAGAGCGAACCCACCGTCCAGAACCGCATCTTGCCGAGCGCCGCGTCATCCATGATCATCACGGCTTGGAGGTAGCCGTAGAGCGCGGCGCTGAGGGCCGTACCGGCGAGCGCGAGCCGCACCGGCGTCGCGCCCCGGCTGCCGCCGAGGAACCAGACCAGCGCCCCGACCGCGGCCGCGCCGAAGAACGCGAACCAGACGTAGCCGCTGAGCGAGGTGACCCCGAGAAACGTGATCGCGGTGACGACCGCGGCGGACGCCCCGGCGTTGATGCCGAGCAGCCCTGGGTCGGCGAGCGGGTTGCGCGTGAGCGCCTGCAGGACAGCGCCGGCCAGTCCGAGGGCGGCACCGGCGAGCAGCCCCAGCACGGTCCGTGACATCCGCTCAGCGACGACGACATCGCCGTACGTCCCCGAGTCCTCGAACAGACCGTGCCAGACCTGCCCGAGGGACAGCTCTTTCGCTCCGATCGCGATACTCGCCAGCGCGACGAGCACCAGGATCGCGACGGCCAGGACCAGCCCAAAGGCTCGTACCACCCGTCGAGTCGGGGGCGCGGGGGCGGTCTCCGCGCGCTGTTCGGGGGGACTCTCGACCAACACGCAAGTTAGGTTAGCCTACCCTGCCATTCGATCACGATTTCGGATCCCGGCCGCGGTCCTCCGGACGCACAGCCGAAGCGTGCCCGCGCATCGCCGACCCCAACCCGCGCTCAGAGGCCCAGCTTTGCCAGCGCCTTCCCCCCGTCCAGCTCGCACGCGCCCTCTCCGGCGGCCGTCCACGCCGCCGCACACAGCGCACGCAGCCCGTCCAGCGCCTCGCCGTCCCCGTCGAGCTCCAGCGCCTCCGCACCAGCCGTCGCCGTCCAGCCTCCGCACCGGAATCCGCCGTCGTCCACCGCCTCGACGTCCGGCTGGCCGCTGAGCATCCCCCGCAGATCGGCGTCCACATACGTCGGCCGGTGGTGCGGCGGCGCGGCCAGCAGCTGCGCGCCGTCGGTGACCCCGGTCAGGACGAGCAGCGAGTCGACGTCCCCGTTGAACGCGCCCTCGATGTCCGTGTCCAGCCGGTCCCCCACCACGAGCGGCCGCTTCGCCCCGGTCCGCAGGATGGTCTCCCGGTGCATCGGCGGCAGCGGCTTCCCCGCGACCTGCGGCTCGGCGCCCGTGGCGATCCGGACGACCTCCACCGCCGCGCCGTTGCCCGGCGCGATCCCACGCCCGCTCGGAATCGTCAGGTCGGTGTTGGACGCGAACCACGGCACGCCGCGCGCGACCGCGTAACAAGCCTCCGCGAACCGGCCCCACGGCAGCTCGGGCCCGCCGAACCCCTGGACCACCGCCGCCGGATCGTCGTCCGCCGACTCGACGGGCACGAGCCCGCGCTCGCGCAGCGCCACCCGCAGCCCCTCCCCGCCGATCACCAGCACCCGGGCGCCCTGCGGCACCTGCTCACTGATCAGCCGCGCGACCGCCTGCGCCGAGGTGATGACGTCGTCCGCGCCCGTGGGTATCCCCAGCTCGGTCAGATGCGCGGCCACGGTGTCCGGAGTCCGCAACGCGTTGTTCGTGACGTACGCGAGCCGCATCCCGCCCGCCCGCGCCTCGGCCAGCGACTCGACGGCGTACGCGATCGCGCTCCCGCCCGCGTACACGACCCCGTCCAGATCGAGCAGCGCCGTGTCGTACGCCTCGCTCAGGGCCTGCCCACTGCCCTCGGGCCTCGTCCTGACGCTCCGGCTCATCCCGCATCGCTCCTCGTTCGACGGCTTTCCCCCGATCATCCCCCATGCCACTGACACCCGTACGATGCCGGGATGAACACAGCAGGTCACTCGGAGGCAACGGAGCACCGAGGCCTGGAACTCACCCCGTTCCGAGGCCTTCGTTACGACCCCGACCGGGTCGGCAGCCTTGCCGCCGTGACATCTCCGCCGTACGACGTCGTGGTGCGCCCCGACGGCCTGCACCACCTCGAGTCCTCCGACCCGCACAACATCGTCCGTCTGATCCTGCCCCAGGCCGCCACGCCCAGTGCCCGCAACGAACAGGCCGCCGAGACCCTGCACCGCTGGCTCTCCGAGGGCGTCCTGGCCACCGATCCGGAACCCGGCCTCTACATCTACGAGCAGCGGGACGGCGCCGGCATGCTGCAGCGCGGCATCATCGGCGCCCTGCGCGTGTCGGACCCCGCCGAGCAGGTGGTGCTGCCGCACGAGGACGTCATGCCGCACATCGTCGCGGACCGCGCGGCCCTGATGCGGGCCACCTCCGCGAACCTGGAACCCCTCCTGCTGACCTACCGCGGCGACGGCCCGACGACCGCCACGGCGGACCTGATCGAGCGCACCGCCGACCGGCCTCCGCTCCTGTCCACCACGACAGAGGACGGTTTCAGCCACCGCCTGTGGTCCGTGACCGCCCCCGCCGAGCTGGCCGCGATCCGGACCGACCTGGCCCGTCACCAGGCCCTCATCGCCGACGGCCACCACCGCTGGGCAACGTACCGCCGGCTCCGCACGGAGCACCCCTCCCCCAGCCCGTGGGACCACGGCCTGGTCCTCCTGGTCGACACGGCCCGCTACCCCCTCCGGGTCCGCGCCATCCACCGCCTCCTGCACGACCTGCCGGTCGACCGGGCGGTGGCAGCCCTGCACGGCCTGTTCCGGGTACGCCGCCTGACGGCCTCCCTGCCCGAGGCCCTGGAGGTGCTGGCGGACGCGGCCTGCGAGGGCAACGCGTTCCTGCTGGCCGGCGACGGTTCCTTCCATCTCGTCGACCACCCGGACCCGGATCTCCTGGCCCGTACGATCCCCGCCGACCGCCCCGCGGCCTGGCGCACCCTCGACGCGACGGTCCTGCACGCCACGCTCCTCGAGCACGTCTGGCACATCCCCGAGGACTCACCCGCCCATATCGCCTACATCCACGACACGGCGGCCACGGTCGCCAAGGCGGAACGCGACGGCGGTACCGCCGTCCTGATGCACCCGGTCCGCGAGGAGGTCGTCCGGGACCTGGCCCGGCAGGGCGTGACGATGCCCCGCAAGTCGACGTCGTTCGGCCCGAAGCCGGCATCGGGCCTGGTGCTGCGCACGCTGGACCTCTGAACACAAAAAAGAAGGGGGCGGATCCCCACCGGGATCCGCCCCCTTCCACCGGACGTCAGTCCTTCTCCTCCTCGGAGTCCTCGGAGTCCTCGGAGTCCTCGGAGGACTCCCCGCCGTCGCTCACGGCGTCGGTGTCGCTCTCGTCATCAGTCATGACGTCGACGAACTCCACACCGTCCAGCTCGGCGAGCCGGTCCGACGCGTCCGTGCTGCCGTCCCGGTCGGCCTCCACTGCCTTCGCGAACCACTCCCGCGCCTCGCTCTCCCGCCCGGCGGCGAGCAGCGCGTCGGCGTACGCGTACCGCAGCCGCGCGGTCCACGGCTGCACGGAGTTGGCGGCCAGTTCGGGGCTCTGCAGCGTCACGATGGCCGCGTCCAGCTGCCCCATGTCGCGCCGCGCACCGGCGGCGACGAGCCGCATCTCGACCTGTCCGGCCTTGTCGAGCTTGTGCACCTCGGGGGCACCGGCCATGTCCAGCGCCTTCTCCGGCCGCCCGAGCCCACGCTCGCAGTCGGCCATCACGGGCCACAGATCGATGTTCCCGGTCATCCGCTTGGCGGCCCGGAACTCGGCCAGCGCCTCGCCGTACTTCTGGTTGGCGTACGCGGCGAACCCGGCGGCCTCCCGCACGGCGGCGACACGCGACGCCAGCCGCAGCGCGATCCTCGAGTAGTTGTACGCGCCCTCGGGGTCCTCGTCGAGAAGCCGCGCGACCATCACCAGGTTCCTGGCGACATCGTCAGCGAGCGTCTTCGGCAGGCTCAGCAGTTCCTGCCGTACGTCCTTGTCGATCTCGTCGCCCGTGACGTCCTCGGGGATCGGCAGCCGCTTGATCGGCTCCCTGTCCCGCTCCCGCTCCTCACGGAAGCGGCCGGCGCCACGCCGGTCGTCACGCCGGTCGTCGCGCCCACGGAACCCACCACGGTCACCGCCCTCGCGCCGGAAGCCGGGACGATCGCGATCGTCCCGCCGGGGCCCACGCCCACCACGGTCGTCGCGCCCACGGAAGCCGCCACGCTCGCTGCGGTCACCACGGTCGCCGCGCTGATCGTCGCGACGGAACTCACCACGCTCGCCCCGAGGAGCGTCATCACGACGGAAGCCACCGCGCCCGCCTCGACCGGCGTCGTCCCGACGGAAACCGCCACGCTCCCCGCGGTCGTCCCCACGGCGCTCGTCCCGACGGTCGTCACGCCTGTCGTCCCGACGGTCATCGCGCCGGTCATCCCGGCGGAAACCGCCCCGGTCGTCACGCCGGAAGCCACGGTCGCGATCGTCCCCACGGAAGCCGCGGTCCCGGTCGTCACCGCGGAAGGTACGGTCCCGGCTGTCGCGACGCTCCCCACGGTCGTCGCGCCGCGGGAACCCTCCGCGGTCACCGTCGCGACGGTCGTCACGCCTGTCGTCCCGACGGTCATCGCGCCTGTCGTCCCGGCGGAACCCACCGCGCGGTCCACGGTCGTCTCCGCGACGGACATCGCCTCGGCGGTCATCGCGCCGGCCGTAGCCACCACCACGGTTGTCATCACGACCACGGCTGTCATCGCGACCACGACTGTCGTCACGCCGGAAGCCACGACGGTCCCGGTCGTCGCGGCGCTCTCCACGGTCGTCGCGCCGGAAGGAGGGACGGTCACCACGGTCGTCGCGCCGGAACCCGCCTCGGTCGCGATCGTCCCTGCGCGGTCCCCGATCACGGTCATCACGCCGGCCGTAGCCACCACCACGGTTGTCGTCACGACCACGGCTGTCGTCACGACCACGGCTGTCGTCACGCCGGTCGTCGCGCCGGTCGTCACGCCGGAAGCCACCACGCTCACCCCGGTCCGAACGATCGCCTCGACCGCCGCGATCGCTTCGGTCGCCGTCACGACGCCCGTGTCCACCACGGTCGTTGTCGCGGCGGAAGCCCCCGCGGTCTCCACGATCCCCGCGCTGACCGCCACGGTCGCTCCGGTCCCCCTCCCGTCGCCGCTGGTCGCGCTCCGGTCGGTCGTCGGGAGAGTTGGTGGACATGGTGACTCCTGTCTTCGGTACCGCAAGTCATTCTCGCGCAGCCGGCTACCCGGTGCGCACCGCAAAATAAAAAGGACCCCTGGTCCCAGCTGAACGCTGGGACCAGGGGTCCTTCCAAAGATTGTTCGGCGGCGTCCTACTCTCCCACAGGGTCCCCCCTGCAGTACCATCGGCGCTGTAAGGCTTAGCTTCCGGGTTCGAAATGTAACCGGGCGTTTCCCCTACGCTATTACCACCGAAACCCTAATGGTTTCGAGCGAACAAGCACACTCTTTAATTGTCTGTTCTGCTCAAAGCCGACAACTGTTCGTGGTTTCAGAACCAACACAGTGGACGCGAGCAACTGAGGACAAGCCCTCGGCCTATTAGTACCGGTCAACTCCACACGTTACCGTGCTTCCATATCCGGCCTATCAACCCAGTCGTCTACTGGGAGCCTTACCCTCTCAAGGAGGTGGGAATACTCATCTCGAAGCAGGCTTCCCGCTTAGATGCTTTCAGCGGTTATCCCTCCCGAACGTAGCCAACCAGCCATGCCCTTGGCAGAACAACTGGCACACCAGAGGTTCGTCCGTCCCGGTCCTCTCGTACTAGGGACAGCCCTTCTCAATATTCCTACGCGCACAGCGGATAGGGACCGAACTGTCTCACGACGTTCTAAACCCAGCTCGCGTACCGCTTTAATGGGCGAACAGCCCAACCCTTGGGACCGACTCCAGCCCCAGGATGCGACGAGCCGACATCGAGGTGCCAAACCATCCCGTCGATATGGACTCTTGGGGAAGATCAGCCTGTTATCCCCGGGGTACCTTTTATCCGTTGAGCGACGGCGCTTCCACAAGCCACCGCCGGATCACTAGTCCCGACTTTCGTCCCTGCTCGACCCGTCGGTCTCACAGTCAAGCTCCCTTGTGCACTTACACTCAACACCTGATTGCCAACCAGGCTGAGGGAACCTTTGGGCGCCTCCGTTACTCTTTAGGAGGCAACCGCCCCAGTTAAACTACCCATCAGACACTGTCCCTGATCCGGATCACGGACCCAGGTTAGACATCCAGCACGACCAGACTGGTATTTCAACGACGACTCCACCCACACTGGCGTGCGAGTTTCAAAGTCTCCCAGCTATCCTACACAAGCCGAACCGAACACCAATATCAAACTGTAGTAAAGGTCCCGGGGTCTTTCCGTCCTGCTGCGCGAAACGAGCATCTTTACTCGTAGTGCAATTTCACCGGGCCTATGGTTGAGACAGTCGAGAAGTCGTTACGCCATTCGTGCAGGTCGGAACTTACCCGACAAGGAATTTCGCTACCTTAGGATGGTTATAGTTACCACCGCCGTTTACTGGCGCTTAAGTTCTCAGCTTCGCCA
>NZ_JBHURZ010000010.1:0-61814 GCF_042673825.1 Streptomyces sp. NPDC057002
AACGGTTCGATCACCACCCACGATTCATCAGTCAGCTCATGACGACGCACCACGAACAGACCAACGACGCCGCCACTTTGCGGACACGACCTAGGACCCCTCGTTGCCGCCCCCGCCACCTGGAAGAGGCTCGCTCACATCATCGTTCGGGGACACGGTCCTGCTGGCCCATCGCGGTGACGAGGGTGGAGGATATGTGTGCCAGGGCGGGGTCTGCGGCGATGAAGAACGTCTCGACACCAGCCAGTTCGTGGTTCATACGAGCCATCGGCATTTCGTAGTCCAGGTCGGGAACGCCGCGGACTCCGCGGATGACGACGTCGATTCCGACTCGCCGGCAGTAGTCGACCAGCATGCCGCCCGTGTGGGAGTCGACCGTGACGTTGCTCAAGTCGGTCGCCGCCGCGCGGAGCCGGTCCAGCCGTTCCGCGATGGGGAAGCGGCCGGTCTTGTTCGAGTTGAACATCACGCAGACGACGACCTCGTCGAACAGGAGGGCAGCGCGCCGGAGTACGTCCTGGTGCCCTTGAGTGACCGGGTCGAAGGATCCTGGGAACAGGGCTCGCATGATCGGAAAGAGTAACGCGCAGCCGCCATCGGCAGTGAGGGGCAGCCCACTGCCGAGCGCCCCCAGTCGGGGCGTAGCCCAGCAGTGCGACTGTTCGAGCTCTCTACCGACCTCGCCCAGACGATCTGCCGTCCGAGTCCGCGGCCGCCCATGAGCTGGACAGCTTTCTGGCTGGGCACATGCTCTGGCGCCTGCTCCCTGAGGAGGAGGCACCGGCCGGCCCGTGAGCTGTAGCTCCACGGAGGTCGGTCACGGCGGTCATGCATGACGACATGCGGCCTTCAACGGCCACTACTGGACGCGGACGGTTGCCGTACCTCGCTGTCGTCTCGATGCCTGAACCCAGCAGCCGCCGGCCGTCTGGTCGTCTCGAACGAGCTGAGTGCGCCGCCTCCGCTGATCGCCAGGGCGACCGCGGCCATGGAGACGGCGGGAGATCCCGGCTTCCGCAGCCACGTGCGCGATCGGACGTCCGGCGTCGATCCGCAGACACAAGCGCAGACGTCCTTCGAGGGTCAGCGGTGCGTTCCGATGTCCCCTGCTGGTGGCGTTCCTGGACTCGGCGGCCGCGCGTGGCGTCAGCGTGCGAACTTTTCGATGGCCGCTGGGGTGACGGGGGTGAAGAAGTTGACGAGGTTGCCGTCGGGATCACGGAACAGCAGCGAACGGTTACCCCAGGGCATCGTGGTGGGCTTGGTGACGAAGTCGGTGACGAAGCCGGTCAGGTTGTTGTAAACGCTGTCCACGTCGTCGACGAGGAACTCGGTGATCACGCTGTGGTTGTCCGCCGGGCGGGCAGAGCCCGGGGCGAACAGCGGGACGGTGCGGGTGCTGCCGATCGCGAGGGTGGCGCCCGCGGTCTTGAGTTCGGCGAAGTCTTCGTTGGCCCACGTCGCCTGCGCCCCTGTGGCGCGCTCGTAGAACTCGACGAGGCGCGCTACGTCGCCGGTGATGATGCGGATCGAGATGAAGTCCATGGGAATCTCCTCGGCTGTGCTGGAGGCGTACACGTCGCAGGCTAGGAGAAATAGTGGACAGAATCGGTCCTGTATTCGCGTTAGGCTGCGAACATGCCTCGCCCCACCGGCCGCGTGCTGACACTCCTGGAGCTGCTGCAGTCGGGCGGCACCCGGACTATGGCCGAGCTCGCCGACCGTCTCGGCGTCGAAGGACGCACTGTGCGGCGGTATGTGGACCAGCTGATCGACCTGGACGTGCCCGTGGAGTCGGTGCGCGGCCGCTACGGCGGGTACCGGCTGGCTCCTGGGTACCGCTTGCCTCCGCTCATGCTCAGCGACGACGAGGCGCTGGCCGTGCTGCTCGGCCTGATCGCCGGCCGCCGGGCAGGGCTGACGACGACGGAGCGCACGGCGAACGAGACGGCGTCGGCGAAGATCCGGCGGGTGCTGCCCAAGCACATCGCCCGTCGGCTCGACACACTCCTGGAAGCTCTCGCCTTCACGGACCGGCCCGGCGAGTTCGGCACCCCGGACGCCGGGGTCCTGCTCACCATCGCCGATGCGGTGCGCCACCGCCGACCGGTCTCGATCCGCTACACCGACCGTGGCGGACGGCCCAGCGAACGCACACTGCACGCGTACGGGATCGTCGCCCATGCGGGCCGGTGGTACGTCACGGGCAAGGACGCCCAGATCGGCGAGGACCGAACCTTCCGGCTCGATCGCATCGCAGACGCGCGGACCCTGCCCGGCTCATTCGAAGCGCCCGTGGGTCCCGCTCCCGCACAGCGCGTGTTGTCAGGATTCGCCACGGCCGGGTACCGGCATGAGGTGACCTTGCGGATCCACGGGACAGTTGAGCAGATCCGCGCCCACCTTCCCGTCAGCGTCGCGAGCCTGGAGGAGCACGAGCCCGCGGCCGGCGAGGACCGGGCGACCGAGCGCTGGCTGCGCGTCGAGCTGCGGGCGGAGCGGCTCGACTGGTTGCCGCCGGTACTCGCGGCACTCGACCAACCGTTCGTCATCGAGCGCCCCGATGAACTCCGCGACCTCGTCATCGCGCTCGCCGATCGCCTCACGTCCTGTGCCCGGCGAGCCTGACAGCGAGGAACCGATGTCATGAGATGGCACAGCGGTGGCCGTCTTGTTCTCTTCCCTCGTCGCAGCGATGGCCTTTGACGTCCCCGCCGGACGGCGGCGTTCAGATCGGCAGGGGTTGGGAAGGCGGGTCGGCAAGGGTCACGCACCGCAGTCCGATCAGGAAGTCCGCACCATGGCAGACACCACACAAGCGACAGCCGTCCCCGGCTGGGTCCTGAAGTTCATGGACGCCATCGACACCCTGGAGTTCGGCGAGGGCTTCGCGCCACTGACCGACAACACCGACATGTACTTCGGCACCGCGCACATCCACGGCGTCGAGGCCATCAAGGAGTTCTTCGTCAAGATCGACGCGCCGCTGGTCATCAGCCATGAGGTACTGGAGTTCTGGACCGCGGGCGACGGCGTCCGTCTGCTGCGCGGTGAGGCGGTCATGGCCAAGAAGAGCGAACCGGAGCGGGTGGTGCGCGCCCCCTTCATGCACATTTTCTACCTCGACCGGGAGGAGCCGGTGCGCATCCGGACGATCCGGGTCACCGCGGGCCCGCTGCAGACCGACGCCGTGATGTGACCCGGCCCAGGGCAAGGCCCCCGCGAGGTCACGGCTTGCTCGACCAACTGGGCCTGGACCGCTACGCCCACTGCCTCCAGGACTATGGCGCCCCATCGGATGGCGCCTCGCGCTCCAGCACCCCGAGTGGATCTCCGCACTCGTCACCCAGAACGGCTACGGCTACGGCAACGGCAACGAGGACGGTTTCGTCGAGTCGTTCTGGACCGACGTCTGGGCCTACGGGGCGAACCCCGGCCCTGACACCGAACCCGCCGTCCGCGCCGCGCTGGGCGTCGACGCCATCCGCTGGCAGTACCTGCACGGCGTGCCCGAACCGAGCCTGGTCAGCCCGGACACCTGGGAGCACGAATTCGCCCTCGTCTCTCGCGAGGGCAACGACGAAATCTTCGGCCCGGCGGGCGCGCGGGCCTTCGCCCGCGACGCCAAGGACGCGGAGGTGCACCTGATCAACGGCGGACCCTACTGAGCCGAGCGACAACACCCCATGGATCGCTCATGTGAGGATCCAACTGCTTCGTCAAGCTGGGCGGCTTTCACCGTGGGTCCCCGCTGTTTCCCGCCGGTTCCACTCATCGAGCCTGATCTTCACTTGGTGGTTGTGTTCTGCGTGCCAGATGACTTCACCCGCAACCGAGGCGCCCACGGCGGGAAGCTCCATGTGATGCGGCATGGCGGTGATCTCTGCGAGACCAACCGCATTGGGCACGTCGTCGAGTACGAGAAAGACCCCGAACGGGGGGCGCGCGACCACTTGTCCGCTGACCCTGGATCCGATCGGCAGGGCGGCGACGGTTGCGGCCCAGTTCCGAATAATCGCGTCCGGGTCTGGTGCGCGGGAGGGGCCTGGCCCACTGCTCTCGGACATGGGCTCATCATGGCGAGCGCGACGGCAGCTGTCGAGGGACGTTCGGACGTTCTCCCGTTCGAACCTGCGCACTCGGCTCCGGCGGCCGTTGCGTTCGAGGCGTTGGTAGCCTCAACGGCATGGCTGCACCAGGAGCGACGTGAGGTATCCGAGCATCCAGCAGTTGCAGCTGTTCCTGCTCCTCGCCGAGGAGTTGCACTTCGGGCGGGCGGCGCGGCGGGCGTTCATGGCGCAGCCGACGTTCTCGCGGCACATCACCGCTCTGGAGGAGCGGCTGGGTGTCGCCGTGGTGGATCGGACAACGCGCAGGGTCGCGTTGAGCGCGGCGGGTGAGGCGCTCGTGGGGCGGGCCCGGACCGTGGTGGAGGCGGCCGAGGAGCTGCGCCGCGAGGCGGAGAACCAGGCCAACGCGGCCGCCGGCCGGATCGTGATCGGCTCGCTGGAGGCGATCACCTCGATGGACCCGGTCCCGGCCGTCCTGGAGGAACTGCGGGAGAACTTCCCGCAGGTGGAGGTCGACGTCGTCCGCATGGGCTTCGACGCCGGCCCGGCGATCCTGCGGGGCGAGGTCGACGCGGCGTTCCTGTTTCTGCCCGTGCCCGACGGCGTCCAGACCCTGGCCCTGGCCGGCGGCCCGCGCTGTGTGGCGATGGCCGATGGTCACCCTCTTGCCTCCCGGGACGCGCTGACCCTCGCGGACCTCGCCGACCAGCCCCGCATCGGCTGGTCGGCGCAGGTCCCGAAGGTGTTCCGGGACTTCTGGTCCGCCGACCCGCGACCGGACGGCACCTCCGTGCGGTACAGCGCGCACGCCATCGTCGACTACGAGAGCGCCCTGCCGCTGATCGCCATGGGGCAGGGCATCCAGCTGCCGCCGGACGCGACCCGCTGGCTCTACCCGCGCCGCGGGGTGTCGTACGTCGACGTCACCGACCTCGAACCCTGGACGGCCGCACTGGGCTGGCTGCCGAGCCGCCGGGACGAGCCGCTCGTCGCGGCCCTGCGGCAGGCGGCCCAGCGTGTTCTGCGCCCGCACCAGGCCGTGCATCGGAAGTGGACCCTGGGGCATGAATGATCGAAATTCATGGCGCGGGGAGAGCTCACTGAACCGGCCTACGCGACCCTGACCACGTACTTGCCCCGGACACCGCCCGCCTCCAGCGCCCGGTGGGCCGCCGCGGTCTCCTCCAGGGGGAAGACCGTGTCCACCGCGGGGCTCAGCTTCCCCTCGACCACATGGCGAGCGAGGTCGTCCAAGTGCGCCCGCTCGGGGTCGCCGCTGAAGAAGCGCACCCGGCCGTGTCCGTGGACCGTGCTGGCAGCGAGGTAGCCGAGCGACGCAGCGGGCCGTTTCAGGTCGAAGGCGATGGTGACCATGCGCCCGCCGGGATTCAGCAGACCGCGGAAGGCCCGCAGTTCGGTCCCCGCGGTGTCCAGGACCACGTCGAAGCGGCCCAGTTCCCCCGGCCGCACGATCCGGTGGTCGACGGCCTTGTGCGCGCCGAGCCCGCGGACGAAGTCGAGGTTGGCCGCCCGGGCGAGGGCCGTGACCTCGGCGCCGTACGCCCGTCCGAGCTGAACGGCGGCGTTGCCGACGCCGCCCGCCGCGCCCCGGACGAGGAGTCGTTCGCCGGGGCGCAGCCCGGCCTTGTCCCGCAGGGCGGTGACGGCCGTGGTGGCCACCGGCAGCGCGGCGGCCTCGATCAGATCCAGTCCGTCAGGGACCCGGCCGATCCGCTCGGCAGGCACGGTCACGTACTCGGCGGCGCTGCCGAACCCGGAGGTGCGGCCCAGGACCCCCCATACGCGGTCGCCATCCACCAGCCGTGCGGCTCCGGCACCCGATGCGGCGACCTCGCCGGTGAAGTCCAAGCCGACCCGCTGGGGGAATCTCCGGCCGGTCACGAGGCGGACGCGGCCGGCACGGGCTGCCAGTTCCCCGCCGTTGACGCTGAACGCGTGCACCTTCACCAGCACCTCGCCGGCGGCCGGCTCGGGGCGTGGCACGCGGTCCAGGTACAGCACATCGGGGCCGCCGTAGCGGTCGTAGAGCACTGCCTTCATCATGCGGTGGTTCATCGTTCCGCCTTTGCCGCCGGTGGTCGTACAAGGACTGACGCCGACGGTAGGCTCCTAAGTGGACGCAATCGTCCGTTTGGGCCGAAGCGAGAGGCAGTGATGGTGGAATCCTCTCGGATCGCAGCCCAGGACGGGCTGCGGGCCGACGCCCGGCGCAACCGGGAGCGCGTGCTCGCCGCCGCCCGTGCGGTCTTCGCGGAGCACGGGATCGACGCCCCGATGGCGACCGTGGCGCGTCGGGCCGGAGTCGGCGTGGCGACGCTGTACCGGCATTTCCCGACCCGGGACGCCCTGGTGCGGGGCGCGTTCGCGCAGCAGATGGACACCTGTTTGCGGGCGCTCACCGAGGCTCTGGCCGCCCCTGACCCGTGGCAGGGATTCCAGCAGCTGATCGAGACGGTCTGCGCTCTGCAACGGGAGGAACGCGGGTTCCCGGCCGCGTTCGTCGCGGCCTTCCCGGAAAGCACGTCGGAACACGCGCGGTCCCGGCGACGAGCCGAGCGGGACTTCACCACCCTGGTACGCAGGGCTCAGGCGTCAGGCGCCCTGCGGGCCGACTTTCACCCTTCCGACCTCGCCGTGGTCCTGTTGGCACACTGCGCTCTGGTGACCGCCCTACCGGGTGACGATGCGGCGTCCCGGCGCCTGGTGGCCTACCTGCTCCAGTCGTTCCGCGCCGACACGGCCAACGAGCCGCTGCCTCCGCCGGCCGCGCTGACACTGCGCAGTCTCCCGATCGCGGCTGACGATCCCCAGCGGCAGCGGGCCCCCAGAGCCTGACTCGACTCGACACGGCACCCGCCGCGGGGCGCGTCGAGTCCGGCACCCCCCTTCGCAACAGACCCTGGTGGCCACCAGAAGGCCCCTGACCGGCACTCCCGGTGCGACAACCGTTTACAACCGCGTCCCTCGGCGCTAACTTCCGCAACAAGCGGGGTGGGAGCGCTCCCATAACGGTGGACCGGAACCCGCCCTGAAGTCGCTCCCACCCCGCGCATCCGCACCCGCATCCCCACACACGCATCCGCAGGCCCGTATCCCGAGAAACGGATGATGCTGTCATGATCCTGACAAAAGCGCCGGGGAGACTCCCGATGCGCCGATTAACACTCCCCACCCGGGCCAGGTCCCTCTTCCTCGTCATGCTCTCCCTGCTCGTCACGGTCCCGGCCCTCGGTCTGGTCATGACGGCCGGTGGCGAGGCGGAGGCCCACGGCACGCCCATGAAGCCCGGCAGCCGTACCTTCCTGTGCTGGCAGGACGGTCTGACCGACACCGGTGAGATCAAGCCGGTCAACCCGGCCTGCCGCAATGCCCAGCAGGTCAGCGGCACCACGCCGTTCTACAACTGGTTCTCGGTGCTCCGCTCGGACGGCGCCGGCCGCACCCGGGGCTTCGTGCCGGACGGCGAGCTGTGCAGCGGCGGCAACGCCAACTTCACCGGGTTCAACACCCCCGGCAAGGACTGGCCGCTCACCCATCTCACCTCGGGGGCGACGGTCGACTTCTCGTACAACGCCTGGGCGGCGCACCCGGGTTGGTTCTACGTCTACATCACCAAGGACGGCTTCGACCCGGCCAAGACCCTCACCTGGAACGACATGGAGGAACGGCCGTTCCTGAGCGTCGACCACCCGCCGCTGAACGGCTCCCCGGGCACGGTCGAGGCCAACTACTCCTGGACGGGCAAGCTCCCGGCAAACAAGGACGGCCGCCACATCATCTACATGGTCTGGCAGCGCTCGGACAGCCAGGAGACCTTCTACTCCTGCTCCGACATCGTCTTCGACGGCGGCAACGGCGAGGTGACCGGCATCAAGGAGCCTGGCAACCCGTCCGAGCCGGTGCCCGGCACCTGCACGGCCACCCGCAAGACGACCGGCAGCTGGAACGGCGGCTACCAGTCCGAGGTGACCGTCACCAACACCGGCACCGTCCCGATGCTCGGCTGGATGGTCGACTGGAACCTCCCCGCCGGCCACAGGATCGAGAGCTTGTGGAGCGGCAACGCGACCTACAACGGCCAGTCGGTGATGGTCCACAACGCCGGCTGGAACGGCTCCCTCGCCCCGGGCAGGAGCACGACCTTCGGCTATACCGCCACGGCTCCGGGCGGTGACAGTACGACGAGCCTGCCCTGCCGGGTGGGCTGAACCGTCACTCCGGGCGGGCCCGGTGACCGGTGAGCCCCGGTCGTCGGGCCCGTTGCCGGGCCTGTTGCCGGGTGACGGCACCCGCCCGGGTCATGTGTGGTCGGCCGTGGCCAGGAGGCGGTGCAGGGCGGCCCGGGCCGGTGGGCGCCACGTCGACTTGCCGCCGGGGCGGCCGTGGTCTCCGGCGTGTCCGACGGCCAGGCAGGCGAGGGCACGCGCGACGGCCAAGCCCCGGGCGCGGCGCCGGGTCGCGGGGTCCGCGGCCGGGCGGTAGAGGTCGTAGAAGCGGTCGGCTACGCCGTCCGGCAGCAGGGTCCAGGCGGCGGCGAGATGGCAGGCGGGGTCGCCGGCGCAGAGGTCGCCGAAGTCGATCACACCGCGGAAGGTGCCGTCGGCGGTGAGGACGTCGGCCGCGTGCAGGTCGGCGTGGAGCCAGACCGACGGGCCCGTCCAGTCGGGCGCGGCGAGGGCGTCGTCCAGGATCGCGCGGACCGGCTCCGGGTCCGGGAGCAGGCCCAGCTCCGTGGCCGTCTCGAGGTGGTGGGCGAACCCCTCGGCGTACTCGGACAACGGCCCGCCGCGGCCCCGGCCCACGGGCGCGTCCTCGGGGGCGGGGCGGTGCAGAGCCGTCAGGAAGGCGGCCAGGGCCTCGGCCGATTCCGCGGCACGGGCGGCGGGGCGCGGTCGGCCGGGGCACCCCGCACTCAGGTGGTGACGATCCAGGCGTACGGAAGCGGTCGGAGGGCTCACCGAGGCGCTGCGGGACCGGAACCTCCAGGGGCAGACGCGGGGCGGGCACGGGGAGCCAGGTGTGCTCCTTGCGCATCAGCACGTCCGCGGAGTTCGTCGCCCAGGGCAGCCGCACGGCCAGGTCGTCACCGAGGCGCCAGAGCTGGTTGTCCCAGCCGCGCGCACCGAGTCGCAGCGGGCGATCGGCCAGGTCGGGGTGCTGGTCGCGCAGCAGTTCCCGAATCAGTTCCGGCGTGATCTCGATCTCGTGTGGGTCATGCGGGGCAACGCCAGCCGGGCGGCGGCACGGAGGGGTGCGAGTGGCCGGAAATCGCGGGGGCGCCGACCGGGCCGGACCGTCCGCACCATATGTCGCTTATATCCAGGTGTGCGATTCTGTTGTGTGGGTGCCCTGCCGCTCAGTCGCGGCGTGGATCCGCCGTGTCGTCGTCGCCTGAGTTCCGGGGACTCCCACCTGCCGGTGGCTGCGGCATGGACGGGAGGTGGATGCGGACATGCCCCATTACGGCGATGCCCGGGCCGCGGTTCCCGGTCTTCGGGCGCCGGGGAACGGGAGCACCGGTCCGCCTCGTCCCGCGCCGGAGCTCGCCGCGCGGGAACGGGTTCTGGCGTTCGCGGGGGTGGCGCTGGCGGCGGTGTACGTGCGGGGCGAGGACGGTACGGAACTCCGCTCGGTGGAATCGGCCGGCGCCGGGCCGGAGCGGTACGGGCTGCCGGGGCGTGTGCCGGTTGCGGAGGAGTCATCCAGGACGGAGCCGAGCCGCACCCCGCGCGGGGCATCGGGGCCACCCGGGCCGGAGCAGAGCAGCACCCCACCCCGGCCGGAATCACGCTCAGCTGCCCCAACACCCTCCGGCTCGCCCCCGCCCCTGGCTCACCCGGCCACCCCACGCCACTCCCCCGCGCCCGGCTCGGCGCCGGCCCCGCCCCTGGCCTCACCCGGAGTCCCGCCCGGGGCCGCAGACGGAGCGGTGGCCATCGCCAAGGCCTTTCGGACCGGGCGGGCCCTGTGGCTCGGGGGTGTGGTGTTCGCCGGCCGGGAGGAGGGCGGGGCCACCGCCGCGCCGCTCGGGGCGTTGCCGCTGGGGGCCGCGGGTGGATGGCTGGGGTGTCTTGTCGTGGTGGGAGAGGCCGGGGAGGGCTTCGGGGCCGAGCAGCGGGAGTTCCTGGAGCGGTATGCCGAAGCGGTCGCCGGGCGGCTCCGGGGCGAGGCCGACCGGTGCGCCCCCTCACCCCTGCTGGATTCGGCGCTGCGCGCCATGGGCGTCGGATCCTTCGCCCTGACGCCGGGCACCGGCCTGGTCGAGACGGACCAGGCCCTGCTCGAACTCGTCGGCATCCCCGAGAACGGCTTCGACGGCAAGACCGACACCCTGCTCTCGTGCAGCGTCCCGGAGGACGTCCCCGCCCTGCTGTCGGTGATCGAACCGTCCGCGCAGACCCCCGGCCGCCGGGAACTGGAGTTCCGGATCCGCCGGCCCACCGGCGAACTGTGCTGGCTGCGCCTGAACTGCCGCGTGCGGAAGGGGCCCGAGGGCGCTCCGGAGCGGGTGCTCGGCGTGGTGACCGCCGCCCCCGTGCTGCGCCGCAGCGCCAGTGACGTCGCCCGGATCCAGTGGCTGACGGCCGCGCTCGACGACGCCGTGACGGTCCGGGACGTCAGCCGTGTGGTGGTCGCCGCGCTGCGCGAGCCGCTGGACGCCGACCGGGTGGCGCTCGCCGAGCTGCTGGAGGACCGGCTGGCGGTCACCGTGCTCGATCCGCCGGGTGCCGGCGCCTGGCCGGAACTGTGGCGTGCCGAGTGGCGCTCGGAGTGGCCCGATGCGCCGGTCGCCGCCCTGCCCACGCTCCAGGCGGCGCTGCGGGACGGGCGGATGAGCCTGTGGCCGGCGGGTGCCGTGCTGGAACCCGGGCTCGACGGGATCGGCCCCGGCGGGCTCGCGGTCCTGCCGCTGCCGGCCAAGAGCAGGGTGACGGGGGTGTGCCTGGTCGGCTGGGACACACCGCACGAGTTCGCCCCCGAGGAGCGGGCCCTGCTGACGGCGACGGCGGGGCTGGTGGGGCAGGCCCTGAAGCGCGCGCACGCCTACGACGCCGAGCAGGAGCTCGCGACGATGCTCCAGCGCAGCCTGTTGCCGCGCCGGCTGCCCCGGCTGCCCGGGGGCACCGCCGTGGCCCGCTATCTGCCCGCCCGGCGCGGGCTGCAAGTGGGTGGCGACTGGTACGACGTGATCGCGCTGTCGGAGGGGAAGGTGGCCCTGGTCATCGGCGATGTGCAGGGGCACAGCGCAGGGGCCGCGACGATCATGGGCCAGATGCGTACGGCGGTCCGCGCCTACGCCGTGGAGGGACATCCTCCGGACGTCGTCGTCGGACACGCCAACCGGCTGCTCGTCGGCATGGAGACCGATCTGTTCGCCACCTGCTGCTATGTCGAACTGGACATGGAGGAGGGCAACGCGCTGTTCGTGCGGGCCGGGCATCTGTCCCCGCTGGTGCGGCTTCCGGACGGCGGCACCGAGGAGATCGCGGTGGAGGGCGGGCTCCCGCTGGGCGTCCTAGCGGACGCGGAGTTCCCGCTGACGGCGCTCGCCCTGGCCCCGGGCTCGGTGCTCGCGCTGGTGACGGACGGTCTGGTCGAGTCGGCCGATCTGCAGGTGGACGAGGGCATGCGGCTCGTGCGCGAGGCACTCGCCGCGGCCGACCCCGCCGACCCGGGGCGGATGGCCGACGATCTGCTGGGCGACGCCGGCCGCCGCGAGGACGACGTGGCGTTGCTGCTGCTGCGCTACGACGGGATGCGGGTCCGGCCGGTGCGGGCGGGCTGGGTGGTGTGGCGGCTGCCGGACGCGGTCATGCACGCCCGCCGGTTCAGCGCGCGCACGCTGCGCTCGTGGGACATCGTGGCCGAGGCGGACACCGTCCTGCTGGTGGTGTCGGAACTGGTCACCAACGCGCTGGTGCACACACAGGGCGCGGTCCGGGTGGACCTGACCCTGGCCGCGGACCGGTTGCGGGTGACCGTGAGCGACTCCTCGCCGCGCGCGCCCGCCAAGCCGGTGGTGGTGGACTGGGAGTCGACGGGCGGCCGTGGGCTCTTCCTGGTCGAGGCGATGTCGACGGCCTGGGGTTCGGTGCCGGTCGGCGGCGGCAAGCAGGTGTGGAGCGAGATCGTCGTGTCCCGGCCGGATCCGGAACAGGAACCGGAACCGGAACCCGAGCAGGGAGCGGAACCGCCGCGGGTCGAGCCGGAGCGGGTGCCGGAACCGGTCCGGACCTGGGACCGCGGCTGGGGCCTGGTCCGCGACCGCGGCTGGGGCATGGGCCGCAACCGCGACCGGAACAAGGCCAGGAACGGACCCGCGGACCCACCCCCGGGCCGCCGACTCCGCGGCCGGAACAGGGACCGGGACGAGACGCCGGACCCGAACCCGGGCCGCCGAGACCGTAGCCGGAGCAGGAACCGGGACCAGACTCCGGACCCGAACCCGAGCGGACCCCGCGACCGCGACCGCGACCCTGACCGGAACAGGCACAGCGACCGGAACCCGGAGCCGACCCCGAGCCGGAACCCGGACCCGACCCCCGATCAGGGCCCCACGCCGACCGATGAAGGAGGTCCGCCGTGAGAGGGCGCAGATGGCGTGTGTTCGTCGCGCTGATGGCCGGTGTCCTGGCCGCATCCCTGGCCGGCTGTACCGACAGCGGCGAACAGGGCGACGACAGCCTGACCCTCGGCCTGCTGCTGCCGAGCCGCGCGGTGCCCCGCTGGGAGCAGTCCGACAAGCCCCTGATCGAGAAGCGGGTGAAGGAGCTGTGCCCCGAGTGCTCGGTGGTGTACGCCAACGCCGAGAACGACGCGGCGAGCCAGCGGCAGCAGATGAACTCCATGATCACCAGGGGAGTCTCCGCCCTGATCCTGGACGTCGTGGATCCCAAGGCGCTGCGTTCCTCGGTCCGGGCGGCGGACCGCGAGGGCATCCCCGTGGTCGCCTACGACCGCCTCGCCGAGGGCCCGATCTCGGGTTTCGTCAGTTTCAACGGCGACCAGGTCGGCCGGCTCCAGGGCCAGGACCTGCTGAAGGGCATGGGAGCCAGGGCCGACGGCGGCGGCATCGTCATGATGAACGGCGATCCCTCCAGCCCCAACGCCGCCTGGTACGAGAACGGGTCCCGGTCCGTCCTCCGGGACAAGGTGCGGATCCTCAAGTCGTACAGCACCCTGGGGTGGCGCACGGAGAACGCGCACGACCACATGTCCGCCGCGATCAGCGACCTCGGCCCGAACCAGATCGACGGGGTGCTGGCGGCCAACGACTCGATCGCCGCCGGTGTCATCGCGGCGCTCAAGAGCGCCCGTGTCTCGCCGCTGCCCCCGGTCACCGGCCAGGACGCCGATCTCGACGCCGTGCGGCGCATCGTCGAGGGCGAGCAGTACATGACCGTCTACAAGCCCTTCCGGCTGGAGACCGAGGCGGCCGCCGCGATGGCCGTCGCCCTGGCGCGCGGCAACGACCTGGACGCCCTCGTCACGCGGACCGTGGACAGCCCGACCGAACAGGACGTCCCGGCGGTGCTGCTCCGCCCGATCGCCGTGACGGCCGAGACCATCGGGCAGACGCTCGTCCGGGACGGCGTCTACACGATCGACCAGATCTGCACCCCGAAGCTCCGGCCGGCCTGTGACCGGATCGGGCTCACCCGGTGAGGGACGTGATTCCCCGTGGCCCATCCCCCTGTTCTGGCGTTGCGCGGCATCTCCAAGCGGTTCGGCGGCGTACAGGCGCTCGTCGACGTCGATCTGCAGGTCCGGGCCGGTGAGGTCGTGGCCCTGGCGGGCGACAACGGCGCCGGCAAGTCCACGCTGATCAAGGTGATCTCGGGCGTCAGCCCCGCCGACCGGGGCGTCATCGAGTGGGAGGGGCGGCTCGTGCAGATCAAACGCCCGCACGACGCCCACGCCCTGGGCATCGCGACCGTGTACCAGGACCTCGCCATGTGCGACAACCTGGACGTCGTGGGGAATCTCTTCCTCGGCCGTGAGATCGACCGGGTCGGTGTCCTCGACGAGGTGGAGATGGAGCGCCGCTCCCGTGATCTGATGCGCGCCCTGTCGATCCGGATCCCCGATGTGCGGGTGCCGGTCGCGGCGCTGTCCGCCGGTCAGCGACAGGCCGTCGCGATCTCCCGCTCCCTCATGGGAGCACCCAAGGTCCTGCTCCTCGACGAGCCCACCGCCGCCCTGGGCGTGGAGCAGACCAGCCATCTGCTCGACCTCATCGAGGAGGTGCGCGACCGCGGGATGGCGATCATCCTGATCAGTCACAACATGGGCGACATCAAGGCCGTCGCGGACCGGGTCGCCGTGCTGCGGCTCGGGCGCAACAACGGTCTGTTCGACGTGAGCACCGTGACGCAGGAGCAGATCATCTCCTCCGTGACCGGGGCCGCGGACAACGCCGTGGCGCATCGTTCGAAGGGCGACGAGGGGGCGTGGCCGTGAGCCGGGGCGGGCCGCACCGGGACGGCGGGCCGGGCAGCGCCGGTCCGGTCGCGCCCGACCGCGGACCCCGTACCCGGGGCTGGTCCGGCAATCTGCGCGAGTACGCCCTGGAGGTGCGCGGCAGTGTGCGCGACGGCGAGCGCGGGCCGCTGCTGGTCATCGCCGGGCTGATCGTGATCTGGTGCGTCTTCCAGGGCCTTGACGACAAGTTCCTCTCGCCGCGCAACCTGTCCAACCTCGGCGTGGGCATCGTCGGGACCGGTCTGGTCGCCGTCGGCATCGTGTTCGTGCTGCTGATCCGGGAGATCGATCTGTCGGTCGGCTCCGTCAGCGGCCTGGCGGGGGCCTCGTTCGCCGTGCTGAACGTGAACCAGGGGGTACCGGAGTGGCTCGCGGTGATCGTGGCGGTGGCGGTGGGCATGGCCGTGGGCGCCTTCCACGGGTTCTTCTTCGCCTCGCTCGGCGTGCCCGCGTTCGTCGTGACGCTGGCGGGCCTGCTGATCTGGAACGGCCTGACGCTCTACCTGCTGGGCGCGAGCGGCACGATCAACATCGACGAGGAGGGTCTGGTCGCCTCGCTGACCAGCCGCCACTTCGAGGACGACGCGGCGGCCTACACGGTCGCGGCGCTCGGCACGGCCGGGTACTTCCTGGCCGCCCGCCGTAAGCGCGCCCGCCATCTGGCCGCCGGGATGCCGCACCGGCCGGCGGGTGACGTCTGGCTGCGCACCGCTCTTCTCGCGGGGATCGCCTTCGCCGCGGCCCACACCCTCAACCGGTTCCAGGGGCTGCCGCTCGCGCTGCTGATCTTCCTGGTGGTCCTGGTCCTCTCGGACTACGTGCTGCGCCGCACCCGCTACGGGCGGCGGGTGTACGCGCTCGGTGGCGGGGTCGAGGCGGCGCGGCGGGCGGGCATCGGGGTGGAGCGGGTGCGGGTCGCGATGTTCATGGTGTCGGGGACGCTGGCCGCGTTCGGCGGGCTGTTCGTGGCCTCGGAGCTGACCTCGGCGAGCCCCACGACGGCCCGTGCCGCCGGTTCGGGGATGCTGCTGATCAACGCGATCGCGGCGGCCGTCATCGGCGGTACGAGTCTGTTCGGCGGGCGCGGCTCGCCCTGGTCGGTGCTGCTCGGGGTGCTGGTGATCCAGTCGATCGCCTCGGGCATGGGGCTGCTGGGCGTCGAGGACGCGGTGCAGTTCATGATCACCGGTGGGGTGCTGCTGGCCGCCGTGGCGGCCGACGCGCTCTCCAGACGCGGGGAGGCCCGCCGGGGCCGTCCATAGCCACCCCTTTTATCCTGATATGCCTAAGAAATGGCAAAGGTGGGTAGGCGCGGGATTGTCATGAAACGCAGCCGCTTCGTCCAGACGGCCATGGCAGCCACGGCCGTCATCGGCCTCGTTCTCGCCGGATGCGGTGACACGGACCAGCCCGGCGGCGAGCAGGCCGACCTCAAGGTGCTCGCGATGGACGCGCCCCAGGTGCAGACCCTCAAGAAGCTCACCAAGGAGCACTTCACCGAGGAGACCGGCATCACGGTCGACTACACCCTGCTGCCGGAGAACGAGGCGCGGGAGCGGATGAACCGCGAGTTCGCGACGCAGGCCGGCAACTACGACGTGGCGAGCCTCAGCGCCTACGAGGTGCCGATCTACGCGAACAACGGCTGGCTCGCCCCGCTGGACTCCTATGTGAAGGCGGACGAGGACTTCGACCAGGACGACGTCTTCCCCAATCTGGTGGAGTCGCTGACCGGGCGGGACGGCAAGGTCTACGCCGAGCCCTTCTACGGCGAGGGCTCCTTCCTGATGTACCGCAAGGACCTCTTCCGCAAGGACGGGCTGGTCATGCCGCCGAACCCGACCTGGAAGCAGGTCGCCGACCTCGCCGCCCGGGTCGACGGCACCGACGGCACCAGCGGCATCTGTCTGCGCGGCCTGCCCGGCTGGGGCCAGAACCTCGCCCCGATCAACACGGTCGTCAACACCTTCGGCGGCGCCTGGTACGACATGGACTGGAACGCCCGCCTGACGTCACCCGAGTTCAGGAAGGCCGTCGGCTTCTACGTCGACCTGCTCCGCTCCCACGGCCAGCCCGGCGCCGACCGGATGGGCGTGCTGGAGATCCTGGACCGCTTCGTCGAGGGCAAGTGCGCCATGATGTACGACGCCACGTCGCTGGCCTCGTCGATCGAGGCCGACGGTTCCTCGGTCAAGGGCAAGGTGGGCTACGTCCCGGCCCCGCACGACAGGACCGACAGGGCCGGCTGGCTGTGGACCTGGGCGTGGGGCGTCCAGAAGGCCTCCGACGACAAGGACGCCGCCTGGGAGTTCATCTCCTGGGCCTCCTCCAAGGAGTACCAGGAGCAGGTCGGCCAGGAGATGGGCTGGACCTCGGCGCCCGCCGGGAACCGCAAGTCGCTCTACTCCAATCCCGAGTACCAGCAGGCTGCCGGCGCCTGGTACCGGCAGGAGTACACGGCGGCGACGGATTCCGCCGACCCGAAGAGCCCCGGCGTCGGCCCCCGCCCGTACACCGGCATCGGCTTCCTGGGCATCCCCGAGTTCGCCGTGCTCGGCACGGCGGTCTCCCAGCAGATCGCCTCGGCCATCGCCGGGCAGCAGTCGGTGGACACGGCGCTGGACAAGGCGCAGGACCTCGCCCAGGCCGCGGCGGCGAAGTACCGGGGTGAGTGAGCCGGCGGTCAGCGCTGCCGGAGAGCTCCGGCACTACGACCGGCAAGGCCTGTTCCCCCTCCGCCTCCCGGGCGGGAGGCAACCCCACCGTGACTCGGCGTCCCCCGGCACACAGCACACCGCCGTCAGCACCGCTCAGAAAGCTCCGACACCCCGACCGGCAAAGACGGCTCGCCCTCCGCCTCCGGCGCGGGAGGCAACTCCACCGTGAACTCGGTGTGCCCCGGTGCGCTGCGCACGGCGGCGCGCCCGCCGTGCGCCGACGCGATCGCCTCGACGACGGCCAGGCCGAGGCCGGACCCGGAGTCGCCCGGGCCGCGGCGCGAGCGGGAGGCGTCGGCGCGGGTGAAGCGGTCGAAGACCGAGGCGAGGAGGTGCGGCGGGATACCGGGGCCGTCGTCCCGGACGCGGATGACGCGGCGTTCGGCGGTGGCCTCCACCATGGCCACGACCGTGGTGCCGGGCGGGGTGTGCGCGCGGGCGTTGGCGAGAAGGTTCGCCACGGCTCTGCCCAGCCCCGTCTCGTCGCCGATGACCAGTGCCGGCGCGTCGAGACGCAGCGCCAGTCGCCAGGTGCGGTCCGGGTCCGCCGCCCGTGCCTTCCGGACGGCCTCGGCGACCAGGGCCACCAGGTCCGCCTCGGCGGACCGCAGGGGGCGGCCCTCGTCGAGCCGGGCCAGCAGCAGGAGGTCCTCGACCAGGCCCGTCATGCGCGCCGACTCGGCGGAGACCCGGCGCCAGGCCAGCATCGGCTCGACCGGTCCGGTGCCGCGGTTCATGAGCTCGGCGTATCCGGCGATCGACGCGAGCGGGGTGCGGAGTTCATGGCCGGCGTCGGCGAGGAAGCGGCGCATGCGTTCCTCACCGCGGCGGCGGGCCGCACGGTCGCTCTCGACCTGGTCGATCATGCGGTTGAGCGCGGCGCCGACCTGCCCGGCCTCGCTGCCGGGGTCGATGTCCGCCTCGGCCACCCGGGGCAGGCCGGTGAGCGGATCGTGGCCGAGCGGCGCCCGGGCGAGATCGGCGGCGGTGGCCGCGACCCGGCCGAGGGGGCGCAGCTGACGCCGTACGACCACGGCACAGACACAGCCCGCGACGGCCAGTCCGGCGGCTCCGACGACCGCCTCGACCACGACCAGGCGGTTCAGCATGTCCCGTACGTCGTCCATGGGGAGCCCGGCGAGGATCCGGACCCCGCTCGCGTCCAGCCCCGTGACCCGGTAGGTGCCGAGGCCGGGGACGGTCCGGGTGTGGGGTGTGCCGTCGGGGGCGATGCCGCGCAGGGCGGCGCGCTGGCCGGCGGTGAGGGGCCGGGGCGTGCTGTCCGGGCCGGTGACCGCCGCCGCGGTGACCGCGCCGTGCGTGTCGAGACGGGCCGCGAGGAGTCCGTCGGGGTGGCCGTTCCCGTCGAGGAACGTCAGGTCCCGGTCGTCGCCCGGCCGGGCCGAGGCCCCGGCCAGGCCGTGTTCGGCGGCGTCCATGACCCGGCCGTCGAGATGGTCCAGCAGCAGGGCCCGCTGGGCGAGGACGGCGGCGAGCGCCATCGCGGCGCAGACGGCGACGAGGGCGGCGCCGATGCGGAGGAGGAGCCGGGTGCGCAGGGACCCGGGGGTGCCAGACATGTACCGATCCTGTCCCGGTCCGCTGAGGGAAGCCTGTGTTCCGGCTGAGCACCGGCGATGTCCCCGTACGAACGGCGCGGGCCGCGCCCCCGGTCACCCGGGAACGCGGCCCTCGAACTGCCTCCGACTGCCTTGCCGGCCCGCTTACTTGCGGATCAGGCTGCGCAGCACGTACTGCATGATGCCGCCGTTGCGGTAGTAGTCCGCCTCGCCGGGGGTGTCGATGCGCACGACCGCGTCGAACTCGACGCCGGTGTCGGTGGTGACCTTCACCGTGCGCGGGGTGGTGCCGTTGTTGAGCTCCTCGACACCGGTGAAGGAGAAGGTCTCCTCGCCGGTGAGACCGAGGGACTGGGCCGAGGCGCCCTCGGGGAACTGGAGCGGCAGGACGCCCATGCCGATGAGGTTCGAGCGGTGGATGCGCTCGTACGACTCGGTGATGACGGCCTTGACGCCGAGGAGCGCGGTGCCCTTGGCGGCCCAGTCGCGGGAGGAGCCGGAGCCGTACTCCTTGCCGCCCAGGATGACGAGCGGGATGCCCTGCTCGATGTAGTTGCGCGAGGCGTCGTAGATGAACGACACCGGGCCGTCGGCCTGGGTGAAGTCGCGGGTGTAGCCGCCCTCGGTGCCCGGCGCGAGCTGGTTGCGCAGGCGGATGTTGGCGAACGTGCCGCGGATCATGACCTCGTGGTTGCCTCGGCGGGAGCCGTAGGAGTTGAAGTCACGACGCTCCACACCGTGCTCGGTGAGGTACTTGCCGGCCGGGGTGTCGGCCTTGATGGCGCCGGCGGGCGAGATGTGGTCCGTCGTCACCGAGTCGCCCAGCTTGGCGAGCACCCGGGCGCCGGAGATGTCGGAGACCGGGGTGGTCTCCATCGTCATGCCCTCGAAGTACGGGGGCTTGCGGACGTAGGTCGACTCGGCGTCCCACTCGAAGGTGTTGCCGGTCGGGATCGGCAGCGCCTGCCACTGGGCGTCGCCCGCGAAGACGTCCGAGTAGGACTTGGAGAACATGTCCTCGCCGATGGCGTTGGCGACGACGTCGTTCACCTCGGCCTCGGAGGGCCAGATGTCCGCGAGGAAGACCGGCTTGCCGTCCTGGTCGGTGCCCAGGGCCTCACGGGTGATGTCGACCTTCATGGAGCCGGCGATCGCGTAGGCCACGACCAGCGGCGGGGACGCCAGGTAGTTCATCTTGACGTCGGGGTTGATACGGCCCTCGAAGTTCCGGTTGCCGGAGAGGACCGAGGTGACGGCGAGGTCGTGGTCGTTGACGGCCTTGGAGACCTCGTCCGGCAGCGGGCCGGAGTTGCCGATGCAGGTGGTGCAGCCGTAGCCGACGAGGTTGAAGCCGACCTTGTCGAGGTACGGGGTCAGGCCCGACTTCTCGAAGTAGTCGGTGACGACCTTGGAGCCCGGGGCGAGCGTGGTCTTGACCCACGGCTTGCGGGTCAGGCCCTTCTCCACCGCCTTCTTGGCCACCAGGGCGGCGGCGACCATGACGTACGGGTTGGAGGTGTTGGTGCAGGAGGTGATGGCCGCGACCGTCACCGCACCGTGGTCGATCTCGTACGACGTGCCGTCGGGGGCGGTCACGGTGACCGGGTTGGACGGGGTGCCGTTCGGGGCGACGGCCGGGGCGTCGGAGGCCGGGAAGGACTCCTTGCCGGACTCGTCGACGGAGTCGACGTAGTTGAGGACGTCCGTCTTGAACTGCTCGGCGGCGTTGGCCAGGACGATACGGTCCTGCGGGCGCTTCGGGCCGGCGATGGACGGGACGACCGTCGACAGGTCGAGCTCGAGCTTCTCGGAGAAGTCCGGCTCGGCGGCCGGGTCCAGCCAGAGGCCCTGCTCCTTGGCGTACGCCTCGACGAGCGCGACCTGCTGCTCGGAGCGGCCGGTGAGCTTGAGGTAGTTCAGGGTCTCGTCGTCGATCGGGAAGATCGCGGCGGTGGAGCCGAACTCCGGCGACATGTTGCCGATGGTGGCGCGGTTGGCGAGCGACGTGGCGGCCACGCCCTCGCCGTAGAACTCGACGAACTTGCCGACGACGCCGTGCTTGCGCAGCATCTCGGTGATCGTGAGGACCAGGTCGGTGGCGGTGGTGCCCGGCTTCAGCTCACCGGTCAGCTTGAAGCCGACGACACGCGGGATGAGCATGGAGACCGGCTGGCCGAGCATCGCGGCCTCGGCCTCGATGCCGCCGACGCCCCAGCCGAGGACACCCAGGCCGTTGACCATGGTGGTGTGCGAGTCGGTGCCGACGAGGGTGTCGGGGTAGGCCTGGCCGCCTCGGACCATGACCGTGCGCGCCAGGTGCTCGATGTTCACCTGGTGGACGATGCCGGTGCCGGGCGGGACGACCTTGAAGTCGTCGAAGGCGGTCTGGCCCCAGCGCAGGAACTGGTAGCGCTCCTTGTTGCGGCCGTACTCCAGCTCGACGTTCTGCTTGAACGCGTCGTTGGTGCCGAACTTGTCGGCGATGACGGAGTGGTCGATGACCAGCTCGGCCGGGGAGAGCGGGTTGACCTTCGCGGGGTCGCCGCCGAGCTCCTTGACGGCCTCACGCATGGTCGCGAGGTCCACGACACAGGGAACGCCGGTGAAGTCCTGCATGATCACGCGGGCCGGCGTGAACTGGATCTCCTGGGACGGCTGGGCCTGCGAGTCCCAGCCGCCAAGGGCGCGGATGTGGTCGGCGGTGATGTTCGCGCCGTCCTCGGTGCGGAGGAGGTTCTCCAGCAGCACCTTCAGGCTGTAAGGGAGGCGCGCGGCGCCCTCGACCTTGTCCAGCCGGAAGATCTCGTACGACTCGTCGCCCACCTGCAGCGTGCTGCGGGCGTCGAAGCTGTTCGCCGACACGACAGTCTCCTTCATTGATGTGCGCGTACCACCACGATCCTGCCGCCACGGCTATTTGGCCGATCCGCTAAGGTAAGGCTAAGTTAGGTAACCCTTACCGTCGGACCGGTGGCGCCGCGCGGCTGCGGTGCACCTCGGCAGATATCTCGATGTCGAGATAACTCTAATACACGAGGGCCGGATGGTCATGCCCCGGCACCCGATGCGGTCATACGCGTCCCTTCCCGGGGTATCCGAACGAGGTATCCACGCCACGAACGGAAGGGAGACAGGCATGCCGCTCACGTTCCGCAAGAGTTTCCGGATCCTTCCGGGGGTGCGACTGAACATCAACAAGCGCTCCTGGTCCATCACCACCGGCGGCGGAAAGAACGGCCCGCGGTACACCCGCAGCAGCACAGGACGGCGTACGACATCGATGGATCTGCCCGGGCCTTTCGGGTGGCGGCGCACCACGAAGGCGCGGCGGCACTGACGCCACCGGGCGGGATTGACACCCCATCACCCGAATGGACCCCCCACTCGGGCACCATCTCATATCTGAGATAACCTCAACCTCATGGCAGACGACTACCTCGTACGCATCGGCAAGCTCATCCGTGACGCCCGGCAGCACCGGGGCTGGACGCAGTCGCAGCTGGCCGAGGCGCTCGGAACCAGCCAGAGCGCCGTCAACCGGATCGAGCGCGGCAACCAGAACATCAGCCTTGAGATGATCGCGCGCATCGGGGAGGCCCTCGACAGCGAGATCGTGTCGCTCGGCTACGCCGGTCCGATGCATCTGCGGGTGGTCGGCGGGCGCCGGCTGTCCGGCGCCATCGACGTGAAGACGAGCAAGAACGCGTGCGTGGCGCTGCTGTGCGCCTCACTGCTCAACCAGGGGCGCACAGTGCTGCGCCGCGTCGCCCGTATCGAGGAGGTCTACCGCCTCCTGGAGGTACTGGGCTCCATCGGCGTCCGCACCCGGTGGATCAACGACGGCGTCGACCTGGAGATCGTGCCGCCGGCCGAGCTGGACCTGGCGGCCATCGACGCGGACGCGGCCCGCCGCACCCGCTCGATCATCATGTTCCTCGGCCCGCTGCTGCACCGCATGGACCACTTCAAGCTGCCGTACGCCGGCGGCTGCGACCTCGGCACGCGCACGGTCGAGCCGCACATGATCGCGCTGCGCCGGTTCGGTCTCGACATCGCCGCGACCGAGGGCCAGTACCACGGCGTGGTGGACCGCGCGGTCCGCCCCGAACGTCCGATCGTCCTGACCGAGCGGGGCGACACGGTCACCGAGAACGCGCTGCTCGCCGCCGCCCGGCACGACGGCACCACCGTCATCCGCAACGCCTCGTCCAACTACATGGTCCAGGACCTGTGCTTCTTCCTGGAGGCCCTCGGCGTCAAGGTCGACGGCATCGGCACGACCACGCTCACCGTGCACGGCGTGCCCACCATCGACGTGGACGTGGACTACTCCCCCTCCGAGGACCCGGTCGAGGCGATGAGCCTGGTCGCCGCGGCCGTCGTCACCGAGTCGCAGCTGACGGTGCGCCGGGTGCCGATCGAGTTCCTGGAGATCGAGCTGGCCGTGCTCGAGGAGATGGGCCTCGACCACGACCGCACGCCCGAGTACTTCGCCGACAACGGCCGCACCCGGCTGGTGGACCTCACCGTCCGGCCCTCCAAGCTGGAGGCGCCGATCGACAAGATCCACCCCATGCCGTTCCCCGGCCTGAACATCGACAACGTCCCGTTCTTCGCGGCCATCGCGGCGGTCGCCCAGGGCCAGACCCTCATCCACGACTGGGTCTACGACAACCGCGCCATCTACCTGACCGACCTGAACCGCCTCGGCGGCCGGCTCCAGCTCCTCGACCCCCACCGCGTCCTGGTCGAGGGCCCGACCCGCTGGCGCGCTGCCGAGATGATGTGCCCGCCCGCCCTGCGCCCCGCCGTGGTCGTCCTCCTGGCGATGATGGCGGCCGAGGGCACGTCGGTGCTGCGCAACGTGTACGTCATCAACCGGGGTTACGAGGACCTGGCGGAGCGGCTGAACTCGATCGGGGCGCAGATCGAGACGTTCCGGGACATCTGAGGGGTGGAGGCGGCCCTGCCATCCGGTTGCCGTCAGGGCCGCCGCCTGACCACCCGGAAGCCGACGTCCCACTCACGGTCGACGTCACGGATGGTCACGTCGGTACGGGTCTTGACGGAACACCAGTAGTGGGCGAACGACCCGCCCTTGATCGGGAGGTAGTCGTCCGAGGCGGGCTGTCCGCGCAGCCCACGAAGCCATGGCGTACGCGGTGTGTCGCGTTCGGGAGCGCAGAGCTCCCAGACGTTTCCTCCGCAGTCGAAGAGGCCGAAGTGGCTCACCCCGGAGGTGAAGACACCCACCGCGGTCGTGGTTCTGATACCGGCTTGCCTACTGTTGCTGCGGCCGGGTGAGAAGTCGCTTCCCCAGGGATAGCCCTCGACGCCGTCGCCCGATCTGGCGGCCGCCATCCACTGCGCGACGGTGGGCAGTGTCACCAGCTCTCCCCTGAGTGCGCCCAGCCAGCGACAGAACGCCAGCGCCTCGTGGTAGCTGATGCCGACGATCGGGTGGTTGGGAAGGTCGAACGGTGGCCCGTACGCCTCGGGCGCACACCACCCGAGTCGGTCACGCAGGCCGACCCCACGCCTCGTCCAGTGACGGTCCTTCCCATAGCCGCCGTCACGCAGGAACACCTCGTACTGCGCATTGGTGACCGGATACCTGCCGATGTGAAAGGCCGGGACGGTGACGGAAGAGGATTCCGACAACGGAACTCGTTGTTCCGGTATGAACGCCCACTCGATGGCGGGCGCGCTGCTCGTCATCAGGTGGCCGACACCGACGCCCGGGCGGTCGTCGCCGACCATGCCGAGAGCACGGCCCAGCGCCGCGAGTTCCGCCGGCGGCCGCACCGTGCTCTCGGCGAGTCGCTGCCTGACCACACCGCGGATGACCTGCCGCGCGGACTCACCGGGCAGATTGCCGTTCTCCCTGATGCACAGCGCGGCCGCCTCCGGTTGCGCCCGTCCGAGCCAAGCGACCAAGGGCTCCAGGCTGTCGTGGAACCGGGGCACGAACCCCAGCGCGGCCCGCCAGGGCGTCTCCACCCACCATGCCTCCGGATCGACGTACTCCTCGACGGACAGCCCGTCCGGGATGCCGACGGACAGCGCCGAAGCCGCGAAGTAGTCACGGATCACGCGGTGCCGGAAGGCGACACGCGAGTCGTCCTGATCGACGATTCCGGCCAGCACCGCCGCCTCGAAGAGACGAGAGGCCGAGGCCTCCCCCGTTTCGACCGGCCAGGAGGTCACGGAGGACAGGTCGTAGCACTCCTGGCGCTCACGGATGAGCTCGACCGCGAAGGGAGCGAGGCCGGAGAAGAGCTGGTCGAGCGTGATGTCGCGGTATCCCACTTCCGTGTGCAGCCTGCTCCACAGGGCTGTCACCAGGTGATGAAGAATGTCGGGCTTCGACAGGTCGAGGTACTCGCCTTCCCGCCGAATGGTCACCATGGCGCGCAGCAGGAAGGGGGTTCGGGCCAGTTGCAGAGCGGGGGGCGGATCACGCAGCAGCCGGAGGCGAAGTGCTGCCACTTCGCCGGGAAGCTTACGGGGCACGGTCGCGGAAAGGGACCACAACTGCTCTCTGGAGCCCCCGGCGGCTCGCCACCCCTCCTGGACCATCTCGTATTCCTGGCCGGCGAGCCGGCGGAAGACCTCCTCCGCGACGCTCGTGCCGAGTTCGCATTCCAGATGACGCAGGACCTCGGGTGGGTCAAGGGGGAGCAACTCGACCTCCACACAGTTCGGCACCGACCAGTCGAGCCCGCGAGTGGTACGGGTCGACAGGATGACCGACGCGTTCGGATGGCCGCGCATGAAGTCCAGGACGGCGGACTGCTGCGGGGGCGTCATCTCGTCGAACGCGTCGCAGTAGAAGACGCATTGGTGGAGAAGTTCGTCCTGCGCCGCGCCGCTGAGGAAAGGCACCGCCTGCCGCAGCATGTCCTCGACCTGGACGAACTCACGAGCCACGTCGCCGTGGCCGGTCACCTGCACCGGTATCGCCGACCCGTCGACCTGGTACGCGCGGCACTGCGCCAGGGCCAGGAGGTCCAACAGCACGCTCTTGCCCATCCCGGGTGCTCCGCTGACGATCATCCGGCGCACCGCCGTGCGTCGCACGTATCCGACGACGTCCGGGACCAGAGTGTGCTCGGCGCTGATGGACGTGGACCGGACCTGCGCCCTGGTCACCACGGACGAGCGCTCCAACGAGTCGAAGGACGGCCCCATACCGCTGAGCCGGACCTCACCCACGAGCCGGCTCTCCAACGTGCGCACCAGCCGCTGCACATACTGCCGTGCGTCGGCCACGGGACTGGCCGCGAAGGGCGTCGTCCACGGGACCAGCTGGTCCGAACGGACGCTGCCGTCATAGCCGCGTGACGAGTAGAACACCGGTACCTGAGTCGTCTCGCCGGCCGTTCGCAGGCGCTCGAACTCGATTCGGACCTGCTGGGCGACGGCCTCCATGTCGGGCAGTCTCCCCGGTGTGGCCGGCAACTCGGCGAGCAGCACCGAGGACAGACGTCCTGTGCCGGCGCGGTTCGCCGCCAGGTCGCCTTCCCGGGTGGCGCACAGAGTGAACTGGTCCGTCCGGCCCAGCTCGCCTCGTGGCAGGGACACCGTCGGCAGCCCCCGGCGCAGCTCGCGGTAGGGGACGAAACGCCGGCACGCGTCGACGATCAGGATCTGGCTCCGGACCCCCGCGAACGTCGAGGAGCGGAAGGCCGTCATGAGATCGTCCAGGTCGACATTGCGCAGCACTTCCTCGTGCGCGTCACTGGTGAACAGGCGCAGCCGGCCCTCGGGGTCGGTGATGCCGTGACCTCCCCAGAAGAAGAAGAGGACGTCGCAGGGGTGTTCTCGGACCACATCGAGCAGCGCGGCGTGGATGGCGTCACAGGCGGGCTCCGCGACGCTCATGCCCGTCCGCTGTCGCCAGTCGTCGAGGGCGGACGGGGATGCGCTGTTGGCGAAGAGATCGATGTGGGCGGTGGGCATTCCCATGTCCAGCAGCCAGTCCGTGAACCGGAGCGCGTCAGCCGCGGGGCCCACCAGCTCCCAGTCCTGTCCCGCGGCATAGGTCTCGACTCCCACCACCAACGCGCGGGCGTGCAGGAACTCGTTCACGGGCATGCGCTGAGCACGGTCTCGCAGCATCGGGTATTGAACCAGTAGGCACTGTGGCACCGTGGGAACGGCATGCCGGTGTCGACACGGACGTCGCGTACCCGGTCGCCGAAGACCGGCGCCGCGACGTACGCGAGGAAGTCCCGCTGGTCGTAGATGTTGATCCATTCCGGGAAGCCGGAAGGCAGCGAAGCACCCGCGCGCAGGCCCCACAGCGCGTCGAGCTCCCAGAACATTGGTGCGGCGGTGCCCACGGTGACGAGGCGGACGTCGGACCGGCCGGTCGTGGCGAAGAGGTCGAGACAGATGATGCCGCCGAGACTGTGAGCGATCACGGTCACGGGGGGCTCCAGTGCGTTGACGCAGTCGGCGACGAAGCTCCGAATCGCCTCGCCGTCCCGTTGGTAGAGCAGGATGTCACCTGCGACGAGGGACGCGGAGTCCGTGAACGCTCCTCGCCGTCGTGACACATAGGAGGTGGCTCTGTTCGCGAAGAAGGTCCCGATCCGTTCCTTCGCCCGGCCGCCGACCACACCGCGGTACTCGTCATCCGTGGCCTGGCACAGCGTCTTGACGAACACGTCCCTGAATTCCCGGTCGTAGACGACCCGCAGGGCCGGGGCGTCTTCCTGCTCCGCTCGTCGCGTCGCCTCCGCGACCGTCGCCCGGACCACAGCCGGCCACACGTCGACGGCCGCGACGCCACTGACCTCCAGTTCTCCGAACGTCTCCGAGGCGGCCAGCGTGCGACAGGCGTCGGCGAACTGTCCCTCGAGTCCGACCCCGCTGAACAGCTCCTCGACCGCGTCCGAAGCGGCGAACCGCAGGTATCTGCTCCGGATGGCACTGCCCGCTGGCTCCCGGCCCGGATGAAAGCCTCCCCCTCGGAAAGCGGATTCGTCCGTCAGCGCGAGCAACCGGAGTTCGAAGAGCGCGTCGTTCTGCAACCGATCCCACACCATGACGTCGAGGCCGTCCGGAGCCTCGGGGGAAGCTGCGCCCCGTGCCCCGTCGGCCACGGGTATCGACGCCCCCTGGGCGTACAGGGAGCTGCCGTGCCGGCCACCCCAGAAACATCCGTGCACCGTGAGGTCCGGGCGCCGAGCACGCAGCCACCGGGAAATCGTGTCGAGCGTGGTGTCGAAGGATGCCTTTCGCACGCCTGTGCCGTGCACGAACAGGACAGCCGTCACCGTGATGCCCCCGTCCTCGTCAGTCGCTGTTCGATGGTCCAGCGGATGACCCGCCGGTGCCATGCGTGCGCGGTCTGCAGGGCCAGCGCCGTCGTGAAGGTCAGGGCTTCACCGGTGCCCACATACGGAACGGCCTTGATGTAGCGGCCCTGCCGGGCGTTTCCCACGACCGGAAATTCCCAGCCGTCGGGCCGGCGGCTCGTGCGCAGATACTGGAGTGGTCCGAGAACCAGCCTGTGGAACGGGTCCACATCGATTTGCAGCAGAGCCAGAGGTATGGCCGGCGTATAGCCCTGTAACGCGATCGCCTCGCGCGAGTCCGGAAGGGTTCCGGCCGCGATCTCCAGGCTCGCGGCACAGTGTCCGTTGCCGACGGCCTTCGACAGTGAGCGGACACCCGTGCGCACCAGCTCGCCGTCGTCCGTGCTGCCGCATCGTCGGATGGCCCACAGGGCCATTGCGCTGCTGGTCGGCTCCGGCTCCCCGGCTTCCGTGTGCCACAGGCCGCTCCGTCTGCGTCTGGTTCGCTTCAGGTATCCAACCGCCGTGTCGACGGCGGACTGGACGGCGGCCTTGTCGATTCCGTGCGTGGCTTCGTCGAGAAGTGCCGCGGTCATGCGCAGCGTGTACGCGCACACCGCGGTGAGGAAGACGGAGGGAGGGTTCCGGGCGTCCCGGCTGAACCCCCAGGCACCGTTCTCGTCCTGCGCGTCCACCAGCCACCTCACCGCGGAGGCGTACCGTGCCTCATGTCTGCCCCGGTAGCCGGTCGCGATGAGTGCCCAGAGCGATGCGGCCGTCGCCCAGACGTTGCGTGAGACCGAACTCCAGCACGCGGCTTCCGGGTACTTGGCGTCGTCGCCGATGCCGACGGCGAGCGCGTAGTGAGTGGACCAGAGGTAACTCTGTATGCGCAGCCGCATGGAGGCGCTGAGGAGGCCCATACGGTGCAGTGCCAGAAGAACCGTGGCCGTGGTCTCGGGGAGGGACTCCGACGGTGTACCGATCTGCTTGGGAACGCCGACGTCGGTGTTGAACGAGTTCAGGAGCGGCTCGACCAAGTCGTAGAGCGGGCTACCCCAGAAGTGCTCCGAGTAGTGAAGATCCCAGTGTCGCGCGCGGTCCCGCACGAAGCCCAGGTCTGCGTCGGTCCAGACACTCATCGGCGTTCACTCGTCATCGACGACCAGCCCCCGGCTCAGACGGGTCTTCTCCAGCACACACGACATCTCCAGCCCTGCTGCGGCCACGGCGGTGTGCATCTGCGGGTTCACGTGACGGAGTGCGGGACAGTGCACGGAGCTCCGCGCCGAGCAGAGCATCGCCTCGGTCCGGCTGTCCGGCCGGCTTACGAGCCGACTCCCCGACCAGGTGTAGGAGTGTGCGTCCGGAACATCGATGAACATGGGGCACTGGAACACCCGTCCATCGGGCAGGAAGAGCAGGTTGTCGTGGCTGCGCACCGCACAGGACCTTCGGTGGTCCTGGGCCGGTACGAAGGTGCGCTCCAGGCGGATGTCGATCGCGAGATCGGCCGACCGTTCTTCGATTTCCTTGGTCAGCGCCTGCCACTCGGGTATGGACAGCACCATCTCGGGTGTGGCGAATCCGCGGTTGGAGACGTAGTGGACGTTGACCCAAGTCAGCCCCAGGCGCTCACAGAGCCTGAGGGTGTCGACGGCGTCGTGCGCGTTGGTCCCGCTCACCGACGTGATGCCGAACAACTGATAGCCGCGCTCCCGTGCGTGTGCGACATTGGCGACCAGCCGCTCGAAGGCCCGCTTGCCGCGGACCGCGTCGTGGGTCTCGGGGCCCGAACCATCGATGCTCACGCCGACCACGGGTGGGTTCGCACCGTCGAACCGGTCGACGAAAGACCGAAAACCGTGCAGGCCATTGGTGACGAGCCGGGCGCGGAGTCCTTGCCTCTGGACCAGGTGGACCGCGTCGGCGATCCGGGGGTAGAGGGTCGGTTCTCCGCCGAGAAACGTGATCTCCTCCGTTTGCCAACGCTGCCGAGCTTCCGCGATCAGCCGCGTCAGTGAATCGTAGGAGAAACTCTGTGCGGTCGACAGGTTTTCACCCACAAAGCAGTGCGTGCACCGCAGATTGCACCGATAGGTTACGTAGACATCCACAGATCGCACTCGCACCGAAGCCCCCCACCCCCCGATTCGCTATTTCACTGTGCGGTACGTCGGTGTCCCACGGAAGCCCGCCAGGAAGCCCATGGCGTCAAGGCCGTCGATATCATCCTTGGTCGCCCAGACGAACTGGTCGTGGTCGTCGGGATCAAGTTGCACATCGCCGCCCACGTAGCGGCAGAGGAAGACCGTCTGGAATGTCTGCCGCTCCGGCAGAGTGGCCAGATTTGTGTAGGCGTACAGCAAGCGCTCGATATCGACCTTGATCTTTGTTTCCTCGAACACCTCGCGAACGAGCGCGTCCTCCAGGGTTTCTCCCGGGTCGACAGTTCCTCCGGGTAGGTCCCACTTCAGTGGCATGTAGTCGTCGACGGCGGACCTCCGGGTCACCAGGAAGCGCCCGTTACGCTCGATGAGGGCATGCGCTGCTCCGTAGAACAAGGTCAACTCGAATTCACCTTCCGTGCGCGGTCGACTCCGGCGCCCGTTGTCCATGGTGAGGCGGAAGGGGCCGGAGAAACAAAACTGGCGACGGTGATGGCACCGCAGTGGACACCGTCGCTCAGCCCGGCAAGAGTAGCGTCAACTCGACCTGGCGCGAAGCCACTTGACCGAGGCCGTTTTGGGATCATCCATTTCATGATCTAGCCATAACAACGACTGCCCGAATAGCATCGGATTTCGATGGGTTATCAGACGCAACAAGGGCGAGCCGGTGACCGGCCCGCCCTGTCCGTTCGCGTGCTTGCTCCGGGCCGGCCCCGGAACGGGGTCAGTACAGCTTGTTGACCGCCGTGACGGTGGTCTTCTTGAAGTCGGCCACCTGGGCGTGCTGGAAATTGCCCATCTGGCCCCACAGGACGACCGTCACGGTCCGGCCGTCGCGGCCGACCGAGAACAGGCCGATGTCGGAGGAGCCCCATGCCGAGGCGGTGTGGAGGCCGTAGACGTGGGCGCCCTCCTCGACGTTCAGCCGGCCGTAGGACTTCTGCGTCGCCGTCAGGTCGGGGTCCTGCTCCATCAGCTTCTTCGCGCAGCCGGTGATGTCCTTGCGCAGCAGCGCCGCGAAGTCCTTGGCGCGCTGTTCCGTGCGCTCCACGACCGTGATCTGCCGGGCGCTGGTGTCGAACTCGGTCCAGTAGGAGCGGTGGCTCGCGATGGACGGCAGGGCCTCGCCCACGCAGACCGGCAGCGGGTCCGGCTGACCGGCCGTGACGGGTCCGGCGTACCAGGGCGAGGTCGGGTGCGGCGGCAGTTCGGCCGGCTCCAGGAACCGGGGTGTGGCGGCGGCCGGTGCGGTGGCGGCAGCGGCCGGTACGGCGACTGCGGCGACACCGGCCACGGCCGCCAGCGCGGCCACGGTGGTACGGACGCCTCGGGCGCGAAGCTGCACGGTCTTCCCCATGTTTCCCCCATGATTTCTTGATTGTTTTCTCGTCGAATGCGCGGGCTTCGACCCTCGCACCCCCTACGACCCGTAACCGCCCGCATACGTTGCCCTGCCCGCCCGCTACGGGTCCGTCCCGAATGTCACCGGCGCGCTACAAGGGATCGACGTCAGGGGCGGGGACATGGCCGACTACGAGGGGGCCGTGATCCCCCTCACTTCCGGCCCGGGTCGACCCAGGGTCGGCAGTTATGGTGACCAGGGCGCATCAAGGTGCCCAACACGGACAATGTGGCGGAGGGCACGCGGTGTCGGACCAGGGGCGACTCGTCGCCGGGCGCTATCGGCTCGCCGAGCGGATCGGCCGGGGCGGTATGGGCACGGTGTGGCTGGCCGACGACGAGGTGCTGGGGCGCCGGGTCGCGCTGAAGCGGCTGCACGAGCAGCCGCACCTGTCGGCCGACGAGCTCGGCACACGCGACGAGCGCATGCGCCGTGAGGCGCGCAGCGCCGCGCGTATCGTCCACCGCAACGTGATCGTCGTGCACGATGTCGTGGAGGACGAGGGTCGGCCCTGCGTCGTCATGGAGTACGTCCCCGGCCACACGCTCGCCGACCTCCTCCGGGACGGCAGCACCCTTCCACCCCACGAGGCGGCCCGGATCGGCGTGGCCATGGTGTCCGCCCTGCGAGCCGCGCACGAGGCCGGGGTCCTGCACCGCGACGTCAAGCCCGGCAACGTGCTGCTGGGCGCGGGCGACCGGGTCGTGCTCACCGACTTCGGCATCGCCACCACGGCCGGCTCGCCCACCCTGACCAGGACCGGCGAGATGGTCGGATCCATCGACTACATGGCCCCGGAACGCGTCAGAGGCCTCACCCCGGGCCCGGCCTCGGACCTGTGGGCCCTGGGCGCCACGCTGTACCAGACGATGGAGGGCCACACCCCCTTCCGCCGCCCCACGGCGATGGAGACGGCCTACGCCATCGCCACGGACCCCGTGACCCCTCCGACCCAGGCCGGCCCCCTGGGCCCACTCATAGAGTCCCTCCTGGCCAGGGAGCCGGAGGAACGCCCGTCGGCGGAGGAGACAGAACACTCCTTGCGGGCAGCGGTGGACGCCCTTCAGGGGCGCGGGGAACTGCGCGATCAACCACAAACAATCCGCACCCGCCGACGCCGCCGCATCACCACCACCGTCGCGGCACTGATCGCCACCCTCGCCGTGGGCGCCACCCTCTACGCAGTAAACCCACCCCAAACCGACAAACCACGCAAAACCACAAGCCGCCCCACCGCCACCCCCAGCCCCGTCCCCAAGGGCTACCACCTCGTCCACGAGAAGAAGCTCGGCATCTCTTTCCCCATCCCGGACGACTGGACCGCCCGCACCCGCACCGCGGAACAGGTCACCTACGCCGACCCCACCGGCCTCGCCGGCATCACCATCGGCACGGTCACCCCGGCAGGACCGAACCCGGCCGACCACTTCGCCGACATCGAGGCGAACACCAAGGTCAACTACCCCTCGTACCGCAGACTGCGCATGGAGCGGACCACATTCCGCGAACAGCCCGCCGCGATCTGGGAGTTCACCTTCCAGGGCCGGGCCCGCCCCTTCCGTGCCATCGACCTCGGCTACGGCCGTGAGGGCGAACGCGAGTACGACATCTACCTCTCGGCACCCGAGGCGGAGTGGGACACCCACCGCCCCGTCTTCGACCATGTCAGGGACGGCTTCCGGACAGGCTGAAGAGGTCCGTGATCCGCTTCATACCGGCGACCGGACAGGACCGGGCCTTCAGGGCGTAAAGCGACCGAAGAATGGATATGGGCTATACGGCGAAACGCGGGGAGTGTCCGACGTGCCCGGATGCCGCGCGCAGCGGCTTCAGGGGAGGGAGCGCGCATGGACGGCCGGCCCTTATACCTCGAACCGCGGCTGGAGCCACGGCTGAGGTCGCTCGTGGCGGCGACCGGAACATTGCACTCGCTCATGGACGCGCTCGGTTCACCCCTGCACGTGGTGGTGCCGGACCAGATCGCCGAGAATCTGGAGCGCTTCCGGTCGGTGTACCGCGCGCATCATCTGTCGGGCCAGGTCTTCTACGCCCACAAGGCCAGCGGGTCGAGCGCGCTGCTGCGCCGCCTGGCCGCCACGGACGGGGGCGTGGACGTCGCGTCGCTGGGTGAGTTGCAGCACGCGCTCGGTGCCGGTTTCACCGCCGACCGGATCACGGCCACCGGGCCGAAGAACCCCGAGTTCCTGTGGCTCGCGGCCCGTACGGGGGTCACGGTCAGCGTCGACGGCGTGGCCGAGCTGGACCAGCTCGGCGCGCTGGTGCGCAAGCACGCGCTCGCGCCGGTGCGGGTCCTGCTGCGGCTTTCGGGGTTCGAGACGTCGGGGGTGCGAGTGCTGAGCCGGCGCAGCCGGTTCGGCACGCCCGTACGGGAGTTGGAGCGGCTTCTGGAGGCGGTCGAGCGGCACGGTGACGCGGTGGAGCTCACGGGCGCGGCCTTCCATCTGGACACCACCAGCGTCGCGGAGAAGGCGACCGCGCTCGAAGGGTGCCTGGCCGCTCTGGAGGCGTGCCGGAGCCGGGGACTCAGGCCCCGGGCCGTGGACGTCGGCGGCGGGTTCGGGGTCAGCTACCTCGCCGAGCGGGAGCAGTGGGAGGCGTACACGACGGCGCTCACGTCCGCCGTGCTGGGCCGCCGCCCGCCTCTGACCTGGGGCGGTCACGGCTACGGGCTGCGGAACGAGTCCGGCACCCTGCGCGGCACGCTCGGCCTCTACCCCGCCCACCGGCCCGTCGCCGGCGCGGCCTACCTGGACGAGCTGCTGGGCCGGCCCGCCGCCTCGCTGGGCGGCCGTCCGCTGGCCGGACTGCTGCTGGAGCACCTGTACGACCTGCACACCGAGCCGGGCCGGGCGCTGCTGGACCAGTGCGGGCTGACGCTGGCGAAGGTGCTGGAGGTCCGCGAGCAGGAGGCCGGCGGAGAGCTGCTGGTGCGGCTGGCCGCGAAGGCGGACGACATCGCCCTGGAGGACCACGGAGTGCTGATGGACCCGGTCGTCGTCCCCGGGAGCGGGGCGGGGCCGGGCGAGGGGCCCGTCGCCGTGCACCTCTTCGGCAGCCTGTGCCTGGAGAGCGACCTGATCACCCGGCGCACGGTGTTCCTGCCCCGCCGTCCGGTCCCCGGCGATCTGCTGGCGTTCGCCAACACCGCCGGGTACGCCATGGACTTCCACGCCACCCGCGCCCAGCACCAGCCCGCCGCCCGCAAGGTCGCCGCCTGGCAGGACGGCGACGGGTGGACCTGGTGCCTCGACGACCAGTTCTGGCCGATCACGCCCTCGGGGGGAGTCCAGTGAGGTACGACAGCATCACGGAGGCGATAGGCAACACCCCGCTGGTGCGGCTGGATCCGGCCGTGCACGGACTGCGGAACATCGACCTGTTCGCCAAGCTGGAGATGCTCAACCCCTGGGGCTCGGTCAAGGACCGGGCGGCCTGGAGCATGGCCCGTCCGCTGCTCCCTGAGGCCGTCGAACAGGGCAGCCAGATCGTGGAGTTGTCCAGCGGCAACACGGCGAAGGCGCTGGCGGTCGTCGCGGGCATGCACGGACTGGGCTTCAAGAGCGTCACCAACCGGATGCGGGTGCCGGAGATCAAGGACCTCCTGCTGCTGCTCGGCGCGGAGATCGAGGAGCTGCCGGGGCAGAGCGAGTGTCTGGACCCGACCGCGACGGACGATCCGCTGACCCTCTTCCACCGGACGCTGTCCGCCTCCGGCAGCGCCTATCTGCACACCGACCAGTACTTCAACCCGCGCAACACCGAGGCCCATCTGACCGGAACGGGCCCGGAGATCGTCAAGGACCTCGACGGCCGGGTGCCGGACTGGTTCGTCGCGTGTGTGGGGACGGCCGGTTCCTCCACGGGCGTGGCCCGCGCGCTGCGGGAGGACGACCCCTCGGTACGGGTGGTCGGGCTGGTCGCGGCCAAGTCCGACTTCATCCCCGGCATCCGCACGATCGACGAGGTGCAGGAGGTCGGCCTGTTCGACCCGGAGACCTACGACACGATGGAGTCGGTGAGCGCCGACGAGGCCATCGAGGGGATGCTGACCCTGAACCGCCGCTGCGGCATCCTGGGCGGCCCCACCGGAGGGGCGGCCTACTTCGGTGCCGTCCGCCATCTACGCGCCTTCGACGAGGAGTCGAGCGAGCGCCGGACGGCCGTGTTCATCGTCTGCGACCGGGTCGAGAGCTATCTGAGCTACGTCCGTCAGCGGCGGCCCGACCTGCTGGGCCGGCCCGCCCGGAGGAACTCCCCGGCCGACCTGACCGATGCCGAGGTGCGCGGGGCGCCGTCGGTCACCGTGGCCGAAGCCCAGCGCTGGATCGACACCGACCGGCCGCTGGTGGTCGACCTGCGCAGTCCGTTCGCGTACGCGGCGCTGCACATCGACGGGTCGGTCAACATCGTCGACGAGCTGTTCGCCGAACTGCTGCGGGGCGGCCTGCCGTTCAGCCGGAGCCGACCGGTGCTGCTGGCGTGTCCGGTGGGCGAGCAGTCCGCGCGGTACGCGGCGCTGCTGGCCCGGATGGGGCATGCCGACGTGCGCAGCCTGACCGGCGGCATCATCGCCTGGCGGGACGCGGGCGCGCCCCTGGTGCGGGACTGACGGCCATGACCGCACCGATCACCCGCGAGGACCTGGCCCCGTGGCAGCAGGCGCTGCGCGCCCAGTTCCCCATCGTCACCGGGCACCCGGAGCTGGCGTATCTGGACAGCGCGGCCACGGCTCAGAAGCCGCAGGCCGTCCTGGACGCCGTGCAGACGTATCTCACCACCAGCAACGCCAACTCCGCGCGCGGCACCTACACCTGGGCCAACCGGACCACGGAGCTGGTGGAGCGGACCCGTGAGCGCGTCGCCCGGTTCCTCGGGGACGACCGGCCGGAGCGGTCCGCCGTCCATTTCACCAGCGGCACGACCGAGGGGCTGCGGACGATCGCCCGCGACTGGCTGCCGGGCTTGCTGCGCGACGGCGACGAGATCGTCGTACCCGACGCCGACCACCAGGCCAACATCGCGCCCTGGCTGGAGGCCCAGCGGCTGCTCGCCCGGGAGGGTGTGCACGTCCGGGTGCTGCCGATGCCGTACCAGAGCGGTTCCGGGGACTACGACCACACCGCGCTGGCCGAACGGGCCGGGCCGCGCACCCGGTTCGTCGCCACGACCCATGTCCACCACGTGTACGGCGGCGACATGAATGTGCACCGGATCCGCGAGGCGGTCGGACCGGACGCGGTCATCTGTCTGGACGCGGCCCAGAGCGTCGGGCATCTTCCGGTGTCCGTGGGCGACTTGGACGTCGACTTCGTGGTCTTCTCCGGGCACAAGGCGCTGGCCCTGCCGGGTTCCGGGGCGGTGTGGGCCCGGCAGGCGCGCGGTCCGGTGTTCGCGCCCGGCGGGTGGAGCGGCACGCCGAACACCGTGGGCATCGCCTCGCTCGAAGCGGCCCTGGACTGGCTGGACACCGCCGGTGTGGAGCGTATCGAGCGGTGGACGGTCGCCCTGGCGGCCCGGCTCACCGACGGGCTGCGCCGGCTGGACGCCTACGAGATCCTCGGCTGCCCGCTCAGCCTGGCGGCGGACTCGACCGTGCAGCGGCGCCAGAGCATCGTGACCCTGCGCCATCGCGCCATCGACTCGGGCGACCTGGGCTTCATCCTCTTCAGCCACGGTTTCATGGTCCGCTCCGACCATCACTGCCAGGGCGACGCGGGCGAGAAGACCGGTTCGGTGCGGGTGAGTCTGCATGTGTACAACACCGTGGAGGAAATCGACCGGCTGCTGACCGTTCTTGCGTCACTCCAGTGACTCCGCCAACTGGGCGTAATGAGAACCGTTTCCACCTGTAGGCTCGGGCCGGCAGGAGTCAGGTGCGAGACGGCAAGGTGGCGCGTCCGGATGGGGCTGAGTCTGGCGACGGCGGAGCGGTGGGTGGAGCGCTGGGAGCTCCAGCAGCAGCGGTACGCCGTCGACCGCGAGGAGCGGTTCACGGTGATCGCCGATGTCGTCGAGCACGTCACGGCGGGGCGCGCGGAGCGGCCGCTCGTCGTCGATCTGGGCTGCGGGCCCGGCTCCCTGGCGGCCCGGCTGGTCCGGCGGTTGCCGGACGCGGAGATCGTGGCCGTGGACCGGGACCCCGTCCTGCTGGAGCTGGGCCGGACCCACCATCCGGACGCGGCCCGCTATGTCGACGCGGAGATCGGCGCCCCCGGCTGGACCGGGACGCTGGGCCTGGACCGGCCCCTGGACGCGGCCGTCTCCACGACGGCCCTGCACTACCTCGACCGCGACACCCTGCTGCGCACCTACCGGCAGCTCGCCTCGCTGCTGCGGCCCGGGGGCGTCCTCGTCAACGGCGACCATCTCCCCCAGGACGCCGCCGGCCCGGCCCGGATCGCCGCCCATGTCGGGCGGTGCCGGGCCGACCGGCAGCGGGTGTTCGCCCATGAGGACTGGGGCTCCTGGTGGGCCGCCCTCTCCCGCGACCCCGAGCTGACCGACCTCCTCGCGGAGCGCCGCCGCCGCGAGGCGCCTCTCGACAGCGGCCGCCCGGCCGAACTCCCCCTCTCCACCCATCTGGAGCTGCTGCGGCGGGCGGGGTTCAGCACAGCGGGGCCGGTCTGGCAGTACGGCGACAGCTGCGTGGTCGTCGCGGTCCGCTAGAGCCCGCATCACCCCTTCGCGCTCCGTCAGATGGCGGGCGGCGGCGAGTGCTCGGACGATACACGCAGACATCGCCATATATTCATGCCGCCACACCGCAGCCCCGGCCGAGGGGCCGGGGGCCGTAGCGCCCACACCCGAGGAGCCACCCTCCATGACCACCGCCGAGCACATCACGCACGAGGACCACCCGCACGCCCACGGCGACGACTGCGGACACATCGCCTTCGCCCACGGCGACCACACCGACTACGCCCATGACGGCCACATCCACCGGATGCACCAGGGCCACGTCGACGAGTGCGCGAACGGCGGCCACACGGTGCACCAGAACCACGACCACCAGCACGGCGACGACTGCGGCCATCTGGCCGTGCGGCACGGCGACCACACCGACTACGTGCACGACGGTCACCGCCACGCCGGACACGAAGGACACTGGGACGATCACTGAACGGCCACCGCACCCCGCGGTAGCGCGGCTCAGGACAGGCTGTCCCAGTCGACCGTGCGGTCGCACCAGCGCCCGAGCAGCGTGCGGTCGTGGCCGACGGCCAGCAGCGCGGCGCCGGTCGCGGCCCGGTAGTCCTCCACGGCCGTGACCAGGGCGGCGGCGGTGGAGGCGTCGAGCATGGCGGTCATCTCGTCGCACACCAGCAGGCGCGGGCGCAGCACGAGGGCGCGGGCGAGGCAGGCGCGTTGCAGCTGGCCGTCGCTGACCTCGTGCGGCCGTCGGGTCAGCAGGTCCGGGGTGAGGCCGACGGCAGGGGCCAACTCGGCCACCCGGCCGGGGGTCTCCCTGCCACGGCCGGTGGCGCGCAGGGGTTCGGCGATCAGGTCGGAGAGCGGCAGCCGGGGGTCGGCGGAGAGCCTGGCCTGCTGGAAGACGACCCCGAAGGCCGTGCGCAGGGCGCGCGGGGCGCGGTGGCGCCAGTGCCGTACGGGGTCGCCGTCGAGGACGAGGGTTCCGGAGTCGGGCCGGTGCAGCAGGGCCGCGACACGCGCCAGGGTGGACTTGCCGCAGCCGCTCGGGCCGAGCAGGCCGACGGACTCGCCCGGTGCCACGGTCAGGGAGACGCCCCGGACCACCGGCGCGTTCCTGGTGTATCCGGCGGTGATGGAGCGCAGTTCAAGCACGGACGTCCTCCGGCAGGTGCGGGTGGTGGCAGGCGACCGCGCCCGGGGGCGGCGGGGCGGCACAGGTGCCGGTGGCCCGGTCGCAGCGGACGGCGAAGGCACAGCCGTCGGGGAGGTCGCCGAGTTCGGGCGGCATGCCGGGGATGGCCGTGAAGGCGCGGTCGGGGAGGGCCTGGAGCAGGCCGCGGCTGTAGGGGTGGCGGGGCCCCGGTGAGCCGAAGAAGTCCTCGGCGGCGGCCAGTTCGACGATCCGGCCCGCGTACATCACGGCGACCCGGTCGGCGACGCGCTCGGCGGCCGCCAGGTCATGGGTGATCATCAGCAGGCCCCGTCCCCGGCCGCCCGCCTCCCCCGGCTCGTCGATGTGCCGCCGCAGTTCGTCGACCGTACGGTCCACCAGGTCGCGGTCGAGCCCGGTGGTCGGTTCGTCGGCGAGCAGCAGGGGCGCGTCGCCGACGAGGGCGAGGGCGGTGGCGGCGCGCTGGGCCAGGCCTCCGGAGAGCTGGTGGGGGTGGCGGTCGAGGTGGTCCGCGGGGAACGCGGCCCGCTCGGCGGCGGCCTCGGCGGCGGCGCGCAGGGCGGCGCGTCCCCGGGTCGCGGTCAACGCGGCGACCGTCTCCTCCAGTTGGGAGCGGACGGTGCGCACGGGGGTGAGGTGGGCGGCCGGGCTCTGCGGTACGAGGCCGATGAGCCGGCCCCGTACGGTACGGGCGAGGGTCCGCTCGTCGGCCGCGAGCAGGTCCAGTTCGCCGAGGTGAGCCGCTCCGGCGGTCTGCGCGTTCCCGGGGAGCAGGCCGAGCAGCGCGGAGGCCAGCACGGACTTGCCGCAGCCGCTCTCCCCGATCAGGGCCAGGCACTCACCGGCCGCCACGTCGAACCGGGCGTCGGTGACGGCGGCGACGCGACGTCCGCCGGGCATGAGGAAGCGCACGGAGAGGCCGCGCACCGACAGCACGGGCTCGTCTCCGGCCGGCACCGCGGCGACTTCACCCGGGCCGGTCTCGACTCCGGTGCTCACAGCATCAGCTCCGATCGGTGGCGGGGATGGATCCGCTCCCGCCATGCTCCGGCGAGGCCGGCGATCGCGAGGGTGGGGATGATGAGGAACAGGCCCGGGAACAGGGTCGGCCACCACTGTCCGGCGAGCAGGGAGCCGCGGGCCGTCTGGATCAGGGTGCCGAGGCTCGCCGTGTGGGTGGGCAGCCCGAGTCCGAGGAAGGACAGCGCCGACTCGTGCCACATGGCGTGCGGCACCATCAGCACGGCGGCCAGGGCGGCTTGGGGAAGGACGGCGGGCAGCAGATGCCGTACCGTCACCCGCCACCGGGACGCCCCGCCGGAGACGGCGGCGTCGACGTACGGCCTGGACCGCAGGGACAGCACCTCGGCGCGGACGATCCGGGCGGTGGACAGCCAGTGGGTGAGCGCGACGGAGACGACCACCGGCCAGACACCGGGGCGGAACATCGCGACGATGAAGATGCCGAGCAGCAGGTGCGGCACGGACGAGAACGCGTCGACCACCCGCATCAGGGCGCGATCGGCCCAGCCGCCCAGGGCGCCCGCCGTCGCGCCCACGGCGGTGCCGACCACCGTGGCCGTCAGCGCCGCCGCCACTCCGACGAGCAGCGAGACGCGCAGGCCGTAGACACAGCGCAGCAGCAGGTCGCGGCCGACGTCGTCGGTGCCGAAGGGGTGCGACCAGGAGGGCGGTTGGAGCTTGGCGGCGAGGTCGACGGCCTGCTGGTCGAGCTGGACCAGCGGCGGTACGAGCAGCACGGCGAGGACGGTCGCGCCCACCAGGACGGCGGACGTGCGCACCCGCAGCGTGCGGGTGGAGCGGCGTTTCGGGCCGTGCGAGCGCCACTCGGTCTCGGCCGGGGCGCCGGCGGGCGCCGGTGCGTCACATGTCACTGAGCTTCACCCTCGGGTCGAACAGTCCGTAGAGCAGGTCGGCGAGCAGGTTCCCGGCGAGGACGGCGGCCGTGGCCAGGGTCGTCAGGGCGGCGAGCAGCGGGAAGTCGACGGCGGTGGCCGCCTCGACGGTGGCGGCGGCGATGCCCGGCCAGCTGAAAACACTCTCCACCAGCAGGGCCCCGGTGATGAGTTCGGGCACGCGGGAGCCGATCAGGGTGAGCACCGGCAGCACTCCGGAGCGCAGGGCGTGGCCGAGCAGGACGGTGCGTTCGCTCAGGCCGCGTGCGCGGGCGCCGCGTACCGGGTCCTCCGCCAGGGCGTCGCCGACGCCCTGGCGGACGTAGAGCGTGAACCAGGGGAGTTGGGAGACCGCGAGGACACCGGCGGGCAGGACGAGGTGGCTCGCGACCTGCCCCGGCGTGACCTGTTCGCTGGCCGTGTCCGTCAGACCGCCCGCCGGGAGGACGTCCCACTGGAGGGCGAACAGCCAGACGGCGAGCAGGGCGATCCAGAAGACCGGGGCCGCCTCCAGGGTGTAGGCGAGGGAGGTGACGGCCCGGTCGAGGAGCGACCCGGGCCGACGGGCGGCGAGCACGCCGAGGACGGTGCCCACCAGCACGGCGGCGGCGAAGGCGACCGCGCACAGCAGCGAGGACCACACGAGCCGTTCGCCGATCACCTGGGCGACCGGCTGCCGCAGCACGCTGGAGTGGCCGAGGTCGCCGCTGAGCGCGGAGGTCAGCCACTGCCACCAGCGGGCGGCGAAGGGCTGGTCCGCGCCGAGGTTCTCGCGCAGCCGGTCCAGGGTCTGCTGGTCGGCGCCGAGCGCGGCGGTGCCGGCGTACGCCTTGACGGGGTCGAACGGGGAGGCGGCGGCGATCGCGAACACGCCGAAGGTGACGACGAGCAGGACGGGGACGGCGAACAGCGCCCGCCGCCCCGCCAGCCGTGCCATCGCTCCCCAGGGGAGTCGGTTCACTTCTTCGGCTGCCAGTCCTCGATGTTCCACCAGGGGCCGCTGGCGAAGCCGTGCTCGTGCGGTTCGAGCTGGGTGCTCAGGCCGTCCCAGCGGTCGGCCAGGACGTAGAGGTGGTCGATGTGGGTGAGGAAGGTGTAGCCGGGGTCCTGGACCAGGGCGCGCTGGAGCTTGTCGTAGGCGGCCGTGCGCTCCGCCGGGTCCTGGCCGCGGCGGCCGTTGTCGAGGGCGCGGTCCACGGCCGGGTTGTCGTAGCGGGCCATGTTGTTGAAGCCGTCGCCGGCGAGGGAGGAGTGCAGCAGGGTGTACAGGCCGAAGTCGGGGTCGCCGGTGCTGCCGAAGCCCGCGAGAACGGCGGTGTTCTTCATCCGCGGCTCGATGACCTCCCAGGTGGCGCTCTCCGCCTTCACCTCGATGCCGGCCTTCTTGGCGTCGGAGGCGTAGGCGAGGGCGTGGTCCTGGCGGACCTTGTCGCCGGAGGGGTAGAGGAGGGTGAAGGACGCCCGCTGTCCGTCCTTGGCGCGGATGCCGTCCCCGGCGGGCTTCCAGCCTGCCTCGTCCAGGATCCTCCTGGCCTTGCCGAGGTCCTGGGAGCGCTCGATGGCCTTGGTGAAGGCGGGGTCGTCGACGGGCAGCGGCCCGTAGGCCGGGCGGCCGGCGCCGTCGAGGATCTTGCCGACCATCGCCTCGCGGTCCACGGCGGCGTCGAGGGCCTGCCGGACGGCGCGGTCGCCGGTGACCTTGTTCGGGGTGGGGAGGGTGACGGCCCGGAAGTCGTAGGACCTGGCCTCGTACGTGCGCCTGCCCTCGTCGCTCTTGAACGTGGCGGCGAGGTTGGGCGGGAGGACCGCGCCGTCGAGGTCGCCGGAGCGCAGCCGGGTGGCGCGTACGTTGTCGTCGGCGATGACCGCCATGGTGAAGGTCTTCACCTTCGGCTTGCCTCCCCAGTAGCGGGGGTTGGCCTTGAAGGTGAGCTTCTCGCCCTTGCTCCACTTGGAGAGGACGTACGGGCCGGTGCCGACGGGCTCGGTGTTGAAGGCGCCGGTGTTGGGGTCCTGCTCTCCGGCGATGTGCTCGGGGACGATGGGCAGCACGGTGCGGGCGGCGAAGGCGGCGTAGGGGTACTTGAGGGTGAAGACGACCTTGTCGTCGCCGCTCGCCTTGACCTCCTTGACGGCGTCCAGCTCGCTCTTGAAGGTGTTGTTGGTCTTGGCGTCGAGGGCGGTCCGGTACGTGTAGACGACGTCGGCGGCCGTCAGGGGCTCGCCGTCGCTGAACTCCACCCCGTCGCGCAGCCTGTAGGTGTAGGTGCGGCCGCCGTCGGCGACCTCGGGGAGCGCCGCCGCGAGGGCGGGCTTCAACTTCAGGCCGGCGTCGCGGGCGAGCAGCCCGTCGAAGATCTTGGAGTTGCCGTCCTTGCCGTAGCCGAGCAGCGGGCTGAGGGTGTCCGGCTCGGAGGCCACCCCGATGACGACGGATCCGGACTTGGCGTCGCCCTCGCCGCCGCTGCTGGGGGCCGAGCAGGCGGTGACCGCCGCGGCCAGCGCCGCCGTGGCGGCGGCTCCTCGTATCCGACGGGTCGACATATGACCTCACCCCGTTGTTGCTGTAGTCAAGTTCTTGCACAGGCCTCGCAATTAAACAGTCAAAGAGGGCCTCCGCGCACCACCGCGGTGCGGGAGGCCCAGGTCACCGGCCCGCGCTCAGGGCCGGGTCAGGGAGATGTCCCGTCCGTGGACCGCGTGGAAGCTGGGCAGCGGCAGTCCGCTGAAGGTGCGCAGTTCCATCAGGGTGGCCTCGACGTGGGCCGCTCCGGGCGCGAGCACGCCGGGCCTGGGCCGGCCCGTGTTGGCCCAGCGGTGCTTCACCCCGTCGCACACGGCCCGGGTGCCGCCGATGCCGTAGCGGGTGGTGGAGACGCCCTGGCTCACGGAGGAGCTGACGAAGACCGGGCCGACGGCGCTCCGGCAGCGGTAGGTGCCGGAGAGGGTGACGGTGCCGTCGGCGGTGATCCGGCCCACCGCGTCGACCGTCACGGCCTCGTAGGGGGCCGCGGCGGACGCGGTGGCGGGTGCCGCGGTGGCGCCGGTGAGCAGGAGCAGCGCGGCACCGGCCGTCGCACCGAGCAGGGGACGTACACGCATGGGGGGAACCTCCCGAAAGGAGTGGTTTTTGTTCCACTCGTACCCGGCGCCCGGGGCGACGCCCGGGCCCCTCACTCCTTCGGTGGCGGGCCGGCACCGACCGTCGTGGAACGGTCCGGGGAATGTCCGGGGCGTGTCACGCTTCCTGACGAGCCGTTCCGATGAGTTCGAGTCAGGAGCATGGTCTGTACGTAAGAGTCATACGAATCCTCCGGATGGCCCTACCGACGTGGAGGTGCGCCATGTGTGCCCACCAGACCCAGTGCCCCGCGACCGACTCCTCCTCGGCGCATGTCGTCGCCGCCCACCCCGAGCAGGGCTGGAGCCTGCTGTGCGACGGGGCGGTCGTCTTCGACGACACCGGTGAGCTGCTGCCCGACGGACGTGTGGTGGAGCCGCACCGGGTGCCGACGCAGGGGCTGGCCGTCGCGGCCTGAGAGCGGCCCTAGGTGTGCTGTCCGGGGACGTTGGTGACAGGCGACACACCTTGAGTGGTCCTTGAACGAGGCGAGGGCCTCTGGGTTCGGTGTGGATTGCGACATCTACAACCGGTTACCAGGAGGCCCTCGTTGTTCCACCGTAACGCCCCGCTGACCGCGACCGGCAGGCTGCGTCTGGCCCGGTGTGTCGTCGACGAGGGATGGCCGCTGCGCCGGGCCGCCGAACGCTTCCAGGTCAGCCACACCACCGCAGCACGCTGGGCAGGCCGCTACCGCAAGCACGGGTCCGCCGGGATGCAGGACCGCTCCAGCCGCCCGCACCACCAGCCCGGCCGCACTCCGGATGCCATCGAGGAACGGGTCGTGCGCCTGCGGCGCGAGCATCGGACCGGTGCGGCTGGCCGCCCGCTGCGACATCGCCGCCTCCACCGCCCACCGCATCCTCGTCCGCCGCGGCCTGCCTGCGCTCGCGGCCTGCGACCGGGCCACCGGCGAACCCGTCCGCCGCTACGAGCGTGCCCGGCCCGGTGAACTGCTCCATATCGACGTCAAGAAACTCGGACGCATCCCCGACGGCGGCGGCCACAAGGTCCTCGGCCGGGCAGCCGGCCGGGCAAACCAGGACCGCCGCAACGGGACCGGATACGCCTGCCTGCACACCGCCCTGGACGACCACTCCCGCCTGGCCTACACCGAGGACCTGCCCGACGAGAAAGCCGCCACTTGCGCCGGCTTTCTGCGCCGGGCCACCGCCTGGTTCGCCAGCCAGGGCGTCACCGTCGAGCGCGTGCTGACCGACAACGCCTGGGCCTACACCAAGAACACCTGGCGCGACACATGTCGTGAGCTGGGCATCAGTCCGCGCTGGACCCGCGCCTGGCGGCCCCAGACCAACGGCAAGGTCGAACGCTTCCACCGCACCCTGCTCGACGAGTGGGCCTACCAGCGGCCCTACACCTCAGATACCGAACGACAGGCAGCGTTTCCCGACTGGCTGGACTGGTACAACTACCACCGACCCCACACCGGCATCAGCGGCCAAACACCAGCCAGCCGCGTCACCAACCTCTCCGAACAGCACACCTAGGGCAGCACCGCGAAGCCGTCGAGTTCGACCATCGCCTCTTCGTCCCACAGCCGGACGACCTCGACGACCGCCATGGCGGGATAGTCCCGCCCGGCCGCCTCGTGCCACAGCCGCCCCAGTTGGGATGCGTGGGCGCGGTACGCGGCGACGTCCGTGGCGTAGACGGTGACGCGGGCGAGGTCGGACGGTGTGCCGCCGGCCGCCTCGAGAGCGGCCAGCAGGTTCGCCAGCGCCCTCTCGAACTGTTCCGGCAGGGTCCGCCCCACCACCTTGCCGTCGGCGTCGAGGGCGGTCTGGCCCGCCAGGAACACCACCCTCGACCCTGAGGCCACGACGGCGTGCGAGAAGCCCGTCGGCGGGGACAGGTCGGGCGGGTTGACGCGCTCGCTGGTCACCGGGCCTCCTGGTGGGCGTACGACTCGGCGTACAACTCCTTGGCGATGATGCCGCGTTGCACCTCGCTGGCCCCTTCGTAGACGCGTGGGGCGCGCACCTCGCGGTAGAGGTGTTCGAGCAGGTGGCCGCGTTGCAGCGCCCGGGCGCCGTGCAGCTGGACGGCCGTGTCGACGACGTACTGCGCGGTCTCGGTGGCGAGCAGTTTCGCCATGGCGGCACGCTGGGGCACGTCCGGGGCGTCCTCGTCGTAGGCGGACGCCGCCGCGTAGACCATCAGACGGGCCGCCTCCGTACGCAGGGCCATCTCGGCGACCTGGTGGGACACGGCCTGGAGGTCCTTCAGCTTGCCGCCGAAGGCGTCCCGCCCGGCGGTGTGGGCGAGGGTCGCGTCGAGGGCGGCCCGGGCCATGCCGACCGCGAAGGCGCCGACGCTGGGGCGGAACAGATTGAGCGTGCCCATCGCGACCCGGAAGCCGCGGTCCACCTCTCCGAGCACGTCCTCGGCCGTCACCGGTACGGCGTCGAAGTCGAGCGCGCCGATGGGGTGCGGGGAGAGCATGTCGAGGCCGGTGCCGGTCAGGCCCGGGCGGTCGGCTGGCACCAGGAAGGCCGTGACGCCCCGGGCCCCGGCATCGGGGACGGTCCGGGCGAAGACGGTGTAGAAGTCGGCCTCGGGGGCGTTGGAGATCCAGCACTTCTCGCCGGTGAGGCGCCAGCGGGCCGGGCCGTCCCGGTCCGCTCGCAGGGCCAGCGCCGCCGCGTCCGATCCCGCTCCCGGCTCGCTCAGCGCGAACGCCGCGACCGCCGTGCCGTCGGCCACCCGGGGGAGCCAGCGGGCGCGCTGGGGCTCGGTGCCGTGGGCATGGACCGGGTGGGCACCGAGGCCCTGGAGGGCGAGGGCCGTCTCGGCCTCCGTGCAGCCGTGGGCCAGGGACTCGCGCATCAGGCACAGCTCGAGGGCGCCGGAGGTGAAGAGCCGTCCGAGCAGGCCCAGTCGGCCCAGTTCGGTGACCAGCGCGCGGTTCACATGGCCCGGTTCCCCCTTCTCGGCCAGCGGGCGGAGCCGTTCGGCGGCCAGGGCGCGCAGCTCGGCACACCAGGCGAGTTGTGCCGGTTCGAGCGAGAATGCGGTCATTGCCGGTCCCTTCTCCGCCACCCTGCTTCCCGGCTGGGCCACTCCGAGGCTATCGCGGACCGTTGACTGTCGTCACCAACACGATACGCTCCAGGGGCGAGCCCACCACGCCAAGGGGGCGAACCGTATGAATCCACGGGACACGGCGCACGTCGACACCTTCGCCGGCGACCATCTGCCACCCCCGGACCACTGGCCCGAGCTCCGTTTCGACCTGCCGGAGCTGCGCTACCCCGAACGGCTCAACTGCGCCGCCGAACTGCTTCACGGCCCTCCCGGCGACCGGCCCGCGTTCCTCACCCCCACCGGTGAGCCCTGGACGTACGGCGAGCTGCGCGCCCGGGTCGACCGCATCGCGCACCTGCTCACCGGTGACCTCGGCGTCGTCCCCGGCAACCGGGTGCTGCTGCGCGGCCCCACCACACCGTGGCTCGCCGCCTGCTGGCTGGCCGTGCTGAAGGCGGGGGCCGTGGCGGTCACGGTGCTCGCCCAGCAGCGCCCGCACGAGCTGAGCACGATGTGCGAGATCGCCCGGGTCCGGCACGCGCTGTGCGACATCCGGGCCGTCGACGACCTCGCCAAGGCCGAGATCCCGGACCTGCGGATCACGACGTACGGCGGTGACGCCCCGGACGACCTGCTCAACCGGCAGGCGCCCGGCACGCCGTACGAGGCCGTCCCGACGGCGGCCGACGACGTGGCGCTGATCGCCTTCACCTCCGGCACCACCGGCCGCCCCAAGGGCTGTATGCACTTCCACCGGGACGTGCTGGCCATCGCCGACACCTTCTCCCGGCATGTGCTGAAGCCCCGCGCCGACGACGTCTTCACCGGCAGCCCGCCGCTCGGCTTCACCTTCGGGCTGGGCGGACTGGTGGTCTTCCCGCTGCGGGCCGGGGCGAGCGCCCTGCTGCTGGAGCAGGCGGGCCCGAAGCAGCTGCTGCCCGCCATCGCCCGGCACCGGGTCTCCGTGCTGTTCACCGCGCCGACGGCGTACCGCGCGATGCTCGACGAGCTCGACGGCCACGACGTCTCGTCCCTGCGCCGCTGCGTCTCCGCCGGCGAGAACCTGCCCGCGGCCACCTGGCGGGCCTGGCACGAACGCACCGGCGTGCGCGTCATCAACGGCATCGGCGCCACCGAACTGCTGCACATCTTCATCTCGGCGGCCGACGAACGGATCCGGCCCGGGGCGACGGGCGTGCCCGTACCGGGCTGGCACGCGCGCGTGCAGGACACGGACGGCCGGCCGGTGCCCGACGGGCAGCCGGGGCTGCTCGCCGTGCGCGGACCGGTCGGCTGCCGCTATCTCGCCGACCCGCGGCAGCGGGAGTACGTACGCGGCGGCTGGAACATCACCGGCGACACCTACGTCCGCGAACCCGACGGCTACTTCCGGTACGTCGCCCGCGCCGACGACATGATCATCTCGGCCGGGTACAACATCGCCGGACCCGAGGTCGAGGACGCGCTGCTGCGGCACCCGGACGTGCTGGAGGCGGCGGTCGTGGGACGGCCCGACGAGGCGCGCGGACAGGTCGTGGTGGCCTACGCCGTCCTCAAGGAGGGCGCGGAACGGGACGCCGGGGCGCTGCGCGACTTCGTGAACAGCGAGCTGGCGCCGTACAAGTGCCCGCGCGAGATCGTCTTCCTGGACGCGCTGCCGCGCACCGCCACCGGCAAGCTCCAGCGATTCCGGCTGCGCACCGGAGGAGTCCCGGACGGCGGCACCGAAGGCGACCAGGATTGAGCCGTACGACCTAAGATGATCAACGTGTCCGACCAGCATGCACCACGGTCTCTCATCGTCACGCTCTACGGCGCGTACGGCCGCTTCGTACCGGGCCCCGTGCCGGTAGCCGAACTGATCCGGCTGCTGGCCGCGGTCGGTGTGGACGCCCCGTCCGTACGCTCCTCGGTGTCGCGGCTCAAGAGACGCGGACTGCTCGTGCCCGCCCGCACCGCTCAGGGTGCCGCCGGGTACGAACTGTCACCGGACGCCCGTCAGTTGCTCGACGACGGCGACCGGCGCATCTACGCCACGGCACCGCCCGAGGACGAGGGCTGGGTGCTCGCCGTGTTCTCCGTGCCGGAGTCGGAGCGGCAGAAGCGGCACGTGCTGCGCTCCCGGCTGGCCGGCCTCGGTTTCGGCACAGCCGCTCCGGGCGTATGGATCGCGCCCGCGCGGCTGTACGAGGAGTCCCGGCACACCCTCCAGCGGCTGCGGCTCGACGGGTACGTCGACTTCTTCCGCGGCGGCCACCTCGGCTTCGCGCCGACCGCCGAGGCCGTCACCCGCTGGTGGGACCTGGCCGCCATCGCCAAGGAGCACGAGGCGTTCCTCGACCGCCACGCGCCCGTGCTGCACGGCTGGGAGAAGCGCGAGGACACCCCGCCCGAGGAGGCCTACCGCGACTACCTGCTCGCCCTGGACTCCTGGCGCCACCTCCCCTACACCGACCCCGGCCTGCCGTCCGCGCTGCTCCCCCGGGACTGGCCCGGGGAGCGCTCGTCGGCGGTGTTCCGGGGGCTGCACGAGCGGCTGCGGGACGCGGGGGCGCAATTCGTGGGGCTGTAGATCGCGTCCCCTCGTTTGGGCCCACCGGGCCACCGGGTACTCGGCAGCACGGTGAAAGCCCCGGACGGACGGCGGAGGCGATGGAACGGCGGGCAGGCCCGACGCAGCCGGCTCTGATCGTGGTCGACATGATCAACACGTACGACCACGAGGACGCCGAGCTGCTCGTGCCGTCCGTGGAACGGGTCGTGCCGGTCATCGCCGAGCTGATCGGCCGGGCCCGCGAGGCGGACGTGCCGGTGGTCTACGCGAACGACAACTTCGGACTGTGGCGCTCGCACCACGGAGAGCTCGTGGACACCGCGCTGGCCCGGCCGCACGCGGACCTGATCGAGCCGATCCGACCCGACGACGAGTCGCTCTTCGTGGTGAAGGCCCGCCATTCGGTCTTCTTCGAGACCCCTCTCTCCTACCTCCTGTGGAGCCTGGACGTCGGGCATGTCGTGCTGACCGGCCAGGTCACCGAGCAGTGCGTCCTCTACTCGGCCCTGGACGCGCACATCCGCCATCTGGAGGTCACGGTCCCCAGGGACGCCGTCGCCTCCATCCACCCGCATCTGGCTTCCGCCGCCCTGGAGATGATGGAGCGCAACATGGGCGCCCGGATCATCGACGCGAAGGAGACGGACTTCACGCCTGCCGCGGGCTAGATGCTCAACCGCGGTTTCGGCGCGTCGGTTCGGCCGGTCTGGGGCCGGCGGCTGCCCGCGCGGTACGGGGCCGGCCAGGCGACGCCCGGGCCCGTGTAGCCCTGTTCGGCCGCCGCGTGCAGGGTCCAGTGCGGGTCGTAGAGGTGCGGGCGGGCCAGCGCGCACAGATCCGTGCGGCCGGCCAGGATCAGGGAGTTGACGTCGTCCCAGGAGGAGATCGCGCCGACCGCGATCACCGGGACGCCGGTGGCACGCCGGATACGGTCCGCGAACGGCGTCTGGTACGACCGCCCGAACTCCGGCCGCTCGTCCGCCACGACCTGCCCCGTCGACACGTCGATGGCGTCGGCGCCGTGCGCGGCGAAGGCCCGGGCGATCTCGACGGCGTCCTCGGCCGTCGTCCCGCCCTCGGCCCAGTCGGTGGCGGAGATCCGCACGGTCAGGGGCCGCTCCCCCGGCCATACGTTCCGTACGGCGTCGAACACCTCCAGCGGGAAACGGAGCCGCTTCTCCGGCGAGCCGCCGTAGGCGTCGGTACGCCGGTTGGTCAGCGGGGAGAGGAAACCGGAGAGCAGGTAACCGTGGGCGCAGTGCAGTTCGAGCAGATCGAAGCCGGCCCGGGCGGCACGGCAGGCGGCTGCCGTGAACTGCTCACGGATGTCGGTGAGCTGGGCGCGGGTCAGCGCGCGGGGGGTCTGGCTGTACGGCTTGTAGGGCAGCGCGGAGGCGGCCACGAGCGGCCAGTTGCCCTCATCGAGGGGCTCGTCCATGCCCTCCCACATCAGCTTCGTGGAGCCCTTGCGGCCGCTGTGACCGAGCTGCACGCCGATCGCGGTGCCGGGCGCCCGGTCGTGCACGAAGTCGGTGATACGCCGCCACGCCTCGGCCTGCCGGCCGGTGTAGAGGCCGGCGCAGCCGGGCGTGATCCGGCCCTCCTCGCTGACGCACACCATCTCGGTCATCACCAGCCCGGCCCCGCCCAGCGCCCGCGCGCCCAGATGGACCAGGTGGAAGTCGCCGGGGACGCCGTCGACCGCCGAGTACATGTCCATGGGCGAGACGACGACCCGGTTGCGCAGGGTCAGACCGCGCAGCCGGAACGGGGTGAACATCGGGGGCGTGCCGGGCGGGCAGCCGAACTCGCGCTCCACCGCCTCCGTGAAGTCCGGGTCGCGCAGCCGCAGGTTGTCGTGGGTGACACGGCGGCTGCGGGTGAGCAGGTTGAAGGCGAACTGGCGGGGCGGCTGGTCCAGGTACAGGCCGAGGTTCTCGAACCACTCCAGGCTGGCGCGGGCCGCGCGCTGCGTGGAGGCGACCACGGGCCGCCGCTCCGCCTCGTACGCGGCCAGGGCCTCCTCCAGAGAGTCCCGCTCCTCCAGGCAGGCGGCCAGGGCCAGGGCGTCCTCGACGGCGAGCTTGGTGCCGGAGCCGATGGAGAAGTGGGCGGTGTGGGCTGCGTCGCCGAGCAGGACGAGGTTGCCGTGCGACCAGCGGTCGTTGACGACCGTACGGAAGGTCGTCCACGCCGAGTTGTTGGACCGCAGGGGGCGGCCGCCGAGTGCTTCCGCGAAGATCTTGCCGCAGCGTTCGATCGACTCGGTCTCGTCGAGCTCGTCGAAACCGGCCCGCTGCCAGACCTCCTCGCGCATCTCGATGATCACGGTGGAGGCGTCGGGGGCGTAGGGGTAGCCGTGCAGCTGCATCACGCCGTGTTCGGTCTCGGCGATGTCGAAGCGGAAGGAGTCGAAGGGGAAGTCGGCGGCGAGCCAGATGTAGCGGCAGTGGTGTGCCGTCACCTGGGGGCGGAAGACGTCCGCGTACGTCTCGCGGGTGGTGCTGTGGATGCCGTCGGATGCGATGACCAGGTCGTGGGTCTGCGTGAGGTCTTTCGGGGCCTCGGTGTGGAAGCGGAGGGCCACGCCGAGGTCGCGGCAGCGGGTGTGGAGGATTTCGAGGAGCCGTTTGCGGCCGAGGGCGGCGAAGCCGTGGCCTCCGGAGGTGTGGCGGGTGTTGCGGTGGGTGATGTCGATGTCGTCCCAGCGGATGAAGTCTCTCTGGAGGGCCTCGTAGACCTGAGGGTCTGCGTGTTCTATGCCGCCGAGGGTTTCGTCGGAGAGGACCACTCCGAAGCCGAAGGTGTCGTCGGGGGCGTTGCGTTCCCAGACGGTGATGTCGCGGGACGGATCGAGGCGTTTGAGGAGGGCGGCGGCGTAGAGGCCGCCGGGGCCGCCGCCGATGATCGCCACGCGTAGGGGGTGGCTGTTGTCGTGGTGCGGGTGCGGGCCGTCCGTGGCTGATCGCGCGGTTCCCCGCGCCCCTGAAGGGATTGCGGTCACCGTCCGCTCCATTTGGGAGGGCGCTTCTCCGTGAAAGCGGCGTGGAATTCCGCGTAGTCCGCGCTGTTCATCAGCAGCGCCTGGGTCGACGCGTCCAGCTCCACCGAGGCCGCCAGGGGCATGTCCAGCTCGGCCGTCAGCAGGGCCTTCGTCTGGGCATGGGCGAGGGCCGGGCCTTCTGCCAGACGACGGGCCAGCTGCTGGGCCACCTCGTCCGCTCCGCCCTCCTCCGTCAGTTCGCTGATCAGGCCGATGCGCTCGGCCTCGGGGGCCCGGACCGGGTCGCCCAGCATCAGGAGGCGGGTCGCGTGGCCCAGGCCCACGACCCTGGGCAGCAGGTAGGCCGCGCCCATGTCGCCGCCGGAGAGGCCGACCCGGGTGAAGAGGAACGCGAAGCGGGCCGTCGGGTCGGCGACGCGGAAGTCCGCTGCCAGGGCGAGCACCGCTCCGGCACCCGCAGCCACGCCGTGCACCGCCGCGATCACCGGGAAGGGGCACTCCCGGACGGCGCGCACCACCTGGCCGGTCATGCGGTTGAAGTCCAGGAGCCGGGCGGTGTCCATGCCGAGGGTGGCGCCGATGATCTCGTCGACGTCGCCGCCGGAGCAGAAGCCGCGCCCCTCGCCGGCCAGCACCAGGGCCCGTACGGACCGCTCCCGGGACAGCTCCGCGAGCAGGTCGCGCAGGTCGGCGTAGGCGCCGAAGGTGAGCGCGTTGAGCTTCTCGGGGCGGGCCAGGGTGACGGTGGCGACGCCGTCGGTGAGATCGACGCGCAGGTGCTCCCAGCGGGGGGTGCGGGCGGCGGAGCCGGTGAAGGGACTCATGACGTGCGGCCTCCTCGGGCGGGCACTGTCTCACTGAGCTCTACCCCACGAAGCTATCACTCATCCGTGACTGTCGTCATGAGTGCGCGATAGACCGTCCGGGTAGGACTTCTGTGTGGATCCGGGGTGACCCGGCCCGGTCACATCCGTCACAGATCATCCACACCGGCGTAACGGCGGGAGCAGCGGCGCGCGGCACCGCGTTCACCTGGGTAAGCCGTCCGGCAAGGGGGCGAAGGCGCCCCCCGACGCTGGCCCCTCGGACGCCTCTGAAGAGCGGCGCCGTACCATTCATAAGGTTGAAAGCAGGATGTCCTGCTCCATGAACGGACCCGCCTTGTACGAACTCCCCTCAGCCCCCGCCTCCTGGCGCATCGCGCTGCCGCACACCGTCGCGGCGGTGCCCGTGGCCCGTGCCCTGGTCCGTACGGCGCTGGCCGAGCTGGAGTACGGGGCCGACTGCGACACGGCGGAGCTGCTCACGGCGGAGCTGGTGGCCAACGCGGTGGAGCACACCACCGGTGAGGCTCCGATAGAGCTGGTGGTGGAGCTGATGCCGTCGGGATGTCAGGTCGAGGTGCACGACACCGACCCGGCCCCGCCCGGCGATCTCACCCGCCCGGCCGGCGGGCCGCCCGACCCCTGGCAGGAGCACGGGCGCGGGCTGCTGCTGATCCGCGCCCTGAGCTCGTCGTGCGGGCACCGGCCGACCGAGTCCGGCAAGGCGGTGTGGTTCAGGCTGCCCGCGGTGCCGGCTCAGCGGCGCCCTTCGGCGTAAGGCCTGCTCACGCCAGGGTCGCCACCAGGACCGCCTTGATGGTGTGCATCCGGTTCTCCGCCTCGTCGAAGACCACCGAGTGGGCCGACTCGAAGACCTCGTCGGAGACCTCGAGGTACGCCAGGCCGTGCGAGGCGTGGATCTCGCGCCCGATCTTGGTGCCCAGGTCGTGGAAGGCGGGCAGGCAGTGCAGGAACTTCACGTCCGGGTTGCCGGTGGCGCGCAGGACGTCCATGGTCACGGCGTACGGGCCGAGGGCGGTGATGCGCTCGTCCCAGACCTCCTTCGGCTCGCCCATGGAGACCCAGACGTCCGTGGCGACGAAGTCGGCGCCACGGACGCCGTCGTCCAGGGTCTCGGTGAGCGTGATCCGGGCGCCGCTGCCCTCGGCGAGGGCGCGGGCCCGGTCGACGACCTCCTCGGCCGGCCAGTAGGCCTTCGGCGCGACCAGACGCACATCCATGCCGAGCAGCGCGCCGGTGACCAGGTAGGAGTTGCCCATGTTGAAGCGGGCGTCGCCCAGGTAGGCGAAGGTGGTCTCGGTCAGCGGCTTGGCACAGTGCTCGGTCATGGTCAGCACGTCGGCCAGCATCTGGGTGGGGTGCCATTCGTCGGTGAGCCCGTTGAAGACGGGCACACCGGCGTGCGCCGCCAGCTCCTCGACCTTCTGCTGACTGTCGCCCCGGTACTCGATCCCGTCGTACATCCGGCCCAGCACCCGCGCGGTGTCCCTGACCGACTCCTTGTGACCGATCTGCGAGCCGGACGGGTCGAGGTACGTGGTCGAGGCGCCCTGGTCGGCGGCCGCGACCTCGAAAGCGCAGCGGGTGCGGGTGGAGGTCTTCTCGAAGATCAGCGCGATGTTCCGGCCCCGCAGGTACTGGGTCTCGGTCCCGGCCTTCTTGGCGGCCTTCAGCTCTGCGGCCAGCTCGACCAGACCGCGGAACTCCTCCTCGGTGAAATCCAGCTCCTTGAGGAAGTGGCGGCCGGCGAGGGCGCTCGGGGCTGTCGCCATGGGGGCGCTCCAGGGATACGGGGACACAGACTCCTGGAATACTATACGAAGCTCAGCATGCCTATACGGGCTCCCTTTCGACCGGGCAGCTCATACAGCGCGGCCCGCCCCTCCCCCGCCCCAGCTCGCTGCCCGGGATCTCTATCACCTCGATGCCCTGCTTGCGCAGGTGAGTGTTGGTGGTGGCGTTCCGTTCGTAGGCGACCACGACGCCCGGTTCGACGGCCAGGACGTTGCAGCCGTCGTCCCACTGCTCGCGCTCGGCCGCGTGCACGTCCTGGGTGGCGGTCAGCACCCGGATCTCGTTCAGCCCGAGCGCGGCGGCGATCGCGCGGTGCATGTGCTCCGCCGGATGATCGGTGACCTTCAGCTCCTTCTCGCCGACGCCCGGCTCGATGGTGTACGAGCGGAGCATGCCGAGGCCCGCGTACTGGGTGAAGGTGTCGCCGTCGACCATCGTCATCACGGTGTCGAGGTGCATGAAGGCACGCCGCTTGGGCATGTCGAGCGCCACGATCGTCTCCGCGGAACCGGCGGCGAACAGCTTGTGCGCGAGCATCTCGACGGCCTGCGGTGTGGTGCGCTCACTCATACCGAGGAGGACGGCCCCGTTGCCGATGACCAGGACGTCCCCGCCCTCGATGGTCGACGGGTAGTCGGCCTGCCCCTCCGACCACACGTGGAAGGTCTCGTCCCGGAACAGCGGGTGATGCCGGTAGATCGCCTCGAAGTGCACGGTCTCGCGCCGCCGGGCGGGCCAGCGCATGGCGTTGATGGAGACGCCGTCGTAGATCCAGGCGGAGGTGTCGCGGGTGAAGAGGTGGTTGGGCAGGGGGTACAGCAGGAAGTCGTCCAGGTCCATGACGTGGAACCGCACGGAGGTCGGCTCCGGGTGCCCGTCCAGGAACTCGCGCTTCGTCATGCCGCCGACCAGGAGCTCGGCCAGTTCCCGCGCCGGCAGGTTCTCGAAGGCGGCTCTGAGGTGGTCGGTGGCCAGGGGGCCGTACTCCTTCTCGTCGAAGACCCGGTCCAGGACGAGGGTTCTGGCCGCCGGGACCTGAAGCGTCTCGGCCAGGAGATCACCGAAGAGGTGGACGGCGACGCCCCGGTCGCGCAGCACATCGGCGAATCCGTCGTGCTCGGCGCGGGCCCTGCGCACCCACAGCACATCGTCGAAGAGCAGCGAGGTCTTGTTGCTCGGGGTGAGCCTTTTGAGCTCGAGATCGGGCCGGTGCAGGATGACGCGGCGCAGCCGCCCGGCCTCGGAGTGGACGTGGTATGCCATGCCTCCATCCTGACCATCGGGGCGCCCGTTGACGCGCTGCTCGCGCGTTTCCGCGAACTCTTGTTTGCGTCTGCGTGACGACAACCGGCGCGGTCATCCGCTGGGCAGCGGCTGGAGCAGTTCCGGCCGGGCCAGCATCCGCCGGGTCGTCCGCCCCGGGTCGAGCACGGCACGGGCGACGATCCAGCCGGCCAGGGCGTGCGGTTCGGCGGGGTCGGTGGCGAGCTGGCCGGCGTACCGGGCGAGCGCGGCGGCGGCGTCCCCGGCGGCCAGCTGCTCGTCGGCGGTGCGCGGGGCGACGGGCCGGGCGGCGAAGGCGTGGGTGCGGACGTCGGGCCAGGAGGTGCGGTCGGGGCGGAAGCGGGGGTTCGCGGATCCGGAGGAGGGCGGGGCGACGTTGCGCAGGCGCCATTCGGTGCGGTGCAGTGCGGCGGCTGTGCGGGCTCGGCCCAGCGCGGCCGGCGGGACCGGCTCCCGCAGCCAGCCGTCGAGGGTGCGGGCGAGCCCGGACACGAGGGCGCGGCCCTGCACGGTCAGCCGGCCGCTGGTCAGCAGGGTGCGCGCGGCCAGGCGGCTCTGCAGGCGGCGCAGGGCGAAGAAGTAGGCGGCCCGCTCGACCGCCTCGGCCCCCTCCGCACCGGCCAGCCGGTCACGCCAGAAACCCGCGACACCGGTGAAGGCGTACGCGCCGTGCAGCAGTCCGGTGAGGTGACGGGGGTCGGTGCGCCAGGGGGCGTAGTAGCGCTCGGCCCGGTCGTCCTCCAGCAGCGGGAACAGGTGGAGGAGGGCGGCCAGCTTGCTGTGCTGGAGCTCGTGCACCAGGGTTTCCGCGAGGGCGAGGGCGGAGGCCGGGCGGACTATGAGCATGCCGCCGAAGGAGTCGCCACTGGAGGCCGACACCTGGACGAAGGGCAACGGGGGCGGGCTGACGGCGGTGCGTCCGAAGGGCACGATCGCCCGGATCATGGCGGGGTCGACCCGCCCGGTGCCCGGCGGACCCGGGCGGGCGAGGATCCGCACGGCCTCGCCGAACAACCGCTGCCACTCCCGTGCCTCGTCCTCGTCGAGTCGGTCCGGGGGCAGGTGGTCGTCGAGGTCTCGGTAGGGGTCGAGGTCTTCGAGTACGACGGTGACGGGCGTCGTGCCATCGGGGCCGGTGTGGGTGAGGGCTCGCAGCGGAAGCCAGCTGCTCCCCTCTGTCACTGCCCCGGCGGCGGCGTGCTGCCTCAGCGGGCGACACGTCACCCGCACCGTTACGGCCGCGCTTCCCGGCCCTTCGACGGTCAGCTCTCCCCCCGACGTCATGGCCCGGCCGACCGCCAAGCCCTCTTTCGCGTCGGGAAGTCTGACCATGCCGAGACCGGGCACGGGCAGCCGCCCGCTGGTGAGGGGGACGTCGAGGGCCGTCTCGGTGCCCGCGTGCAAGGAGGCCGCGAGGGCCAGCGCACACAGGTGGCCCGCCTCCGCCCACAGCGGCGGCCCGGTCGCCGTGCCGTGCACCCGGCGCAGCATGTGGGAGATCCAGCCGCCGGTCGCCGGGGCCAGCAGCAGGCGTTCGACCGGCTCCGGCGACTCCTCGGCCGCCTCCTTGAGCACCCGCCAGGCCTCGGCGACCGGGGTGAGGGGGGTGGGCAGGGCGTCGAGATGGTTGAGGAGAGTGCGCAGGAGCAGCAACCGCCGCGCGCGTTCTGCTCGTTCGAGGAAGGCGACGGCCGCTGCGGAGCCACCTCCGGCGGCCAGCTCCGCGAAGAGCCGGTCCGGCATGCGGAAGGGAGCGAGGTGCTGCTCGGTCATCGTCGCGGGCCTCCGGTCGGGTTGGCGGACATGCGGGGACCCCGGTGCGCGTGCGGGTGTCGCACCGGGGCTCTGCCGTCGGGACGCGGTCGGCGGCTAGTCGGCTCGGGCGCCCTGGCCTCCCCCTTCGCCGCTCCTCATGCTGCTGCGGGCGCGTAGTACCTCGGTCAGCAGGCGTGTGGTGGGGGGCAGGGTGGGGAGACCGTCCACGGCGCTCAGGGGCAGCGCCGCGAGGTCCGCCAGATCGGATTCCCACACATCGGCCCCCGCGGCGGCGACGACCGGTTCAGGTGCGGCGGCTCCGGTGTGGTGCAGAGCGGGCGGCTGGTCCAAGATGCTCCCCCTTCTCGCACGGTGGCACGCGATGCCCCGTGTCTTTCCATCATGACCAATACCCCCCGGGGCGAAAACCGTACGATCACGCCACTGATCATCGCCGATCACGCCGCCGCGGCGAAGTGGAAGCCAACTCGCCGATTGCGGCCGCCAGTTCGACCTTCAGCTCCGGATCGTCGTCGACGGACACCACGGCGTCGAACAGGTCCCACAGTGCCTCCGGGTCCCGCCGGGCGAGCCCGCCCAGGATGTTGACTACGTCGGTGCGTGCCCTGCTGTGGCGGCGGAGTGCTGCTGTGACACGGGGGTTCAGCGCGGCGACGACCGTCTGCCGCTCGTCCGGGTCGTTCACCAGGGGGTAGGCGAGGAGGGCCTCCACCGCGCGCTGCAATGCCGCGAGGGGACGCGGCGCGGCGGGCGGTCCGGCCGGAGGCAGGGTCTCCGTACGGTCGGGGCCCTGGAGCCGGATCTCGGGATGCTGAAGAGTACGGCCCTCTTCCCTGAGGGCCGCGATGCGCGCCCGAACGGCCGGAAACAGTTCCTCCGGATCGGGCGGCGCGGGCAGAACGGCCGCCCGGTCGGCCAGCAGACCGAGCAGGACGTCGGAGAACAGCCCGGTGGCGCGGACCGGGTCGTTGGCCGCCGCCCTGCCCCGGCCGGCGGCGCGCAACACGGTCTGCCGGTGCACGTGGTTGGGCCGGCCCACGGGCAGGGCGTCGGCGGGCAGCGCCTCCTGGAAGGCGAGGTCCTCCTCGAAGGTCTCGCAGGCGTCCACGATCCACATCTGCTCGCGCAGACCGGGCACGGCGTCACCCGCGTACCGGGCCAGTGCGGATTCCAGGTCGATGCCCACCTTGTCGGCGACGCCCGCGTCCGCGCAGAAGAGCCGGAGCCGCCCGGCCCGGTCCAGCACACCGTGTCCGCCCCACCACACCCACAGCATGTCGCCCTGCGCCGCGGACAGTTCGCGGACGAGCGCCCGGCGCAAGGTCGCCCGGTCCGCTCGCCCGTAAGGGACTTGCGGGTCGTACGGCGGCAACGGGGCCAGGTGCAGCCGCACTTGAGACTCCGGCACCCCGGCGTCCCGCAGCAGTCGCCAGAACCGTACGGCGTCCCGGGCGGGCCCCGGCAGCCGCCAGGCGTCCCCGGCCTCGTATGCCTCGATCCCGACGACGAGGGCGTGCACCCGGGCGGGGTCGACGGACGGCATCGACCCGGTCACGGCAGGTGGTCCACGATGTGGCGGTACACGGCGGGGTTCGTCCAGTAGGCGCTGTGCGCGGCGGGGAAGGGCTGACCGCTGTCGACGGCGACATCGGTGACGCGGCCGGGGAAGAGCGCCGCGCCGAGATAGCCGAGCAGATCGCGCGGGTCGTAGAGGTTCAGCCAGGCCGGGAAGTGCGACGGCAGGGGCGCGGGGTGTTCGAGGGACGGCAGAGAGCCCGACTCGTAGAGGAAGGGCCCCTGGGAGCCCGCCGTCACCAGGAGCCGGACCTGCGGCAGTGGGGCGGAGATCAGCGTGTCGAGGGCGATGATGCCGCCGAGGCTGTGGCCGATCACGGCGACGGGCGGCTCCAGGCCCGCGACGAGGGTGCGCAGGCCGTCCCGGAAGGCGGCGCCCCGGCTCAGGTAGCGCAGGATGTCGCCGGCGGCGGGGTGGGCCGCCTCGGTGAGGGCTCGCCGACGACGCTCGACGGCACGCGAGGCCACTGCTCCGGCCGCCCGCAGCAGGGAGGAGCGCAGCCCTCGCTCCGTGCCCCGGGGCGGTGCGCCGAGGGCCTCGGCGATCCGGTCGGTGGCGGCGTCACGGGTCTCGCCGACCGGCACGAGCGGGGAGTCGGCGTCGAGGGCCTCGGCGATGAGGCGGGCGGTCAGTGAGCGGGCGGCGAGAACGGCGAGGTCCGCCGCATCGAGGGCGTCTGCGGCGGGGCCGAGCAGGGGGTGGGCGGCCAGGTCGGTGGCGGCGCGGGCCAGTCCGGGTCCCAACTCGGCGACGGGCGCGTCCCCTTGGGCGGCGAGAGCGGTGAGCAGCGCCCGTATGCGCTGCTGCGGCGGTACGGAGCCGGGTGGGCGTTCGACGGCCGGGCCGGATCGGGCAGCGGCGAGGGCCAGTTCGGCGTACGGGTCGGCGTAGAGGGCGGCCCATGCCGCGGTCGTCTGGTCGCCCGGGTCCGGCCCCGCCGGGCCTTCGCCGAGACCGCGCGTGGTGCCGGACCGGGGCGGCAGGCTCGCCCCGTCGGCCGCGAGCGTGGCACCGTGTGCCGCTCCCCAGGAGTAGGGCAGGACCCGAAGCCCGTGGCGCTGTGCGGCCAGTCCGGCCGTCACTCGTCCCACCAGCGCTGAGTGGGCCGGCTCGCGAACCCCGGTCCCATGGACGAAGACGACCGCGGTCATGCGCCCCCCGTGCCCCGACTGCCCTGACGATGTCAACGTACCAGCCTGACAAGGAAGTTGAAGCCAGGCAAACAAACGGATGAGGCCCGCGGGCCCGGCGCGGTACCCGGGCCCGCGCCGGCTGCGGTTTCGTCACAAGTGGAATGGGGGGATGTGG